>NZ_FQUS01000030.1 GCF_900129315.1 Fodinibius roseus
CGGTCAAAATGTTGACGATTATAAAAGCATCAGTTCAACATTCAGCCACAAAAAATAAATCAAAGAACAACAAAAGGTTTTTCAAAGCCTCCTTTATTTAAGTATTTAATTAAATAATATAATTATTATATGTTGCCTTTATAACACAAACAATTAATCATAGACTAAACTACTATGAGCAAACCAGAATGTATTCGTGACGTCGCCGATCTAAACCAGATTAACCGGTGTATTGAGTCCCTGGAAGAAGTTGAAGGGTCTATTGACCGGTTAACCGACATCCTGAAGCTGGCAGCCAACGATGTGCGCCTGAAGATCCTCTACCTGCTGAACCGGGAAGAGCACCTTTGTCCCTGTGACCTGAGCGATATCCTGGATATGAGCGTGCCGGCCGTCTCCCAGCACCTGCGCAAACTCAAAGACGGGGGGGCTGGTGGAAACCGAGCGGGATGGGCAAACCATCTTTTACTCGCTGAATCCACTATTTAATGAGATACTCTCACCAAATTTCGATCAAATTAAAGACAACAATATCCTGGACGTATTAGCCGCATGAAGAAGCAAAACCAAGATAACACTGATACGAAATGGATGGGAGCCGGCCTGTTTGCCGCGTTTGTCGCTTCTCTGTGTTGTGTAACCCCAGTTTTTGCCTTTTTAGCGGGTATCGGCGGTGTAGCATCCATCTTTTCGTGGGTAGAGCCCTTTCGCCCGTACCTGATTGGGCTTACCGTTTTATTGCTTGGATTCGCCTGGTATCAAAAGCTGAAACCCCAATGGGATCAGGAGTGCACCTGCGAGGAAGATCCCTCGTTCTGGAACACCAAGGGATTTCTGGGAGGCGTGACCGTACTGGCCGCACTACTGCTGGCTTTTCCCTACTATTCGGATGCCTTTTTCCCTAAACAGGACAAGCAGGTCGTGTACGTGCAGGAAAGCCAAGTGCAAAGCATCACCTGGGACATTAAAGGGATGACCTGCACCGGGTGCGAGGCGACTGTCGAAAATGCTGCCAACGGTATAGATGGCGTCCTTGAAGCGGATGCTACCTATGATACCGGACAAGCGACCATTAAATACGATCGGGGCAAGACCAACCAGGAAACAATTAAAGCCGCTATCGACAAAACCGGTTTTACTGTTAATGAGAATCCAAATAATTGATGCACCCATGAGCACTGTTACCTTAGAATAAACCATCACCTGTTCGAACTGTGGACATAAAACAACCGAAACAATGCCCACGGATTCCTGTCAATTTTTCTGGGAATGTCCCAATTGTGGTGAAGTGTTGAAACCCCAAAAGGGCGATTGCTGCGTGTTTTGCTCCTATGGAGATACCCCATGCCCTCCCATTCAGCAAGATCAAAATTGTTGTTCATAGAGCTCCAGACTAACATAAATCTTCGAATCGGCTAGACAATGACTGATAAAAAATTTGATCTTATTGTTATTGGATCGGGATCAGGTGGCTCCGTTGCGGCAGGAAAGTGTGCAAAAGCGGGCTGGAAAGTTGCCCAGATCGACTCACGTCCTTTTGGAGGAACATGCGCCCGCCGGGGGTGCGATCCCAAAAAAGTGCTGGTCGGCGCTGCGGAACTCATTGACTGGAACCGACGCATGAGCGGCAACGGAGTCCCCGCGGATGCTCACATTGATTGGCCAGCAGCTGATGCAGTTCAAAGAGACCTTTACCCAGCCGGTACCCGACCACCGCGAAAAGGGGATGAAGAAGCAGAGCATCACCCCCTTTCACGGACGGGCAAAGTTTATAAATGAACAGACCATCGAAGTTAACGATGAAATCTTGAACGCCAATCATATACTTATCGCTGCAGGTGCCAAACCTGTTCCGCTTCCCATCGATGGATTTGACCACCTGACTACCAGTACCGAATTTCTTGAACTGGATGATCTTCCCGACAAGCTTATTTTTGTAGGCGGAGGGTATATATCCTTTGAGTTTGCTTTTATTGCCGCACTGGCTGGCGCTCAGGTAGAAATTCTGCATCGAGGGAAACGTCCACTGGAAGGTTTTGACGTAGACCTGGTTAATGTTCTGCTGGAGAAGACCGAAGAATTAAATATCAAGGTACAACTGAATACCGAGGTAGAGTCGATTCCAAATGAACGAAACTCTTACACAGTAAAAACTTCTCAAAAGGGTAACACCAAAAGGTTTACAGGAAACCTGGTCGTTCATGGTGCCGGTCGCGTTCCTGACATAGATGATATGCAACTGAAGGAAGATAATGTTGAACGAACGAAAGAAGGAATTACCGTAAATGAGTACCTTCAAAGCAACAGTAATCCCAACGTGTATGCCGCCGGTGACGCCGTTGATTCCAGCGGATTACCACTGACTCCGGTAGCAGGTTATGAATCTCATATTGTTGCTTCAAATTTGCTGGATGGAAATCACCGAAAAGCACAATATCCGGCCCAACCCACCGTCGTGTTTACTGTACCACCACTGGCAATGGTCGGCTTAACCGAACAATAGGCTCACAATATCGGTTATGACATACAGGTTAACTACAAGAAAACAGACGAATGGTATTCCTACCGGCAAACCAATGAATCGCCTGCTGCTTTCAAAAGATTTTAGGTGCACACGTGCTGGGCAGCAAATCCGAGGAAATCATCAACCTGTTTGCCATGGCCATGAACCAGAACCTGAAAGCAACAGCACTAAAAAAGATGGTATATGCTAATCCTTCTCATGCTTCCGATATTCCGTATATGGTTTAACCTACTTTATCTACTCTTGCTTTAGATAAACATATTAAAATTATGCAACTTGCTCATGGGTGGTAAAATTTTGGCAATCGCTAAAAACATATAAATTCCTTTAAGTTCTTAGTCATTTTGCTTTTTTCCCTCCCAGCTAATCCCTAACTTTGGGTTTGATTTAAAAGATTCCCAAATGCATCAGATCCAATCCACATACAAGAAAAGTCTCAAGGGCATAACCCTTGCCCTTCTTTTCCTGTTTGGACTGCATTTTCTGAGCATTCACGGATTTGTTGACAGTCTCGTCTATTGTTTTGAAGAAGATGGGCAGATCAATATCGAGTCTGAGGCCGGCTCCCTCTTGAGCATTCCTTCTGAAGATGTGATACACGCCAAAGATGCGCATCAACATACTACTCCTACTCTAAAGGCAGATCTCGACAACCATCATGATTTACCGTTGTCGCTGAACTGTGCAAAAGAACAACAAACAACACGTTTTGATCAGGATCGCACGCTCAAGTTTCTTGATGGAATTTTGAACAGTAAGGTTGAAAACCTCCCGCAATCACGGGTCTTTCAACTTGTTTCTTACACCCCTCCCTTGATTGAGGATACGATAACAGCTTCGCTCAAGACGGTTGTCCGTATTCTATACAACTAAGTAGTTCCAGCCCTTTCCATATCGCCATTTCACTTGCAAGTCATGTAATCAGGTAAGGAATAGTTATATCCTGCCGGTTCTGCTTGCCCCTCTATAACAGCAAAAATTGGCTGGAAACACATGAAATTATTAAACCCACTACTGGCCCTCGGCATGCTCGTGCTTGCTGCCGGATGTGCCACAGAAGAAACCGTTATTGAACCACCTTCAGAAAGCACGCTGGGAGACCAAACCTATGAGACGTCTCCCGCCTTAAATCAGAATGTGAACCCACAGGATACCGCATCCAAGATTACTATTTCGGATACGCTGACCTTCTCGGATGCGCTATCCAAAGCCCTGCTCGAAAATCCACGGCTACAAAGCTACGGCTGGCAGGTGCGCGTAAAGGAAGCCGAACGCATTCAGGCTTCCCTGCTTCCCAATCCACAGCTTAATGCCGAGATGGAAAACTTTGGAGGCACTGGTCCCTTTGAAGGCTACGAAGGCCGAGAAGTGACCGTCAAATTGGGACAGAAAATCCTGTTGGGTGCTGACCGACTTAAGCGCAAGAGATTGGCAGGAGCCACCAAAAAGCTGGCCGGATGGGACTATGAAGCCCAACGGCTGGACGTGCTAACCGGCGTGACCAAAGCATATATATCAGCACTGGAAGCTCAGCGCCAGTGGCAACAGCAAAAAGAGTTGGTCAGTGTTGCACAAAACCTGTACAGCTCCATATCTGCCCAAGTTAAAGCTGGAAAAGTCTCCAAGCTGGCTCAGACCAAAGCACAGGTTGAGCTTTCCCGCGCAAAAATTGATCTGGAAAATGCCCGCAACCAATGGGAGTCCGCTCGTAGTTCACTGGCCTCCTATTGGGGGAGCGAGCAACCGGATTTCAATCAGTTAAAAGGGGAGCTGAGCATGCCTTCTGACATCCCCGAGTACGCCAGAATACAAACCTATATCCAGCGAAATCCGGATGTGGCTCGGTGGGCTACCGAACTCCAACAACGCGAATCTGCTCTTGGTCTTGAACAGGCAAAAGGCATTCCCGACATCACTGTGAGCGGCGGATACAAACGTGCGGAGGATTTGGGCGCCAGCGCCGCCATTGTTGGCGTGTCTATCCCACTGCCTTTCTTTGATCGCAATCAAGGGAATATCAAGGCGGCGAAGTATGAGCTCAGTCGCGTGCAGATCCAACGGGAAGCGGCCGTCACCCAAACCTACAAGGCCCTGCAAGCGGCTTACAACCGGCTGGATGCAGCTGCTCACGAAGTCAATCAGCTGCAAGAACAGGTATTGCCCGGCGCCAAAACGGCTTTTGAGGCGGCCCAAATTGGCTATCGCCAAGGTAAGTTTGATTACCTGGAAGTACTGGATGCTCAGCGCACGCTTTTTTCGACGCGCACCCGCTACATCCAGGCCTTGGCCGAATACAATCGGGCCGTAGCCGAAGTAGAACGCCTCATCGGCACGCCTCTCTCTGAAATTTCTGCAAACTAATTTTTTGAATGAATATGGAATCACCAACCATGAAGAATTTAACAATCTTAACACTTACCGGACTTCTGTTAGGAAGTCTTTTGACAGGCTGTGGATCTAATTCCGATTCCCAAGCCCACACGCAAACCGAACAACATCAACAAGAATCGCAACACAGTGAAGAGACTGAGCAGCATACCGAGGAAGCTGGACAACACAATGAAGAATCCGGACAGCATGCCCGTGAAGTGCATCTAACTCAGCAGCAAGAAGGTAACCTCGGCATCAAAGTGGAAACACTGTCCGAAGGAAGTGCCTCCTCAACCATTTCACGACCCGCCAGCGTTGGATACGATCTGGATCAAATTGCCAAAGTCGGTCCCCGTATTGAGGCAAAGGTTGTTGAAGTCATAAAAGACCTGGGAGAACGCGTCAAAAAAGACGAGCCGATTGCCCTTATGAGCAGCGTGGGACTAGGCAAAGCCAAGGCCGAATATATTCGACTTCGGGCCCGACTCAAAGCCGAAGAGGCACGCTACAAACGTGAACAGTCGCTGTATGATCAGGAAATATCTTCACAAGCCGAGTTGCTGGATGCCGAAGCAAACTTCCAGGAAGCCAAAGCCGAATTGAACTCTGCGGCTGAGGCTCTACGCCTCTATGGGTTGTCAAAAAAGGACATCGAAAATATACAAGCGGGCAGCGATGAGCCCTTGTCTCACTTTTACCTGACCAGTCCGCTCGAAGGGGTTATCCAGGAGCGGGATATTTCACCGGGACAAACCATCAGCCCTAATGAAACACCTATCCATGTGGCGAACCTCTCCAAAATGTGGGTCATGATCGATGCATACGAGCAGGATATCCGGTATCTGGACAAAGGACAAAGCGTAAGCCTCTCGGTTCGCAGTATTCCCGGACAGACCTTTGAGGGAAAAACAGACTGGGTCTCTTATAGCCTCGAAAAGCAGACGCGCACCATGCCGGTTCGCGCAGTTGTTGAAAACCCTAATCTAAAGCTACGGGCCGGAATGTTCGGCACTGCTCGTATATCAACAGGGAAAGAACGGAACGTAGCCATGATTCCCATTGACGCCGTACAAACGATTGAGGGTGAGCAAGTGGTGTTTGTCCCTGGCAACGAGAATGGCAGCTACAAACCGGTCGAGGTCATGCTGGGCAGTGAAAATGAGGGCTATGTGGAAATTGCATCGGGCCTGAAACCCGGCCAGCAAGCTGTTATTGCCGGCGCCTTTGATCTGAAGTCCGCTCTTACCGCTCAGGGACGAAGCGCATCTCATGGACATTAACTGCTCGTTGCAATATCGAATTTCTTAAATGACAGACTTATGCTTCAACAAATAATTGACAAAGTATTAAAGAATCGTTTGACGATCCTCATTCTGGTGGCGGCCGTTGGCGTCTATGGATACTTCTCTTTTGAGGATGTCCCCATTGATTCCTTCCCGGACGTATCGCCCACCATGGTACAGGTGTTTACCTCTAGCCCCGGCCTTTCTCCGGTGGATGTGGAGACGCAGATCAGCTACCCCATTGAAATCTCGATGTATGGGCTGCCCAAGCTGGATCGCGTGCAGAGTACCTCCATCTTCGGGCTTTCGCGCGTAAACATATACTTCGAAGACGGCACCGACATCTATTTTGCCCGGCGGCTGGTCATGGAACGACTCTCCAAAGCCAGGGAATCCATTCCCGACGGACTGGGGCAACCGCAACTGGGTCCCATTACTACGGGACTTGGGACCATCATGATGTACGAAGTGACCAACACCGATACTGCCGACCATTCGCTAATGGAGCTTCGTACGGCTCAGGACTGGATCGTTAAACCCCAGCTACGAACCGTACCCGGTGTTACCGGCGTACTTTCCCTGGGTGGCGATGTCCGACAGTTCCAGGTCAACGCGGATATGAACGCCTTGATTTCACGCGGGCTTACCCTGGAGGATCTGGAAAAAGCCATCAACAGTAACAACCGCAATGTAGGAGCTTCCTTTTTAGAACGAGGCGGCGAAGAGTATCTCGTCCGGGGCTATGGTTGGATTAAGCCAGACAAAGAAGGCCTTCAGGATATCCGAAACATCATTGTCAAAAACTCTGATGGTACGCCCATTTACGTCAAGGATGTCGCCAAGGTGGAATTTGGTTCTGAAATTAAACGCGGTACCCTTATTAAAGACCAAGAGGAATCCGTGGGTGGGTTTGTGTTAAAGCTCATTGGCACGAACACGCAAGACCTGCTGGCCCAGGTGGATCAGAAGATCGATGCCATTAACAAAGCTCTGCCCGACGGTATGGTTATGAAGCCGTTTTACTCGCAAGGACAGCTCGTTAGTAAAGCCGTGGGTACAGTCAGCAATGCCCTGTACATCGGGGCCATTCTCGTGCTGGTCATTCTCTACTTTTTTATGGGGGACCTTCGCTCGACGCTTATCATTATATCCACCGTTCCTATTGCCTTTCTCATCGCCTTCATTGGGATGAACCTCATGGGCATTTCGGCGAACTTGATGAGTCTGGGGGGCTTGGCGATCAGCATTGGTATGATCGGGGACAGTGCCACCGTGATCGTGGAAAACACCTACCGCCTGTTGGAAGAACGAGATACCGAAAACGTATCCCTGGTGCGGGTGGTAGGCGAAGCAGCTCGGGAAGTGATACGTCCGGTGATCTTTGCGACTAGCATTATTATCATCGTATTTATTCCCCTCTTTTCGCTGGAAGGCGTCGAGGGTAAAATGTTTAAGCCACTGGCTTACACCATTACCTTTGCCTTGGCCGGAGCCATCTTTCTGGCCTTGACCTACATTCCGGTCATTTCCAGTTTTATCCTGCCGGATAAAGGGATGGACAAAGAGCCGTGGTTAGTCCGCAAGGTGAAAGGGTTCAGCCGTCCGCTAATTGAAAAAGCCACGAAATTCCCCAAGATGGTCTTTGGTGGAGCCTTGGTGCTGTTTGCCGCAAGCATGGCGGTATTCCCATTCCTGGGAACTGAATTTCAGCCGACATTGCGGGAAGGTACCTTTGCGGTGCGCTCCGTGCTGCCTCCGGGCGCTAACCTCCCCACCACCAAGGAATACACGAAGCGTATTCAGGAGTCGATGCAGACCTTCCCCGAAGTGCAGGGGATCTATTCCCGCGTGGGACGTGCCGAAGTAGGCGGCGATCCCGAGCCGGTAAATGTGGTGTTTAATGTAGTGAACCTTAAACCACTTGATGAGTGGGAAGCAGGACGTAGCTATGAAGAACTACAGTCGGCCATGGCTGAAAAACTGAATGAAGATCTGCCGGGCGTGGCTTCCAACTTTTCCCAGCCGATTCAACTGCGTACCGATGAGCTACTCAGCGGCGTTCGCGCCCAGGTGGTCGCTAGTCTCTATGGGGATGACCTGGATACCTTGGCTCAAAAAGCACAGGAGATTGCCGAGGTCGCTAAAGGTGTAGAAGGAGCTGTAGATGTCCGTGCCCAACAACAGGGCGGCAAACCGCAAATCCTGGTGCGACCCAATCGCGAGCAGTTGGCGCGACTGGGCATCAGCATCGACGACTTTCTCAATACCGTGGAAACCGGTATTGGCGGCTCGGTTGCCGGACAGGTATTCGAGGGCATTCGCCGCTTCGATATCTTCGTGCGCCTGCAGGAGAACCAGCGCAAACGCATTGAACAAGTTCGGGAGTTGCCCGTCCGCACGGCTAAAGGTTCCCTGGTACCGCTCTCCCAGATTGCAGATGTGGAGGTCTTTACCGGTCCCAAACAAATATCCCGCAACAAAGCCAGTCGACGTACATACGTGCAACTGAACGTACGCGGTCGAGATATGGGTAGTGTCGTGAACGAGATCAGCCAAAAAGTCGAAGAGCAAGTAGATCTACCGGCCGGATACTTTACCGAATACGGCGGACAGTTTGAAAACCAACGGCGTGCGATGAACCGGCTGATGGTCGTGGTTCCCATTACCCTGGGACTGATCTTCTTTATGCTGTTTTCCACCTTTGGCAGCTGGCGCTATGCCGTATTGATCTTTCTAAACATTCCGTTTGCCACTATCGGAGGGATCTTTGCCCTCTGGATATCCGGGCTGTACCTGTCGGTACCGGCAGCTGTAGGCTTTATCGCCATTTTCGGTATTGCCGTGCTCAACGGGTTGGTCATTGTATCCTACATCAATCAGCTGCGGGAGGAAGGAATGTCCACCGAAAAGTCGGTCGTACAGGCTTCCTTGCTGCGCCTGCGTCCCGTACTGATGACGGCCCTGACTACCGGTCTTGGCCTGTTGCCGCTACTGCTGGCCAATGATATCGGCTCCAACGTGCAACGCCCATTGGCCGCTGTGGTTGTCGGGGGACTGTTTACCTCTACCCTGCTTACGCTGGTCGTACTGCCGACCATCTACAAGTGGTTTGCCGAACCAGTCACCCACGCCGAACTGTAAATTTCTAATACAACTTGGCCAGTTTTTGAAACTGGCCAAGTCTAAACCAAGATTATTATGAAAGAGATCAAAGCTTTTATTCGAACCAACATGATCGATTATGTTATTGATGCCCTTGAAAACCTTGAGAATGCCCCCGGCATCACGCTCAGTGACGTGCGCGGTTGGGGACATGCCCAAGAAAAAGAAGCGGCTCAACTGGTCCAACGCATTAAGCTGGAAACTGTCGTACCCACAAATAGAGTTAATGAAATAATTTCGGTGATCGTTGAAAAGGGGCACACCGGAAACTACGGAGACGGAAAGATATTTGTATCTAACGTAGAACAAGCCGTACGAATCCGAACCGGGGAAACCGATGACGATGTCATACGATAAGCAACGTTCCATCACATACCTGAGACTGTCACTGTTTGACCGCAGTGACAGTTTTCTCAAATTATCATACCTTTTAAGTTATGGATAACAAACATTTTCATATCAAAAACATGGTGTGCAGCCATTGCGCTGAAGTGCTACAGGAAAAACTCACCGATGCCGGCTTCGATGTCCAAAAGATTGAACTTGGCGAATTGTACCTATCCGAAGCTGTTACCGAGAAAGATTATGAGCGTTTGGTATCCATTATTCGCAACAATGGCTTTGATATCATCGATGATGAAAATAGCCGTATAGTAGAACAGATTAAGCAGCTTATTATCCGGCAAGTCCGATCAGAAGAACCGTTGGAAAAGAACCTGTCCGATTATCTCTCTGAGAACATTCACAAAGACTACCAACACCTTAGCCGCCTTTTTTCGGGAGTCGAAGGCAAGTCTATCGAGCGGTACTTTATCCTGCAGAAAGTTGAACGGGCCAAAGAACTCATTGTCTATGATGAAAAAACGCTTGGCCAGATCGCTTTGGAACTGGACTACAGCAGCCAACAACATTTTTCCAGGCAGTTTAAAAAAGAAACCGGATTGTCACCCTCCCATTTCAAAGAGATCAAAGAGAACAAACGAAATTCAATTGACCGACTATGAGCAACGTACTATTAAAATCAACGATTACCTGCCCTGAATGCAGAGAAGAAGCAACCGAAACCATGCCAACCAATTCCTGCCAGTATTTTTGGGAATGCCCCAGTTGTGGCAACCTACTAAAACCCCAAAAAGGTGATTGTTGCGTATTTTGCTCTTTTGGTGATATACCCTGCCCTCCTGTTCAACAAGATGAACAACATTGCTGTTAACAGAAATCAACTTTTCTATCAACCACTGACGGGGCTGCTGACTGCATGACATTTTAAAACAGTGTGTCCGAAGCCCGTTTTCCGCATAATTTTGCACAAGATTCACATAAAGATGCAAGCACTCTTTGCGACCGGCAGTTATCTTGGAAGTAGAATTTGAAGTCGAAGAAAACAATTTCATGCTATGATTGAAGTAAATGCTCATACCAATGACGATATTCTTGCCATCAAAGCATCCGGCAAGCTTTCAAAAGAAGATCTGGATGACCTCGAACCGGCTTTAAACAAGTTTGCAACTGCATCTGATGATCCCCATTTAATCATGATACTGGAAGATTTTGGGGGATGGCAGGATACTGCAGCATTTTGGAAAGACCTACAGCTTGATGCCGAATACATTGGATATTTTGATCGCATTGCTGTAGTGGGAGATAAACAATGGCAAGAGTGGGGTACGAAGCTTGTCGATCCCATTACCAAGGAAGAAATGCATTTCTTCCCCATTGACAAGGCCGAGGACGCGTGGGAATGGCTCAAACAAAATCATAGCTGATTAATGATGACATTTATAAAGAAATATAAAGAGGCCATTGCCAGCGCCTTGTTTTTAGCAGCGGCCTTAATTGTCGAACATGGGGTTTCGTTTGTTGGTCAGCCCTATGTGTATTTACCACTGTACGGGCTTTCCTACATCGTTGTAGGCGGACCGGTGTGGATGAAAGCATTCAAATCGATAAAAGGCGGCACCATATTCAGCGAGTTCTTTCTGATGGGCATTGCCACTGTTGGGGCTTTTGCCATTGGCGAATATGCTGAAGGCGTGGCCGTCATGCTCTTTTACATGGTCGGCGAATACGCCCAGGATGGAGCGGTGAACCGGGCAAAGCAATCCATTAAGAGCCTGATAGATCAACAACCGGATACGGCTACGGTAGAAAGAAATGGGACCACCGAAAGCGTTCACCCCTCAGAAATTGAACCAGGTGAAATCATCCAGGTAAAACCCGGCGAAAAAGTACCACTGGATGGCGAGCTCCTTACCGAAAAGGGTTCGTTTAATACCGCAGCCCTGACCGGTGAATCAAAACCCATGAGTCGGGAATCGGGTGAAGAGGTATGGGCCGGTTCAATCAACCAGGACCGACCGGTCCGCATTAAAGTAACCAGCGGCTATGAGGATACAAAGCTATCCAACATTTTAACGATGGTCCAGGAAGCTTCCAAGCGAAAAGCCCCGACGCAACGGTTTATGACGAGGTTTGCCAGTATCTATACCCCCATCGTCGTTTGGCTGGCGGTAGCTCTTACATTCGTCCCGTATTTTGTGGTTGAAAACTATGTCTTTCAGGATTGGTTTTACCGAGCCCTTATTTTCCTCGTTGTCTCTTGCCCATGTGGATTAGTTATTTCCATTCCCCTCGGTTATTTCGGTGGTATCGGGGCAGCCTCCCGAAACGGCATTCTGCTTAAAGGTTCGGATTTCCTTGATCAGCTGCGAAAGATGAAAACCCTGTTCATGGACAAAACGGGCACGATGACCGAAGGCAGCTTTGAGGTTCGCTATATCCATCCCGTGAATGGATATAGCCAGGAAGAATTGCTTAGACTGGCCGCTTCCCTGGAACAGGACTCCACTCATCCGATAGCAAAAGCGATCCTCAACCGCACCAATGGGCAACAGCTGCACCCCGTAGAAAATCAGCAGGAAATTTCCGGCAAGGGATTAAAAGGCACCATTAATGGAAAAACAGTGATCGTCGGAAACAGAGATCTCTTAGGACAGGAGGGTATCAGCATTTCTTCCACCGATGTTGATGATCCTTATACCTATGTACATGTGGCCGAGGATGGCATACATGTTGGTACCATCAGCATTGCCGACCAGATCAAGGAGGATAGTAAACAAGCTATTGAGGCCCTTCGAAAACATGGGGTCAACGAAATCGTGATGCTGTCCGGAGATAACCAAGAAGTGGTCGACCATATATCTCGAAAGCTGGAGTTGGATCATGCGTATGGGAGCCTGTTACCTGACGAAAAATATCGACACGTCGAGCAAGCGCTAAGCCCATCCAAAACAGTAGGATTTATCGGAGATGGGGTCAATGATGCTCCGGTCATCACACTGGCTGACATTGGTATAGCCATGGGTGGTATTGGCTCGGATGCAACTGTCGAAACGGCTGATGTGGTTATTCAAACCGACCAGCCATCCAAGATACCACTGGCTATTGAGATCGCAAACTTTACGCATCGCATCGTATGGCAAAACATTGGTTTTGCATTAGGGATTAAAGTCCTCGTGATGGTTCTGGCTACCTTTGGCATGGCCACTATGTGGGAAGCTATATTTGCTGATGTCGGTGTGGCCCTTATTGCTATCGGTAACGCAATCCGCATACAAAATAAGTACTCCGATAAGGGATTTAGCCTTAAAGCTAAAAAGCCTTCTGCAAGTCAATCGGAGGGGCAACCTAACGCCTGTTGTGAAATCTAAGAATTCACCCACCAATCGGGAAACCGTTTCCCCTTATTCCCTTTCGGTACTACAAATAGTACTACATGAAATGTCAAAATCGCCGCCCATTTCACGCACAGGAATATCTCGCATAGATTACGGATCAGGAGGTTAGGGGTTCGAATCCTCTCAGGCGTACTTTTACCTAAGCCTTTGAATAGCAATAACTTACAGCTACTCAGAGGCTTTTTTATTTACTCTTAATCCTGCTCACAAAATCTTTTCGGGACAAGGCTGGGACAAGAATCGGGATTGCACCTATTGAAATAGAAGAAATAATCCGATCCTGTCACGCAGGAGGTCGCGAGTTCGAGTCTCGTCCGGATCGCAAAACGATAAGTCGCTATCTCCCATAAAGTTATCGGCTTTTTTATTGGCAAGGTGCCTCTCTTTGGATATTCTCTCTACTTCTTGGTTCTAGAATGGTACTAGGTTTAAATACACGCTCACTAAGCGAATGCTCAAAATAAAGGGATAACTCTTTTTATATGAGCTTCATATTTTGTTCAGAACTAACGTGATTAAATAAATACTCAACTTTACCAATCAGCAGAATGACCGGTCCCAGGATATAATGCTCAGATAATGGAGAAATAATCGGTTGACTTCTTGATCGCCTGCTGGATAGAATTTTTCCTCAATTAAATCCCAGAAAGTCAACATAGAAACCTAGAATAGAAGCATTCTATTCTATTATTTACCCTCCTAATAGGTTGACTCTCTACCCCTATTTCCCGATGATGCCGCATTTCCCAATCGGGAATAAATCATAATTACAACTTAACTTTAAATATTTTGGATAGAGGTTTCTATGTCCACCTACAATTTTTTTAACGAAGTAAACAAATCCTTTGATCTGGCAGCCAAGCATTCGAAATATGACGAAGGGTTGCTTGATCAAATCAAAATCTGCAATAATATATATCACATCACTTTCCCTTTAGAGCGTGATGATGACTCAATAGAAGTCATACACGGCTGGAGGGTTGAACACAGCCATCACAAGTTGCCTACCAAAGGTGGCATCCGCTACAGCACAACCGTTAATGAAGACGAAACCATGGCGTTAGCTGCACTTATGACGTATAAATGTGCTGTTGTTGATGTTCCATTCGGAGGTGCAAAAGGCGGTATCAAAATTGACAAGTCTCGTTTTTCAGATGCTGAGCTTGAACGAATTACCCGCCGTTATACCTACGAGTTGATCAAAAAAGGCTTTATCGGCCCTGGTTCAGACGTGCCAGCACCTGACTATGGCACTGGTGAACGAGAAATGGGTTGGATCCTTGATACCTATCGTCAGCTGGAATCTGATTTGAATGCTGAAGCTTGTGTGACAGGAAAACCTATTTCACAGGGCGGCGTTCGTGGACGTTCCGAAGCAACCGGGCGCGGTGTTTATTATGGCATTAGAGAAACTTGCCGTAATGCTGATGACATGAAAGAACTTGGCCTTAATCCCGGCCTTGAGGGAAAAACATTTGTAATACAAGGCCTTGGAAATGTAGGCTATGCCGCCGCTAAAAACATGATCAGTCACGGTGCAAAAATGGTTGGTGTCGCCGAGATTGAAGGTTCGATTTACGATGCCGATGGGATCGATCTCGAAGGTCTTATGGCTTATCGCAAAGAAAACGAATCCATGATTGGATTTGGTGATACGAAAGAATTAGAGGATAACACGGCCGTACTTAAAGCCGAGTGTGATATTCTCATCCCGGCCGCCCTTGAGAATCAGCTGCATGATTGGAATGCATCTGAAATTAAGGCTAAAATTATTGCAGAGGCTGCAAATGGACCTACAACCTCTGAAGCTCATCAAATATTTAAAGAGCGGGGCAAATTGGTAATACCCGACATGTACCTCAATGCCGGTGGTGTTACCGTTTCCTACTTCGAATGGTTGAAAAATCTTTCCCACGTCCGGTTTGGACGAATGGAAAAACGATTTGAGGAAAACAGCTATCGTAAAATTCTCAAAGTTGTTGAGGACATCTCTGATCGTACTTTTACTGAAGATGAGATGAAACAACTTGCTAATGGAGCTGATGAATACGACCTGGTTGATTCTGGATTGGAAGAGACGATGATCAATTCTTATCAGCAACTCAACGAGCTCCGTAAAAAACACGATATCGACCTGCGTACATCAGCTTATCTTAACGCCATTAATAAAGTTGGTGTTATCTATGAACAAATGGGTATCTTCCCATAGGTTACCTATTAAGAGGGTCCCAATATCTAGGGACCCTTTTTTTATTACTCAATAGAGGTCAAAAACTCCTTTCTGATTTCCGCCTTTTCAAATTTGCCGCTATAATAACTTGTTTGCGTAGTACTGTTTGTATCTTTTACGCCTCTTGATGCAACACACAAATGGTCTGCTTCAATCAGAATAGCAATATCATCTGTTTCGAGCGAATCTTTAAGTGCATCTGCAATTTCCATGGTAAGTTTTTCTTGTACCTGGGGGCGACGAGCAAAATGATGAACCAGTCTATTAATTTTTGATAGTCCCACAACCTTCTCTGAAGGATAGTATGCCACATGTGCTTTTCCAATAATGGGTACAAAATGATGGGCGCAATACGAAAATAAAGTAATATCCTTTTCAATGAGCATTCCGCTGTATTCATAAGAATTTTCAAATGCGGTCATTTCTGGGAAGTTATCGTCATTCAAACCGCTAAAAATCTCATTGACATACATTTCGGCAACCCTGCGGGGAGTATCTTCAAATGTGTCATCGGTGAGGTCCAGCTCTAGAACCTGCATTATTTTTGAGAAGTAAAATTGGATGTATTCTATCTTTTCTTGCTCAGATAAATCTTTTATATCCTTATCAATACCGTTAAGAATTTTCTCCATTTCGTAGATAAATTTATTTGTCTAATAAGTTATTGTTCAAATACAAGGGCCGATGGTTCTGCACCCAACTCTTTTAAATGTTGGATCATTGAATTGTTGAATGGTGGTGGGCCGCAGACATAAAAGTTCTGATCAAAATCATCGATGGCACCTTCCAAGTACTCTTTATCGATAAATCCACTAAGGTACGTCAATCGAGGATTACCATGTGCCTCCGGTTTCGTCTGGGTAATAACATTAATAAAATCATCTCCTAATATATTATTCAATTCTTCTCTGAGAATAATATCCTGCTCCGACTTATTTGCAAATATAAGCTTATTAGTTGACAGGTTATCCGTTTTATGAAGATGACGGAAGATCGCGATAAATGGTGTAACGCCAGCACCGCCAGCCAAGAAAACCCCGGGTCCGTCATACTGGATCGTACCCCAAGAATCGCCAATTAACAACCTATCTCCCTTCTTAAGTTTGTCAAGCTCATTGGTTACCCCTCCGTGGTCTTGATATATCTTTATCGTAAACTCAAGATTCTCATCTTCCGGAAGAGAGGTAAAAGTAAATGGACGCTTTTCTTCTCTCCAGCCTTTTTTGTCAATTGAAACCTCTGTTGCCTGTCCGGGCGTAAAAGTATAGCCGTTGGGCCTGTCAAGAGTAAAACGTTTTACATCATGTGTTATCTGTTGAATATCTACAATCGTTATTGATTCAGCCATTCTTATAGAATTTAGTTAGCAGTCATTGATCATTTAGATCGATCATTAGTTGGTTGGGTTACAAACTTTTTTGATGACTTAAATGACAGACTATTATTCATAGATGTTTTTTTGTAACCGATTTGCTAAGCATTGATCTAATGGGTGAGATCAACAAATTACGTTAACCCTAAATCAACAGAAAATTATGGATAGCAAACACAAAATAATGACCAGCTTCGTAATGCTACTTTTAATGTTGGCATCAAATATACATGCACAGTCCAACAATAAATTCAATGATGCCGAAATTGCCGCAATAGCTGTAACTGCAAACGAGATAGACATCAAGTATGCAGAAATAGCTAAGGAAAAAAGCAACAATGAGGAAATTCTTGGCTTTGCCAATACGATGATCCAAGACCACAATGCCGTTATTGAGAAAGCCGTCGAATTAGTAAATGAGCTGGGAGTCAAACCCCAACCAAATGCATTAAGTAAAAAGTTGAATTCGGATGCGGAAGAGACAAGAAAAATGCTGCGTTCAAAAGAAGGAAAAGTGTTTAACAAGGCTTACATAGACAATGAAGTGACATACCACAAAGCAGTGATTGACGCCATTCGCAATGTGCTAATACCTGACACTGAAAACAACCAACTTAAAGAGTTATTGCAGGCTGTACTTCCTGCCTTGGAAACTCACCTGGAGCATGCAAAAACTGTTCAACAAAATTTTGCAGGCCAATAGGTTTATGAGAAGTTTTATTATTTCATTCCTTCTTTGTTTAGTGGTACTATTATGCGTCAGCTGCAGTTCCAAACAATCGAATAGTGAAACCCACACTGTTGAAATCAAGCAAATGAAGTTTGTGCCGGCAAAGATTGAAGTGACTCCAGGTGATTCTGTAAAGTGGATCAACAGAGATATTGTTGCCCACAATGTAGCCGAAGAAACTAATAACCTTTGGCAATCTACTGAACTACAAAATGGGGATACCTTCACCATTGAGATAAAGGAAAAAGCATCCTATCTTTGCACTTTTCATCCCGTTATGAAAGGAAAAGTAATGCTTAAAAAATAGGTTATTTCCTGCACATCCCTACCAGCTAAAGACGAAGCTGGAGCATGGCCCTGGCAATTCCAGTCAGGGCCTTTAATATATTTAATATCAATTCGTAATAATGTATATCTCAACGATCCTCTTAATCGTTATAGCAACTATCCTTGCTGGATATTTATTTTATTTATCTTTACAAGAATATAACAACTTAAGTATCTCCTATATTTTGTCCATTATTGTTATGTATTTTTTTATTCTTTCAAGCTATCTAAAATCTGGAGAATCTTTATTCATTATAACCTCATTAGCTTTTATTATCATTTCTGAAGCTATAGGTATATTTTTTAATTGGTATTACACTGCTAATAAGTCATGACTCTTGTATCTGCAGCAATTCTTCTTTTCTTGGTAATGGACCCAGTCGGTAATATATCGTTCTATATAGCCGAACTAAAAAAAGTAAAGCCCGATCGTATAAACGCTATTGTAATAAGGGAACTTTTGATTGCCTTAGCGGTACTGTTGGGTTTTCTGTTTGTGGGAAAATTCTTCATGCAAGTACTACCCATCTCACAGCCGGCCCTTACGGTTGGAGGTGGTGTTATACTATTTTTGATTGCCATAAAAATGGTCTTCCCGTCCGAAGACAGCTCATTGCAAGTAAATGTAGGAGGCGAACCGTTCATTGTTCCTTTAGCCATACCCTATGTTGCGGGTCCGTCAGCATTAGCAACAGAGTTACTTTTAATGAGCCAAGAGCCTGCACGATGGCCCGAGTGGCTCCTTGCTGTATTTTTAGCATGGCTAGCCAGTAGCATCATCATCTATTTTGGTAGTAACCTCAAACGATTCTTAAGTGAAAAAGGGTTAGTTGCCATTGAGCGACTTATGGGATTGGTGCTTATTACGATATCCATCGAAATGTTGATGACAGGAATTCGAAAATTTGTATCTAATATCTGAAATGGCTTAGATACAAATTAGTAATCGGTGAATCAGATATTTTTGGGGGGGGGGGGATTATTCTTGAATTAATTGAAGGCCTACAATACCGATAAGGATCAGGCTAATACAGAAGAATTTGGCCGTAGTGGCTGGTTCATCAAATAGATAAATACCAAATATTACGGTACCAATGGCTCCAATTCCTGTCCAAACAGCATATGCTATACCAACCGGCAATGTTTTTAAAGCGAAACCAAGCAAAGCGACACTGAGAATCATGGAAACTCCTGTAAAAACAGACGGCCAAAATTTTGTAAATCCCTCAGTATATTTTAAGCCTACAGCCCAACCTATTTCAAATAATCCGGCAACAAATAAATATATCCAAGACATGTTTCTGTATTTCTTTGAGGCCGTCCCCATTGAAAAAAAGAGAGGTAAGGTCGTCCCTACTTCAAATTAATTGTCAAAATAACGGTATAGTTAATGATAGACAATTGATTTAGTTGTACTGCTACTGATTTATCTTCCTCATTATATTAAACACCAACCGATCACATTCCGTCCCGAGAAAGTTAAATATTTCTGTATCAGTTACCGTTCGCTCAATTTCTTCCTGAAGCATCTTCTTTGCTCGATGAAGTCTTACCTTTACGTTCGATTCTGTAAGATCCAGACAGTCGGCTGTTTCTTTGGTATCCATATGTTCCACCTCACGCATTAAATATACTGAGCGATACTTCGGCGGCAAGGTAGCTACAACTTGTTCCAGCAGCTGACGAAAATCGTGTTGAATAGTCTTATCCTCAGGCGTGTTATTTCTATTTATCGTATGCTCATTCATAGGAGTATCTCCTTCAACTAATTGAAGTTCAGCATTTCGCTTTTTTCCATTCAGATATTTTAGTGCTTCATTAATAGCGATACGAGTGATCCAGGTCGAAAATTTTGCATCACCACGAAACGAGCATAAATTTTCAAATGCTTTCATATATGTTATCTGAAGCGTGTCCTTGACCGCCTCCTCATCCGATATGTACGATCGCTGGATACGAAATAATCGCTGGTTATACCTGCGCATTAATACCTCAAAAAGCTGAGTAGAGCCCTTCAAAATTTTGTGAATTATCTCGCTATCTGATACACCACTATATTTCTCGACCGAAACAAAGTTATATTTCTTTATTTTAGATGTTTTATCTACAGATCTTAGCATACGCTTCCTCATTTATTTATAGCATAATTCCATCCTATTAGATACCGCAAAGGTAAATAAGGTTACAAACCAAAAGTCGATCACCTTAGATAGTTCTTCATCCTCCATCTGCATCATTGAAAATATATCCTAATCAATCATCACGCACCTTCTCATAAAACTGTGAACAAGATGTTTTACATCCTGTTCACTTTGTATGTCATTTATCACTTGTTATTTAATAATGCAATTAATTTCCTTCCGCTCTAACTTCTCCTACTTCCTCAGCAGTTACCGTCGGGGCATCATTTCCCCAGCTGGTCCGTTCGTGATTGATAATAGCCGCCACCTCTTCATCCGAAAGTTGCTCGGAAAATGGAGGCATTGCTGCGGAATATTCGACCCCCTCTATAGGTTCCCCTTCCATACCAAATAGAATAATTTCTATATGTCTGGTGGGGTCTTCATCCGTTACAACCGGATCACCAGCCAGTGGAGGAAAAGCTCCGGTCACCCCTTCACCATTACCCTGGTGACAACTTGAGCAACTGGTTCGATAAAGGGTAGCACCTAAATTAGCTTTTTCGGTTGCACTATCGGGTGAGGAAGAGCTCGAACTTTGATCACCATAAAACATACTATAGGTAGGGGATTCCGCATACTCATCCGGCGCTGTCCATTGTTGGGTAATATAAAACGTACTCCATGCCACAATAACCAATAGTAGCACCCAAGCCCATGTTGGAACTGGTGCAGGTGTCTCAGCACGGGAAGGTTGCCAATAAGGTTCCTTTGCTCCACCATATGCATTAAGTAAAATAGGTACCCTACCCTCCAGTACATCGTTTTCTTGTAGCCCATCCACATCAATGCCAGGGCCGTTTCGTACTTCAAATGGTATCGTTTTTACTCCCTCCTTACCAGATGAATCAGTCGCAACGACCTTAATTACATGGGGACCATCTTCTAGTTGCGTTGTATCCAGTTCGAACCTAACGGGGGGACGGTATGATACAATAGGTTCTTCTTGGTCGTCTAAATATACATGTATTAAATTGCTGTTGTCGGTAGACATTTTAAATACCTGTTAATTTTCCTCATTTAATATCTTGCGTTTAATATGATCTTCTGACTGCTCCCCCGGCCAAATAAACCATTTAATGGTATAGTAGACGACACCAACGACTATTAGAGATGAAACAATTAACACCAGATAGTAAAGAGGTCCATCGGGTGGAGCATATTCACGTCCCTCACTAGAAGTTGAAAACTCATTTGCTTGTTGTATTAGTGTTAATAGTAATGGAAACATGCGCTACTCCTCCTCGGCAGTAATTTCATTGAGTTCATCATTATTTCTGACTTCTGCTACATCTTCTGCGGTAATAGTTGGAGCATCATTTCCCCAGCTGGTTCTTTCATGATTAATTACCGCAGCAACTTCTTCATCTGATAATGTCTGTTCAAATGGCTGCATAATTCCGCTATAATTTTCACCCTCAATTGGCACGCCCTGCATACCGTAGAGCACAGCACGAATATGATCGGTCGGATCCTCATCCGTAACTACAGGATCACCCACTAATGAAGGGAAAGCTCCCTGAACTCCCTCCCCATTATTTTGATGGCACGAAGCACAATTATTAGAATAGATAGATGCCCCATCAATCGTTTTTTTCTGACTTTCTGATATTTCTTTGCTGGTTTCTTCATTAGAAACTGAACTTGCAGGAGCGTCCATAGGTACTTGTTTGAGTGATTGTAGATAAGCAACTAATGCCTCTGCCTTTTCTGTTGCTACAAGTTGTCCTTGCTCAGGAGCATAATCTTCCGGCATGGAAACTACAGTCTCATCGGATCCGGGGCTCTTCTTTACCTCAAAAAGCCAGGGGTATGACGGCATAATAGATTCTTCAACAACAGACCGGGGATTATATAAATGCATATAATGCCAAACAGCACTCGGTTGGCGCTCTCCAACATTACTCAAATCCGGACCTGTTCGCTCACTACCTAAAACTGCTGGCGTTTGACGCCATATATCCTGCCTGTCAATACGAGCATAGTCGCCTGGTGCTGAAGGACGGCCCCAGTTTTCATCCATCTCTATAGGTCGTACTTGTTGTGTATGACAATAAACACATCCTTCACCGATAAACACATTAAGACCTTTTCGTTCTATATCGGTCATTGGCTCACTTGCCGGAAGAGGCTCATTTTCTCTTTGTACCCACAAAGCGGGAAGTACTGAAATAATCAAACTCAGGAAAATAAACCCCCAAAAAATAGTACCAAACAGCAGCTTATGATTTTTGTGAAAGTCAAACTTCATTGTATATCAAATTTAAGATTGAGAAACTTGTGTTAGCTTTTCCCATGTTGAGGGACGCATTTTCCAAACGTTGTAAGCGAATATCAGATGTGACAGGAACATCATAGTACCACCAATAGCTCTCCAAACCCAGTATGGGGTCATCAAATTAACAGACTCCATAAATGATTCTCCGGCAATCCAACTTAAACCCTGCAGGGTTCCTCCTATCATCAACGGAATGCTGTAAACGAGTATACCGATGAGGGCTAACCAGAAATGAGCTCCCACCGCCAGCTGCGGAGGCTCACTTCCCGTCAATCGAGGAATTAATCCATAGATCCCACCCCAAATTAGAAATGCTACAAATCCATACATGCTCATATGGGAATGGGCGATCGTAAAGTTTGTAAAGTGCCATACTTTATTAAGGGATCGAAAAGCTTCAAGGGTACCCTGATAAGACACAATAGCGTAAAATATTACGCCAACAAGTATAAATGGTAACGAATAGCTTCGAGCAAAGGAACGCCAACTACCCTTCATTGTAAGAAGAAAGTTTCCTGTACCTGCAGTTACAGGTACGATCATTCCAACGCTAAAAACAATAGCAACTGTTTGAATCCACCAAGGGATGGGACTAAATACAAAGTGGTGTGATCCAATCATGGTGTAAAAAATCATCTGAGTCCAGAATGCTAACACTCCCAGAGAGTATGAATATATCGGCTTGTTAAGCAGCTTCGGAAGGAAATAGTAAGTGAGCCCTAATACCATGGGCGTAAACCACTGTCCAACTCCCTGGTGCATATAGTAACCCTGAATAACGGTTTGGCTAATACCATCCTTTTGGTAACCCGGTAGATATGCGATACTTACTAATATGATCGTCCATAAACAGGCTGCAAGGATATACCAATTGGAAATATAAATCTCTGTTACCTTTCTATCCGCTATTGTTTTATATAGGTTGTAGGCTACCAATATGAGCCCCCCTGCAAATAATGCAAAGATAGGCCAGATTATTTCTCTGTACTCCTGGCCGCCATTATTTATACCCATCATTAAGCTTATAACTCCAAAGAGAACTGAGATATTCATCAATCCCAGGCTTGTCCATCCCAGTCGGTAGCTATAGAGTTCGCGTTGGCTTGTACGTGGAACGACATAAAGGGCAAGGGCAATCATCGCCTGCGATAGAAATCCCCAAAACAGCACATTAGTGTGAACCGGCCGCAACCTTCCAAAAGAAAGCCAGGAAACGGAATCTAATTCCGGCCAAACAAATTTAAATCCTACATATTCACCGACAAGCGTTCCAAAAACCAACCAGAAGGCAGATAGAGCTACAAATGAGAAGATAAGCCTAATCGACTCTAAAGAAGTATCTATTCGTTCTCCCACCTTTGATTTTTCAACCGTCAGTGGTCGTTGTTCAGATAGTACAGCTGATTTTTTTTCCATTCTTATATTGAATTGAAATCTTACTTGTTAAATAAATTTTGTTAGTAGTTTTAATTGTAACTCATGTAACCTGATTATTACTTCATTTTTTTCTCTAACTTTTGCAGGAAACTATTGATAGTTTTTATTGGTAAATCGGACTGAGGGCGATCTTTCATAAATGACAATCCAGTTGACGCGGATATCTCACTTATACCTTCTTTTTGTACGATATGTAGATATAATAGCTCAACCTTTCCAATATCAATACTTAATAAGCCTATGCCTCTTCTTTCCCCAATTTTATACAGTCCATCCTTTTCAACCACATCATCCACAAGTTCAAATAACTGTTCATTCGAGATGTGATACTTACGCTTAATTGGGGTTGCCATCAGGTCTGATCATATCAAATTTTTGTGACATTTCAATGAAAATCTGTCTTTTTACTGTAATACTTTCGTCCTTGCTATTCTCAACAAATAATCGAGTTAAAATACCCATTAGAATAGAATGAAAGCCACCGAGATCACCCAATGCAAATCAAATAATTTTAGCTTTATGTATTTGTTCATTAAATCCAATGTTTTCTCGTTCTGTAATTGTAGATATCGACGCATAGGATAGCCCGGAGTCGTAGCCGTTAATCCCACAATCACCCTGCCATCGTCACACAGGATGTTGTAGGCCAAACCAAGGTCTACGACGTTTACACCGAGCCTGGCGTCAATTATCTCTCAAAGCTTCCGGGCTATCTTGCGCCGATCTATGGAAGTAGAATCTATAATTCATTACTCAGCATTTTTTACCGATTTGCACTTTCCAAACCTCCGGTCCTTTCTCCAGATAGTCCCAACTAAATTTTCCCTTGCCATGAATGGCAGCCATTTGATAGCGGAGTGGTTTAGGATCGTGATCATTGATAATGATAAATTTTTCTCCTACTTCAAGAGCATCATACGTATCAAAAATAGTAGAGTGCTTTTTATGAGGTGCTATTTTTCGTACATCCAATTGTTTTATTGTATCGTCCATTATCTTGTTTTTTGATTTTTCTTAAAGTGTTAAATCATTTAATAGATTCAGATACATTGTCCCAACTCTCAATCAAGTGCTCGCGCTTGTTTTCGCGGCCGCTCCATTCATCTACTTCCGGAAGGGCATCCTTTGCCTCATTTATCACATGGTCGGCCCACTCTTCAGACAGCCGCTCGTTTAGCTCGATATAATCTACCCACTCCATAGGTACTTCATCATCAGGATAAATGGCTTCCTCGGGACATTCGGCCACACATGCATCACAATCAATGCATTCAAAGGGATCAATCACTAAAAAATTTGGCCCTTCTCGAAAGGCATCTACAGGACAAACAGCAGCACAGTTTGTGTGCTTACACTGAATACATGGATCGGTTACGACATAAGCCATAATTACTCATAATTGGTGCTTTTCTTAATTTCATTTCAAAGGTATGAGTAGCTAAAATTAATTTCAACTATAAAATCGGTTTTTACCGATTTTATTGACTAATTACATTAATATGTCTATTTTCTAACTGCTGAGCTGATAACACAAAAAGATAGATTATTATGAGTAACAGCCAATCACTCAAAGGTCTTACAGCCGATGCTACAATCGGGCAAATTGTAAGTGCTGAAAAAAACGCAGGAGAACTGCTTTCCTCTATTGGCTTATCACCTAACAATCACGAATCCGAAACCCTGCGATCGGTATGCCAACAAAAGAAATGGAGTGAAGTAGAAGTCTTAAAATGGCTAAAGAAGAACCAACAGAATAATGGCGCACCAAAAGGAGTAGAGGATGAGGAAGAACCACCAGACTTTGGAAAAAACTTACAGAAGTGGTGTAAGTATCTGGAACGACATTTTCTGACAAGAAATACTGAACTACTTGATGATATTAACCGAGATTTTCCCCGAGTCCACAAAATACATGGCAACCAATACAACTGGTTAAAAAATATGCATTGGTATCTTGACAAACTGGAGGAAAAATTAAACTACTACTTCTATTTCCAACGTCATAAACTATTTCCCCTTCTTGAGATCTTAAAAGACTCAAATAAGAATGTATTACATGGTACCATCAAAAAGGTAAATAACGGAATTGAAATTATTGAGGAAGATCAAAGTACTATTTTAGAGTTAATTGACACCATTGAGGAAAAGGGACAGGGGTTAAAAAATCCAGAATGCACATGTTCAACACTTCGTATTCTTAATTATAATTTTAGAACACTATTTTCTTCGCTGAGAAAACAAATAGCCATAGAACGGGAACACCTTATCCCATTGGTAAAACAAAAATTAAAATCGGGATAACCTGACCATTCATATTAAATCCTACTGTTATGTTTACAGGATCAAAAGAAAAACTACTAGAACTTATTAAGAGGAAAGGTACCATCTCAATAGATGAGGCGGTTAAAAATACCGACTTAGCGAAAACAACTCTTCGAGAACATTTTCTGCAACTGGAACGAGACGGATATATAGAGCGCGATTATATACGCTCTGGACCAGGCCGGCCAAGCCTTGAATACCAACTTACCCAAAAGGGAAATAGCCTATTCCCTTCCTATGAATCAGCTCTCATCAAGGAATTACTTAGTTTTTTAAAGTCAAAAGATGATGATGAAACGATAAAAAAATTCTTCAGAACTTTTTGGGAAGGTCGAATTGAAAAGGCCCAACACCGTATGGATCAATCCTCAGAAACTGACTTCGATACAAGGGTTGAGGCTTTAGAACATATGTTGGAAGAAGAAGGATTCATGCCCGAAATTAATATGGATGAGGAAAGCGAAACCCTCACCATTAAAGAGTGTAATTGTCCATTCAGTGAAGTGGTCAAAGAAACCAGACTTCCTTGCAAACTTGAAGCCATGTTTTACAAGAAGCTCTTTAATGATAAAGCTGAACGAACCACCCATATTGCCGAAGGAGATTACTCTTGCACTTATAATATCCCAACCAATGAATAAATTTTATTACATCATATCCCTAATATTTCCATAAACCTGTAAAGGTGATAACCATGATTGTACATGACCTAGCAAAATTTGTAACCAATGCAACATATAATGATTTATCTGATGAGGCAGTTAAGCAGCTTAAAATAAGACTGCTGGATTCCTTAGGAACAGCTATTGGGGCTATTGAGGGGCCGCCTGTTCAATCCATTCGAAAAATGATAGACGATTATCTGGGCGGATCGCAATTATCTACTTTAATAGGAGGAGAAAAAACAACCCCTGAGCGCGCCGCTCTTTACAATAGTGCCCTGGTACGATATCTCGATTTCAATGACAGCTATTTAGCTAAGGGAGAAACCTGTCACCCCAGCGATAATATTGGCTCTATTCTAGCGGCCGGAGAAACAACTGATCTTAGCGGAAAAGATTTTCTGACAACTTCGGCTGTTGCCTACCAGATTCAGTGTCGACTAAGTGATGAAGCCCCGGTGCGCGACAAAGGATTCGATCACACCACCCAGGGTTCCTATGCCGTAGCAGCAGGCGTATCGAAAGCATTTGGACTCGACGAAGAAAAAACAGCCAATGCCATTGCTATCGCAGGTACCGCGCTGAATGCTCTTCGAGTAACTCGAACCGGAGCCCTTTCTAACTGGAAAGGACTGGCATATCCTCACACTGCTTTTGGCGGGACCCATGCGGCTCTTCTGGCAAAACACGGAATCACTGGTCCACCTGCTGTTTTTGAAGGTAATAAAGGATTTATGGATTCCATTGCCGGAAAGTTTTCTATTGACTGGTCCGCCGAAAACCTTGAACGCGTGACTGATACCGTTATCAAAAAGTACAACGCCGAGATTCATTCCCAATCCTCCATCGAAGGGATCATTGAACTGAAGGATAACCACGGTTTTTCAGCTGATGAGGTAGAAAAGATAGAGATCGATATCTTCGACGTGGCATATCATATAATCGGCGGAGGTGAAGAAGGGGACAAAACCATTGTTCGAACGAAAGAAGAGGCTGACCATAGTCTTCAATATATGGTTTCTGCTGCCCTTCTTGATGGAGAAGTGATGCCCAAACAGTATCGAAAAAAACGCATTGAAGCTGATGATATCCAGTCACTGCTCCAAAAGGTACAGGTATCTCCCAAAAAAGAATACAGTGACCGATTCCCTGATGAAATGCCAACAAAGCTAACAGTACATCTCAAGAATGGAGTAACACACGAGATTGAAAAACGTGATTATGAAGGTTTCCATACCCGACCTATGAGCTGGGACACTGTTATTCAAAAGTTTGAAGGATTGGCTAAGCCTTATACCTCGCAAGAACTTCGTGAAGAAATAATAGATCACGTAACCAATTTTGAAAATTATAAAGTAACAGATTTAATGAATCTACTAAAAGATGTAGAAATTGTTTCTCTAACCACAATCCCCACGATGAATAATTAAAGGAAGTTTTACTATGAGTGAAGAAAAAACATTCAATTTCCTAAACAAAAACGAACGAGAACCAAAACCCCGAACTACAGGCGTAACAGAAATTCGCGGTCCTTACTATGCTGTAATGGGCAAGCGATACCTGCAGGATATCATGGAAACGATGGGCGAACATGTTGATTCGCTTAAGTTTTCGGGAGGATCATTCTCCATCATGCCCAAACCGGCCGTACAAGAGCTGATTGATATTGCTCATGATCATGATGCGCTGGTATCCACCGGCGGATTTATGGAGTACGTCCTGACGCAGGGCAAAGACGCCGTCAATCAATATATCAATACCTGCAAAGATTACGGTTTTGATATCATTGAGCTCTCGGCCGGATTCATCACCCTGCCCACCGACGACTGGCTTCGTCTGATCGAAAAGGTGCAGGAAGCCGGACTTAAAGCCAAGCCCGAAATTGGCATTCAGTTTGGCGCCGGCGGAGACACGGCCCAAGGAGAGCTGGAATCGGAAGGTACGCTCGATACCAGTTATGCAGTCAAGCAAGCCAAGCGGTTTGTAGATGCCGGAGCCTATATGATCATGATTGAGTCGGAAGGCATTACTGAAAACGCCGACCCGTGGAGAACTGATGTCCCGGCTGCATTTATCAACGAAATCGGCCTGGAAAAGCTGATGTTTGAAGCAGCCGATCCGGAAGTTTTCGCCTGGTACATCAAAAACTATGGTCCGGAGGTGAACATGTTCGTGGACCATAGTCAAATTGTGCAGCTCGAAACGCTGCGTCGCGGAATCTGGGGAACCAAAAGCCTTTGGGGACGGGTCCTGACCTATAAAAATTAAACTACCCTCAAAATTAGCTTAATATCTTTGATGTATTAAGTCATATCCATGCGGAGCTGGTCAGGATAATCCCTGGTCAGCTCATTTAATATTTAACCTAAATACACATAAAACTATGAGTAACAATAATTCTGTTTTTCCACCCGCAACACCAATAATGTCACAAAAACGAGCTGACCTTGCACCTGAGCAGGTCGAAGCCTTTCGAAATTTCAGTAAGGCTGTATTTAAAGAAGGCGCTCTAGATGAAAAAACAAAACAGCTGATCGCCGTGGCTTCGGCTCATATCACCCAGTGCCCCTATTGCATAAAAGGACATACCAAGCAGGCGAAGCAAAAGGGCGCAACTAATGAAGAGATTATGGAAGCAATTTGGGTTGCAGCAGAAATGAGAGCCGGTGGTTCTTATGCGCATGCAGCTTTGGCTATAGATGAAATCGAAAAAATAGACGGATTATAATATACACGATTATGGAACAACGAATTAATTATCAGGAAATAGCACCAAAATCATTAGAAGGTATGTATGAGATTGAAAAGTATGTCGCGAATTCACAATTGGAAGATTCATTAATTCAATTAGTAAAACTGCGAGCATCTCAAATTAATGGTTGCGCATATTGTATCGACATGCATACCAAAGACGCACGACAGGCAGGGGAAAGCGAACAACGATTATATACCCTAAGCGTGTGGAAAGAATCTCCTTTCTACACAGATCGTGAACGCGCTGCCTTACGGTGGACCGAGGCACTTACAAAGATTTCAGCAAATGACGTTTCAGATGAACTCTATGAGTCTGTTCGCAAACACTTTGCCGAGGCTGAGCTAACGGCGCTTACTATGGCGATCATTGCCATCAATGGCTGGAACCGATTGGCTATAAGTTTTCGAAATGTTCCCGGAAGCTATAAACCCGAACTTGCTAAATAATGAATTTTAGCTACTTATTATGAAGAACAAAAAACAACATGTTGTCATTGTTGGTGGTGGATTTGGTGGAATATCTGCTGCTAAACAACTTAAAAAAGCCGATGTGGATGTTACACTTATAGATAAGTCAAATCACCACCTGTTCCAGCCGTTGCTGTACCAAGTGGCCACTGCGGCTCTTTCGCCGGGTGATATTGCAGCCCCTATCCGAGCCATTATCGGTGAGCAACCAGGTATGCACATATTGCTGGGAGAGGTGACAGACATTCATCCCGAGAAAAAGAGTCTTGAGCTGGCCGACGGGCGCACAATCTCGTATGATAAGCTTATCATGGCTCCAGGCGCCCAGTACAACTACTTTGGCAATAATAAATGGAAGGAGCACGCCACAGGACTAAAATCCATTGCTGATGCCCTGGATACTCGCGAACGCATCCTTCTTTCACTTGAGGAGGCTGAGCAGATTAATGATCCCAAATTGCGTGAGCCTTATCTGACCTACGTGATCATCGGGGGTGGACCTACCGGCGTGGAAATGGCGGGAGCAATTGCCGAGATCGCCAAACGCAATATGATGCGTGACTACAAGAATATCAGCAAAAACGAAACACGCATCTTTCTAGTCGAGGCTGGTCCCAAGATCCTGAACGGCTATCCGGAGGAGCTCTCCGAACGTGCTCGTCAAATGCTGGAAGATATGGGGGTTCGCGTGCTACTCAACACACCAGTTACTAATATAGAAGAGAATGCTGTTCAGTTTAGCGAAGGAACCATTAATACACCTAATATCATTTGGGCTGCAGGCGTTGTAGCATCACCATTATTAGATACGTTAAATGTGGAGCAAGATCGTACCGGCCGGGTAAAAGTAAATGGCAATCTGAGCGTGCCCGAATATCCAAATATATTTGTCATCGGCGATGCGGCCCATGTTAAAGGTGAAGACGGAAGTCCGCTTCCCGCCCTGGCACCGGTAGCTATGCAGCAAGGTAAATTTCTCGGGCAACTTCTTAAAAAGGCCCCTTCCAAAATAAATGATACTCCTACATTCCATTATAAGGATAAAGGAACTATGGCAACCATCGGTCGAGCTAAAGCCGTAGCTGATATTAAAGGTTTTAAATTTAGTGGTTTCCCCGCCTGGTTTATGTGGTCGTTTGTTCACATTCTGCAATTAATGTGCTTCCATAATAAAACGCGCGTTTTCCTTGAGTGGATATGGTACTATTTTACATTTAAGCGTGGGGTTCGCCTGATTACTGATCGCCTTGAATGTAAACATTGTAGCGAAAATGAAGCTTTATCAAACCTAAAAACCGACCATCCAGAGTATGACCTCTCAAAAAATAACCATAACTAAAAATAACAGGATCATGATAAAATATATATCTGGATTCGCACTAGGAATAATGCTGCTTGTAGCTAGCACTGCATTCATAACTGCCCAGGATAGTGATACAACCGATACCACAAAACAAGATGAGCTTTCGCTTATTACTGAAACGCCTGAAGAAGGTTTTCAGGTGGCGGTACAACTGGCCAGAAAAGGGGTAACTACAACGCAGCCCGACAAGGATGTACTGTTTATGCTGCGGGATGTCTATTCTAAAGACCCGGACGCGCTTATTGCCAGTTCCCACGTTGTCGCGGTACACTACCAAACGGTAGCGGCAGCTAATAATTATTGGCGCGAATAAAGAAAAAGGTGCTGATATGAAAAGTTCTCTTGTTAATGCTCTGAAATCCCAAGTGGGCCGTAAGATCTTGACCGGCGTAACTGGCCTGGGGCTTATTGTTTTTATTATTGTCCACTTGGCGGGAAATCTGACGCTCTTTGGCGGTGCAGAAGCATTTAATCGATATACATACAATCTGGAAAGCCTTGGCTGGATTTTATATATCCTGGAGGGGTTTCTGGCCGTGGCGTTTATCCTGCACGCGGCCATCGGCATATCAATATGGCGCAAACGTCGCCTTCTTGAAGCAAGAACTGTCGTTTGAGCATCCGCTTTGGACGAAAATTATTTTTACATAGTTCCCACTCTTTATCGGATAGTGAGACGTGCTCCTGAAAACTTGCTTTTAGTTCCTGATACATTCGGGATCTACTATGAGATTATCAGATGTTGACACAAAAATGAGACATTAAAGATTTATAAAAATGTACAGGGAATTATCAGGAAATAAAAAAGCGGATATCCTCCAGAAGAGAATACCCGCTTATAGGTGTATGGGACGTTAACCTCAAAAAATTGCCTATGGGTAGCTATATAGATAAACAGGAGTTGAATCGTTGGATTAGTGAACTGGAGAATCAAGAACAGCTGAATGCTCTACGTTCGATGATATTCAGTGCCAAAGACCATGTAGGATTATGGAGAGAATTATCAAAGTCAGCCCTGCAGAAAATCGGGCATGATACTGGAGTTCCAAAGACCGATATTCACTTGACAAATAAACGGTTTTGGGAAGTTGTTTGTTCAATGAGAGAAAGCAGCAAACCTTGGAGCTGGGATGAGTTGCCAGAAGAGGTAAAAGCCGGTATACAGAGAGGAAAGGAAGATATTGCTACTGGACGGTATTACAGCAATAAAAAAGTATGGAAAGAAATTGAAGAAAAATTTGGATATAAATCCAGATTCCTCGACGAGTAATAACCAAACCTATATAAGTCATGGCAGATAAAGATTACAACTTTGAGGAATTCCTAACTGAAGAAAAGGTAAAACCTAAAGTTCGGTTGTGGCATGCGGGAGGGACAGGCCTTATCCTTCCTCACAAATCCGGTATTATATATACAAACCAGACGGGAGGGCGCGGTTGTAGCCACCCAGAGCTTGAAGGATACTATATCCCCTTAGTCGATGAGCAATTAGATCTACAGAAATTATTTTTCGAATATTTTTCAGGACCTAAATGGAACCGGTGGTGTACTCGTTCTGCAGGAATCGATAAAGAAACAGCCGACTATATCAATACTGTGCTAAAAAAATCAACCCTTACTCAAGGATTACAAGTTGATAAAGAAAGCCTAGACAAATCCCACGAGGCTTGGATAAAAGTAATCATAGATAAGGAAAAAATAGACTCTGATTTACCTCTAATGGAAGATGTCGAAAAATCATGGGGCATCTTAACCTGGAAAAACAGCGATTAACTGTGATACTCTAGACGTTCAAAGGATATACTTTGTGGAGAGTGTAAATCTAACTCTGTCTAAGTTAAATAATACGTACTATCAACATACACTTAACTTAGACAACTCATGACACAAGAAGAATTAGACCAA
>NZ_FQUS01000002.1 GCF_900129315.1 Fodinibius roseus
CCCGTTCCCATCCCGAACACGGCCGTGACCCTGCTCAGCGCCGATGGTACTGCCCTCAGGGCGGAAGCGTAGGTCCCCTCCTGCTCCCTTTTTTTTCTCCACGGCCCTTCATGGATTCCCCATGAAGGGCCTTTTTTGTTGCAGCAATACACCACAAACCTTTGAAGTCATACAAAGGTTTGTACCAATAAGTTCAAAATCAGTATATTATACTAAAGCCAAAGCTTATTTAGGCTTTTAAAAGAACAGGAAGGCTTTAATGAAAAAGCTTTTATTTTCAATTATGGGCATTATATATGGAATTTTCTAAGTTTATTAGTCGATATAAGACGAAACTGAATGAGCTGTTTAATAAGGAAGAAGATATTAATGAGCTCAGTTTAAGCCGGGGACTGCCTGAGGATATCTTCCAGCAGGTGATGGAATGCAAGCCGCTCAGCGTGTTTATCCCGAAAGAATACGGGGGACGTGGCGCTCTCACCCATGAGGCGCTGGCCCTGTTGGAAGCAAGCTCATATGAATCGCTTCCGCTCTCCCTGATGATGGGAATAAACGGCGCCCTTTTTTTACAGCCCGTTGCAAACTATGGGTCCGAAGAAATCAAGAAGCCTATATTTGATCGGTTTCTCAATGAACAAAATATGGGGGGACTGATGATTACGGAGCCCGATTTCGGATCGGATGCCCTTCGTATGGAAACTTCTTTTGACAAGGTTCAAAATGGAGACGATATTGTGTATAACGTCAAGGGAACGAAGCATTGGGCCGGGTTAACAGGTGCCGCTGATTTCTGGCTTATTACTGCCCGGAGAAAAAGTAATTCCGGGAAGTTAGGCCGTGATATCGGCTTTTTTATCCATGACAGTAAGCGGGGGGGCATAGAAGTAGAGGAGTATTACAAGAATCTGGGACTATATATGCTTCCTTACGGCAGAAATAAAATCAACATTACAGTGCCTGAAGCCTACCGGCTACAGCCCAAATCAACAGGCATAAAAATGATGTTGGATACCCTCCACAGAAGCCGTCTTCAGTTTCCGGGAATGGGTATTGGATTTCTCAAACGTATGATGGTTGAAGGAGTTACGCATTGCAAAGATCGTTCGGTGGGGGGACAAAGTTTATTTAACTACGACCAGGTTAAAAAGCGACTCAACCGTTTACAGTCCTCTTTTACTGTTTGTTCGGCTATGTGTGCGTATACCAGCAAAAATGTGCCGATAGACAAGGATGTATCCGGCATGGATATCGCTGCAAATACGATCAAAACTTATACGACAGATTTGATGCAGCAGGCAGCCCAGTCGTTGTTGCAGCTGACGGGAGCTAAAGGTTATCGTCTTGATCATATAGCGGGACGCGCCCTGATCGACAGCCGACCCTTTCAAATTTTTGAGGGATCCAACGATATTCTGTATCAGCAAATTTCGGAATCCGTGCTGAAGCGGATGAGAAGGATGAAACTGGATAACTTGTATCAGTTTTTGAGTGACTTTAAGCTCACTGAGCGTGCTTCAGACTATTTTAGTGAGTTACTTGATTTTAAGATCGATAACAAACTCGCACAGGATCGACTCGTTGAATTGGGAAGAATACTCAGCAGAGTGATCTCACTGGAGTTTACGCTGCGGCTGAGCGATAAAGGTTTCAACCAGCAGCTGATTGAAAATACGATCCAAACGCTCCGGGGAGATGTGGAGCGGATGGTTACGACCTTTATCAATGAAAATGCGCCCGATGTGGTGGAAAATTATGAAGAATCCAGCTCCTGGCTTGAGTCGATTGCCCCCAAATACGCACATTCATCATAATGTTTAGTCATAGAGGCCTTTTGCCCACTCCTGCGGTATCATGCTGAATCATGACGGCAGTTCGAGGCGCTTCGTGTTCAGCATCAGTTACAACGGGGTGTTAGATGCTGTAACTCTTATTGTTATCCGGATTTGCAGATCCCTTCCCGGGGATTCGAAAAGGAGTACACGCGTTTTGCAAAGACTTCTTATAGAAATTCAATTCCATTAACTTAATATGGAGAAAATAGTTGTACTGACGGGTGCCGGAATGAGTGCCGATAGCGGACTCAAAACATTTCGTGATTCCGATGGCCTCTGGGAAGGACATGAGATAAGTCAGGTAGCAACCCCCCAGGCCTGGGAAAGAGATAGAGAACTGGTGCTTGATTTTTATAACCAACGCCGCAAACAGGCCTGTGAAGCCGATCCCCACCGGGGACATCAGGCGCTTGCAGAGCTTGAAGAGAAGTACGAGGTTACCATTATTACCCAAAATGTGGATTCCCTTCATGAACGGGCGGGGTCTACGGATGTCGTTCACCTGCATGGTGAGCTGTCCAAAGTTCGAAGCGAAGAAGATCCGTCGCTAATCTATGATATCGGGGGAGAGGCTGTTGAAGTGGGAGATACGGCTGAAGACGGCGCCCAGTTAAGGCCCCATGTGGTCTGGTTTGGCGAACCGGTGCCCCGGATGCAAAAAGCATCTGCAATCGTACCCGAAGCTGATATTTTGATGGTCATCGGTACCTCCCTGGTGGTATATCCGGCGGCGGGACTGACAGACCTGGCCCGGCCCGGAATACCGAAATACATTATTGATCCCGCCAACCCCGAATTGGTCGATTATTCCGGGTGGAAGCATATCCGGAAAACCGCTGAAAAAGGGACGCCTCCCTTGGCGAGCGAATTATTAGACAGGTAAAGTAGTTTAGTGGTATCTGCAATCATTTTAATAGACTAAAAAGTTCATGTCTGAAGATTATAAAGCAAGTGAAGAAGAGCAGGAAGTGTTAGAAAAGTACCTGCTGCAATTTTTAAACCTTGAGAAGCGATATCCCTTACTGCCGGGCATCGAAAACGAGGAAGCCATTGCCGGCCTGATGGGTATTGAAAAAGATGAACTGTTGAAGCTGAGAGGCCGGTTCTCCGCAAATGCCAGGCAGGCTGCTGTTGAGATGCTGGAGGACCCGGAGGTTGCTGAGTGGATCGAAGATCTTCCGTTTGAGGAAGGAGACACCATCGTGGCTCTGGGCGATTCCATTACCGATGACCTGCAAGGCTGGTTCCATATTTTTCAGCATGTACTGGAAATCGGATTGGACCAGCCGGACTTTACCTTCATTAACAGCGGCGTTTCCTATGATACTTCAACCGATGCCTTAAAGCGGCTGAATCGCGATGTGTTGGACCATCAACCCGACTGGGTAATCGTAGCCCTGGGTACCTTTGACGCCCAGCGGTTGCATGTGGCGCCCGACCGGCCGCTGGTTTCGCTTGCCGACTACTGGGAAAACCTGAATACCATCGAGTCTGCGGTATCGGAGGTAACGGATAATCCGCTTATCTGGATGAGCCCTCCCCCCGTAATTCCTGAAATGCTGCAACAGATCAGGCTTTTTAATTTTGACCTTTTTGAAGAAGATCTGAGCCGTATCCGGGAAATTCTTTCCGGCAAAAAAGGCTATATCGTCGATCCGCTTGGTGAACGCATGCACGAAGAAGAAGGAGATCAGGAGCAGGAAGCGGGGGACGAAAGTGATCTTCCGGCGGCCTGGAACTACCTGAGTGACGGGCTGCATCCCTCGCTTTCGGGTCACGTCAATACCGTTAAAGAACTTATCCGCTTTTTAGCGTTAGCCAGGGATCCGGAAGAGGGGAGCAGTTTTGAAACGCCCGATGACTACAAAGGTGGAGAAGCTTAGCCCGGGATCATTCTCTAAACAATTTGATTGTGTGCAAGGCGAAGTTGAACCAGGGAATAGAAATATAGACCATATACGTCGATTGCCTTTCGAAAAGACAACAACGTCGCCCACAAGTACATGTCGCAGTATTTTTCTGTCTTTCTCTCAAAGGTAAGCTTAATAATAATATGACATACATAAAGGTTATGTCGCATTCACGGCGAATAGTATGGATTTAAAGGTTCACACTTACATTCATCACCGTCAAAGAAGGAGTCCAGGAAGTTGAAAGTGCATTGGCAGAAACCGTGGTCTGTTTAACCATGGAGGGACTGATCATCCCGATTTCTACGGACCTTGAAGCATTTTCGTAGGTGATGAATCCATCCACATTCGAAGGGCTGGGCGTAGAGGCCTGGCTAAAATCAGGTCCCTCTGCCAGGAAAAAGGCGTCAACCAGTCCAAAACCGAATCCGGCCCACGCCCCGATACCGGAGCCGTATTGAAGGGCATCCGTCAGCGGTTCTTTGATGATCAGCGCTACGGAAGAGGCTATCAATGCCCCGCCTGCTGCTCCGTAAATAGTATCCAACAGTGGAATGACAGAAGAGTTGGTAGCGTCGTTGAAGGTCCCGGAAAGATAAAACTGCTGGCCCTTGTCGATCAGGGAAACATCATGAATACCCACACCAATACCGTAGAGCGTCCCGCTCCCGAGCCCCACGCGTATCGGGCCGAATTTGTCGTTGTCCTGGAGCGCCATTGTGGCCCCACCAAGCAGCACGCCGTTAATAGCTCCGTTCAGGGTATTTTGGCCTACCAGCTTGATAGACTGTGCCTTTGATTGTTGAGGAAGAACGGAAACAAATAGTGCGAAAATAAACAGTAGCTGTAGATATCTTTTCATGTCTTGAAAGGTAATGGTTTTAATGTTAGCCGTATTTTAGGCAGATGCAGTATAATTCCAAAATTATTCGGGATCTTCCAGGGCAACCGGTAAGATCTTCCCATTATAAAAAGCAGACCCGTTGAGGGAAAAGTCTGCTATATACTCCCCCATTTCTTCGGGGGAGACGGGCGCCTTAATGCCGGGGAATGCCTGCTCCAGCATCTCGGTCTGTACAGCGCCGAGGCACAATGCATTAACACTGATTCCTTGTCCCCCAAGCTCCCTCGAAAGACATTCCGTTAAAATACTCAGGGCTCCTTTGGACACGCTGTAGGCCGAAAGCCCGGGAAATTTAGCACTTCCCTGGAACCCGCCCATGCTGCTGATGTTAATGATATGTGCATTTGTATTAAAGTGAGGCAGCAATTGTTTCGTAATATTTACGGCGCTAATCAGATTGCCTTCGATCTGAGCACGCCAATCTTTCAATGATAGGTCCTCAAACGGCTTGTTTATAAGTGTGCCCGCATTATTGATGAGGATATCCACGCCCTCGAAAGTTGATGAAACAGTGCGAACAAGCTGATCCACGGCATCCTGGTCGGTCAAATCCGCGGGAATATCGGAAATAAAGGCGGGGTATTGTTGGCGTAGCCTTTTCAGTGGTCCCGCGGACCGCGCCACAGCCACCACCTGGTGACTCCGGTTTGCGAGCTGTTGACAGACTTCATAGCCGATTCCGCGGCTGGCTCCGGTAACAATAATAACTTTTGACATAGAGGGCTTTTTGTTGGTGAAAGTAAGAAGACCACAGGGATCTCACAACGTATAATATAATTGCGTTTACATAGAAGGCAGGTATTGTTTCATAGGGTTTATTTGGACCAATCCATTTTGCTCCCCTGCCATGTCATGGGAAAACCCGGCAGTCGGAAGCAGTGCATCAATATGATAAAAGGCATTCACAGGACGCTCCCGTCGAGCGGCTCACGATGTCTGGCATCCCGGTGTCCCGCAATATCGAATTGGTGTACTACCCATTTATTTTTGTTACTAATTCGCCGTCGATTTTATTAACTTTATGTCCATCGAAAATATATGACCACGCAAATAAATTAATGATCGATAAGCCACGAGATTATTGCGGTATTTTTGGGATTCAAAATCATCCTGATGCAGCCCTCCTTTCTTATTACGGGCTACACGCCCTGCAGCACAGGGGACAGGAATCGGCTGGTATAGTAACATCTTATTTTGACGAAGAAAAAAAACGATGGGTGATGCCCGCCCATCGCGACTTTGGCTTGGTGTTGAAAGTCTTTGACGACCAGAAAATGTTCAAAAACGAGCTGAAGGGACGCGCTGCCATCGGCCATAACCGGTATTCCACCACCGGAGCCGCCCGGAATCCTGCCAACATACAACCCTTTCGCGTGCATTATCACAAAGGCAATATTGCCATCGGACATAACGGAAACCTCGCCAACGCCCAACAGCTTCGCAATCGCTTTCGGCAAGAAGGCGTGCTCTTTCAGAGTACCTCTGATACCGAACTGATTCTGCACCTGATATCCCACAGCCAGAAGGCCACACAGATTGAGCAGGTACTGGATGCGCTCGAGCAGATTGAGGGAGCGTACAGCCTGGTGATGCTTACCGATGACAAGCTGATTGCGGTTCGTGATCCCAATGGATTTCGTCCCCTGGCCCTCGGCAAGGTAGACGGCAGTTACTGCATAGCCAGCGAAACCTGTGCTTTTGACATCATCGATGCCGAGTATATTCGCGATATTGACCCGGGCGAGGTGCTGGTGATCGACCAGGAAGCCGGCAGCGACTCGGAGCCGGATTCCTATCATCTCGAACCGGAATACGGGACCGATACCAGCCAGTGTATTTTTGAATACGTCTATTTTTCTCGTCCCGACAGCAAGATTTTTGGCGAGAATGTGGATAAAGTACGCCGAAATCTCGGGAAACACCTGGCCAAAGAGCATCCGATCAGTGAAGTCGTCCGCAGGGATACCGGCGACACCAAGCCGATTGTTATTTCGGTACCCGATTCCAGCAATACGGCGGCATTGGGGTATGTGCATGAAAACCAAAAACTGGGCTACGAATGTAAATTTGAGATCGGCTTGATTCGCAATCACTATGTAGGCAGAACATTTATTTCGCCCGGACAAAAATCCCGGGAGCAGAAAGTGCGGACGAAGTTTAACACGGTCAAAGGCGTTATTGAGGGTCGTTCGGTCATTATTGTCGATGATTCCATTGTCCGGGGGACGACCTCGCGGTACCTGGTGAACATGATCCGCCAGGCGAATCCCGCCGAAGTACACTTTCTGGTGAGTTCGCCGCCGGTTATCGGTCCCTGTTTTTACGGGCTGGATTTTCCCGATCCCAAAGAGCTGATCGCCAATCGATACGGTCGCGATATCGATGCAATGGCAAGAGAGATCGGAGTTGACAGTCTTCGTTATTTATCCGCGAAGGGATTGGTTGAGGCGGTCAGGGAATCGAATCCTTCCTCCGGCGGTTACTGTACCGCCTGCTTTACGGAAGATTACCCGGTGCCGGTCAATTTCGGAATTGGGAAAGAAGAAAATGAGATTGTTTGATGGAGTTTAAAAAAGCCCATTTCGTAACCGGTGCTCCTTCCCTGGACGTATGCCCGGATGCCTACTATCCTGAAATCTGTTTGGCCGGACGCTCGAATGTGGGAAAATCGTCGCTTATAAACGCGCTGGTCAATCACAAGGGGCTGGCCCGGACCAGTAACACGCCGGGAAAGACGCAGCAGATGAACTACTACCTGGTAGATGACAAGGCCTACCTGGTGGACCTGCCCGGCTTTGGGTATGCCAAAGTATCCAAAAAGGAGCGGGAGCGATGGGGCCGGGATATCCGTGAATACCTGTTGGAGCGGACTACCCTGCGACTGGTGGTCCACCTGGTGGATATCCGCCACAAGCCCAGCAAGCTGGATGAAGAATTTTTTTACTGGCTCGGTGCCAATCGTCTCCCGTTCATCGTCGTATTGAGCAAAGGCGATAAAATTTCCCGCAATAAGCGCCAGCAGTCCAAAGCACGGGTCAAGCGCATTTTAGATGAAATGAATATAGAAGTACCTATTGTTATAAGTTCCGTAAAAGAGGATATAGGTACCAGCGAAGTAAAAGACTTGATATCTGAATTTGTATCGTGATATAAATATAAAACCTAACGTTAAACGTATAATCGATCTCCATGTCATTTAGCATTCTTATCCTGGATAATGTTGACCCGCTCGCCGAAAAAGTTTTTGAAGAGCGCGGTATTAAAGTAACACGTAATCACAACCTGAGCGGAGAAGAGCTGCATCGCGAAATAAAAAAATACGACGGTATCGTCGTTCGCAGTTCAACGACCGTCAGTCCTGAAATCCTCCAATCGGCTGAGAAGCTGAAAGTAGTGGGACGGGCCGGCGTAGGCGTCGACAATATTGATATCGAGGCTGCCACCGCCCGCGGCGTACTGGTGATGAATACCCCCGACGGCAATACGGTCTCTACCGCGGAGCATACCTGTGGGATGATTTTAGCTATCGCCCGGAATATTCCCCAGTCGGTGCAGAAAGTGAAAAGCGGCGGATGGGATCGAAAAAAGTATATGGGTACGGAAGTTCATAATAAGACCCTCGGCATTATTGGGTTGGGAAAAATAGGGGGCGAAGTGGCCAAACGGATGAAGAAGTTCGGCATGAATATAAAAGCATACGATCCGTTCGCCTCCGTGGAAAAAGCGGACAGCCTCAATGTAGAATTGCTGGAGCTGGATGAGCTGCTGGGCGTTGCCGATTTTCTGACCGTGCATACCCCGCTTACCGAAAAGACCAAAGGGCTGGTCTCTATGGATAATGCTGACAAGCTGAAGAAAGGGGTATTTTTGATAAACTGCGCCCGCGGCGGTATTTATAAAGAGGAAGATTTGCCCCGGCTGATTGATGAAGGATACGTAGCCGGTGTCGCCGTAGATGCCTATTCCACGGAGCCGCCCAACGCCGGGCTGTATGAAATACTGGAGCACCCCAACATTATCTGTACCCCGCATTTGGGAGCTTCCACCGAAGAGGCCCAGGAAAAAGTAGCCGAGCAGATTGCGTATCAGATGTCCGACGCCCTGGAGCAAAAAAGTTTTAAGGGAAGCCTGAACGGCAAGTCCATTTCACTGACAACCAACAAAGAAGTACAGCCCTACCTGGAGCTGGCGCAAAGACTGGGAAGCGTGGCTATCCAGCTGGCTCCCGAGCACGCCAACGAGTTTTCGTTCGAATACAGCGGAGCCTGTTCCAGGTTCTCCGACGTGCTGACCGATTCGATCCTGAAAGGGATCCTCTCGCATCACGTAAGCGAAGCCGTGAACCTGATTAATGCCCGTCACTATGCCGATGAGCGGGGCATGAAGATCAAGGAAACCAAGGCCGGCGAGACCAAAACGTTTAACGACCTGATCACCATCCGGCTGGGCGAAGGAGCTGAGTACCAGAACATTTCGGCCACTGTCTTCGGGGAGAATGACTATCGCATCGTAGAAATTGACGGCTACGGTATTGAGCTTCGCCTGGAAGGGGATATCGTAATGTACCAGAATGTGGATAAGCCGGGAATGCTGGCCGGTGTCAGCAGCACCATGGCCGAGCAGGGCATCAACATCGGTTCCCTGAGCCTTGGAAGAACCGGTAAAGGCTCTAATGCCATTACGGCGATTTCGGTGGATAAGCCGCTGGATGAGGAAGAGCTCGAGCCGATCATCGGCATTGACGGCGTTAACGCATTGAAGTACATCAGCCTGACGAACGGAAAATAAAGGAAAAATCCGGAATTCAGAATCCGGGATCCGGGGATGTGTGGCATTATATTAAGAATAATAGCTTTCCATATGACTACAGACGCCCGGCCACTCCAAGGTATATTATGATATGGATATGAAATATCTCGATCATATCGGCATAGCGGTGGCGGACCTCGAGGAGGCGATCGAGACCTATGAAAAGCTGCTTGGGGCGGAATGCTACAAGCGCGAGACGGTCGATCAGCAGCAGGTAGAGACCGCCTTTTTCCGTGCCGGAGAGTCCAAGGTAGAGCTTCTGGGAGCCACCGGCTCCGATTCGGTTATTGCCGGATATATTGCCAAAAAAGGCGAAGGCATGCACCATGTGGCTTTTGAAGTGGAGGATATCCGCGGCGAGATGGAGCGGCTGCGCGGGGAAGGCTTTAGCGTGCTCTCCGAAGAACCCAGCCGCGGGGCCGATAATAAACTGGTCGCTTTCGTGCATCCCAAAGACAATCACGGCGTGCTGGTGGAGCTGTGTGAGTCGCTTGATTGAGGTAGAGGCCAAAAGGGGAAAAGGAAGCGGGGTCGGATGCGGCGAGTATTCCCTGAAGATTTCCTGACAGTCAGCGTAGGAGTTATCTCGTAAGTTTTAGTAACAGATCGAACTGAGCAGATATCAGCCGATCCGTACTGCCTTCTTCTTTTAGGCTAATATTGTGGAAGTATGCCCTGGCGGACCAACGATCGTTTGAAGTCTCTGTGATCATCCGCTCAGTCGGCAAATCGGTCGTTTGAGCATTCTGAAATAGCCTTATGGCCAGGGTATCCACTCCAAGGTTGAGGGCCCTCTCTTGTTGTCCCTCCAGCGAAAGCAGAATATTCAGCGAATCTGGGGCTATGCGGACCACCACCCTGTAATTGCCTGCCTGGAGGGTATCCGAGGGAGTGTCCGGCCGCAGGTGAATATCCCGCAACAGCCAGTCAAACTCATCGACTGCAAGGGAGCGGTTCGGCGTTGCTGAAAAATACCTGGCGGGGGTCACTCCCTCCCCCGGGCGGGGACTGAGCGTATATTCTATCCCCATCAGTTCAGCTATCTTTTGGGGACGCTCATGCCGGGCCAGCACCCGGGTGGAGTCGTTTTCCCCGACCGAAGTTGTTAACGAACTCAGATCCTGTTCAAACCACGGCTGAATACGCTCCAGTCCGTGGGTACTGTTAAGATAGTGAAGGATACTGCTGATCTCTCTCCGATCTTCAAAAGGGACAGCTTCCGAAGTTTGATGGATCGTACCCTCCTTCAGGAGGTTATGCTCCCGGGCAAAGTGCTGCAGGCGATTTACCTGGCTCCGTTCCGCTACCGAAAAGGCACCCCACGGGCCGAAAGAAATGAGAAAGGCCACCACAGCCAGCGATGCGGGGACAACCTTAATGTTTTCTGTTTTGCTGAGGATAAAGTAGCCGACAACGCCGGCGAGCCATAATCCCAATACCAGAACAAAATACCGGTTGACCGTAATGCCGTATTCGTTAATGCGCACCCAGATGGCGAGCAGCAGCAGGATCACCAGCGGTATCAGGGCACGGAAATAGCTGCGTGAAAACCGTTTGATCCACCGGTTCTCCACCTGCTCCCGGATCGGATGCAACAACAAGAGTGCCAATATGCCCGCTACCGAAAAGCTTAGCACAAGGTAGGCCACCCAGCCTTCCGGCCAGGACCATTGGAGAATGATTTTACCCGTATAGAGGTAGAGGATGACCAGGTATACGATAACGAGCGGTAAAAGTATGTGCTGCGTAAAAACTTTCAGTCCTTTGGGATATGCATGCATGGCATCGAGCTGCTGCAGCGATGAAGGGATTCCGGCCAAAAAGAACCAGGTATTGAAAATACCGCCAATGAGCACGAACAGCTGCAGGTACAGATCTCCTTCTATATCCACCCCGAAAAGCACATCGATGGAGCCGAGGGCGACGGCAAGTCCGACAAAGAGCACGCCCGAAAAGAGAACGGCGGTTAAAATCCGCAGGAACAGCGTTTTATTATACTGCCAGAAACCATTCATATTTCCTTTACCCCAAAAAGGAGCAATAGCGACCACCAGATGCAGAGCTATAAAATAGAGGATATACCGGAGCAGGGGTTCGGATGGAGCCCCATCGAGGGCAGCGGGGAGCAGGAAGTAATAGATAAGAAGCACGGCCGCCCCCGCAGTGCTGGCTATCATTACTGTTGTCCCGCCCCACCTGTGCTGTTCTCCGACCAGCGGAAGGGCGGTAAACAACGGGATACCCAGCACCAGAACAAAGAGGACGTTATACAAAAAACTCACTCCCTCGAGCTGCTGGTGAGGCAAGGCGATTAGATACACCGCAAGAAGAGCCGCTGAGATGGCCGAAGCGATAGCAAACGGAAAGCGGCTAAGCGTGGAAAAAGACTGTTTTACAATATGTTCCAGCGAAGGAAATTTCATGGGTCGGGGAATTAGGTCACCTGACTATCAATCGGACGGCCCGGTAATGGCGCAGGCCGCCCTGCATGTTAAGCAACAATATCAGATAAGCAGACAAAAATAACAATCGGTAGTTTGAAGTTGAGTTTTGTGGCGAATGATGATATCTTTGGTCTCACTAATTCGGAACTCTATCAGACCAGGGGGGCGAGGTCTCCGAACTTTAGCGACGGGGAATTTCGCAGAGTTGCGATTTAGTGCTTGTGATTGATGTATTTCGGGACGTGGCGCAGTCCGGTAGCGCACACGACTGGGGGTCGTGGGGTCGCAGGTTCAAATCCTGTCGTCCCGACCACGAAAAAGCCCTGTAATGGCAGTATAAGCCGTTACAGGGCTTTATTATTTTTAAGATATTTTGAGGCAGGGCAGGCTGATCTGATTGCTGATGTTCCGAAGCCATGCTTCGGCTAATTTCTCCTTCATTCCATAATCCAATGAGAGGTATATCAAGCGGTATCTCAATTGTTAGGCCAAAGCTAACTGGCCAAGTATGGGGAAATATCCAATTATCGACACCTTATCCAAACCTGCTGTTGTGGGTATAGCTACAAAATAGGGGTACTCCATTGGGAAAGGGAATCACTGAATAGCTATCGCAATTTTTATTTTTTGGGATATTTCTACTTCCCTTATAGGCAAATTTTTTTAACTATGAGTCCTTGGAAAAGCTGGTTATTTTCTGGCCGGCACAGTTTCCGTAATAGATCTAATAATAAGCTCTTAAATGGATACGTGGCTTGTCTACATGATACGCTGCAAGACGATAGTCTGTATACTGGAAGCACGAATCATGTGATACGGCGCTGGGATTTCATTTATAACCAACTAATAATATTCTTGTTATTAGTTGGTCTTCTCTTTATTCTGTTTCTTTTCCACCTTGGCTTTGTCTTTCACCCATCTCGCGATCCAGAAGGTACAGTCCAGAGCCGTCTTCTCCAACTAATTTTAGTTTGTCAATAATATCTTGCACCATCTCTTCTTCCTCTACCTGTTCATCAATAAACCAAAGTAACAAACTTTCGAGCGGATAATCGCCTTCCTCCCTGGCAAGATTATACATCTTGTGAATACGTTTCGTGATATGCTGCTCCTGTTTAAGAGCCAATTCGAACGCTTTTCGCGGAGAATCAAACTGCACTTTTGGTTTTTCAATATCTTGCAATATTGGTCGACCGTTTCTTTGAATCAAGTGATTATAGAATTTCATGCCATGTTCTATTTCCTCTTGCCACTGGGCTTTCAGCCAGCTTGCAAAGCCACCAAGGTTTTTCTCTTCAAACCACGCCGATATTGCCAAGTAAGCGTACGCGGACTGAAATTCTTCTTGAATCTGATTGTTTATTTCTTCTTCTATGTTTTGCTTAATCATAGTATCAAATATTCAATTTTAATTATTGACTGATTTTTTATCTATTATAAATATACCATTTTGCTGCTATATTATCCTATATATACTTACTATTAAGTATATATAGGGCCTTTATTGAAAAGGCCGTATGGAATCTCAGGCACTTAAAAATTCCTACTTACACTTCCAAAAGTCCAGCAACCGAGCCTACCTTTAAACCGACAGGACTCGCTATCTCCTTGCCTACTTTTCATTAATTAGTTAACCTATCACTTTCAACTAATTCAACATTAAGGGCCTGTTGGAAACTTGTTTTAAGTTTATTCGGGTAGCTTTATGGAGTGTTGAAAAAGCTATAAACCCGAGCGCTGATGTTCCGAAGCCGTGCTTCGGGGTTTAAATCCTGTCGTCCCGACCACGTAAAAAGGCTTCAAGACGCTGTAAAGCAGGTTTGAGCTTTTTTTGTTTTGTAGCTATAGTCGCTGCTTCTTATTTCAGTGTAAGTTGCTCCAGCTATTTTCTTTTTTCTACAATTATTGCATATTGGTAAAAAGATATACTCGTAAGACGTGTGCGAATGGGATCCGTTACCAATATAACCTGAAGACATTTGTGAAAGTATTTGGGCCGGTTATACCAGGTAATATGGCTTGAAATCGTTTGGGCACTCGGCCGGAGAGGACTACCGCCGCCGGCCGCAAGCCGCAAAGACATCGAGGCAGTTTTCTCTAAGTAGAGCATTATCGAAGTAAATGCCTACACCGCTCAATCAACGCTACCACCGCGGTTAAAAAACATAAAAACCTGCCCTTTTACCAGCTTCACAATGAGGTTCACCGGTAGTTAAATCGCTTAAAGCTCTCGACCCTTATACAGCTAAATAATGCATTTATGGTACAATTAGATAGAATATTGTTTCTGCTATTTATCTTTACACTACCCATGGTTGTGATGGCACAACATCCTTTACCCCTTACTATGGATATCGAAAATAATGAGAGGGATTTAAATTTCGAGAGTTCGAATGCATATAATACCAATGACCCGAACAATAAAAACAGTTTTTGGATCAATGCCGGTATAGGGGTAGGGACGCCTGGTATTGCCGGCATTGCCAGTGCATCCTACCAGTTTTTGGGTTCAAATTTATTGTCATTACGCGGAGCCATAACGGGAGAACTTTTTGGTGATGAATTATGGGATATTGGCCTGCTTTATGGAAGGGCAACGACAGCACAAGATTACCATGCCTCCATTTCAGCTGGATTGGCTGTCATGGGGGGAAGCCGATCCAGTGGCGGATTGTTTTCAGATACCCCTCGTGAAGAGGTTTCTCGTCAAGTTGGTTTTCCAATTGGGGGACAACTATTCTGGCTTCCTTCAAGATTCATTGGTCTTGGCCTGTCTGGTTTTGCAAACCTTAACGGAGAAAGATCCTTTGCCGGGCTTGCGTTCTCCCTTCAAATTGGTAAATTAAAATAGCGTTATCAACTACCACTTTCGCCTAAAAAAGTTTTGTTAAAAAACAACTTTGGAAACAGTTGAGATTTAATTTGGCATGTTTGTAGCAAAGAAGAATATATATGGAATTATGGACGGGCTTCAATAATAATGCTATTGGAGCGCTTGTATCATAAAAACATTCAAAAACCAACAGATCTTCGAATGACTCTTGAATCGCGGTCCGAATCATCTGAAAAGTCTTTTGCTATATCTTCTTTGGTAAAGGAGGAGCGGAAAGGATTATTGCTCATTTAACATAGAAATCTATTTAAGCTTATGGCTGATCAACCTGACAGAAATGACCCCTGCCACTGCGGGAGCGGGAAAAAATATAAGAACTGCTGCCTTGACAAAAACGATTCCCCGCTAAAATCAAATCTGCAGATAGCGGGACTTGCAGTCGCGGTTATTATCGGTCTTTTGATTCTGGGAATGACGCTGTTCGGCGGTGAGGATACACCCGATTGCCCGCCTGGTTCAAACTGGTCAGTGACGCACCAGCACTGCCATTAAATCCATCCATTCACCCCGGATTATAAATCAGCTGTTACAATTTTATATATTGGTAGCAGAGATATTCAGAATAACCGCACAGCCGTTATGAGCAAGCGCCGCCGACATGTTCCCTTTGATCCCTACTATTTTGAGAAGCAGAAAGAGGAGGGGAAAAGGTTGTCCATGCAGGATACCTTCAGCGAAATACATCACAAGAATCATTGGAAAGGGGAGGAATCCCTGTCCGGCGGTGGGTCGAGTCGCGATCAAACAGACATTCTTATTAAGAGGTTACCCAAAATTCTTCGGGAATTCAATATTGACTCGATGCTCGATCTGCCGTGTGGCGACTTCAGCTGGATGAAGCATCTGGATTTACCACCCGAAACATCCTATATAGGGGCGGATATCGTGGCGGAGCTTATTGCTGACAATAAGAAGAAATATGCCGGTGGCCAGCGCCGGTTTACCACGCTGGATATTACCTCGGACCCCCTGCCTGAAGTGGACCTCTTGTTCTGCCGCGATTGCCTGGTCCATCTTTCGTTTGCCGATATCCGCCAGGCTTTGGCCAATATCCGGTCCCACGAGATTCCCTATCTGTTTACCACTACTTTTCCTCTCTGTAAAACAAATGAGGATATCACGACCGGCGACTGGCGTCCGCTGAACCTGGAGGCCGAACCCTTTGATCTGCCGGAACCCACCCTCATAATCAGCGAGGAGTGTACGGAAGGAGAGGGGCGATACCGGGATAAAAGCATGGCACTGTGGGAGACGTCAAGCATTTTTTGAAGCTTCCAAAAATGGAAAGGGAGAGAGAAAAAAAGCGTGTTCTATTGATGTTAGTCCTTTTAACGGTCCTTTAACCGTATAAGTATATCAGGATATAACGTTATTCAGGTTGCGCGGGCAATATACTTTGCAAAGAAACCGTCCGGTGAATACGCTGCTTCCTCAATACTGAAATTACACCGTTCGATCATGGGCTCTAAAAGCCAGGTGAATGTCGAGTGTTCCTCACGAATGTGTTCTTCGATGTCGGCCCGGTTCCATTCATCCTCCCCGTCACTGTCGACGGAAGAACACCAGCTTTCGAGGCGGTCTTCTGCTTCAGTGGGCTCGAAGTGATAGACCGCATCCCATAACCGGAACACCCCACCCGGTTGCAAAATATTCCTGATTTGCCGGAGAGCCACAGCCTTCCAAAAGTCGGGAAGGTGATGGAGGGCATAACGGGAATAGACGAAATCGGCCCTTCGTCCCCGGTGCCGGTAGGTGAGGAATCCGGAGCGGACGATATCAATATTGGACAGATCAGAATTGTCCATTTTAGCCCGCAGCGCATCCAGCATCACCGGCGAGATATCCACTGCAACTACCCGGTCGCACTCGGAAGCAGCGGCCAGCGTGAATTGCCCGGTCCCGGCCCCCATGTCCACAACCAGCGACTGCTGGGTCAGCCCCCTTTTTTTGAGGAGGTTCACCTCGTGGGTGGCCTCCGCGTCCTCTTTCCTGTCATACTTTGTTACATGATCGGCATCAAGATTTTCCCGACCGGCACTATCCATTTCATCAAGTAGCCAGTCAGGACGTTCCGGAGTAGCATCTTCTCCGTCTTGTTTGAATTCTTTGTATCGCCGGGATTTGTCTTTGTGCATTTGTAGTGTTTTTAAAGTTGTACATCCACACTGCGCAAAAGCAGTAAGCATATGGTAATTATGCTACAGATTAAATTGTAAGCATAGAACATTTCCCTTTTCTTATCCAATAAGCCCAGTCTGACCGCCCGTTATTTTCTGCCTGTTTTGCGGCTTGCAGGGCCAGGTTGTTGCGGTGAATATCGGAGATTACCGCAATTCTTTTCGGCATACTATTTTTTTTAAAAGTATAGTTCAGTTTTTTTAATCTGTAGATTACAGGAGACTGGTACCTGTATGAGAGGGCTTAGAAAACCAGGATCTTTTTAAAACCAATCTTTGAGCAATTTCAAGACCGTAGTGTATATAATAAGCCTCCAGCTGAGGATATTAAATCGCGAAAATGCAGTCCTTGGACAAAACAATGGTTATGTAAAGGCCTCTATGATTTAAAAGTCAATCCCTCTGACGCTAATGCCTCGTTCAATTTGGGCAGGGTGCTTGGACCCATACCGTGCAGCTCGAGGACTTCCTCTTCCGTTAATTCAGAAAGTTGTTGCAGTGTTATTATGCCCTTATGTTCGAGAGCGCGTCTTGCAGGCGCCCCAATTTTGCTGAAAAAGCCATCTGCAGGTTTGTTTTCCTGTTCACATATGGGACATACCGGACAATCACTGCTCTTGTAATACTCATGGCCTTTTGCGCACGTTCTGAGCGTTCCCTTATTTGCTGACATAATGGTTGGGTTTTAATTATCAAATTTAGCGTTTGTATAAACTGCAACTTTTAGATTATAAAAACTTAGATGATACCATTACTATTTTAGTTTCAGCAATTCATTGGGAAGTTTTAGCTTATACCCCATCGTTAAATAAATTGGAGCCGGGCTGCATGCAATAGGTTTAACAAGCCTACGGCTATAATAGAAGACAATTGCTCTCCATTCCTAAAATTTTCTGAGTGTGTACTATTTAAGGCTGGCACAGTAGCCGGGTTGTGTTAATGATTAAATAGGTGATATAGCTCAATTTTATCCATCTTGATATTTATAGTATGTATCGGATAGATAATATTCAAGAAGAGGGTTTGTACGGAGGATGACGGCAGGTAATGACTATGTTATTTTTCATGTGATCCGAAGGAGAGTCCATCTCTGTTAATTTCGCCTCTCTATGTACCAATTTCGACCAAATAGGGAGGGGCAAAATAGCACATAATATCCTAAGGGAGGAATCCCATACTGTTTGCGCAAGGCTTTGTCTCGCTATATTTCTTAGGTTAAGCCTGAAAGTTACAAATAAACGGATAGGAGGTTTTGAAAAACCAGGAATTTTAGTCAATATCAACCCCTGGGCGCATTCAAAACCATCCCGTATAAGAGATAAATGAGGATTTTGAAGGCACGAAAATGCAGGGATTGGCCAAAAAATGGTTTTACAAAGCCTTCGGATAACATGTTGATTTTGCATAACGACTTACGGATTATAGATTTACAAGATAAGCTTTGAAAAACGGTGTAAAGCTGTGATTTTGCGTCTGTCGAAGAAATTTATGAATATCGTTATTGCTCTTGAAAGTAATCCCTTAACCACAGTCAGGATGACATTCCGCTTTTCAAAGCCTCCTGCAAACAAAGGGATATCAGGACTAATACCCGTTTCTGTTAATGGAATTATCATTCATTGGAGTTGAAGATTATGCGCCATTTATACCTTTATCCTGTTATTATATGGTTCGGAGCCGGGCTGTTTGCTCTGCCGGCACAGGCACAAACCGGCAACCGACTAACCGTCGCAGAGAGCGTAAAAATGGGATTGGAGCACAGCTACCGGCTGCGGGCCGCCGGGGCGGAGGTGGAGGGAGCGGAGGCCGCATATCGGCAAAGCCGTTCCGGTCGCCTGCCCGCAATCCGGGGTCAGGCCAGCTACATGCGGCTGAGCGACAATATCCCGGAAGTGGATTATGAGCTTCCGGGAATGGATACGACGTATACCCTTCTCCCGGTCGAACTGGACCGGTTTTATACGGAGTTGAGCGTCGAACAGCTGCTTTTTGCCGGGGGACGTCTGAACAAGCGGATCGAGGCCGCCGACCACCAGGCCGAGGCTGCGGGACTGATGGAAAAGCAGGAGCGGGTGGAAGTGGCGTTTCAGGTCCGGGAGGCCTACTGGAATCTATACCGCGCGCAGGGTGCCCACGAGGTTCTCAAGTCAGCGCAGGAGCGGGTGTATACCCACCTTCGGAATGTGCGAAACAGGGTGGAGGAGGGAGCGGCCCTGCAGACGGAGCTGCTGAATGCGAAAACCCGCCGATCCGAGGTACGGCTGGATCAGGTGGAAAGCCGGAGCCGGGTAAAAGTGGCGCGGCTCGAACTGAACCGGCTGCTGGGCCTGCCGGGGGATGCACAAACTGTGCCTGCCGCTCCGGATGAACCCGGCGCGTCGCCTTTCGGGAGGAGGGAGATGAAAGAACGCGCTCCCGCCCAGCGTCCGGACCTGCAGGCGCTCTCGGAGCGGGTCGAGGCTCGGGAGGCAGAGATTGATGCCGTCCAGGGCGAGTGGTTTCCGCAGGTCAGTCTTGTGGGACGGTATGTCTATGCGCGGCCCAACCAGTATTTCTTTGCCGAGCAGGACCAGTTCAGGGGGACCTGGGAGGCGGGCGTGAGGCTGCAGTGGAATATATGGTCCGGGGGACAACGCTCCGCGGAGGCCAGCCGGGCCCGGGCGCAACTGCGCAAGGCGGAAGCGCAGCTGGCTGACAGGAGATCGCAGGCCCGCGTGGAGATTTCGCGGCAGTACCTGGAACTGGAACGAGCCGCGGAAGCAATTGAGGTCGCTGCCAGCAGCGTAGATGCTGCGAGAGAGGCTTTTCAGTCGGCCCGACGGGAGTATGAAGAGGGCGTAGCGCTATCAGAGCAGGTACTGGATGCCGAACACGCCTACCGGAAGGCACAGGCCCGCCAGGCCGAAGCCGTCGCTGACTATGAGATTGCCCGGGCTGCGGTACTGAGCGCAAGGGGACAAATATGGGGGAGTGATGGAGGGAACTGATGCTGAGGTAGTATTTGAGACCCGGGGCCTGGCAAAGGTATACGATATGGGCGAAGTGCAGGTGCACGCCCTGCGCGGCATTGACCTGGAGCTCTACAGGAGCGAACTGGTGGTGCTTCTGGGCGCTTCCGGCAGCGGCAAATCGACGCTGGTCAATATTCTCGGGGGACTCGATACGGCGACGGATGGAGAGGTTTTTTACCGCGACCGTGATCTTACGAAGGCTTCCGAGCGGGAGCTGACCGACTACCGCCGCCATTATGTGGGTTTCATCTTCCAGTTTTATAACCTGATTCCGAGTCTTACCGCGCTGGAAAATGTGGAGATTGTCACGGAGATTGCAAGTGACCCGATGGACCCGAAGGAGGCGCTCGAACTCGTAAAAATGGGGGACCGGGCGGATCACTTTCCTTCGCAGCTTTCCGGGGGAGAGCAGCAGCGCGTGGCTATCGCCCGCGCCATTGCCAAGCGTCCCGCCGTGCTGCTGTGCGACGAACCCACCGGCGCGCTGGACTCGGAAACCGGGGTCATCGTGCTGGAGGCGCTGGACCGGGTGAACCGTGAGCTGGGGACTACCACCGTCATCATTACGCATAATGTCGTACAGGGCGATATGGCCGAGCGCATTATCCGGCTTAAAGATGGACAGATAACGGATATCCGGCGGAATGAAGACAAGAAAGCACCCCGTGAATTGAAATGGTAAGCCGGATGATAAGAAATCTTCTTTGCAGGAAATCTATTAACGGTACAACTTATTAGAAATCTGTAACTCATGAAAATTATTGACCTCAAAATGATACGCGACCTGTGGAATATGCGCGGGCAGGTCATTGCCATTGGTTTCGTAATCATTGCCGGGGTCTCTGTGTATGTAAGCATGTCGAGCGTGGCGGATACACTGCAGGGAACGCTGAAAACCTATTACGAAGAGTACACATTTGCCGACGGCTTTGCATCGGTCCGCCGCGCCCCCGAAAGCCTGGGGGACCGGCTCCGCAGGGTTGAGGGGGTCAATCAGGTAGAAACCCGGGTAGCTGCCTCGGTCAATCTGGAAATCCCCGGCTTTGACGAGCCGGTGACGGGACAGATTGTGTCGGTCCCGGAAGGAGACCAGCCCCGCCTGAACCGGCTGTTTATCCGTGAGGGACGACTGGTGGAGTCTGGTCGTGGGGATGAAGTTATCCTGAATGAAGTATTTGCAGAAGCGCACAGCCTGACGCCCGGCGATGAATTGACGGCTATTATCAACGGGCACCGGCGGTCGCTGACGGTGGTGGGCATTGCTCTTTCGCCGGAATTCCTCTTTCAGTTACAGCCGGGGAGCCTTTTCCCGGACCCGCAGCGATACGGGGTCATGTGGATGGGACAAAGGGCTTTGTCTGCAGCCTATGACATGGAAGGGGCGTTCAACGATCTGTCCTTTACCCTCGCCCCCGGGGCCAGTATCGATAATGTCACAGACCGCATGGATCTCCTGCTGGATCCATACGGCGGGTCGGGTTCCTACCCGCGGGAGGACCAGGCGTCTCACAACTTAATTAGTGAAGAACTCAATCAGCTTGCGGCGATGGCTTTTTTGCTCCCCATGATCTTCCTCGGGGTAGCCGCCTTCCTGTTGAATATTGTCGTCAGCCGTCTGATTGCCCTCCAGCGCGAGCAGATAGCCATCTTGAAAGCCTTCGGCTACAGTGACTGGGCAGTGGCCATGCACTATACAAAGCTCGTGGTTATCGTCGCCCTGGCCGGAGTCGTTGTCGGTACGGGACTGGGCATCTGGATGGGCGGAGCGATGGCAGAGATGTACCTGCAATATTACAAATTTCCCTTTCTCAACTACACCCTGCAGTGGCCGGTGGTGCTGACAGCCTTCCTGTTGACGGTCGGGGCCTCGCTCGGGGGGGCGTTGATGTCTATCCGCCGCGCCTTGCGGCTTCCTCCCGCCGAAGCGATGAGGCCCGAACCGCCCCCCTCATACCGCATGACCCTCGTTGAACGTCTCGGTCTTCAAAAGCTGCTGGATCAACCCACCCGCATCATTCTTAGGAACCTGGAAAGGCAGTGGGTGAAATCGGCGTTAACGGTGATCGGGATCGCCAGTTCCTGTGCTATCCTGATCATGGGGCTCTTTTGGGGGGATGCCTTTGATTATATCATCCAGGTGCAATACGGCATTGCCCAGCGGGAGGATATCACCGTTACGTTTAACGAGCCGACCTCCGCCTCCGCCGTGTATGAGATCAGCAGTCTGCCGGGCGTACAGCATGCGGAGCCGTTCCGGTCCGTTCCGGTTCGCCTGAAAAGCGGACATCGCAGCTACGATACGGGTATTGAAGGTATTCCGCCGGAGCCGTACCTGCGGCGCATTATCAATACGGAGCTTCAGCCTATTACGATTCCCCGGGAGGGTATTGTGCTAACCCAAAATCTTGCCGGAATCCTGCAGGTTCGTCCCGGCGACAAGATTACGGTGGAGGTAAAAGAGGGAAGGCGGTACGAGCGGGAGGTTCCCGTCGTCAGTCTCGCAGAGCAGTACCTGGGACTGGGGGCCTATATGAACCTGCGGTCGGCCAATCGGCTGGTCGGGGGAGGAAGTGCCATTTCGGGCGTCTTTCTCATGATCGATGAACAGTATGAAGATGAGCTGACCCAAGCGCTCCAGGACCGGCCGCGGGTAGCCAGCATCGTATCACAGGACCGCGCCATTGAATCGTTTATGGAAACCTCCGCCGAAAGCATGCTCACCATGACGTTCGTCCTGAGTCTTTTTGCCGGGGTCATTGCCTTGGGCGTGGTATACAACAGCGTTCGTATTTCCCTTTCGGAGCGGGACCGTGAACTGGCCAGCATGCGTGTGTTGGGCTTTACACGGGGGGAGATCGCCTATATCCTGCTGGGAGAAATGGCCCTGCTGGTGCTGCTCTCCATCCCGATCGGATTGGGAATAGGGGCCCTGCTAAGCAGGTGGTCGGCCCAGTCGCTGCAGACCGAGATGTACCGGATCCCGGTCATTCTGGGGAGCGATACCTTTTCCCTGGCGGCGGCCATCGTACTCATAGCAGCCATCATATCGGCGCTGCTTATGCGTCGCCGGTTAAACAAACTGGATCTGACAGCCGTTTTAAAAACCAGAGAATAGAGCATAACACAATGAATACACCAACTCGCAAACAAATCATTCTTATTATCGCAGGCATACTCATCGTTGCAGTCGTCGCGTACGGGTTTTTCCCGGGAGCGGTGACGGTGGAGACGGCGACGGTTCAACCGGATTCGCTGCAGGTGACTGTCGAGGAGGAGGGGAGGACGCAGGTTAAAGAGCATTACAGGCTCTCCTCACCCGTAACGGCTTATCTCCGCCGCATTGACCTTGAAGAGGGAGTGACAGTAGAAGCGGGCGACCCTGTGGTACAGCTGGAGCCGCCCCGGTCAACGATGCTGGACCCGCGCAGCCAGGCGGAAGCCAGGGCTCGGGTGGAAGCCGCCGAGGCTTCGCTTGAAGAAGCCGAGACCCGGGCTGAGCAGGCCGCGAGGGAGCGCGATCGGGTAGCGCGGCTTGCCGGGGGTGGATCGGCTACGCAGCGTCAGCTTGAAAATGCGCGCACAGAGGCTACCCGGGCTACGGCTGCGCTCAATGCTGCCCGTGCTGAGCTGGCGGCCGCCCGCGCTGCTCTCCATTCCACTGATGACGGGTCCGGTTCTCAGCCTGAATCCTATGTGCTGAGGGCACCGGTAACGGGGAGCGTACTCACCATTCACCGCAAGAGTGAAGGGCCTGTCAATGCAGGGGAACCGCTTATCGAGATCGGGAATATCGACAGCCTCGAAGTGCGTGTGGATCTGCTCTCGGAGGATGCCGTGCGTATTGCCCCGGGCATGCGGGTTGTTCTTGCTCAGTGGGGCGGCGAAACCCCTCTTGAGGCTTCGGTAACCCGCGTTGAGCACCAGGGTGAGGTAGAGGTCTCAGCCCTCGGGGTGGAGGAGCAACGCGTGGAGGTAATTGCCGAACTGGAATCTCCTCCGGAAAAATGGAACAGGCTGGGGTCCGGCTACCGCGTGCTGGCCAGGTTCATCGTCTGGGAGGGTGAGAACGTACTACAGGTGCCTACGAGTGCACTGTTCAGGACCGGAGAGGGCTGGGGGGTGTTTGCCGTTCAGGATGGCGAGGCCGTCCGCCGGACGGTAAAAGTGGGACGCCAGACCGGGCTGTCCGCCCAGGTGCTCGAAGGGCTTTCGGAAGGGGACGAAGTGATTGTGCATCCGGGTTCCGAGATTGAGGACGGGGTAAAAATTGAGTCCAACTGAAGTTGGGCAGATCAGCTCATCAACCGGGGGATATCGCCTGTGCGGGAGTGAGTTAAACCACTTCTTCCCGGCGGCTGCCCCTCGATAATATATAGGCGCCAATGACCAGAAGAATCAGCACCCCGTTCCGCAGAAGCGTGAACTCGAGTCCCGATGCAAAGCCCAGGGCGCCAAAGCACCCGCAGTTTTCCACGTTCATTCCCTGTAAGTAGAAATAGGAAAGCACCGAAGAAAATCCCCCCAGCATAAGCAGGGCACCACCGAGCGCCCATTTGAGATATCGTCCCCAGAGCAGAAAGAGGGCGATGGCCAGCTCGAGGACGGAGGTAAGGGTAACGATAAGACTGCTGTACTCGATCAGCCAGTAAAATTCCGTTGCCAGCAGCTCCACCAGGTACTGTGCCTCGGATCCGCTGATCAGCTTGCCGATGCCCGACGCCAGAAAAACAAGTCCCAATAAAATACGGAGGGTGGTTAACAGGATGCGCTTGTGTTTGGGCTTCATTATTATATAGTGTTACCTTATGGGAAGGCTTTGCAAAACGGCCTTTTCCCAAGTTCTTCCGTTTCGGGAGGTTCAAATCCTTGCATATGCTCAATATGCTGCGGTTTTAAAATCCCTCCGGCTTGATTTTGAGCAAAAACCTTCTTTAGCAAAGCCTTCTATGGAATGAATATCTGCTTTTTAATGTAATGGTTGAACAGCACAATATAGAAAACAATTTTATGAAAATTTTTATATCCGGCGGAACGGGTTTCATCGGCAGTTACCTGCGCATCATGTTGTTGCAAGAGGGACATCTGCTGACGGTGGTCACGCGCCGTCCTGAAGCGTATGAAAGCGAAACGGCCCGGAACCAGCAGTTTGTCTCCTGGGAGGATGACCTGGCTGCGGAGATGGAGCAGGCCGATGCGGTGATTAACCTGGCCGGGTCTTCTATTTTTGGGCAGCGGTGGAATAAAGAGGTAAAAGAGCGGATCTACTCCAGCCGCATTGAGAGTACCCGGCAGCTGGTACAGGCAATCAGGGCGGCGGAAAGTCCTCCGGAAGTGATGGTATCGGCTTCCGGGGCTAATTACTACGAGGCCAAAGGAGATCAGGTGCTGGATGAGTCTGCTGAGGCCGGCGAAAATTTTCTCGCCCGGGTGTGTGTGGACTGGGAAAAGGAAGCCCGGAAGGTTACCGAAGCCGGTGTGCGCCTGACCATCTCACGCATCGGCGTGGTACTGCAGGAGGATGGGGGAGCTCTCGACCAGATGCTGACGCCGTTCAAACTGTTTGTAGGGGGACCTATTGGCAGCGGGGACCAGTACTTTCCTTGGATTCATATGCACGACCTGTGCCGGGGGCTGCTTTTTGCCATCCGGGAAAAAAGCATGGAGGGACCCTTTAATTTGAATGCCCCCAACCCTGTAACGATGCGGACCTTTGCGGATGAGCTGGGGGACCAGCTAAATCGTCCTTCTCTGTTCAGGGTCCCCGAATTTGCCCTTCAGATCGCCATCGGGGAAGCGGCTACCCTTATCACCGAAAGCTTGCGGATGCAGCCCAAAAAACTACAGCAGCACGGATTCGAATTTCAGTATAACTACCTTACCGAAGCGCTTTCAGATATTTTATAATTATGCCGCCTTGTTTTATTCTTCCTCCATATAGGGATACGTCCAATCCTTCGCCGGCACGGTCGTTTCTTTGATAGAGCGGACCGACATCCAGCGCATCAGGTTGGCGGCACTGCCGGCTTTGTCGTTGGTCCCCGATTTGCGAGCGCCCCCGAACGGCTGTTGGTTGACAATGGCCGCCGTCGGCTTGTCATTGATATAGAAATTGCCGGCCGCCTGTCGCAGGTAATCCGACATCTTCTTCAGGACATGCCGGTCCCGGGCAAAAATAGCCCCGGTGAGCGCATAGGGAGAGGTGGTATCGCAAAGCTCAAGAGTCTCGTCAAGCTGATCATCTTCATAGACGTAGACCGTGAGTACCGGACCAAAGATCTCTTCTTCCATGGTCTTGAATTTCGGATCATGGGCGAGCACCAGAGTAGGCTCGACGAAATACCCTTCGGAATCGTCATAATGTCCGCCGAAGAGAACCTCCCCGTCATCGGAGTCCCTGACGTAGTCGATGTACGAGGTGATGTTGTCGAAGGCCTTCCGATCAATGACCGCCCCCATAAAATTACTAAAGTCCTCTACATCGCCATATTTAACATCCTGAACTTCTTTCAGGAAATCATCCCTGAAATCCGGCCAGATGGATTCCGGGATATACATACGCGAGGCCGCCGAGCATTTTTGTCCCTGGTACTCATAAGCAGCCCGGATTGCAGCGACCACCAGGGCATCCACATCCGCAGAATTATGGGCAAAAATAAAATCTTTCCCGCCCGTTTCTCCGACGATCCGGGGATATGTTTTATATTGTTCAATATTTTCGGCAATGCTTTTCCACAGGTACTGGAAGGTGTTTGTAGAGCCGGTAAAGTGCAGGCCGGCGAGGAGCTCGCTTTCAATAACGGGATCTCCCACATCCGCACCGCTGCCCGGCAGAAAGTTGATGACGCCGTCCGGCATGCCTGCTTCTTTGAGCACCTTCATAATATAGTAGCTTGAATAGATCGAGGAAGTGGCCGGCTTCCACAGCGAGACATTCCCGCACAGGGCAGGAGCCAGGGGCAGGTTGCCGGCAATGGCGGTAAAATTAAACGGGGTTACCGCAAAGATAAAGCCTTCGAGGGGACGGTATTCCATGCGATTCCACATGCCGCCGGGCGAGTAGGGTTGTTTCTCATACAGCTCCTGCAGGTAGTAGGCGTTAAACCGCAGGAAGTCGGCCAGCTCGCCGACTGCCTCAATTTCCGACTGGTGCGGGGTTTTGGACTGTCCGAGCATCGTGGACGCATTCATTGTATAGCGATAGGGACCCGTAATGAGATCAGCGGCCTTCAAAAAAATGGAAGCCCGTTCCTCCCACGGCAGGGTCGCCCACTCCCGGCGGGCTTCCTGGGAGGCCGCTATAGCCCTCTGTACTTCTTCCTCGCCGCAGAGGTGGACATCGGCCAGCTTGTGCCGGTGATTGTGAGGCATCACGACATCCTGGAGATTTCCGGTTTTTACCTCCTGCCCCCCTATGATGGCGGGGATCTCAATTTCCTGGTTTTTCAGGTGGTCAATCTCCTCACGCAATGCCTTGCGCTCGGGCGTACCGGGAGCATAAGAATTGTAGGACTCGTTCTCGGGTTCGCGGATCTTAAAAAATGCGTTAGCCATAATACTTGGGTCGGTTTGTTATCAATTATCGTATCTGTTGTTCTTTCTATATCAATATCTATTCTGTATCAGTTGCTTACATCCTACAGAGACGTCTTTCCAAAATCGTTCTTTTGGCCAATGTCGGCCTTATCGGTCAGTTGAAATTTTCATATATGGGCGATATGCTGCGAGAGCAACCTCCCTTTCGTCTTGACCTTGAACAACATTCCCGGTTTTCAAAGACTTCTCTGACTGTTTCCACCGAATCCCTGTTGCTGCAGCGCAGAGCTGCCGGGTTGTTCTGCGTGCTACCTGGAAGCTTTTCGATCGCCCGGCATCCCGGATCTGAAATCCGGGATAAGAACGCCGCGGCGCCAAAGATGACACAGAGCCGGTTTTCATAAAGGTCGGCCCTCCCCGGTAGCGACAGCCGCAGGGGCAGTTGCTACTGACCCCGGTTCTTCGGGTGTATGAGATTCAGGGGTACTCTTAAAGGTACTAATTTTTTTGGGGAATTTAGAGCCCCCTGCCCATCCTTCGGACGGCTGTTATGTTCTCCATTGGGTCGCTCTCCGGGCGACGGTAAAGCCCGACCTGATACAGTCGGGCACAGACACGCCGTGGCGAAAATTCCCGGACAGCAGCAGCCCCGGGTACTGCTCTTCGAGCATGCTCATGGCGGACAAATACCGGTGGTATCCCACTTCATACTGGGGAATTGCGTGCTTCCAAAACCGGTGATGGGTGAAAACAGGATCTCCTTCCACCCCCAAAAGGGTATTGAGTTCCGGAAGCAGCAGTTCCGTAAGCTCGGCCCTGGATTTCCCGGCCAGGCCGGGCTGGCGTGCTCCGCCTACAAAGCAGGTGAGCAGGTGGTGCCGGTCGGGGGCGCGGCCGGGAAAGAGGGTAGAGGAAAAGAGCATTCCCAGCGCATGATGGTGTTCAACTTCCGGTATCAGCATGCCGAATCCGTTCAGGGAATGCCGCACCTGCTCATGGGTAAATCCCAGGGCGATCACGCTTAAGGGTACATAAGGTATGTCGGTCAGCAGGTCGAAGAGGTCGGACTCAAATATTGGGGATAGCTTGTGAGACGGCACGGTTGAAATAAGGACCTCGTGTTTTGCCTGGAAAGCATGCCCCTCCTGCTTTCCGCTGATCGTCCAGTGAGCACTGGAACGGGTAGCGGCCTGAACCTCGCAGGAGGTCCGCACCGGCTGGTCCAGTGCCCGGGCCAGCGCCCGGGGAAGCATCTGGTTGCCTTCCGTGAAAGAGACCAGGGACTTGTCGGCCGGGGATGCTGATTTCTCTTTTTCTTTCTTTTTTTTGATGAGTCCTTTCAGCAGTGAACCATGGCGCTGTTCCATCTCCCACAGGTCAGCAAACGTATGCTTGACGGACAGCTTTTTGGGATCTCCGGCATAGACGCCTGAAACAAAGGGATTTATGCCATAATCCAGGGGTTCCTGGCCCAGCCGGCGCTGTATGAAAGAGGCGATGGACTCGTCATCCGCATCAGAGGGAGCAATAAAGGGTTCTTTTAACAGGCGCAGCTTGGCACCGGCCGAAATCAACGGTGACTTGAGAAACGTACCGATGGAAGAGGGGAGGGCTACCGGGGTGTTGTTTTGGGCGATAAAGCGTCGCCGGGCTTCACGGTTGGCCCGGATTGTATCATCTGTGAGGCTGAGCTCCCGGAGCAAATCCCAGACCTGCTGCGATTTCACCATCAGAGTATTGGGTCCTTCTTCCACCAGCCATCCATCTTGCCGGACCGACTTGATCGCCCCGCCCACTTGATCGCTTTGTTCATAGACCGTAACGGAGATCCCTTCCTTCTGCAGGGCATAGGCGGTCGTCAATCCGGAGATGCCGGCACCTAATATACCGGCAAATGTTTTTTTATTGGTCATTGTGGAATAAATTCAATACTTTCGTCCTACTTACTTAGAATTGGTCTAAGTAAGCATTATAAGTGGAATGTCCAGCCAAGCCATAATACAGATATAATATAAATGTCAAATGAAGACTCAAGTATGAACATAGTAAAAGAGCTATCAAAATTAGTGACCGGTCTGTTCGTCATTCTACTGATGAGTTCTTGCGGGGAAACCAGCAGCGACCAGCTGGTGGTCTATTCAGGGAGGAGCCAGGCGCTTGTTGAGCAGCTGGTGGCCGATTTTAAAGCGGAGACCGGCGTTGACATTGAAGTCCGGTATGGAAATGATGCGGAGCTGCTGGCCGTGCTCAGTGAAGAGGGGGATCAAAGTCCCGCTGATGTGTACTGGGCCAATACAACGGGAGCCCTCGCCAATGCCTCCCAGCAGGGAAGATTGGCGACGCTACCCGACACCCTGGCCAATAAACCTGATTCCTATACTGCGGCCTCGGGAGAATGGGTGCCGGTTACGGTCCGATTTCGTGTGCTGGCGTATAATCCTTCAGCAGTAGATGCTGATGATTTGCCTGATTCGGTGCTCGACCTCCCCGAAATGAATGAGCTTGATGGACGCATAGGATGGACGCCCACCTATTCCAGCTTTTATGATTTTATGACGACCATGCGCCTGAATGAAGGAGAAGATGACGCACGTGAGTGGCTCAATGAGATGCAGGAGCTGAATCCCAAGGCTTATAGTTCAAATACACCAATGATACAGGCTATCCTGGGCGGAGAAATAGACGTGGGACTGACAAATCATTATTATGTAATTCAGACAAAATACGGGGGGAAAGAAGGTTATTTTGAAGATCACGAACACTACGGGGAAGAAGGCCCGGATCCCGACGCCAATATTGAGACCTATCATTTTGCCGAGGGAGATATCGGTAATTTGGCGCTGGTAACCGGGGCTTCGGTGCTGCAGACGGCTGATCATCCGGAGTTAGGCCACCGGTTCCTGGACTTCCTGCTTTCAAAAAAGGCCCAGGAGTATGCGGCCACATCCGTCAATGAATATCCGGTTATGGACAATGTAACGCTTCCGGATTATATGCTGGATGCTGAAAAAGCTATACGGTTAAGTCCCGATTATGACTACGAGCAGCTGCAGCAGCTGGAGGGGACGCTTAATCTCTTGCGTGAAGCAGGAATTATTTGAGCAAGTATATCCCCCAAGATCCCGCATTTATAGTGCGGGATTTCTTTTAGGCGAGGGGGATAGGTCTTTCTAAATTTGAATGCCCGCGGTAATATAAAAATTACGGATTTTGGCGGGAATAATACCCGGTCCGGGATAGCCGGTAGCACGGCGTGTAAAGTATTTTTCATTCGTCAGATTATTGATTCCGCCTTCCAGGGTAAACCGATCGAAACGGTATTTTGCGGATAGATCCATCACCTTGTAGGAGGGGATTATTCCCTCAATAGCCGTTGGCGTTTGCCGGGCATTCGTAGCGTCGGAAAAATGCTCAGCCACATAGCTGAACTGATAAGAAGCCTCAAAGCTTCCTTGTGAAAATGTGAGACCGGTTTTGAAGTTAAAAGGGGGAACGAGTTCTACGTCATTTCCTTCGATACCCGGTTCATCCGTATTGGTATAGGTGGCTTCGATGAGTGACAAGTTGGTAAAAAGCGAAAGTCTCGCTTTGCTGTTATACCCCATAAGGGTAAAAAGGTCCGCTTCTGCAAAGGACTCGATCCCGTAGATGCCGGCATCCGCTATGTTAGTTCGATAGCGAAAGGTGCGTTCGACCAGATTGTTGAATTTGGGGTTGGGTTCGGTGCGCAACACGGTGCCGATACGATCTTCATAGGAAAGATGAAAAGCAGTCAAATCATAGCTGAACAGCTTACCAACCTGTCCGCGAATACCGAGATCCACATTGAAACCGCGCTCATCCTGAATATCGGGATCTACTTCGAGACTGCCTATATCAACGCGGATGTCGTTGAAGTTGATGGCCCGGTAGTTTTGTGAAAAGTTGCCATATATTTCGAGCTGTCTGCCGGGACGATAACTCGATCCTATGCCAAAAAACAGAAAAGATCGATCCCTGCTCCGCTGCTCTGCAATGCGCTCATCCACCAAAATGTTACCAGCCAGATCACGGACGATATTTCGGTAGTACCCTTCAGCTTCGGTCCTGATATATTCGAAGCGGGCGCCGGGTGTAATACTGAATTTGGGCGTAATATTAAAAATATTTTCTACGAATACTGACCGGTTTTGACTCGGCAAGTCAAAATCAGAGCCCGTTACGTTATCCGGATTCAGGTAGCGAAACGTGGGATCGCTGCCATCTCCGCCGCTGCCCTGCCGCCGGTGCGTATAGCCGTTATAGAATCGCGTACCTGCTAAGATGACCGAAATTCCGTCGATAAAGTGATAACGGTGAATCAGGCGGGTTTCGTTGCCCCAGTTCTCAAAATCATCTTTAAGCAGGTTTCGTTTTCCGCCATGATCGAGCCGGTCGATGCGCTGGAGGTTTCCGAGGGCATCACGTCCCCCGAGCAACCCGAAAAAACGGGTATTGAGCCTGGTCATGCTGCTGAAGTCGTAATCGGCTTTTAGCGCAAAAAGATTCCAGTTAACGCGGAACCAATTACGATCGCGATTCGACTGACTGGGATCATCCCGGAACTGGGCGTCGGTCAGTCCCCCGGGCTGATGCGCCAGGTAATACATGTAGGTATATTCTGGCGTGATGGTAAGATCTGGTGTGAGATCGAGATCGAACGAGAGATATGCGGTGTGCTGATCCAGCTCGGCGTTCGGCCGCCAGCCGTCGCTGGTTTTGTATTGATAAAACCCGTAGTAGCCTATCTCATCAATGGTACCGCCCACGCTGTTAAAGGAGTTGAATAATCCGAAGGAGCCATACGACTGTTTACTGCTGAACCGGAAAGGGGTGTTATCGGGACCATCTTTAAATTCAAAATTGAGCATACCTCCAAACTGCGTGCCGTACTGCAGCGACGCGGCCCCGCGTATGATTTCAATTCGTTCAAGAGCCTGGACTGGGGGGGTGTAATAGCTTTCGGGATAGCCAAGCGCATCGGCGGCAATATCGTATCCATTTTGGCGGGTGTTGAAGTTAGAATTGCGCTTGGGACTCAGGCCACGTCCCCCTACGCTGGTTTGGACCCCTGCATCATCGGTTTGCCAGATATTAAGTCCCGGCACTTTGGCGTATACCTGACGGCTGTTGTTTGTCGCTTTATTGACCGTCATATCATCGATGACGAGCACCTCATTCTTTTTGCTCTCGTTGATGGTAACACCTTCAACAGATCGCAACCGGGTAATACCACTTGTACGCTCCGTTTGCCCGCCAATAACAACCTCATCCATCATATCTTCAAATTTCTCAAGCTTAAAATTTTGGACGGCATCCCTGTGATCAATCGTAATTTGTTTGGACTGCGTCCGCTTGCCCGGATAGTAGGCTATGAGCTGGTAGGGACCGGCCGATACATTTTTAATGGAATATCTACCGTTACGGTTCGTCACCGTTTTGGATTCATAGTTAAGCGGTATGGTGCGGTCGCTGCTTTGCGGCTGCTCCTCCGCAAGATATATGCTGACATTTTCAACAGGAGTTCCACTTTGGTCTGTTACGGTACCCGACAAGGTATACTGCTGGGCTAACGCCATATCGATATCGGTACAAAAAAAGATCAAGAGGATGACCAGGAAGGAGAATGTGCGATACTTCATTATTAATGCTGACTTCTGAATCAATTTTGTTGATTTTCGTTAAAAGGGAGAATCCAGTTTTTATGAGTAAATCCGCGTTCCTGTTTGGTTAGGTCTGCCTTGGGATCAATCAGAAGCTGACTTCGACGCCCGTTGAGCGTTACATAAGTTTCAGCCGTTATTTTGACATCGTTAATACCCTGCTTGCGATACTTTTCTTCAAGATGATGGGCAAACTGGAGAATCATATCTGGCTGGGTGGACATCATTTTTTCCTGGTTGGGCGTCAGGTAGTCATAGTTTTGAACCTGCCAGCGGCGATCACTCTCCGGTTCTTTAATGTGAAAAGTAATGTGTCCCGCTTTTTCCATCAGCATAACGCGCCAGGAGAAACGGTATCCCTGCTCCGTCCAGAACAGGTTGCCGGGATATAAGGCAAAACGCAGCGGCAGCAAAAGCTGGAGTATAAAATGAATGCCGAGAATCCCGGCTATAATGGTATTACTGCTTTTGCTGAACTGAAAATGTTTCTGCTGGCTCGGGATTGAGGCTGAAAATGATAATGGCAGATACCTTTTCAGGCCGGATACAGCTGTAATAATCTTTTTGTGAAAATCGGCAGGAAAAAAAATGAGCGTGCATAAAATCATGATAAAGGGAAACATTCCGATCTGGAACAGGAAATAGGTCATCATGTGGAAGATGATAACCGTTATGTAGGCAAAAAAGCGGGTGGGCTTCCAGAGCAGAAAGAAGGCAATAGTGAGATCATAAACCGCACCGGCCCAGCTGAAAATGTAGGCGGTGGAAGTATATTCCAGCAGGGGACCAATAATCGGGAGGTCGGCCCTGGCGGGCAGCCAGATCCGCATGGGCATGGCGTTGATCAGCCAGTCTGGATTTAGTTTGGCCGCCCCGGCAAAAAAGTAAACGAGCCCGAGCTGTAGTTTGAATATGTTGATGGTCCAGGCCGCCACGTATTCCCTGCGAATAGCGGGCTTGCGAAGCACATCCAGCGAGAAACTACGGTTGGCCGGAACCCATATCAGCAGAAAGCTGATAATGCTTACAAAATAATAGTGGTTGAGATAGTTGGTTTTGTCGATGAGCTCCACATACGTAAAGCACAGGAAAAAAAGGATGATTCCGATGCGGTAACAGCAGCCCAGCATGACCGACAGGGCCGCGAGTCCCATTACCAAAAAAAGCAGGTACATCCCGGTTTCACCCGGCGGAGTAACCCAGTCAAAGCCGTAGTAGGTGAAGAAATAGTCCGGTTCTACGTACAGCTCATAGATCCACCCCTTGAGCGCAAAGCGGATGACGCTCACCAGCATGATGAATCCGAAGAGGAAACGGAAAACCGCCAGGGGAGCAATGGAAACCTGCGATGTAATATGCTTTTTTACGGCCTCCGGGATCATGGTCTGTTAATCACCGTCGTTGTCTTGGTAGGTAATTGTAATACCCAGTGCTGAAGTCATATCGGCTTTCAGCATTGAAACGATGGCGTGAAGTTCTTCAAAAGAAGTTAACACCGCTTCATTATTATTTTCGATTTGCTGCGAAAGCGGATCGCTGAGCTGTTCAAGCGCTGACTGTGCTTCGTCAATCTGCGACTTGATATCATCAGTAAGCTCTTCCGTATCAAAATCCACCCTGTTATTAATGGCCAAAAGGTTATCGTCCAGCCCTTTGCCGCCGGCCCCGGTAAAAATGTGCTCTATCTGATTCAGGTTTGCGATCGCCAGTTCTGCCGAATATCCGCCGTAATAGGCCTCAACCGCTACAGGGCGTGGGGTACCGGCACTTTTAATACCGGATGGAATGCCTATTTTACCATCGCGCAGGAATCGCTCGTAATGGCGTACATAGTGGTTGACAAGCCTACCCAGCGAGCTTCCCTTATCTGTTCCGGCATTTTCTTCACTCAAAAACATCCCGATATAGTCGCCGCCCGAAGGCTGCCATTCGCCGGCAGCCGTGTCGATCTTATCTTTTACAAACGCGATGTTATCGAGGAGGTACTTCATGCGATTTTCGGCTTCAGCACCGGTTGTGTACCGGGCCAATATCTCTTCATTGCTGTCGGCTACGCCGTGGAGCAAGTAACCCAGGGCAGGTAACCCCGCTATATCTTGGTTATCAATACCACCAAAAGAGTAATCGCCGGAAGAGATATTGTCATCCACTTTATCGGTATCTACCGGATAGGTGTTTATAGATGATCGCAACAGAACAGACTCTGCCGGGCCAAATTGAAATGGGCTGACCTCCTGCCAGGCTAATCGAGCGTCTTTTAAAGCCGTCTGTACATTTTCCAGCTGCTCTGGCGTCGATTCATTTTCAAAATTTTCTGCTGCAGTTTGTAAGTCTTCAACTGCGGTTTGCATTTCCTCGAAGGACGGCAAAATAATATTGTTGCCGTAGTTGCTGAGCATCTCGGATCGATCAAAATTAATTTGTTGATCCGAGGATGTGCTGTTACTGCATGCCGCAAACAATATCGCGAGTAGCAGTATAGCGGAAAAATAAGTGACTCTTGCGTGTGCCATCATGGGAAGCGTGTTTTTAAATGAACCGAACCGTGCCGGAGGTATGCCGGCAAAGTTCGGGTCCGTGGTTCAATACATCTTACAGTTGGTCTTGAACGGGCTCAAGATCGGGATAAGTATCTACGAGCGTAGACTTGGCGTTATTAAGTCCGTCTAAAGTAACATTCCAGAAGCTGCCATTTTCGCCGAAATCGCTATTGAGGATTTGGTCGATTTGGCCGGGCGTAATGGTTTTATCGGGATTGTACTTCAGTGCATTGACAAAAGCCCAGGCTTCCGAAAGCGCATGAAATGCTTCCCCCTGATTCCCTTCATTCCAATGTGAAAGCGTACTGTTTATATAGTGAACGGCGGTAGCTGCCGCCAGCAACTCCAGGTTTTCATACAGCACCTCAACTTGTTGTTCAAGTTTGCCCTGGTTGTCGTTGATAATAGCCGTACGTCCCTGAATGAAGGCTTCCATAATGGTATCGTTGAATCCAAGCTGGGGATCTGATCCATTGGAATATTTGCTCCAGAAGCGAAGCTCACCGGTGCGTGAATCCGGCCAATCCGACTCAAAATCCACGGGGGCGTCGAAATAGCCGTAGGCTTCATCAAAGTGATGTTCCTTGTCGGTGTAATTGGTTCCTTCCCGGAGTGCCTCATTTTCAACATTCGGACCGATGCGATCGTTGGTTAGATAGACGTTAAAAATTTGATTATAGAAGACAGCGCCCATCAAGCCTTTTTCGACCAGCTGGGTAAATTCCCGGCCTTTGGCATCCACCAGGATATAGCCATCTCCACGCCGCATCAGGCCCGGAACGCCCTCATCTGCTTCGCCGTTTTCACTGGCAGCTGCTGCTTTAGCAAAAAAGTCTTCAAATAGATTTTCGTCCAGATCCGGACCAAAGGTTTTGTTCTTAAGCTGCCGCTCGGAGGTAAAGGTGAAGTGCCCGCCACCGTTTCCGTCTGTATTTTCGAACATATCGAGGAGTGCCTGTTCGGAAATCGTTTCACCGTCGTGCGCCGTTGCAATGTATGCTTTCATTGCTTCTACCATATCCAGACGATCGGTCTGACCGGGATAGGCGACGGTAGACTCACCATTGCGGGTGAATTCATAAGTTTCGGGCGGCTCAATAGCATTCTCATCGTTTTTATCATTGCTGTTACTGATGTCACAGCCAGAAACCATCAGGGAAAGAACGAGAGCAAAAGCAGGTAATAGAAAAGGTCTTGATGTTCGGAGCATAGTTCTTATTCTTATTTATATTAAATCTAATTAATAGGCGGGAATATAATAACTATGTAGATTAGTTCTAAATAATAGGCGGTATTTTTTAGTTCCCCCGGTAAAGCGATGAAATGGTTTTTTTTTCACTATGTTTCACCGGTCGACTGTTTTTCCGGACGCCTTTCCTGATCAGGGCAACCTGCCGAAAGCAGGCAGTAGAAAACCGTTCGTGATAGAGGTGAGAGCAGGGCCCGAAAGTAAAAGGCAGGCAGATCATTCCCGGATAAGGTGTGAAAATGTGCAAAGCTAAAGACTATGTTTAGCTCAGCTGGAGGAGGAGCGGGCGGAGAAGATATTCATCAGCTGATTCAGCAGTCCGTTTCCGACGACCGATAGCTTTTCCTGGCGCCCGAGCGACAAAAAGCGTAATAAATTACGCAGTTCGACGAGCAGGTACGGCGGATCGGTGACCAGGGTATCATTGGCGATGATTCGTTTCCAATTAAGGGGTTTGTCAAAGGTGACACCGTGTTTCTCCATCGCCTGCTTGTACACATGGGCAATCAAACCATAGCCGATGCTGGTGGGATGAATACCGTCGAGGCTGAAAATACCCCCTTTGTATACTTTGCCGGTATCGCGGTTGATGCGCAGATAGTCCGTACTGAACCGGGGGTTTTTGCGGTCTTCAAACAGGTGGGAGGTCATCGGGTGTTTATTCATCGCTGCCACAAAGTCGTCGGGAAACGGGATGCGTAATTTTCCGCCCAGACGGCGCCGCGCAAAACCACTCAGGTACCGGTTCAGCGGCACGACCAGCCACCCGTACTCATCTGCTATTTCCCGGATAATGACATTGTATTCGTCCACATGCTGATCGAGTGTAATAGCTTCATCTTTAGTAAGGTGCGGATGCTTGTCGGGGTTAAAGTCGTCGTCCCATACCCAGAATCGCGTGTAATAATCAAAATAGCCGGTATGTCCTTCGCGTGATTTATCGGCGTTTACTCCCCGGGTGACCGGGGGAATGGTAACATAGGGAATCGTTTGTGTGATGATTCTTTCAGCCCCGATATCGCTTACCTTTTCGGCGAGTTTCCGGTATTCCTGCTCGAAATGTTCGGGACGATATACGGTATATTTGCGCCTGGACGGAAATTCGTCCAGGTCTTCTTCTCTTGAAAAGACAAACTTCAAATCCGACACCGCCCCGATAATGTTATTATGTCCCATCGTGACAATAAGATTTTCGATGCCCCCCTTTTCCTGCAGATGCCGGATGTTGTCTATCTGGGTAGCGTGGGCAAACTGTTCGTTGAAGGAGGGGTTCAGCACCAGGCTTGCGGTCACATACATCGCGTGATCGGGCAGCATATCAAAGATGGAGTATGTTTCCGGCTGCGTTTTGATAAACCTGCGACTCAGGCGGTCCGTAACCATCCAGGCGTCATTCATCGCAAAACCCCAGACCGATTGATTGTGATAGGGCGTGGTTTGGTCCGGCTGGTCCAGCGGTTTCAGTCCTCCCTCCCAATAGCGTTTTACCCGCCGAAGGGTCGAGTAAAGGTGCGAAAGGGCGGGCAGGTATTCATCCCATTCGATGCTTTCTCCATACCGGTCGGATAAACCGCGAAGCAGCACTTCAAGGTTCAGGGGGATGCCTGCCTGTGCGGTGAAGCGCGGCTGGTCGAACGGGGGAGCCGGCTCCCAGCAATCGGCCAACAGGGCGGGGAAATTGAGGTCGGTCCGGTAAATTCCGCCATTATTAAACCCCTGGCTAAGGCTGTCCCCGATAACGGCCAGCTTATGTTTGGGCTGAGATTTATTGTTCACGATCCCGGAATGCCTGAATCAATTTTGGATTCCTTGTTAGAGTTCCTGAGAATATATAGTATCTTGATACGGATCTTTGCAACCTGAATGTACCAAATTGATGGCCAAAATAGAAAGTAATCGGTCGGATTCCTTGTTATCCACTATAATGTTATGGCCGGAAAATATTTTACTGGTCCGGGCAGGACCGTATTATCATAGAAGAAGGTTTTGCAAAACAAGAACTTTTGGTCAGGGCCACAGCGATTTTAAAAACCCGGCATAATGAGTATGTGTGAGGGTTTGAACATTCCGATAACGAATAAATTGGAAAAAGACCGCTTTGCAAAGGCCACGGAAGAGGTATCTCGCTTGACTTTCTTTTTCATTAAAGCCTTATAGAATTGTAGATACTGATGATGATAAGAACGCTACTTTTATTGTTGAGTATTGCTTGTATATCTTCAACGGGAGCTTCGGCGCAGGATAACAGCGGGGAGGCAAATACTGATTCACTGACCAGCGCCTTCGTACCGGCTTTGGGCTATAGTTCAAATGAGGGATTGGTAGGGGGACTCATTTACAGCCGGTATGATAATTCCGGCGATGTGGAGCCTTTTACAAGCCACCTCAAGTCCTCTGCCATGGTATCAACCAATGGCTATGTAAAGGTGAGAGCAGATTATGAGCGGACACAGAATTTTGGACGCCCCATTCGGTCGACGCTGAATGCCTATTTTAATCGATTTACGACTAATAACTTTTTTGGAATCGGGAATGACGTACCGTTTGACCAGCAGCAATGGGAAAATGAATACTACTATTTTGAATCCGTCGGGTTCGGGGTAGGCTATGACCTGCGCAAGCCGGTCTACCGGAATCAAAACAGCCACCTGGATCTGATGGGGGGCATAGAAACAGAATACCAGATCCCGTACATCCGGAAAACTCCTTCTTCTTTTGAACAGCGAAGACCTCTGGGCCGGGAGGGGGGATGGTTGAATTTTGTAAAGACCGGCCTGATTTGGGAAAACCGGGATCGGGAATTTGATCCCCGCCGGGGCAATCGATTTGCGCTGGAATTGCGGTATGCCCCGGAGCTGGTCAGCCGCTATGGGTTGGGAACAGCCCGGCTGGAGCTGCGCCAGTATTTTCAGTTGTTCAACAGCATTACGGTAGCCAATTTTTTTGAGGCCCGTCACGTTGAGGGCGATATACCGTACTGGGAGCTGTCTACGTTGGCGGATGAAAATACCCTTCGGGGCTATCCGCGAAATCGTTTTCAGGGGAATTCATCGGTTGCCTATACCCTCGAACTACGGAGCTGGCTGTTTGAATTTCCCCAGTTTTACAGGTTAAAGTTGGGAATGCAGCTTTTTACGGATACGGGTCGCGTATTCACCCCAGGCGATGATATTCAGGATCTGTTTGAGGGCTACAAGCAGACAATCGGCATCGGCGGAGCGATGTCCGTTATCAGTCCCGACTTTATTTTACGGGGAGAAATCGGCTTTTCAGAAGAGGTAAGCCGTATTTATGTGGGGGTCGGTTATCTCTTTTGATGCGTATTTTAAATAAGATGCGCCTCTTTATACGTGTGCCTCCGCCTGCCACGCAGGGACAGGCGCGGTATCTGTAATATAAAAAAGAAAGCATCAATCGCACCGATGCGGGGGAATGACATTTCAGAAGGAAACCACGGACGTTTGTCCCGCTGCCGGAAGCACATGGGAATCGGTTGTTAGTCCCTGAAGATAATTTTCCGTACCTTCCGGTTAGGAGCTGGTTGGACTTGGGGCACAGGGAGAATCAGATGATTTGAGTCCCGTTTTGGGGCTTTTGAAGCGAGTAGCGGGCCTGTTTAACGAAGAGAAGCTCGGAATTTGGTTAATTTCGAGGGACTCGAAGCAGGCTTTGCCAAGTCCGGCAGGCTCCTGTCATTAAAATGAGAATCGCTGGTATCAGGACAGTAATTATGAGTCAATCTGTTTTGCTCACGGCCGCCGTTGAGGACACGGAAGTGGTGCGGTCGGAGCTTAAAAAGCTAAAAATAACGCCCTTGCATTACCCGCTTGAGCGATACGAAGCCGTGGAAGCGGATAAGGATACTGTCGAGACATTGGAGCTGGTGGGTGAGTTTGAGAATATCGTATACGGGAGCAAGCGAAACGCCCGGTTTTTTGTAGAAAAAGTCAAAGCGTATGACAAGCTGGAGGAGGTCCGTGAGCAGCTGAACCTGGCGGCAGATCAGCATACGGCCGATTATCTTGAAGGAGAGGGTATCCCGGCCGTACACCCCCATTCGGATGGTAATTCCATTGATTTGATGGAGTTTATGTTGCGTATCCGCCGGATCGGGGAGACCCTGTACCCGTGCGGCGATAAAACAGCCGAAGACCTTCCCGGGTTACTGAAAGAGCTGGATGTGCCGGTGGAAGAGTTGGTGTTATTTACGCTCGAAGGCCCCAAAGAAGAGGACCTGCAGGCCTACCGCAAGGATCTGTCCGCCCACGAACCGGAGATTGTGATCTTTCATTCCCGCCGGTCCGTGAATCGTACGCTGGCAGCCTTTCCAAGCCTGAATTACGGCAAGGTTCAAGTTATTTCGGGTGATCAGGCCGTTACCGATAAGCTGAAAAGGGAGGATATTGAGACCGATCGCCAGGCCACCGGAAACTGGAATTCTATTTTGGAAGAAATGGCTGAATCGGGATGAGCTTTCAGACAGGATATTTAGCAATTTAATCCCCAGTCTTCGTTGATCTGTTGTATAATTTGTCTGCTGCGTGCATCGTCTCGAATGGGTTCCAGCAGCTTAGGAAAAAAATACCTGAACAGGGCTGTAGAAAAGTATCCCCAGTTTTTGATTTTGTTGAAAGCCTTAAATGTATCTTTATCTTCACCGAGAGCGGCATGCACCAGGCCGGAAGAAAACCAATCCTCCATCTTGTTTATTTTAGGCAGTAGTTTCTCTGCTTTGGTTGGGTTGTCAGAAGCAATATAATTTAACGCAAGAATGGCCAGGATTTCTGTTTCAGCAGGGGTGCCTTTTGAACGTACCAAAGATTGTGCTTCTTTCATAGCTAACAGGGCTTCAGAGAATCTGTCCAGATGATAAAGTGCAAGTCCCTCCATATAATGATTTAAAGTAAATTCGGGCTGCATCTGCCGGGCACTTTTTGCCTCGTAAAGTCCCTTTTCATATTGCCCGTCTGCCAGGTATGTTTTTCCCAAATATACTCGTGTATAGGGAGCCCTGGGGTCAAGCTCCGCTGCACGTTCTGCAGGTTTTAGTGCTTCTTTTAGTCTTCCTGTTATCATATATGTCCAGCCCAGCCAGGCGTGGGCTTCTGCGTAGCCGGGCTGAAATTTGATAGCTTGTTCTAATTCCCTAATAGCTTCTGGTCCCTCTTGGAGGCTCGCATGTAGAATACCCAGAGAGGCATGTGCTTCTCCCAGCTCCGGATCAAGTTCCAGAGCATGCCGAACTGCCTCCATAGCATCAGGTGTGTTTTCCGGCAAAGGGTACTCGTAGAATTTGAGCAACACGAGAGATTCGGCTATTCCGGCCCATGCCAGTGCATAGCTTGAATCTATTTCGACAGCGCGTTGAAAGTATTTGAGTGCACGATTGATGCCACGCTCGGTACGGTGAGCGAGATGTGTTTGTCCCTGAACGTACATATGATAAGCCTCAAGATTTTCAGTGGGTTTCTCTTGAATCCTTTTTTTCTCTTCTGGGGTGAGTTGTGCCTGAAGCGTGTCTGTAACTTTTTCTGCCAGCTCACTCTGTATTTGGAAAAGATTTTCTGCCGTTAGCTCACGTTCGTAGGTTTCGGCCCAAAGGAGTTGTTCGTTCCTGGTATCGGTAAGTTGTACGTTGAGCCGTACCCGGTTTCTGGCTTGCTGCACCGTACCTTCCACAATGGTTCCGACGACCAGTTCGCGTGCCACTTTCGCAACAGATGCCTCTGTACCACGGTAGCGAAGTACGGAATTGCGGGCAATGACCGTCAGTGCTGATATGTTGGAGAGTTTAGTAAGCAGATCGTTGTGGATGCCGGTTGCCAGCGGTTTGATTTCACCGTTGCTGTCCAGGGTCTCAAAAGGAAGAACGGCGATCGTGCGGGTATTCAGATCGCCTGGTTGAGACGTTTCCCGCCTGTCCTTGAATTTTGCAGCCGCCTTTTCAAGTCCGCCGGTTAGTTTTTCGGTTTTTTCTGTCGCACTGGCCCCGAACTCCTTCTTTAAAAGCCCGGCATGATTTTCTGCTATGCGGATGGCTTCAGGCCGTTTGTCTGCGGCGACCAGCGCCTCCATCAGGCGTCGTGTGGCACGCGAATCATAAGGATCTTCAGCGATATATTTATACCACCATTTTGCAGCGGCTTCAGGATCTCCCCTTTTTTCTGCTTGTTGAGCCAGCTTCTCTAGCACTTCCCGATAGCCGCGTTGCACCCGACGGCGTTCGAGATCGAGCCATTGACCGAACTCCGGAGACGCATCCGGTACGTGGAATCCCTCAAGCAGGTTGCTCCGGTATAATTCCAATGCTCTTTTGTACTCTTCTTTTTTTCGTGCTTCTTCAAAGGCCGTTACATCACACCAGATTGAGCCGACTTCGATCTCTTCTTTCCCGCGGTTTATGATGATTTCGTTGCCTAACGCCTTACGTATCTGATAAAGCATATTACTGAGAGCATTGCGGGCACTTTTCTGTCCGAGGTTCGGCCAGAATAACGGCAGCAGACTATCGCGGCGTTTGAAACCACGGGGACGGTCCAGCGTCAGGTATACAAGCAGGGCCAGCCTCTTGGGGCCGGAAAGGAAAGATTGTACCAATTCCCCGCTCTCATCGCGGAGCTCAGCGGGACCAAGCAGGTGAAACTCAACCATCGTCTTGGATTGATTTGAAAACAAGTTCTACTCTTAGATGGTAATCTAAGAAAGAACACGGAGTGGGGAAAGAGTTGATTTATACATTGCAGCAGATTACGGACAGAATATATTTCTATCCATCAATGATTCGGTTTAACAGATAAAATATAAATCCCCCAATGAGGTGCATTATGAGATATCTAAACACAACAAATCCCCAAAAGCTGTATGGACTATTTTTTTCCATATTGGCAGCGTCAATCGTCATTATAGCCTGTACGGATTCAACAACATCCAAACAGCGGAACCCTGAACCAGCCAAGGCGATAGTGGTGACATCCACCGGCATGAATTTCGATCTGCCTGGTCAGATTCCTTCGGGTTGGACGACGTTTCGCTATCAAAACAAGACGGATATTACCCACTTTTTCGTAATCGAAAAGATGCCAGAGTTTGAAGGCGACCAAAAGACGGTCGAAGACAGCAAAGAAGAGATAGTACCGGTTTTCCAGAACATCATGGATGATATCAACGGAAAAGATCCAAGCTTCCCGGATGCTGGTTTCGAGCTTCCCGAATGGTATCCAAACGTGCTGTTTGTGGGCGGCCCCGGTTTGATCGGCCCTAACGGGACCGCTGAGACCACGATTCGTTTATCACCTGGAACATATGTGATTGAGTGTTATGTGAAGATGCCCGACGGCACATTCCATTCAACGGAGGGAATGATTAAAGGATTAGAGGTCACAGAAGAGATCTCCGATATCGATCCGCCGGATCCCAATGTGGAAATGACACTTTCCAGCACCAACGGCATTGAGGTAGACGGGAATCTGACAGCAGGCGAAAATATTGTAAGCGTCATTTATGATGATCAAAAAGCACAGGAGCATTTCCTCGGTTTTGACGTGCACCTGGCGCGCTTGGAAGACGATACCGACATGGATGAGTTGGGCGCATGGATGAACTGGAGTACGCCAAATGGGCTTACTACAATTGCACCGGTAGAGTTTTTAGGTGGCGCTCAGGAAATGCCTATGGGTGGTACCGCTTACGTTAAAGTAAATCTTGAACCGGGTGAATATGCCTGGATTGCTGAAGTTCCCAACCCCGCCGAAAAGGGCATGCTCAAAACGTTTACCGTGGAATAATTTTTAACCTTCAATAAACAATTACTTATGTATAAGACAAAAACACTGGTTAATACTGCGCCAAAGGCGCTCCCGAGGAGAGGGTTGAGCGTAGCTTTGACGCCGCGGACGCGGAGACTCGAATTTGTTAACGGCAACTGGGAGGTCGTCGAATGGCAGGCCGGCGCTTCCTGCACAATACGTCCAACCCGTGCGCTTTCAAGGTGCCGTTGTCTGAGACGCTGCCGGAGCCGCTTCACTATCGAGTTCGAAGCGCACTTCAAGCACGGCAACCAGCAGCGGGCTGTTGCTACGGTGGAGCCGGAGGGTCGCGGAGGCGCGAGAACGTACGCCGAGGGTCGAGGTCAGCCCCGCCGCCATCTGTCTGAGACCCGGGCAGCGACTGGATGTGATGCCTCATGGATGCCGCGGGCGTAGGAGGCGGCCCTTGACCGCAGGCTGCGGTCAGATCAGCCGGCCGGCGGAACGTTGTGGTTCATCCGGAACAGGTTTTCCGGGTCCCATTTTTTCTTCAACTCAGTCAGGCGATTCCAGTGCTGTCCGTATGCATCCCGTGCCGGTTCATCTCCAACCTCGTCCAGATAGTTTACATACACGCCGTCAGCCGCATAGGGTTTTAGAGCGTTGAATAGTTCATCCGCCCAGGCCATCATTTCTTCATCTCGATTTTCATCGTCCCATTTGGGCACAGCGGTGATACAGAATTTTCGTTCCCGGTGAGGAAAGGCCGTAGCATGCGTATCTCTTCGGGCAATAGCTCCACCCAGCGGCTCCAAAAAGATGCTTGAAAACGGTGAAGGAATAGGTGCCGCTTTTTCAACAAAAGTGTCAATCGCTTCATCGGGTATTGAATCAAAGAACGCCGATCGATAGTAATTGCGATCACCGGACCGGTACATCTCGTCAAGCTCTGAAAGAAGATCCGCGTAGGAGGTAGCTTCGATGCCATCCGAGAGGGGGGTTCCTATTTCTCTAAAAGGTTTAATCACGCTTTCTCCCTCAGCAGGGTTGCCGGCATAAAGTGGATAGAGGCAAAAAACGGTTTCACTTTCTGGTGTATTAAACATAACGGGCATACACTGGAGCTCGTCAGGGGCATCGAGCATGTAGTCCCGCCAGAAACGAAGAAGTCTCGGGGCTTCCTCTATTGGGTGAACTATGGGGCCGGCCAGTACGTCAGGTCCCATCTCGTGAAGCTGAAATTCAAACGAAGTCACAACACCAAAGTTACCGCTTCCGCCCCGTATGCCCCAGAATAGGTTGGGGTATTTATCTTCGCTTGCATGAATCAATTCTCCTTCGGCGGTAACAACATCGACCGAGATAAGGTTATCGCAGGCAAGGCCGTGTTTGCGGGAGGTCCATCCAAGGCCGCCGCCGAGTGTATAACCGGCAATTCCGACGGTTGAAACCGGAGCACCGGTGATAACCAGTCCAAACTTTTGGGTTTCATGATCAAGATCGCGAACGCTGGTGCCGGGTCCTGCCTTTGCTATTTTAATAGTGGGATCTACGTAGATCTCATTCATCAGGGAAAGGTCGATCATTAGTCCGCCATCGCTTACAGCGTGGCCTGCCGCGTGATGACCGCCGCCGCGAATGGAAACGAGCAGTTGATGATCTCGTGCAAAATTAATGGAGGCTATTACATCGCTTGTGTCCTTGCACCGAGCAATGGCCATCGGCTTGCGGTCAATTCTTCCGTTCCAGACTGAACGGGCTTCATGGTATCCCGAATCTCTCGGGAAAAGTAAAGATCCGTGTAATTTTTCTCGAAACTTTTTGATTGCAGATTGATGAACCATTGCGTTTTCCCGTTCATTTAATTCTCTTTATAACACTAATATGGTTTTTTTGCTTAGATTTGGCAATTAAAAAAATTAAATGCAAGCTGTATGGGTCGAGATTCCAAACTATTTTTTAATCCGTATAAATCTTCGGCCTGTAATATTTTTATTTAAACTCCACGACCGTACAGCCCGCTCCACCTTGCTGTATGGGAGCCATCCCGTAACTCTTCACCTCTTTGCGTTTATCCAGATATTCGTGCACCAACCCTTTCAGAATTCCCTCCCCCTTGCCGTGGATGATATGAACCTGCTCTCGTCCCGCCGCTATGGCGTCATCCAGGTAGTTCTGTACTTCCTTCATCGCCTCGCGTCCCCGCATGCCCCGAATTTCGATCTGAGGCTGCACCATCTTATACCGGTTGCCGCCCTCAATAGTTACGTTGATCTGCTGTTTCTCCTTTTTCCGGGGAGCATCTTCCACTTTAATCAGATTGTCATACTTGGTTTTGAGGCGAAGTCCCCCGGCCATAACGACTGCTCTCCGGCCGTTGATCTCCTTGAGCTCGCCGGTGGTCCGGGCATCCCTGAGGCGTACGCGGTCGCCCACTTCCGGCTCGTCAGCAGTATCCCGAACAGCGGGTTCCTCGTCCTCCATTTCTTCGAGTCCGCTATCCACCTGCTCGCGAAACTCCTCCACCTCGCGGCGGGCCTGCCTGATGACTTCCTCATCTTTTTCACCCTGTTGGACAATGCGTTCAACTGCCTGTTCAATCTTTTGGTTGGCGGAATCAATAATTGATTTCGCCTCTTCCAGGGCCTTCTCCCGGATCTTCTTTTCTTCTTTCTCAATAGCAGATCGTTTCTCCTCATAGCGGTGGCGTGCTTTTTCCGTGCCGGATTTTAACGCGTCATATTTCTTTTTAAGCTGTTCGGCTTCCTGGGTTTTGGCTTCAAGCTCGGAAATTAAGGTCTCCATATCTCTTTTGCCTTCGCCCAGCATCCGGCGCGCTTTGTCCAGGAGCTGATGCTGCAGCTGCATTCGCCCGGCAATTTCAAAAGCGTAACTACTGCCCGGAACCCCCTTTTTGAAGCGATAGGTGGGGGAGAGCGTATCCTGGTCAAATTCCATGGATCCATTGACGGCAAAATCGTGCTCGTGGGCAAAAACCTTCAGCGATCCGTGGTGTGTGGTCACCAGTACCTTGGCTTCCCGCGCCATCAGCAGTTCAATCAGGGATTGAAACAGAGCCCCGCCTTCCTCGGGATCGGTCCCGGCGGCCGCCTCGTCAATGAGTACCAGGCTGTGTTTATCGGCATGCCTGATGGTGTGCTTCATCCATTCAAGACGCGAGGAGAAGGTGCTCAGGTCATTTTCAATGGATTGGTCGTCGCCCATATCGACAAATATGCTGTTGTAGACCGGCAGCTCGGAACTATCGCGGGCGGGAATGGCGTAGCCGGACTGGATCATCAGGCAGCAAAGCCCCAGGGTCTTGAGAGCTACTGACTTGCCGCCGGCGTTGGGACCCGTAATCACCAGGCATCGTTCCTCTTCGGAGAGTTCCATATCCAGCGGAACAACCTGTTCCCGCCCGGCCTCCGGAATGTCCCTGTTTTTGAGCAGGAGCAGCGGGTTATAGGCCTCCTTGAGGTAGAGATGCGAGGTTTCGGAAATAACGGGCACGAATCCCTCCAGGTCAATGCTGAGCCGGGCTTTTGAAGCGATGACATCGAGGGTCGTCAGGACGTCGAGGTTTTGACGGATCGCCTCCCGGTTCTGACCGACTTCGGCGGTCAGTGCGCGCAGGATCCGCTCGATTTCACTCTGTTCCTCCGACTCCATCTGACGGATTTCATTGTTGATATTCAACGCCTCGACCGGCTCGAGATAGACCGTTTGTCCCGACGATGAAACGTCATGTACAAATCCCCTGACCTTGCGCTTATACTCGGCCAGGACCGGAATGACCATACGCCCGTTGCGAATCGTGGGACCTTCGTCGGAAGTACGGCCCCGCTTGGAAAGGCGTCCCATTACCCGGTTGATGGTATTGCGCAGGTCATGACGCTTGTTGTTCAATCGTTTCCGGATGGATTGCAGCCGGGGACTGGCATCACTGCGAAGTTCCCCGTTTTCGGTAAGCACATCCTGCAGGGTCTCTTCCAGCTGCGGCAGGGGGATGAGTCCGATGGCAATCTCTTTGAGCTCAGGGTAGCGCTCCTCCCGGTCATCCAGGTACGATTTGATGCGCCGGGACGTAATACAGACCTCCAGGATGTCAATAAAAGCGGGCAGGGGAAGGATCCGGTTTTCGGTACGTGATTTTTTGAGCTGCTCCCTGATATCGTGGAGGTTATACAGGGGAAAGGCCGCGTCATTTTGAAGCAGGTCCATCATCTCCCGGGTTTGGCCGAGCCGCCGCTTGATTACCTGTGGATCCGAGAAGGGTTGCATCCTGGCAAGTTGCTCACGAGCCATAACGGAGCGAGTGTTTTTCAAGGTCGCCGTTCTGACGGTTTCGAATCCGATTTTTTTACTCAGTTGTTCCGGGAATAGATGCATGGACATGAATGATTCGGTTCAACAGCAGGGACCTATGGGATGACACCCTAAAAACTATCTGCTTAACACTATCTGTCAGTATCATGGGTTGTTTGCCTCAAATATAAGCTTATTTGAGCGGAATGATGAATGGGATTTCTTACAACTTTCCCTATCTTTGAGCAAGTTCTATTCCAATAAAATCAAGAATTTATATCCAGCTCACTAACCATGGAGATACCGGTCTGCCAGGTTGATGCCTTTGCACCCGAGGCTTTCCAAGGCGATCCCGCTGCGGTATGCCCGCTCCATGAGCGGTTGTCATACGATATGATGCAGAACATCGCGGCTGAAGAGGGAGAAGAAGCCGATTTCGTATCCCTCTTGTTTGCTCCTGCAGCCGGTATTACTGAAGATCCCGTTACCGGGTCGGCCCATACCATGTTGACGCCCTACTGGAGTACGCGACCGGGCAAGCATGAACCGGGCGGCAGATATCGAAACGATGGGGGACGGTGTTATGTAAGAAAAAGGGCAGCCGGGTGACCCGGGCCGGTAAGGCGTATACCAATATGAAAGAAACGATCAGAATATAGCGCATACAGAATATGATGGAACTGCTGCTTCTTTTTTTGCTGGGGATTCTGGCCGGGATCGTAGCCGGGCTGTTCGGTTTGGGCGGCGGTATCCTGTTTACGCCTATCCTGTTTGTGGTTTTTAACGATGCGGGGATTGCCCAACCCGTGGTATTGACGATCGGCAGTTCCCTTTTCTGTACTTTCATTGCCGCTCTGGGAAGCTCTGTTCGGCAGTATCAGCAGCGCAATTTTTATTGGGGGGAAGGCCTCAGAGTGGGCCTGTTGGGGGCTGTGGGCGTTTATGCGGGCAAGCTCGTTATTACCTCGGAGTATTACAGCCAGCAGGAGTTCGTAATTTTTTTCAGCGTACTTCTGATCTATGTCGCGTATATGTTTTATCGCCGTGGCGCCCGACTGCCTAAAGAGATGCTGCGTAGCAGCAGTCCCCTCTCCCTGCGGGAGTCGACCGTTACCGGCGGACTGGGAGGCTTTGTGGCGGCCCTGGCGGGCATCGGGGGCGGGGGCGTGATGGTGCCGCTGATGAATCTCTGGTACAAGAAGGATTTTGTGAAATCCGTGAGCGTATCATCCCTGGCGATTGTCCTGATTTCGCTCTCAGGGTGGGGACAGCTGGCCTTCTTCAACGGGGAGACCGCAACACTGAGCTCATTTTCCGCCGGTTACGTGGATTTTGGGGCCGCTTTCCCGCTTGCTGCCGGGGGATTGCTGGGCGGTTTCGGGGGCGCGCTGTTTAACCTGAAGATTAAGCGCCGCTACCTGCAATACGGCTTTGCCGTGTTAGCGGTGGCAATGGCGGTTAAGTTACTGAGCGAAGTTTTTTAAAACGGTTTCCACCACGGCATTTATACCATGATATTGACTTATTTCCAAGAGCCGGTTGGTTGAGATCCTCAAGTTCCCTTCCGCTTTGGTAGGGGAGGCAGGCTTTGACCATCGGGAAGGGCAAAGCGGGTGAGGATAATAGCGGTATTGAAATAAAAAAAGGGAGTCCCGTTCAAAAGACTCCCTTTATAGTTTAGCAATCAATCCCGCATATAGCGGGAAGGTAAACTGATATATGTGTATCAGCTTATTTCATCAGAGCAAAGCAATCTAAGTATATCCGTCATCAGCTCGTCCTAATCCATTATTTTGCGGAGGAAAGCCGGCTGGTCGGAATCCGATTTATCTATTCGCTCGCGTCGGTTATTAAGTAATTTATCACCTTTTTGCTGCTTTTTGGATTGCTCATCTTGCTGTTTTTCCTCCTTTTTATCCAGTGAGTGAATGTTCTTGAGTCCCCGGCGGTGAATGGCCGGCTGGTCCATATGCTTAAGGTTTTTCTCCCCCTTGTAAAAAGGCTGGTCAGCAGATTTGGAATAGCGGGTTTGTCCCGTCACCTCACTGGTGGTGGGCATCTTCAGATCGTCTGATGACGACTGCTTGGTTGAACTGCTGCTCTCCTTTTTGTTGGGAGCGACACGGGCCTCGTTGCGGTTATCCGCCAGGTCAAATCCCGTGGCGATGACCGTCACCCGAAGCTCGTCATCAAAACTCTCATCGAGAACGGTCCCCAGGATGATCTCGGCGTCTTCGCCGGCCTCCTGCTGGATGATGCTGGTAGCGGTGGTTGTTTCCTTCATACCCAGGTTGGCACCGGAGGAAATGTTGACCAGCACATTACGGGCCCCGCGGATGCTTACGCCGTCGAGCAGGGGCGAGTTAATGGCTTCGCGCGCAGCTATTTCCGCACGGTCTTCGCCGGTGGCATTGGCGGCACCCATGATGGCCGCCCCCCCGTCGAGCATGGTCGTGCGCACATCGGCGAAGTCGAGATTAATGAGTCCGGGCATCAGGATAAGATCCGAGATACCACGGGTCGCATTATAAAGCACCTGGTTGGCATGCTCGAAGGCTTCAAGCAGGGTGGTATCTTCATCCGCGATATTCATGAGCCGTTCATTGGGAATAACGATAACGGTGTCGCTGTTCTTTTTAAGTTCGGTAATCCCCTCGCGTGCGTATTTCATCCGCTTGGGTCCCTCGCATTCAAAAGGAGTGGTAATAATGCCTACCGTGAGGATGCCTTTCCGTTTGGCAATACCGGACACCACGGGAGCGCCCCCGGTACCGGTTCCGCCTCCCATTCCGGCGGTCACGAAGACCATGTCGGCTCCTTCGATCGCCTCTTCTATTTCATGTCGATTTTCTTCTACGGCTTCACGCCCGATTTCGGGACGTGCACCGGCACCCAGTCCGTTGGTAAGGTTTGCGCCTACCTGGATGGTGATATCGGCTGTGCTGTTTTTAAGCGCCTGGGCGTCGGTGTTCAGTGCGATATACTCTACACTGGTGAGACCTTTATGGATCATGTTGTTGACGGCATTGCCTCCGCCGCCGCCAACGCCCACGACTTTTATTTTTGCGTTGTCCTGACTGTCGATGTCAAAACTAAAACGAGAATTTAAGTTGCTCATAATTGACTCCTTGTTTAGATTGCTTTTTGTTTTTTTACTTGATTGCTATGCTATTATTTATTTTTAAAGTTCTTTGAACCAGCTTTTCATCCGGTCCGCCAGCCGTTCCATCACTTTTTCCACACTGGATCCCTTGGTGGAGGATGGTACGATGGCCTGGTTCTGTGGACCGCTTCCTGTTTTGATGGCGTGCATGACCAGCCCCACGCCGGTGGCAAAAATGGGATTGTTCACTTCCTCGGTTAAGCCCCCGCTGAGTCCCATCGGTTTCCCGACTTTGGCGTCCATGCCGAGCACTTCGTTGGCGAGGGGACATATGTTCTTGATGAGCGATCCGCCGCCGCTCAGCACAACCCCTGCGCTGAGGGCATCGGCATATCCGCTTCGTTTTGTTTCGATGGCAACGATCTCCAGGATCTCTTCCATGCGCGCCTGGATGATTTTGCCTAAAATACTTTTGGTGATCTCTTTAGGGGGACGTCCGGCGATGCCCGGTACTGTGATCGCTTCATCCTCTTCAATCAGGTCGATATAGGCTTCCCCGTGGTTGCACTTCAGCTTTTCGGCCTGGTCGTCCAGCACGCTGAGACCCATGCGGATGTCATCGGTCACTTTTTTACCCGCAATGGCAATGACGGCGGTATGGCGGATGGTATTATCCTGGAAGATAGCCACATCGGTGGTTCCCCCGCCGATATCCACGAGTACGACTCCGGCTTCCTTTTCTTCGTCGTCGAGCACGGAATAGGAGGAGGCCAGCGGCTCCAGAATGATATCGGCCACCTGGTATCCGGCGCGTTCCACGCATCGGTAGATGTTTTTGGCGGCCGAGACGAGTCCCGTGATAATATGCACCTCCGCCTCCATCCGCATGCCGCTCATGCCGACCGGATCACTGATTCCATCCTGTCCGTCGACCACAAATTCCTGGGGGATAACATGAAGAATTTGCTGATCGGTCGGCAGCATAATGCGCTGGCAGTCCTCCAGGAGACGCTCCACGTCATCCACCGTAATTTCGTTGTCTTTGTTATTGATCGTGATGACCCCCTTGCTGCGCATGCTGCGGATATGATCGCCGGCGATTCCCACATTTACGGAGTTTACCTCGATACCCGATGCCAGCTGGGCCTGTTCGACGGCCGTTTTGATGGCATTTACGGTTTTGTCGATGTTGACGACCACCCCGCGGTTGAGTCCTTCGTTCGAGGCCTTCCCCACCCCTAAAATGTGGATTCGATCCTGTGGATCGATTGAAGCAACGACGGCACACACCTTAGTCGTTCCGATATCCAGTCCAACTACAATTCTGTCTTCTTGCTCTTCCATAATGTTATCCACGTACGGTTATATGATTATTTAATCTCAATGTTCTTATGTGTCGTCCTGATCGTGCGCTATGACGCTGAAGCGAGTTCGGTGCAATACACACTGCAGTTTTAAAATTATCATTTCATTGTTCGCGCGTTACGATCTGTTCCTGAAATCTCAGATCGATCGATTGCATGGTTTCAATTCCTTTTTGTTTGATGATTTCTGCGTAAAAAGCTTCCCAGTTTCGCAGCCGGGTGCCAAAATCTTCTTTCCCGAAGATGAGCTTTACGCCATGGTCATTCGTCAGAGCAACAATACCATTCTCCGTCCATGCTACTTCGCTGATGGTTGCGTTGCTGACCGGTTTCTCCCGGAGCCGACCCAAAAAATCGGTGACCGGTCCCGCCTGCCGTCCGCTCAGCGTATCGCCGGGGGAACGGGCATCAAAGCCGTATAAAAGAGGTACATTTACGGTTTTGCCCAGGACCATCGGCAGCAGGATACCGTCGCGGTCGATATACATTTCACTGCCTTCGCCGGTTAGCATCGCGACGGGCTGCCGTTCGGTAATATGTATGGTAATATTGCCGCTGGGTTTCACATCCACGGCCGCCCGTTTCACGTAAGGCATCTGTTCAAAACGGCTGATGATATCCAGCGAATTCAGGCTATCCGGGTGGATACCCGTGGGGATATCGACTTCGCGAAGCTGTTCCCGGGAGACAAAATGATGGCCTTCAAAATAAACTTCCTGTACCTTCATCTGTGCACTCCAGTAGAAACCCGCTACGACGGCCAACCCGAGCACAAAAAGAGCAGCTCCGACCCAGGGGAGCGGATTGATAGTGCCGGTATGTGATTCTTTTTTTGCCATAACTGTCTTAACTGTTGTCTTTCTGTACCCGGCGGTGCCGGGAAAATGATGTTTCAGAAGATGCTGTTCATTGCTTTAGCGCTGGTATTCCGGATTCCAATTCTTCAACAAATGCTTCGCCGTATTTATAGATGTCGCCGGCTCCCATGGTGATGACCACATCGCCGGTTTCGATAATCTCCTTCAGTCGTTCCGGCAGCTTTTCTTTATTGTCCACATAATGCACCTGGCGGTGGCCGTACTCCCTGGCCGCATCCGCAATAAGCTTGCCATCGACGCCTTCAATAGGATCCTCCCGCGCGGGATAGACGTCCGTGATCACGCAGACCTCCGCATCGAAAAAGGAGAGCCCGAACTCTTCGTAGAGTGCTTGCGTCCTCGAATAAAGATGCGGCTGGAATACCGCTATGAGCCGGCGGTTTTTCCAACCCTTCCGGGCCGCGTTCAGTGTTGCCTGGACTTCCGTGGGATGGTGGGCATAATCATCGATCACCATGACGCCACTATGGTCGGCTTTCAGCTGAAACCGGCGGAAGACGCCTTCAAAACGTTCCAGCCCCGATTTTATCTGTTTAAAGTCAATATCGAGTTCAAGTCCCACCGCCACCGCTGCCAGGGCATTGCGTACGTTATGCTCGCCGGGCGCCCGGAGTGTAATACTGCCCATTTTTTCTCCATCATTCACCACCGTGAAAATACTGTTAAAATGGTCGGCCTCGATGTCGGTGGCCCGCACTTTTGCCTGGGGGGTCAGCCCGTAGCTTATGGTACGGCGATCAATGGACGGGATGATACTCCGCACATTGGGATCGTCGAGACACAGCACCACAGCGCCATAGAACGGTACTTTATTGGCAAAGGCTATAAACGCTTCCTTTACGTCCGCGAGGTTGTCATAAATATCAAGATGCTCTGCTTCGATATTGGTGATGACCGCCAGAGAGGGACGCAGCCGGAGGAACGTCCGGTCGAACTCATCGGCTTCAACAATGATGATATCGCCTTTGCCGACAACGGCGTTGGTCTCGGAAAAACTGTGTACCTTGCCGCCGACGATGATCGTCGGGTCAAAATGACCGTCCTGAATCACATGCCCGGTCATGGTCGTGGTGGTCGTTTTGCCGTGCGTCCCGGCGATTCCGACCCCATACTTCATCCGCATCAGTTCTGCGAGCATTTCGGCTCGCTTGATGACGGGCAGACCTTTTTCCATGGCCGCCCTGGTTTCAATATTTTCTTTCGCTTTTACGGCGCTGGTATATACCACCACGTCGGCGCCCTCAATATTTGCCGCATCGTGACCGATTGCGATCTCGGCCCCCAGCTCGCGCAGCCGCTCAATGGTTTCGCCCATATTGGCATCCGATCCGGAAACGATATAGTTCTTCTGCAACAGGATCTCGGCCATGCCGCTCATCCCGATTCCCCCGATCCCGACCATGTGAATATGGCGGGTTCGTCCGAATATGGGTTGTGGTTGAATTTGCTTCGTCATTACTTGCTTGTTTTAATCAGTTGACTATCCGGTTGTACGACAGCGCCGCCCAAAAAGACGCAACAGGTGCGCAGAGCTTCTTTTGGTGTTTTGGGCTCTGTTTTTTTAGCCGTTCTTTGGGTCCTAATGATATCATAGCGGCTGTTTATTGCTTACCAGTGTTATAATTTCTTCGGCAATGGTTTCGGCGGCTTCGGGCTTCGCCAGTTTCAGCGCTGCTTTTTGCATGCTTTTCAACCGCTGCCGGTCGGTTATCAGCTGCCTGACCAACCCGGTCAGCGTTTCACTCAGTTGATCGTCCGCAACCCGTTCGGCCGCCCCTTCCTGAACCATCGACTCGGCATTTCTGGTCTGATGGTCGCCGGCCACGTTGGGCGACGGTACCAGGATGCTTGGCCTGCCGGTCAGGGCCAGCTCCGAGCAGGAGAGGGCCCCGGCACGACTGACCACCAGATCGGCCACCGCGTAGGCTTCCGGCATTTCATGCAGGAAGTCCGTAAGCAGCAGGTTGTCAAAACGGGCCGGCTTTATATCTTCCCGCAGCCGGTCGTAATACCGTTTGCCGCACTGCCAGATAATCTGCAGCTGCATATCATCGTGCAGCGTCGAAACATGGGTTGCCATTGCTTCATTAATACTCCGGGCGCCGCCGCTTCCGCCGAGAATCAGCAGGGTGGACTTATCCGGATCAAAACGGAAGTGCTCGTAGGCTTGTTTCGTATCGGCACTGGTCAGTGATTTTCTCGTCGGGTTGCCGGCCGGCACAACACGATCCTCCGGGAAAAACTGTTCCGCATCTTTAAAAGCCGTAAAAATGAGTTCTGCGCTTTTACCCAGCAGCCGGTTCGTGACGCCCGGAAAACTATTTTGCTCCTGTATAACCAGGGGATAGCCGCTTTTTGCAGCAACCCAGCCCACGGGTCCCGCAACATACCCCCCGCAGGAGATGACAACATCCGGCTTGAAGGTATGGACAATGCGCAGGCTTTGAACCAGGCTGGTGCCCAGCTTGACCGGGAATAGCAGGTTCTTGACGGTTAACCGCCGGTGAAAGCCGCTGATCCAGATACTGGTGATGTCGTAGCCGGCCCGCGGGACCGCTTCCCATTCCATATGATTTTTGGTGCCGACAAAAAGAAACTCCGAGTCGGCATACGCTTTCCCGAGCGCATCAGCAATGGCTATGGCCGGGTATACGTGTCCCCCGGTGCCCCCGGCCGCTATAAGAAACTTCAGCGTACCCCCGGAGGCAGCAGTTGAATCTGCTATGTCAGCTGTATTCTTATGCATAAAACACGCTATTCTTACCGTTACTGTATTTGGAGATATTCATGAGTATTCCGATCATTATTCCTGAAAACAGCGTACTGGTCCCGCCATAGCTTACAAACGGCATCGGTAGTCCCGTGACCGGAAGCAGTCCGCTGGCAACACCGGCATTTACAAAACCGTAGAGGACGATCGCCAGGGTACAGCCCACCGCCATCAGCATTCCGAGGGTATCCGGCGCGTTCTTAGCAATTTTGCCGATACCGCGGAACAGGATGACGGTAAAAAGCAGTAAGAGCAGGACTGCCCCTACCAACCCGTATTCTTCGGCGATAATGGCAAAAATAAAATCATTATAGGGAGCCGGGAGAAAATCGCGCTGGGTGCTTTTGCCGATGCCCACCCCGAACAGTTCCCCCTGGGCGATAGCGATGTGAGCCTGCTGGGCCTGGTATCCTTCTTCGACATTAAACTCATTGCTTTTGATTTGCACGACCTGTTCGATGTAGTTATCAATCCGGCTTTGACGTTCCGGCGACTGCCAGATCAGCAAAGATGCCCCCAGCAGACCGATGATAACCAGGGCGCCCAGCTGTAATGAACTTATACGGCCTACAAACATCAGCAGCATGGAAAGTCCCATAAGGATCGCCGCACTACTGAAATCCTCGATGCCAATGAGTCCGCAGGTTATAACCACCCAAAACATAATGGGAAGAAAAGCGCGCTTGAAATCCTTGATATAGTCCTGTTTTTCATCCAGAAGCACCGAGACATGAATCAGCAGGGCAACGGTGGCAAAGGACGAAGGCTGAAAGGAGAATCCCCCGATATCCAGCGATCGTTTGGCACCGAATACTTCCGTGCCGAAGACCATGACGGCGATGAGAAAAATCCAGCTGATGATCATACCGAAGCGGCTGAACCTGGCCAGGTTGTGATAATTGATTTTTGAGGCGATGAGCATGCCCAGGAAAGCGATACTCAGCTTCAGAATATGTCCCATAACCAGGCTGCCGGCCGAGGTATGCTTGCTTTCCGCAAAAAAGGCAATGGCAGAATACACCGCCAGGGTTCCGAAAATCATAAGCAGGACGACCGACACCAGCAGTACCCGGTCGCTGCCCTGGCTGGGCGTATCGATCTCATCCGGGCTGGTGCCCATGATGGAGGATATGTTGTTATTGGGTGTTGTAAAGATCACTTCGCTGTAAATTCCAAAGGGTTACGTTTCAACGGTCGCACAAATGCGCCTGATGCAGGCATCGGTCGTAAAGGTGGTCGTGGTTGCTGTTTGTCATGTATTCACGGTATTTATAGTCTGTTTACGGCTTTCTTAAATTCATTGCCCCGATGCTGGTAATTCTCATACATATCAAAGGAGGAGCAGGCGGGACTTAGCAAGACGACTTCTCCCCGTTTTGCGTTTCGTTTTCCCAGCCGAACGGCCTCGTTCATCGTATCGGCCGTTTTAAAATGAGGTACGATCGCCTTGAGCTGTTCTTCGATCATCGGCGTTGCTTCGCCGATGGCGATGACGGTGTGTACCTTTTCACGAATCTGATCCGCCAGCTCCCGGTAATCGTTTCCTTTGTCCCGCCCCCCCAAAATAAGGGTGAGGGGCACCTTGAAACTATCCAGGGCATACCAAACGGCATTGATATTGGTAGCCTTGCTGTCGTTGACATATCGCACGCCCCCGACGGTACGGACCTGTTCGAGGCGATGTTCAACCCCTTCAAAAGAGCTGAGGCTTTCCCGGATAACATCGCTTTTGATCTCCGATGCACGGGCGGCCAATGCCGTGGCCAGTCCATTGTTCAGATTGTGTTTTCCCGAAAGGTTTACATCAGTTGTAGGCATCAGAATCTCTTCTTCTCGGTTAAAGGTTAGTATGATCTGTTGATCGCGGACAAACGCCCCGTCGATCCCGGAAAGCTCCTGCCGGCCGGAAAACGCCAGCAGCCGTGGAGCATCTTCTTTTTTTTTAAGGGATTCCACGTGCCCGGCAATGGTCTTGTCGTCATAATTATAGATCAGCCAGTCGCCGGAGGACTGATTTTCCGTGATGCGGAATTTGGCCGCGGCATATTTGTCGAAATTATGCTCGTAACGGTCCAGGTGGTCAGGGGTGATATTCAACAGCAAGCTGATACGAGGATGAAAACTGCGGATATGGTCCAGCTGAAAACTGCTGACCTCCAGCAATACCGCTTGTTTCTCTTGTGCGGTATCGATGGTATCGGAAAAAGCATAGCCGATATTTCCGGCTGTATGATGGTCAATCTCTGCCAGATTCCACGTATGGTCCATCCAGTTGGTGACCGTTGTCTTGCCGTTGCTGCCGGTGACAGCCACGACAGGCGTCCGGTTAAACCAGCTTGCAACTTCAATCTCTGAGAAAACCTCTTTGCCGGAATTCAGGTAACGCTGAACCAGCGGGGCCTCCGTGGGCACGCCCGGACTGAGGACGGCGAAATCGCCCTGCTCCGCCTTTTCGGTGTGTCCCCGGTGCTCAAACGGGATCTCCTGCCCGGCGAGCCGGGAGCAAACGGACGGTTCCAGCTCGTTTCGGTCCGTGACAAACGGCTTTGCTCCTTTCCGTTTCAGCAGGGAAGCGACAGCCAACCCGCTGCGGGCGGCACCGATCACAACGATATGTTTGTTTTGCACGTCCATTATCATCATTATCGCAGCTTCAGGGTTAACAGTCCGAGGATTCCAAGCAGCACGGCTATAATCCAGAATCGTACCACGATCTTGGATTCCGGCCATCCCTTTTTTTCAAAATGATGGTGGATGGGAGCCATCAGAAAAAATCGCCTGCCTTCGCCGTACTTGCGGCGCGTATATTTGAAGTAGGTCGTCTGGATAATCACGGAGAGGGTCTCCAGAAAAAAGATACCGCATACGACAGGCAGCAGCAGCTCTTTGTGGAGCATCAATCCCAGCGCACCAAAGGCCCCCCCGATCGCAAGGGAGCCGGTATCGCCCATGAAAACCGAGGCGGGATAGGTATTGTACCAGAGGAAACCCATACAGGCTCCAACCAGGGAAGCGGTAAAAATCGTCAGTTCCCCGGCGCCGGGCAGGTACATAATATTCAGAAAGCTCGAAAAGTCCGTTCGTCCCGACACATACGCAAAAATCCCCAAAATGAGTCCCGCTATAGCTGAGGTCCCGGCAGCCAGTCCATCAAGTCCGTCGGTAAGGTTGGTGGCATTACTGACGGCGGTAATGACGAAAATGACGACCGGTATATAGATGACCCAGCCCAGGGCTTCTCCCAAAAAGGCATAATCAATATTGACATTCTTCAGGAAAGGGACCGTCGTGAGGGTATTAAATTCCTGAAAATCCGGCCAGAAGTAGAGCACGCAGCCCAGAAGGAGTCCCACGGTCACCTGTCCCGCTATTTTGAGACGCCCGCTGAGTCCCGATTTATCTTTTTTAACGACTTTGATATAATCATCCACAAAGCCGACGACGCCCAATATGAGGGTAACCAGGACGATCATCCAGGTGTAAATGCTGTCCATCCTCATCCAGAGCAGGGCGGGAATAAGCACCGCCAGCAGGATGATGATTCCCCCCATGGTTGGCGTATGAGCTTTGCCCAGGTGGGTGTCGAGGCCTATGTCATCGCGAATAATCTCGCGAAGCTGCATCTGTTCCAGCCACGTGATAATCTGCCGGCCGATCATGATGCTGATAAACAGGGCCATCGCCGCGGCTACCGCAGCCCGGGTCGTAATAAATTCAAACGCACCAAAGCCGGGCGGCTGGTAATTGACTTCAAGCCAGCTGATAAGTTCGTATAACATCAGGTCCCCGCAGGTTTGGTGTTCCCATTCCTGTTCCTGCCGGCTAATGCTTCGCGCGCCACGCTCCGGTCATCGAAGTCGCGGCGCTGTCCGCCAATCTCCTGGTAGGTCTCGTGTCCCTTGCCGGCGATCAAAATAATAGTGTCCTGGTCGGCTTGTCGGATCGCCTGGATGATCGCTTTTTCACGGTCGGCGGTACGGATCACTTTATCCCGGTCTTTGAACCCCTTCATCACCTCGTCAATAATGGCCTCGGGGTCTTCATCCCGGGGATTGTCGGAGGTGACGGTGATTCTGTCGGCATACCGTTCCGCCACGGACGCCATTTTTGGCCGCTTTGCTCTGTCTCGATTGCCGCCGCAGCCGAATACGAGGTGTAGCACCTGCTTATCCTTTTTTATCCCCGAAAGCGTACGTAGCACATTTTCCAGGGCGTCGGGGGTATGGGCATAATCCACCAATACGACCGGGTCGTCGTCCCCGGGTGTTTTGACGCGCTCCAGGCGCCCGGGCGCTCCGGGGGCCCTTTGGAGGGCCTCCGCTATGGCGTCCTCATCAAAGCCGAGGGCCCGGCAAATCAAAAAGGTTTCGGTGAGGTTGTAGGCATTGAATTCGCCCATCAACCCGCTTTTGATTAGTCTTTTGCCGATACGGACGAGGAGTCCCTCCGTACTGTCTTTTAAAATCTGGCATTCCACGTCCAGCGCTTTGTTGAAACTGAACGTGATGGTTTCGGCGGGAGTGCCGGAGATCATAAACAGCGCCTGTTCGTCATCGCCGTTGATAATGGCAGTCGCCTTCTCATCCAGGGATTCAAACAGCCTTTTTTTGGCGCGGGCATAATCCTGCAGGCTATTATGGTAGTCCAGGTGATCGTGGCTCAGGTTTGTAAAGGCCGCTACATCAAAACGGATGCCGTTCACCCGCCGCTGGTCGAGGGCATGGGATGAAACTTCCATCACCAGGTGGGTATGTCCCGTATCCGCCATCTGCCGCATATCCGAAGCCAGTTCGATGGGATCAGAAGTGGTAAGCCTGCTTTTGATAACGCGGTCATCGATATGCTTGCCCACGGTTCCCAGCAGGGCCGCTTTCGTGTCAAGTGTCCGCAATACCTGGTATGCAAGGGTGGATACGGTGGTCTTGCCGTTGGTACCGGTAATGCCGATCACGTTCATCTCATCAGCGGGATTGTTCTCAAAGGCCTGGGCCAGCGGACCGGCCAAAGCCCGCGTATCCGCCACCCTGACTATGGCCACTTGGTTACCCAGAGGGATCTTCTCTTCACAGATAACGACCGAAGCTCCCTTGTCGACGGCCTCTTCCATAAACAGGTGACCGTCTGCCTGCAGGCCCCGGATGGCCATAAAGACATCCCCGCCCGTCACTTTGCGCGAGTCTTGGCGAAGCATACCGATCTCGCCCGGCTCCGGTCCGGAGACGTCCATCGGTTCGCAAAGTGCTATGAGTTGTTTAAAGGTCAAGGTAGTTAATGTCCGGTTGGTTACCGTTACTTACTGACTAAGGTGTTGAGGGTTTTTGATTTGCCGCGGACGGTAATCGTTCGCCCCTTCTTCATCTGGTCGCCGGGGCGCGGAAACTGGGAGTACACCGTCCCCGAGCCGATCATTTTTATGTTAAAGCCTCGTCCGGCAATCAGCCGGGTGGCTTTGCGCATGCTCATGCCTCCCACATCCGGAATAACAGAATATCCCTCGGGCAGATCTGTTTTATCCGCGACTGTCATTTGTTCCGATAACTCGACCGTAACCTCATCGGCAGGGTTCAAAGCGGAGCCGGCGGCGGGATTCTGTGCTGTAATCCAGTCGCCGGCTCCCTCCGCGGTGTATGAAATGCCCTGTTTCTGCAGGAGTAACTTTGCCTCTTCCAGGGTGAGGCCCTGCAGGTCCGGGGCATAGGCCCAGGCTTCGTTTTCAGTGCCCTGTTCTATAATATGTTTTTCAATTTCATTATCCAGTCCCGCAATACGTTTTGCCGTCTGCTGAAACACCGGTCCGGCAGTCCACCCGCCATAGGGAGGATAGGTCTCCGGTTCGTCCAAAATGACGAGAACCACGTATTTGGGGTCGTCTGCCGGAAAAAAGCCCACGAAGGAGGAGCGGTAGGAATTGCTGTATCGCCCGTTAACCAGCTTTTGGGCCGTCCCCGTCTTTCCGGCAATCGTCAATCCTGTAACCTGGGCCTTCTCGGCGGTACCGGAGTCAGAAACCACGCGCTGAAAAGAGGGGTACAATTTTTTTAACGTTTCTTCTTCAGCAATTTGACGGACCACGGTATGCTCCTGTTCCCAGACGAGATTGTCCTCGCTGTCTACAACTTTACGGACCATATAGGGACGCATCATTTGTCCCCCATTCGCAAAAGCGGCGTATGCTTGTGCCAGTTGAATAGGGGTGACCTGCACTTCGTAGCCGATGGACATCCAGGGAAGGCTTACTTTACTCCATTCGTAGGGTTTGGGCAAGCGGCCGGTTTCTTCATTGGGCAGGTCGATATTCGTGGGGGTGCCGAACCCCAGGTTCCGGGCATACTGGTAGAAGATATCGTCGGAAAGCCTCATTGCAATCTGTGAAGTGGCTACGTTGGATGACTGTTCGATCACTTCCGAGAAAGAAAGGGTCCCCAGCGGATCGTGATCCCGCATCCACTGCCCGTGGATCTGAACCTTCCCGTCTTCCGGGGTTTCGAACTCCTCCTCAAAAGATACTTTCCCCTGCTCAACAGCCGTAATGGCCGTAACCAACTTGAACGTCGAGCCCGGTTCGATCATATCCGAAATAGCAAAATTCCGGCGATTGCTTGTATTCAGGGAAGCCGGGTTATTGGGATTGTAGGTGGGGTAGTTTGCCATCGCCTTTACGGCCCCGGTCCCGGGATCCATGACAATGGCTGTCCCGTAGTTCGAATCCGTACGTTCGATCCCCGATTTCAGTTCCTCCTCCACAATGGCCTGGATGTGAGAATCGATGGTGGTATAGAGCGCGTGTCCCCGTTGGGGCTGTTTCCGGGGGGCGCCGACATAGGCGTAAATGCGTCCGTCCCGTCCCCGGCGTACCTGCTGGACCCCATCCTCGCCGTTCAATTCTTCATTGTACTGGTTTTCGAGTCCGGTCATGCCCGTAATCTCATGGTTCACATAACCCAGCGCGTGGGCGGCCAGGGATCCGAAGCTGTAGCGCCGCTCATACTCCTCTTCCAGGATAACGCCGCGTATATCCATCTGCCGAAGCGCCTCGTACGCCCGGGCTTTTATATTTTTGCCCAATACCACGTAGCGCGACCGCTGCGGCGCCGCATTAATTTTTTGCAGATACTGTCCCGACGACTCGTACTGGTATTTCCCGAGCGTATCGCACACCTGCTGAATCTGATCACGGGTGAGCCCGCTTATCTTCGGGTCAATGGCCACTTTATAGGCTACCGTATTCGTAGCGAGCAAGCTGCCGTCATCATCATAGATGTTACCGCGCTGGGCGGGAATAGGGATATAGTCGATTGCCTGTTCGCTCCAGAGCTCCCGAAGTTCCGTTCCCTCCCAAAAGTTAAGGCGAAAGAGCTGCATACCGATGGCACAGGGTACTAAAAGTACCAGCCCGAAAATCACAAACATGCGATTCAATATGCCCGATTGCTCTTTTTGCATCTATTTCTCTACCTCTATCACCTTTTCGGCGGGACCGCCGTTCATGAAGCCCATCTCTTTGGCCTTGTTATAAATTTCGGCCGGACCGATCATCTGGTCGTAGGTAAGGCGGTAATTGCTGTGCAGGCGTTTTGCCTGGTTATATTCGCGCTCGGCCTGCTGTACTTCACGTAATAATTCCTGTGTGGCAAATACATGCTTCAGGTAAAGCATGCCCAGAAGTCCCAACACAACAGCCCCGGTAATAACCTTCCATGGCTTGACTTTTGGGAAAGGGATGCGGCTTCTTTTCCCTTTCCTTTTGTTGACTCTTTTGCCGTAAACCCTTTCGCCGGAACCGGATGTACGCTCAGAAGATTTTTTTTTGCTCTTTTTCTTTTTTCGTTTATTGGGACGCACGTCGTCCTTTTTCAAAGGGGATTTTACCAGCATACTTATACCTCCGGAAGATTGATCTTTTCGGCAACACGCATTTTTGCACTCCGCGCAGCCCGATTCTTATTGATTTCCTCTTCAGTGGGACGAATGATGCCGCCGGATATTTCTTCGATGGGGGTCATCGGGTTGCCGTAAAAATCTTTCTCGATCTTTCCCTCATGATTTCCCGCCTTAAAGAATTTCTTTACAATACGATCTTCAAGGGAGTGGTAGCTGATAGCCACAATACGTCCCCCCGTATGAAGGATCTCAAGAGATTGTTCCAGTCCCTCGCGCAGCATGTCAAGCTCGCGGTTGACTTCAATGCGGATCCCCTGGAATACCCGCGCTACACTTTTGATTTGATGTTTGCCGTACACAACGGCTTCCACAGCCTCGCGCAGTTCGGTAGTGGTTTCGAGGGGACGCCGGTCGATAATTTCGCGCGCTATTTTGCGGCTGAACCGCTCTTCCCCGTAGTGGTAGATCACATCGCGAAGATCTTCGTAGGAGTATTCATTGACCACCTGGTACGCCGTGACTCCCCGGAGGTTACTCATCCGCATATCCAGCGGACCTTCCTCCTGGAAGGTAAATCCCCGCCCGGCGTCGCTGATCTGGTGGGTGGAAACGCCCAGGTCAAAAAGGACTCCGGATACCTCCCCCTGTAACTCCGGGGATAATAATCGTGTGAGGTATCCGAAATTGCCTTTTAAGGGAGAAAAACGGGCATCGTTGCCAATACGGTCATTGGCCGCCCTGAGCGCCTCGTCATCCTGGTCAATACCCACAAGCCGGGCGTCACTATTTAGTTGAGACAACAATGCCAGGCTGTGTCCACCACCGCCAAGCGTAGCATCGACGTAGATACCGCCGGGATCCGTAATCAAGTACTCTACGGACTCTTGCAGCAATACCGGTTGATGCTCATGGTATGTTTCATTTTTGTTCATCGTTGTCATTGTCGGTCATCACACGCTCAAAAAGTTCTTGATACGATTCAAAGTCCAGGCCCGAATCGACTTCATCCAGCTTGGCGGGCGACCATATCTCAATGCGCTCGCCGCTGCCGATAAAGATGGCTTTTCCGTCGATGCCGGCCCAGTCTGTAAGTTGTGAAGGAAGTGGAATGCGGTTCTGATTGTCCAGGGACAGGTCTTCGGCAAAACGCAGGAAATTGCGTTTTACGGTTCGACCCTCTTTGGTAAAGCTGTTAATCCGGGAGAGTTGGTCCTCAACCTTTTGCCATTCATCTTCTGGGTAGAGATAAAGGCAGGGTTCAAGACCTCTCAATATGGTAAAACGCTCCTGCGCCTGGGGATTGAGAGCTTTGCGCAGTTTAGCCGGGAAGCTGACGCGTCCTTTACTGTCTACACTATGTTTATATTGGCCCTTGAAACTAGGCATATAAAAAGACCCCAGAATTACAGCGATTATGATCGAATTCGACGAGTGGATATGAACTCCCACATTCTACCACTTCACCCCACAATGTACCCCGAAAGGGTGTAATATGTCAAGAACTTATTACAAAAAATCAAATTAACCGTTAAACCGATAAGTGGGGGGATTGGAAACGGGACTTGAAAGAAGACGGCAAGACGCCGGAGAGGGGGATAAACCGAATTTCTTGGTGAGAAACCCGGGTTAAGGAAAAGCAATGGGTTTAGCCCGGCAGGCAAACGGCCAAAAGGGAGAAAGGTGGTAGAGTGTGGGAGAAAAAAGTTTGGCGGGGGATCACCCCCGCCAAAATAACCGGTAACCGATAGCAAGTAACAATAACCCTAATCAGGGCAATTCCGTGGTCCCCGTCAGGTACCGGTCGCATTCGCGTGCAGCCCCGCGTCCTTCATTGATGGCCCAGACAATCAGGCTTTGTCCCCGCCGCATATCGCCGGCGGCAAAAACGCCATCTACGCTGGTGTGGTAATCGCCGTGTTTCGCTTTGGCATTGGAGCGCTGGTCCCGTTCTACTTCGAGCTGTTCCAGCACCGGGTTTTCCGGTCCGAGGAAACCCATGGCGAGCAGCACCAGATCCGCTTTCCACACTTTTTCCGTACCGGGAATTTCCTCGGGCACTTTGCGGCCGTCTTCATTGGTTTTCCATTCAATGCGAACCGTGTGTAATTCTTTAACGTTCCCGTCTCCGTCCCCCACAAATTTTTTGGTCATCACCTGGTATTCCCGGGGATCGTCTCCAAAGCGGGCCTTGGCCTCTTCCTGGCCGTAGTCCACTTTATATATGTGAGGCCATTCGGGCCACGGGTTGTCCTCCCCACGGCTTTCCGGGGGCTTCGGCAGGATTTCGAACTGGGTCAGCGTATTGCACCCGTGCCGCATGGAGGTGCTTACGCAGTCGGTGCCGGTGTCTCCGCCGCCAATGACAATCACATCTTTATCCTCGGCAGAAATGAACTTCTTTTTGTGTTCATCGTCCAGCAATTTCTCCACATTGGCATGCAGGAAGTCCATCGCAAAATGAATCCCGTCAAGATCGCGCCCTTCGATTTCCAGGTCCCGAGGCTTCGTCGCTCCGCCGGCCAGGATGACGGCGTCATACTCCCTGGTCAGTTCAGGAGCGGGAATATCGGTTCCGATCTCCGTCCCGGTAACAAACGCGATGCCTTCTTCCCTCAGGAGGTCAACCCGGCGCTGCACGACGGATTTCTCCAGTTTCATATTGGGGATGCCATACATCAGCAGTCCGCCGATACGCTTGTCTCGCTCGTAGACGGTCACATGGTGTCCCGCTTTATTGGCCTGTGCCGCGGCGGCGAGTCCGGCCGGACCGGATCCCACAACCGCCACTTTCTTGCCGGTGCGGTTTTCCGGCGGATTGGGCTGGACCCATCCCTCTTCAAAGCCCTTGTCGATGATCGCCTGCTCAATATTCTTGATAGCCACGGGAGGCTCGATGATCCCGAGGACACAGGAACCCTCGCAGGGGGCCGGGCACGCCCGGCCGGTAAACTCCGGAAAGTTATTGGTTTTGTGCAGGCGGTGCAGCGCTTCCTTCCATTTGCCTCTGTACACCAGGTCGTTCCACTCCGGGATCAGGTTATGGACGGGGCAGCCCATGGTACGGCCGTTCTTGTCCTCGCCGGTTTGGCAGAAAGGAATTCCGCAGTCCATACACCGCGCCCCCTGCTCCTGAAGTTCTTCTTCCGTTAAGTGTTCGTGCAGCTGATCCCAGTCCTTTATCCGCTTTTCGGGATCTCTGCCTGGAGCTTCTTTACGCTCAAACTCCATAAAGCCAGTTGGTTTACCCATAGTATTCGATATACAATTTTGTTGAGTTTAATTTCTTTCGCTGATATGCCATCGGATCCAACAACCTGCCGGCTGCTTTTATTTATTCTGCAGGAAGGCCTCCATTTCGGCTTCATCCTTGTCCAGCCCCTCCTGTTGAGCCTTTTCAATCGATTGCTGCATCTTCTTAAAGTCTTTGGGAAGCACCTTGACAAACCGGTGAATCATTTCATCCCATTTCGCAAGGACTCTCCAGCCCCGGTGACTATCGGTATATTCGGCGTGACGGCGAATCATTTCATAGACCTGATCTATTTCTTCTTCATCCCGAAGCTGCTCCAGCACGACGCGGTTGGTATTGCATCGTTTATGGAACTGTTGATCGAGATCCAGAATATAAGCAATGCCTCCGGACATCCCCGCGGCAAAATTCCGTCCTGTTTCCCCGAGTACGACCACGCGTCCCCCGGTCATATATTCACAGGCGTGATCACCGACCGATTCGACCACGGCATGAAGTCCGCTGTTTCGCACGCAGAAGCGCTCCCCGGCTTTGCCACGGATGTAAGCCTGTCCGCTGGTCGCCCCGTAGAAGGAGACATTCCCGACAATAATATTTTCCGCCGGGTCGAAGCGGGCGTTTTTGGGAGGATACAATATCAGCTTGCCGCCGGAAAGTCCTTTTCCGAAGTAGTCATTGGCATCGCCCTCGAGTTCGAGCGTCATCCCGTTGGGGATAAAAGCCCCGAAACTCTGTCCCGCCGATCCTTCGAACTTGAGATGGATGGTATCTTCCGACAGGCCCTTGGACCCAAAACGGCGGGTCACTTCGCTGCCGACAATGGTCCCGACTACGCGGTTGGTGTTTTTGATCGGCAGGGTGGCGCGGACGCTCTTTCCGTCGGACAGCGCCGGTTCGCAGATATCCATCAGTGTCTGGATATCAAGGGCGTTTTCCAGCCCGTGATTCTGGCAGATCATGCAGCGCGTGCCCACATTATCCGCTATTTCCGGGCGATGCAGGATGGGCGAGAGATCCAGGTGTCGGGCCTTCCAGTGATCCGTTTCGGCCTGAACCAGCTTATCGGTACGTCCGATCATCTCGTCGATGGTGCGGAAACCGAGCTCAGCCATATGCTCGCGGAGCTCCTGGGCCACGAATTTCATAAAGTTGACCACGTAGGCCGGGTCGCCGGTGAACTTATGGCGCAGCTCCGGATTCTGGGTAGCGATGCCAACGGGACAGGTATCCAGGTGGCAGACCCGCATCATGATACAGCCGAGCGTAATGAGGGCGCTGGTCCCGAAGCCGAATTCCTCTCCGCCGAGCAGCGCCGCGACGGCGATATCCCGCCCGGTTTTAATCTGCCCGTCAGTTTCAAGCGTCACGCGGCTTCGCAGGTCGTTGAGTACCAGCGTTTGATGGGTCTCGGAGAGCCCCAGCTCCCAGGGCAGCCCCGCATGCTTGATGCTGGTCTGCGGGGAGGCGCCCGTCCCGCCGTCGTGGCCGCTTATCAGGATGACATCCGCATGTCCCTTGGCAACGCCGGTGGCAATGGTACCGACCCCCACCGCAGAGACCAGCTTTACGTTGATGAGCGCATCTTTATTCGCATTCTTGAGATCATGAATAAGCTGCGCCAGGTCCTCGATGGAATAAATATCGTGGTGCGGCGGCGGTGAAATAAGTCCCACGCCCGGGGTCGAAAGCCGCACGTCGGCAATCCAGGGATAGACCTTGCGTCCAGGCAGCTCACCGCCCTCGCCGGGCTTGGCTCCCTGTGCCATCTTAATCTGAATTTCCTTGCCCTGCGTCAGGTATTCGCTGGTCACGCCAAATCGCCCGGAGGCCACCTGCTTGACGGCACTGTTCTTGGAATCGCCGTTGGGTTCAGGCGTGTAGCGGGACGGGTCTTCGCCTCCTTCGCCGGTATTGCTTTTTCCGCCGATGCGGTTCATGGCAATAGCCAGCGCTTCGTGGGTCTCCTTGCTGATGGAGCCGTAGGACATCGCCCCGGTTTTAAATCGCTTGCAGATCTCTTCGACCGATTCCACTTCCTCGATGGAGACAGCCTCTGATTCGTCTGTCTTGAGCTTCAGCAGGCTCCGGAGCGCGGCCGGGGGATCCGACTGCTCGTCGATCATCTTTGAATATTCTTTATAGAGCTCATAATCCCCATTTTTGGTGGCCAGCTGAAGCGTGTGGACGGTTTTGGGGTTATAGGCGTGGTATTCACTTCCTTTTCGCCATTTATACTGACCGCCCTCATCCAGGACCTGTCCGTTGGTGCGATAGTTCGGGTAGGCCTCCCGGTGTCGCATTTTGGCTTCCAGGGCAATGGTGTCCAGCCCGATGCCGCCGATACGCGAATCGGTCCACGTAAAGTATTTGTCCACCAGCTCCTTGTCGAGGCCGAGCGCTTCAAAAATCTGGGCCCCGCGGTACGACTTGATAGTCGAAATACCCATCTTCGACATCACTTTGACAATGCCTTTGACGACCGCCTTGTTGTACCCTTTCCGGGCTCGCTTGAAGGAGAGGTCGAGATGGCCCTCGCGAATTAAGTCGTGAAGACTTTCGTAGGCCATATAGGGATTCACGGCCTCCACGCCGTATCCCAGCAGCGTACAGAAATGATGAGTCTCGCGCGGTTCGCCCGACTCCAGCACCAGTCCCACTTTGGTACGATTGCCCGAGCGGATCAGGTGATGATGAAGTCCGGCCACGGCCAGCAGCGCCGGTATCGGCGCCTTTTGCCGGTTAAAGTCCCGGTCGGAGAGAATCAGGATGTTGACTCCCTTCTCAACGGCCTTGTCGGCCGCCGCAAAAAGCTCTTCGAGCGCTTCTTCCAGTCCCTCGCCGCCCCTGTTGACGTCAAAGAGGATGGGCAGGGTCTTGCTTTTAAACCCCGAGAGGTTATTGATATTCTTGAGCTGTGCCAGCTCTTCGTTCTTCAGAACAGGCGTTTTCAGGCGTATCTGCCGACAGCTTTCAGGAGTCGTCTCCAGGATGTTGCCTTCCGAGCCCAGGATAGTTTCCGTGGAGGTAATCAGCTCTTCCCGGATGGGGTCGATCGGCGGGTTCGTGACCTGGGCGAACAGCTGCTTGAAATAGTTGTAGAGCAGCTGCGGTTCGTTCGAGAGCACGGCTATGGGGGCGTCGTTGCCCATGGCTCCCACCGGCTGCAGCATATCTTCGGCCATCGGCCCCACATTGACATTCAGATCTTCGTAGGTATAGCCGAATACCTTTTGGCGCTGCACGATGTCCTCGTGCTCTGCCTTCGGTTCTTCCTGAAAGCTATAGGGAAGGTCATGAAAATCGATCAGGTTTTCGTCCAGCCATTCCCGGTAGGGATGCTCGCGCGCTATCTGGTGCTTGATCTCTTCATCACTTTTGATACGCCCCTCTTCGGTGTCGATGAGGAGCATGCGCCCGGGCTGCAGCCGGTCTTTGTAAACGATATCCTCGGGGGGGATATCCAGCACACCCACTTCAGAGGAAAGGACGATCATATCGTCGCTGGTGACATAGTACCTGGAGGGACGAAGGCCGTTCCGGTCGAGCGTCGCGCCCACCATTTTACCGTCCGTAAATGCGATGGAAGCGGGGCCGTCCCAGGGTTCCATCAGGCAGCTGTGGTACTCGTAAAAGGCTTTCATTTCATCATCCATGCTCTCATGCTTTTCCCAGGGTTCGGGGATCATCATCATCATGGCATGGGGCAGGGATCGTCCGCTGAGCAGCAGGAACTCCAGGCAATTGTCAAATTTAGCCGAGTCACTGCCGTCTTCCTGGATGATGGGGGTGAGGGTATCCATATCCGTATCAAACAGATCGGTTGAGAGTTGCGCCTCGCGGGCACGCATCCAGTTTTGGTTGCCGCGCAGCGTATTGATCTCCCCGTTGTGAATAAGATAGCGAAACGGGTGCGCAAGCTTCCAGTTGGGAAAGGTGTTGGTGCTGAACCGGGAGTGGACCAGCGCCAGGGCCGATTCCATTTTCGGATCAGTGAGATCCGGGTAAAAATCCTTCAGCTGAGTCGACGTCAGCATCCCCTTGTAGATGATCGTGCGCGAAGAGAGACTGTTGATATACAGGTAATCCTTATCCGCAAGATCGCTGTTTTCAATTCTTTTGGTGATTTTGCGTCGGATGACATACAGCTTGCGCTCGAACTCGAGTTCGGTGCGGATGTCCCGGCTTCGACCGATAAACAACTGTCGGACCGAAGGCTCGGCATCTTTGGCCGACTGGCCAAGGTAGAAATTGTCGGTCGGCACCTTGCGCCATCCCAGTACTTCCTGTTCTTCTTCTTCGACTACTTCCCTGATGACTTTCTCGCAGGCCAGCCGTTCTTCCCGTCCCGGCGGTAAAAAGATCATGCCCACGCCATATTGTCCCCGTCCGGGCAGGTTTATGCCCAAACCCTGGCAGGAATCGCTCAAAAATTTGTGGGGAATCTGAAGCAGAATGCCCGCGCCGTCGCCGGTATTCTTTTCACTGCCGGTGGCGCCCCGGTGATCGAGGTTGTGGAGCACAGTGAGCGCCTGCTCCACAATTTTGTGGGATTGTTTTCCCTGAATGTTGACTACAAATCCAATTCCGCAAGCATCATGTTCATGGTGGGATTGGTATAAACCCTGATCAGAAGACATCATTATTGGTTAGGTTTTCGTTATTGAAATTGCAAAAAGTATAAATTTACTTACTTAAGTCGTTTAGCCGTTTTCATAATATCACTCAGAACGCCTGCGGCTGTTACCTCCTTTCCCGCGCCCGGACCCTGAATGACCAACGGCGTCTGGCTATAGAATGTAGAAAAAATCTGGATAAGATTGTCTGTTCCCTTTAGCTGTCCGATTGGTGAATTTACGGGAATGGATTCAATACCTATAGAAATTTTTCCCTCAACTAATTGTCCCGTGTATCGTAGCGTTTCATTGTTACTTTGAGCTTCCAGCATGCGCTGCTGCCACTGTTCATCGTATTTTTTCAAGCGTGTAAGAAAGGCTGATTTATCGACTTGTGCAAGTTCTTCCGGAATGAGTGATTCGACCTGTAATTCTTCGCGCTCTATTTTCAGGCCCAGGGTGCGGGCAAGGGTCAAAAATTTGCGGGCCACATCTTCTCCGGACAGGTCGTCGCGGGGATCCGGCTCCGCATAACCGAGTTCACGTGCCTTTATGATGGCCTCGCTAAACGGGATACCTTTTTCGAGCTGATTAAACAGGTAGGTCATAGTACCGGAGACAACTCCTGATATTTTCTGAATTTCGTCGTTGCTGTCCTGCAGGTCCTCGAGCGTAGCGATAACAGGCAGCCCTGCCCCAACGGTCGTTTCGTATCGAAAAGAGGCGTTATTTTGCTGTGCTTCTTTTTGGAGCCTGTCAAAGTATGATTGTTCAAGGGTATTCGCCAGCTTGCTGGGGGTGACAATATGGATTCCGCTGGCAAAGAGCCGGGGATACAGGCGCGCTACTTCCTCGCTGCCGGTGGCATCCACAAAAATAATATTGTGCCGGAACGACTGGGTAAGCTTTTCCAGCAGAAGAGACCAGTCGGTTTCAACGGCATCGGACCAGTCCAGGGCTTCCCGGGACATATCCAGTCCCCGGTCGTCCCATAACGCGTGCCGGCTGTTGCACGTTCCCAGCAGCCGGAAATGGAGATCCTTAGTATCAGCGGCGGCAAGCTGATGAAGCAGCGTCTGTCCCACCGCACCCGTTCCCGCTACGAAAAGATCGATCGTCGTTTGCCTGTGCTGCAGGTAATCGTTGAGCAGGCGGGCTGCCCGGCGCGCCTCATCTTCTTCAAACAGGAAGGAGATAAACCGCTCGTCGCTGTTCCTGTTGATGTGGAGCGGCTGCAAATTTTTTGAAGCCAGCAGATCCCAGATCCGTTTGGTGAGCTGTTCGCCCTCCCTGAAGTGATTGCTGAATTTTTTAACTTTGTAAAGATGCTCCCGGGGATTGAGTGCGATATCCCGCTCCCGGGCCCAGCTTTTGATCAGCTCTCGCACCTCGTCATAGAACGGTTGGCGGATGAGAAAGCGCGCAGGTTCAAAAGAGGAGCTGCGGTGAAAGGAGATCGTTTCGTCGTCGGGCCGGTCCCTCAGTTGGTCCTTCAGCTTTTGCAGCAGGTCCCACCCATATTGGTCCTCCACCTGCAGCCGGGTAAAGGGGCCCGTAACCGTGATGGTTTTGAACGCCCCGTTGGATTGATGGTCGCTGTGGATGCGTGTGCCCGGATGCGAAGGATTGTAACTGTTTTTCACCAGCACCGTGGTATCCTTGTTCGAAATAGGTCGTATCGTTTTGGGATGAATCACTTTGGCCCCGTGTGCTGAAAGCTCCCCGATGTCTGCAAAGCTGAGCTCATCGATCGGCCGGGCGGTGGGCACCCACCGGGGGTCGGCCGAAAGGACGCCGTTGACATCCGTCCAGATTTCGAGGTGATCGGCCTCAAGCGCGTCGGCTATGATACCGGCGGTATAGTCGGATCCCGAGCGTCCCAGGGTGGTGATACGCTGGTGGGCGTCGGAACCGATAAAACCGGTAATTACGGGGATTGTAGCGGGATTCTGTAAAAACCTGCGAGCGAGTTTCCGCGTGGCCGCAGGCTGCACCCGTGCCTGCCCGAACGTTGAGTCCGTTTTAATAAACTGATGGGCTTCAAAAGCTTCCGCATCCAGATCTCGGTTGGAGAGGGTCGCGGCAAAAATAAGAGCGGAGGCCCGCTCTCCCACCGAGAGGATACGGTCTTTCCAGGCCTCGCGATCACTGTTTCGCAGCTGCTCATCCCGGGTGGTCCGGCCGAGTTCTTCAAACAGTTCGCGCAGCTGTTGCCTGCGCGGGTGGTCCGGCCCCGGCTCTGTCAGCTGGTCAAACAGCTCCAGATGTTTCTGCTCCAGGCGATGGATCCGTTGTTCCGCTCCCCCGGGGTTGTCCGCCAATGCGATCAGGGCGTCAGTCACATCTTTCAGGGCAGAAACGACCACAAAAGGACGGGCCGATTTCGACCGCTCTATGACCACCCGGGCAGCCTGCTCTATAAAAGCCGCATTCTGCAGCGAAGTGCCCCCAAATTTTAAAATATGTATCGGAAGTTGTTTCATCGTCAGGACGAGAGCGTTGGTCTTGGTGTTTCAGTTATAAAGGACGTGATAAGATCGTTCATCTGTTCAAACTCCATCAGAAAAGCGTCATGTCCGTGTACGGAACGGATCTCACGGTACCGGGCGTCGGGCAACAGCTCAGCCAGCTCCTGCTGTTCCTGCACCGGGTAGAGCAGGTCGGTGTCGATACCGATCACCAGGGTGGGAATATCCAGCTGTCCCAGTACCCCTTGGTACGATGGCCGATTGCGGGCCACGTCATGGCTGTCCATTGCCTGGCTGAGCCGCACATAGGAAACCGCATCAAACCGATCCACCAGTTTTTGTCCCTGGTAGTTGAGGTACGATTCTACCTGGAACTGATCCCCGTCTTCCTGGGGCAGCCGGCCGAACTTATTTTCGTAGTCCGCATCGGACCGGTAGCTGATCATGGCGATCATGCGGGCCAGCGCTAATCCTTTCCTGGGGGGCTGGTCTGCGCTGTAGTAGCCCTCCTTCCAGTTCGGATCATTGTAGATGGCCTGCCGCTGGGTGTGGCTGATTCCGATCGCCCAGGGACTGTGGGCCTTGCCCATGCCGACAAAGACCGCGGAGCGGGGACGATCGTCCATAATGCACCACTCCAGGGCCTGCATACCGCCCATGGACCCGCCAATGACCAGTTCAATGCCGGTAATCCGGAGTTCATCGAGCAGTTTTTGTTGCAGTCGAACCATATCCCGAATCGTAATTTCCGGGAAATCAATGCGATACGGCCGACCGGTTTCCGGGTTTTGGCTCGTGGGTCCGCTGCTGCCGTAACAGCTGCCCAGCGAATTGATACAGATAATAAACTGCTGTTCGGGGTCAAGCGTTTTGCCCGGCCCAAACAGCCCGCCAAACCATTCGTCCACGGCCGTATTGCCGGTAAGAGCGTGACAAACAAGAAAGACATTATTCCGGGCATTATTCAGTTCGCCCCATGTCTGGTACGCCACGAGGGGTTCCGGGATGGCCTGCCCCGACTCGGTGACGAAAGGTTCTTTTAGCTTGTGTTGTTGTACGCCTTTGTTCATAATAAGATATATCTGTCAGACAACAAGGTTGTCCGGCGGATTTAACACATTATATAATATATGGTTGCTCAGCTGACGAAATTGATGGTTCCTTCTACCGGCACGGGATTTTCAATGATGTCCAGGACCGGACAGTTTTTATAGGAAATTTCTTCCAGCTGCTTCAACTTCTTCTCATCCGTTTCGTCCGTTTCAATTTCCGTAATGAGGTTCACGTCATTAAATCCGGGCCGGGCGTCATCCGATAGATTCAGGAAACCGCGCAGGTCAAGGTTACCGGTTGTTTTTATCGTAACTGACTTTACGTTGATGCCGAGGGCCAGTGCATGTGCTTTGATCACGATTTCCTGGCAGGCAGCCAATGCGGCCAATACGTACTCCACGGGTGATGCGCCCCGGTTAGTGCCGCCGAGGCTTTCCGGCTCGTCGGAGACAAACTGAAATTCCCGCACGTTGATTTCAGACTGAAGTCCTTTTTCGAGTTTGGACTCGGCCCTGAAAGAAACATCCGCTTTTTCGGGATTGCTGTTGATCTCCTTGGCGAGGGCCTGCACAGCCTGGATGACGTTTTGGTCAAGAGTTTGTTGTTCTTTAACAGTAGTAGTACTCATATGATGCTATTAATTCAATGGATGTATTGTAACAGGCCCTGCCGCTGGTGCTGCAGGGCGCTGTCTGTGAGTTATGCGGTTACTTCGAGCTGTTTGAATGAACGGTCGAAATCTTCAATGATATCATCGATATGCTCGATACCGACAGAAACACGGATAAGATCCGGCTTCACACCGCTGGAAGCCTGTTCAGCCTCGCTCAGCTGCTGGTGCGTCGTTGAAGCGGGGTGGATGACCAGTGTTTTGGCATCTCCCACATTGGCCAGGTGACTGGCAAGCTCGACGTTTTCAATGAAGGAACGGGCCGGGTCAAATCCGCCTTTCACGCCAAAAGATAGAACCGCTCCGAACTGCCCGGGCTTCAGGTACTTTTGGGCGCGCTCGTGGTACGGGTGGTCGGGCAAACCGGTGTACTGCACCCATTCCACCGCATCCTGCTGCTGCAGCCATTTGGCCAGCTTCAGGGCATTTTCGCAATGCCGTTCGGTGCGCAGCGACAGCGTTTCAAGTCCCTGCAGAAGCAGAAAACTGTTGAAAGGAGAGGGCGCCGATCCGAAATCCCGCAGCGCTTCCACGCGCGCACGAATAGCAAAAGCAATATTGCCGAAAGGTCCGTCGGGACCAAACGTTTCCCAGAAGTTAAGCCCGTGGTAGGCGGGGGACGGTTCCGTAAAGAGCGGGAAGTTGCCGTTGCCCCAGTCAAAGTTCCCCGCGTCCACAATCACGCCGCCGATACTGGTCCCGTGTCCCCCGATCCATTTGGTCGCGGATTCCGTGATAATATTGGCCCCGTGTTTTATCGGCTGACAGATGGCGCCGGCGGCCCCGAAGGTGTTGTCCACAATCAGCGGGATGCCGTGTTTTTGCGCGAGCTCAGACAATCCCTCGAAGTCGGGCACGTTGCCGCGGGGATTTCCAATCGATTCCACATAGATACCTTTGGTATTCTCATCAATTTCCGCCTCGTAGCTTTCAAGGGTATCTTCTTCCACGAAGTTTACATCGATACCGAGACGCGGGAGGGTTACCTTGAACTGGTTGTAGGTTCCACCATAGAGAAACGGAGTAGATACGATATTGTCACCGGCCTGGGCGATCGTCGCAATAGCCATAAACTGTGCTGACTGTCCCGAAGCCGTAGCTACCGCCGCAGCGCCTCCTTCCAGGGCGGCGATGCGTTTTTCAAAAACATCGCTGGTGGGATTCATGATGCGGGTATAGATATTGCCGAACTCCTTGAGGGCAAAGAGGGTGGCAGCGTGTTCGGTATCGTCAAACTGGTATGAAGTGGTTTGATAGATGGGAACAGCACGCGCACCGGTTGTGGGGTCGGCTTCCTGGCCTGCATGTAGCTGCAGGGTCTCAAAATTAAAGGTACGTTCTTCTCCGTTATTACTCATGGTTGTATGGATTAAGTTTCAGATATTGTGTTTGCTTGTTTTTTAGGTCGAATCAGGAACTGGTGGTCCACTTTGATACAGCGGTTTTGGTAGAGTTCAATACCGGATCCGCTGACCTTTTTCTCTTCTTCGGGATTCTGTCCGGTACCCAGCTGCAGCCATATCGCTTTGGGACGGGGCTCCATTTCCAGGGCCTGATCCACTGCTTTCGGAAGCACCCCGGGCGGCAGAAAAACATCGATCACATCAATGGGAAACGGGATGCTCAACAGGTCCGGGTACGATTGTTCGCCGAGTATCCTGTCTGCATTGGGATTGACGGGGACAATGTCGTAGCCGGCATTCTGCAGGTACCGTCCTACAAACTGGCTGTCTTTGTGAAAACTGCGCGAAAGTCCGACAATAGCGATGGTTGACGTTGTCTCCAGCGTTTTTTCTGCGCGGTCGGTTTCAGCACTTAGTGCTTCCGTGGCGCGCATCTTTTCATCGTACCAGTTGTTAAAAGTAGTTCGCATTCCGTTGTTTGCTTTATATCAAATTAGCATGAATACCAGAGAATTTTGCAAAAGCGTTTTTGTTTAATCTCCGTTTTTTCGCGCATTCAAATCATCGCATAGGCGTTATATGCTGTGGTTTGGAATTCGTTCAGGGGTTCATATTGACCAAAATCGCTGGTTTTCCAAAACCTCTGCCAATAAAAAAGCCTCTCCCCGAATCTTGCTTCCGGAGCGAAGATTCGCAGAGAGGCTATTCAGTCACAGTCTGATGCTGAATGAAGTCTCTTTATTTATCTTCCTCCGGACTACTGGAGCAGGACGTAGCACCTTCCTCCCCGGCATATCAAATAAATTATTACAGTATACTTTAACATGCGCCGGGCAGAGCGGTTGCTAAGGCGTCTTCGGGCCTGTTCCCTCAGCCTTTCTTGATAACAATGCTCAGTAATTAAAAAGAACAGTGCATAAAAAAAGCCCTCCGGGATTTTTCCGAAGGGCCTTCAATTTGGTTCAATCAAATGAAACGAATCAGACCTTCGGATGTGTGCAAAGCATACAAAATCGAATCATGCACATCCGGCAGCAGGTAATATGGTTGACTATTCGTTTCATCGGACATCTGTTTATAATTTCAAGGCTAACATAAATGTTTTTTGGAAACCATACAAGTTTTAATAACAGTTTTACCCGTATTTTTCATTCCCGCCGGGCGGGATTTCCACTTCTGCTACAGACCAAAAGGTTGACCGGCTCCGCCGGTGTTAACCAACTACGGCTTCGAAAGGGAATCGGTCCGAATATAGAAATTCGGGTCCACCTCCAGCGTATTAGTGTCCCGCAGCCGGATGGTCTTCCATCGTTCGGATACCGGATAGATAAAAGAGTATTCCCCGCCCGTCACCCGCACCTTCAGCGGCATGTCAAAATGGGGGAGGTCCGCCTGCCAGCGATAGTGGAGGCGGTTGAGATCATCTATATAATACCGGAGGACCGGCAGTCCGCCGTAGTGCAGGTACTGGTCAAAGAGGTCATCCAGCTCCCGGCCCGAGTGACGAATGATATATCGCTCGACCTGGCCGGCGGTAACGGTTTGATGACGAAACGTTTTATTGAGCCCGCGCAGAATGTTTTTCCAGGTGGAGTCGTCGTCAATGATATGGCGAATCATATGCAGCATGTTATGGGCCTTGTAATACATGTCCCCGGATCCCTCGTCATTGAGTCCGTATCTCCCGGTCACCGGCTGCCTGTTTTGAATCCTGTCGCGCAGGCCCCTCGTATATTCCGCGGCGGCCTGTTTCCCGAACCGGCACTCGGTGTAGATGGACTCGGCATAGCTGGTAAAGCCCTCGTGGCCCCACATATCCGCAATGTCTTTGGTCGTGATGTTATTGCCCCACCACTCGTGGGCCGACTCATGGACCAGGATAAAATCCCACTTGAGTCCCCACCCGGTGCCGGAAAGGTCCTCTCCCCGGTAACCGTTTTGAAAACGGTTGCCATAGGCGACGGCACTTTGATGCTCCATGCCCAGATAAGGCGTTTCCACCAGCTTATAGCTGTCCTCGTAAAAAGGGTAGGGGCCGAACCAGTCCTCAAAACAGCGCATCATCGGCTTTACCTGCCGGAACTGCTCCTTTGCCTTGTCCAGGTGTTGCTCCAGCACCCAGTAATCCAGGTCCAGTTTGCCGTCTTCGCCCTTGAAGGTATCGCTGAAATGCACGTAATGGCCGGCATTGACGGCGATATTATAATTATTGATGGGGTTGGAGACAAACCAGCTCCAGGTGGTCGTGCCGTTGGCGTGCCGGATCGTATCCCGGAGACGCCCGTTGGATACGTTTACCAGCGGGTCGGGCACGGTGATGTGGATACTCATACTGTCGGGTTCGGCCGTTTGATGATCTTTGTTCGGCCACCAGGCGCTGGCCCCCAGTCCCTGGTTGGCGGTTGCGATCCAGGGGTTGCCCCTTGGGTCCTCCGCCCAGATAAATCCCCCGTCCCACGGAGGATTTTCCGCCACTTTGGGCTGCCCGTGGTAATGGACGGAAAGGGTATAAAGGGAATCACGGCTCAGGGTAGTAGGGACCTCCACAAAGTAGGCGCTGCTGTTGCCTGCCCGCTGCCAGGACAGCTCCCGCCCGTCCTGGGTCACGCGGTCGATCCGGAGGGGCGGCTGAAGATCTATCTGCAGCTTTCGGGGGGACCCGGTAACGCGGTAGGTGATGCTGTTGTACCCGCGGATGGAAGAGTCCTCCGGCTGGACGGCGACATGGAGATCGTAGTAGGTGACCTCCCACCAGGCCCGCTGGGGGGTGACGGACCCGCGAAGGGTGTCTGCCCGGGTGGCAGGAAGGGCGGCCTGCTCCTGCCCGTCCGCCGGCCGCGCAAAGGCAACAGACAGCAGCAGGAATAACCCGATTCGAAATAACAAGCAGGTCGTTGGACTGTTCATAAGCAAGTCAGAGGATTCCGTGAATAGTAACCGTCATAGAAAGCTTTGCAAAACCGTTCTTCTGGCCCATTGCTGCATTATCGCGAACGAAACATCATCAAATATTCTTTACACGCTGTGGTTTTGAATACGCTCGGGGTTGATATCGACCAGCATTCCCGGTTTTCCAAAGGTCGCTCTGGTATTAATATTAATATCCATACCCATAATGCCGCACGCGGTTGGGATCTTCCCGCCATTTGTCGCGCACCTTCACGTGCAGGTCCAGATACACTTTTTTCTCGACAAACTCCTCGATCACCTCGCGGGCGTTCCGGCCCAGTTGCTTGATGGCCTTGCCGCCCTTGCCGATGAGAATCCCTTTTTGGGAGTCGCGGTTCACAATAATATCCGCGCTGATATAATCCAGGTCGTCGCGCTCGTCGTACTGCACGATCTCAATCGTCGAGGAGTAGGGGATCTCCTGGTGATAGCGTAAAAAGAGCTGCTCGCGAATCATCTCCGCCACAAAAAAGCGTACCGGCTGCTCGCTGAGCATATCCTTCGGATAGAAAGGCGGTCCCTCTTTGAGGTTGGTTTTGATGGTATCCATCAGCTCCTGGAGTCCCTCCCCGTTGAGGGCCGAAACCAGCAGGGTGTCGTCAAAGTCGAATTTCTCCCGGATGTTTTTGGCCACGACTTCCGTCTGCTGCCCGGAGGTTTTATCAATTTTGTTGATCACCAGGAAGATCTTTTTTCCCTTCAGCGAGGAAAGCATCTCGAAAATGCGTCCCGGCACCTCATAGTCGGTGACATCCACAATGAGCAGGATGATATCCGCATCGGCGCGGGCGCGGTCGACGGTCTTCATCATGGCTTTCTGCAGCTCATACCGCGGGTTGATGACGCCGGGGGTATCCAAAAAAATAATCTGCAGGTCGTCTTCCGAATGGATGCCCAGGATCTGGTGCCGGGTGGTCTGCGGCTTGTGGGTGGTGATCGATACCTTGCTGCCCAGCAGCCGGTTCATGAGCGTCGATTTGCCCGCATTCGGCTTGCCGATAATAGCGACGTAGCCCGATTTATGTCCCGCTGTATGCTCCATACTACTTTTTACATTAATATTAATACGTTGCTAACCTGTATTTCTCACAAAAATTTATGGTATATTGTTGTAACCTTTTGATATATATGAACATATATCGTTTTTAGAGGCCAGAAAATTATAACAGTGTGTAACATACTGCGAAATTGGTCCATCAGCGGCGTTGAAGATAAAAAGAGTGTGCTCAACGTACCGTGGTAGGTCTCCGCTGCTATTTTTCCTTCGCCTTGCTGAAGTACAAATTTCTTGGTGAAAATCCGGGTTAATGTTGAAATGAAGATAACAATACCGTGGGATCAATCCACAGATCACAGAGACCTTTGCAAAGCCGTTGTTTTGCCCAACCTCTACATTTTCATTTTTGCGATTTCAAAAGCCTCATGTATCGCCTGTATATGTACTTAATATATACACTGCGGTTCAAAATCGCTCAGGAGTTTGTATTGAGCAAGATTCCTGGTTTTCAACCTCCTCTCATAATGTTCAAAAATTTCTTCACCGTTGTTTCCAGCCCGTCATAGAGCGCCGACGAAACGAGCGCGTGCCCGATGCTGATATCGTTGAGGTGCGGCACGGTTTCCACCAGCGGTCCCAGGTTATCCAGGTTCAGCCCGTGTCCGGCATTGACCTCCATGCCCAGCTCGTGCGCCAGCACGGCTCCCTCTTTCAGCCGGCGCAGCTCATGCCGGCGGGCTTCTTCGGTTTCCGCGTTGGCGTAGGTCCCGGTATGCAGCTCGATCATGTCGGTCCCCAGCTCGCCGGCCAGCTCGATATCTTCCCTGTTCGGATCGATAAAGAGGCTGATCCTGATATCGGTTTCCCGGAACCGGGGGAATACGCGCTGTTGAAAGTCGTCGAATACCTTTTCCATCCGCAAGCCGCCCTCGGTGGTCAGCTCCTCCCGGCTTTCGGGGACGAGGGTGACCAGGTGTGGGTTGATTTCCGTGGAAATATCCAGCATCTCTTCGCTGGCGGCCATCTCAAAATCCAGGGATCCCGTCACGCTCTCCTTTAACGCATAGACATCGTCATCACGAATATGCCGGCGGTCGCCGCGCAGGTGGAAAACGATGCCTGCCGCCCCGGCTTTTTCACAAACGGCCGCCGCTTTTACCGGGTCCGGATACCCTTCGCCCCGGGCATTCCGGAGCGTGGCAACATGATCAATATTCACCAAAAGTTGCATAGTTCAATAGCTGCTTTCATTTTGTCATTGTAATTATGCCTTTAAATATAGATTATTTAGGGGAGTAGTTTAAGTTCTAAATCATCCGTTTTATGGTATCTGCGAAGAAAACAGTGATTTTGTTGTGTGTGGCAGCGCTCTCATCCGGGTGCGGAGCGGTCAAACAGTCCGCCCGCCCGCCGTCCGCTATAACGGCATCCGGCGGCGGCAATGCCCCCGATAGTGCTGCCGCGGGGGACAGAGAATCGTTCCGTCCGCCGTCCGCCATGAACGTGTCTGTGGTGAATAGCACCCGGGCTTCGCTGATGCAGGCCTACCGGGAATGGAAGGGAACGCCCTACCGCCTCGGAGGCGCATCGGAAAGCGGGGTGGACTGCTCCATGTTCATCAATATCGTTTTCGCGGATTACTTCGATATGGACCTGCCCACCAATACCAGAACCCAGCTTAATGTCGGGGAGGGAGTTCGCAGAACCGCGGTGCGGACCGGCGATCTTATTTTCTTCCGGACCGGCCGGAACAGGCTGCATGTCGGTATTATGGTAGACCGGGAGGAATTTTTACACGCTTCCACCTCGCGGGGGGTCACCATCAGCGAGCTGTCCCGGGAATACTGGGCGAATCGATACCTGGCCGCACGCAGGGTTTTATAGGAGAATATTATGGGGGTATCATGAGGGAGCGATAAATACCGGGATGCTCTTTCCAATAAGGCAATTTCTGTTATATTATACCGGTAGTCGGACCCGGGAATGGTAGTGAAAGCCAGACGATTTGCGTCCGGTTTTGCTGAGTTCGACCGGCTGCCGGGATCGTTCACATTCAAATTATTCAGCTAACCCAATTTTATTCATATTTATGTATTCATATCTTCGCCGGGCCGCCCTTTGTTTGATCATCATCAGCTTTATCTCGTGTGCGGAAGACTCCCCGGAGTACGTGCCCGTAGAACAGGCGGATTTTCAGGTGCAGCATGAGGGCAAGCAGATTGACCTGTACACCCTGGAAAACGAGCAGGGGATGAAGGTTCAGATTACCAACTACGGGGGCAAGATCGTGTCGCTGCTGGTGCCCGACCGCGACGGAACGCTGGGGGATGTGGTGCTGGGATACGAAACCGCCCAGGAGTACCTCGACGGCATTGCTTCGCTCGGGGCTACGATGGGACGCTATGCCAACCGCATTGCCCAGGCACAGTTTATGCTCGACGACAGCACCTATCACCTGGACAAGAACAATGGGGAGCACTCTATCCACGGGGGGACCGAAGGATTTCGGCACCAGGTGTGGGACGCCCGGCAGGTGGACGGGCAGACGCTGGAGCTGAGCTATTTTTCCGAAGACGGGGAGGGGGGCTATCCCGGAAACCTCGAAGTGACGGTCGTCTATACCGTGACGGATAACAATGAGCTCAAGCTGGAGTACTCAGCCAGCACCGACAAGCCCACCATCTTGAATATGACCAATCACGCATTCTTTAACCTGGCCGGCGAAGGCAGCGGCGATATCCTGGATCACGAGCTTTATGTGGACGCCGACCGGTACACTCCCGTGGACTCAACGGCCATACCCACCGGAGAGCTGCGGGAGGTGGAGGGAACGCCTTTCGACTTTACCGAGATGACCCCCATCGGCGCGCGCATCGATGCGGACAACCGGCAGCTCGGGCATGTGGGAGGCTACGATCACAACTTTGTGTTGAACAAGGACGGCGGAGAACTGGCGCTGGCTGCGCGACTGTCGGAGCCGGCGACGGGACGCGTTATGGAGGTCTTTACCACCGAGCCCGGACTGCAGGTGTATACGGCCAACTCCCTGACCGGCGAAGGCAGCCAGGTGGGGAAAGGGGGACATCCCTACGGTCCCCGGTCCGCCGTCTGCCTGGAAACCCAGCACTTTCCCGACGCCCCGCACCACCCTAACTTCCCCTCCACCCGTATCACCCCGGAAGAGGGATACGAGTCCACTACCATCTATAAATTCTCTACCGCCGAATAGAGAGAGGGTGGCCGGAGCCCAGTGCCGCCGGGGAGCATGAGGGGCCTGCAGCCGGGAGGACCTCCTCTTTTGTGTATAGTTGAGTAATAGTTTGGAGTTTGAATGGTATGTGAAGAATGAGTTTGTGGAAAGAACGTTTGCTGAGGCGGCCGTGTTTAGCCATATTCAATACCTGTCAGTATTATTCATTAATCAGCGGATGTTATGAGTGACAACCCAGCACCTACCGGTCTTACTGATGAACTGCTGCATTTTCTAAAGCGTCCCGGTTCCTATCCCCATGCCCCCCGGGAAGTCCGCCATATTCAAACCCATATTTCCCACGTGTTTATCGTCCCCCCGTATGTCTACAAGCTGAAGAAACCGGTTGATTTCGGGTTTCTGGACTACAGCAGCCTCGCAAAACGGCGGACATACTGCCACCGCGAGGTGCAGCTCAACCGGCGGCTTACCGAGGATATCTATCTCGGGGTGGTGGGTATCGCCCGGCGGGAGGGGGAAAGAGGCTATCTGATCGGGTCCGTGGACCAGGGTATGGATATGGATCCGGATTCCGGTTCCGTGGTCGAGTATGCCGTCAAGATGCGGAAGCTTTCCGAGGAATATTTTTTGCATTCCTATATTGAAGAGGGACGTCTGACCAACCGGCACCTCGACCGTGTGGCCGGGAGGCTGGCCCGCTTTTATACCGGCCAGCAGCAGAGCGACGAGCTCTCCGAGTGGGGGGCGATGGAGCAGGTGAAGGTCAATACCGACGAGAATTTTAGCCAGACGAAACGATTTATCGGCGAGACCATTGAAGGAGATACCTTCCGGGCGATTCGGCAGTATACCGGGGACTATTACCGGGGGCACGGGGACCTGTTCCAAAAACGCCGGGAAGAGGGGCGCATCGTCGACGGTCACGGGGACCTTCATCTCGAGCATATCTATATTACCCCGGAGAAGGTGATGGTCTATGACTGTATTGAATTCAACGACCGCTTCCGGTACGGCGATCTGGCGGCCGACCTGGCCTTTCTGGCGATGGACCTGGATTTTAACGGCTGCTGGCGGGAACAGCGCTATTTTGTGTCCCGCATGGCCGGGAAACTGGGTGACAGCGATTTGGAGCGGATCATCACTTTTTATAAATGCTACCGGGCGTATGTCAAAGGCAAGGTCAAAAGCCTGCAGAGCACCGAGGAGGAAGTGCCCCCGGAGGAGCGCGAAAAAGCGGCCGGTCTTGCTTCCCGCTACTTCAGCCTGTCGCTGCGCTATGCCCTGCTGGGTTCTGATGCGGTGGTGGTGATTTTCATGGGGCGGGTAGGGACCGGCAAGAGCACCCTGTCCGGGTGGTTGTCGGACCGGCTGAAGGTCAGCCGCTACTCCTCGGATCACATTCGCAAGCGGTCGATGGGCCTGCCGCTCACCGATCGCACGCCCGAGGACCAGCGTCCGAAGCTCTATTCAAGGGAAATGTCAGAGCACACCTACGGGGTGCTGGGGGAACAAGCCGCAGGCAGCGATGAGAACACCGTGATTCTGGATGCGACCTACAGCAAAAGGGAAGACCGGGAACGACTGGTGGAGAAGCTGGAATCCAGCGGACGCGATTACCTGTTTGTGGAGGCGCGGTGCCCCGACGAGACCATTAAGGAACGCCTGCGGAGGCGAGAGGAGCAGAGCGGGGTGGTCTCCGACGCGCGATTGGAGGATTTTGACAAGCTCAGCAAGGCCTATGAACCACCCGCCGAACTGGATGATTCCCATCTGATTCCGGTCGACACCAACCAGTCCATCGAAGACAGTATCCGGGAGTTGGCTAATCGACTCGCCGGGCGAAACATAAAAGCTAATTAACATAACGGATTATTGATATTTATGGGTTCACATTTTAACTACACCACGGCCGAAGAAGCGGTAACACTCATCAATTCCGGCGACCGCGTTTTTGTTCACAGCGTCGCGGCCGCCCCGCAGACCCTGGTTAACGCCATGACAGAGCGGGCGCCGGAGCTGGAAGATATCGAAGTCATTCACCTGCATACCGAAGGCGACGCGCCCTACGTCCGACCGGAATACAGCGACACCTTCAGCACGAACGCCCTCTTTGTCGGCGCCAATGTCCGCAAAGCCGTAAACGAGGGCAGTGCCGACTACCTGCCGATATTCCTCAGCGAGGTGCCCGGCCTGTTTCGCAGGGACATTCTGCCGATCGACATGGCCCTGGTGCAGGTTTCCCCGCCCGACCGGCACGGGTACTGCTCGCTGGGGGTCTCGGTGGATGCTTCGCGCGCAGCCCTGCAGTGTGCCAGGAAGGCGATTGCGCTGGTCAACCCGAATATGCCCCGCACCCACGGGGACGGCATCTTTCACGCCAGCCGCTTCAATGCGCTGGTAAAAACCGATGAGCCGCTTCACGAGCTCACCATTCCCGTCCCCAACGAAGTGGAGCAGCAGATCGGCAACAACTGCGCCGAACTGGTTGAAGACGGGGCCACCCTCCAGATGGGCATAGGGGCCATACCCAACGCCGTGCTGAAGTCCCTCGAGAACCACCGGGATCTCGGCATCCACACCGAGATGTTCAGCGACGGGGTGATCGACCTGGTGGAAAAGGGCGTTATAAACGGCAAGAAGAAGGCCAAGCATCCCGAAAAGATCGTCGCCAGCTTTGTGATGGGAAGCCGCCGGCTCTACGACTTTGTGGATGACAATCCCATGCTGGCCATGCTGGATGTGGCCTACGTGAATGATACCGCGGTGATCCGGGAGAACCCGAAAGTGACGGCCATCAACAGCGCCGTGGAAGTCGATATCACGGGACAGGTGTGTGCGGACTCGATCGGCACGTATCACTACTCGGGGGTGGGGGGACAAATGGACTTTATCCGCGGGGCTTCGCTCAGCGAGGGCGGGAAGCCCATTATTGCGCTGCCATCCACCACCAGCCGGGGAGAGAGCAAGATCGTATCGCAGCTGAAACCGGGAGCGGGCGTGGTCACCACCCGGGCGCACGTGCATTTTGTGGTCACCGAGTACGGCATCGCCAACCTCTACGGCAAGAACCTGCACCAGCGGGCCCAGGCGCTTATCCGGATCGCCCATCCCGACCACCGGGAAGAGCTGTCCAAAGCCGCCCGCGAGCGGTTCAACCAGTTTGAGGGGTGAAGAAAAAGTCTCTGCAGGGGAATCCTTTCGTAGTACAAGACGTCAAGACGGAACGTTGGATTTCAAGCATTCAAGGCATCAAAAAAAAAGACATTTGATACACTTGTAGTGTAAGGCGCTTGATGTTCCGAATGGTGAAGTCGAAGCTAATTCTCCATCTTGAGAAATCGGGCATTGACAGCTACAATGACGGTACTCAGCGACATCAGGATAGCACCCAGTGCTGGACTCAGGATGACGCCCCAGGCATACATCACGCCGGCAGCCAAAGGAATGGCCCCGATATTGTACCCGGAGGCCCACCACAGGTTCTGCACCATTTTCCGGTAGGTGGATTTGGAGAGTTTGATCAGCGCGGTAACGTCCTCGGGATTGTTCTTCACAAGCACGATATCCCCGGTTTCCACGGCGACATCCGAACCTGCACCGATCGCAATACCGACATCGGCCTGCGCCAGTGCAGGGGCATCATTGACCCCGTCCCCGGTCATGGCAACGTTCTTGCCCTGCTGCTGGACCTCTTTTACCTTGTCGGCCTTTTCATCGGGCAACACTTCAGCAAACACCTGATCGATACCGAGCTCCCGGGCCACATAATCAGCAGTCTGCCGGTTGTCCCCGGTAAGCATGATACACTCGATGCCCATATCGTGCAGCGCATCGATCGCATTCCTGGATGAGGCGCGGATTTCATCTCCCAGGGCCACCGCTCCTGCCAGGGCCTCTTCGATGATCACAAACACCACCGTTTTTCCCTGGCTTGAAATCTCTTCGACGTCTGCTTCCGGGTAGTTCATTTTCTGTTCCCGGATGTAGCCCGGGCTCACCACCTTCACCGCTTTGCCGTTCACCTTCCCCTCAATCCCTTTCCCGGTGATGGAGTTGAATTCCTCCGGCTCCCAGGTTTCATCCGCTTTCTCCAGGATGCCTTTGGCCAGCGGGTGTTCGGAGTTTTTCTCCAGGGACGCCGCGTATTTCAGGATCTCCGCGTCGGAATGATCACTCCCGAAATTCAGGATGTCGGTGACGGTAAAGGTACCCTCGGTAAGCGTGCCGGTTTTATCGAAAATAACGGCATCCAGGTTGCGGGCCTGCTCGAAAGCGGCCCGGTCGCGAATCAGAAAGCCGTTGGTGGCGGCGATGCTCGTAGATCGTGAGACCACCAGCGGAATCGCCAGTCCGAGGGCGTGGGGACAGGTAATGACCATCACGGCAACGGTGCGGTTCATGGCAAAATCAAAACTCTGCCCGGTAAAGAATATCCACGCCCCGAAGGTCAGGAGTCCGGCGGTAATCGCTACGATCGTCAGCCAGAAAGCGGCGCGGTTGGCCAGGTCCTGGGTGCGGGATTTGCTTTCCTGCGCCTCTCGCACCAGGCTGATCACCTGGGATAAAAAGGAGTCGTCCCCGGTCTTGGATATTTGTACGGTGACCGAGCCTTTTTCATTGACCGAGCCCCCGATGACCTCGTCGTCTTTTTGCTTGCTTACCGGCTTGGATTCCCCGGTGAGCATCGCTTCATTGACGCTCGTTTCCCCTTTCACCACAATACCGTCTGCCGGAATCTTCTCCCCCGGCTTAATCAGAACCTTGTCCCCTTCCTGCAGCTCCTCAACAGGAACATCTTCGGTGGATCCGTCCTCGTTCACCTTATGGGCCTCTCCGGGAATCAAGGCAGCCAATTCTTCCAGCGCCGAGGAAGCGCTCATCACCGATTTCATTTCTATCCAGTGGCCCAGCAGCATGATGCCCACCAGTGTGGAAAGCTCCCAGTACAGCAGGTCCCCCTCAAAGCCGAATACCACAGCCGTGCTGTAGAGATACGCAATGGAGATCGCCAACCCGATCAGCGTCATCATCCCCGGCTGTCTCTTTTTGAGCTCATCGGCCAAACCGGTTAGAAAGGGCCAGCCGCCGAAGAAATACACCACCGTTGAGAGCGCAGCGAGAATCCAGGTGTCCCCGGCAAACCGCCAGTCGACCCCCAGAAACTGTTGAATCATGGGGGAGAGCGCCATGATGGGGATCGTTAAGGCGAGCACCCACCAAAAGCGGAATTTAAAATCCTCCACCATCATTTTGTGATGTTCGTGATGGGAATGCCCTCCATCACCGTGATCATGATCATGGTGGCTCTCCTGTTCGTCATGCCCGGTGTGATTGTGATCATGAGCATCCTCATGATCGTTATGCTCGTGGTTTTTATGCTGATCGTGATTCATGGAATATCCCTCAGTCGTAGTTGAATTATCGTGTGGCCATGATGCTCTATGTTACGGGGTAACGCAACTTCACTCCCAATGTAACGCGTTACAAGCGGGGATGCATTACGGTATTATGGATCATTGTTATAAAATTTTTGGGGGGTTTGGCACCAGATCCAGCGAATCAACAAATCCGGGGACATGCTGGGTATTACCCTGGAGGATCATATTATACTGACGGCTGATTATTATGTTTTACGGCTGGCAAAGGGGGATACTATAATTCGGTTTATACCAGCAAAGGGAAAGGAATACCTTCTCTTTTAGGTTAGGATTTCTTTTTTTGCTTGTTCCCTTTTCAGTCCTTAGAATGGGATAAACAAAATGTTGGATGTCTATTCCCCCTACAAAGAAGTGCTTGCTTTACTTAAAGATGAGATAAGATTTTGATGAATCGGCTAGACGATCTTAAAGAAAAACTACAGGAATTTAATAGGGAACGGGATTGGGATCAGTTTCATTCTCCCAAAAATATAGCCATGGCATTGTCAGTAGAAGCCAGTGAAATTGTCGAGATATTCCAGTGGATGCAGGAAGAACAGAGCTATGATCTAGAACGTGATGAGAAAGAAAAACTGGAAGAAGAGTTGGGTGATGTGTTTCTATACCTGCAACTGCTGGCCTCAAAATATGATATTGATTTACTGGAAGTAGCAAGAAAGAAATTGGCTAAAAACAAAAAAAAGTATCCTGTTAATAAAGCAAAGGGTTCATCAAAGAAATATGCAGAGCTTTAACAGATGATTGTTTACCAGGCAGATAAGGAGTCGTTTACAGAAGATATTGAGTCCGGTGGGGTTGAGGAATCTATTTCCTATATGTATGAGGCTCGACTCAACAGGAGAGTTTCTGATTCTGAAAAGCGCTCGTGGAAGAATTCCCTGCAATACATGTATATGGTATTGAATGATGAGGAGATCCCCGAGGATTCCGGAATTAGTATCGAGTTACAGATTCCCCAGACATCCAAGCGGATTGACTTTATCATTGCCGGGCAGGATGAAAATAAAGAAGATCATGCCGTGATCGTTGAGCTCAAGCAGTGGGAAACAGCGCAGCGAACCAATATGGACGGGATCGTAAAAACCTATTTCCAGGGAGGGTTGCATAACACGAGCCACCCATCCTACCAGGCATGGTCATATGCTGAATTGCTAAAAGATTTCAACAAGTCCGTGTACGAAGATGGGATAAACTTAAAACCGTGTGCATACCTGCATAACTTTATGGGTGATAATGTGTTGGATCACTCATTCTACGAAGAGTATGTAAACAAGGCCCCTGTATTTAAAAATCGGGACCATAGAAAGCTGCGCTCCTTCATAAAAAAGTATGTCAAATACGGAGACCGTTCCGGTATTCTTTACCGTATTGATAATGGGGAGATACGCCCATCCAAAATGCTGGCCGACAGCCTTAAGTTGATGCTGGAAGGCAACGAAGAGTTTATCATGATTGATGAGCAGAAAGTTGCCTTTGAGTATGTAATGGACGCCGTTGAAAGTGCCGAAGAGGGGAAGAAGAAAGTAATCCTTGTAGAAGGAGGACCCGGAACCGGTAAATCTGTTATTGCAGTAAACTTACTGGTAAAATTAATAGGCAAGGGACATGTTGCCAGTTATGTCACGAAAAATTCGGCTCCGCGACAGGTATATACTTCCTATCTAACGGGCAGTATGAAAAGGTCAAGTGTAGAGAACCTATTTCGTAGTTCAGGACAGTTTATAGATGCTCAACCCAATGATTTTGATGCCCTGATTGTAGATGAAGCGCACCGTCTAAAAGAAAAGTCCGGTCTTTACAGCAATCAGGGAGATAACCAAATCAAAGAGATAATTAATGCCTCCAACGTTTCGGTCTTTTTTATTGACGAAGACCAACGCATACATATAAAGGACATAGGGAAGAAAGAGGAGATAAGGAAATGGGCCGATCAGTTCGATGCGGAAGTTATTGAAACCGAGCTTTCCTCACAGTTTCGATGCAATGGGTCTGACGGATACCTCGCTTGGGTAGATCACATCCTGCAGATAAGAGATACGGCCAATACAGATCTCTCGGATATCGATTATGATTTTCAGGTGTTTTCGTCTCCTAACGACCTATTTGAGGAAATAAAGGAGAAGAATAAAGTAAATGACAAATCTCGGGTTGTAGCAGGCTATTGCTGGCCGTGGAAAAGTAAAAAGGACAGCCGGGCGATGGATATTGTCATTCCAGAGCATGGATTTAGCAAGCAATGGAATCTGGAGGATCACGGGCAGAAATGGTTGGTACAGGAAGGCTCGATTAATCAGATCGGCTGCATACATACCTGCCAGGGATTAGAGCTGGATTATGTAGGTGTCATTATCGGTCCGGATTTCAAAATTCGGGATGGAAAAGTAGTCACCGATTTGGATGAGCGATATACCTATGATTCCTCAATTCGAGGGCTTAAAAAGATGCGAAAGAAAGATCCGGAAAAAGCTGCAGCTAAGGCTGGCCGCATTATCAAGAATACCTACCGTACGCTTATGACCAGGGGTATGAGGGGATGTTATATCTTTTGCACAGATAAGGAGACGGAGGTGTACTTTCGAAGGATGATATAATGAGCGAGCTACACGACCGCATGCCAGTGATGCTCTTATAAGAAGAATGGGATAAGTGGCTGGATCATAATACCAAGTCACTCAAAGAGCTACTTAATCCGTTTCCTGATGATGCGATTGATTTTCACTAAATGGATAAAAAGGTTGGTAAGGTCAGCAATAATTCGCCTGATCTGATAGACGCCACAGAGTATATTTCCCATACCGGTTTTTCTCCAAAATCGTCTTTTTCAACAATTTTATAGTGTATAAGATGCTTCACTAAGGGTGTATAATATTAGGTAACAAATCATAGCTTATTATCTGTTAATTCATTATATATCAAGCGCGACATTATATTACAGGGTTGATAACCGAAACAATAGATACTAAAGGAGAAAAACATGTCAGACAAAAAAAAGGTTGCAAAAGCTCTTTTACAGGCTGAAAAAGAAAGTAAAAATTCCCCAAACGAAACAACTGGCTGTTGTACTATAAGTGCTGGTGGTTGGTCCGAGCAAAAACCAGGAATAACTAAGGCTGCATGTGACAAACAAAAAGGACCGGGTGTAACGGTGACTTGGAAAGAAGGGGCTTGCTAGTATTGAAAGCAGTCTGGATTGGGGAGCCAATGCGTAAAAAAATAGCATGTTGAGTATCAGTCGACAAACCATCATTTATCAGAGAGAGACACGCCAAGCGTATCAGCTCACTCGTTTTGCGAGGGTATGGCGCTACCCTCACAATAGGTAGTAAGTGTCCTTTTGGTGGGTATCTTCACAAATTTTTTTGAAGAAAGTTATTGAGCGTGGGGACACATATCGCCATTTACTGCTATGAGGCCACCTGAATAGTATTTAAAACATTAATTTTCGTGCTCGTTTATGGTTTATTGGTCTTCAACTTTGATAGCCTTAGTACCGCTTAGACTTACAATTGAGGTACCGAAGTTAGGGCTTTCCTCAGTTCGAAGACAGAAAATAAACTGGATATATCCAAGGTTCCCGGAAGGGATAATTCTTACTTCCATTAATCTCCTGTCATCCAGGAAACCACCAATGTTTAGGAAACTTTGTACCTGCTGTAGAACAGCTCGTTCTGCATCGCGTGTTACGTAGCCCATGATGACGGGCAGCAATTTTTCTATAGTTTTTGCAACCGTTGCACTATGACCCAGGGAAATTATGTCTTCGAGCCAATGAAAGTTGGCGTTTTCATCGGACGTTATGCTTACCTCTAACGAGGTTTCATTATCCTCATCCAGTTCAGCTCTTATATAAAGCTTTAGAGTTATATCAAGATCGCCATTAAAAAAGTTATTTATGACGATTTCCAGCGGCAATTTGTATTCTATACGGTTATTAAACCATGTCGATTCGATTTCCGATCTAAATCTCAAGTATTGGATACCATCTATTTGATCGTTTATTTGATTGAAGGCCAGATTATCAAGTAATGATTGTGGGATTTCCCTAATCTTATTTTCTCCTTCCGTAGTAATCTGGAGAGGTTCACCAATGGGGGACCATATATTCCCACTATTCACATGTTTGGCCATGAGTGACAAAAAGGTATCCTTGTAGACCGAAAAATTCTCTGATCCCCTCGCAGGTATATCGTTATTAATATCCGCGTAATGTACACGAAGCCTGAACTGATAATCACTTAAAGTGACGTTATTTTGCTTCGCTTGTATCCCCCAGTTTGCCTGAATTTCTTCACACGGGGCTACCGTTGATTTAGAAATTTGAAATTCGGCTACTTCAAGTTTATCTCGAAGGTCAGGTATGGTCGGTGGAGAAATAACGATACCGTCATCCTGATTCAGATTTGGATTAAGTTTTATTTTCATTTTGTCCTCTTTTTTGCCCGATTTATTATTGATGGTTTATTGAAATGACCTCTCATGGCTACATCATTATTTTATCAGTGAGAAGGGTAAGAGGTTGCAGATCAATTAGATACGATTTGAAATCAGTTTTTTTAAATCCCTTTTTAAAGATTTTTAGGTTAAACTACTAACTATTATGAGTTTAATACAGTTAGAGGTAGTAACCTATTAAATAAATAAAATATTATTTTACATGTCATTGACTATTATCAAGCAAACCTGGTTGAAATAAAATCCTTAAACCACTCCGCCCTTATAACCATTATGTAATCCCTTCCCGGCAAGCAATTATTATCCTCACGTAATCGATTTTAGTTACTGACCGTACGTTAACGTTTGAGTTATGAAGGTATTAATAGAACTCCGGGATGATCCTGTAAACTTTATTTGCCATTGACCGTCGGCATCAATAACCTTTTGAAAGACTGCTGAAGGGATTTTGGCAAGTTTTTTCTTATGCCATATCTATAGTTACTTGTGTGTTAGGTTGTTGATAGTTTACAGGATGGGCTTTTTCGGGCTATTACTTCATAAATATGATGTGGATTTTTTTCAAGGAAGAGTAAGCATCTCTGAGTAAGCAAAATAGGGTGATCAATAGAAAATATGTTCCAAAGGGTCTTTTGGGGAATCTTTTAGAAAAGACTCAGAATATTTTTATAAATAATTTTAAAAAAAATTACGGGGTGTATTCGAGTTTAGTCGTTTTAATTATAGAGAGGGTAAATTATAGAGGGGATATGTCAGGTTACCGTTGGTTCTTTCGAGATGAAATGTTAGGAGCCGTTTTTATTATATAGTTAGCTGCTATCTGGGATTAGCCAAGCTGATTGTTTTTATCAAATTGTTGAATAGGGTAAGTGTCTATGGGTAACGAAAAAGGGTATGTACAAGGAATTATAAACGGGGAAAGGTGGGCATTTAAGGCAATATTTCTGGAACACTACGAGCCTCTCTGTAATTTTTGCTGGAGGTACACCCGGTCGAGGGCTGTTTCGGAAGATTTGGTCCAAGAGGTTTTTGCGGACCTGTGGGACCTGAAAGAGACGCTGGATCCTGATAAAAGTTTAAAAGTCTATTTATATCAGGCCGTTAAAAATAAGGGGTATGACTACGTAGCCCATCAAAAAGTGGTCAGGAAGTATCAGGCCGATCAACGTCATGACCAAAAAGAGGAAGTACATCAAAAGATGATCACCCAGGAAGATAAAGCATTCATTAAGGCGGCACGTCAGGCTATCGATGCCCTCCCCCCGCGAGCACAGCAAACATACGTATTACACCGGCAAGACGGTCTCACCTACCGGGAAATTGCCGAAGTGATGGATGTTACCGTTAAGACCGTTGAGTCTCAGATGAGCCGTGCACTGGATATGCTGCGCAGCCGGCTGCGCAATAATTCGCCCGACCAGGTGACCGAACGAACCATTGCGAAGATATTTTCTATACGAGATACGGGTACGGAGTAGTGTACTGACTATACAATGCATAGGGCACTTTAAGGTTGTCTTGCATTTCCAGCCGCCTTTTATAAGCAACATTTCCGTTATTGGTTAATTGTACTTGGTTAATTGGGGTTCAGCATCCGGATATTAGGGTTAGCCCGCCCCCCCCGAAAACCCAACACAGTTTTCAACTTTATCAGCTTGACAACCGTAGCTGTTGGGTGATACTAATAACCACTGTACCGATTAGCAAATAGCAACACCAGCCCTTTTTAGATACTGGATAGTAGAATATTTGTAGTTAGAGACTATAATTGCTTACCAGTCTGATACTATTTTTGAGAAATACCGGGAAATAATAAAAAAGTTGCAGGGTGGCCTGTGCTACGGCCGTTTTATTAATAGAGAAAATGGTAAAAGCCAAAGATATCTAATGAACAAAGAAGTACTGCATAACTATGTATTTGGGAATTGTAGCCCTAAAGAAAAGGAAATGGTGAAGCATTGGCTCGACGAGTCCACCCAAAACAAAAATATTATGGAAGAACTGACCCGTATTTGGGAAGTATCCCCCGGGAAAAGAATTGAGGTAGATACCTACAAAGCCTGGGATGCTTTCAGCGAGCAATATTTTTCATATAAAGATTCCAAAACCAGTAAGATCTCCAAAGGGCATGCTCTTAATACAGGTAAAGGTCATCAGGGGCCAAGGCATCGAAGGTTACGAAAATCAAAATTTGTTGCGTATGCGATCGCTGCGGCAGCGGTTATTCTGCTGACCGTCATGTTTTATCACTTTGTTGGATTTTCCACTACAGATGTTTCACCGGAGCTGGTGAAGCAGGAAATTACCACCGAAAAAGGTCAACGGACAACGATCCGGCTCTCTGACGGGACGCGTATCCACCTGAATGCTGAAAGCCATTTGAGTGTAGCCGCTGATTACAACAGGGATAAAAATCGGATCGTCTATCTTGAGGGAGAAGCCTTCTTTGAGGTGGCTTCCGATAAGCAGAGATCTTTTGAGGTTCATACGCCTCGGTCGGTGACTCGCGTCCTGGGAACCGAGTTCAATGTGAATGCCTATCCCGAAGATTACAAAGTACAAGTAGTGGTTTCTGAGGGGAAGGTGATGTTAGGTTCTGGTGAGAGCGGGGAGTCCCCGGAGGTTCGGTTAATCCGGAATCAAAAGGGAACAATTTTTTCTGATGGAGAGGTTACTGCATCGAAGGTATCGGACCTGGGAATATATCTGGATTGGAGCAGGGGGAGACTAACCTTCCGGGACAGCCCGGTTAAAGAAATAGAGCAACGATTGGAGCGCTGGTTTAACATCGAGGTCACTATAGCCGAGGAGATTACCAGTGAAAACCGACTGCTGACTGGTTCCTTTAAGGATGTACCGTTATCGAATGTGTTACATTCGATTGCCCTGTCGCTCGATATGGATTACCGGCGGGAGGGGCGGACCGTCATTTTTGAGGACAGTTGATAGTGAAATTCACCATAGATGCAAATAATCATTTTAAACTAATTGACAATCAATAACGATTAAAGTAACAGTTATGGACAATAAAATACGGCATTCGATTTTGAAGGGGATGGGCAAGATAGTGCAAATAGGGATGGTATTGTTCGTGTGTTCAGCCGTTGCTGTGGGTCAGGACAGGATGGCCACGCTTGAGAAGAACAGGGTGGTATATAACGGGATACCCATAACTCAGGAAGTTGATGAGTCTACGGTACTCAATAAAATTATTTCTATATCCGTACATGAGGTCCCTCTGCTGGAGACGATTAAAAAAATAGCCGTAAAGGCTAATCTGGAAATGGTATACAACAGCAAGCTGCTGGCAGAAAAAGATCATTCTATAACCACGAGTTTAGAGCAGATTACCGTTGCGGAGGCGCTTTGGGCGGTGCTGGCAGAAACCAGCCTGCGATTTGCTGTTTCTGCCGACAAGCAGCTGGTACTATTGGAGCAAAAAGACGCTAATAATTCTCACCAACAAATTCCTGCCGCCACCCAAGAGACCGTTACCGGTACTGTTACGGACGGGCAATCCCGCGAAACCCTGCCCGGGGTGAATATATTGGTAAAAGGAACAACAACTGGGGCATCAACTGATACTGAAGGGAGTTTTGAGCTGTCCGTCCCGTCCTTGCAGGATACACTCGTGGTTTCATTTGTGGGATATCAAACACAGGAAGTGCCAATAAGCGGAAGAACAGAAATTGATGTTGTATTGCAGCCCCAAGCTATTGCAGGAGAAGAGTTGGTAGTGGTTGGGTATGGAACACAAGATAGACGGGAGGTAACCGGATCTATTAGCAGCATCTCAGGTGAAGATGTTGCCGCAAGGACCTCTTCAGTCAATGTGACGACAGCTCTGCAGGGTTTGACGTCGGGCGTGACAGTATCAGATTTGGGCGGTGCTCCGGGAAGATCACAAGCCCAAATTAGAATTAGGGGAGTAACGTCACTTGATGATAATAACCCATTATTTATTGTAGATGGGGTTGAACAATCATATGAAGATATCAATCAAAATGATATCGAGTCAATTACCGTCCTGAAAGATGCCTCCTCTACGGCTATTTACGGATCAAGAGCCGCTAATGGAGTTGTGTTAATTACAACGAAGAGGGGACAAGGAGAATCGATTCAGGTCGATTTGAACTCGAGTATTGATTTTCAAAATTTGACGTTCAAACCGGAGCATATGGCTACCGAAGAATATTTGCGCCAACAAAATATTGCATATCAAAACGCTGGCGACCCACCCATATATTCTGAGGAAGACATACAGAAATATGTTTCGCAAAGTGATCCCCTGAATTATCCTCTTCCGAATGACTGGTACAATATAGTTCCTCGGGATAATGCACCCATGATCAAAAATTCAATTTCTATATCTGGAGGGGGAGAGCATCTGAGCACATATGCAAGCGCCAGTCATTTTGACCAGCAAGGACTTATGCCCAACACAAATGCACAGCGATACCAGCTGCGATTAAACAATGATATTTATGTAACAGACTACTTAAGTTTTACGGCCGACTTGAGAATAGGGAGAAATGATCTGTTTGGGACACCTCGAAGCACTCCCGGTGCAAGTGGTCCAATGCGCCTATTCGATCATGCAACCCAGTTTGCCGTCCCCCGGTATCCTGATGGCACGTATGGTTTAAGTCCCCAAAACCAAAATGTATTAGCTGAATTTGATCCCGATATAAGCGGAGGTATTGCAGAAAGAGATTACTATACCATAGGCAATATTTCGGGTACTTGGGATATTACAAATGGTTTGGCTTTTACTTCTCGGGTTGCTGTAGAAGCAGAGCGGTTTATACGAGAAGAAAATTATCCAACCTATCAGATCAGGGATTATTTCAATCCGGATCAGGTACTCAGGGAGAGACAAATCAATTCGTTGACTGAACGCAGGGATGAGACTCTTAAAACTACTTTATATAACACACTTGATTACAGTTTTGGGATAGATGTGCATCAATTTGATTTTTTAGCGGGATACTCTCAAGAAACATTTGATTACAAACGTGTTGATGCCAGTGGCAGAAACTTATACAACAATGATTTAAGAGATCTCTCACTAACAGAATCCGAAACGAGAGACATTGGGAGTACAATAAACGATTGGGGATTGAGGTCATTTTTTAGTCGTCTTAATTATAATTATGACCAGAAATATATATTTGAAGTTAATTTAAGGTATGACGGATCTTCTCGGTTTCCTGAAGGTAGTAGATATTCTTTCTTTCCTTCGGGCTCTCTTGCTTGGGTATTGTCCGAAGAATCTTTTTGGGAGCCTTGGGAGACTACCGTTGATGAATTTAAGATTCGGGCATCGTGGGGAGAAACAGGGAATCAAAATGTAGGGTTATATACCTATTTTGATGATTTAAATATCCTTTCTAATACGTATGTATTTAATAATAACCCGGTAACTGGTGTGGCTAAAAATAGTGTGGCAAGTACAGACTTGAGATGGGAGACCACGAAGCAGTTAAACTTCGGATTGGATGTATCATTTTTAGAGGGTAAATACTCTGTCGTAATTGACTGGTATAGAAAGAATACGGAAGGTATCCTTTTGGAATTACCTATTTCGGGAGCCGTTGGTCTTAATCCTGCCGCTACAAATGCCGGAGAAGTACAAAATACGGGCTGGGAGTTTCAGATTGAACATCGCAATCAGCTAAGCGAGGTTTTTTATTCTGTATCTTTCAATTTGTCTGACGTCCGAAATAAAGTTTTGGATTTGGCGGGAACCGGACCTTATTATAGTGCTGAAAAAAATACTCTCGTACGCCAGGTGGGTACTCCGATTGATGCACTATGGGGATATAAAACAGATGGTCTTTTAACACAAGAGGATATTGATCAGGGGTACCCTACCTTCTCGGCTGATGGAACCGCTGGCGATATCAAATATGTCGATACCAACAATGATGGACAGATTACCGCTAATGACAGGGAAGTGATAGGTAATACGATCCCCCGTTTTAATTTTGGAGTCAACCTTAACTTAACTTGGAAAAACTTTGATTTTAATTCCCAGATTCAGGGGGTAGGAAAACGGGACATGATGATATTCGGAGCTTATGCAGAAGCAGGAAGCTGGGCGGGATTTACTCCGGCTGCGGCAACGGATTACTGGACACCTGAAAATACAGATGCACGTTTTCCTCGTCCACAGAAGTTTGCCCTTAAAAATACAGAACCTTCCGAATGGTGGATAATAGATGGATCTTATATTAGGGTGAAGAATCTTCAGATAGGATATAATTTACCTGAAAATATAACAGATAAAATTGGTATCAGAAATGTTCGAGCCTTCATAGGAGGGACCAATTTTTTTACTATCACCGAAATGGAAGACTGGGGTAAAGATGCTGAAACCCCAACCGGAAGAGCAGACCGCTATCCGCCCGCTAAAACATATACAGTAGGAGTAAACGTGAAATTTTAAAGAAATAAAACTGTATCTCTAAAAATTTAAAACAGGCTATCTTATGAATACTTACCGTTGGTCATCATCTTGCTTACTCTTGTTAGTTGGTATCTCTATCCTTTTTTTAGGGTGTGAGGGGGGCATTTTGGATACAACCCCTCAGAATACTCTGAATAGCGAAATCTACTGGCAATCCGAGGAAGATGCTTTTAGTGCCGTTAATGCGATCTATAATGAATTGCCGGGAGTCGGTGAAATGGCCTGGGATAGATATTCGGACATCGGTAATCTAATGTCTCCGTCAGGTGACTGGGCTTCTATTCAGCGAGGTGAGCATGGAGCCAGTACAGGGTTATTTCAAAATTACTGGGATTCCAATTATCAAACGATAGGCAGGGTTAATTACTTTCTTGAAAACGTTGATAAAGTCCAGGAGAATGATCCAGCCGCTTCTGAAAGCTTGCTGACCCGCCTGCAGGCCGAAGCCCGGGTAATCCGTGCCATGACGTATATGCGCATGAGTTTTTGGTTTGGTGATATTCCTCTTGTCACATCTTCAATTTCAGTGGAAGAGGGACGTGGCCTGGTGCCAGCTACTCGGGAAGAGATCGTTGATTTTATTGATAATGAATTAACTCAGGCAGCCGGGAACCTTCCGGTTGAATATGCCTCATCGGATGATATAGGCCGGATTACAAAAGGAGCAGCCTTGGGGTTAAAGGCCCGGGCAATGATATATAATAATAGATGGTCCGATGCCAGAGATGCTGCGCTTGAGGTTATGAACCTGGGCGTATACGATCTGTATGACAGTTATGAAAATTTGTTCGGATACGCCGCCCAGAATAATGATGAGGTGATCCTGGATCGCCAATATACCCGAGATGATCATTCCCATAGTTTTTTTGAAGCATATGCTCCCCGTATGATGAATGGGAGTGTGGGAATAAGTCCCACCCGAATATTAGTCGATGCCTATGAAACAGAAAACGGATTGTCTATAGAAGAGGATCCATCGTATGATCCACTTGATCCCTATTCAAATAGAGATCCGAGACTGGAATATACTTTATTTCTTCCGACTTTTTCTGATGATGTGCCGGGAAGCGAACTATATAATGGTGAGATATACGAAAACAGACCCGGAACCGGGACAGCTGACGAGATTATTATTCAGCAAAATAGGACCAATACCGGATTTAACACGAGAAAATATGTGAATCCGGAAGATATGAGCGATCGATCAAATAACGGAACCAATTTTATTTTATTGAGGTACGCTGATATATTGCTGATGTATGCTGAAGCAAAGATTGAATTGAACGAAATAGATGCCAGTGTATACGATGCCATTAATGAAGTGCGGCAACGACCTGATGTAAATATGCCTGAAATAGCGAATACCGGTCAATCCCAGGAAGAGATGAGAGAGATTGTTCGAAATGAACGGATGGTTGAGTTGGCAATGGAAGGTCTGAGATACTGGGATGTGATCAGATGGCGTATAGCTGAAGATGTACTGCAGGGAAATGTTCCTGGCATGGATTATATACCGGTGGGCGAAACGGAACCCGTTCAGTTTGTATCGGGAATTATTAACCGTCATTTTGATCCTGACCGTCATTATCTTTGGCCAATTCCTGAACAGGAATTGACGATCAATTCTAATCTGACGCAGAATCCCGGCTACTAATCAGTTGATAATAGCCAGATTGATAACATCAAAGTTATAGGAATAAGTGAAGCTATTACATTAGCCGCTACTTTATCTTTTTGATCTAATACAAAAAATAATATGAAAAATATTAATGCGATTTTACTTTGTTTACTTGTCCTGAGTGCAGGCTGTCAATCAGCCGATACACAGGACAAAAATGACTTGCCTAATATTGTCTATATTTTAGCGGATGATTTGGGCTATGGAGAGTTAGGGGTTTATGGTCAGGAGAAGATTGAGACGCCCCATATCGATGCCCTGGCCCGCAATGGCATGACCTTCACCCAGCACTATTCGGGATCTCCGGTCTGTGCTCCCTCACGGTATATGTTGTTGACAGGCAAGCATCCTGGCCATGCCTATATTCGTTCCAATGGTGACCGGGATCTGCCGGAGGGCGTTAGTCTGGATGATTATGAGAATCGTTTTGAAGCGATGTTTGAACATCCGGAAATAGAAGGGCAGATTGCACTGCCGTCTTCCACGGTAACGATTGCCGAGGTACTTAAACAAGCGGGTTACCGGACAGGAGCCGCCGGAGGGAAATGGGGGAATGGCGGACCAAATTCCGAAGGACATCCCAACAATCAGGGTTTTGATTTTTTTTATGGTTATCTTTGCCAACGGCAGGCGCACACGTATTATCCAACTCATTTGTGGAGAAATGACGAGCGTATTCTGCTCGATAATGAGCTGGTAAACCCGCATCAGGACCTTCCTGAAGATCTGGATCCGTATGATCCGGAAAGTTACTCGCGATTTCATGATCAACCGGATTATTCGGCGGAAGTTATGTTGGATGAAATCCTTGGCTTTATCGATGGCAAGCGTAGTGATCCCTTCTTTCTTTTTGTACCCTCAACCATTCCGCACGTCTCTCTACAGGCTCCTAAGCGATGGATCGATTACTATCTTGAGAAGTTTGGGAATGAAGAACCGTATACGGAGGGAAGTTACGTTCCGGTCCGATATCCCAATGCCACATACGCGGCTATGATCTCTTATCTGGACGAGCAGGTCGGTGCAATTGTTGATAAACTTAAGGAACAGGGAGTATATGAGAACACTTTGATCATGTTTAGCAGTGACAATGGGCCTACCACCGGAGGCGGAGTCAATCCCGAGTATTTTAAAAGTGCTGGACCCTTTTTAAATTTCAAAAATAATCAATCAAGAGTAAAAGGCCATCTTTATGAAGGTGGAATAAGGGTACCGATGATTGCCACATGGGAAGGCGTTATACCATCTGGTAGTACTACCGACCATATGTCTGCTTTCTGGGATGTATTACCTACACTCAGTGAGATTGCCGGCGTGAATCCACCCCGGGAGGTTGACGGCATTAGCTTTTTGCCCACCCTCAAAGGAGAGGAAAGTGAGCAGAAGAAACACGACTATCTATACTGGGAGTTTCCGTCCTATGGGGGACAACAGGCCGTACGCATGAACCAGTGGAAAGGCATCCGGAAAGATATTATGACGGAAGGAAATCTGGAGATCGAGCTCTACAACCTAGAAAAGGATATTCGTGAAGAGAGCGATTTAGCTGACCAGCATCCCGAAGTAGTCGACAGCATACGGACCATCATGGAGCGCGAGCATACGGTCCCCGAGCTGGAACGGTTTCGCATGGAAGCGCTGGGGGATTAATAAAAAATGAGAACTGAATATTACCCGGCACATCAGGGAAATAGTTTGCAACCAATGAATTATATATCATAGATATATGATCAATATCCGTATCGCGTTATCCATTTTACTATGCGTGCTTGCCGGGTGTGCAGCGACTGAGCCCGAGGAGGCTGAGCAGCCGAATATTATTTATATTCTGGCCGATGACCTGGGGTATGGTGATATAGGAGCGTACGGACAGGAAAAAATCGAGACCCCCAACATCGATGCGCTGGCCCAAAATGGGATGACCTTTATCCGGCACTATTCGGGGGCGCCGGTCTGCGCCCCGGCTCGCTATATGCTAATGACCGGCAGGCATCCCGGGCATGCCTATATTCGGGGTAATGACGAGTGGGTAGCCCGGGGCGATGTGTGGAATTATGAAAAGATGGCGGCCAATCCGGCTCTGGAGGGACAGCGTCCGATTCCGGACTCAACCATTACAATAGCAGAAGTGCTGCAGCAAGCGGGTTATAAAACCGCGGCCATCGGCAAATGGGGACTGGGCGCACCGTTTACGGAAGGAGTCCCCAACAATCAGGGCTTTGATTTCTTCTTTGGATACAACGGCCAGCGGCAGGCTCATTCCTACTATCCCATTTATCTTTGGCGGAACAACCAGCGTGTAGCCTTGAGCAACGAGCTGGTGCCCCCACACCAGGGACTACCGGAAGGTGCCGACCCCTATGATTCCGAAAGTTACGCGCGGTTTCACGAACAGCCCGACTATGCCCCGGAGCTAATGGGCAGGGAGGCCCTGAGATTTATAGAGGCAAACAGGGACACTTCCTTCTTTCTGTATTTTGCCACCAACATCCCCCACGTTTCTCTCCAGGCGCCCCGGCGATGGATCGAGCATTATCGGGAGAAGTTCGGCGATGAAGAACCCTATGTATCAGAAGACCGGGGAGGCAGGGTGCAGTACACGCCCGCGCGCTACCCGAATGCCACCTATGCGGCAATGATTTCGTACCTGGACGAGCAGGTGGGCCAGCTGGTGGCCAAACTCAAGGAACTGGGAGAGTATGAGAACACGCTGATTATCTTTACCAGCGACAACGGTCCGCTTAACGGTCTTGGAGTTAGCCCCGAGTATTTTGACAGCGCGGGGCCCTTCTCCAACCAAAACGGCCGGGTCAAGGGCTCGGTGCACGAGGGCGGGATCCGGGTGCCGATGATCGCCAGCTGGCCGGCACAAATTGAAGCGGGCAGCACGAGCGACCACCTGTCGGCCTTCTGGGATATCATGCCGACGCTAAGCGAGGTAGCGGGGACGGAGCCGCCCGGGCATATCGACGGCATCAGCTTCCTGCCCGTGCTGCAGGGGAACGAAGAGGATCAGCCCCGCCACGACTACCTGTACTGGGAATTCCCGGCAAGCAGCGGCCAGCAGGCGGTGCGGATGGGCCGGTGGAAAGGGATCCGCCAGAACATTATGTCCGAGGACAACCTGGATATTGAACTGTACGACCTGGAGGAGGATACCCGGGAGGAGCGCAACGTAGCCGGACAGCACCCGGAGGTGGTCGACAGCATCCGGACCATTATGGAACGGGAGCACACAGTTCCCGACATAGAGCATTTTAGAATGGAAGCGTTAGCAGACTAAATAATTACCTGAATCCGGAGTTGGGGTTTTAAGTATGTTCTTCTTCTAAGAATCTGTTCGATTTTGTGTTGCAGGACGAAAAGTTTCAGGCATGAGTCCTGCATCAAAGTGTGATTGTACGGGTTCCACTTATAAATTGTCTTTTCTGATTTACGTTTCATCAATTTAATGCTGTCAGAGACGAAGGAGAATATGTGGTTTATATCTGCCGGATGAGGTACTGGAATAAATATATAACAAAATTGTTTCAAAAAAATTTTGAGCAATTAAAGGATAAGTAGGGTCATACAGTTAATACAAATAGGATTTTCTTAAGAGTGATAAATATAATAGGAAGGATTTTTAAAACTGTCTTTGGCCGGTTAAAGTACGTTGTTCTTAACGTCTTAAGCTTATCGAAGCCGGTAGAGGCCAAAAAACGAACACAACAACTTCTTCATCTTGGTTTTGTTGGTATCAATAGGCGGGGACAATGGCATCTGATTAGGCATTAAGAATTATGGGTGTAGAAAATCCCGCTATATATGAAATTAAACAGAGCCGTGTTAATACTGAAAAATGATGGGTGGAACAGATAGGTTAGTTAATACATGAAATCCAGTTTATTCATTTGAATGTATTATAATTACGCGCTAATGGTCGATCCTGAATTCCAAAATCATATAAAGTGAGTATATAATACCTATCTTAAAAATTATAAACCATGGACATCTATAAATAAATCCGGCTTTTAAATCTACAGAATTTAGGAAGTTAGCCCACAAAATTGCTCAGAAATATCTGTCAGAAATAGAAATTTCATTGATTCTAAAAGGGAACGGTCTTCCTATTTACATTAGCAATAAATGGATGTATCCAGATGGTAATTTCCCTTCTAGCCGTACCCTGTATGCTTGAATATTTTTACTCTGCTATTCTGATAATCAAAATTCGGGTTATACCAAATAATATCTCCGTCCTCTTCTTCAAAGCCATCGAAATAATTTATGTCTAAATCTGCAAAGTATTTCTCGAATAAAGTATCATGGTTCAAAGAAAATATATTTAAAGTATCTAAATTTTGATGATCAGCTAATTGTGAGAGGAGATCTAATCCTTCAGGTTCATATCCAAGAAGGTTAAATCTTAAGACGGGATCTATGAAGTTTAATGTATTATGTGTATGGAATTGCAACAAAAAAGTAGACAGTGAGTTAAGCTCGTCATGCGGTTTCCGGTTGTTGTGTTAAATTCTGTTCGGTTTGGGCCGGGGTTTGGTAGTCCAGGGAAGAATGCAGGCGCTTGTGATTATACCAAATTTCAATATAGTTAAACAGCACCCGCCGCACCTGGGAGTAGCTACAGCCGCTGGTGTCGGCCGGGAGCTCGGCTTTCAGGGTTTTAAAGAAACTCTCAGCCGGAGCAATATCCCAACAATTTCCCTTGCGGGACATGGATTGGGTGACCTTGTAGGTCTGCAGGGCGCCGGTAAAGTCCGCGGCGGCATATTGGATGCCGCGATCCGAGTGAAACAGGAGTCCCTCGGCGGGCCGCCGCCGGGAACAGGCTTGGTTCCAGGCGGGGACTGTAGTCGCCTCGGTGGCCATGCTCTCGGCCAGCGACCAACCGATGATCTGCCGGTAGGCCAAGTCCATGATGGTGGTCAGATACAGCCAGCCGCCGGAGCTCGGCAGGTAGGTAATATCGCTGACCCAGGCCTTGGCCAATTGCTCGGCCTCAAAGTTTCGCTCCAGCAGGTTGGGCGCCACCGGCAGGGCATGGCCCGAATCGGTGGTCGCAGCCCATTTCGGGCGGATTTGGGAAGCAATGCCCGCTTTTTTCATCAGACGCGCTACACGCGGGCGACTGAGGGTCTCCCCGTCGGCCAGTAGCTGGTGGTGGATACGTGGGCTGCCATATGTTTTTGCGGATGCTTCCCAGATCCGGCGTATTTGTTGGGTAAACTCCTTGTTTTCCAGCGCGCGCTTTGAGGGCCCGCGACCGCGCCACCGGTAGTATCCGCTATGGGATACGCCCAGGGTCTGGGACATCTTTACTATGGAAAATTGACCGTTGTACTCGTCCATAAATTGATACCTTACTTGGGGTGGTTGGCAAAGATGCCCATGGCCTTTTTTAAAATATCACGCTGGGTTTTAACGTCAGTTAGCTCGCGGCGTAGTTGAGCTATCTCTTTTTCTTGCGGGGTTTGTTTTTCCACCCCATTGCCCGGGAAACTGCGCTCGGGGTCGGATTTAAATTCCCTGTGCCAGCGATAAACGAGCTGCGGATGAAGCCCTAAATTGGTGGCAAGTTTCGAAATGTTATCACAGTGTTCACTTTGATTGACAACGTCTAATTTAAATTCAGCAGTATAGGTTGTTCGTGTTTGTTTTTACTCATGGTATGGTTTGGTTAATGCGATAACCGTAAGGTATACCTTAACCGAGTGTCTACCAAAATGTAGCAAGTTCACTTCTTTCCTAAATAGTTAAGTTTCTTTAACTAATGTTTGATTATAGTTTTATATAAATAAGTTATTAATAGAACCGTTTTCCTCTTTTTTTAATTTGTTCTAGTAAAAAATACAGATAGATTTAGACTCTATCCCGAGATTTTTATTTGATAAACATCGATCATTCAACTCTTTAATTAGCACAAACTCGATGGGTAAGGACCGAATATAACTCCTTCCGGCCTCACAGCTCACTATGAGATGTAACGCCGAATGAGTACATTCAGAAACATCACATAACGCCCGATTCTCTACTTCTGACCGGGTGAATTACGGGGAGGGGCTCAATTTTGAGCCCTGCTCAAAGTACAATAGGATTGGATTACGGGTTGTCGGGACCTGAAGATGGACGGGTTCAAAGACTTTCAACAAGAACAAAAAAATCTTCAGAGGAAGACTACTAAACAAACAGCCATAGCTGCGTAATTTTTACAGAAAAAATTGCCCAAGCCATAATTTTTTTAATATGTAATTCAAATAACTTGATTTTGATTTAAAGATTACTACTTTAAAAAGGAACTATCCTTAATAAATATAGCTAAGGGATTAGTGGTGAAAGTTTGGATAAGGTCTATCCAGACAGTTTTTAAGAAATCAAAAGAAGCAACGGGTGGGGTAATATGGCTGATGTTCCGTTCAATAATAATACTGCACAAAAATACGGGGAGAACACGGGGCAGAAAAAAAGAGAATTCGAAGCTTTTTTCCGGCTCACCTATGAGCGTTTGTGCAGCTTTGCATTTGGCTATGTTAACAGCAGGGAGGAAGCTGAAGGTATTGTACAATCGACCTTTCTGAATGTATGGGAACAGAAGGATCTTTGGGACGATTTTGAGAGTGCAAAAGCCTATATGTTCAAATCAGTTCGTAATAGAGCACTCAACTATAAAAAGCATGAGAGAGTAAAACAGGAATCTGAGCCGGAAATTCAGCTCCGCATGAAGGAGTGGAAAGGGTACCAAGATTCCGATACTTTAATAGCAAGAAAAGTAGAAGTTATTCGCAATGGGATCCGGGAGCTTCCGGAACGGCGTCGGGAAATTTTTAAAATGAGCCGTGAGCACGGATTGACTTACAGGGAGATTGCCGATGCACTGGATATATCTATTAAAACGGTAGAAACGCAAATCGGCCGTTCGCTTAAATACCTGCGTTCTTATGTAGCTGATCATAATTTTATTATGATACTGGTCATGCTTATCTCGATTTAATGGCGCGACAATGCACCTGAAGTTAAGAGTATTGTGTGCTTGGTTACGTTCTATTAGTATATTCGATATTTCGTTCATGGTACTCTCTCCAGGATCTAGTTCTGTTGATAGTTCTCATTTACTTCCTCTTCCTGAACCTTACATTATATAATTTATTGGGGCATCAATGCCGATATTATGTCGAAATGCCCGGCTTTGTGTAGTCCTAACTTGGCACTTTAGCTATTTCCTATCAGGCTAAAAAAAGATAGACAGCGTTTTAAGAGATTTTAGCAATACTGTCCCGTATCCGTTCGCTTACGTTGAGATCAGATGTCTCAAGTGATATTTCACCCAAAAATCTTAAAAAAAAATTCATAGCTGTAGGGGTATCAGGATGTTCAGTTGTTTTATAGATGAAAATCGTAAGGCAAGATGCACTATCCAATGAAAAAAGAAATACCCTGGGATAAAGTAGGTAAATATATTTCCGGCGAAGCTTCATCAAAGCAACGCAAAGAAGTTGAGGCATGGATTGAAGCTGATCCGGACCATGCAGAACTATTCGAGGAACTAAAAGATATTTGGGAATCCAAACAAGAGGAAGAATGGGATGTTGATTTAGCATGGGAAAATATTTCTGGGAAATTAATTGGTGATAGAGAAACATCACTGCGACTGGTGAATCTATCTGGAGACCAGGTCAAGAAGACAGGCTATTCGTCAAAGACAAACCGCAATAAGATTTGGGGATACCGTGTAGCTGTTTCTCTTATTCTGATAGTTGGAGTGCTGCTCACCCTAATTTTATCACTGGAACAGCCAACATCCGAAGAACCACCTGCTATGCAGGAGTTAATCGTTGAAAGGGGACAACGAAGTCAGTTTAAATTAAGTGATGGCACACAGGTTTGGCTAAATAGTGACAGCCGTCTGGAAGTTCCCGCACGATTTAGTGGAGATTTCAGGGAAGTACATCTTGAAGGAGAAGCCTTTTTTGATGTTGCCGAGAATCCCGATAAACCGTTTTTAATCCATGCCCGGGAATCCTTTACTAAAGTCCTGGGTACCCAGTTCAACTTACAGGCTTATCCGGGTGAACAGGTACAAATTGTTGTGAAGGAAGGTAGAGTGGCTTTTGGAGGAAGTCACCAGATGGAAGATGAATCATCGGAATTAGTAAAAAATCAGAGGGCGGTGCTATCGGATACGAATCACCTGACAATTAATGAGGTTAATGATTTGGAGCGCTATATAGGATGGACAGAGGGGCGACTTGTGTTTAGGGATACCCCCCTGAAAGAAGTTGCAAAAAAACTGGAGCGCAGGTACGACATCGAATGTACGATTGAAGAGCTGGCCCTGGAAGATCGTACGGTTACGGCTACATTTAAAAAGGAATCGATAATCGAAGTTCTCGAGATTATTACGCTTTCGGTTGGCATAAGCTATGAAAAAGACAAGCAATATGTCAGATTTTTGAACAAAGAATCAAAGCAGGTTTTTAATTAATAAATAAGGATCGATTATGATAAAAAGGTATAAAGTCATGACTTTAACATTACGAATATTTAGTATCACTTGGGTGCTCATTTTCTGTACATTCGCGCTTGGATGGAGCCAGTCAATATCAGACATTGAGAATACTAAGCTGGCTCCTTCGGAGGGAATATCTGATATTTTAGTTAGTCGCTCCAGCCAAGAAATGTCTGTTTCTTCTATAAACCAGATTATATCTATTGACTTTCAAGATGTGCCACTACTGGAAGCAATGAAGCAGGTAACAAATGATCTCGGAATGAGACTTTCCTACAGTAAAGAAGTCCTGCCTATTGATAAAGAAGTGACGGTATATTTTGAAAATACTACAGCGAATGAAGTTATTTATACCTTGTTGGAGGGAACCGGATTGCGTTATGCCGTATCCGAAAAGGGAAGTCTAATCATATTTGAACACTCGAAAGAGCTACGCAGAGTGCAGACCTATGAACAGTCACAGCAGTCGGTTACCGGAACCCTCATAGATGGTAACTCTGGGGAAACTCTGCCAGGAGTTAATGTACTGGTAAAAGGAACAACAACCGGGACCTCCACAGATAGTGAAGGCAACTTTGAGTTGACTGTGGAGTCGCTTCAGGATACGCTGGTCGTTTCGTTTGTGGGCTATCAGACCCAGGAAGTACCCATTGATGGACGGACCCAAATTGATATCCAACTTTCCCCCGAAGCTATAATGGGTGATGAAATGGTTGTAATAGGTTATGGTAGCGTGAGAAGAAATGACCTGACCGGGGCGGTTTCTCAGGTTAGCTCTGAAGATATTGAACGCGTACCAGCTGTCAATCCACTCATGGCCTTACAGGGACATGTACCTGGCATGAAAATAACACCAAATTCGGGGGAGCCTGGAGCCAGCGCCAGTATTCGAATACGAGGTGATCAGTCTATAAGTGGGTCAAATTCTCCAATTTTTGTGGTTGATGGCAGTATAACAACGGATATTGATAATATTAACAGTGATGATATCGAATCTGTGACAGTTCTGAAGGATGCCTCTACTGTGGCTATATATGGATCAAGAGCAGCAAATGGAGTTATACAAATTACAACTAAGCGAGGTTCAAGTGGCCGGGACCCTGTATTCAACTTACATACGTATTCAGGAATTCAGCAGTCGAGTAATCTCGATGTAGAGTTATTAAATGCAGATGAATGGCTTCGCCTGTATACCGAAGCCCACGAAAATGCTGAAGTCACGCCTAACTGGACGGATGACGATTTGGCCAAGTATGAGGGAATTGATACGGACTGGCTTGACGTGATCAGGCGAACAGGCTACCAATACAATACTGACTTGTCCGTTGCCGGAGGTTCAGAAAAATCAAATTATTATATATCTACAGGCATCGCTAATAACAAAGGGATGGTAGAAGGGCTCGATTATAGCAGATATAATCTAAGGTTAAATACCGACCATGAGATAAACAATTGGATAAGCTTCGGAAATTCGCTAAATATTTTCACCTCAAATACATCTGGGAGTGTCGGACAATATCAAAGAGCACTTATGAAAGTACCGCTTACCAGGAATTTTGAGGATGACGGAGGTTGGGGTATAATTAGGAATACAAATTTGGAACACCAGTATTCAAATCCCCTTTGGATGGCACAAAATACGGCCTCAGAACGTAATCAGAAAGGATTAATTGGTAATCTTTACTTAACACTTACTTTCCTTGATAACTTTGAATTTACTGCAAGAGGAAATATGGAGTGGACCAATGATTATAGAAGTAATTTTACGCCCGGAGCAAATCCTGTTTGGCAGTGGGAAGATCCAACGACAAATGCGCTTTCAAAAGATAATCGTGAAACGCTGCACTGGGTGACTGATTTTTTATTAGAGTATGACAAATCCTTTGGTGAAGATCACCAACTTTCAGGAATGTTGGGATATTCTGTTGAAGAACAAACTTATGAAAGATTGTATTCAAGCGGACAGGGAACTCCCACCAATGAAATCCGTTATTTAAATGCAGCAGATCCTACCTCAATTACGAGTAATAATAGTTTTTCAGATTGGGCTTTTAAATCTCAATTTGGTCGTATAGGATATACATATAAGGATAAATATACACTGGGTGCAACAGTAAGACGCGATGGTACATCCCGACTGGATGAAGCTAATCGTTATGGTATTTTCCCTTCTGTATCAGCTGCATGGAGAATGGGAGAAGAGCAATTTTTGGAATCTGTAGACTGGCTTAATGAATTTAAATTACGTGTAAGCTGGGGTACTGTGGGTAATGTGTTAAGTATTGGTACATATGGGACCCAAGCCAGTCTTACTAACTGGAATTATGCCCGGAATAATGAAGCTTTTCAGGGTTATACACTTGCATCGGCCGTTAATACCGATCTGGTCTGGGAAAGTACTGAAAAAAAGAATTTCGGTTTTGACCTGGAAATATTTGATAACAGGATTTATGCCATTGCCGATTTTTATGTTGAAGATACACGCGACTTACTTTTTGCCCAACCGATACCTAATTCAACTGGTTTAAGTGGTAACCCTTATATTAATGCCGGGCATATAAAAAACACGGGCATTGAACTTGAATTTGGTTATCGTTATCAAGCACAAAACTGGAATTATAGTCTCGGAGCCAATGTAACAACCGCTTCTAATGAAGTTATAGATCTTGAAGGACGTGATCTGAAAACCTCAGGTATTGTGGAGGGGAAATCCCTGCGTTCATTTTACGGTTATAAAACCAATGGTATAATAAGATCCGAAGAGCAACTGAATAATAATCCTCATCGTGCTGGAAAAGAGGTGGGCGATATTTGGTTCGTGGATGAAAATGGTGATGGGGTTGTTGATGCCGATGATCGTACTATTCTGGCCAGCAGATATCCGGATCTAACTTATGGTTTAACAGGGACGGTTGGTTATAAAAAAATCACTGTAAATGTACAACTGCAAGGTATTCAGGGAATAACCAGAAACCTGTTGGTGGGAGGGAATTTGGGGACCTTGCATTACTTTACCCAGTTTCCTAAAAATCATGATCGGCTTATTCTCGACAGATTTCACGAAACTCGTAATCCGGATGGGGAATTTCCTAAGATTGATTTAGCTGATACAGGCGATAACATTAGCACAGCATCAGATTTCTGGTTACGGGATGCTTCGTACCTGCGCATTAGTAACTTGAATGTTAATTATGATTTTTCTACTTCCTTTACTCAGACGATAGGAATCAGAAAACTTGGTGTCTATACGAGTGTACATAACCTTTATACTTTTACCAGTTGGTATGGTCCGGAAGTTGATACAAATGCAGATGAGTTAACAGGTGTGCCTCAGCCAAGAACATGGACACTTGGACTTAAGGTAAGTTTCTAATAAAAGAGCATTAAATATAAGAATATAGAAAAATGGAAAAATTGAGATGTTATTTAGTAATCGTTGTTATTGCAATGGGATTTTTATCTTTTTCTTCATGTGATCATATAACCGGGGATGAATTCTTGGACCGGCATGAAAAAGATACTCCTAGCCCCGAAGTATTCTTTGTAAATGAAGAATCAGCACAACAGGCTGTGGCAGCTGCCTATCGCCCGATTGTGCGTGGATCGTTTACGATGTATCGGAGAGATCTTTCCAATATGCTTGATGCCATGAGCGATGATTCTGGCTGGAGACCATATATCGCCTCATATATTTCTCAGGAGCAGTGGATTATAGATGAGGATCAACTCTATATGAGTTCGTACTGGCCTAATTTTTATCGGACTATTAATGCGGCAAACTATGCGATCGAAGAAATACCCGCTTTGATAGATCACGGAGTATCCCAGGAGAAAATTAATAATTATGTTGGGGAAGCTCATTTTATTCGAGGATTTGCTTACCTTTTTTTGGTCAACTTTTATGGTGATGTCCCTTTAATTACCGAAACACTTAGTAGTTTCGATGAATTTGAACAACCAAGGGCTTCATCTGAAGAAGTTTTTAGTCAAGTTATCGAAGACCTTAAATTTGCTAAAGAAAATCTTCCTTTTTCATGGCCATCTTCTCTGCAAGGTAGTGCTACTAAAGCCGCAGCTGCAGCATATTTGGCCAAAGCGTATCTGTACAGAGAAGATTACAGTTCGGCTGAAACCGCTGCTCGAGATGCGATTAATATTGCGGAGGAATCAGGACATTATCTGGTTGATGATTATGAATCTATATTTGATATAAATAATGAGGGAAATCCGGAGTTGTTGTTTTACTTCACTTTTGTTGAGGAGCCGAGCGGACAGCACACCGGTGCAACAATAAATCGGATACCTTCTAATAATCCGCCGGAATTTGATATATTTGGTGTGTCAGGGAGAGCTTATAATTTACCCCAACGGGATCTTTATGATGCATATGAGGAGGAAGATCCCCGCCGTGATTATACCTTATGGACTCCCGGTGACGATTTTGGAGTTTACCAAGGAGATGAGCCTTATACCTATACGCATCAAACGTATAATGAGAATGGGGAGCAAATCTCTTACGATAAAACGTATACTGCCGGAGATACTATCGAATATGATTACAGATGGTCAGAAACCGGTATGAATTATAAAAAATTAATATATAATATTGGTCATCTGGCGGATGTTCGAAGAGCTGGAATGGATGAGCCACAAATGCGTATGGCGGATCTTTATCTTATTCTTGCCGAGGCTCTCGCCGAACAAGGTAATAACGAAGCAATGGAGTGGGTTAACGCCGTGCGTTCCCGAGCCTCAGTCAATATGCCTCCCAAGGATCCAGCCAAATATGGGGGACTTGTTGGAGCCGTAAGACATGAAAGGCGAGTCGAACTGGCGGGTGAAGGTCAACGTCTCTGGGATCTTATAAGGTGGAATGAACTTAAAAATATATTTCACAGTGATACAGCAGTGAAATGTCATTTCTTTTCCGACTATTTACCTGAGGATGAAAGTTGGAAATATGATGATCCTGAACTTGAGAATTATCCTTCTGAAGAGATATTGTTCCCGATTCCTTTAGATGAGATTGATCAAAATTCTGCCATTGATAGCCAAAATCCTGGTTATTAAGATGAAATTTAATATGGAAACCAAAAAATATTACAAACAATAAGATGACAAGAGGTGAATGATGGGATCTATGAACCGCCGAACGTTTTTAAAAAAAGGAACGGCTGCAGCAGGAGGAATGATAGCTGCTCCCGCCTTTATCAGAAATTTAGTCAGTGATAGTCCCAATGAGCGAATCAACGTAGCCGTAGTGGGGATAAGCGGGGAGCGCCCACGTGTTCGGGGTATTCCCAGGGGCAGGGGGATGCGTCATATTCTGGGCTATGCCCAATGTCCGAATGTGCGGGTGACAGCGGTATGTGATGTAGATGAGCGATTGTTCCCTGCAGCTGTGAAGGAAACTGAAAAATTATATGGCACATCTCCTAAGACAGTGATTGATTATCGCGAATTATTAGATGACAGTGACATAGATGTGGTTTCCCTGGCTACACCCAACCACTGGCACGCGCTTCAGACGATCTGGGCCTGTCAGGCCGGAAAAGATGTGTATTGCGAGAAACCGGTAAGCCATAATATTTCCGAGGGACGAAAGATGGTGCAGGCAGCGAACAAGTATGAACGCGTGGTGCTGGCAGGCATGACACGCAGATTTGACCGGGCGGTCCATAAGGGTGTACAACTTCTTCACAAGGGAAAGTTGGGCACCCCCTATATGGCTAAATCGATAATTTATGCCTACCGCGAGAGTATAGGGAAAACTCCGGACAGCTCCATCCCGGAGGGCGTACACTGGGATAAATTTTTGGGTCCTGCCCCTTACCGGCCTTTCAATAAAAATCGGTTTCTCTATAATTGGCACTGGATGTGGGATACCGGCAATGGAGATATTGCCAATTTGGGAATTTATGAACTTGATGTGGCCCGATGGGCCTTAGAGAAAGAGACTCATCCGGTGAGCGTGCACAGTTCGGGAGGGGTGTATGGACGAGACAGCGACCGGGAGACCCCTAATGTTCTTACTACGCATTATGAGTACGAGGACGGTATGCTACTGCAATCGGAAGTACGAAGTTTGTATACCAATTATGAAGGTGGTTCTCCGCGAACTACCATTATTTATACCGATGAAGGATGGATGGAGATTAACGGAGGGGGGTATCGGGCCTACGTCGGCCGGGAAGAGAAGCCGGCCTTCAGCTTGTCTGCCGATGATGTTCCTGAGGATGAGACTATTAATGGATGGCAAGAGTTTATCGATTGCATCAGATACAGGAATATTGATTCTTTTCGTAATAATATTATCGAGGGGCATCGTTCGGCAGCGCTTTGCCATTTGGCCAATATTTCCCACCGCACGGGTCGAAAGCTACAGTTTGACCCGGACACCGAAAAATTTGTAAATGATCCCGAAGCCAATGGCTATCTGTACCGGGAATATCGGGCTCCGTATCTGATGCCTGAAACAATATAATCAACTGCGAACCGCACCAGTTATGATATTGAGCACATACAACGGCGTACATGTCTTGTCCATATTTCTGTTGGGTATCCTCACGATGCTACCCCTCACGGTAGTGCACGGGCAAACCCAGTCGGAGGTGTTTTTCCGAGAGGATTGGACAGAGACTCCCCCGGCAACGCCGATTAACCAGAACCATGTAGCCAATGAAGATCTGGTGTTACGCTTGTATGGTCCCGGAGCGGATCAGATCAAGAAAAGTCATCACGAAGTTCCGGCCGATGATCCCTTCTATATGTGGTCGGGCCAGTGCGAGGGAAACTGGGCTGTGACCCTTCAGAAAAAAGATGCTAACGTCGACCTCAGTGAACGCGCCTATGTTACCTGGAGAGCTAAGCAGAGCGGTATGCGCTGCCTGTATCTTATCGTAAAACTTGCAGGCGGACAATGGTTGGTGAGCGATCAGTGCGACGGATGGTCCACGGACTGGCGGGTCAAGCAAATAAATATTGATGATATCACGTGGCGATCGCTGGATATTGAAAAAGTAATAGAAGGAAGGGTGGTCGAAGAGCCGGATCTTTCCGATGTAATGGAGATCGGGGTTACGGATCTGATGAGAGGGGGAGGGTCGGCGGCCTCTTCGCGATTGGACTGGATAGAAGTGCATGGGAAGAGCGTTGATTGATTGGAAATCTGACAGGTATTTAGTGGGAAGTACGTTGATATTATCCCTGACAACAATGATACTCCATAAGACCTATAATGTATTTGAATGGTCGGATAAGTAGCTGCCTGTTATTTTCAGGTCTTGATGCGTGCACATCCTTATCTGAAACCTAAATAGGTTACTGGATGTATCTATCACAATAGTCAAGCCATATTTCCCAATCTTTATCAATAACAGAATGGTTTCCCGGCCGGACAAAATAACCAAGTGGAGAGTCAACCAATGTATTCACTTCAGGATATATATCTGTTTTAATTCCCTCTGCACCAAATAACTCATATACCGGAGTAGCAGCTACAAGCATATCAAACTGGCCATGGGGATCAGCATGAATATCTTCCGTAGCATTGGTAAGCAAAAGGTTTCGTGGAGCTACTAGTGAAAAGAGATGGTGTTGGTCGAAGGGCAAGCGCTCTACTTTATTATTAAATTTTTTAAAATTGTCATTAAACCAGTGAGGGAAGTTTCTGTTTATTGCTTTAACACTTTCCCCTATATAGGAACGACTGGGTGCAGTCCCACCTGTTCCTGCCTGATGTGGTATTACTATATCAATGCGCTCATCTAAAGCCCCTGCAAGTAATGCTGCTTTACCCCGTCGGGAATGCCCCATAACAATGATCCCACTGTTATCTACCTCTTTATCTTCCACCAGATAATCCACACCTCGCTCAAGGCCCCATGCCCAGGCAGCTAAAACGGCCCATTCATCAGGTTCAGGATGTGTTTGCCCTTTCTTAAAATACCCTTTATGAACTCCTTCCATCCATCCTCCATCATAATCAGGGCTAATTTCTCCGGCATACATCGTTGCCACTCCATATCCGCGATTTACAATTTTTTCGAATGGCCAGTTATCGCTACGCGTACCTCTCTGCTTGTCATGGGCCTGATTATCATCTGTATTTTCATAGTAACTGTTTTTAATCCATGCCTTGGTAAGTGGTATAGCCGGATCATCCATCAGAGAATGATTGCCTGCAGCGTTTAAGCCAAAAAATACCGGGACAGGTCCCTCACGGTTGTTTGGAATAATCAATAAAAGTGAAACGGGTGGAGTCCCATCAGGACCAAAACGCAATGTTATAAGCTTACGTGTAGCTTTACCATCCAGGGCCTCTCTGTCAATATTATCGACGGTATAACGGAAGTTTTCAGGTGATGGGGGGGCTTGCCCATACATATAATATTCAAAAAGAGAGATAATCTCCGGGCGGCGTTCCTCGCGCCACTGTTCAATAGTGTTAACAGGCGTGCCATCAAACATTTCTAATGGATCAGGAAACTGCTGTAAAGCAGGAAGTTCTGTGACAGCCGGCCAGGATTTTTGCTGTGCATTCGTTATGTGAAGCGAAACGAATGTTATAATTAAAGTCAGTATACAATACTTCAGGAGTTTTAGCATAATATTATGTGAAGTTGCAATTATCAATAAATGGGATTCTGATAGCCTGTCGACTGATAATCGACAGGCTATATTTTTATTCCTTCTCCACTATTAAAGTAGATGAATTATTCTGTCTTCGCTAACCTTCCGGTCGACCTGGTGGAAATCAATTACATCATCCGGAAACGAATTAAGCAGTCCTTTGAGTGAGCTGGTGTTGTGATTATCCGCTCCCGGCTTTTGTTTTCGACAACAACCGGCATGGTAAGGCTGGGAGCACTATAGGAACTGGTTCGCACAATTTAAGTGTTATTTTTTGAAAATAATTATGCCTGCCTAAAAAGAAATGAGCTGTCCTACAGTTGTCCCCAGGTATAATTGCAAGGCTGTAACACCTTCACAAAAACCATAAAAAGAAATGATTATTCAATAAAACAGTACGAACTGTAACTTTAATCAATAAAATCACTCAGGGTATGTAAAAGTACCCAAGAGAGGACTTATTTATTGTGGTGCCTATCATACCACAAAATAATAAAACTGCATCTATTTGCTTTAAACGTATATTTTGGTAGCTTGTGCAATAGAGACTTGCACAAGATTATAAACATTGTTTGTACCTATGTTTGTACCACCAAAATAAACGTCTGCTATGGGACTAACTATTAACCTCACCCAGTGGAAGCGGAAAAAGCGTAACGATGGTACCATTCCGATCTATATTCGGCTGACTGAAAACAGAAAATCACGTTACCTGTCCACCGGCGTTTCCATTTTACCAAAATATTGGAACTCCACCAAACAAAAGGTTCGCGGGACCCATCCCCGAAGCAACGTATTGAATTATAGGCTCCGGGAATTGCGATATAATGCAGAGGATAAAAGGAATGAGCTTCAGCGCAAAGGTAAATTAGATATAAATACCCTCAAAGCCGAGATTAAGGAGAATGATTATAACTCACTCATAAAGGTGGCCAGGCGGTATCATGACAGCCTGGAAGGGACAGAGCGGCATCATGAATGGAAGAAAGTGGGGGTGTTGATTAATAACCTGGAAGCCTTCCTGGGGGATACCCGTATGGATGTAAACCAAGTGGATGCTGCCTTCATTGAGGACTTCCAACAATACCTATTGGAAGAGGTTGGAAATAATCCGAATACTACGCGCCGCAAATTAACCAGCTTTAAAGGGTTGTTTAACCACCTGCTTAAAGCGGGAACTATTAACCATGATCCTTTCCTGCAGGTAGAAAAGGTGGAACGTAACGAAGTTGAAAAAACGCGCCTGTCTATCAAGCAAATAAAAGCCATTAAGGATGTAGATTTAGAGCCGGGATCCAACCAATGGCATACCCGGAATTATTTCCTTTTCAGCTTTTACAATGCCGGTATCCGTTTTGGTGATCTTTGCTGCCTTCAGTGGAAAAACCTGAAAGATGGAAGGCTGAAATACAAGATGATGAAAACCGGTGGGCTCAAAAATATTAAACAGCAAGAGCCCATGCTCGAGATACTGGAATATTACCGGCGCGATGATGCAACCGATAAGGACCTGATATTTCCAATCCTGGATAAACTCTATGCGGATCCGGCCGAACTGCGGCGGAAAATTGGTAGTAAAAATGTATTGGTTAATAAATGGCTGGGTAAGATCCGGAAGAAAGCAGAGATCGAAACTAAAATCAGCTTTCATGTTTCCCGGCATTCGTTCGCTCACCACGCGCTTACCAAAGGGATGAGTCTATATTCTATCAGTAAGGCTTTAGGCCATAAAGATTTGGAAACTACCCAGGAGTATTTGGAGACTTTTGATGAGGATAAGCTGGACAGCGATATGAGTACACTTTTTTAACTAAAACACGAAAGCCCCCGGCATATCCGCAAAGATGAGGTCGGAGGCTTTCACTAACTCCAAAAATGGAGCCTGTTATGAAAAATACGAATAATCAGAGTTTAAAGGAAATGTCAAATGATGAGCTTTTAAAAAGCTTTCTTGACGAATTAGAAAAAATACGGGAAACCGAACCGGAGCGCTACAAAAGAAATCTATTAAAAGTTGCCAAGGCATTCGAAGCAAATAACAATGAAACTCTTGGGATCCTTTGCAGGATGCTCATTACGATGGGAGGGATATCCCGTAGTCTAAAGCAAAGGGTTCAAATGTTGAAAAACGAATCTAATAATATAGAATCCTAAAAATTCGAATTATGAGTTATTTAAAAAAGTTCGTCAACAATCAGCTTAAAGACACACATAACCTTTTAGATAAAATTGAGGAAGAGGATCCGGAACTTGCCGAAAGGGTTGGTATGGAAATGATGTTAAACATTTCTAAAAAATGGCAAGCGGTAAAGCATAGGAATCGGAAACAGGATAAGCTGAAGGATATTCCAAACCTGAATTAAATGTGTAATAAGATGAGCCATACAAAACTAAGTGAGGCAAAATACCATTTAGATAAAGCCAGCCAGGTCATCCAGGCCCAGCGGGAGGAAATAGAGCACCTGAAGGCCGAGCGCCAGCGCCTGGACGTGAGAATGCGCGTGTGTGATATCGCAGAGTTCCTGGGATGCAGCACAACGACCGTTTGGCGTATGCTGAATGACGGCCGCCTCAAAAGCAAAAAGATGATTGATGTTCTTGATCGTCAAAAACGCAGATAATCGTTAATTAAGCGCCCCGGCCCCAGTGCCGGGGTATCTTTATTATGGATACTTACAACGAGAATTATTCAAAGGTAAAAAAGCGGTTTGTCTACATCGTAAAACTGGATATCACTGAAATTCAAGAGTTGTACGATCATGCCGATGAAATTATATCCAATCTCAGACAAAATGTACGAGATAGGATCGTGGAGCTTGAACAAGCCGATGGGCATCATATAAAAAACTCAATGCCTGATTGGTATGATGAATCAATGCTTAATGAAATCATAGAGGATATCCCCTGGGCTAAAAATGGGATCGAGAGTGCAAAAGACATCCAGGCCCGAATAAAAGAATATGTTGAGCAAACTGATCGATTTCCAGCCTATGATAAATCACAACTTACTTTTATTGAGGGGGAGAGTTTAGGATTAACTCCAGAGGAAAAAATCAAAAAATTTGTATCGAGTAAAGACTCCGGGATCAAAAAAGAGAATCATCACAAAGGGGAAATAGTGCTGAATAAAGCATATTCAGAGGGGCTTCATTCAGCAAACTCTAACACTACTAATGCGGATTTCATTAAGGAACACTTGGAGGAAATTTCCGACCTACCGAGTAAAACCACTCTTTATAGGTGGTTAAACAATTTCAAAAACAATTCAGAAAGGATTTTTTAAACTCTTTAAACCGATAATTAAACTTGAAGTTTAAAGAGTTGCCATGATTATGGAGTAACTTATGCAAGAATTATAATACGAAACAAAAATTCTTGCATCATGCCCAAAGCATATATCACGTCAAAAGAAGAACTGGAGCAGACTGTTAAAGAGTCGGTTGCTTCCCTATTTGAACAGCAGCTGCCTAAAATACTCCGGAAAGCCCAGCGCAAAGAGTGGTTAACCGTTTCGGAGCTGGCAGAGCTTACCGGCTGGTCTAAAAGGACAATATATTACCTGAAGTCCCAGGACCGGATCCCATATTCCCAGGAGAATCACCGAATCTTATTTCCCACCGATGGGATCGAAGATTATTTACATGAGAACATGGTAAATCCTGCGGGGGAATGATATGCTATACCAGGTTAGAGATACAACATCGGCGCGCAAAATATTTGAAACTGACATTAAGGATGAAGTTTATCGCTTCCTGGCATCCAGGAACTCTTCGTTATATGAGGTCTTCTTTTTGGCTCCTATGACATTGGAGATCCGGCATGTATGCCCGGGACGGGTTTTCCTTGACGGTAATACCAAAACGGCGCGGCCGAGGTGTTGAGATGGGGAAACACAACAATTTTGCAGATCAATTAAGCCCGGACCAGGTCCATAAAATATTTAGTGAGCTGGGTATACGCTGGAGGGATAAACCCAAAAACGGCGACTGGGTGAATAATGTAGAAAATCCGAACATTGCCCGTTCGCTATCAGTGAATATTCGTACCGGCGGGTACGTTCCGCACTTTGATGTGGGATCGAATAAATACGATGAGGATATCGACTATAATCCCAAAGGCGATATTGTGAAACTCGTTCGTATTGCGAAAGGTTTTAAAAATAGGACGGAGGCTATTAAGTGGATCAACCAAATTATTGGCCATCCGGCGCGCTCGAGGATGCACTTCTTTTCTGTTGCCGATGCTGAATTATATGGCATCAAAGCAGCAGTAATTTTGCAGAATCTTAGAACGTACTTGGATCTTAATTTGGCGGCGGAAAGGAATATCAGAGACGGCCGGGTGTGGACCTACAATTCCCGGGAGGCCTTATCCCGTTACCATCCCTATTTGAGTACCCGACAGATCCGATATCGGCTTGAAAAACTTATTGAACAGGGTGTCTTAATCGCAAAGAAGTACTACAAAAAAGGACCCACTGACCATAGGTTGTGGTACAGCATAAATGAACCGCGATACCAGGTTAAAAATCCGATTCGCGCAAATGAGCAAATCGCCTGCTCAAATGGGCAAATCATGGATATGACAAAATGAGCGAATCTATATAATGAACATATAGAACACATATAGAACATTACATATATACAAACGAGTATTCGAGGCTTCCGGCCTCTCATACCCGCGCTTTCTTTTTAACTTCCAATTGATTGTAGACCAACAGTCCGGTACCAGCCAGCCCCGCAGGGAGTGAAGAGCAGCCGCCGGTCAAAATTTAATGATTAATTAATTTCAAAAGCTATGGCAGATATAAGTGAGTACCAGCAGTACATTGAGATGCTGGGAGACAAGATTCAGACCGAAGAAATAAAGATGTATCCGGAGCAAAAGAATGTAATTAAACTGTGGCAGCAGCGCACCGGACTATCATTTGAGGAGGCTGCGATGAACATACTGGATTATGGTATTGCTTCGATCGGTGATGCATTAACGGACCGCAGCACAAGAATGAATTAACATAAAGTGCCCTCATTTCCTTTAAAGGGGGGGGCAGTCGAGGTTTTGGGCTGATCCGTCTAAACCGTTCGCCTAATATATTTTTTTTCTCAGAAGCGATAACTCAAACCAAAAAGCACATTTTATGGCACGTAAGAACAAACCATTATCATTATACGATCCAGGCTCTGGCAAGGGCCCATCCGGGCCCAGTCCAAGTGATGTTAAGTGTCCGCACTGGTTGCCGGCACGTGCGCGGACGGCTTTTAAGCAGTTGCGTACTCTTTTCACTGATTTAGGCATACTTACTGAATCAGATAGACATGCTTTGATCCTTTTATGTGATGCCTGGGAGGAGTTTATGCAGGCCCGGCTAATTATAGAGCGTGAAGGCATGTTTTACGAAACTGAAACCAATCAGGGCAACACAATTAAGCGTCCCCACCCGGCCAACGCCCGCCGATCGGATGCCTGGAACCGCGTTCGTTCTATGCTTTCCGAGTTCGGAGCGACACCAGCAAGCCGATCAAAAATAGAAGCTAACAACCCCGAATCTATGGTTGACGAGGTTAAAACAAAGAGCTATGGGGACGGAAAAGCTAAAAACTGGTAACTATGAATAACGATTTAAGCGAAATAACACCGCCTAATGACTTGTCAAAAGATGGAATGCTGGCATGGTTTGATATTGTGAATACGCTTCTTGCAAAACAAAAGATTAAGGATAAGCCAATAGAAAAGATAAACCGACTGGCCCGGATCATGGCCGAAAAAAAGAAGTTGATTGAAGAACTGGAGCTAAAGCCGGAGGCCTCGGAGCTGACCGACGGGGAGGAACAAACAACTGATTACATATACCTGGCAGATCCAAGAGAATTTCACAAACGGTTTATTGAGTTGATACCAGAGTATGAAACTTATGATCAGGCATATCAGGCCGTTGAACTTGAATACCATAAAACTTTCAACAAAACAAAATACACTGGATACGATTCATTCCGGAATACTTGCAAAAATTTTGTTAATAATTAACAAATGGAACAATGTTCCAATGAAATTGGACTGGCATTTTAGTAACTATTGGCGAGATAAATTTTAAAGAAAAGAATTTACGACTTATGGACCGCGTAAGACAGCTAAAAGAACAAATCGGAACCGCCCGCAAAGAGATTCATAACTTGCGGACGGAAAAAAGGGACCTAACGCAAAGGGCTGATCAGATTGATGATGATTTACCCCAAAATGAATGGAACGAGAAGTTTAAAAACATCAAGGGTCAAATCAGCAAAATTGATGGAAAAATTGAAATGAAAAACAGCTTGATTGATGATGCCTTTGCAGAGCTGGAAACGCTTACCGATGATTTAAGTATTGCCTCAAACAATGATCTTTCAAAGTTTTTGCCAGGGGCTGCCACTGGCGGTGTCCAACCTGAAGGCGGCCGCGCTCTTGATGAAGAGGGTAAGATTCGACTTTATCACCCAGGGCAAAGCCTGAAAGCAGATCATCAACCTGATCGAGAGTATAGTGATGTAGATTTAGGCAGCTATCTGCGTGCCGTTGTGCAAGGTCCCCGCAATAATGCCGAGCGGCAAGTTATCCAAAATTCGGTAACATCGGATAACTACGAATTACCGGTTCATATCGCTGCGGAGCTCGTAGACCGATTGAGAGCAACGAATCCATTACTGAAAGAAAATGGAGCCGGAGCCCGAACGATCGAACTGGAAGGAGGGGAAACAAAATTCGTAAAAACATCTTCTGATCCGGACGCGGTGTGGCACTCTGAAATGGCCGAAGAAACGCCTACTGATCCCAGCTTTACCCCGGTAAGCATGGATCCGAAGACCATTTTGAGTATGACCGAGATTGGCCGGGAGACCTTACAGGATTCGCAGAATATTGAAGAGGCTCTGACCAACGCGTTTGTAGGATCACTCAATGAGGGAATTTTAAATGCCACATTCACCGGTGCGGGAACCGCTGATGAGCCTGAAGGCCTTTCCAGTGTTATTACCCAGACCGAAGAATACACCAACGGCGGGGATCCCGACTGGAGCAATTTCGTCAATGCGTCTAAAACGCTTTATGACAATAACGTTCCGGAAGATAACCGTAGCTTCATTCACGATCCCAACGTTTGGCAGTCCCTGGCATTGACTACGGATAACAACGGACGTTACCAGGATGCCCCGAGCTTTATTCGAGATATTCCTAATTATGTAACTTCTGGCCTTGCGGATGGTACCGCTTACGCTGGCGACTTTTCAAATGTGGTTTATGGTTTCCGTCTTCAAATCACAATAGAACAATTCAGAGGCGGCGCATCTGCTAAAAAATATGGATCTCTTTGGGTTGCAGCGGCTCGACTTGATATAGCGACCTTCCGGCCGGCGGCCCTTGTACGGATCGAAGAGGCATCAGCCTAATATAACATTTCTGAGGCCAGGGGCCTTGCCCTCTTCATTGAGGGTTTGGCCCCAAATTTTGGGATAACCATTTTAAGGCATGAAACAGATACCAAGGTTAAAATTAAGTATCAACCGCAACCGAAAAGGGAACGCTGTTATTGATATTGATGGCGAAATTGGCGGGGCCAAATACGACGGAGAAGAATACAGCTTTAACACCACTCCGGCCGTAAAAAAGAAGCTGCGGGAGATATCAGATGTTGATGCTGGAAAAATCATTGTCAATATCAACAGCCCCGGCGGTTTTGTGAATGACGGATTAGCAATTCACGATGCCTTAGCGCAACATCCCGCCCGGATCGTTACCAAAGTGTATGGGATGACGGCATCCGCTGCAACTATTATAGCACAAGCCGGAGATGAGCGGGAAATGAGCCGTAACGCCCTTTATTTGATCCACCGCGCCTGGGGTATGGCTTTAGGCAATCAGAACGATATGCGGGACATGATTGAGACGCTGGATAAGATTGATAACCGTATTGCTGGTATTTACGCCCGGCGCGCCGGCAGAGAATCGGATTACTTTCTGGATTTGATGAATGAAAACGACGGCGGCGGCCGGTTCCTGGATAGCATCGAGGCCAAGGAGTTCGGACTTATTGATAGCGAGTTTGAACCGATGAAAGCAGCAGCAAGTATAAACAGCAATATATTAAATGCAATGGGTATAACCCTTCCGGAGGATAGCTCTTTAAATGTTACTCCGGTAACTGAAGATCAAAAGCGTGCCCGAGCGATTAGAAAAATGAAACTTTAAGAGGTTTACCTCGTGGCGCGCCGGTTGTTTTAACAGGTTTCTACCGGCGCGCTTTGTTCCCGGACTGGTGGCTGGTTTTTATTGTATTTTTCCCAGGCGCATAACAGTCCGGGTATTCTCTCAGCCAATAAGCAAGGCCGACAGGTCTTGCCTACTACAAGTGAGGCATCCCTGTGGCCGGGGATGCCTTTTTTAAAATAAGGTGAATGGTTTGGTATTGCCGGCCAAAAGATCGCCGCTCACAATCGAAATATGAAAGCCGTTTTTAGGCAGTAAACGTATATTTTTAGCTATGAGACAAAAACAGCAATTTGGAGCCTGGGAAGTAGAAGAAATCATTAAACAGGATCGTGTTTTTGTAGTATCCCATCCAGACTATGAGGGAGAATATGTTCTAAAAAAAGCACCTGATAGAGGCCATATCAGATTGGTGAGTAAACACGAAGACCCTGAAATAAGATCCATAAGGTTAATGCGAAAAGAGATAAGAGCATTGCGGCGGGTTACGGATCATCCGAACATAATTAATATGATTGATTATAATTTGGAGGCTGAATACCCATGGCATGTAACCGAAAGGATAAAGCCTGGGATATTTAATAATCATATTTTCCGCGACTGGCCATTGGAGCGGTTAGAACCTGACTATATCGATTCTAAAATAAATGATCTTATTAAAGCATGTGGGTATCTGCACAGCAAGGGAATATTGTTGAATGCAGATATTGAAATATATCTGGATGAGGACGATAATTTTGTGATTGGTGATTTTGAGTTTTGCAAAATTTGGGATAACCATCACCTGGATACGTCCAAAGACATGCTAATTATGGTTCACCAGTTGATGACATTTAAAGGGTTTATCGAAGCTGCCCGAATACAAAAACGGAAGGAGTTAGGCCGCCAAAGGGAAGTTGAAGAAGCTCACAGGCAAGCCCAGCCCAGCGCACCCCGCCGGCTGGTAAAAGAGTAGACGTTCGCACAGTAAATAAAAGAGAGAGTGGATTAATTTTTTAAGGGAGCGTGGTATTTACAAGCTCCCCGTAGGTAAATATTGTTTGTACTTATCTTTGTACCATAATATATAAAAGGATGGGCGCCAACTACTTAAAGGTTCAAAAGTACCCAAGAGAGGACTCGAACCTCCACGGCCATAAGGCCACATGCTCCTGAAGCATGCGCGTCTACCAATTCCGCCACTTGGGCATGAAATGTAACACAGCCCTTTTTTGAGGAATTGAAATATAGGGAGCTTTGGGGAGAAAATTCAACTTAATTTCTGAAATTATTCCGGGTGCTGTATTACTTCTCTGGTTCCCGGGCATATTATTTTCTCTGTTTTTCGCTTTCCCGCCGGCCGTGGAAGTGGGACAGACCCTGGGAATTCAGGGCGGATAAAAATCAAGAGGAACAATCGGTCATTTAAGAGTCCTTTGGACAAATATAATTTTTTTGCTTCTTTTCGTTTGAGTGACGTATATTAAAGTAAATGTAATACGTCTTGTTATGAAAAGTAAATTAACGCTCCGGTTAGATGATTCGCTGATTAAGCGAGCCAAAAGACATGCAAAACGAAAAGGTACGTCGGTGTCCCAGATGGTGGCTGATTATTTTGCTCTTATTGAAACAGAAGAGCCCTCTTCTGCTATTCAAGAACTGCCTCCTGTCACTGCTTCCCTGGCCGGTATTTTAAAGAACAAAAATATTGGAGAAGAAGACTATAAAAAACATTTGGAAGATAAATTTCTAACATGAAGGTGCTTTGCGATACGAACGTGTTATTAGATCTGTTTTTGGAAAGGGAGCCTTTTTTTGAGAACTCATCACAGGTTGTTGGGTTGGCCGAACAGGGCAAAATAGATGGATGGATTTGCGGCACAACGGTGACGACCATTTTTTATTTGCTGGAAAAAGCACTGTCGCGCACGGAGGCAGAAAAAAACGTCGGGAAATTACTCAAAATTTACCATGTTGCTAATGTAAATCGGGTGATATTGGAAGGCGCATTGACAAATGGTTTCAGAGATTATGAAGATGGTGTGCTCTATCAGTCGGCCATCCATGCTAATTTAGAAGCTATTATTACCAGAAATCAAAAAGATTTTACTAAAAGCACGCTCCCGGTTTATAGTCCTTCTGAATTCTTACATGCGACCGATGTTTTGTAATAATCCCTTATCCTCCTTTAAACGTACGATCTTGAAGAAGGAGAATATAAGTTGTCAAATAGTATGGTGAAGGAAACATCGTCTTGGCTTAGAACACGGCTGGGTTTTGCCGCCGGAATAGTGATTTTCGTTGTGCTGCTTTACCTGCCGGTCCCGGAGGGACTCTCCCGGGAGGGATGGCGTACCGCAGCGGTTGCCTCCTTAATGGCGGTTTGGTGGATTACCGAAGCGCTGCCTATTGCCGTTACCGCACTTTTGCCTGTGGTGTTGCTGCCCCTGCTGAATATCGTGTCTATCAGCGATGCGACGACTCCCTATGCGAATCCCCTGATATTTCTTTTTATGGGAGGGTTCATTATTGCGGTGGCGATGCAGCGGTGGGACCTGCACCGGAGAATCGCTCTTAATATCGTCAGCTATGTGGGCGTCAAGCCCTCCTCCATTGTTATGGGTTTTATTCTGGCTTCCGCCTTTTTAAGCATGTGGGTCAGCAATACGGCTACCGCCCTGATGATGCTGCCCATCGCGCTCTCCATCTTACAGCTTGTCGAGGATCGACGCGAGGAGATGGCGGGGGAGGAGGGGAAGCTGAATTTTGAAATCGTACTGCTGCTGAGCATTGCTTACGCCTGCAATATCGGGGGGATGGGGACCATTATAGGGACGCCGCCCAACGCCCTGCTGGCGGGTTTTATGAGCGAAAACTACGGCGTTGAGATCGGTTTCGCCCAGTGGATGATGCTGGGCGTGCCGCTTATGCTGGTATCGCTGCCCCTTCTTTATCTGCTGCTGACCAAGGTGATATACCCGATTAATCTCCGGGAGCTGCCGGGAGGTAAAAAGCTTATTCAAAACCAGCTGACCGGACTGGGCAGGATAAGCAGCGCCGAGAAAAAGGTGGCCCTGGTCTTCTTCATCACCGCACTGATGTGGATTATTCGCCCGCTGCTGACCGGCATTCTGCCGGGATTGTCGGATGCGGGCATTGCGATCGGGGCGGCGGTCTCGCTGTTTATTATCCCGGTGGATCTCAAAAACAGGCAGTTCCTTCTGTCCTGGTCCGACGCCGAAGAGCTCCCGTGGGGCGTGCTGATTCTGTTCGGAGGGGGACTGAGCCTGGCTTCGGCCATCAGTGACACCGGCCTGGCCGAATGGATCGGTCAGGGCGTTGGGGTGTTGGGCGGCTGGCCTATTGTCTTGCTCATAGGCGCGGTTATTACGCTGATTATCTTCCTAACCGAAATGACCAGCAATACCGCTACGACCGCTGCTTTTCTGCCTATCCTGGCCTCCGTGGCTGTCGGACTGGGGGAAAATCCCCTGCTTTTGGCGGTCCCTGCCGCCCTGGGGGCCAGCTGCGCCTTCATGCTGCCGGTGGCTACGCCCCCGAACGCTATTGTCTATGGCAGTGGCAAAATTACGATACCGGAGATGTCCAATGCCGGGCTCTGGCTGAACCTGATATTTATCGTGCTGTTGACGGCCGGCGCTTTCACCCTGATCAATCTGGTTTTTGGAGTTGAACCGGGCGTTCTTCCCCCGTGGGCTTCACAGGCGCTCCTGCTTAGCCAGCTATGAGCCCCAAAGCCTTTTAACCGGCTTGTCGGCTCTGGTTAAAAATACGCCGCATCATCTCTTTGTAGTCCTCCGACAACTCGACCTCCCGGCGCGCCATCATGAGCTCCATGGTGTCGAGCGCCTTGTCAATTTTGTAGGGCTGGATGACATTGGACCCGACCCAGCTGAACGAGTGAATATATTTGGGCGGAAAATCACGGGAGAGAATATTACAGCAGACGCCGGTCACGGTACCGGAATTAATGACCGCATTAATGGCCGTTTTGGAGTGATCGCCCATGATAATACCCACAAACTGCAGCCCGGTGTCCTGTTCCTCTCCATTCTCCCAGTGGTGGACCCGCACATTGCTGTAGTTGGTCTTTAAATTGGAGACGGTGGTTCCCGCCCCGAAATTGCACCACTGTCCCACTACAGAATGACCGATATAGCCGTGATGGGCTTTATTGGAGTAGGAGTGGAAAATCGTGCTATCGACTTCCCCGCCCACCTTGCAGACCGGTCCGACGGTCGTGTCTCCATACATTTTGGCCCCGGCCTTGACGGTGGCCCCCTCGCATACGGCAATGGGTCCGCGAAGAAGGGCCCCGGCCATAAGAGTGGCCTCTTTCCCGATGTAGATGGGGCCTTCCCGGGCGTCGAGTACGCACCCGGCTTCGATGGTGGCTCCCTTTTCTATGGTGATATGCTCTCTGCGCTCAAACGTGACCCGCTCTGAAATGCTCGCGGCGCCGGCATTTCCGGAACGTACGAACTGGAAATCGCGTATAATCTCCCGGCCGTTAAGCCGGATGAAATCCCACAAAAAGCGGAGACAGGGGAAGGGTTGCGACTCTACGACCAGCAGGTTGTTGAAAGCGGGACTCCCGTTGTCGATCCAGTTTTGGGAGGTTTGAGCGTCCACCCGCGCAGCTATAACGGTGGAGTTAACCCGGAGGCAGGTGCCCCTGTTCAGTGCTTGGACTTCCCGGACGAGGTCCTCGGAGGGGAGGTATCGGGCATTAATCCAGAGACAATCCTCTTCCCCGGCCAGGTTGCCGGACCCGAAAACCCCCCGGAGGTCGGGACGGACAATCCGGGCAAAGGAGTCCGCCTGCAGCGAATGCAGCCATTTTTGCCTGATCGTAAAAATACCGATGCGCAGGTCATCTATCGGACGGCTGAGCGTGAGAGGATGAAAGTCCGTAAGTTTTTCATCCTCATAAAAACATAAATTCATTTGTGGTCCCCCTTAGAAAATTTTTATTCTATTATTTTAAAATCCCTGTTAGAATGATAAATTGAGATCTCATTTAGCTGAGACAGAGAGATAGTATAATAAATAATCATCACGAATTTTAGATCGTTTTTATGTGTGGAATAGTAGGATATATAGGGAATAGACAAGCCAGCGACATCATTGTAAAGGGACTTGAACGGCTGGAATACCGCGGCTACGATTCGGCCGGTATTGCTTTGATGAATGGTCAGCTGGATATCAAGAAGGGAAAAGGCAAAGTCGAGACACTTAAAAATAAACTGGAGGCTGATCCGTCGGAAGGGGATACCGGGATCGGGCATACGCGATGGGCCACCCACGGGGCGCCCAACGACATTAATTCGCACCCGCATGTAAGCCAGTCCGGAAATATCGCCCTCGTCCACAACGGCATTATTGAAAACTATAATTCTCTTAAGAAGGAGCTTAAAAACAAGGGCCGGACGTTCCATACGGATACGGATACCGAAGTTATTGCCCAGCTGATAGAAGAGGTCTATGAAGATGGCGAGGGTGTCAGCTTCGAGAAGGCGGTCCGCCTGGCCCTGAAGCAGGTGGTCGGTACCTACGGACTGGCGATCCTTCATATTGATGAGCCCGACCGTATTATTGTGGCCCGCAAGGGATCTCCGCTGCTGCTGGGCATTGGCGACGGGGAGATGTTTATCGCATCGGACGCCTCCCCGATCGTGGGGCACACGAACAAGGTCGTCTACCTGGACGACGGGGAGATGGCGATCGTCACCAAGGAGGGGTATGAAGTCAAAACAATCGAAGATGTGCCGCTTACGAAGAAAGTACATGAGCTGGCGCTGAGCCTGGATGAAATAGAGAAGGGGGGCTACCCGCACTTTATGCTGAAAGAGATTTTCGAGCAGCCGAGGGCCCTGGCCGACTGCCTGCGGGGACGCCTGAACGTGGAGAACAGTTCGGTACAGCTCGGGGGACTCACGGATATTATGGATCGGCTGGAGGGGGCTGAACGGCTGATCATAGCGGCCTGCGGCACCAGCTGGCACTCGGGATTGGTGGGAGAATATCTCTTTGAGCACCTGGCCAAACTCCCGGTAGAGGTGGAATACGCCTCTGAATTTCGCTACCGCGAGCCGCTTATCTCCGAGGACGACGTGATGCTTGTTATCTCGCAAAGCGGCGAAACCGCTGATACGCTGGCCGCGCTCCGTACGGCCAGAGAGCGCGGGGCCCTTGCCCTGGGGATCTGCAATGTCGTCGGTTCAACCATCGCCCGGGATACCGACGCCGGCGTGTACACGCATGCGGGACCGGAAATCGGGGTGGCGTCTACCAAGGCGTTTACCACCCAGGTGGCGGTTCTGACAATGATGGCTATTTTGCTGGGACAAAAGAGAAATACGATTGACAGTGCGTATGCTGCGCGGCTGATCCGGGAGCTCAACGGCATACCGGAAAAGATTGAGAAGATACTCGACCACAGCGAGTCGGTAAAAAATATGGCGGAGCTGTTTACCTATGCTCCCAACTTCCTGTACCTGGGGCGGACCTACAACTTTCCGGTGGCCCTGGAGGGGGCCCTGAAGCTCAAGGAAATTTCCTATATCCATGCCGAAGGATACCCGGCGGCGGAGATGAAACACGGTCCCATCGCACTGATCGATAAAATGATGCCGGTGGTTGTCATTGCCGCGACAGACCATACGAACGACAAGATGATCAGCAACATTGAGGAAGTGAAGGCCCGCGGGGGACGCATTATCGCGATTACCGGCGAAGAAAACAGCGAGGTGATCGACCTGGCGGAATTCAATTGTCCCATTCCGGAAACCGAAGACTGCCTTTCGCCCCTGCTGACCGCGATCCCGCTGCAGTTGCTGTCGTATTATATTGCGGTCAATCGCGGCTGTGACGTCGACCAGCCGCGGAATCTGGCTAAAAGCGTGACGGTCGAATAGTCCTCCTGGCAGGGAAAAGTTTCTCATGCAGTTTATCCACATCTGTCCACAGGATGAACGTGAATTGTGGAAAACTATGTGGATAACGGGAGAGGCATTTTTAAGCCGGGAATGAGTTTGTCAAAACATATTGGCGGAATGTCCGTATACTTTTTAAACCTGGATTATTCATGAATAATATGGAAGTATTAGTTATCCTATTATTTGTTAAAGCCTTAGAATTTAATAAGGTCTTTTTTTTTGAACTATTAAAATGGTGACTGCGAAATTTGCTCCTGTGCTGCGTTGGAATGCAAATGGATGCTCAAGGTACAAAGGTACCTCTCCGCCTCCATTTATATTCCGCCTTGCCCAAAACCAAATTTCATTGTGAATAATCCACATTAAACAGGAATAAATCAGATACCTATGATTACGAAAATACTTGTCAACAGTCTTGGCGTCCTGGCGATTGGCTATCTTTTAAGGGGGATTCACGTCAAAAACTACTGGACAGCGCTCTGGTCGGCCATTCTGCTTGCGCTGGTGAATGCCTTTGTAAAACCGGTGGTTATTTTTCTGACGCTGCCCATTACCATTCTTACCCTCGGATTGTTTTTGTTGGTTATCAACGCTCTTATGGTCCTGTTGATAGCGGCGGTGGTGGATGGACTGGAAATCGAAAACTTCTGGTGGGCGCTGGTCTTCAGTATCCTGCTCTCTCTGCTGAACGTAATTTTCTTTTAGCTGACATTTGCAAATTCAATGGATTTGATCACTATCAAATAAAAGCCCGAGCACATTCGAAAGCGCTGCACATACAGAAGGATATGTGAGAGCGCGCTTTGAAAACCGGGGCTGTTTGATCATTATTAAAGCTCGAGCGCCTTCAAAGCCGCAGTGCATAGACTATACATTATACATAAGGTTGAAACTGTGAAAATGTAGCGATCGGGCGAAAAAACAGTTTTGCAAAGCCCTCTTGTGAGAATGCTGGATGCCCAAAACGGCTGATATGGACAATAAAGCGGCCATTGCAAAGTACGCTTTACTCTCACTTAGGCCACGTTTGTATTCTCTGTCAGGGGAACTCTTTCGCCGTTATCATTGATTTCGAGGGTATAGACTTTGGCCGGCGGGAGGTTGCGGAGTACAATCTTTTTATTCTGGCCGTATTTGTTGACGATCTCTTCCTCGAAATCATTTTTAAAGTTTCGAAATTTCACATATTTAAAGTAGCTGATACAGGCGTCCGAGGAGCAGAGCTTCAGCTTTTTTTTCCAGATCTCCTGGCTGATTTCTTCCGGCATATTTTCGTACGGGAGACTGGAAAAGATGAAATCATATGTATAGTCGGGCTGAAACTGTAAAATGTCGGCATGATGAACCTGAAGGTTGGGCTGCCGGTACCGGCTTTTAACGATCTGATAAAACTTTTTGTGGATCTCCACGATATCGAGCATATCCTGGGGACGCAAATATTTCACTATTTCCTTGGTCAGCGGACCGGTACCCGGACCTAATTCCAGGATTTTGAGAGGACGGCACGTATCGCAAACCACTTCTTTTTTGAGCTTGGTGACCAGATCCTTGGCCAGGAATTTGGAACTGGGAGCTATAGCCCCGGTTTGCTTTAAATCCTTAAAAAAGTAGAGTAGATGTTTCAATGGTTTAGCAGTGGATTTCGCCATAAGAAATTAAAGGTAATAAAGCTGACGCAAATTGGCTAATTCTTACTTTTTAGATGATTCCTGAATATAATGTTACGCTGGTTACCGTCAAAGCAGGCCTGTTTATTTTAAATAACGGCGTAATAAACTCCAAATTATATTTTTTTACATCTGTATCAAAGCCTGCTCTTGAATCATTCCGTTACAACCTTAACCTTTCAACAGCTAAAAATAACCCAAAGATATATGATCGTTTGATATGAAATGTCCCGTTTGGAAACGTCTGAAAGGAGGAACCGTTTTAACTGCAATGCTCCTTTTCGCCGGTTGTGCGTCCCTTCAGCCATCAGCAGAAGAGCCCGGTACTGCGGCTAAAGCCGACGAAAGCAAGTATAAGCCGTATGATAACGTCATTACCGCCGGGGCCGAAAGCGACGAAGGCCTCTTCACCGTTCATAAAGTTGAGGATAAATACTATTACGAAATCCCCGATTCGCTGCTGAATCAGGAGATTTTGCTGGTCAGCCGAATAGCCGGGACGCAAAATGACTTGAGCTTCGGCGGGGCCGGCATGAAGGCGCGATCCCAGCAGGTCGTGCGCTGGCAAAAAAAGAACAGCAAAATTTTATTGCGGCACGTCTCGTATGAAAATATTGCGGATGAGAATAATCCAATCTACAAATCGGTTCGAAATAATAATTACGAGCCGGTTGTTCACAGTTTTGACATTGAAGCCCTCGGGGAGGACTCCACATCCGGAACCGGAACCAAGGTCATCGACGTTACGGACTTTTACACATCGGATATCCCCCTGATCAGTGGATTAAGCAAAGCCCAGCGCAAAGAGTTTCAGGTTCGCCGGCTGGATCAGAGCCGGAGCTTCATCGACAGCATTCGAGCCTACCCAAGGAATGTGGAGACCCGTCATATCCTTACCTACGACTCCAATAATCCGCCGGATGATCCCTCTACAAGCACGATCTCCCTGGAAATGAATCAATCGATGATCCTTTTGCCCGAAACCCCAATGAAGAAACGGTCTCTGGACAAGCGAGTGGGATATTTTTCGATTGACCAGACGCAATATGGCGGAGAGCGCCACAAAGCGGATAAAAAACAATTTATTACGCGCTATGAGCTGGTGCCCGAAGACAAGGAAGCCTACCTGGATGGCGAGCTGGTTGAGCCGGTCGAACCCATTGTCTATTATATCGATCCGGCGACCCCCCAGAGATGGCGATCCTATATCAAGCAGGGCGTGGAAGACTGGCAGGAAGCGTTTGAAGCGGCGGGCTTTAAGAATGCCATTATCGCCAAAGACCCGCCTGACGAAGAGGAAGATCCGGATTTTTCCCCTGAAGATGTCCGTTATTCGGTCATTCGATACATCGCCAACGATATTCCCAATGCCATGGGCCCCCATGTGCACGATCCGAGGACAGGCCAGATTCTGGAGAGCGATATCCTGTGGTATCATAATGTGATGAACCTGCTGCGTAACTGGTATTTCGTGCAGACGGCCGCCGCCAATCCCGAAGCGCGCTCCATACAGTTTGAGGATGAGGTAATGGGCGAGCTCATCCGATTTGTTTCCTCGCATGAAGTGGGGCATACCCTGGGGCTGCCTCATAACTGGGGAGCGAGTCATGCCTTCCCGGTCGATTCGCTGCGTTCGCCCTCCTTTACGGCCACGCACGGGACAGCCCCCTCGATCATGGATTATGCACGATTTAACTATATCGCACAGCCCGGGGACGGCGTTGACAATTTTCACCCCGCCATCGGCGAATACGATAAGTGGTCGATCAAGTGGGGCTACAGCTGGTTCCCGGATTCAATGAGTGACCGGGAGCGGGAGGCGCAGCTTAACGGGTGGACACGTGAGCGGGCAGGTGATCCGCTTTATTTTTACGGCCGTCAGACAGCCGGTAAAATTGATCCCCGGTCCCAGAATGAAGATCTCGGCCATGATGCGATGAAAGCGAGCCGCTTGGGTCTGGCCAACCTGGAGCGAGTTACTGATAATTTGCTGGAATGGACGCAGCGCGAGGGGGCAAACTTTGAAGAGCTGGAGGAGCTCTATGACAATGTGTTAACCCAGTGGAGCCGCTATATGGGACACGTAACCAAAAATGTGGGGGGTGTTTATGAAAATTTTAAAACCTATAACCAGGAGGGAGCGGTGTATGAGTTCGTATCGCGGGACACCCAGAAGCGGGCCGTTGACTTCCTGGAAGAGCACGCTTTCGTTACCCCCGAATGGATGCTCAATGAAGAAATACTGGGCCGGATCAATCAATCTACGGTGGTAGAGAACGTGCGCAGCGCGCAGGCGGGGGTACTGAACGATCTTACCAACCCGCAGCGCCTTGCCCGGTTAATCGAGATGGAAGTCCGAAGCGCCGGCGAACCCTACGACGCCTTTGAAATGATGGACGACCTGCGCGAAAGTATTTGGAGCGAGCTTAATCGCAGTACAGCCATTGATATCCCCCGGCGCAATTTACAGCGTGCCTATATCGAACGTATGGAATACCTGATGACCGAAGAGCTTTCAGACATATCGGGGGAAATGAAAGAATACTACGGGTGGACCGACGTCGATGTCAGCCAGTCGGATATTCGTCCCCTCGTCCGCAACCAGCTTGAACTGCTGCTGGCTGAGGTCCGCCAGTCCCGGAACCAGGTAAACGATCGTGCCACACGGGCGCACCTGTCGGATGTCCAAAGTCGCATTGAACATATCCTGGATCCGAATGAGTAGAGCTAAGCCGGATTTTGCTGTGTGTTAGACGCTGTCATAATTTTTTCTCAAAAATCGATGTAAGTTTATCGGTATCATAAGATTACGACAGTACACCATAAATATTTGTGAAACATACGGGCTGGTTACAGATGTGATGACAGCTGCGAAGATTGCCTTAACACCCATTATTGCTGCGACAGAACATCGAGCAAAGCGTCCGTATCCTGTTGGCTGTTATAGACATTCGGTGAGATACGAAGGGCGGAACCGCGAAGCGAAACGTGGATGTTTCTCCGGCTGAGCTCCTGTTCCAGTTCGGCGGGGTCCAGATGTTCGGGCAGCCGGATGCCGAATAGATGATCTGCCCGCCATGCCGGCTGTTCGATTCGGTACCCCAGGTGAGGCAGTTCCTGCACGATGTCGGCCGTTAATTCCCTGCAATAGTCCCCTATGTGTTGGGGTCCCCACCGGATCAGCTGCTGCAGCGCTTCGATCATCATGGGCACCAAGACAAAGTTGCTTCGTTCACCGACATCGAATCGCACGGCGCCTGACTGATACTTGTCGGTGTATTGCACCAGGCCTGAAAAGTTCTCACTGTCCTTTCGCGTGATCCATCCCTCCTCCAGGGGCAGGCCACCTTTAAAGCGCTTGCCGAAATAGCCGAGGGCGATGGAGTAGGGACCCATCAACCATTTATAGCCCGAGCAGATCAGGGCATCCGGCTGAATATCCTGCACATCAAAAGGCAGGGCCCCGACCGATTGCGTGCCATCGACAACGAAGTATGCTCCGGCCATACGCGCTTGCTCGCCTATCTCCTGCAGCTTAAAAAGGGTGCCGTCGGTCCAGTGCACATGCCCCAGGGTCACCAGCAGGGTGTCGGAATCGATGGCCTCTAAGATCCGCTCATTCCACCTTTCGCCCCTGTCTTTGAACCCGGTCGGCGCTTTGATTGCTTTAATCCGGCAGTTGTGCGTCCTGCAAAATCGTTTCCAGGCATAGACGTTGCTGGGAAACTGTTGTCCGGCCGTGATGATGGTCTTGCCTCTTGAAGGGTCCATGTTTTTGGCGACCGTGGACAGACCGTAGGAGGTTGCCGGCAGTATGGCGATGTCCCGGGCGCTGCCGGCGTTGATCAGCCGGCTAAAAAGGTTACGGAGCCGGCTGCTGTCCTCAAAAAAATGTTCCGGGGTGATGTTCCAGGGCCTGCGTTTGATTTGGATGCCTTGTATACCGGCCTCCTCCACGGATTTCAACAGGGGAGACATGTAGGCGCAATTGAGGTAATGATGATTATCGGGGAGCGAAAAGAGTTTTTTCTGACAGTCCATTTTTTCCTGTTGAACGGATTCACGTTTAGAGGTTCAGCTTTGTTAAGGTTAAACCTTATGTGTTAAACCTTCAATCGCTAAGTTTTGACATATAGAGGGTTTTGAATAACCAGGGGGGTGTCCCATACCAACCCCAGGGCGATTTCAATACGGCGGTAGTGTATATAAAAACTACGGCTGAGGATTATGAAATCACGAAAATACAGATATTGGACAAAAGAACGGTTTTGCAAAGCCTGCTATTTTTGTAACTGGTCAGTAATACGGAAGCTTTCCGGTCCGAACTGGAACAATACGTCCAGCAGGCAGCACCAGGGTTCAAATCCTTCAAAATGCTGGTGATAGCGGGGATGATCAAAATCAAGATCGTTTTTCAGCCGGCCCTGGCGCTGGTAGTGACGGCTGCCGTGTTCCTGGTACAGCGCCTGCGCTCCGAGCCGCTTGGCCAGCAGGTCGGGATCAGAGCTGTATTCGTCCACGTCGCTGGCCAGTTCATAGCGAATATTAATGTCCATGAAGCGAAGCAGCCGCCGCTGGATGTAAAGTACAAAATCGATCAAAAAGGTATAGTCGGTGGACGATTGGAAATCGGCTTTAATTTCCGGTTCGTAAAAGTCGTAATAGATGCTGTTGCGGTAGTTATATTCGATGCTGCGCAGCAGAGGCGTCACCCAGTCTTCGCAGTGGTCCATGCGGACCTCCTTTATGGCTTTTTTCCGGTCTTCGGTGCGGACCGGGATGTTGATCCACTGCGTACCGTCCGGCACACGGATTTTGGCCCGGTGCACCCGGCTTTTGCGTGACCACCGTTCGACATCCTGCAGGATCAGGCGGTCGGCCCGGAGCATGACGGACAGATCATACAGGTTGGGAGCAAACTGGGGTAAAAGCAGGGCTAAATTCAATTTCTAACAGCTATTTAAAAGGTTAGCAGCCATTGCACGGTTAATCGTTCCCCGACGCTGGTATTCTGTGCCTGGAGTTTAAAATAGCAGCGCAAAGCTGTATAATGAATACAGGAAACCGCACCGGGATTTTTGGGAAGCTATGAAGAGCTTTCCCCTTCTACAAGCGACATATAATAAAATAAAAATCAGGAAGCTCCGAAAGAGATGAGCACAGTCCCTTTGCCCTTCCATCGGGCCGGATCGTTAAACAATAATCTGTTAACTTAGTGTAGGAGAAGACCATTCTACCTTCTACCTTCTACCTTCTACTATCTACCTTCTGTTATCTACTGCTAACCATCCAAAGCAGCCGGTTCCTGTACCGCACCAGCTGCTTGTTTCCATAGTTTGCAACGGTGGACAGATCCGCCGGGGGTGCGGTCACAAGCAGGGGGTGCCGGGTGGAAAAATGTTCAAAAAGAGAATCCCCGGAAGCCGTGGTAACGGTTGCCAGGGGCCGGTCAGCCGGCTCCAGGAGGCTGCCGTGCACAAAGCCCCTTCGTTTGTCCGGGAGTTCGACCTGGTACCATGCTCCGGTGGCTCCCAAAATTCGAACGGCTGCGTAACGATTCAGGCTGGTAACGGGGGGATCCTGGGTGGATGGCAGGGGACGGATATTCGCTTTTGCATTTTGAACCCGACCCCACGCCCCGAGCAGGGAGGGATCCACACTGGGATTGTCGGCAGTGGCACTGGGGGCATCGATAAAGGGGAAGGGATTCACCGCTCCATGGTCATATATGCCAAAATGGAGATGAGGAGGGGTGGTGCGGGCATTGCCGGAGTTGCCTACCAAACCAAGCGTATCGCCCACCTGAACGCGCTGTCTCTGCCCGGCTATGATGGAATCCAGGTGGGCATAGTAAAGCGACCGGCCGCTGGCGCGGAGCCACACGATATTTCCGCCGAGATTACTGGTACCGGTTCGTGACACTCGTCCCTCTGCCGCCGCAACAACAGGCGTTCCCCGGTCCGCAAAAATATCAACGCCTTCATGCCGGCGCGCTCCCCCGTCGCGGGGCGCCCCCCAGAAACTTTTGATGTCGCCCACACCCGCCCCGGCAACCGGGAAGTCCATGGATGGCTGATCGGTGAGTGAGAGGGTTAGCGATCCGCTGACCAGGAGCTCGGGCTGCATGCGCAGGAGGACCGTATGGGTGCGATCGCTTTTATAGTGGAGCAGCGAATCTTTCGCGGATGTGATGCGGGTTCGCTCTTCACCATCATCCAGGGCAAACAAATCCAGAAAAACCTGGTGCGTGGTATCCGTTCGGGACATGCGGGCATGTAGGATCCGTCCTTCTTTCATCTCTATTTTCCAGGAATAGGCGACAGGTTCGTCTTTAAAATAGGTTACGGTAGCCTTGTGTGGAATAGCGGTTTCCACCGGCCGGTAGAGCGCCGAATCACCGGCCTGAATCCATTCGCGGATCATCGGCTTATCCGCCAATTTGCTGTCCAGCAGTGCTTTTTTGTAGATCTCGCGGGGACTGTCGGGTTCAAAAGTCCGTTTAACGGTCCTGCAGCTCTGCACGAGCAAGGCTGCGCCGGCAATGAGTCCGACGATCAAAACGGTTGTCTTTTTCATTTCCAGGTTGATGTACATTCAGGATGTTTCTCATTTTTTTGGTAACCGGGATGTCCCGGCTATGACCCGTTGCAGCATGGGGTCAAGTCTAACGTAACGTTCTCACATACACAGCATTCCCCGCAATTAAGCAGTCTACGGTTATTTCACACTCTTATCGTTCTTAAGGATCCTCATCCATTGTTTTAAACAGAAAACAGGATATATTAATTGCTCTGTAATTAATGCTTTATAAGCTTTATTTTGAGCGCTACAGCTAAAGCCCAAACAAAATAAGAAAAAATTTTATGGAAGGATCCGTACGAGTACGATTTGCACCGTCGCCCACCGGCCTGTTGCATATTGGTGGACTGCGCACAGCGTTGTATAATTATTTATTCGCAAAGGGACACCGGGACGGGGTGTTTGTACTTCGCATCGAAGATACCGATCAGGCTCGCTACGTGGAAGGGGCGGAAAATGATATAGTGGAATCACTGGAATGGGCGGGGCTGAATGTTGATGAAGGTCCCGGCAAGGGCGGTGAATTTGGTCCCTACCGACAGAGCGAACGCAAGGAAAGATATGAACAATATGCCGAGCAGCTGGTGGAGCAGGGACACGCCTATTACGCCTTTGATACGCCCGTAGAGCTGGAGGACATGCGGGAACGGCTGAAAAAATCCGGCAATCCGTCCCCCAAATATGATGCGATCACGCGCATGTCGATGAAAAACAGCCTTACGCTTCCCCGGGAAGAAGTAGACCGGATACTGGAAGAGGGAGAAGAATATGTGATACGGCTGAAAGTGCCGCGGCGCGAGACCATTCGTTTTGAAGATGAAATTCGTGGCTTTGTTTCATTTGAGAGCAAGGGACTGGATGACCAGGTACTGCTGAAGTCCGACGGCATGCCCACCTATCACTTGGCCAATGTCGTGGATGATCACCTGATGGAAATTACAGATGTCATACGGGGGGAGGAGTGGCTCAGCAGCGCGCCCAAACATATCCTGATGTACGAGTATTTTGGATGGGAGCCCCCCCGGATGGCCCACCTGCCGCTGATCATGTCGCCCAGCGGGGGCAAGCTTTCCAAGCGGAAGGCGGAAAGCGAGGGCATTCCCATTAACACCCGCGATTATATCGAACAGGAGTTCGAGCCCGAGGCGTTGGTAAACTTCCTGGCGTATCTGGGATGGAGTCCGGGGGATGATTCGGAGCTGCATACGATGGATGAGCTGATTGAGCTGTTTGCCCTGGACCGCGTGAGCAAGGGCGGTGCGGTGTTTGACTACAAAAAGCTGATCTGGTATAATGAGCATTATTTGAGGGAGAAACCGGCAGAGCAGCTGTATCCCCGCGTCAAAGCTATCGCCGAAGAGCATGGCCTTTCCCCCGACGAGGCCTATTTGAAAGAGATTATCCCGCTGATGAAAGATCGGGTGAGCAAGATCGAGGATTTTGTAACAATGGGGCGCTTTTTCTTTGAAGATCCCGAAGAATACGAGGAGCAAGCGCTGAAAAAATGGAAAGACAACAGCGCAGAGCTACTCGGGGCCTATGTCGGGAAGCTCAAGGAAATGGATGAAGAGGAGTTCGAGGCCGGCAAGCTGAAAGATAAAATCAAGGAAGTGATCGGCGAGTATGATGTCGGATTCGGACCCCTGATGATGCCGCTGCGCGTAGCCGTATCGGGGATGGGTTACGGGCCGGACCTGACCCCGACCATCGAGTTGCTGGGCAAAGAGACCACCATCCGCCGTATTGAGACGGCCATCAAGCGGCTGGGATAGCGGTAACGAAGTCACTGTACGGCGGACACTGAACATCGGACCGTTTTTTCAGGTAGAGGGAGCATGTCGCCGTGCTATATTGAACTTCGCCCTGCATGGGACCCGATTTTTTGGTCAGTAGCATGGGTTAAATCATTAAATAAAACAGAGTTGGATGAAGCGAAAAGCACTTTTTTTTGCAGCGGCCGGCCTTTTTATCTGGTTGACATACGCTGTTACAGGATATGCGGAGCCGGCATTCTCCACGGCAATCCAGCAATCCGCAAGTGAAAGCGGTGTTGCCGGTTCCTGGCTCAGCATCCTCCCGCCCCTGGTTGCTATCGGAATAGCTCTCGTGTTTCGCCAGGTGCTTTTCGCCCTCTTCCTGGGGATCTGGTGCGGGGCTTTTCTGGCCGGGGACCTTTCGATCCCGGGGGCATTCACCAGCTTCTTTACGGCACTCAGCGGCTATATCGTACCGGCTACGGCCGATGCCAGTCACATGAGCATCATTATCTTTACCTTGCTCATCGGGGGAATGGTCGGCATCATTACCGATAACGGGGGGACGCGGGGCATTATCAGGAAAATCACGAAGTTTGTGCGCACCAAAGTACACGGGCAGCTTGTGACCGCCCTGATGGGATTTGTCGTCTTTTTTGATGATTATGCGAATACCATGGTCGTGGGCAATACCATGCGTCCCCTGACCGACAGGCTGCGCATTTCGCGTGCCAAGCTGGCTTACCTGGTGGATGCTACCGCGGCCCCCGTCGCAACCATCGCTCTTGTCAGTACCTGGATCGGCGCCATGGTGGGGTTTATCGCCGATGCCGAGGAAAAGATGCCCAATTTCAACGAATCGGCCTATGCCGTTTTTATCAGTTCCCTGCCCTATAACTTCTATGCTTTTTTTACAATCTGTTTTGTATTGGTGATTGCCGGATCGGGCCGTGATTTTGCTTCCATGCTGAAAGCCCGCATCACTCTGTATAAAGCCAAGCACAATCCCGCGCTCGATACCTATAACCTGTGGAAAGATAAGATTGCAGACGATGAAAAGAAGAAGGTGACCTCGCACTGGAGCAATGCGGCCGTGCCCATTCTGACCCTTATTTTCGGGACGGTGGGGGGACTTTTCCTGACGGGAGAGGGCAGCAGCGTCCAGTCTGTTATTGAGACGGCCGATTCCTATAAAGCGCTGCTTTGGGGATCGCTTATCTCTATTGCGGTAGCGGTGGCCATGACGCTCGGAAAAAAACTGCTGGCGGTGGATGAAATGCTGGAGGGCATGATGGAGGGGATGCATACCATGTTTGACGGTCTGCTGATCCTGGTGATGGCATGGGCGCTGAGCGCTATCACCATAGAGTTGGGCACTGCTGACTACCTGATGTCGGTATTCGGGGAGACCCTGAACCCATACTGGCTGCCTGCCCTTGTGCTGCTGCTCTCGGCCTTAACGTCGTTTGCCACGGGATCCAGCTGGGGTACGATGGGTATTCTTATGCCGCTGGTGGTGCCGCTGGCCTGGGAAATCGGCACCAGCAGCGGCCTGGCTGATGCGATGACCCACGAGATCATTTATGCAAGTGTAAGCGCCGTGTTGGGCGGTTCGGTCTGGGGAGACCACTGCTCGCCCATTTCCGACACGACTATTCTCAGCTCGATTGCCACCCAGTGCGATCATGTAGAGCATGTGAACACGCAGCTGCCCTATGCCATGATTGTAGGAACCATCAGCATTATCGCCATGGCCGGAGTGCTGGTGGCAGGGATTTCCTGGTGGATTATCTATCCCGCGGGAATAGCCATTATTGCGGCTATCATCTATAAATTCGGCAAAGTTCCCGATCCGGAAGAATACGCCCCCGAGGGAGAAGAAGCCGCGGTTACCGTACTGGATTAGTTGTTAGTAACCATACGATGTTGGAAATCATCATTGATTCCGGTCAAGTGAAAATTTAAATTTTTTTTCTTCTTTGACCTCCTGCGTGCCGGCTTTAAAGCGGCGTTCGATAAAGGTAACCTCATCCTCCCGGCTGACAAGAAGAACGGTAGAACACCGGGTGCCATAGTTGTCACTCTTGATAAAAACGGGAGAGATTTTTTTTTCGATATCTTTGGGGATGCCCGTATCGGGAAGCTGATCGTCAGGGGCTTCGACGTCGTCAGCCAGAAGGTCAAAAAGTGCCGTTTCAGAGATATCAGGCTGCTGAACAATATGTTGCAGCTGACTTTTGGCCCGTTTTACTTTGGGCCACGGGGTATCCAAAAGATGATTGCTGAGTCCGTAGATACCCGCAGAGAGCTGTTGCTTCGATTGTTGCTGGTTTGAATAGTAGAATAGATCGCCGGCGCTCCCCACCAGGAGATTGAAGCCGACGTATCGATCCGCTTTTTGATCCACATGCTCAAGATATGCTTCGGGAGGGTCGGATTGTTTTAGAAAGTCAAGCACCAGATGTCCCCGGCTGGGGGGATCTTCTTTGGATATACCGGCATCCCTGTAATTGGTAATGGCAGAAAATCTTCCGCTGCGGGTGATCCCCATCCACGTCCCCCCGGCTTTTAAGTCTTTTCCGGCCAGGATATTGCTTTTGGTATCCCAAAACCGGGCACCGCGGGTGGGTCGCCGGTAATCTTCATCCCGGTTGGCTGCTACGATTAGCTTATGGCGGGGATGCTTATGGTATGCAAAGACAATCAGGCACATATATTTTAAAAAAATTGTTTTTTTATTGCTTTATGTTTTAATCAATCATATAAAACAATATTCGATAAATATTAATTCTCAAAACATTTTCACATATTCAACGTGAGATAAATAGATAAATAAGTGTTACATAAAATCTGTACGTGAATTTTACAATTCGAGAATACGGCCTTTTGCTAACCGGACTGTTAGGTGCGGTTTGGTTCTTTGTGATATATCCCTCGCAAGATCCGCGCAGTGCGATAGATCTCGCTATGGAAAAAAATGAGATCCGCGAGAAGGCCGAACAACGACTGGAAAGCTTTGGGTATGCCGTACAACAGTTTGAGCCGGAAGTCACGTTCGGGGTAAACAGCGAGTTTTTGGATACTCTCCAGCAACAAATAGGCCGCCCCGAACTGATCAGGCAAATGAAAGCGGGAGGAATCAAAAATACTTCTCCCTTTTACTGGCAGGTTACCTTTAGTCCGACTATTGACCGGCAGGAAGCCTCCGGTTCCGGCATGTCTGAGGGGGAGGAACAGCCCGGGAGCGATGATGAGGAGATTGAAATGCGTCTTGATATGCAGGGCCGGTTTATGGAGATGTTGAATCCTCGTTCCATAGTACCCCTGCAGGTGGTAAACCGCCCGGCCCTGGCCTCTATATTTGATACGGGAGAGGGGACGGCAGAGAAACGTCTCTCAACGTTAACAGACTCTCTGTTGACCCAGCAGGTTATTATTGATGTGCACCGAAGCAGCCGAAGGATGCAGAGCCGGGAAGGCACAGCTTTATCCCGGCTGGAAAACAGTCTTAAGCAGAAACGCCCCTTTAGGCTGTTGGAAAAAGATATTTTTAAAATGGCTTCCTATTACCTGTCGCAGACAGGCTGGGAGACCTCACTCCTGCGCAGCGACACCATTCGCACGGGGCGGCTTGGCAATAGCAATATAAGTACTGCCACCGTCCGGTATGAATGGACGAATCCTGTTTTTGGCAAGCAACAGAAGATCGATGTTCGTCTTATGGCGACCGGGGGACTGATCGATGTCAGTTCCGCATACAGCCTCGGCAGCAGGGAGGGCACCAGTTACCGTCAAATATGGCCGGTCTTGCGTAATGCACTGATCTTCCTGTTTTGCCTGGCCGGGATCATCATTTTCTTTTTCCGAATTCGTGCCCGTGCCATTGATACCAAACCGGCTTTGATTGTAGCTATTCTGGGCGGGAGTGCGGCAGCCGTAGCTATGCTTTTGTCCATTCTTCCTCAAGTCAATTTAATTACGGATCCCGACGGGTGGACCACCAGTATTATGATTCTGATAGGGGTGGGAATATCGGGAGCAGCTGCCTCCCTGGCTTTCTTTGTCTTTTCAGCCATCGGTGATTCCATCACCCGCCAGCACTGGCCCGAGAAACTCAATCTGTACGATTACTTGCGGCAGGGGATGATCTTTAACAAGCCTATTGGCTATATGATGATACGATCGATAATTCTCGCCTTTATATTGGCAGGCGTATTGTCATTTATGCTATGGCTTATTCCTCATTTATATATCGACATATCCCAGGTTTTTCTACATGAACAGGCTTTATGGCCTCCCTTCTACCTTATGTTATACAACGGCTGGGCGGCGCTGAGTATCGTTTTGGGTATTTTTTTAGTATTGGGGGGACAAGCGTACGCGCAGACGAAGAACAAGGTTATTTCCTCGGCCATCATGGTATTTGCATGCACGATCATAGCCCCGATTGTGGGCAGCTACGGTCCCGTGGCCCAGGAGGTACTGATAGCTGTGGTTATCGGGATGACCCTGGTCTTTATCTATCTCCGGTGGGATGCTGTTACATTGCTGGTAAGCTATTTTCTTTTCCTCGGGCTCATTCGCACCAGTACCGGCTGGATCGTGGAGGGGACCATGGACGGGTACATCTTCGCCTTTTTCATGGTGGTGATGGGATTACTCTTCCTGTTCGGGATATGGGCATCCCAGCGGGGCAAAGAGGCCCAGGCACTCTCCGGCTTCATACCTGATTATGTAGAAGAGCTGGCCCAGGAAGAACGTATCAGGCAGGAGCTGCAGATTGCCCGTGAAGTCCAGGAATCCTTTTTGCCGGTTAAAACACCGGAATTTGAGCATCTTGAACTGGCAGCTTTGTGTAAACCTGCCTATGAGACCGGCGGCGATTATTATGATGTTATCAGGCTGGATGATAACCGGATAGCGGTGACCATCGGTGACGTCAGTGGAAAGGGCATCCAGGCTGCTTTTTATATGACGTTCGTCAAAGGAATATTGCACAGTTTGTGCCGCGAAATAGAATCTCCGGCAGAGCTCCTCAAGAAAACGAACCGAATCTTTTGTGAGAATGCGAACCGCGGCGTTTTTATCTCCCTGGTGTACGGAATCATCGATCTGGATAAGCAGGAGTTTTATTTTGCACGGGCGGGACATAATCCCATCCTTCATGTCGATACACGGACGGGAAAAGTTAACGAGCTCCGCCCATCGGGTCTGGGGATCGGGCTTGCTACGGGGAGTCCTTTCGACGATAGTATCGAGGAGATAACATTGAAGCTCAGCAGTGATGATCTGCTTATTCTTTATACGGATGGCATTGTGGAGGCGCTGAACGAAAACCATACGTTTTATGGCAGCCATCGCTTTAATAACTTACTGGCCCGGCAGGAGAATGTCTCGGCAGCTGATATTTTAGATACCGTGGCAAAGGATGTAAATTCATACATCGGTCACGCCAAACAGCACGATGATATGACCATGGTTGTCATGAAAATGAAAAAGTAACCATAGCGATATAACCTTTTTCACGGTTTTCGCAGACCAGGAAGGTGCTATTATCCGGATGAAGCCCGGCCCGTGCGGGAAAGGAACGGTACGTATCCTATCCTTCGGTGAATAGTGGGCGCCCGGGGGAATGGGAACAGAATTATCCTTATTTTAGCTGTAATCTGTTGTTGAGATTAATATATTGGCAGAGATGTAAAATTAGTGACTATCGACCCCTGTTATGGTATTGAGTCAAGCTATTGAAGATTACCTGAAAACCATTTATACGCTGCAATCCGAGGGAAATCGTGCCTCAACGACCCAAATTGCAAAATCCCTGGAGGTCTCCTCGGCTTCGGCTACGAATATGATCAAGCGCCTGGCCAAAATGGGCCTGGTGGATTACCAGTCCTATAAAGGATCGGTGCTTACAAGTTCGGGTAAAAAGATTGCCCTTGAAATTATTCGCCATCACCGCCTGCTGGAGCTTTACCTGCTGGAAGTGATGGGGTACTCATGGGATGAAGTGCACGATGAGGCGGAGAAACTGGAGCATCACATTTCCGAGCAGTTTGAAGACAAAATTGCCAACCTGCTGGATGATCCGACGCATGATCCGCACGGCGATCCGATTCCCACGAAAGAGGGACTGATGCCCGAGATGGATGCTCGTCCCCTTGTCGAGGCAGAAGCCGATCAACACTATCTCGTGAGCAGGGTAAAAGACCAGGACCCGGAAGTACTGCGCTACCTCGAGAAAATCGGCTTGCTGCCGGGGGTAAAGATCAGCGTAAAAGAAAAAGCACCGTTCAAAGGACCCATTACCCTCCGGGTAGAACATGAGGAACAGGTCATCGGAAATGAAGTGGCCCGCAATATTTTTATCGCGGAGATGTAGAAGCCGGGCTGATTTAACAAAAACGATTTTTCAGTTCCTGTAAATTCTCCGGTCAGATCGACCGCCAAAATCACGCAAAGAAGATGCACCGTTCATTACGCAGAGATTCCTGTGGTTCTGTATAGCGCTGATAGAAAATCGTTCTCAGGCCGGATAGAAATGATTTCATTTACGCTTTTGTGGAGCAATCGGGGCTAAAAACCGCTCTCTTTTTGAAAGGTCTCAAACGACTGGCGGTGGTAGGCCCCGGTTGCGATATACGCCAGCAGGGGTTCCAGTGATTTTGCATCCAGGAAGCCCGTTACATGGAGGAGGTACTTACCCCGGGCATTCAGGAATACGATGGACGGTACTTGCCGGGCCCCGAGCTTTTGAGCGAGCCTCAGCGAGCTGAGCTTTTGTCCCCGGTAGTGATGAACCGCTTCCCTGTCGTCACGATTGACGCGTGTTAGAACAAACTGGCCGGACCACTCAGGGGCCAGTGCGGGATATACTTCTTTTTTCAATTTGCGGCACCAGCCGCACCAGGGCGCCCAGATATCCACAAGCACGGGACGGTTGCTGCTGTCTGCCGTGGCAAGCGCTTTTTCAAAGGGAAGCCATTGGAGTTCCTGGGAATGGGCCGGACGGAGGCCGACCAAAAGCAGAGATATAGATAGGTATACCGCAAGCAGGATAATCCCGTACGCACTGCGTATTCCTGTAGCTGTATGCTGCATGATCGGTTGTTCGGTTGACGGTACTGTCATTGCATCGTACTTCGGCAGCCTTCACTGCTGCACGGGTTAAAGTTTTCTGGCTAACCGTAGGTTCACCGGGGTTATCGAAGATTAAGCCGAGCCCCGAGCGCCAGGGTTCGCCCCACAATAGGTCCCCAGGTGTAAATCGTATCAAAATCAGGACTGAAGGGCGTTGCTGCATCCACCAGCGGACTGCCCTGGGTATAGTCGAAAAGGTTTTCTACCGAAAAATAGGCCTCCAGTCCCACCCCGCGCGTGCTGTTTACGTCCGTAAACTCTTTTGTGAGTTTGAGATTGTGGGTCGCATAAGTGGGGGACCACCGGTCACGCTCGAAATCCTCCACATAATTGTCCGGCATTCGCTTGGGGCCCAACAGGTTTGCCGTGTAATCGAGGGATAATCCCCACTGGAACCGGTAGGTCACCCCCAGGTTCCCCATATAACCCGGGGCATAGGTAAGCGCCTTGCGCTCATTGTTCTCGCTGGTAAATACATCCATCAGCGTGAAACCGGCATTATAGTTGAGCGGGATTGAGGTAAAATTTTGTTCGATGCTAATCGAGGCTCCCTGCGTTACAGAATGACCATCGAGGTTCTCATAGACGATTAAATTGGGATCCTGGTCGTAGTCGGGAATAATCTTATTAGAGAAGCGGGTATAAAATCCGTCCATGCCTATGGTCATGGGATTGCTGCCGAAGTAGATAATATGCTCCACGCTGGCGGTAATGCTCCGCGAGCGCTCCGGTTCGAGGTCCTCCGTAAAGACCACCTCGCGCGAACCGGTAAGGGCCGCATGATCTTCGGTAAAGACATTCACAACCCGGAAGCCGGTTCCGCCGCTTACCCGCACTGTGGTCCGTTCAGAGGGACGGTATTTCGCCGACAGCCGCGGGGAGGTGACGAGACCGTGTTCGGTATGGTGGTCTAATCGCAGTCCGCCCAACAGCGTTACAACTCCCATCGAAAGTTCACTCTGGGCAAATACGCCGGGAATAAAACGCCGGTCTGTCCCCTCTGAGGTCGCGGGCGTATTGTCATTGTAGATTTGATAACGAACGGTAGTTCCCGCCAGCAGCTTCCATGTACCGGTAAGTTGCCGGTCCCATGTAGCTTGTCCATATACAATACCCTGCCGGGCATCGTAGTGTTCGGTTCCGTAGTAGCTGTCCTGATCGTGGTAGGTGAGGGCCCCGCTGATACGAAGCTGCTGGTTCAAGCCCCGGGGACGGTATTCAGTCAGGAGTTCTACGCGGCGCGTATAAATCGACTCACCGTAAATTTCGCCGGATCCCCGCAGGTCCCCGGAGTATGCCTGTACCCCGCCCGTACGCTCTTCATCATACAGTTTAGTCGCTATGCTCCATATCTGTTCGCCTTTTTTTCCGGTTACAACTCCTTTCCCGAAGAGCGCCACACGTGAGCGTTTGGGCACGTCATTAAAGCCGTCGTTATTTTTATCGAAGTAGTGCTGCATGCGGAGTATATCCCCGCTGACAAACCCCCTGAATCGTTCCGATTGCGGAGAGGCGGCCAGGTTAAGATTTCCCTCTCTGGTACTTTTTCCATACATATCTGCCGTAAAAGAGGGGGTGTTGGCGGGATTTTTGGTAATAATATTGACCACTCCGCCGAGCGCCTGGGTGCCATACAGCGTAGACTGGGGACCTTTGATGACTTCCACCCGGTCGATAACAGAGGGACTGATGCCGTTGAGGCCATAGACCGAGGCGAGGGCTCCCATGAGGGGCATGCCATCGATGAGGACCGCTGTATTTGGACCTTCCACCCCGTTGATCCGGATGGCGTTCGTACCGCAGACACCGCAATTCAACTGGGTCGAAAGTCCGTTTACGCTTCCAATGAGATCCATGATATTGGAGCTTGTTTTACCCTGCTGCAGCCGCCGGGCATTGATGACCGAAACCTTGACCGGCGATTCCTTGACATAAGTCTCCCGCATCGTCCCCGTAACGACCACCTGGTCCAGTTCCTCCACCTTTCGTTTCAGGCGGATCGCGAGTGTCTGTTGGGTATCTTTTGTAACCGTTATTTTTTTTTGATGCCGGGCAAATCCCACGGCTGAGACTACCAGCCGATATGCTCCCGGTTCGATATTTGTGAGCAAAAACCGGCCGTTTGCATCCGTGGAGGTTCCTTTCTGCGTTTCGACAAGGGTTACGTTGGCACCGGCTACAGCTTCGCCTTCACTGCTGACGGTTCCCCGGATCGTCCCGTTCTGAGCCTGAGCGCTGCTTGTGAACAATAGAAAAAACAATAAACCTAAAAGCCGCAACATGGTATTACCTCGGTTAATTAAATTCTTAGCATAACCTAATTTTAATATAAGGGTTACAAGTTATTTAGCCAAGGCTAAATATTAAGTTATTCAATACTGTGAATGAGATGATGGGCCGGGAATTCCCGTATTGTTGCTTTTTAACACGGATAAGCTGAAAGGAAACAGGGGCAAGGCACGGGTCACACGAGATGTGATTATGCTTAACTTCTCTCATATTTCTTTATATCTCCCTGCGGCCTGTCCGGGTAGTCAATGTGTGATACCCGGGAGTCATTAACGCCTGAAAGGAGGTTCTTCAGTCAAAATCAACAGATACTTGTTCAACATAAAATGCCAGGAGAGCGGGTATCAGGCCGTAACAACATTTATTGTTAGACCACGGTCTCATCAAGAGTCTCATCGATACTGTTGCTTCTTTCCTGAGGCTGGAAAGGGTCACGCGCAGGCCTCCTTTGCCTTTGCAGTTGCCGTTTTTTCCGTTCCCGCTGCCGCCAGATAATAAAACCGGTAATCGACAAGATCGCGGGCGCTAAGCCAAAGAAGCAGTAAAGGATTTTGATGGTAAGCCCTCCCCAGTCCCCGAAATGAAGCGGGTAGGTAAAGCTCAGAAGATGCGTGGTAACCGGCTGATTCCGGACAAAGAAGGCATTGCTTTCCATCCCGGTACGGGGATCATATTGCACATAATTCGAAAACTCGTAGTGGATGGGCAGGTCGGTATCCATGTGACCATAGAGCGTAATCTGGCGATCCGGTTGGGCCGGCATGCGAACGTAAGAAGGATCAAAACCGGGATAAGATTCCCGGGCCGTTTCCATCATGTTGTCCAGGGAGGCTTCCACCGCGGGGGGATCGGGAAGGGGAGGGGGCTCGCCATCTGACTGCACATGGGTCAGGACGATAATCAGTAAAATGACAACGCCCGTTATAGCCGTTATCAGGTTAAAGATGAGAGCCCAAACGCCCACGGACCGGTGAAGTTCTGAAGAAGTAGACTGCAGGTTCCGGAAACGGGGTCGTATTTTAAAGGTAAGTACTTTTCTAATGGCCTTGCGGTAAAACCAAAAACCGGTAATGAGGGAGCAGATAAACATGAGTCCGGCGATAAGCAGAATAACTTCGCCTGCAAAGCCGGAGTGCAGCTGGTAGTGGAGCTTGAGCATCCAGTAGGAGAAGGTGCTCTCACTGTCGAGGTCCCGCATGATGTCCCCCGTCACCGGGTGCAGGTACAAGTATCGCCGGTCATCGGGCCGGCGGATTTCCGCCTCGATAGCCCGGTCCGCCTTGTCGGGAACAGCCGTAAACCGGACATCCCAGTTGGGGTGTTTCCGCATAATCGAAGCATAGGCGTTGTCGAGGGATACCGGCTGGTCGGAATCCGGCTGGTAGATGATATCGCGCTGGATGAAGTGTTCGATTTCATCGTCAAAAACCAGTATGGAGCCGGTTAACCCCATGATGAGAATAAAGATGCCGGCTATCAGACCGAGCCACTTATGGATGGAAAGAAGAAATCGTTTATTCATAGACAGATAAAAGCTGCCGAACCAATTCCTGGGTCGATCTGGCGGGAGTTGATTACGCTTACGGAAGCCGGAACTTCATCAATTGTTTCGGCGCTGCGGATGGCGGAAACGATAACTTCGTTCATACCCAGAATATCCTTTTCGAGTTCAACAGTGATATTCGTGGTAGCTCCATCCCGAATCGTAATGTCCCGTTCTGTTTCCCGGTAACCGATCCCCGAAACCCGGATGGTGTGAGATCCGGCGGGAATGCGCTCAATCAAAAATGTTCCGTCAGCGTCCGTTGCCGCGCCCAGGGTAGTGCCTTCAATACCGATATTGATACCGGGCAGGGCTGACTCGCTTTCGGATTCCGTGACGGTCCCCTCAAGTTGTCCCTGTGCAAGGGCGGCCGTTGCTACGCTTAAAAAGATTCCAGCTGCCAAAAGTAATCTTTTTGGAATACGTGCGATGAGGTTCATAGCGCGATGAAAATTTAAGAATCCAAATGTATTAGCGTTTTAATGATAGGAGGTTTTGCATTACCTACCGATCTATTTAAACCAATTATAAATAGGGGTCAATAGTATGTAGATTTAATCTAAATAACAATGTTGAAAGCAAATAATTATCCTGCCTGGGTTGAGTTTGACTTAGATTGTTCGCGAACAGCTTACAGCCCGTATAATATTGATATAAGAAGGATGGATGACCCCGGGGAGTGAGAGGGGACCCGGGTATTGGTCATATTGGCAGAGATGTTTTTAAATCAGGATGCGCCTTCAACATACGACAGGATAAGCGTCAAACAAGATAAGCAGGGATCCCTCGGCTCTTAACTTAATTGGTGAGACAATAAATTTTGACGGGGAATAGGTAATCAGGGGAGGAACCGGATGTAAAATATTTCTGTGAAGGTTCTGTTATCCAAATTGTATTATCAGCCGGGTAGCAACATTATGAATTAAGATTTCCATATGTATCCCGTATAATTTCCGAGAATTTCTCGGAAGCGGAACTTTGGTATTTGCCGTTTCTCCAAAGAATGCCGACTGTTCGGCAGGGCGTCGGCTTATGCAATTTGACCGGGATTAGGTTTTTTGCCGCTTCCATCTCCATAGTCAGTGCCGGCAATACGGTTCCTGCCGAGCTGTTGGTTTGAACAGCAGTCAGCAAAGCAGCAATGGTATTCATCTCGATTTGGACTTTAGGATAGATGTCTGACTTCTCTACGCAGCGTTCCCAGATGCGCCGGGTGCAATATTCCTCAGGTAACAAAATTAATTTTTGTTCATCCAGCTTATTAATGCGGAGTTCGGATTCCCCGGCCAAAGGATGCTCTTTGTTAACAATAAGGATCAGTTCTTCTTTAAAAAGATCTTCAAAAACAAGCCTGGGATAGGCTTCTGGTTTAAAGCTTATTCCCAGATCCAGCTCATGATGGTATAGCTGTTCTTCTAACTGAGGAGCGGAAAGCTCCTTGACTTTAATAGTTATTTGAGGAAAGCGGGAAGAAAACAACGAAACTACCCGAGGCATCAGATAAGCGTTGACCGTTTGCACCACCCCGATAGTGAGGCTGCCCCGGTATAGTTTTTCCAGTTCATCGATAGCCGTTTTAGTTTTTTCTACTTCCTTAACAATATATTTAGCGCGCTGGTGTAGCAACCGACCGGCCTCTGTAAATTGTAACCTGTTGCCGGAACGATCGAATAGCGGTACGCCCAGTTCCTGCTCCATCTTTTTCACCTGCTGGGATAATGCTGATTGTGAAATATAAAGCTTATCTGCCGCTGCAGTGAAGGTACCCTCTTCAGCAATCGAAAGTAAATATTTGAATTGCCGTAACTCCATTATTGATATAAGTATTACTTATGATAAACAGAAGTAAATATCGATAGACTTATATCCAAAATCCAGCCATCTTTAGGCTTAATAAAAATTAAACCTGCAAATCCAGCTATGAAACCACGAAATGTACCCTTTGTCCTTTTGATCTTTGCAATTATCCTGTTCTCCTCAGTCGTTGTGTATGCCCAGAAAGCTACCGGCCAACAGATTGAACAGCTGAATACAACAGATATGAATATTACGGAAGCCCGGGTTGTCTACCAGGGAACACAAGATCAACTTATCTTCCGGATGGCAGTCGATGGTATAGCCGGAGAGACTAAACCCGAACCGGCCGGACAGCTCAATGGTGCGCCTGTCCTTGGTTACGTGTTTCCGACGACCCTTAGCCCAACAGTGGTCGGGTTTGGGGACGTGAAAGGAATATTGGCTCTTGCCATAACCTCTCACCCGGATTTTGATGATACGCCGCTTTGGGATGAAAACGGGGACCACAATTACGAAAATGACGGGAAATGCTATCATACGCACTGGGTGGTGCTTGGGGAAGATAATCGTGTTGAAGGCGGGCTTTCCGTAAGGGAGTTCAAAAAGGAAGATCAGAGCGTGATACTTCCGCCCACTAATCCCGGTATGCCGATGTACCTTGATTCACCGGGTTTCCCCGTAGTCTTTGATGATAATATGTTGAGCGTTGTTGTACCGGCGCAACGCGTAAGCAATGAGACGTCATTCAATTATGACGGAGCAACTGCTTATATGGAAGTTTCAACCGAGAAGGGCCAGCCTATGTTGGGTGTTTACAAAGTATTTAAGGTATCATCGGGTGATTTGAGCTTGCCTTATTCGGTACAACAGTAATAGTTAACTGGTAATAATTTTATCAGGAGGGCGATGTGACCGAGTGGCAGGTGGGAGTTTGCAACGCTTCTTACGGTGGTTCGAATCCACCCATCGCCTCTATTTATTTTGAAAGTTATATATCTTAATATGAGGAATACCATCAAACAGCATATTCAACAGGTTGAAAATCGCATTATTCAGGCCTGTCGGCGAGTGGGACGCGATCCCCCTGATCCCTATTACTGGCCGGGCATTAACTCAGCATCATATTCACCCAGTCGCCTGTCCGAATAAAGCAGCCTAAATTATAGATACATCGAAATTAGATTGAAATGAAAATACATTATCTGCAACATGTCTCTTTCGAAGGACCAGGCTATATTGAAACCTGGGCCAAACAGCGGGGCCACGAGCTAACGGGTACGCACCTATTTAATTCTGAAACGCTACCTGCACCCGGGGATATCCAAGCCTTGGTTATAATGGGTGGTCCGATGGGAGTCTATGACGAGCAGGATTACCCCTGGCTGAAAAAAGAAAAAACGTTCATAAAGGAGTGTATTAATCGCAAGAAAAAAGTGTTGGGCGTTTGTTTGGGAGCACAACTTATCGCTGACGCTTTAGGGGCAGAGGTAGTGACTCTCTTTGAAAAAGAGATTGGTTGGTTTCCAATACAGTGGACCCCATCTGCACGTAATCATCCTGCGTTGGATTTTCTTCCTCCTCAACAAATAGTTGTTCACTGGCATGGAGATATGTTTTACCGTCCGGACGGTGCTATCAATTTAGGATGTAGTGAGGGCTGCGAAAACCAGGGCTTTATGCTTGGTGATTATGTACTTGGCCTGCAATTTCATCTGGAAATGACCCAAGAGGGCTTGTCAGAGTTGATTGAAAATTGCCGGAATGAAATAAACAATGGTCAATTTGTGCAAAATGCTGAACAGATGCTTAACGAGGGATATTTTGAGCAGAATCATGACACAATGGGGCAATTGCTTGATCGGTTCATACAGTAGCAATAGCTGCTGCATTTTCTTTTGAATGCTGAGTATCAGGTTACCTGTTCTGCTGACTTGTTCTTCCTGGCGGTTTTCTCCCCGTTTGTTTTTAACGATTTTTTCCTGGCTCTTGCCGCTCGCCTTTGCCGGGCTTGCTGCTGCCGTCGCTCTCGATCCCACCAGAAAATAAAGCCGGTAACCGGCAGGCTGGCCGAGACCAGGCAGGCGATAAAGGCAATGATTTTGGTCCATATGCCGCCGATGGCGCCGATATGCAGGTCGTAGTTGAGGCGGCTGAGCTGTTCGCCTCCATTAACTTCGGAAAATGCTTTTTCTTTTTTTAGCTGCCGCAGCGAATGCTGCTCATAATAGGTGCTCCTGCTGAGATACCTGTTATGCAGAACCGGATTTACACTGACATTCCAGACGCCCTCTTCACCACGGGGGTACCTAATATTAATCTGATTCTCCGAAGGATTGACGCCCGACTGCACCAAGTCGTTGAACAAAATATCTTCCTCTTCCTGAGAACTATTGGCTGCCAGTGTCGTATCGGAGGTGACCTGCTCCGTCTCGGGCTGCTGTCCCCCCGAGGCGGTCCAGTACACGGCATCCTTAAACCAGCTCATGCCGTAGACCATGCCGGTAAGGGCGAGGATCAGCGCAATCAAGAGCGTATAAAATCCGACTACATTGTGCAGATCGTAGTTAATACGTCGCCAGTTGGACTTCCAGCTCATGGTCAGGCTTTTTTTAAGGTAGCGCTTCGACCAGCGTTTGGGCCACCATAGTACCAGTCCGCTGATCAGCAGGATTACAAATAGGAGCGTGCCATATGCCACAATCGGCTTGCCGATCCAGCGGGGCAGCCACAGCTGGTAGTGCCCCATAAGGATAAATCTAAAAAAATCTCCATCCAGGTGTCGATTGTACAGCGGCTTCGCCGTGTATGGATTAACGTACCCCACCTGGTAATTGGAAGGATCGGAATAATAGGGGACTATCGCACTTTTACCTTCCCCGCGATAGTTTACACTCCAGACAGAAGGGTAGTCATAGGCTTCCCGGACGGCATTTTTTAGTTCGGAGGGCGGAAGCATAGTGGCATTCTCTTCGACTGCTACCGTTTGGAAAGGTTCGATCAGCAGCTGGATTTCATCCTTAAAAGTATAGATAGCCCCGGTAATACTCACGATAAATACGACAATACCGGAAATCAGTCCGAGCCACAAGTGCAGCCAGGCTGATATTTTATACAGAAGCGAGCGGTTTTTCTTTTTCTTTGGTTTGAAGCTGAACATGACCGTTATTTAGTTAGGATGACTTTTTTCCAGTTATTTTCATATAGACAGACGACGCAGATTTTATGATGTAGGAGAAGATGCTATCTGCGAAATCAGCGGGAAAATTAGCCGGCAGATAGCCAAAGTCATGCAGTTTAGTATGGTCTTCTCAGAATACATGTCGGCGGTTATTCGGTTAGTTTGGGTACTAAAAAAGCACAGTCCCGCGGTCAAACGAGACTGCGCAAAGGGTAAATTATTCTACAGGTTCCAGCTTTTTAATAGAGGTAATGCTCCCGCCTTCGACTTCAAGCCCCCGTGTAGCGGTAGCCGATGCTATATCAATGGCGTACACATAACTGCCATCCTGCGGAAGTTGCCCGCGATCATTTGTCCGGTATTCCCGCCATGGTTCCGAGAGGAATGCCGCGATGGATCCCATCTCTCTTTATCTATTCTGCCGGCGGAATAGTAAGCGTGGCCGTATGCCGGATAGCCTCGTAATCATCTCCCTCAAAGGTTCCGGAATGATCTTCGGTGTACACCGTTTCGATTACATATTGTCCGTCCCAGGGCAGGGACACACTTATCCGGCCTTCTTCATCGGTATAGAGGGTTTTGAACCATTGATCCTTGTACCCCACATTTACTTCCTGTTCTGCCAGCGGCTTGCCGTTAAACATTACCTGAAACCGGACGGGAGACTGTCGTTGAAAAGAGGTGGTTTTCGTTGACTGAATAATCAATTCATTGGTCTCTGCAAGCGGCTCCGCCGAAAGTTCGGTTTGGCCGGGCGATCCTACACTGACCGTAGCCAAAGCAAAGAAATTCGTCTTCAGAATGCCCAGGTCATATTCCCGCCAGTCGACCACCGGGGCGTTGGTCACATTGAGTGCCAGCCGGTAGTGACCCTGCTGTTCGGGGGTAAATTCGGCTACAAACCGGTTGGTCCCGATGGTAGTTTCCAGCTCCTCCACTTCGCCATTCGGCTTGATCAGAAAAACGGATATCTCCCCAAGCATTTCCTGATGATCTTGGGTAGAAACATCCTCGCGCACGCCATACGCATATTCTCCGAGATAGATATAAGCTTCCTGGACTTGTCCGACTTCAGCGTTGGGACTGGTTTCAATCCACAGGTTATGGGCGGAAGCCGGGAGGGTGAACAGGGTGAGAGCGAATAATAGGATGGCTATTTGAGATAACTGTTTAGTATGCATAATATGTCAATTTGATAGTTAGATTTAGATGTTAAAACTTATATCCGACACTCAGACGGAAATTCCGGGGCGGCTCGCTTATCCAGATATATTTCTCACCGGAGGGGAAGCCGGAGTACAGGTACTCATCCAGCAGGTTGTTGACGTTGAGGGAGAGATTGAACCGGTCGTTCTCCCAGGATATCCCCCCGTCGAGCTTGAAGTAATCCGGCAGCGAATTCTGTTCGGAGAACCAGGAGGTACGCCCGATTTTCCACATGTACCCCAGGGAAAGCCCTACTCCCTCAAGCGCACCGCCCGGGACATGGTAGGAAAGCCAAGCATTGTTGAGGTGACGAATGGCGCCGGGCGTCGGCTCTCCCTCCACCTCTTCATTCGTGTCTTCGGTTACTTTCGAGTCGGTGAAAGCATAGTTCACCACCAGGTTCAGTCCTCTTGCCAGGCGACCCCTCACGTCCACTTCCACTCCCTGGGTTTGTATTTGTCCCAGTTGAACCGAGAAGTCGGGATGGTCCGGGTCGGTCGTAAGCACGTTTTCTTTGGTGATGCGATACGCTGAAACGGTCGAGTTCCACCGGCTGCCGAACCATTGCCGCTTCAGACCGGCTTCGATATTATGACCGGTAACGGGATCAAAACTCTCCCCCTCAAAATTTTGTCCCCCTTGCGGCAGGTAGGCCTGGTCGTAGAGAGCGTAAACGGACGTATTGTCGTCAAGATTGACACTGAGTCCCGCTCGCGGGGTAAACACCTGCTCTTCAGTCTCATCGGACCGGGAATCGGTAAAGCGTCCGGCCAGGGTCAGTCGCAGGTTATCATCAAAAAGATGGATTTCATCCTGGATATAGATTGCGCGATGCGAGAGATTGTCGCGCCAGCCCGCCCGGTTGTTGAGGCTTTTGGCGGGATTATATTCGGGGATGGTATCCGCGGAAATATTGTATTCAGGCTCATAGATATTCAGGTCCGGAATCTGTCCCGTGGTTGCGAATACGGCTATGTACTGCTTATCGCTCAGATCCAGTCCGCCCAGGATTTCGTGCCTTGCAGCGCCTGTCTTGATATTTCCGTTTACGAACACCTGTCCCAGTTTATTCTCGGAATGACCATCCCAAACCGAAACAGTGCGCGCCAGGTTGCCCTGCTCGTCAATCTCCCCGCCGGGATATACATACTGTCCGATAGCGCTGTAATCGAAATAGGCCATCTTGGCAGTCAGGCTCCACTGCTCGCTGAGCCGGTGTTCGAGCGTCAGGAACAAGCTGTGATCCTTGATCTCAGAGGGACCGATTTTGGGATCCGATACCGTAAAGTCTCTCGGAAGCGTTCCATACCCATCGAGTGAGGCCACGTAGCCGCCGGGCTGGTGGAATTCGGAGGACTGATAGGTATATTCGGCCGTCAGTGAGGTATGGGAATCAAAGTTGTATTGCAAAACCGGCGCGACCGCATAGCGATTGGTATAGTCAAACTTGCGGTGGGAGTCTTTCTGCTGTCCCATCACGTTCAGGCGGTACAACAGGGTGTTGTCAGAGGTCAGCTTTCCGTCAAAGTCGGCCGTGGCTCTTAAGGTGTTGAAGCTCCCGGTCGTAAGAGACGCAGAAGCGCGCGTTTGGCCGGTGGGCTTGTCGGTGACCACGTTATAAAAACCGGCGGGTTCGCCATTCGCCATCATAAAACCGGCCGGACCTTTGACAAATTCTATCCGCTCGACCATCGACATATCTTCGGCCAGCGGTCCCCAGGGCATCTCCACATTCATGCCGTTGCGGAAAGCGGGAATCTTGGACCCGCGCATATAAATGCGGGCATACATGTTATCCCAGTGCTCTTCGCGATGAACGCCGCTTACATTGCGGGCGATCCCCTCCACCATATTAAAGATCTGCTGGTCGCGGATGAGATCGCCGGTTATGACCTGGATATTTTGAGGTGTTTCCAGGAGAGAGCCTCGAATTTTGAGCGAGGATGAGGAGATGGAGGTGTTGTAGCCCCCCTGTCCTGTGACAGTTACCTCCGAGAGCTCTTGTGTTGAAACAGTCATACTAAAGTTCAATACGACGCTTTCACCGGCTTCAATGGTTATCGTTTCACTGCTTCTGACATATCCCACGCCGGAAGCCACCACGGAGTAGTCACCCGCGGGGATCTCATCCAGCGTATAGGTGCCATCGCTGCCGGTGGCCGTCCCGTAATGGGTCCCTTCAAGGGCAATGTTGATGTCTGACAAGGGCGACCGGTCCTGTTCATGGGTTACCTGTCCTTTTACGGTGCCTGTTTGAGCCTGGGCCTGACTAAATGAGAGACTTAGTACAAAGAAAATTAAACCGGTAATACGGGGAATGGATATGTTGAAATGCATTGTATCAGAATGATGATTAATTAGGTTAGTAGTTTTATTGTTGAGAGAAAGCCTTTTCCACCGACTGCCGCAGGAAATCGGTGATGAGCGGATCGGGCAGCAGGGTTTTGCCGCTCCACTTGTAATCAAGTCCCTCGAGCCGCTCGGCCACCGCCTGCTCGCGTCCCCCTGAAGAGAGGAAGAGCGGAACGACAACGACATCGCCAAACTGGCCGGCCTGTCGAACCAGGGCACGCAGGTTCGCTTTGGCCTGATTGAAGATTTCATCAGAAGCATCATCACGCACCGTAGTAGCAAAAATCTGTTTGTAGGGAGTCCCGTCTTCTTTTTGAGCGGACTGAATTTTTTGGGACAGGCTCTCCATGGTATCAATCCATTTTTCGTTGTCATCTTCGGCATTGGGTCCGTGGGCTACCAGCAGCACGGTTTCATGGGCGGGATCGGTGCTGAGCTCCCGGATTCGCTTGTTGAGTATTTCGGCCACCACGGGATGGTCGTCCAGGGCCGGGGCCAGCGTGATCTCGGCTTCAGTGGGAATCGGCTGCAGGTTCTCCGGCATGTAGAAGCGGTGGTCGCCGGAGGAATGTCCCGCCGAATCGTCTTCAATATTCATCATTTCCTTATACTCGTCGATATGGTGCATCAGCGGCATCGGGCGCTCCGGCAGCGAGTCGCGTTTGCCAAGCAGGTACCGATTCTGGCGGATAATCGGACTGTAGCTGGAGATAAAAAGCTGCACCACGGCAATCCTGGAAACATCCTGTTTCTCCAGCTTTTTGATGCCGTTATGCATCGTCACGTAGTTGGCCATCCCGAAGGCCACTTCGACTTTGTGATCTTTTTTAAGCGGTTCTGCGGCCTCTATAACCGCTTCATTCCATTCTTCGCTGCCTCCGTGGGCCAGGACGAGAACGCCCGTATCCTGGGAAGAGACGGCGGAAATTTGGAAGAAGAGTAACAGGGTAAGGACGAGGAAAAATCGGTTGTGGTTCGTCATGGTAATGCGTTTAGGGATTGTGCTTTGAATTTCGATTAATCCGCCCCTTCGCCGGGAGGGGAGCAGGGTAAGAAGACTCCCCTCCGGCATGGGGGGACGGACAGAGGATCGCAGGGATCCTGTTTAGTTCAGTTCTCTTGATCCATTGAGCTGGATGGCATATTCGAAGGTGTAATGTCCCGAGGGATGATCCTCAGTATTAAAATCCTCATTTGACAAGTCAGGATTACCTCTATACCAGCTGATAATCTTCATTTTGGCGTAGCGTTCGCCATCGGCTGTTCTAACAATGAGCGTGGTGTTTTCTAAAGGAATAATTGTATGGGGTGGAGTGCCCTCATCCCCTGTATAATGGTACCAGCCGTTATCACTCCCCGTTGGGATGGCTAGGCTGGTAGCAGTTGTATCTATGGCATAGCCTTCGGATGGGGCGATAACCGTAGCGTCAAACGACTGGTCCAGTACGATGGCTCCGCCATCCCCTGGTCCACTGCTGCCGCTGTTGATATAAATGGTAGTGCCCGAAAAGGCTATATCCCATTGGGTAGAGGCGGAATCGCTCTTTTCTATCCTGTTATTTTCTCTAAGGCTGTAATAGGCGGTATCATTAGGGGCCGTTCGTCCGCCATATCCGGTATCGAGATTTTCCACAGTATGCGTTTCAAGCTGGAATTCTTCTTCCCCGTCGGGACCGGTGGTATCGTCGCTGCAGGCGGTGAAGACAAAAGCAAGAGCCGCAGCTATGAGCGTAAGTGAGTGTAGTTTTTTTGTTGTTCGTAACATAGCTTCCATTTTATTTTTTGGGGTTTATGACTAATAAAGTTGCAGTGAAAGTTGCCCGTAAAATAGTCGTCCGGGCAGATATGAAAGGCCCGAAGGTCGTGTGAAATCCAGTATATTGTCGACCCCCAAACGCAGCGTGTACCGCTCATTTACGGTCTTGGCAATCGAAGCATCCCATACCATATATCCATCTTCATATTCACCGGGATCTACATAGCTATTCCCGTTAGCGTCGGCGCGTCCGTATTTACCGTGCCAGCTGCCCCGCAGGTTGGCATCCACATTGAGGGCATCCCAGAAATAATACATTTTGATATTCGCCGAGTGTTTGGACCGGTTGAACATCAGCTCGTAGGAGCTGAATTCTTTTTCAATGATCTCGCCATCTTCATCCTGTACCGTGCGTGTGCCTTCAATCTTGCGGCGCGCATCCAGCAGCTGGTAGCCGGCAGCTACCTCAAACCGGTCAGACAGCTCCCAGCGGAGTTGTGTTTCAATACCACGGGTGTACACTTCTTCCAGGTTGAAGTAGGTGTAAACCGACTGCCCGTTATTTTTGGTGGCCACAGGAGCAGATTCGATCAGGTCGCTGACATCGTTATAAAAGAGATTGAGTCGCAGTTCCATATCATTTATGGGGAAGAAATCAATTCCTGTATTATAGGCCCACGACTGCTCGGCCCTGATCTCCCGGAGCTGATCGAGTGGTATTAAAACCTGGTCAATTTGTCCCTGATCCTGAAGTTGCTGAATTTGTTCTTTTGCATTGCTGGAACCGACCACGGTATAGCCGACTGTGGGATTGGTAAAGTTCAGAAACAGCTGACGAAAGTCGGGCGCCTTGAACCCGCTGCCGGCCGAAGCGCGAAGGTGCAGCCAGGAGGATAGTTTGTAGCGGGCCGAAAGCTTGGGACTCAGTTGCGAGGTATACTCGCTGTGACCATCATAACGCAGTCCCCCGATAACATTCCATTTTTCAGCGGGCCTCCATTCGTGCTGGACAAACACGAAGTAGCTCTCAAAAGCAGGATCGCTGGCGTAACGCTCTGCTTTTAGTTGTTCATGCATATAGCCGCTGCCCAGCGTCGAAATATGTTCGGTATTCCAACGCTTGTTAAGCTGGAATTCCGATTTGTTATAGTGCTGATCAAATTCGGAATGCTCATACAGGCTGTCCCCCTCCACGTAATGATAGCGGGTGTCGGTGCGATAGCGGCTGTAGTAGTGGGAAAGTTCAGCACTGAGTCCGGCTCCCAGCTCGGCATGCAGTGACGGCGACAGGCTGTAGTCTTCCTGGAGGGCCTCCCCGTCGAGAAGGATAGGATTTTCCCGGGATCCCAGATAATCGGTGCTGGACTGATCTTCACGATAGTATCTCCCCTGGAATTCAATTTTTACGGGATCCGAAAGGGGTATGGTGGTTTTGTAAGAAGCCGTATAGTTCTGATACTCGGGGACGGTCTGGGAAATAGCGTCCGGCCGCAGGTGGTATCCCTGCGAGCTGTTGCGATTGAGAAAAAGATTATTTTGCCAGCCGTTTTTTTGAGCGGAAAGATCCACACCCAGATCCACGGTCTGATTGCTGCCGTACCGTGAGTTGATGCCCAGCTCAAAAGGCCGCTCTCCCTTCCGGGTAATAATATTGATAACGCCGGCCAGGGCATCGCTCCCCCAGAGTGCCGAAGAGGGACCCTTGATCATCTCTATCTGCCGTACATTTCCCACCGAAATGCGGTCGAGGTTGAGGGTACCGGCGGTGCGACCGATGAGTGGCTGACCGTCAATCATGATTTTTGTGTAATCGGAGGCAAACCCCTGCACCTGGATGCCGGTCCCGTGGTCAGAGGTAAGCGTTAGTCCCGTCTGTTCGGCCAGAATTTCGCTGAGCCGGGTGCTGCCGGACGTTTGGATCTCCTGGTCGGAAATGACGGTTACCGGTTCCGGGACATCCTCGATATCCCGGCGGCTTCGGGTGGCTGTCACCACAACGGAGGGCGATACATATCGCTTTGGCCTGAGTTTAAAAGTGAGCGTCTCTCTTGATGAATCGTCAACTTCTATGGTTTGTTGCAGGGTCCGGTAGCCGACATGGCTGATTTTCAGGTTGTATGTGCCCGCCGGAAGTTGTTGAGTAAAGGTAAACTCACCATTGTCATTTGTAACCGTATGCACCGGGAGATCCCGAAAGGTCAGGTGAGCCTTTGCCAGCGGCTCTCCTTGTTGAGTGAGGACTTTGCCCCGGACGGTAGCTCTGCTTTGAGCGTTGGCTTGAGCAGCCATGGTTAGTCCCAGGAATAGGAGACAAAGGGGTTGGACAACTTTCATTCTTGTTTTAAAATTTGACTTTTATTTAAACCATCTTTAAATAAGGACCAGAATATAATTTAGATTCATTCTAAATAGAAAGGCCAAAGGTAATCGATTTTCGAAATTTGGTTTAACCCGGATGGATAAATGGGCTGGTCTTGACTAAAACGAGAATTCTTAAAATTGTATAACTCTTTGATACACAATGGATAACAAGTATGTAAATCGTTCAAAGATATCAGAGGCGAAATTTCGGGAGCTGGTGAAGTTATTTGCCCTGGATCTGACGGCCACCCAGATAGCTAAACTGTCGGGACTTAACCGAAATACCGTCAATCGATATATCAAGGAGATCAGGAAGCGCCTGGCTGAGTATTGTGAAATAACCGGTCCTGTTACAGGCTATGCCAGCTCTCCGAATCAAAGGGTAGAGGGAGATATCAGGTATCTTGGAATCATCGAAAAGGAAGGGGTGATCTGTGTCCAGCTTATGAATAGAAATACCGAAGTTGGGGAGAAAAATGATCTTATGGATCCCCAGTCAAAAGAAATGGATGTGATCATCGATCTCAAAAAAGATCAGAAAATATGGACAGGAGACCGGGGACGGTTACAAAAAAATGACCAAGCTAAGATAAATCGCATCGACGGTTTCTGGGGATATGCAAAAACCCGGATGGAGAAGTTTAAGGGCATCCATTCTCACACGTACTTTCTGCATCTCAAGGAATCGGAATTTCGATATAACAACGACCAGGAAGAGTTGTATCATCTGATCCTGAAGATCATTCGCAAACACCCGCTCTTTTAGTCAAGCCCGAAGTGTAATAACAGATCAAAAAAAATAATTTTCATGACTATCAGGTCGGATTATTAATCAGATCAACTATAATTATTGTTCTGAATATTTGATTGTTGAGTTCCTGATCGCGCACTGGCGGGACCGGTCTCTATTACCCGGGAGAGGAAAAAACTCACCGGCCTTGAAAAGTCAGCCCGTTGGGCGGCGTTCCGTTTTTGCGTCGTTGAAAAAAACGGAACAACCATTTTAATGGCAAACAAAGACAAACACAGGATGTTATAACGATTGTCCGTAAACAGGCTTGTTTAAACGTATCTGGGTTACTGTCCCCGGCCTTTTAGCGTGGACAAAAACTCGACCATATCGCGGATTTCACGCTTTTCCAGGAGAGTTCCCATCGGAGGCATGCTCGACGGGGCGGATTGGCGTTCTGCAATACTATTTTTTTCAATTTCATGGCTGCTGCCATCTGCCGATTGTAGAACCAGCTGGGTATCGGTTTCTTCCCGAACGACGCCGCTTACTTTTTCCCCATCCTCCAGCGTTACGGCAACGGTACCATATCCCGGAGCGATGCGCGCATTCGGGGCGAGAAGGGACTCCAGGAGTTGTTCGCGACTTAAAGTGGTACCGATATTAGCCAGGTCCGGTCCCACGCTCGCCCCATCTCCCCCAACAGCGTGACAACGCATGCACTGGGCGGCCTCATGGCCGAATACCAATTCACGTCCGGTTTCAGCATTTCCTCCATACAGGAGTTCCCGATTGGCAGCGACCACATCATCGGATGATTTAGAAGATTTATACTGCTCAAGCATGGTTACGAGGGAGTCCGCATGGCTTGTCCTGGCAGCCATAATGAGATCAAGCTGTAGCTCATTTGGATAATTACCGGCAAGGAGTTTATCCAGCTCCTCTACCAGTACTTCGTTGGCCGGCTGAGATCTCATTTCTCCCAAGGTCTCCAGCACTACCTGTTGCTCTCGGTTCTCTCCTTTACCCAATACCGAGGATAACAAATCAACAATCTGTTGATCAGAAAGATCAAGGGTGGGAGTCAGTCCCAATGCGGTCATTCGCACCTGCTGGCTTTGATCATTCAGAGCTATCTGAATAGCTTTTTCAATCTGGTTAAAGTCCATGGCCTGTAGTCCCTTTAGAGCAGCTACCCGCACCTCGGGAGAGGTGTCATTCTGAAGGTGAGTAAAGATTTTTTTAATGGCGGGCTGATAATTAAGGTTACCGATGCTCTGGAGGGATGCTATTCTGAGCTGTTCGTTTGAGGCCTCCAGCAGGGGGTCGATAATGGTGGCGAGCGCCTCTCGAGCGTGGTCGGGATTCAAATCCGGCTGGCCCCGGTATCGTCCGGTAACCCGGTCCAGCTCCGGGGGATTTGACCATACGCCCAGCGTTGAGATAGCTTCAACCCGCATGGAATCGGGAGCTCCTTCCTGAACCGCATAGTCAGCTAATCGTTTTGTTGCTTCCGGACCCCCGATCCTGAGATTGGCATTTATAGCACGCCGGAGGAGCGCTTCACTGTCAAAACGATTGTGCTCCAGAACCGCCGCCAGAGCCGGCAAAGCTTCTTCAATGGACCAATCATCATTGATCGCCCGGGCCGCTTCCGTTACGATATATTCATCTTCGTCGTCTAAAAAGCGAGCTATGCCCGGGTGTTCCATTCGCCGCAGGGCTACGACCGCGGCAATACGCAAGGCTCGTGAAGGACTGTCTTCCAATGCGAGAATAGGCTCCGCTTGTCCGATTTGAGCCAGGGCGAGCGTCCCCGCATGACGCAGGTAGACATCTTCGTCATTATTCGCTTCGAGCATCTCAATAATGGGATCTACGGCCGGCTCGTATGCTAACTCTCCCAGCGCCTGGGCTGCAAAGAATTGGGGACGTGCTTCATCATCTTTCAAAAGAGGAATGAGTTGATCGCCTGCCGGTTCATACTGAACATCACCCAATACTTTGGCCGCCTGTGCCCTCACTTCGGGATCGTTGTCCTTAAGGACAGCAATAAGCGGCTTCGCAAAATAAGCCTCATCACGTGCCAACTGCCCAATCCCCCAGATACCGTGCAGCCGCGTCAGCTGATGATCCGAATCAATAGCTTTTTGAAGGGCCTGGGCTCCGGCCTCTTCCCGTTCGGCCAGTTCAAACTGGGCTTTCATGCGGACCCGCATATCCCGGTGCCCCAGCAATGTCAGCAGTTCCTCTTCCGGGCGGGAGTCGAACTCTTCGCCTAAGATCTGTTGGGTCTCTTTGCGGATGGCGGAATCTGCCGCTGCCGGGGTGTCGAGTTTCCAGATACGCCCTTTGCTGTTGGTTTGCCATCCTTCGATCCAGTCGGCAAAATAGAGGGCGCCGTCGGGACCAAAGTCCATGCCTGTTGCCAGTATGCCCTGTTCCACTACCTGGTCTGTTTCCAGCTCAAACCCCGCCCCGCTTTGCTCCAGGGTAAACGCATGAATGCGGGAGCGGGCCGTCGAACCGGTATATTCCGCTACAAAGAAATGATCGTTCCATTTTTCGCTGAGTGCTGTACCCGGGTTATAGGCCATGCCGGCGGGACCGTTATGATAATTGGCGACAGGGGGGATGAAGTAGGCCGCTTGTCCCTCTTGCCGGGGTTTATACATCTCCTCATCCATCCAGACTTTGTACGAATTATTGTTCGGATCATCATATTTGCCGAACTGCCAGTTATGCCGCCAGCCCGTATCCGATCCCTTCACGAGGTACACCAGTCGTTCCGATTCCCCGGCATGATCACCGTCATTATCTACGCTGATCAGGTTGCCGTATTTATCAAAGGAGAACTCAAACGTATTCCGTACGCCCATGGCAAAGATTTCAAAATTGCTTCCGTCGGGATCACTGCGGGCAATGACGCCGCGATTTGGGTACTTCCAGTGCCGTCCGTCCGATTTTCCGTTGAAGCCGATATCCCCGATGCCCCAGTAAATGCGTCCGTCTGGACCATACGTAGCCCCCGACATCCCGTGTCCGCTGAACCCGATATGCACTCCGTAGCCGTGACTGATGGATTCCTTTTCGTTCGCCATCCCGTCGCCATCCGTATCTTTTAACCGCCACATATCGGGAGCTACGCCCAGGTAGATGGTATCGTGAAAAGAAAGGATCGCCCCGGCGACGTCCGTCACTTCGGAATGAAAATCCTCGATGAACAATTGAGACCGGTCCGCCACGCCATCCCCGTCCCGATCGTCTACCCGGTACACCTTTTCTTTCTGAACGGTCAGGTCTTTCCAGTCGTGAGAACCATCTTCATTGCGATCCGGGAGCCAGCTTTCGTTTTCATCACTTCGCTCCGGAGCGAGCTCGCGATGCAAAAAATCTCGGCGGTCCTCAACACTGCTCCACGTCATGGCTTCATCCATCCAGTTGCGGTGATCCCGGATATCAAATTCGGAGCTCCAGCTCCGGGTCGTATTCGTCACAAAAAGGCGACCCTTGTTATCTACATCCAGTCCGACAGGGTCGCTAATCAGCTCCTCCGAGGCCCATAGATTCAATTCAAATCCTTCTGCCAGTTCTACAGGCACCTCTTCTTCAATATTGGCTGCGAGTTCCGCCGACTTTTGAGGGTCAAGCGTATTGATTTCTTTAGTTGAAAGTTCTTCATTGCCACAGCCTGCCAGAATAACGATAAACAAGGCCGGTAGGCAACATATGCTATATGGGAAGAAGATCTTCTTTGATCGGTGGGGCAGACGCATTTTTGCTTTGTTAAAAGTTAAACTCACACTTAATTGATATAATAAATAACAATTTCCGATTCTTAGCAATTAACTGTTTTTGTTAATATGGTACTTGTCTTTTTTGTCATCGAAGGTTCTCATTACTTTTTTCATTGATGGAAAAAGTAATCAAAAAAATCACCTGCTGAATAAATGGTGCTGGCGATTCCTGCGCCTTTGCTAAAAAATCTTTTACACCTTTTTGGCTTGATCCAAAAGGTGTGAAAAAGATCAAGGCTGAGAAAATAGGAACGGCCATGCGCCGGAGGTACTCCGAATAAAAGAAAAAAACTCACCGCCGGAGGCGCCTCAGACAGTTTTTCTTTTACCCGATTCTTCGCACCTCCTCTGCCTAAGCGGCTCGTCCTATGTTCAAGGCCGTGTTTACTCTTTTAATAATGATCTGTCCTAATCCTACTATGAAGATCTCTTTTGAGTACGGACATGATTTTGAGAAAAGGATAACCATCCTTCCGGCGACGTTTTTGGGTTTGATGGTTCCAGCTCTGCTGGTCCGGTACTACCGTCGGGATTTTCGTCGTTCCAAAAATGGAACATAAAGAAGAATAGCCATCAAAGATTAACAGGATGATAAGTAATTTTTTCGTGTAACGATTATTTTGCCGAGTCCATTTTAATGGTATTTTATATAGTTGTTGATAACATCTTATATAAAAAGCCGTTGTGCGATTAATAAAAAAAGATCTGATAGTGTACCAACAACGGATGTTGATTCCTGTCAGCGTCTCAACGCTTTCAGGTCCTAACAGATGCTGACAGGTTGTTTAAAAGTCAACCCACAACGATTTTAAAAGAATAGAATTTCTAAAAATGAATACGCCTGCTTCTGAACCCACGACCCTGCATATAAAAAACATGGTGTGTCCCCGCTGCGTGATGGTGGTGCGGCAGACCCTCGAAGAACTTGGGTTCGAGGTACTGGAGGTGGAACTGGGACAAGCTGTTGTTCAGGCCGGTGAACCGGTCCCACTGGATCGAACGGAAGAAAAACTCAGAGAATACGGCTTTGAACTGATTCGGGGCAGGAACCGGCAGCTTGTAGAGCAGATTAAAACGCTGCTGATACGTTATGTACAGGAGTCCGAACAGTCGGAGGAAAGTCCGAAGCTTTCGGAATATCTTGCCGGAGAGCTGCATCAAAACTATTCTTCGCTGAGTTCTGCTTTTTCCGAAAGCCAGGATACGACGATTGAAAAATATTTGATCCACCTCAAAATTGAGCGGGTCAAGGAACTGCTTTCCTATGGAGAGATGACGCTGAGCGAGATCGCCTATCGCCTGAATTACAGCAGCGTAGCCTATCTTTCGAACCAGTTTAAACAGGTTACCGGGATGTCGGTGACCGACTATAAAAAAGCCCGCGATTCGTTCCGCAAGCACCTGGATGGGATTGAGGAGTGATTCGAATTTTTGGGGCCGGCCCAACCCGCGCCTGCATCCCTGACTCTCGCCGGGGCTAAGCATGGAGGGATAATAAAATTCTTTTCAGGCTCAGCGTTTATTTCATATTCAATATTCATATAGCTGCCCATTCAATTTGAAGGATAGAAGTGGGAGGCAGGTTGCAGGTGGAGGAATTTAGAATTCCGGAGTCTGTAACACTGACAAAAATTCCACAACAATCACCAACAATTCCGTAACAGATTCTCTGTTCCTCTTCCATAACTTTGGAATGAAAAATAAACAGCGCTCTAAATCAATATATAATGGATAAGCAATCAGGTGCGACAAAAACGACGACAATAGATATAAATATCAGCGGAATGTCCTGTAGTGGCTGTGCCGCTTCTGTTCAGCAGGCCCTTGATAATATTGACGGGGTGAAAGAGGCAGCCGTGGATCTTGAGAATAACTCGGCGTCCGTAACTTATAATCCGAATGCGATTACGGAGGATGACTTTGAGCGGGCTGTACAGGGGGCGGGATATGGATTTAAAGGCGCGAGACGGTAATGAAGAGGGGGCAGTGGGCAATAGCTTATTGTTGTGCAAATACCTGTCAAAGGTTGAACTCAGAATGGCGAAGCTGACCCAGCTGATTTTAAGCAGCTTTTATAGCCTGTGACTTTGTAACCTGCGACCTTCATCTTCAGCTTTAAAGTTACAACCTTCATACAACAACAATTTTAAGGCTAAGCCTTATTTATATTATTATGGACCAGCAAACAACGCAACTAAGAAAGAAGGCACTTAAGATTGAGGGCATGCACTGTGCAAGCTGTGTGTCGGCGGTCGAAAAATCGCTCCGTAACAAAAAGGGTGTGGAAGAGGCCTCCGTGAACCTTGCAACCGAGTCGGCTTCTGTTGCTTACGATGAGCAACAGGTCACCGAAGAGGAGCTGGTGGAGGCGGTTGAGGCAGCGGGATATACGATAGCCAACGAGCAGGTACAAAGCCGTACGCTCAAAATCGAAGGCATGCATTGCGCCAGCTGCGTGAATTCGGTCCGGAAAATGCTCGAAAAGCTGGATGGGGTACGGGAGGCTTCGGTCAACCTCGCTGCTGAAACGGCAACGGTGCGTTACAGCGGTGATCTGTCGCTGGATGACTTTGGGGAAGCGGTCGAACAGGCTGGTTATTCGCTGCTGCGGGAAGAATCGGAATCCGGTCAGTCGCAAGGTGAGGCCCGCCAACAACGGGAGCAGGAAAAGATGAGCAAGGCCAGGTCCAATATGTGGTGGTCCTGGGCACTGACGATCCCCATTATGTTGTGGATGATCCCGGAAATGATCTGGGACTATGCCTTCCTCGGCGAAGTCGGTTTTGAAGTCGGGTTGATCGCTCTTTCGGCCGCCGTGATTTTTGTGCCCGGCTGGGAAACGGTCTTAAGTGCCTGGAAATCCGCGAAAAACAGGACGCCCAACATGGATGTGCTGATCGCCATGGGTGGGCTGGCGGCTCTTTCGACGGGTATTGTAGCGTTACTTCATCAATTTGGAGTGGCGCCGCCTTTTCACAGCTTTGCCGGTATCGCCGGTATGATTATGGCCTTTCACCTGACCGGCCGGTATATCGAAACCAAGGCGAAGGGTCGCGCATCTGATGCCATCCGGAAGCTGTTGACCTTAGAGGCTAAAGAAGCGACCATAGAACGCGATGGAGAAGAGATTAAAATCCCGGTGCGGGAGCTGCGGGCCGGTGATCTGATGGTCGTTCGTCCCGGCGAAAAAATTCCCACCGATGGCGAGGTAACGGATGGGAGAAGCAGCGTGGATGAGTCCATTGCCACCGGCGAATCGATGCCTGTGGAGAAAGAGCCGGGGGATGAAGTGATCGGCGCTACACTCAACAAAAACGGAATGCTGAAAGTCAGAGCCACCAGGGTAGGGGAGGATACCTTTTTGAGCCAGGTAATCAGGATGGTGGAGGAAGCCCAGGGATCCAAGGTGCCCATCCAGGAGTTCGCCGATCGCATTACGGCGGTTTTTGTTCCGGTGGTATTGGGCGTAGCGGTTGCTACATTGGGACTTTGGACGCTGTTCCCCGGGTTTTTCGGGGGTATTGCGGTCTGGGCTTCGGGTTTTCTGCCGTGGATTAATCCGGGTATGGGTAATGTTGCCCTGGCCTTTTACGCCGCCATCGCGGTGCTGGTGATTGCGTGTCCCTGTGCACTGGGACTGGCAACCCCGACCGCGCTGATGGTCGGATCCGGCATGGGGGCTGAGAACGGTGTACTTATCCGAAATGGAGAAGCAATCCAGATAATGAAGGATGTGGATACGATTGTGCTGGATAAAACCGGGACCATCACCGAAGGTAAACCGGGCGTTACGGACGTCATCGGACTCAACGGGACGTCGGAAGAGGAGATGGTCCGGCTTGCGGCTTCGGCGGAGAGTGGTTCGGAACATCCACTGGGACAGGCGATTGTGAGCTATGCCGGGGATCGGAATATCCCGCTTGATACGCTGAAAAATTTTGAAGCGGTCACGGGGAAAGGCATTGAGGCCGTCATTGAAGCTGCCGGTGCGGAAGTGAAGAGTGTTTTAGTGGGGACAAGAGATCTGCTCAGGGAATCGGATGTCGTGCTGGATAGCGAGACGGAGGAACAACTGAATCGCCTGGAGAAGCAGGCCAAAACGGCTGTGCTGGTTGCCGTCGATGGGAAGACGGCCGGCATTATTGCGGTGGCGGATCCCGTGAAGGAGGACAGCAGGAAGGCTATTTCACTGCTCAGGGAATTCGGCCTCACCCCGGTGATGATGACCGGAGACAACGAGCGAACCGCCCGGGCGGTAGCTGCCGAGGTCGGCATCGACGAGGTGATTGCGGGCGTACTGCCCGATCAGAAGTCCGGTGAAATCGAGCGACTGCAGCAACGTGGCAAGATCGTTGCGATGGTGGGCGACGGGATTAACGACGCCCCGGCGCTGACCCGCGCTCACGTCGGCATCGCCATCGGTACCGGGACAGACGTGGCCATTGAATCCGGCGATATTGTGCTGGTGAAAGGGGACCTGAGCGCGGTGGTGAAATCCGTGAAATTAAGCCGGGCTACGTTCACCAAAATCAAGCAAAACCTGTTCTGGGCTTTCTTTTACAACGTCGTGATGATACCGCTGGCGATCTTTGGCATGCTGCATCCGCTGCTGGCCGAAGCGGCCATGGCCTTCAGTTCGGTGAATGTGATCGCGAACTCCCGCCGGCTGAACAGGAAAAATATCCAATTATAAGACGAAGCTTGTTAATGATTCTTCAACCGTGTCATCTATTGACCTTTGAGAAAACCGTTTATTTTGATATTATCAAGCTGATCAGATGAAAATTATCAACAAGACATATCGCTGCCTTTCAGCCTTTGTGCTGATCCTGTTTCTTAACAGTCTTATTCTGCCTGTCGGCCTGTCTGCGGCCGGCCTGTTTTGTAATATGGAAATGGGGACCGGCCGGAGCGGAGTACACACTTGTTTCGGCGTTCAATCCTCTGATCATTCAGGCGATATGTTGTCGGATAATGAGGTATGCAGCTACCAGCAGATCTGTCAAGAAGCCGTAACCATTCGAAAGGATGAAACAGAGGCCATTCCCCAGCTAAGCCAGGGCGTTGCGGCCGTACTTGGTCAGACCGGTAGTTTTGTTCATATGTCCGTGTACTCCGGGTTGAAGTTTTCACCGCCAGAATCGAATACAGCAAGCTCCAATCTGCCTATCTTTTTGTTAAACAGCGTTTTTCTGAATTAGCGATTCCCGCCAACAGGCCCTTCTTTTTTATTGCCTGACAGGTACGTAATACGAAACAGTTAATGCTGATAAGAAAGCGTTGATCGTATTTCGTATTTCTTATCACCCACTTTGACTATTGTTTGCTAATTCAGAACGCCCATGCTTGACAAAATTATACGTTTTTTCCTTGAGAATAAGCTCATTTCAGTACTCCTGCTGCTTCTTTTTGTAGGATGGGGAATGGCCGTGGCTCCCTTTAACTGGCAGCTTGACGAAATCTTTCCCCGCGATCCGGTGCCGGTGGATGCCATCCCGGATCTGGGTGAAAACCAGCAGATCGTTCATACGGAATGGCCGGGACGTTCGCCACAGGACATTGAAGATCAGATAACCTATCCGCTGACCACAGAGTTGCTGGGGCTTCCCGGAGTTAAAAGTGTACGAAGCAGTTCTATGATCGGTCTTTCCACCATCTATGTGATTTTTGAGGAGGATATTGAATTTTACTGGAGCCGGTCCCGTATCCTGGAAAAGCTTAACGCGCTTCCCTCTGGCACCTTGCCCGGGGACGTACAACCATCACTCGGACCTGATGCCACCGGGCTCGGACAGATATTCTGGTATACCCTGGAGGGACGGGATGAAAACGGCGACCCGGCCGGCGGATGGGATCCGCAGGAACTGCGTACCATCCAGGATTATACGGTGGATTACGCTCTGACTTCAGCCCAGGGGGTAGCCGAGGTAGCTCCCGTTGGAGGATATGTCAGGGAATACCAGGTGGACGTTGATCCGGAAGCAATGCAGGTGTACGGTATCACCATGCAGCAGATTTTTGAGGCGGTTCGCGGCAGTAATGTTGATGTGGGTGCACGAACGGTAGAGATGAATAATGTGGAGTATCTGGTGCGGGGACTGGGCTACATCAAGAGCCTCGAGGATCTGGAAAAGGCGGTGGTGGTAAGCAGAGATAATACGCCTGTCCGTATTCAGGATATAGCCCATGTTACTTATGGTCCGGCCATGCAGAGAGGTGCTCTCGACAAGTCCGGCGCCGAAGCGGTCGGTGGCGTGGTTGTGGCACGACAGGGGGAGAACCCGCTGCAGGTGATCCAGAATGTCAAAGAGCAGATTAGCGAAATTTCTGCGGGTTTGCCCTCCAAAACGCTGGAGGACGGCACGGAATCAAAGGTTACCATTGTGCCGTTTTACGATCGCACTAAACTCATCATGGAGACGCTGGGTACCCTGGAAGAGGCCCTGTTTTTACAGATCCTGGTAACCATTATTGTGGTTATTGTCATGGTGATGAACCTGCGATCATCGGTGTTGATTTCCGGCTTACTTCCCATAGCCGTGTTAATGACCTTCATCTCCATGAAATACGGCGGCGTGGACGCCAATATCGTGGCGCTGACGGGTATTGCTATTGCTATCGGTACCATGGTGGATATGGCGGTGATTCTCACCGAAAATATGATCCGGCATATCGACGAGGCCGGCGATGAGGAGCCATTGCTGGAGGTGATTTTCAGAGCAACGAGTGAGGTTGCTTCGGCGGTGGTTACCGCTGTTTCAACTACTGTTATCAGTTTCTTGCCGGTCTTTACGATGGTGGCCGCCGAGGGCAAGCTGTTTATTCCGCTGGCCTACACCAAGACGTTTGCGCTGATTGCTTCTATTATTATTTCCCTGATCATTATACCGCCCTTTGCCCACTGGTTCTTTTCGGTACGCATCAAAAAGCGTCCGCTGAAAATCGCCTGGAACGGACTGGTCGTTGTACTGGGATTAATAAGCATCATTTTCTCCGTACTTCCCTGGGCCGGATGGCTGTTGCTGTTATTCGGAGCCAATACGCTTGCATCCCTATATGGAGAAGCATACGACGAGCGGCAGGCTGTTCGGATTAACAATGTTATAGCCGCCATCGTCGTCACATGGCTGCTGACAAAAGCCTGGCTGCCACTGGGCCCGGAAGTATCCCTGTTTGCAAATTTCATTTTTGTAGGCGGTATCGCTGCGGTTTTGATCGGGATCTTTTTCCTCTTTATCCGCTATTTCCGTCCCATTCTACAGTGGGCGCTGTACTACCGGAAAACCTTTCTTTCCCTTCCACTGGTGCTGGTGCTCCTGGGCGTTACCATCTGGCTGGGATACGGTACCATGTTCGGGTGGATGGAAAAAGGATTAGACTCGGCAGGGGTAACGGTGGGGGAAACAGCGGCCTGGACTGCCATGGAAGAAACCTTTCCCGGGCTCGGGGAAGAATTTATGCCGCCGCTGGATGAAGGCACTTTTCTGCTGATGCCCACTACCATGCCACACGTGGGCGTCGAAGAGGCAAAAGATTATATGCAAAAAATTGATATGGCGGTCACATCGATTCCTGAAGTGGATATGGTCGTAGGAAAGCTCGGAAGGGCGGAAACTGCGCTGGATCCCGCTCCGATTTCGATGTATGAAAATATAATCCAGTATAAAAGTGAGTATAAACGAGATGAAGACGGGCGGCGCATTCGCTTTGCGGTCAATGAAGAGGGAGAATATGTGCGCAATGAATCCGGGGAATTAATCCCCGACTTAGGCGGGAAGTATTACCGGCAGTGGCGCGATCATATCCAAAGTCCGGATGATATCTGGAATGAAATCGTTGATGCCAGTCGTGTGCCGGGCTTGACTTCAGCCCCCAAATTGCAGCCGATTGAAACCAGGCAGATTATGCTGCAGTCCGGGATGCGTGCTCCCATGGGCATCAAGGTTAAAGGCCCCGATCTTGGAACCATTGAATCGTTTGGACTTGAGATGGAGGAAGTGCTTCGGGAAGTGCCCGGGGTGCAAAGCCAGACTGTTTTCGCCGATCGCATTGTGGGCAAACCCTATCTGGAAATTGAATGGGACAGGGAAGCTCTGGCTCGGTACGGGTTAAAAATTGCGGACGTCCAGCAGTACCTGGAAGTTGCTATGGGCGGAATGGCGTTGACCCAAACAGTGGAGGGCCGCGAGCGGTACCCCGTCCGGGTCAGATATGCCCGGGAGTACCGGGACAGCCCGGAAGAGATCGAGCGGATGTTCGTAGCTACAGCGTCGGGGACAAACATCCCGCTGGGTATGCTCGGAGAAGTCAAGTACCGGCAGGGTCCGCAGGTCGTTAAAAGTGAAGATACCTTTTTGACGGGTTATGTGACCTTCGACAAGCGGGATGGGTTTTCTGAAGTAGAGGTTGTGGAAGCGGCCCGGAAGGTTATCAATGAAAAGATTGACAAGGGAGAGCTCTCGGTGCCTTCGGGACTCAGCTTCGAATTTGCCGGGAATTATGAAAACCAGGTACGGGCCGAGAAACGCCTTTCGGTCGTAATGCCTGTTACCTTGCTCATCATCTTTCTTATTCTCTACTTTCAGTTCCGATCTATCTCCACTACGGCCATGATCTTCAGCAGCATATTTGTGGCCTGGGCGGGGGGCTTTATCATGCTTTGGCTGTACGGACAGCCCTGGTTTATGAATTTCGAACTGTTCGGCACCAATATGCGCGATCTGTTCCAGATGGGGGTCGTAAACCTCAGTGTTGCCGTATGGGTTGGGTTTATTGCTCTATTCGGCATTGCAGCCGACGGCGCTGTTGTTATTGCCACTTATATCCACCAGCTGATGGACCGGCATAAACCTGAAAGTGTCGGGGAACTCCATGAAATTATCATAAAAGCCGGGAGTTTACGTATTCGTCCCACCCTGATGACCACCGCTACCACTACGCTGGCACTATTGCCGATTCTTACTTCAAGCGGTCGGGGAGCCGATATTATGATCCCCATGGCCATCCCCACCTTCGGCGGCATGATGGTTGCTATTGTCACGCTTTTCGTGGTGCCCGTACTCTATGCGGTCTGGCATGAATCCAAATGGAAGATCAAAGATAAAATGGAGCAGATGCCGCTGACAGAAAATACTAATAATGGAATAAACTAATGGATATGTCATCAGAAATTATAACATCAACGGAATCAAACTTTTCCCTCAATCTACCGGAAAAATACCGTGAAAAGTCCCCTTTCGAAGGTCGCCGGCGCCTCACAGCTATAGCGACAGGGCAGGGATCAAGGGAAATGATGCAAACTTTTTTACGCTGTCTTGGCTGGACAATCATTCTGTTTGCTTCCGTATTCGTTTTGGGAATAGCACAAAATACCCGGGCACAGGATCCCCCTTCACCGGGATCCGGGGATGCGGTTGAAGACAGCCTGGTCCTACACAGGTACATACAAGAAGCCTTGGCCAATAATCCACAAATTGAAGGATTGTTTCAGCAATATTATGCCCGGATGGAGCAGGTTCCGCAGGTTGGGGCCCTGCCGGATCCCGAAATTATGTTTCAATATCATATTAATCCGATGGAGCAGAGTAATCCCCTGACCCGAACTACGGTCAGTGCCACACAACGGTTTCCGTGGTTTGGAACGCTCAATAAGCGAGAGGAACGGGTGAAAAAGGTAGCCGATGTGGAGTGGACGGCTTTTGAAGAGGCGCGCAATGAAATTGTGCAGAGAGTAAAAAAGCGCTGGTATCGAATACATGAATTACACCATCATTTAATGATCTTCCGCCAGAACATGGATTTGCTGGGCCAGCTGAAACGGCAGGTGCAAAGGCGGTATGAAAGCGGGGATGTCAGCCAGGTGGATCTGCTTCGAATTCAAATTGAACAGGACAACCTGGAAACGAGGATTGTTAATACCGAAGAGGAGCTGGAGGCGATGAAAGTTCACTTTAATTCATTGCTGAACCGACCGGCTGAGGCAGAGGTGTATATACCGGATGTAATGTACAGTTCACAGCTGGCAAGGAGTGAGGAACGCCTGCGGCAGGTGATCTACAATCGCAATCCGGAGCTCCGCGGAAGAGAGCTTCAGGAAGAAGCCGCCCTGGTTGCCGAAGAACAGGCGCGCCTGGAGGGTCGCCCGTCGTTCGGCCTGGGGCTGATGGTTATGAATAAGAACTTCATGTATATGCCCCTGATGTCCGGCGAACGAGCGGGATTAACCGGATCCCTGACCATACGTCTTCCACTATCGCGCTCCAAATATCGCGCTCAACGGCAAGAAGCTCGCATTGAAGCCCGGATCGCACGCGAAGAGCAGCAGGAGGTTACGGACCGTTTGACCGCCGAGACAGAATCCCTGTTGCAGCAGTACCGTGATGCCGATCGCAGAATTGCTCTCCATGAAGAGCGGTTGATTCCGCAGACCCGCCAGGCGCTCAGAATAGCATTGTCTGAATATGCCGGGGGACGCGGCGACTTTGAACAGATCATTCAGTTACAGCAGCAGCTGCTAAAATATGAAATGATGCTAAACACCGCTTACGTGGAGCAAAATATTGCTATAGCTGAAATAGAGGCGCTGGCGGGGGAATATAATGCAACACCGGAAGAGATGGAAATAGAGTAATAGAGTAGTTAGAACGTACGATACATATTAATCCTGATTAAAAGTTATCAGCTGTCGGCATTCAGCTAATGGCTGATTAAAAGCTAAAATACCATACTATCATGAAAAAAGAATTCAATTATAAACAGACCGGGAAAATAGCCGGGATTTTGTTGGTGGGTTTTTTCCTGGGTTGGCTGTTCTTTGGCGGCTCTGCCGGAGAAAAGGCGACAAATGTAGAACAGCATGTGGAAGAAACGCATACCGACGAGGAGGGTAATATCGTGTACACCTGCAGCATGCATCCCCGGATCCGACAAAATGAGCCGGGCAATTGTCCCATCTGCGGGATGGAGCTTATCCCCGTGGACCAGGCAGAAGAGCAGGCAGAAACAGTCTTTACCATGACTGAGGCCGCCGTTAAGTTGGCGCAAATTCAAACGTCGACCGTTGAACGACGCATTCCTGAAATGGAAATTCGTCTGCCGGGTCGTGTGGCTGCCGACGAGCGACGGGTATCCTCCATTACTGCACAATTTCCGGGGCGCATTGAAGAACTCTTTGTCGATTTCAAAGGGACGTACGTCGAAGAGGGTGAAAAGCTGGCTACTATTTACTCTCCGGAACTGATCTCTGCACAACAGGAACTGCTTGAAGCGGCCAGGAACAAGCAAACTAATCCGGGATTGTATGAATCAACACTCAGAAAATTACGCTTTTGGGGACTTCCGGAAAGTGAAATTCAGCGTATTGAATCATCCGGAGAAGTATCTGATACGCTTCCCATTGTGGCGACACGCAGTGGGTATGTGACCCAGAAAAATGTTGATGCAAGGGATTATGTGGATGAAGGATCCGTAATGTACAAAGTTGCTGATTTCTCAACGCTTTGGGTACTGTTCGATGCCTATGAAACGGATATCGGAGCCATCGATCAGGGAGATACAGTCAATTTTACCGTCCGCAGTTATCCCGGCAAATCCTTTGAAGCAGAAATAACGTATGTCGATCCATTTATAGATCCGCAAACACGGACGGCCCGTGTACGGGGGGAAGTTGATAATACGGGTGGCACGTTAATGCCGGATATGCTTGCACGGGGCATAGTAAGCGGAACAGCTGATCATGGTGAAAAGCTCATGGTCCCGCAATCAGCCGTTATGTGGACCGGTAAGCGTTCGATTGTTTTTGTTAAACAGCCGGATAGTGAAGTTCCCTCTTTTGAACCGCGATTGGTAACGCTGGGACAGCGTGCGGGAGATTACTACGTGATTGAGGAAGGAGTTGAAGAGGGCGAAGAAGTGGTTACTCACGGCAATTTCAAGCTCGACAGCGCTGCTCAGCTGGCGGATAATCTTAGTATGATGAACCGTGAGCCGGGGAGTGGAGCAAATCGTGCGGGCCATGATCACAGCGGAATGGAAGAACGGAGGATACAACAGGAAGAAGACCATAGCGAGCATACTGATAATCGGTCGGAGATACGTGGAGTCAACGCCGAAGTACCGCAAGAATTTCGCAACCAGTTACGACAGATTGTTAGCGAATATCTGGATCTTAAAGATGCTTTGGTGGAAGACTCCAATCCAGGAGAAGTTTCGAACCAGGCCGAACGTTTCCTTAGCCAACTGGACCATGCTGATATGTCGCTGTCGAAAAAGAAGCCGCACGATCGCTGGATGGAGTTGCACGAAAAATTACGTCGAGGGGCCGAACAAATTGCCGGATATAATGCCCTCAAAACTCAACGAAAAGCTTTTTTCCTGTTGTCAGAAGTACTGGTGGAAAGTGTCCGCGAATTCAGTATTGATGGTATTTTATACTACCAGTTCTGTCCGATGGCTTTTGGGGAGGAAGGCGCCTACTGGCTTAGCGAAGAGAAGGAAATTAGCAATCCCTATTTAGGGAAGAAAATGCCATCGTGCGGTGAAATTATCGAAGAAATAACAATTTAGCATTAGTCATCAAATATACTCTGTCATTATGAAATTAATTAAAGCCTATATTCGTATCGATATGTTTGAGACAGTACATAGGGCTCTAAACAAAGAAGGATATACAAGCATGACGGTAATGGAGGCCGAAGGAATGGGCAGCTATAGTGATCCGAAAGATCAGCATAGCTCCCTGAAATTTCCGGCGCTGCATTCCAAAGTGGTGAAGCTGGAAATGATCTCGGAAGCTGAACATGTAGATGACATCGTTCAGGTTATCCATGAAAATGCCAGTACGGGACATCCCGGAGACGGCCTGATGGTGGTACTGCCGGTGGAACGGAGTATTCGTGTCCGGGATGGGGAGGAGCGGAGATACACGGTTTAATTTATTCCTTCAGTGAATAATTATTTGTTCAGGTATTTTACTGGAATTCGAGAGTCTGATGCCCGTAGACGCTGTGTATACTAGTTTCTGTAAAAATAGGTGAGTGGGAAAAAGAAAGGCCATGGCTATGTTTAATTGATCGCTTAAAATCATAACTAAACCATCATTGCCATGGACTCTGATGGAAAGAATAAGGAAACTGAAGCAGAAAGTCAGCTGGCCAAAGGAAGGCTGGTCTGAGTATCTATCTATTGGCAGAAAGTTTAGCATTAAACATTAAAAAAGCCTGCCGAAATATTCCTGCAGGCTTTTTAATTGATTTTAGTTGCTGACTAATCAGATAAATAAATGTGAACGAGGAATGGTTAATTTCCAAAGTCAAGCTTATCTATATTTTGCGTGGAGGATTAATTTCCACACTACTAATTCAGCTTTTATTCATTCTCCAGGATTACTTTCAGTGCTTTCTCTTCAGACGCATTGCCGAACGTGTCATAAGCTTCCATGATCTCATCCAGTTTAAAGTGGTGTGTTATGAGCTGATCGGGTTGCAGTTTTCCGGATCCCACGGTTTTCATCAGCATCGGGATGGTGTAGGTATCGACCAGCCCGGTCGTCAGCGTGATATTTTGAACCCATAGCTTTTCAAGTTTGAGATCTACGCTCTTGCCGTGAACGCCTACATTGGCAACATGTCCCCCGGCTTTAACGATATCCTGGCAGATATCAAAAGTAGCCGGGATTCCTACCGCTTCGATAGCAACATCAACTCCCTGGTCGCCGGTGAGCCCCATGATACTGTCAACGGCGTTGCCGTCGCTGCTGTTGACCGTTTGGGTAGCGCCAAATTCCCGGGATACCTCCAGCCGGTTGTCGTCCAGGTCCACCATAATAATTTCAGCCGGGGAATAGAACTGGGCCGTCAGCAGTGCGGCGAGACCGATGGGTCCGGCTCCCACAATCGCAACGACATCGCCCGGTTTTACTTTCCCGTTGAGCACCCCCACCTCGAAACCTGTCGGCAAGATATCGCTGAGCATCACCAGAGCTTCCTCATCAGCCCCTTCGGGTATGTGATAAAGACTCGTGTCGGCATGGGGAATGCGAACATACTCGGCCTGGGTACCGTCAATGGTATTTCCGAGAATCCATCCCCCGTTTTCGCAATGGGAATACATCTGTTTCTTGCAGTTCGGGCATTTTCCACAAGCGGTGATACAGCTTATCAGGACAGGATCTCCCTTTTTGAAGTTGGAGACTCCTTCTCCTGCTTCATCAATAATGCCCACTCCTTCGTGACCGAGGGTGCGTCCGTCAGTCACCGTGGGCACATCTCCCTTCATAATATGGAGGTCCGTGCCGCAAATCGTCGTCTTAGTAATTTTAACGACGGCGTCTGTTGATTCCTGTATTTCGGGTTTGGGCTTTTCCTCGTATGCGCGATTATTCGGACCATGATAGACAAGTGCTTTCATAATAGGTACCTCTCAGATAAGTTAAATGGGCTGTGTAAATATTGTTATTACTATTTATGTGCTGCCTGCACCCGGTCGCCGGATATTTTCGGCAGCATCTGCTATAGGTTGTATTAATGCAATTGTTGTACCACATGTGACCGGTACCACCGTTTTGTTAGCAGGTGCTTATTTAAGGGCTGCCGGCCCTCTTCAGGCAGTGATAAAGGAGAGTAAATTATCGGTGGGATGTGCTGTCTTGCCGGGAAGCTTGCAGGATTGCAACGGTGGGGAGCTTTTAATTTGCAGGGCTGCAATGATAACCTGTAAAAAATGATTGAATATAGACAGCAGCTGGAAAGAAAAAATTCGATGGTACAGCCGCCGGATATATTATTTTTCTTCCTTAAAGACCGGCGTAAATTCCTTCAGGGTGATATTGTTTTCCTTTTGGGTCGAAGAAGAGGCAGAGGTACGATCGGCCATCATCTCAAAAACCATTTTATCGTTCCGGTAATACCGCTGTTGATAATACACCGGCTTGTTTCCCACCGTATATGAAATCCGTGTGATCAATAGAACGGGAGCATGGATATTGATTTGCAGGTGAGTGGCCAGTTTCTTGTTGGCAAGAGCCGCCTCAATTCTGTAACAGCCCCTCTCTATCGGTATTTCAAATTCTTCTTCCAGGATAGTGAAAATCGTTTGATGCCGGAGATCATAGCCTTCTATGAGCTGCCCGTAAAAGATGGGCAGCCATGTACTGTCAAATGCGATAGGCTGACCGTCACCGAGCCTGATGCGCTCAATTTCAACAGCCAGACTCTTGTTTTGCATTTCAAGGGAGGAGAGAATATCATGTTGACCGGCAATATCCTTCTGGGTAAAAGACACTACCTCTGAGCTTGCTTTCATCCCCGATTCAGCCAACTCTTCAGAAAAATCGTTGAGCGTGGAAAAGGAGTGATGGGACCGGTGGTCCGTCACAAAAGAACCGAGTCCCTGGCAGCGGTAGATAAGATCTTCATTTTCCAGGGTCTGGAGGGCACGCCTGACGGTGACACGGCTCACATCAAACTTGTCACACAGCTCATTTTCAGAGGGAAGTTTTTCGTCCGCCTCATAGTGACTCTCATCAATCCGGCTGCGCAGCCACTCCGAAATTTGGGTATGTCTGGGGATTCCTTCTTTCAGCATGGAGTTGTGATTAGTGATGTCTGACTATTTTCAAAGTACCATTTTATACATGTAATAACAAGTAATATTAACTGTTCTTATTATTTGATCCTGTGAGCCTGCTGGCTTAGCAAAATGTACTGCGATTCCGTCGGATTTCGGACTTTTCTTCGTAAAACAGGTCCACTATTCGCCTCAAAAGCTGCCCTCAATCTGACTCAAACTGTCTGATTATCCCCGCGTCCCCTACCTTTGACAGGCTCCTGTCAGCTATAATACGCATGATAATGGGCGCTATACCGATACATAACGATATAATGTCTATATTCGGTCAGTATCCCCGTCCGTGCAGCGGGGGGCATAAACAGAATCTATCCGGTTGATAAAGAATAAATGCATTTATTTGTATTTACTTGTATTGACAAGTTGGATATAAACACTTACTTTAATAAGAGATAAGAAAACAGATCAATGGCGTATGAGAATCAACGGTTATTGATACAATGACAACTAAAAGAGGGCTCTGTCAAACCAGGAATTTTGATCAATATCAAAACCGGAGCAAATCCAAAACCGCAGCATGTATAATGGAACTTCGGGGATATTGAATACGCGAAATGCAATAATTGGTCAAACGAACGGTTTTGCAAGGCTTTCCAAAAAATAAAACAATATGATGGATCTATTATATGAACCTTGGCCATGGTATATAGCGGGACCTGTTATCGGTTTGACAGTCCCCCTTCTGTTGTTGGCAGGCGGCAAAATGTTCGGCGTTTCGGCCAATCTTCGTCACACCTGTGCGGCCTGCACCTTCGGGAAGGTCGATTTCTTTAACTACGACTGGAAAACGGCCGGCAGATGGAATTTTACTTTTTTGGCCGGTTCCGTAATTGGCGGCTTTTTGGCGGGACACGTGTTTGCCAATCCCGATCCCATTAACCTGTCTTCCGCAACGATAGCTGATTTACAGGCTTTGGGAATCCGGGACTTTGACGGTCTTGTACCGGATGACCTGTTTGTCTGGAGTTCACTCGGGACGGCAACGGGACTGACGGTACTGGGACTCGGTGGTTTCCTGGTGGGCTTCGGTGCGCGGTATGCCGGGGGATGCACCTCCGGACATGCAATCTCGGGTCTTTCGGATCTGCAGCTGGCGTCGCTGCTGGCCGTTTTCGGATTTTTTATTGGCGGACTGCTCATGACGTATCTCATTTATCCATTGATCCTATAATCTGAAATGAAGAACACCATGAAACTCACAGAATATCTGAAGTACTTGTCTATAGGTATCGGCTTCGGCTTCGTATTAGTCAAGTCGGAAGTTGTATCCTGGTTTCGTATTCAGGAGATGTTCCGGTTTGATTCCATTCATATGTACGGAATCATCGGTCTTGCAGTAATCGTTGGCATGATTTCTGTGCAATTAATAAAGCGGTATAATATGACGGACGTGAACGGGAATCTCATTTCCATACCGGCCAAAGATTCATCGCAGGTTACCCGTTACATGGTCGGAGGGAGTATTTTCGGCCTGGGCTGGGCCTTGCTGGGTGCATGTCCCGGACCGATGTTCGCCCTGCTCGGCAGCGGCCTTACCGTAATGATCGTACCGATCGCTGCGGCCCTGCTCGGAACCTATGTTTACGGGGTACTGCGACCTAAATTACCCCATTAAAAGAGTATTTATTAACCAAAAAGGAGAACGATTATGTATTTCAAACAATTTTTTGATGAAAAATTAGCGCAATACGCCTATCTGGTCGGCTGTCAGGCTAATGGAACAGCCGTGGTTATCGACCCGATGCGGGATATTGACCAGTATATTAATGCGGCGGCCAAAGAAAACCTGACCATTGTGGCGGCAGCCGATACGCATATTCATGCGGACTATATTTCCGGGCTGCGCGAGTTTGCCGAGCGGGGCGTGAAGGTCTATGCGTCGGACGAAGGCGATGAAGACTGGAAATATGAGTGGCTTAACAACAGCAGGTACGAATATGAATTGCTTCACGACGGCGATACCTTTGCCATCGGAAACATCACCTTTAAAGCCTGGCATACACCGGGACACACCCCCGAACACCTGAGTTACTATATCACCGATGGAGCCGCTGCCGGTGAACCGATAGGCATCGCCACCGGGGACTTTATCTTTGTGGGGGATGTGGGGCGGCCCGACCTGCTTGAATCGGCGGCGGGCATGAAGGATGTGATGGAGCCCTCCGCCCGCACGCTTTACAAGTCGGTAGAAGAGTTTAAAAAGGAGACTGAATACCTGCAGGTATGGCCGGGACACGGCGCCGGAAGCGCCTGCGGTAAGGCTTTGGGGGCCATTCCCGAAAGCACCGTAGGGTATGAACTCCGGTACAACAACTCCCTGAAGTCCGCTACCTCGGAAGAGGAGTTTGTGCGTTTTATCCTCGATGGTCAGCCGGAACCACCACTCTATTTTGCACGCATGAAGCGCGATAACAAAATGGGTCCAAAGCTGCTCGATGGCATCCCTCAGCCCGACCGGCTGACCCTGGGCCAGTTGAACACTATTGTGGCGGAAAATCGGGGCACCTTGCTTGATACACGATCCCGAGAGGCTTATTCCGGGGGACACCTGCCTGGTTCGCTGCTTTCCACGCTTAACAGGCAGTTCAATACGGTGGCCGGATCCTATATAACTGAGGAGGAGACCATCTACCTGGTGGTTGATGAACACAATGTGCGGGAAGCGGTGCTCGATTTGATCCGCATCGGACTGGATAATATCGGCGGATATGTAACGCCGGCCGACCTGCAGATGTACGCAGAGCAGCGGGGAGCGCTGGAGAAGCTGGAAGTAGGTACGTTCGAGACGGTCCGCGAAAAGAAAAATAATCCGGACTACATAGTGCTGGACGTTCGCAAGGCCTCTGAATATGAGGAAGGTCATATAGAGGGAGCCTTGAATTTCGCCCATACGCGTCTGGCGGAAAACTTGGATAAGATACCCGCGGACAAAACACTGCTGGTCCATTGTCAGACCGGGGGACGTTCTTCGGTGGCTTCGGCCTTCCTGGCCGGCAACGGCTACGATGTCATATTTATTGATGACGACTACGAAAATGTTGAGTCTGACTGACGATTCGGTCCCCGGCGGTAAAACCGGTGTCCCCCCGTAACCCGTATTGCTCCGCCGGGGAGCCCGACAGGCTCCCGGAACGTTGAATGGGAAGGCAGAGCCTGGTCGGCCGCTGCGTGGAACCTTCCCGATCACCCGAAAGGGATAAGGAAGAAGTCGGCCAGGATTTTCCGGCGGGATTCAAAACAGGGAGTTATATACATGCGTAATTTAACGTTTACGGGCAAGTGTAACTGAAAACGGCAAAGGATATAAAAACGATTACCAGTGAAACATTCCTTTAACATATCGCAGTTCATACCGATGCTGGAGTGGATCCGAAACTATTCCTCCGATCATTTCAAGGGGGATCTGAATGCCGGGCTGACCGTCGGTATTATGCTTATTCCGCAGGGGATGGCGTATGCCGTGCTGGCCGGCTTGCCGCCTGTTTATGGGTTGTACGCTTCCATTGTACCTCTGGTTCTGTACGCTGTCTTCGGGACTTCCCGCCAGCTGGCAGTGGGACCTGTGGCCATGGTTTCCCTGCTGGTGGTCGCCGGGGTGGGTGAGTTTGCCGAGATAGGCAGTGACCGGTTCATCCAGCTGGCCATTATGACAGCCATGGGTGTGGGCGTGTTTCAGCTGCTGATGGGCGTATTCCGGATGGGTTTTCTGGTAAATTTTCTTTCCCATCCCGTACTCAGCGGTTTTACGTCGGCTGCCGCGTTGATCATCGGTGCCAGTCAGCTTAAAAACCTGCTGGGTATTGATCTGCCGCGTACCAATTACATCCACGAAATTATGGCCGGGGTCATCGATAAGGCGGGCAATATTGATCCCTATACCGCCGCTATCGGTTTGGGATCGATTGTCCTGATTGCGATGATACGACAATGGAACCGGACCTTTCCCTCGGCGCTCGCGGTCGTCGTTATCGGAATATCAGTTACGGCCGTATTCGGACTTGATCAGCGGGGGGTGGCTGTCGTGGGAGAAATTCCACGAGGACTTCCGTCGCTGGAAGTTCTTTCCTTTGACCCGGGAGCTCTTCAGCAGCTGCTGCCTACCATCCTGGTGATTTCGCTTGTGGGATATATGGAATCCATTGCGGTCGCCAAAGCCATCGCTAACAAACACGGCTATAAAGTAGATCCCAACCAGGAGCTTATCGGACTGGGCGTCGCCAATATCGGCGGGGCCTTATTTCAATCATATCCTACGACCGGCGGGTTCTCTCGCACGGCGGTCAATGACCAGGCGGGAGCTCAAACAGGAATGGCTTCCATCATCAGCGCTGCAATTATTGCACTGACGGTACTTTTGCTGACACCGCTTTTCTATTACCTGCCCATGGCGGTACTGGCCGCAATAATTATTGTGGCGGTAGCGGGTTTGTTTGATCTTAAGGAGATGAAATCCCTTTGGAAAACCGATCGCAAAGATCTGGCAATGCTTGCCACGACCTTTTTGGCAACCCTGGTCCTGGGTATCGAAGAAGGTATTTTAGTGGGGGTCGTGCTCTCGCTGGTGGTCGTTATATACAGCTCTACGAAGCCGCACAGTACAGAGTTGGGACGTCTGGGCGACACCAAAAATTTCCGGAATATAAACCGGTACCCGGAAGCGAAAACAGAAGACAGCGTGCTTGTTTACCGGTTTGACTCACAGCTCTACTTCGCAAATGTAACGTATTTTCAGGATCGTCTCGAAGATATGATTGCCGCCCGGAGGGATAAGCTGGAACTGCTTATTTTAGATGCCTCCGCCATTCATGATATAGATTCAACCGGAATCCATACCTTAAAAGAGTTAATTGAAGATTTGAAGGCCAAGGGGATAACGTTTTTCATAGCCGGGGCGATAGGCCCGGTCCGCGATAAGCTTAAGACCTCCGAGGTGGTAAGCAGAATGGGGCAGCATAACTTTTTCTTTGATGTGAATGATGCAATGTCGGCCTACCACGAGGAGAGGAATTTGGATCCGGATGTTGAATACTCCCCGCTGCAGACCAACTGCTGATGGCTATGTTCATAATGACACCGGCTATGTATAAAGTCCGCCGCCGCTTCCGGAGTCAGCCGGAAACAGACACAAGTTACAGCGTGATGTTTTGTTCCAACATCGTATCGGGCAAACTTTTCGGCTCCATAATCCACGTAAGACGTTGCGCATCGAATTGGATGAATTTGGTTCCGGAGAAGATTGAAAGGGGAGGTAATTTTTACAGAATCGCAATTCGATTCTTACCCAAAAGAAGTTATTTTCCCTGTGGAAATTTTCACTCAGTAAATCCCGAGATATGAAGACAATTAAAACAATTGGAATTAGCTTGCTGCTGTTCTTTGCTGCGCTGCAGGGAGGATGGGCCCAGGATCATAACGGATACGGATCTGAAGAAGACAGGCCCAAGCTGGTGGTGGGCATTGTAGTAGATCAGATGCGATACGATTATTTGCCCCGGTACTGGGATAAGTTTGAGGAGGGGGGCTTTAAGCGATTGGTCGGCGAGGGATATAATTTTAGAAATCATCACTATAATTATTTTCCAACCTACACCGGACCCGGCCACGCAGCTATTTATACCGGAACCACACCTTCGGTGAACGGTATTGTGGGAAATTCCTGGTACGATCGATCGATCGGGAAGGATATGTATGTGGTTTCCGATTCGACCGCCCGGCCCGTGGGGACGGATGGAGAGACGGGAAAAATGTCCCCGGCCAACCTGATGAGCACCACGATAACCGATGAGCTCAAGTCCGCCGATCAGGAAAGCAAGGTAGTAGCGGTATCAACGAAAGATCGCGGGGCTGTGCTACCGGCGGGACATTTGGGCGACGGGGCCTACTGGTACGAAGGAGCTTCGGGGAATTTTATTACCAGTTCCTGGTATGCCGATGCATTGCCGGACTGGGTCCGGCAATTCAACGAAGAGGGACTCGCTAAAGAACTTAGCAATAAAATCTGGGCCACCTTGCTGCCGATAGAAGAGTATACGGAGAGTAATCCCGATAATACGCCGTATGAAGGAAGCTTTGAAAAGGAAAAAAAGCCTGTTTTCCCCCATAATCTGGCCGAAAACAGGGGGGACGCTTACGGTATTATCAATTCCACGCCGTTCGGCAATACGCTCGTAAAAGAATTGGCCAAGCAGGCCCTGGAGGCTGAAAAGCTGGGAGCAGATGAGGCCACTGATTTTTTAAGCGTCAGCTTTTCATCCACCGATTATGTGGGACATAAGTTCGGCCCTCATTCTGTCGAACTGCAGGATACGTATCTGCGGCTTGACCGTGATCTGGCGGACCTGCTGGAGTACCTGGACCAAAAAGTCGGAGAGGGCAACTACCTGGTTATGCTGACGTCCGACCACGGGGCGGTGGATGTCCCCGCCGAATTAATGGACAAAAAATTGCCGGGCGGTTATTTCAATAGCAACGGCGTCATTGAGGTCCTTGAGCGATATCTGGATGGAAAATACGGCGAAGGCGAATGGGTGGAGGCCTATGCCAACCAGCAGGTATACCTGAACCGTGAGCTGGTGCGGAGCAGGAAACACTTGCTGAAAAAAATGCAGCAGGAGATAGCAGATTTTTTACTGCAGTTCAAGGCCGTGGCCTCTACGAATACGGCCTACAATTTCCGGAACAAATATTATGCTGATGGCTACCAGGCGATGTACCAGCGGGGTTTTCAGCATAACCGGTCGGGGGACGTTTATATACAGTTGAAGCCGGGCTGGCTGGATAGTCGTTCCGATACGGGCACCTCGCACGGCTCGCCGTATAATTATGATACCCATGTGCCGCTTCTTTTTTACGGGTGGGGAGTGCCCCGGGGAGAAACAACCGAGAGAACGGTCATCCCGCAAATTGCACCGACCCTCTCGATGATGCTGGATATCGGTTTTCCCACCGGCTCTCCGGCTCAGGTTCTCGATTTCAAATAAGGTCGGATCAGGGCTTTTAATCCCTGGCAAGTTCACGATTTCCGGGACAGAAAAACAGGCACTGCGTGGTACGCCTTTTAGCGTGGCCAAAAAGAGGAAAATATCCCAGGCAAAACCCGGCCTGTTCATTATTACCGGGGAAAGTAACCGGTTCCGGTGCGTTACAAACGTTTTTTGGGCGTACTTCTCTCAGTATACGGCTAAATTTATAGAAGCCTGCCCAGGCTGAATCCGAACCACACAAAAAATAATCCCAGCGCCAGGCTGCCAAGGGCGTACAAAAAAGCGTAGCCGGTATGCCCGTTTTGCAGCAGCGAGAAAAACTCAAAGGAGAACGTAGAAAAAGTGGTAAACCCCCCGCAAAATCCCGTGGCCAGGAGCAGACGTGCCTGCTGGTTCAGATCTTCGGTCAAAGTAGCGGCGATAATAATGCCTATAAGAAAGGAGCCGGCTAGATTCACGGTGAAAGTCCCCAGGGGATAGAGGATAGACCAGCTTATATTCATGTAGTAGGATATCACGTAGCGAAGTGCGCTTCCGACAAATCCCCCGATACCCACTATAAAAATAGATTGCAACGTCATTATTCGTAACAGGTCAGTTATTAACAGTTTATTAGCGCCTACAACAGTCGCTGACCGCTGGCCTTGTTATTTGCAGAACATTTCATTCCTGTCGGACTATTCAAAGCAATGGGTGTATAAACAGGCATTGCAGCGTGATGGGAAGGAGACATCATCCTCGGAGCAGTTGAGAGTGAATTCATTCCCTTATCACATTATCTTTGAGCCTGAACCGGGAGGCGAACGTTCCGGGCTCCGGAGTGCCTGAATTCCATCAGCACATTCACCGAGTCCCCCGCTGCCAGGTCATCTTTCAGTTTTATCAACATAATATGCAGTCCGCCCGGCTGAAGATACAGGTTGTCACCGGATTTTATAACGCGGTCGGGTGCGGGACGCATAGCCGACATGCCGTTTTCTCCTTTGTATGATTCATGGACCTCGGCTTCCCGGGCGACATCGCTGGATACTCCTGCCAGGGTATCCGGGTAGGCTGTTTTGTTGCGGATCGTCAGGTAAACAGCACTCATCATGCCTTTTGCGCCGGGACGCGCCCACCCATCGGTCAGCTCAATGGTACCGGAAGCGACCACTTCTTTCTGATGGTTTTCGCCGGAACCGCATCCCCAAAAGAGCAGCAGTGGACAGACTAAGGTCAACAGACAATAACGATAAACAGGCATAATCAGCGTATTTTTTGAAGGTCTTCGATCACATTTTCAGGGGGGACGACATTTGCCGGATATTCGGTCCTGATCCGTCCCTGTTTATCCATAATATAGATCGTATTGGAGTGCCTCATAAAATAATCGCTGCTATCTTGCTGCAGGGAATCGATCCGCGCTTTCTCGGCAACGATATTGAGTTTTGAGAGTAGCGAGTCGATCTCGGGAGGCTGACCCGTAAGCAGTGAAAACTGGTGATTCAGGCTGTAGACATCTTTGTATTCCGCAAGCACGGAGGGCGTGTCGCGTTCGGGGTCAAAAGTGATTTCCACAAAACGAATACCACTGGTATCCGCCAGCTCGCTCTGGATATTCTTCATATTTGCCGTGATGACGGGGCATACATCCGGGCAGTGGGTGTAGATGAAGGTAATGAGGGTGGTCTTTCCGCTGTAATCGCCGGGAAAGCGTACCGCAGAACTGTCCTCATTGAGCAGCTCGTAGGAATGATTATTCAAATCAATGATCGTATCGGGATTGTTACAGGCAGCCAGTGATAGCGATATCCCCAGGGCTGCAAAAGTCCAAAGCATCAGATTGATTGGTTTCATAACAGGTAAATATAGCACTCTGCCGCGTGGTTAAAAAGTAAATTGCAGATCGGCAAAAAAGACGCGCCCCGGTTCAGGGATCGGCCGGCCGGAAAACGGGTTCCTGGCGTTCAGGTGGTTAACATACTGCGTCCCGATAATATTCTTGACTCCGGCCTGCAGGGATAGCTGTCGCAGTATGGTAGCACCCATTTGAAGATCAGCCGTGGTGTACCCGTCGGTGGATGTCTCGCCTTTTAGAGCAGCAATCCGGTCTTGCTTCCCCACAAAATGAACCGTTCCCTCTACGAAAAAGGGTCGCTGCGGAGATTCATAGCGGAAACCGGTATTGACGGTCAGCGGGGAGATTCCGAGCGCGGGCTGGTCGAGTTCACGGTCTTCGCCCCAGAGGTAGCTGAGTCCCCCTTTCCATTGTAAAGCGTCCAGCAGGCTGTAAGAAGCGGCCGCATCGAATCCACGGAACAGGGCCGAGCCGTTAATATACTGGAAAACGGTGTCGGGGCTCAAAGGCAGGCGTTTCGGCAGGGACGTGGAGGTTATGGTGATATAATTATCCATCCGGCGTATAAAGGCATTGAAGGAAAAATTCCATTTGGGATAGGCGGCGCTGATCCATAGGTCGGCCTGGGTGCTTCGCTCGGGACGGAGGGCCGGGTTGCCTGCGAACTCGGCACTGGTTTGGGCTTTACTGGCGGGGGTGCGGTCGGAGTAGCGCTCCGTGGCGTCAGCAGTGCGTACTACGGATCCGATTCCGGCCCCCAGGGTCCAGTGGTCGGAGGGAATATAGCTCATGGTGGCCGATCCGCTGACGTTGGTCTCTGAGGAGCGCAGGTCGGAACTTATGTTTTCCCTGAAAAAATCACTTGCCGTATCTGCGTCGGCGCTGACAAAATCGAGGCGGAGCGTGCCCTGCGCATTCAGCTGATCGGAAAAAGTGTAATCGGCCTGCAGGTAGCCCCCTCCGTCCCGGATGGTGGCACCGGGCCACATCAGATCCTCAAACATCTGCATGCCGTTATCACGCCGCTCGATGGTGCGCACTGCCTTGCGGTTCGCGCTGTAATAGTCGCCGCCTATTTTCCAGTCCCACGACTCACCGCCAGAGAAGCTCGAGGAAAAGGCGCCTCCCGTCACATACATATGGGCATCGACCCCTACATCCAGCCCGAAGGGAGGCATGCGGTCGGGATCGGGTTGCGCGGTGGGTTTGCCGTCGTTGGTCATTCCGTGATCCACCGTGTTGCGGTAGACAGAGGCTTTCATTGTTTCGATGGTTTCATGGTCCGGGGACCACTGCCAGCGGGCGGACATATTATACGTGTCAAAGTATTCCGCATCCAGAAGCCGCCCGGGGTAGTCGATATTTTTTTGGTTCTGATAGCCCAGTGAGACATTTAGGTAGGCGTTTCCCGTTATCGCATACCCCAGCTTACCCCGCACCTCGCGAGAGAGAAAATCAGCGGGTATGGTGGTCCCGTTTCCGGATCTGTAATTGTTTCCTTTACGCCACGCTCCGTGGATCCAGTAGCCTGCTTTCCCCGTGTTGCCAAAGGCCGAGGCGGATTCTTCCACCGCATTGTAGTTGGAGTCATACCCGCTGGAGATCGTCCCGCCAAAAGGTTTCCGAAGGTCCGTGAGCGGCTGGGTTTGAACGCGGACGGCGCTCATGGTACCGGCGCCCCAGGTCAGGGCATACGGTCCCTTAACCACGTCAATGGTTTTGATGGAGGAAGGATCGAGGTGACTCAGGGGGGAGTCCATGCGAGCGGGACCGCCGGGGAAAATGCGGGTGCCGTCCAGGAAGGTGCCGACTTCAGTCTCCCTGAGGCCGCGAATCACCGGATCAAGTCCCACCGCACCGCGGCGTACGGCGTCCACCCCATCAATGTCGCGCAACAGTTCACCCGAATCACGGGGATTTGCCTTTTGGATTTCTTCCCGGGCCAATTGCGATCTTTTTAAATCGGGCTGCAGCGCCGTAACCTGGATGCCCTGCAGCAACAATATCCGGGGTTGCAGCTCAATGCGAAGCGGGCCGAACTGCGAAGTTTCGGCCGGTAGCTGTTTCGTATATGTCCGGTATCCGACAACGGAAAAGACCAGCTCCCGGGTGTCCTCCGGAATTTTTTCCAGGATAAAGAATCCCTCTTCGTCGGTGGTTGTACCGATGGTCGTTTGGACAAAAAAGACATTTACGCCCGAGATAGGCTGCCCTGTTTCCCGGTCCAGTACGGTGCCTGTAAGAATCTTGTGTTGCTGGGCGGTGGTCGGACCGGCGGTTACGGCAAGAGTACATACTAATAATAAGAGATAACGCATCATCTTGTTCATGATAGTTCATTATTAAATTTTGAATAGCTGGAGAATGGTTAATGCAAGCACCTAAATGATTAAGCCAAGCCGGGGTTTTGCCCGAAGTTATAGTCCGGATCCGAACGACTGATTCAGGCTGTACGGTACGCAAGCACGTTTTTCCCGTCAGTAGGGTAGAAGGGGCATGCGCAGACGCTTATAGTAAAGCGTTTTATTTACGCTGCGGCCTGCAGATCCTAATCACTTTAGGGGGACAGTGAGAGAAAGAGGCCGCCTGGCGGCGAAATCATAAGAGGGCTTCCTCCACAAAGACTGTCCCGATAGCTATACAACCTGTGGTGGGGGAGGGAAGGGTTCAGCCTGCCAGAGAGAATCAAACTCTTCGGATTCTATAAGAAAAGTTTGCCCGGCATGATGATGTATCAGATGAAGAGAACGATAGCTGTGCTGAAAATAGAAATGAATTTTAGGGGCGCGATCGACATGGTGAGCCGTGCTCGAATGCCTGTCTCTCTGATGCTCCTGTTGCACCATCTCGTCGAGCTTGCAGCTGCCGTTACACGCTATCTCCGGGTTATCCCGGTTGATACACGCTTCCGTAGCAAAATAGGTAAAATTCGCGTAATAGCTCAGGTAAGGCACAGTAAAATGAAATACGGCCGTTAGGTGAGCGCAAATCAATATGAGAGAAATTCCTTTCTTCATCACCCGTTAAGGTAAGGAAATCCCTCAACCTAATCTACACCCCTTTTAGGAAATCCCTTTGCTGTAAGGACATTGAAATACAGCCTGCAGGATCCCGTGGATCGGGACAGCTGAGAAACTAATAAAGCTGTATGTAAAAGCATTCTTGGGTGTAAAAAACTGCCCGTCTATTATTTTGCCAAGCCCTTTTTAAATGTGGCCCAGCAGCCAAAAAATAAGAATGATAATGAGTATCGTGCTGAGAATACCGCTGGGACCATATCCCCAACCACGGCTATAGCGCCAGCTGGGCAGAGAACCAATAAGCATCAGGAGAACGACGATAACAAGAATAGTACCTAACATAACAGACCTCAATGAATTAAGATGAGTGAATCACCGGTAAATCTGTATTGGTCCCTCTTTAAAGGGCTGTAAACCTGAAATGTTCCCGGCGGGGTTGGCAAAATTATGATAAAGAAGGCTGGCTATGGCCTTTTTTTCTTTTCCGCAAGTAAGTGCCGCATGATTATTTGAGCCGCTTGCCGCGATACCTCTTTCAGTTTCTGGCGGTCGGCCCGGTCATCCACCTCATAGGTAACAGCGTCCGCTCCAAAGGTTTGGTATATCCAGTTTTTCGCAATGGGAGAATTGGTGTCGAAGGGCTCCACGTTGAAGGGGGTCTCCGGGAATTGTTCCTGCAGCGGTTCTATCCAGCGGTAGGTAAAATCTTCCGGGAAGGTGGATATATCCCGTTTTATGGGATAAAAGATATTCGATTTTGTAGAATGAAAGTCAATCCCGTAATACACCCGCCGCTCCGGACGTTCGTTAATCGGCAGCAGGTCGTCACGGATAGCCCGGGTTTCCGGCTGGTTGAAGTTTTTCCAGTCGCGGTTCAAGTCGATACCCGCCCCATTGTGACGCCAGTGTCCCTCCGCCACCCCGTCCGGATTGACCAGCGGATAGCTCCATATTTCAAATTCTTTTCGGAAGGTGCCGGCAAGTTCCGTATCTGCTGTCAGCGCCTCGATGAACGCCCGGCTCGCCAGTCCCCCGGTAACTTCGGGCGGATGCTGCCGACCGGTGATTACGAGTACGCCCTGTTTGTGGTCCGGGGGAGCGCTGCCGATCGTCATTTTTATGACAGGTCGTTGCTGGTGCGAGTAGCCGACGGTATCCAGCTGCGTCGGGGTGGCGGTGCTGATGGAGTCCATCCACGCTACCATATCACGGTAGGTAAGCAGTTCCTGAGCTGAAATCCATAGGGGATTTTTATTCAGATCAAGGGTCAGGGTAGCCGTGCCGGAGGTGTCTTCCCGGATGTCGGAAGAATCGATCCTTGTCCACCTCTTCCCATCCCTGCTCAGCTTAGGCAGGTAGCGGTGTTTACCGTGCTTATAGGAGAGTTGGAGGTTAATCGTAGTGGGGGAATTACTGTGCATCTTAAAGGAATACCAGGGACTGTTGTTAATTGGATGATTTTCAGGTTCGATGACTGCACGGTACAGGGAATCACTGACCCGGTAAAAGTCATTCATCCGTGCTCCTTCGAATTCATTGCTTATCCATATTCCTTCGGCTGCGACACCAATCGTACGGCTGTACTGGAACTGGATTTCTTTATCAGCAGTATTGGTTACTCCTTCGGGATCGTAAGAGTAGCCGGTAAACTCTTCGCTGCTCTTGCAACTTTGGAACATGAGGAACACGAGCAGGAGAAACCAAAAAAATCGGGAAGAGGGCATACGTTACTTTACGTCGGAATTATTCATGAGTGATATGGAATCATTCGTTAAAAGTTACACTTCTTGTTTCCAATCTCAAACTTTCTACCCGGGATCACTAATTTGACCTCCCCCCGGCGAAAAAATACGGCGCTCAGGGGACAACCGGTTTGAGGGTATAAGATACCACTATGTTATGAACCGATTACGGTACATAATATCTGTCTTTTTTGCTTCGCCTTTAAATAGTATCATTAATCACTTGTAAATTACAGCTCATAACGTAGTGGAAGGATTTGCTGTACAAGAAATAATCGATAGCCTCTGGAAGCCGGTTTCCGGGTTTTTCATTCATTGCCTCACTTCTTGTTATATTGTTACATCGGTTAAGCGTATACACGCAGAAGTGAAGCGGGAAGTGATGGGTTAACGATCACAAAAAGGAACTGCACAGGTGTTAAATTTGCGAGCATTATTTTTTATGGGATTGCTGCTGTGCAGCTGGTGTTATTCTGTGGAGGCACAACAGAGGGGTGGTTCACCTTCTTATGATGATGAGAGGTCCCCGCAGGTGTGGGATTTGGATGTAGAGGGTAATGATAGTTTTTCAGATATCATTATCAGGGATCAGATTGCAACGGAAGCGGTTACTTTTTGGGACAAACTGAAGTTCTGGAGGCACGGGGGACACAATCTTAGTGAAATAACCATTCAAAAGGATGTCGTCCGTATTCGCAATTATTACAACAGGCGGGGTTTTCCAGATGTGCAGGTAGAATACCGCATAGAAGATGGAAACAAGCCCTGGAAAAAACACGTGGTTTTTATCATCAACGAACAGGCTCCCATCCGAATTGGCGAAATTAACTATGAATTTACCGGTGATGACCGTCACCGTGAAATGGTATTGGACAGCCCTGCCTTTGCCCGGGTCCGCCGGCAAAGTGAATTCCGGGGGGGAGAGCGATACGAAACCATAAAAGAGCCGGAAGTAGTGGGCAGTTATGAACAGTTGCTCAAAAATATGGGTTTTTCATATGCCGAAGTTGCTGTCGGGTCAGAGGTCGATACCACACGGCTCACCGCCGATTTGACGATCCACTGCTCGCTGGGACCCATGACCTATTTTGATACGATCTCGGTTGCCGGAGACAGCACGGTCAGTGACGATTATATCATTCGCGAGTCGGGACTAAAAAAAGGGCAGCAATACAGCATCAATGCATTGCAGGATGCGCAGCGTGAGATTTTCAACCATCATCTTTTTCGATTTGCTACTATTAATATCCCTGATCAGCCCCGGGATTCGACGCTGAATTTGGAGATGCAGATTCGCGAGAATTCCCTGCGTACTGTGCAAATGCTGGCTGGCTTCGGAACGGACGAGTACCTGCGGGGACAGGTAAGATGGATCCACCGCAACGCCTTTGGATACGGACATCAATTTACCAGCACGGCGAGAGCATCATTTATTGAACAGACGCTCAACTTTGATTATCTGATTCCGTATGTTTACAATACGAAAAGCAGCGTCGTCATTTCTCCTTTTGCCCAGCATTTGTTGGAAGACAACTACGAGCTTTACCGGCTGGGCGTCACGAACAGTTTTATTTATCGCTATAGCCAAAATATGACCGGCTCCGTATCGTACCAGTTTACCAGGAACAGCGAGCTCTCACAGCAGCTGGATGAAAACCTGCCCGATACGACCCAAAACTACGATCTTTCTTCTATCCAGTTAAGCGGTTATTATAATCAGTCATTAGGCCGGCGAGGGCAGGAAGGATGGGCCATCCAGCCCTATATCGAGATATCCGGATTTTTAGGGTCGTCAACCTTTAAATTCCAGAAATTTTCGCTCGATGTTCGCCGGTATACCCCGCTGACAACAACCACAACCCTGGCCACACGCCTGCAGGCGGGGAAGCTGTTTGCGACCCAGGAAGATTCATTGCCCAACAACATACGCTATTATCTCGGGGGGACCAGTTCCATTCGGGGCTGGGGACGTTATCAACTGGGACCGAAACGGGCGGTGACCGACACCCTTAAAAATGACAGCGGAGAAATCGTATCCGACACTACCGCCTTTAGCCGCTACATACCCGCGGGGGGACGTACATTTTTTGCGTTTAACCTGGAATTAAGACAGGATATCGACGCGCTGATTAACGGTTTCGGGCTTACTGCCTTTCTGGACGGGGGACAGGTTTGGCGCAAGGATCCGGATATTGAGGACAGGCCCCTGCAATTTAGTGTCGGCGGCGGCGTTCGCTATAATTCTCCCATCGGCCCGGTCCGGCTTGATGTAGGTTACAAGGTAAACCCATCCGATGCGGATCTCAACAGATACCGGGGACGTGATTTTGGAAATGCATGGGATCGCATAGGAATTCATATTAGTGTTGGACAGGCATTTTGATGAGTACGAATAATAAAACAGATCAATCAAAGGATAAGACGTCGCGGCGAAAATGGCCGTGGGTAATCCCGCTTTGTGTTCTCGTGGTTATAGGGGGGGCACGGCTGGCCCTGATGACGGGGGGAGCCGGGAACTGGGCCCGAAATATGATTGTGGATGCAGCGAATCAGCAGTTAGTCCCACGGCTTTCTATCGAAACGCTGTCGGGGGATCTGTGGCATGGGGTCACGCTGACCGGTATCGCGCTAACCGACGAGAATAATACGGTCGTCGCTTCCATCGATACCCTGCAGATTGAATACCGCCCGTTAAGCTATTTTAGTGACGCCCTCGTCATTGAGAAGATGCGGCTAAGCCGCCCTTTTATCAAACTGAGTCAGCAGCCGGACAGCAGCTGGAATGCCGGGCACTGGTTGGACGGCGATACCTCTGCCGGAGATACCACGGCCGCTGATTTCCATTTTTTGCTTTCTGATTTATCGATGGAACAGGGTCAGGTCGATGTTTCCATGCCGTCGCTGGGAGCAGATTCCTCTTTTGTGGTTGATAATATGAATTTTTCCTGCCGCATCGGTTTTCTGTCCTCCGGCTATGATGCAACGGTGGATGATTTCAGCTTTAAAATCATGAATACGCGTCTCGATACGCCTGTTTCCTTTACAACTTCCGGCAACGCAGATGAGACATCCGTTACGCTTGAAAAACTGGCTGTTGCGACCGGCTATAGTATGGTAACCGCAGCGGGACGCGCTAACCTGAGCGACTCAACAGCCGAACTTCAGGCAGAAGCATCACCGCTGGGCTGGCACGACCTGGCGGTGTATATGGAGGATGAGAATATGCCCGTGCGGGAAGATGTGGATATCTCGCTCGGATTCGAAGCCACGGCAACCGATGTCAGGGTCCGCCTGAACGCCCGGGCGGATGGCATAGAACAGTTCAGGATGAATAGTCATTTCCATCGCGATTCAACCCTCGAGCTTTCTTCATTTGACGTATCGGCAGACCGGCTGGATTTGGCGGTATTCACGGGCGATACGACCATGCCGGCCCTTCAGAATATGATGGTACGGGGGACGGGAACAGTGCCGCTGGGTGGCTACCGCAACGCGCGGCTGGAAGGGACGCTGTCGGCCGACAACCTCCGGCAGGGCCCATACCGGCTGGATGCACTGCGGGGCGAATTTACCCTCGGGGACGCACAGGCCCATCTGCATCTGGAACCTGCTGTTGGCCGTGAAAAGCTCATGGCTGATGTGGAGATGTCGAACATTTGGAGTGAAAAACCATCGGTTGGTGTTGCGGTTCGGGGGACAAGTATCAATCCCGCCAGCTGGCTGCGGGATGAAGCGTATACCGGGAACCTTACCTTTAACGGCCGGATGAGCGGGAACGGCTGGTATCCCGGGTCGGGACAAGCGTTCTGGAATTACCGGCTTACGGTTCGCAATAGCCGGCTGATGGACCAGCAGGTGGACCGTGCGACCTTTGCGGGAAGGTTGAACCAGGATGCGATAACCAATGAATCCCGGCTTGCGATTAACAAAAGCCAGCTGCACCTGCAGGCAGATATCCGTCAGTTCCGGACCAGGCCCGCTTTCTCCTATAGTCTGACCGCCTCCGATCTCAATGTTGCTGATGTTGCCGGCATGGAGGAATATCCTTCTTCTGTTTCGGCTACTGTCGAAGGAAAAGGGAAGGGCGGCAGGCTTCAAAACCTGGAGCTGCAAAGCAGGGTGCGCGTGGACTCATCGATCTTCCTGGGAGAGGCTATCCGTAGTCTTGACGTGGACCTGCAGGTAAGCGACACGGTAATGACGGTCCAAAACGGGATGCTGGAAAGTGATATCGCTGACGGCCATTTCAGCGGGCGTTTTCACCTGGACGATCCCTATGATGTAAGTAATTCCCTGAACATGGGAATAGAACTCAAGGATCTCTCATCGTTTGCATCTGTTGCCGGAGTTGACGTACTGCGGGCTGCCGGCAGCATAAACGGTAAACTGACGCCAAATGGACAGGATCTGATTGTATTCGAGGGAAAAGCCGATCTCGAAGAGGTAAATTACGATAACCGGTTTACAGCTCCGCGAGTATCCGGTGCACTTCGCCTGGGGCTGACTGAAGAACCGGAATATGTGGCTGATTTCGAAATCGTTCGTCCTGTCATTGCGTCTGTTGACTTGCAAAATATCAGGCTGAAAACAGAAGGACAGCGTTCGGGCAACACAGCCAACGGCACGTATGAACTTGAGCTCGCCGGCCAGCACCAAAATCGCATTGACCAGGCCGGTGCATACCGGGTGAGCGAAGATTCATTGATGGTGGAAATGTCCACTTTCGACCTGACGAGTAGCTTGCGTACGCTGTCATTGCAAAAGCCGTTTCATATCACATGGTCCAACAGTACCTTGCAGACGGATACCCTGCACATCCGTTCCAGCGATGGATCTTCTTATATGGAGCTGGCGGTTCCTCATGCCGATTCGCTGCATCAAAAGGGGTATTTCAGAGCACAAAAATTGAATCTGAAGGCCATTCAGGATGCGATACTGGGCAATTCCTACCTTGACGGAGTGCTTATGGGTGAGTTCCGTGCCGACCGGACGGATACGAGCCTGGTGGCCTCCGGGCATCTGTCGATGTCAAATGTTCACTACGAAGAAACGGTGCTGGATACGTTCAAGCTTCAGACTGACATTGACAATAAACGACTTGAAGGTATGATGGAACTGCACCAGGGAGGGGAGCTCATCGCCGAGGGGGATCTGGATATCCCGTTTAGGGCAGAGAACCCGGAGCTTTTGGAGGAACGTTTTTTTGAACAGCCGGTAAGCGGCAAGTTGGTACTGCATGCAATAACATTAGGGCGTTTTGAAACCCTGCTGAAGCAGGCCGGATATGAAAACACAAAGGGGATCCTGCAATTCGAGGGGACGCTGGAAGGAGAAGCCGGGGAGCCGAAAATGGACGCCACTTTTCATCTCAGCGAGGCAATGCTCTCGGGAGTGCCGATTGATTCTCTCGTCGCTTCCCTGGAATACCAGCACACGCAATCGAATCTCAACCTGAATGCCACGCTCACCTCTCTTAATCAGAAAGCGCTGCAGGTGGACGCCCGGATGCCGCTGGATGTCAATTTACGCAGCTGGGAGGTTGGATTGCCCGGGCCCGGGGACAGCCTTTCGGTGGCGGTACTGACCAACCAGTTTAACCTGAAAGCCCTGAATGATTTTTTGGGCCGGGATATGGTACGTAATTTGCAAGGACGTATAAACGGTATGGTTAACATAGAAGGTCCCCGCAACAGTTTGCAAACATCAGGGGAATTCAGTTTGCAAAATGGGGGGGTAAGGGTGGTTCCGGCGAATATACGGCTGGATAATATCGGCTCAACCATCCGGTTCAAACCCGATGAGATTGAGCTGACTAAACTGAGCATGAGAAGCGGGAGCGGAACCCTGAATGCGAGGGGAACGGTGTCGCTCAATGAACTGGTTCCGGGGGCTGTAAAGATGAATATCAGCGCCAAAAATTTTAAGGTGGCCAATACGGATGAATATAACGGGATTATTAATCTCAATGTGGATGTGGGGGGCAGCCTGTCGCAACCGAGATTAAGTGGAACCCTGGATGTGATTAACGGCTTTGTGGAGTTGGACAATTTTGGAGAAAAATCGGTCGAAGAGGTGAGCCTTGACACAGCCATGGCACCGGAACCCGAGATCAGCCTGTACGATTCGCTGAGCCTGGATATGGATGTCGGATTTAATCGCCGGTTTTTTGTGCGTAACCAGCGCTACCTGGAGATGGAGCTGGAACTGGAGGGACAAATTGACCTGTTAAAGGATCCCGGCGACGACTTGCAAATGTTTGGAAACCTGACCACGGCCGATGGTTATGCGGAGCCTCTGGGGAAACGCTTTGAGCTCGAGGAGGGAGCCCTGGCCTTTTCCGGTCCGGTTGATAACCCGGAGGTCAACATACGGACTTTATATGAGCCGCCACAGACCGATCAGGAGATCAAGATATGGTACATTATTGAGGGTACAGTAGAAGCCCCCCAGTTCAAATATGAAAGCAGTCCCCCGATGGACCTGGCGGGCATTATCAGCTATACGCTGTTTGGACAGCCTTTCTATAAGCTTAATCCCGCAGAGCAGAGCGTAGCGCGTACCAGCAGCAGTAATACAGCCGCTGATTTTGCCCTGGATGTGCTGATGGACCGGGTGGAGTCGCTGGCAACGCGTCACCTCGGCATCGATGTGGTGCGTATTGAAAATACCCGTGTAGGCGGGGAGAGCGGTACCTCGATCAGCACCGGTTGGTATATCAACCCCAGGGTGTTTTTTGCGATTCAGAACGTGATTACCGGCTCAACACCGACGACCGGCTTTTACCTTGAATATTATTTAAAAGAGAATCTGAGGCTTATTTTGAGCCAGGGGGTCGACAACCGCCAGGGGATCGATATGCAGTGGGAGTATGACTATTAAAAGCCTTTTGCAAAATCGCTCTTCTGCCCAATGTCGGCGATATCGGTCGGTTGAAATCCTCGCATATGAGCTATATGCTGCGAGGGCTACCTTCCTCTGGTCGTGACCTTGACCAAAATCCCTGGGTCTTCAAAGGCTCCTGTAATACCGTCCGAGTATTCGCGCTGTGGTCGTAAGGACTGAAGTATTAATCGGTGGACAAAATGAACTATTTGACGATTTTTCAACATCTACTTCTCGCTAATCTGTGGTGGATTTTGTGGAATAGCTTGTTATTTTGTGAAATGGAAAAAACGAATTGCTAATCCCCATAATTGCAAATATGTATAACAGAAAAGACAAGCAGTTAGCTCAAAAAATATTAACCTTCAGCTGTGAGCTGGAAGAGGGACAAAATGTGATGCTTCAGCTGGTGGGACTCAATGGAATCGGCCTCTTGCGGGCCCTCGTAGAAGAGGCCCGCGCCATGAACGCAAACCCGTTTATCCGGATAGAAGATACTGAGATTCGTCGTATCCTTTCTGAAACCGGCGACAAGAATTTTTGGAAAAACCAGGCGGAGGCAGACCAGCTTCCCTTAATGAAGAAGATGGATGCCTTTGTGGGTATTCGCGCCTCACTGAATATTTACGAGCAGGCGGATGTCAGCAGGGAAGCAAATAAAGCGTATGCCGATTATTTTGTCGATCCGGTCCACTTCAAGGAGCGCGTGAATAATACCAGCTGGGTGGTGCTCCGCTATCCCTCGGAAGCTTTTGCCATGAACGCCCGGATGCCGACGCAGAGATTTCGGGATTTCTATTACAAAGCGTGCCTGCTGGACTACGAGGAGCTGGCCGGGGCCATGAAACCGCTGCAGGACCGGCTGGAACAAACGGAACACATTCGATTGAAGGGAGAGGGGACCGACATCGATTTTTCGGTCGAAGATCAGACCTGGATTCCCTGCTTCGGCAAGCGCAATATCCCTGACGGAGAGCTTTTTTCCTCGCCCATACGATCCTCCGTAAACGGTTATATCAGCTATGCTCCCTCGGTGTACCAGGGCAAGCCTTTTGATTTTGTAAAGCTGGACGTGCGCGACGGGGTTGTGGTCGATTTCGACTCATCCAATAATGAGGCTCTTGAGGAGATTCTGGATACCGATGCCGGTGCTCGCCAGTTCGGCGAGTTCAGCTTCGGACTCAATCCCGTAATTGAAGAGCCGATGCATGATATTCTGTTTGACGAAAAAATCTACGGCTCCAATCACCTGACGCTTGGCAACGACTATGAGATAGCCCCAAACGGCAATGAAAGCAACATTCACTGGGACCTGGTTTGTATCGGCGCCGATGTGTATCTGGATGGCGAAAAAGTGAGAGAGGGCCGCACCTTTATCACAGATGATTTAAAGGGACTGAATCCGGAAAATCTGATGCAGTAGGCAATACATTGTAATAATGATAACTCCTTTCTTTTAAGGGGTTGTCATACTCTCTATTTTTGATTGCCCAAAAACGGTATGTAGCCCGGACTGTCCACCAGGGAATTTGGATTTCAAGGCCTCACATAATAAATAGTTCAGATGTTCGTATTTATATAGTTAAAGTTGGGAACATATTTACTTATTAAATAATAAGAAGATCTGTTTTAGATATGGAAAAAAAAGCTTCTGTATTTAGAAAACTCGTCTTATCGCTCACCTTTTGCCTGTCCCCGTTGCTGATTCTTGCCGCTCCCCCCGATCAGGGTATTCTGCTGTATACGGCCTATACGAGTCAGTCTGTAACGCCGGGCAAAACGGTGACCTACAATATTGAAGTCATCAATCAAACAGAAGGGATACAAAATGTAAATCTTTCGCTACGGGGTGTCCCCAACAGTTGGGCACCCTCCCTGACGGCCGGAACCAACAGCATCCAAAAGATCGCGGTAAAACCAAAGGGGGTTGAATCGGAGAATGCCAAAGAGGTTGACCTCAAGCTGAATGTTCCACTAAAAATCAGTAAAGGATATTACACCTTCGAATTATTTGCCGAAACAGACAGCGGTATGGAATACCTGCTGCCCCTGAGCATTCAGGTTACCGAGCAGGGGGTGTTCCGGACCGAAATGCAGATCGATCAGGCCAATATGGAGGGATACGCAGATTCCGATTTTAATTATAATTTCACGCTGAATAATCAGACTGCCCGGGAGCAGAACTATGCCCTCTCTTCCGCAGCACCGCCGGGCTGGGATGTCCGCTTTCGGGTGGGAGGCAACTACGCCACCTCTGTTAGCATCGGCACCAACGAGAGCGAGAATATATCGGTGCAGGTAACCCCACCTGAGCAGACAGAGGCCGATACGAGTGAGGTTGTCATCCGGGCCACTTCCGGCAGCACTTCGGCCCGGGATACGCTGGAAGCGGTTATAAAAGGGAAATATGATCTGAATTTGACAACTCCCTCCAGCCGGCTGAGCACGGAGGTGACGGCCGGGGGTGAGCAAACGATCGAACTGTTGCTGGAAAACAGCGGCACGGTCCCGCTGCGGGATATCTCGCTGGATGCATCGACTCCTGCTGAGTGGAAGGTCAATTTTGAGAACGACGAGGTAACCCGGCTGGACCCGGGAGAGACCACCACGGTGGATGCGACCATAGCCGCCAGCAGCAAAGCCATAGCCGGTGATTACCGGCTGCAGATGGACGCCAGCACCCCGGAGGCTTCGTCGGAGGCCACCTTCCGGGTAACCGTCAGCAAATCCATTGCCTGGGGATCAGCGGGAATTTTTATCATCCTGCTGGTATCCGGCGGAATTGCTTACCTGTTTAAAAAGTACGGGAGGAGATAGCCATGAGCGATCCCATCATCAGGATTGAAAATCTGGTAAAGGATTACCGGGATACCAGGGCCGTGGATCACCTGGACCTGGAGATTGAAAAGGGAGAGATCTATGGGCTGCTTGGTCCCAACGGAGCTGGAAAAACGACCGTTATCCTGACGCTGCTGGGACTTACGGAACCGACAGCGGGCAGAGTTACGGTCAAAGGTTACAATGCGACCTCGGAACCGATCAGGGTAAAAACCGTCACCAGCTACCTGCCCGACGAGGTGGGATTTTCCGGAAGTAGTACGGGACTGGAAAGCCTGGTTTATACGGCGATGTTAAACCGGGTTCCACGGGAGGAAGCAATCGAATCCGCAAAAGAATTGCTGGATATTGTGGGCCTGGGAGCGGTCGGAGACCAGAAAACAAAGACGTATTCCAAGGGAATGATCCAGCGGCTGGGACTGGCTGATGTGCTTATTACGGAGCCGGAAATCATCGTGCTTGACGAGCCCACCATCGGCATCGATCCCAAGGGCATTAATGAGTTTTTGGACATGATCAGGAGCTGGAGCAAAGAACAGGGGATTACCGTGCTCTTGTGCTCCCACCTGTTGCACCAGGTCCAGAAGATATGTGACCGGGTAGGCATACTGGTAGAGGGACAGCTGCTGGCGGAGGGGGATATCCACGAGCTGGCCGATGAGCTGTTTGGCGACCGGGAGGCCTCCATTACGGCGGAAGTTGATCCCGTGACCGATAGCTTGATCAGAGAATTGAAGCAAACGGAATCGATACGAACCGTTGAAAGGGATGGAGAGACCATCAGGATAAGGGGAAAGCGGGAGGCGGCCCCCCTGATTTCGCAAACGATTGTGCGCAACGGCGGGGATTTATACCGGCTTTCGTATAAAGAATATGGACTGGATGAAATCTATCAATATTATTTCGAAGGAGGTGGAGTAAAACAATGACCGTGGATAGCGATACCGTGAGACCGTTCTGGGTGATGGTTCAAAAGGAAATTTCGGATCACGTCAGGAGCTGGCGGTTTGTAATCCTCGTCGCCCTGATTGTGTTGACGACCAGCGGATCCATATACACGATCTTATCGGTTATTCAGGATAACCCGGCCCAGCTCAGTGCGGACACTACGTTTCTCTATTTAAAGATATTTACGGAATCGATCAATAACCTGCCCCCGTTTATAACGCTTATCGGCTTCCTGGGACCGCTGGTCGGGATCGCCCTGGGATTTGATGCCGTGAACGCGGAGCGGGACAAAGGGACCTTGAGCCGGGTTATCTCCCAACCTATTCCCAGGGATTATTTTATCAACAGCAAGTTCGTGGGGGCTCTGATCGTAATCTTCGCCCTCATTTTTGCCCTGGGTTTTCTGGTGCTGGGTCTGGGTATCCTGTATGTCGGTCTCCCGCCTGCCGCCGAAGAACTGCTGCGCATTATCGCATTCCTGGTTTTTACCTGCGTATACGTAGCTTTCTGGCTAAATCTTGGCATCACCTTTTCCATTGTGTTTCGCCAGTCATCAACCTCCGCACTCTGTACGCTGGCCATCTGGCTTTTTTTCAGCGTTTTTTATTCGATGCTGGTCAATTTTCTGGTCGGTGCCACCACCTATAGCAATTATGCGGCCCGGACTCTTACGGTGATGCTGTCCAGGATATCGCCGGAATTTTTGTTTAACGAACTGACGACCATCCTGCTTACCCCCTCCATCAGGAGCCTCGGGGGATTGAGTTTCGAACAGGTATCCGGTACGATTCCTTCGACTTTGCCGCTGGGACAAAGTATGCTCCTGGTCTGGCCGAATATCACTGCTTTGGTGGCGGGTACATTAATCTGTTTCGGTATCTCCTATATGTTGTTCATGAATCAGGAGATCAGGGCGTGAAGGGCGTAGCGTTGGGGAGTGGCGGCTTGTCGTAAACACATAGGGTTGTACTCTTATCATCCAGTAGTAAGTTTTAATCCCCAGAAACCTGATTATAGCTTTTGCCTGTCTATCAGAGGCAGAAATTTTCGGCATTGCTTAATGAAAGGGCATAAACGATAAGTACATAAAATTAGTTCTATTACCTGATCGCGGGATATTTAAATCAAATCAAATTATTGCTTATGTCAAATTGTGTTGCCCTGCTTGGATGGAGTCTCCCTGCCATTGAAAGCGTAGAAAAACTGGACAAACCTTATGTCGTTGTCAGTTTTTCCGATTTTGAAAATTATGCCAACGAACATGACATTCCTTTTGTAAGCTGGGATTTTAATCACTGGGATGAAACACAAAACTCTCTGCAGCTTGCTGAAAAACTAAAAGCCTTTGATGTGGGCTATGCAGTGCCTCTTTTTGAGGAAACGGTAGAGTGGGCCGGAGCATTAAATTCGATTCTACGGGATGATCCCAGGCTAATGAACCGGTCTTACCTGTTCCGAAATAAAGCGATGATGAAGCGGAAGGCGCTTTTGGCCGGTTTGCGTGTCGGTTTATTTGATGAAGTTTACAATACCTCGCAAATCCATCAATTTATGGACCGTCTCAATGAAGCAAATCTTCAGCTGGAGGGGGAAGAGGATGCATGGATACATCTGAAGCCTTTTGCAGCAGCCGGGACCGTGGGTCATAAGCTGCTGCGCTCCCGTAGTGATATACAGGATAAAGTTGTTGATAAGGATTTTCCCTGTCTGGTGGAGAGTCATCTGCCCGGGAAGGAATTTTCCTGCGAAGCTTTTGTCCATGAAGGCGAGATTAAATTTCTGAATATTACTGAATATGTTCGCCTCGGATACTCCAATTTTGTACCGGCGGGACCAGAATTGCAGGAAAAACGCCCGGCAATCAAAAAGGCGATGCAAAAGTTGGTAGATTCGTTTGGTATAGAATACGGAATGATTCATCCGGAATGGTTTCTCACGGAAAATGATGAGTTGAGCTTTGGGGAGGTAGCCTGTCGCATACCGGGGGGGCATATTCTGGAACTGGTAAGCAAATCGTATGGATTTGATGCCATTCAGGCTCTTATTCTAAGCAGCGATCCCGGTACAACTTCGGAGGAACTGGACGAATTTTTCCCCAACGATACAACAACTGATGTCTATCACGGCAGTCTGATGGTGTATCCAAAACGAGGCCATATTACCAAGCTGGAAGTTCCGAAGGAGCTGGAAGAAGACTCGTACTTTGAAGAGCATACGCTTTATCCGCCAAGTCCGCATAAAGTGAGCGACCGCGAAGGATTCGGGAACCATTATGGCACTATCTTTTTTAAGGGTGAAGAACCTAAACGAATGCAGGAATTATTGCGTCATTACCGGGAGGTTGATTTTTACGTATAAACAATAGCAATATGAATTTAAGTTTGATCCCTATTTAATGGCGATATCTGTTGACGCTCCTAAAAAGATTATTGTTCAATTTGATAAGGCACTTGAAAATCTGAGAGAAGCGAAATCATTTGGTATAGAACAGTATAAACCCCGGCTTATGAGTGCCGTTCATCGCTTGTTGGAGAGCCCGAAAGGTCTTCAGTTTCTTCATAGTCGTATTGAAGAGCTTCATGATGTTCATATTTTTCAGGGATCCGCCTGGGAGGACCCCCATTCGCTGGTACCCACCCTGGTAGGGGGCACATTAAAGGCAGGAGGCGAAGCAGCAGACTTTGAGATATTGAGTGAGTTGCGTCTTCTTGCCATTGCCAATGGCCGTATCGAAGATGAAGATATCACTGCTGCTGAAGCAGGAGGCTTTCTGCAGAAAGTGTTGGCCAATAATTTGGAATTTCTTTTCCCGGAGAGTACGGAAGAAGCCCGCAAGACATCGGAAGAACAGTGGAGAAAGATCAGGCAGTTGTTTGAACTGCTGGTAGAGGAAATTCCACTGGAAGGAATAAAGGAAAATCTTCTGGAAGAAGTAGAAATGATCTGTGCCCAGCGCCCGATTGTAACCGATCGCGCACAGCGTATTCTTCAGTTTGTCAAAGAAGAGCTAAACCTCAATTCAGAATTGACCACAGATCACAGTCTTCGTGAATACGTGGACTGCCTGTACAGCCCTACCTTTTATTTGCATGATAACCCGGAGTTATCACCGGAAGCCTACGGTGAATATCTCGATCAGGCCGATGATGAACAGCTTAAGTCAGAATGCCTTCAAATGGGGCAGTCAATGAGTTCAACCGGTCTAACCAGTCCTTGGAGTAGTGTTTTACTTAACAAGATTGTAGAGCAACCGATACGAATCCACCAGGCTCTTGCTTTGAATCAATCCGGAAAGGCAGAGCTAATGAAACATAAAGCATTTGTTAAGGAGCTGATCACCCGTGTTATAAACCCGGCTACCCATCGTTGTATTTATGGGCTGGGTCGACTTTTGGAAAGGAACCTGTTGTCACACCAACCGGTGGAAACCGGATTAAAGCGACTTCTGGATTTGAAGATGGATCCTTCCGTCAGCGAAAAGATCCTTCAGTCAACCCTTGCCCTTAAGTCGGATAATCCGGCACCGGAAGCACTACTTACGGCCGATACCCTAAGTGTGCTGGGCCAGCCGCTTGGCGTCGGACAGGGATGGAATCCTACCTGTCAGTCAGCCCGGGGGATTAGTTTATGGAGCAGTCATGCTCCAGGGAAGCTGCTAAATATGATTATTTCCGCTGCCACTGAGAATAATCTCTCCATGCGTTTCGAAGGAACCGAATTGAATTCTTCTGAATTGCTGGAGGGGCTGGCCAAGGAGCTGGATTACCATTTGGATATGGTTTCCATTGTACTGGTACCCCACCTGGACCGCCTGTATAATGAAATGATGAGACGCTGTGCACTTCGTCCCGAGGATGGTCACAAGTGGGTGAATCCTGCAATGTACGGGCACTGGATCCCGAATGGATTTCTGTCGGCCTATAATGTAACGACTGATGCTATTACCAACTACGAGGAGTTTATTCGAACGTTTTATGCTACCCATCACCCATCCTATAACGGTGGCCACGACCTTGCCTATCCAAATCCGGTAGGAATCTTTATCACCTCATCAAGCGGTAAGCTTTTGGGGTTTCATGCAGTTTCTATTCTCCGCGTCGCCGAACATGCGGGAGAGGTGCGTGTTTATTTTCTAAATCCCAATAACGAAGGTCGGCAGACATGGGGACCAGGACTGGAACCTACCGTGGTCGGGAAAGGTGAGCGGTATGGGGAATCCTCTCTTCCCTTTTATCAATTTGCCTCGCGGATATATGCGTTCCATTATCTTAAGGCTGATCTGGTTGATCCACAGATTGTTCCGGATAACGAAGTAAACCGAATTATTGACATGGCACGCAGCAGTTGGGGCCATTCCTATACGTGGTCTGGTCAACTGGGTTAAATAAATTTATCTGTTATGCAACGTCATTCATCCCGAATTGAATTAAGTCAGTCAGCGCTGCAAAACAACCTTGATTTTATCCGTAGAAAAACCGGCGAGGATGCGATTATATCTTCCGTGGTAAAGGCCAATGCCTATGGACACGGTATACCAGAGTTTGTCCCTATGGCCGAAAAGTGTGGCATTCGCCATTTTGCGGTAGCATCAAGCTATGAAGCGGAGGAAGTGTTGGAAGCCCGCACGACCGATGCAGATGTTATGATCATGGGGATATTGTATCCTGAGGATCTGTCTTGGGTTATTGAGCAGCAGGTTGAGTTTTTCGTCTATGATTACAACCGGTTAAAACGTGTGATAGAAGTAGCTGAAAAAATAGATAAGAAAGCTCGTATTCATCTGGAGTTGGAGACCGGGGGCAATCGTACCGGTTTGGAAACGGGGCAGTTGGATGCGGTGATCAAACAGATTAAAAAGCATGCAGACCAACTTATACTGGAAGGAGTTTGCACCCATTACGCGGGAATAGAATCACTTTCCAATCAGCCTCGTATCCAGCAGCAGCGAAAGCAGTTTGGGGAAATGGTCGATTGTATCAAATCATCGGGTATTAACCCAAAAATGCAGCATACGGCCTGTTCAGCGGCAGCTCTTGCTTTTCCGGAAACCGTTATGGATTTAGTTAGAATAGGTACGGCGCAGTACGGACTGTGGCCCAGTCCTGACATCTACAACCTGCACCTGCTGGAGGAAAACAAGGTGTCTGATAACCCTCTTCAACAGGTATTAAGCTGGAAGACCGATATTATGCATCTCAAGGAAGTAGCGAAGGGCGAGTTTATCGGGTATGGGACAGCCTACTGTGCATCTCGTGATATGCAGATAGCGGTGATCCCGGTGGGATATGGAAATGGTTATACCCGCAGCCTCTCGAACCGGGGACATGTACTCATCCGCGGAAAGCAAGCTCCTATTGTGGGAGCTGTCAATATGAATGTTTTTATGGTAGATGTGACGGATATCGAAAACGTGCAGATCCGGGATGAAGTCGTAATGGTTGGACACCAGGAAAAAAATGCCATTACTATTAAATCCTTCACTGAAGTTGCCGATGCTATAAATAATGAATTTATAAGCCGCTTGCCTGCAGCCATAAACCGGCAGGTAGTACCATAATACGGGGAGTTCATGAAACTCCTTCACATGCAGACGAATCTCAACAATGAAAGCTCAGGCAGGTACAGCTTTAGATGATGAACCGGATATGGCTTCCCGGTAAGGAATATGGTGGCAATTGCAATGGGTATGTCCTGGTAGTTGAGCAAGAGATGGAAGGATGAATTAACTAAAAGAAGCCCTTCATTAGAAATAGAAGGGCTTCTACTGCTATTCTCCTGTGTTTTTATCGTTATTAGCCCGCCCAGGCTTCGGCGTCATTGAAGACCTCGGCAAACTCGATGGTTTCTCCTTCTTTGCCGAGGGTCGCTTCAAATTCAACCCGCTTGTCCTCCTCGCGTTTAATCAGTTCGGTAGCAAGCTTATCGATAATCTGGGTCTGTATCAGCCGCTTGAGCGGTCGCGCCCCGTAGACGGGATCGTAGCCGCGTTCGGCCAGCCAGTCCTTGACGTTGTCTGAGATTGACAGCTTGATATCTTTCTTGTCGAGCATCTTGTGTACCCGTCGAAGCTGGATATCCACAATGTCCCGGATATGCTCTTTCTCCAGCGGGTGGAATACGATGACATCATCCACGCGGTTGAGGAACTCCGGACGAATTTGCTTCCTGAGCTGCTCCATCAGCTGATCCTGCAGCTTGTTATACACGTCATCCGTGAACTCCCCGCCGGTCTCTTCGATTTTATCGGAGATAAGGTGCGAACCGATGTTGCTGGTCATGATGATAATGGTATTGGTGAAATCCACCGTTACCCCTTTGTTGTCCGTAAGGCGTCCTTCGTCCAGCACCTGCAGGAGCATGTTGAATACATCGGCATGCGCCTTTTCGATCTCATCCAGCAGAATGACCGAGTACGGCTTGCGTCGCACAGCTTCGGTAAGCTGTCCCCCTTCGTCATATCCTACATAGCCCGGAGGAGCCCCCACCAGTCGGCTTACGCTGTGTCGCTCCATGTACTCACTCATGTCAATACGGACCATTGCGTCTTCGTCGTTAAAGAGGAAGTCGGCCAGCGAACGGGCAAGCTCGGTTTTACCGACCCCTGTTGATCCCAGGAAGAAGAACGACCCGATGGGACGCTGGGCATCCTGCAGGCCGGCGCGCGAACGCCGCACGGCATTGGAAACGGTTTCAACGGCGGGATCCTGTCCCACTACCCGTTTATGCAGCTCTTCTTCCAAATGAACCAGTTTCTCCCGCTCGCTCTGCAGCATCTTGCGCACCGGGATGCCGGTCCACCGCGATACAATATCGGCGATATCTTCGTACTCGACCTCCTCTTTGAGCATGGCGCGGCCTTCCTGCACTTCCTCCAGCTGTTCTTTGGTTTCTTCGAGATCTTTTTCCAGCTGGTTGATGGTGCCGTATCGCAGCTCGGCCACCTTTTCATACTTTCCTTCGCGCTCGGCCTTTTCGGCCTCGTTGCGGGAGGTTTCTATCGCCTGCTTGAGGTCGCGTGTTTTCTTGATCAGGTCCCGTTCGGTATCCCACTGGTTGCGCATGGTCGACCGCTTTTCTTCCAGGTCGGCCAGTTCTTTTTCAATATTTTCAATTTTTTCCTCGTTTTGTTCCCGTTTCAGGCCCTCGCGCTCGATTTCCAGCTGACGTATTTGCCGCTCTACCTGGTCCAGTTCTTCCGGCATGGAGTCAATCTCCAGCCGCAGGCGGGAAGCGGCCTCGTCAATCAGGTCGATCGCCTTGTCGGGCAGAAACCGTTCGCTGATGTACCGGTGCGACAGTTCCGCAGCAGCCACCAGGGCTTCATCCCGGATTTTCACCCCGTGATGGAGCTCATAGCGTTCCTGAAGCCCGCGTAAAATTGAAACCGTATCTTCCACGCTGGGTTCATTGATCAGCACTTTCTGCATACGGCGCTCAAGGGCGCGGTCCTTTTCGATATACTTGCGGTACTCATCGAGGGTTGTGGCCCCGATAGCGTGGAGTTCTCCGCGGGCCAGCGAGGGCTTGAGGATGTTGGCGGCATCCATGGAGCCTTCCGAAGCACCGGCTCCAACAAGCGTATGGATTTCATCGATAAATAGAATAATTTCTCCCTCTGAATCCTGCACTTCATTGACCACCGCTTTCAGGCGTTCCTCAAACTCGCCCCGGAACTTTGTTCCCGCCATCAGGGCCCCCATATCAAGAGCTACAATGCGCTTGGATTTTAGGCTTTCAGGCACATCCCCGCGGTTGATACGCAAGGCCATTCCTTCTGCAATGGCCGTTTTTCCTACTCCGGCCTCTCCGATTAATACCGGGTTATTCTTGGTACGCCGGGAGAGAATCTGCATGACGCGCCGGATCTCCTGGTCGCGCCCGATAACCGGATCCAGCTTATTCTTTTCGGCCTCTTCATTGAGATCGCGGGCATATTTTTTAAGGGCGTTATAGCGACTTTCCGCATTGGGATCGTCGACTTTTTGCGAGCCGCGGACATCCTGCATGACCTGCAGGACATTGTCCCTGGTTACGCCGTGCTGCTTCAGAAGCCGTCCCGCTTCGCTTTGGGTTTTGAGCATTCCGATCAGAATATGCTCCGAGCTGATATACTCGTCTCCCATTTCATTGGCCGACGACTGGGCCTGGTCAAACAATTCCTTGGAATCATTTGCAAGATACTGTCCGGAGACGGAAGCGCCCTTGACAACCGGAAGCTTGTCGATACGTTTCTCCAGCTCCGATTTCAGCTGTGGCGCTCGCACCCCCACTTTATTGAGGATGGTATGGACCACATTATCGGTGTCGGTAAGCAGTGCCATAAGAATATGGGTCGGGGCTACCGCCTGGTGGTTGTTGCCGGAGGCTACATCAACCGCTGCCTGGACGGCTTTCTGGGCTTTGAGCGTGAATTTGTCTAAATTCATAATGGTTGAAGATTAAGATCATCATTCTGTTTTTGTTTTCTGTTAATAATTGGTGCCAATATCGTACCGAAACCGGTAAACTGCCGATTTTACAGGCTGTAGAACCGAAATTTTCCAATTTGACATTGTGGAATTCGGAATGCATCAAAAGGGCAGGACAGGTGCCCAAAAGGATGTCACAGTAGTGCCTTTTCTTCAGTAAAATAAAGAATGGCGATAAGCAAGGGCATCAAAGTATTACTTCAGTAAGGAGAACGAAGAGAGCCGGATGCCCACCAGTTTTTTCTTTTGGCATACTGAATGATTTTGTATCTCTTACTTTTGGTAAGGAATATAATAAGAATTATTCAACCTGTTTTTTTGTTATACTAACCGTTGAGAGGTTAGAAATAAAAATAACAAAAGACCTGACAGTGTGCCAACGAATGCTGGTTCCTGTTAACGTCTCAACGCTTTCAGGTTCTACAGATGCTGACAGGTTGTTTAAAAGTCAGCCGCACAACGCGTTTATACTAATTCCATTGGAATTAGAAAAAAAGAGAGATACGTTATGAAAGAAATACGAGTGGATGAGGTACAACTGGAACTCAGGCGCGGGGATATCGCCAATCAACCGGATATGGATGCGGTGGTCAATGCGGCCAATGCCCAGCTCCGAACGGGGGGCGGAGTAGCCGGGGCTATTCACCGGGCGGCGGGACCTGAACTCTCGGAAGAGACGTGTTCCATGGCCCCGATAAAGCCGGGAGAGGCCGTGATTTCGGGGGGACACCAGCTGCCCAATGAATATATCATCCATTGCCTGGGTCCGGTCTACGGTCGGGATAAACCGGAGGATAAATTGCTCGGATTTTGTTATAAGAATGCCCTAAAGGTTGCGGAGGATCACGGCATAGAGCGCATCGCTTTTCCCGCCATCTCCACCGGCGCATTTGGCTATCCGCCCCGGGATGCCGCACATGTGGCTTTTACAACGATCCAAAACGAAATTCCCCAGCTACAGTCGGTGAAACTCCTACGCTTTGTGCTGTGGGGAGAAGACGCGATGAGGATCCATCAAGACGTGATGGATGAGGTTTTCAGCTGACGGTTGTCCCCGGTTGATGCTGTACATAAAATTAAATTATATGTATAAGGAAAAAATGTTCTGTCCCTCGCAGAAGGCATGGATCATAGCCATACGATATAATTAAAGACCTGCCAACCATCCCTGTCGCTCCGTTACATTCTAGCGGGAGATCGGGAATGGCCTTGGTGATGATCCGAGTTAAATGAGCAGCGGTTTCTGTTGTCATGCTGCATAGACAGGGCGTTTGATAAACTACCCGTAAATCCGGTTGAGCAGGTAGGCCAGCCGGACGCCTGCTTTTAGCAATTGCCGGTCGATCGTCGGACGATGGACGTACTGGTAGCGGTAGCCGAGCTGCCGGTCGTCGGGCAGTTCATAAACCTTTTCCCGCAGCTCCATCGTCTCATGAGCCCAATCCAGCACCTTGCCCTGCTGCCACTTGGAGAGCTGTTCTTTGGTGGGGTGATTGATCGCCTCCGAGAATTCCGAGTAGCTTAATTTCGTCTCGTCGATCATTTCGGAGTCCCACACGCGATGGAGATTCGACGGCTCATAAAACCACTCGACGCGGGTATCATTTCCGCCGCGGTCCTCGCCCGTTCCGATATGCATCGGCTGATGGAGGTCGCCGACCAGGTGAATGAGCATTTTTAACTTTTCCGCTTCTTCTTTATCCGACAGGTAGCCTCCTTTCAGCTCCTCAATAATCGAGTGCAGGGCGTTTATCAGATCGCCATTGGGATTTTTTTCGGTTGCTTCATATCTCTTTCCATCGGGAATGGTCACCCAATGCCAGTCATGAGTGTAATCGTAGCGGGAATCCGATCGTATCTTATCCATCCAGGTGCTGGCGATAGCCATGGATTCGAAGCCAAGGATGTTCTTCACGGCCGTTTGGGCCTCTTCGTTCAAATAATCCGCGGCAATATCGCCGGTGATGCGATGGCCGGTCTTTCCCCACCTGTTATCTTCGAGATGGGTGGCAGAAAACGTAAACAGAAGCGTAAGGAGAACAAGGATGTGTTTCATATAAACAGAGATTATTCGGTAGTTTTAATGCTCAGGTCAGAACCCTTACCAAAACAGTTCACAAAAGATTATGGAGAAGGCACCGGGACTCGCCTGTGAGTCAGTCGTGAGGGTCTTCCCTGAGCGCCTTGCAGTAAGCAAGCCCGGGCGACCAGAAAATATGGATTGAAAGGCTAAAAAAATAGATTTAAACTTTCTTAATATAACGACCGCACTATTTTTTTGGATATATGATGTATGAATTTTTAAATATAGCTTTTATCGTCTTCCATACGGCACTGATACTGTTCAACCTTTTCGGATGGATCTGGAAGCGCACGCGTCGGTGGAATCTTTTGACGCTGACAGCTACCGCTTTTTCATGGTTCATACTGGGAATTTGGTATGGATTCGGATACTGTCCCAGTACCCACTGGCACTGGCTGGTGCAGCGGGAGCTGGGTTATTCCGATATGCCTGACTCCTACATCAAGTTCCTGATACGGGAGCTGACGGGCCTGGATTTCAGTGCTGCCTTGGTAGATACCGGCACGGCGGTCTGTTTTTTCATGGCCCTGGCCGTTTCTATTGCTGTCAACGTCAGGAAATAGGAGCCGGGGGCAGGTAACAAAATCTACTGCGAGGGGGTCGAATGGGGCTATCTTTCAGCCCATTTTTTTCGTTAAACAGATCCGCCGGGTCGACTCAAAAGATTCCAAAAAAGGGCCCAAATCCTTGCCTCGCTTTTCACACGATCTGCTACGTCCGGGAGACTGTCGGCTACGCTGACTGTTTTCCGGATAATTGTTCAAACAGTTCTTTCTCTTCCGCCGATAATTTCTCGGGCACCTGGATTTGCAGTCGGACCAACAGGTCTCCTTTTTTGGAAGGAGATTTAAACTTGGGCATGCCCATTCCATTCAGGCGAAACTGCTTGCCGCCCGAGCTGCCGGCCGGGATCTTGATTTTTGCTTTTCCGCCCAGGGTCTGTACGATCGTCTCTCCCCCGAGCACGGCCGTGTACAAATCCACCGCATGGTCGATATACAGGTTGTCACCTTTTCGCTCATAGCCCTCCGGCATGGTTATTCGAACCGTGAGGTACAGGTCCCCGCGCGCAGCGCCGCGGCGTTGGGAAGCTCCTTTTCCTTTAAGCTTGAGTCGCTGTCCGTCGCTGATGCCCGCCGGTATCTTAACTTTCATTTTTTCACCGCCCACCCGAACGGTTCGGGAGGTCCCCTCATAGGCTTCTTGCAGTGAAATAGTGACCTCCGCCTTGATATCTCTGGATGTCTTTTGCTTTTGCCGGCGGCGGGACGAGTGGGCGGTTCGTTGCTGTTGTCCCCGGGCCTGGGTTTGCCCGAACGGATTTCCGCCGCCTCCGAACAGGGTCTCAAAAAAGCTGGAAAAGGGACTTCCTCCCCCGGAGGAGGTTTCCCCGTCAAAAAAGTCATCCATGTTCACCCGGTATGATTGCCGTCTTCCACCGCCGAAGCCCCGCCCCTGCTGCTGTTGCTGCCGGGCATACTGCGACCAGTCGAAGCCGCCCCCGCCATTGCCGCCGGCCCGCTGGTACTTTTTCCAGTCTTTGCCCACTTTGTCATAGAGATCACGCTTTTCGGGATCACTCAGTACTTCATAGGCCTCCCCGACCTCCTTGAACTTGTCTTCGGCGGAGGCATCATCGGGATTTTTGTCCGGATGATATTTGGCCGCCTTCTTCCTGTAGGCTTTTTTTATCTCATCCTGCGAAGCGTTCTTGGAAACACCCAGTATGTCGTAATAGTTTTTGTATTCCATTTCGTTTGTTGTAACTCGTTAAATATCAGTTACTTAACGAATATCGGATATCATTAAAGTAACAAATAGACAACCATTAATCGCACATTCATTCGCCTTTCAAATAATAAATATGCAAAAACAATACCTACGGTCCATACGGTGTCATAATTTCACCTTATCTATCAAATAGGCGGGGTTCCGTGCGTCCATAAGAAAAGCCCCTCCGAACGCTCATCCAGAGGGGCCTTTGCAGGTTAACCGCTGCTGTTCAAACGCATCAGAGTTCAAAAGCGATATATTGTTTGTTGCCTTGTCGAAGTACCCGCAGGAGCACGACTCCGTCATCCTCTGCGATCGCGCTGATCGCCTCCCTGAATTCCGCAACAGAAGTTACGGGGTTATTGCGACCGACTTCTGTGATCACATCGCCCCGCTGAAGTCCCTGGCGCTGCGCATTACTTCCGTCGGTAACTTCCGTGACGACCACGCCCTGTTGTCCCGGATCGAGCTGCAGCTGCCGGGCGATATCCGCCGTGAGCTCGCGAACGCTGAAGCCGAGTTGGTCGTCCATCGACTGGTCATTCGCCGGCCTGTTCTGTTGTGCCATCATCTCCTCGGGCATTTCGCCCAGGGTAACGGTAATGTCCCTCGTTTCGCCATCCCTGTTGATCGTCAGGGTTACCTCATCTCCGGGCGAAGCGGTACCGATAGCCGTCCGGAATGCGGGCCAGCTTCGCACCGCTTCGCCGTCAATGGCCTGAATGACATCATCTTCCTGCAGGCCGGCTTCTTCGGCGGGACCATCTTCCGCAACGCTTCCTATAATAACTCCATAGGGCTTACCAAGGTCCAGGGCCTTCGCCATGGTAGCATCGACTTCGCCGCCCATTGAGATGCCGAGATAGGCCCTCACCACGTGGCCGTGTTCGATAATCGATTTCATAACGCTTTTAGCGATATCGATGGGCACTGCAAAGCCGATGCCGTCATTGCCGCCAGAGCGCGAAGCGATAGCGGTATTGATGCCAATCAGCTCGCCATCCATATTGACCAGCGCCCCGCCGGAGTTGCCGGGGTTAATAGCGGCATCGGTCTGGATAAATCGCTCATAGCCTCCCTGCTCTGCGAGAATGCCGATGTTCCGGTTTTTGGCCGAGACGATCCCCTTGGATACGGAGTGCGCCAGATCGGCTTGAAGCGGGCTCCCGATAGCGAGGACCATCTCTCCCACGCGGATCTGCTCGCTGTTTCCCAGCTCAATAACATTCAGATCCTCTTTGTCCACTTTTAACACCGCAATATCGGTCTGGGGATCGGTCCCCACCACCTTGGCAGTGGCCCGTTCATCATTGTAAAACTGGACTTCGACCTCGTCGGCATTGGCCACCACATGATTATTCGTCAGGATATAACCATCCTGCGAGACAATCACCCCGGAACCGAGTCCCTGTCGCTGGTACCGCTCAGGCTCTCCCTGCGGATTGCCAAAGAAGCGCATGAGCGGGTTTTGCCGCTCTATCGTTTTGGTCACGGTAACGGTTACGACCGTGGGACTGGTTTCCTCGGCTATATTCACAATCGCATCATTAAAGTCTTTGAGGGTGGGGACGGACTGCTGGTCGGCTTTCTCAACCTCGGTAGTGGGACTAAAGTCGGGCATCGTAAACACAGATGCCTGTCCCGAATCGAGATCGATGGTATAAAAACCTACAAGCAGTATCGCCACCAGCGCCCAAAGAAGGTAAGACGAACGTATATTTTTCATAACAACACCATTTTTAAGTAAAATTAATAAATTTTATAAGTTCTGATAGTTCAATAAACCGTTTTTGAGAGTAATTATTGTATGGTTACCGCAACTTGATTTTTGAAGAGGTTATAAAATCAGTCTTTTGACCATATCGCTTGTAATCCTCTCATACGGACTGTTTACTACGTCTTCAACCTCCCTCTGGCCTTGGCATTGGGCAATTCCTTAATTTTCAAAGCCTCTTTTCATGCGTTGTGCGGTTAACTGTGTTGACAGCATGCTAACGGGGGTTTATCCCTCCCAGCGTCTTATATCTAAGCAAGAGCTGCAGCTCTTACGGGTGCCGGGGCTTGTTTGGAATCCAACCGCACAGCGGGTTTCTCTCAATAAAATTAAAAACGGAAACTCCCTGTCACAGGAGTTTCCGTCTTAGGGAGCTAAGGGTCTACACCTGTTTCGTTAGCTGATTTCAATTTGTTTTTTCACCTTTTCCTCATCCTTGTCGATACTGATGTTCAGCAAACCGTCTTCATAGGAAGCCTCGATGCTCTCTTCATCCACATTGTCCGGCAGTTGAAACGAACGGTTGAAAGAACCGTATCGTGTTTCTACGCGATGAAACTTTTTGCCTTCTTCTTCTTTTTTGAAGCTGCGCTCACCGCTGATCGTTAACCGGCTGTTTTCAAGATTGATGTTGATATCTTCTTTTTTCATGCCCGGCAGTTCAGCGGAAATCAGGAACTGATTATCCGTTTCGGAAATATCAATGCTGGGGGTAAAATTGTTGCGCCGCGCACTTACGGCTTCATTGAAGAACTCGTCCATGATATCGGAAAACCGTTTTGACATCAGGTCATCACTGGATCGATTATATCTTGCGAGTGTCATAATAAATACCTCCTGAACGTTTTGTTAAAAAAAGTTACTTGATTGAATCAAACTCACTTTTATAGAAGCAACAGCTGTGCCAAGACCTGTCTCAGGGAATGAGGCTGACATTCAGCCAGTGATGAACTGCGGTTTTTACAGAAAAAGACAAGAGGATGGAAAAGTTGTCATTCACTGCTCGTCAAAGCGACAGGAGGCTGTTTTTGTGACAGTGAATCCGGTCGTCCGTATACTACCACAACAGGATATGAATCATCGAGTGGTAGCGTTCACCTCCGGGGGAACAGAGAGATAAAATTTTTATATGCATTTAACCAACAGATGCTGACAAAAAAGGGCAAAAAAGTACATTGTATGGTTGAAATAAACTAAATAACGCTTGATAAATTAAGTATATTAGCCAAAAGAACGGTTTTGCAAAGCTTTCGATGGATGTTAAGTAAAACAATACGCTGGAGTTCGTACTAAAAGGTGCCTGATGGGTTCTGAGGAAAAAATGGATGGTGATGATTCAAAATGGGTAGAGGCTCTTAACCATGGAGATTCATCGGCTTTCGAGCAATTATTTGCCAAATATTATAGCAGACTCTCGCGTTTTGCCTATCGCTATGTTCAATCCGAAACGGTTGCTGAGAGCCTGACGCAGGAGGTGTTTGTCAACGTATGGAAGCAGCGGGATCAGCTGGATCCCGGCCGGAACATACGCTCTTTCCTGTATCAGTCGGTTCGCAACGAGGCCCTGGATTACATCGAACATAAAAAAATCGTGCGTGACAAGCTCTCTCGTCTCAAAGTTACCCGTGATACGGTGACCCACCCTGAGAACTCTTCCCTTGATAAACAAAAATTTTGGTCTCTTGTCCAGGAGCAGATAGAAAACCTGCCTCCAAAAACCCGTCGTATTTATAAACTCAGCCGCAAAGATGGGTTGACGTATAATGAGATCGCTGATGTGCTGGATATTTCACCTAAAACCGTGGAGTATCATATCACGAAAGCGCTTGAAATGTTGCGTCAGGAACTCGAAAACAGTCTTTCAGCCCTTTATTTATGAGAAACGGGATTGTATACTACTTGCCCCTTGCTATGTATTCCTCCATTCTCGCTGCCTGAATATTCCGTATAGATGGTTGCCGTAAGCACTATGGGGTAGCTTGTCCCGCCTTTCCTGCAGCCAACCACTCGCAGAGCCATTCAAGAAGCCTGCACCCCCCTCTTCCTATTGTATGGAAAATACGTGCCCGTATATTCTGAAAAATTATTTATAAAAATATTTAGGGGGTCGGGGTTTTCATTCGTATTGATGTGTTATCGAGCGATTTTAGCACGCATCATACGCTCCGAAAAAACCGGGCCGTGAAATGGTTCTATGTGTTGCATTGAGAATTCGCGAATGCCCGGGAGTGAGAAATCGGGTCAGCGCTTGTCTTGCGCTATGGTCCGATATGCAGGCCGGAAAATAATAACAATCAATAGATCACACGATGGAGGCTTCACTGCTGTCTAAATATCTTTCCGGGGAGTGCACGGAAGAAGAAAAGAGAAAGGTACGATCCTGGATTTCCGAAAGTGAGGAGAACCGGAATTTGTTGCGCAACATGAAAAAAATATGGGATGTTGAGCCCAGGGATGAATTTCAGCCTGAAATATCCGCAGGATATGAGCAGGTTAAAAAACGGTTACGACAGAACCGGCATACGCAGATGAACCTCCGGGACGGTGCAGGCGATCCTGGATGGAAATCGTCCTATAAGGCTAACTACCCCTCCTCTCATGAGAGTCGACGATCCTATGTCTGGACGGCTGCCGCAGCAATTATTGTGTTAATTTCCATTTTGTCGCTGTTGCAATTCATCCCACAGCAATCGGAGCCGGCCGTTTCGGAAAGGCAGGCCTTAGAAACAGCCAGGGGTGAACGTGCCTCGTTTACATTGAGGGATGGTTCAAAAGTTACCCTTAATGCTGACAGCAGGCTGGAGATTGCATCCGAATTTGACAGCGAACGGCGGGAGGTATTCCTGCAGGGAGAGGCTTACTTTGAGGTGGTTCCCGACCGGAACCGCCCGTTTATCATTTATTCAAAACAAACCTATACCCGTGTATTAGGCACGAAGTTCGGTATCTCCGCTTATCCCGGGGACTCAAAAGTACATGCGGTTGTAAAAGAGGGCCGGGTTCGCTTCGGCATACAGCCCGATTCGCCCCAACCCGGGGAGGCAGCGGAATTAAAGGCAAATGAAATGGCCGAAGTTGAGAAAGACGGCACGATACGCCAGCAGTTATTAACGCATTCGATGGCTCAGTACCTGGGATGGAAAGATGGCAAGCTGGTTTTTGAGAAAACTCCGCTGCGACAAATTATTCCGAGACTGGAACGATGGTATAACATAACGGTAGACCTTGAAAATGCCGATCTGGGTGAACGCCTTTTAACGGCAACTTTCCGGGAAGAATCCCTGAATGAGGTCCTTGGCATCATAGCACTTTCCCTGGACCTCAATTACCGGCGTCCGGCGGACCATAAGGTTATTTTTTCAGATATCACTGAGCAGAGCTAAGATTGTTACGGATGGTACCAATAAGTAATAATAAGACAACACAAAGTTCTCTATTAACGAAAACTACTATGGAAAACGTCATACAACGATACGGACATAAGGGCAGGGGTGGCAACAGAATTGTGGGGCTATTTTGCCTGATGCTGCTGCTCCTGCTCATTCAGTCGGCCCCGGCGCAAGATGCCGATCCCGACCAAATTTTAGCGGAGTCACAGCAGCTGCACCCGGAAATGGAGTTTGTAAAGAGCAGCGAGGGAGAAAACCAACGGCTGCTGCACCAGACGATCAGCCTGGATATCCACCGGCGAAGCCTTCTCCAGGCCCTGGAACAGGTGGCAGGCAAGACAGATTTCAGTCTTTCTTACGGGATGTTGAATATTCCCATGGAAAAGGAGGTCACTCTTAAAGAAGACCGGATTACGGTAAACGAAGCACTGTGGAAAATACTGGAAGGCACCGGCCTGCATTTTGCTATCTCTTCGAAGAAACAGCTGGTTATCTTTAAACGCTACAGCCCCACTCTTTCGAAGCAACGGGTACAGCAAACGGGAACTGTTGCAGGAGAAGTGGTTGAAGCCCGGAGCGGTGAACCCCTGCCCGGGGCTAATGTCATCCTGGAAGGGACCAACCGGGGAGCCTCTGTAGATGCCAGTGGCGAGTATGAAATTACCGGCATTGAAGAAGGTACATATACGCTTGTAGCCCGCTTTATAGGGTACCAACCGTATAGGGAAGAGGTTGCAGTTGAAGCGGATACCCGGCTGGAAGTAAATATTGAGTTACGCAGGGAAGCGGTCGGACTGGATGAAGTCGTGGTAACCGCGACCGGGGAAACCCGCTCACGGGAGGTGGGAACCAGCCTGTCCCGGATCAACTCGGATGATTTTGCGGCGTCGGCGGCCAGCGACCCCCAGGAGATACTGACCGGACGCGTTACCGGGGCTACGGTACTGGCCAATGCCGGGAACCCGGGCACCGGAGGTACCATCCGGTTAAGAGGGAACAACAGCATCACGCAGAGCAACAACCCGATTATTTATGTGGACGGCATACGCATAAGCGGCGATGATACCCCGACTCACCAGGCATCGGGTCAGTCGGCTTCCCCCCTGAACGATATCAATCCCAATGATATCGAAAGCATTGACGTGGTAAAGGGGGCAGCGGCTACGACCTTGTATGGGACCGAAGCCTCGGGCGGCGTGATCAGAATAACGACCAAGCAGGGAGAGGCGGGTCAGACGACCTGGAATGCAGGTATTACCGGCGGGTTCAATAATATGGGCCATTTTGGTCCGAAAGAGGATAACCCGACCGGTCTGTTTGTCGGTCGCTGCCGGGGCGAGGGATTGGAAACCTACGACGGAATTGAATTTCAGGAGGCCAACTGTCCGAACAGCGGATCCTGGCTGCAAAATGGCCTGGTGCAGCGTTACAATTTGAGCGTATCGAGCGGCATTCAGGATTTTTCCTATTATATTTCCGGTGAATTTGAAAATGAAGAGGGCGTTATAAACGGGGGAGGCGGCACCCGGGGAGTGGGATTCCGCGGAAACTTCCGGTTTCAACCTGTTGAAGATGTGACCATTACCTATAACTCTTCCTATAATCATGATAATACGGACTGGGTGCCCTCCGGCAACAACGGGGATGGATTCGTATTGAACGTCACACGGGGACCGGGAAGCAATTTTTCCGGTGCATCCGGTTGCGACGATCCCGAGGCGATATGCGTAGACAACCGGGAGATTCTGGAAAGCAAAAATATCAGTAACCGGGAGCATTTTATCAGCAGCCTTGTGGTAGAGGCCAATCCAAGCGAGCGCCTGCAGAACCGCTTGACGTTTGGTTACGACTATAATACCTCGGAACTGGAATCTACCCAGTACTTTGGGTATTCCCGGACTCCATTGGGACAACAAAGTATCGTCGATTGGAAGAAAACGGTTCTTTCCCTGGAATATTTAGGCACATTTGAGCACTCGTTTACACAGGATCTCGGTTTGACCGTCAACTGGGGGGCACAGATTTTCAATGAGAACACCCAGACGACCCGTCTTTTTTCCGAGGATTTTTCGGGTCCCCAGGAACCGACCCTGATTTCAGGGGCGCGCAAGGATATAACGGGGGACAGCAGAATAGAGGTAACCACCGGGGGCGTATTCGGACAGGCTGCGGTCGATATCAATGATCAGCTGTTTTTGACGACAGGACTGCGCGTAGACGGTCACTCGGCTTTCGGTGAAAACTACGGGTTGCAGGTATACCCGAAGGTGAGTGCTTCCTATGTGGTGTCCGATTATGACTTTTGGCCCACCTCGTGGTGGAATACCATGCGGCTTCGCGCGGCCCTGGGAGAGTCCGGCCAGGCGCCGGGGGCCTTCGATGCGGTACGGACATGGTCGCCCATAGCAGGGGAAGACGGCCAGCCCGGCTTTACCCCCAACCAGATCGGTAACCCGGATCTGGGTCCGGAGAGAAGCCGGGAGTTTGAAACCGGATTTATGGCAAGTTTCCTGGACGGACGCATTACCACGGATGTTACCTATTACAACCAAACCACAACGGAAGCCTTGATTCCCGTCCCGGCCATACCATCTGAAGGCTTCTTGTCCTCACAGGTCCGCAATGTCGGTGAGCTCACGAACAGTGGTATTGAGTTTGATCTGGATTTAGGTCTGCTGAGAAGGCCGGGCCTCGAATGGGATATGAAGTTCGGCTTTTCAAAAGAGGAAAGTGAAGCCGTGGATTTGGGAACGACGGATAATATCGAGGTTGCCTTTTTCGGGCGGACCTACATACGGGAAGGATACCCGGTGCCCGGAATATTCGGGGCCAGGATTACGAACCCGGATGAAATCGCTGATCCCGAATACCAGGAGGATGCCTATTTCGGTCCCGCTTACCCCGATAAATCCATATCACTGGGCACCACGGTTCGGCTGATGGATAATATTACGCTGGATGCCCTGGGCGAGTACAAGTACGGCGGCTATATGGTGAATGCCACGGCCTATCAAAACGGGCGAAGAGGGATTTGGCCTCCGTGCTACGACTTGCAGCGGCAGGATGAATCTTCCCTTACGGCCAGCCAGAGGGCCAGGTGCGCCCTGAATACCGGGGAAGTGTCTCCCAGGTATGATCACTGGATCGAGTCCACCGATTTTTTCAAGCTGCGGCACGTGTCCCTGACGTATGATCTGCCCCGGGAGTGGATGAGAGGAGCCGTAAAATCTGCTTCCCTGAAAATAGCGGCGCGCAACTTGTTGACGATAACGGACTACTCGGGTACGGATCCGGAACTGGATGACTACCGGGGAAGCCTGGCACGCCGGGATTATTACGCTATGCCGACGTACAGATCATTCCTGGCTACATTTAACTTCCGGTTTTAGAGAAAATATGCGCATCTGCAAGAAATCTATTAAATGTTTTAACGATCCAAATATTTCCAAACTTATGAAGAAACAAATCTCAGTTGTTACCGTAATCGCATGTATATCCGTCATTATACACGGATGCGATGTCCAGAACCCGGGTCCCATTGAAGAAAGTGCTCTTAATTCTCCCGAAGCCGTGCCGGGCATTGTAGTCGGAATGTCGGCCGATCTGTCCGTCGCTTACCGCCAGACCACCATATGGGGAAGCGTCTGGTCGGATGATATGACACACAGCGGAACGTATGCTGCTCCCACGGTCTTCAGTACGGGAGAAATTAATAGCGAAGACGTTGATACGTGGTGGGACTATGCGCATCGTGCCCGGTGGGTAGCTGAAAGCGGACTTGAAAGAATAAATGACATTCTCGGGGACGAATTCAACAGCAGCGAAAATGTAGCCAAAGCGTATCTTTACGCGGGTTATTCCAATCGAATACTGGGAGAAAACGCCTGTTATGCGGTCATCGATGGCGGTGAACGGCAGGACTTCACGGTCCATTTTGACAGGGCGGCGGACCACTTTACCGAAGCGGCAGGCATCGCTGAAAACATCGGCAACGAAAATCTGCTAATGGCGGCATATGCCGGACGGGCGTCCATGGAGGCGGCCCGGGGCAACTGGACGGCGGCCGCGGAGGATGCCGGCAGGGTGCCGGTTGACTATCGTTTTGAAGCTGTGTACTCGCTGAATACCGGCAGGGAGAATAACGACTGGCCTCCCAATACCATTGAACGGGGAGAATATACCGTATGGGATACCCCCTGGGAGGGGGTGGACGACCCGAGGCTGCCCCAGGAGGTGATCCGGACAGCCGACGGGGATACGGCCACAGCAGCCAACGGAAGGAGTCCCTGGATCACCCAGCTGAAGCATGAGACCGATGCCGATAACATCGCCCTGTCGAAGGGAACGGAGATGTTGCTGATCCGGGCGGAAATGCAGTTGAGGGAAAACCAGGACGTCAATGAAGCCATGGAACTGATCAACCAGGGCCGCAGCTACCACGGCCTTGATCCTTTAAGTGCCGGCAGTATGGAGGAAGCCTGGCAGCATCTGCAGGAAGAACGAGGAAAAGATATGTGGCTGGAAGGGCGGCGATTTTGGGACCTGCGTCGCTGGTACGGAGAGTCCGGTCCGTCACATCATAATTATCTCGAGGCACAGGATCGCTGTGTTCCCATCGGCCAGGGAGAGCTGAATATGAATGAAAATTTATAATTCGAATTAAGCGCCCGTTGTCTTACCTTCGAAAGAGGACAAGAAAGAGAATGCGACCGGGCATGCCACTCCTCATCTCCCCGGCGGCTGGAATCGGTCTCCGGGCGGATGCTCTCGGCCGGAGGTCAGCTCACCGCTATGCCGGGATGAGTGGTTGAAAAATCACGGCCCGAAACCCGGGCTATTAATGCGTTAAAAATTAATTCCTGATCATGCCTTTTATGGACCTGTCATCACCAAAGCTGGATAAAAAAAATTTTTCGGGAAGCGTATTACTATGCTCCATACTTTTATTGCTGGGATGTGCCACCTCGCAATCCCAGGTAGATCCGTCCCCAACCTACCAATCCGATCATGGGAAGAAGCTGGTTGGCGAGGAGGCGATGGTAAGTTCCGCTCACCCGCTGGCGAGCGAAGCGGGGCTCAGTATGCTGGAAAAGGGCGGCAATGCAGTTGATGCAGCCGTTGCCACTGCTTTTGCCCTGAATGTGGTGGAGCCCAATATGTCGGGCATCGGGGGTGGTGGAAGCATGCTTATATGGGACCATGAGAATAAGCAGACCGATTACGCCGATTTTTATACCGCCAAACGGGCCGAGACATACAGGGACCTGGACTACAGTCAGTTTGAAGACGGGGCATTTAATCTGTTATCAACGGGCATTCCCGGGACCGTGGACGGGTTACTACAGGCCCTCGAACGACATGGGACGATGAGTCGCGAAGAAGTCATGGCACCCGCCATCAGGTATGCCCGGGAAGGGTTTCCGGTATACCTGACGCTTGCCCGGTTCATCCGGGACAACGAGGAAAAGCTTTCGCGCTACGAAGGCGCCCGGAGGACATTCTGGCCCGGTGACGAACCTCTCGCGGTGGGCGAAATATTGAAGCAGCCGGAGTTGGCGCGGACCCTGCAAAATATTTCGGATGAGGGAGCTTCAGCCTTTTACGGGGGCGAAAATGCCCGGGATATGGTTGAGCTGCTTAACAAGGCCGGAAACCCGGTAACGGTCAAGGATTTTGCTGAATATGAGCCGCAGTGGGACAAAGTCCCGCTCTGTGGTTCGTACAATAACTATACGGTATTGTCGGCTCCGTTACCGCAAACGGGTTTTTATATTATACAGGCTCTGAATATCCTGGAGAATTATGACCTGGACCAACAGGGACTGCCTATCGTTTCGGCCCAGGCATTTGATATTTTAAGTTCCACCATGCGCCTGAGTATTGCCGACCGTTCGGAATACGGAACCGACCCGAACTGGGAGGATATCCCGATAACCGGACTTATTTCCAAAGAGTATGCGGAGAAGCGCCGCGAGCAGGTGGGACAGGGAACGGTGCCGGATGAGATAGAACCCGGCGACCCGTCTGACTATACTCTCCGGAATACCTTGCCGCAATGCAGTGAAGTGGGAGCCGGGCGTTCAGCAGACCTGGAGAAGCCTGACAGACCTGAAATCAAACGGCCGGCCGCAAGCTATGCCCATACTGCGGATTCCTTTGACAATGATAACTATGAGTACGCAGAGGAAGGAGCCGGGGAGACAACGCATATATCCGTCGTCGACCCGGAGGGCAACGCAGTATCCTTTTCAACGACCTTAAGCCATGTATTCGGGTCCGGAGCCTGGGTTAACGGGTTTTTGTTAAATAATTCCGGTTTTAATTTTTCCTATCTGGATGGGGAGAAAGAGTGGAATTCCAGTCACCCGTACCGTATCCGTGCTTCCACTATTTCTCCCACGATTATCCTGGAGGATGGGGAAGTCCGCCTGGTCATCGGCGCCCCGGGCGGGGGACGAATTCCCACGGCCATATTGCAGAATATTGTCTATATTCTCGAGTATGGATTGGATCCGCTTGACGCAGTGAGAATGCCGCGGATCTTTCCCGGTTCCTCGAATCCGGAAGTACAGGTAGAAAAGGGATTTGACCATGATGTGCTGGCGAAGGTGCGAAACATGGGATATGACGTTCAGGCCCTTTCAAGTGGATATGCCCGGTTATATCTTGTTTCAGTCGAGGAGGGGAAAATCATCGGGGTTTCCGATCCCCGCCACGACGGCGAGCCCCGGGGCTTTTAGTGGGCAGCATGCAGCATCCTTGATTTCGGTTGGCTTTTGTAAAAGAAAATCAAGTGCCATACTTCTCTCATGACCTGTGAGTACCCTTCAGGCGACTGTTTTTGTCGCCGGCGATAGTCTTACCTTAGTTACTGGTTAATCCGCCTGGCCGTAACTTGAGCACCGGAGGGACAGTGGACCTTGCATGAGATCAAATTATTGATAATAATGCCGTGCTAAAGGGGACAAATCACAAGAAGCTAAAATAAATGGCAAAAACCGATGGAAAAACATATTATTACCTCCTTTAGCTGGTGCTGTACCCTCCCGAACAAAATGCCTTGCTTATTTGCAGGCCGTTCTTTTTCCGCACAGGCGTTTATTATTACGGCTATTCTTCTCACAGCTGTTGTTGTCCCTGGAAAAGCACAGAGTGACAGCGAAAACGATCCGGGCGAGATACAGGTTGCTACTTTTGAGGCGGACGCCACGCCTGATATTGGTGAGCCCCTGGCCTACAATCCTACGAAAAGAATTGAAAAACCGCTCTCTGCCCGGGGGATCGTGATCGCCGGCGACGGAGATCCCATTGTTTTATGTGCTGTTGACTGGATCGGTGTCAAAAGCAGGGCTGCGGCGGCCTGGAAGGAAGCTCTTGCCGGGGCGGCCGGCACCACTCCCGACCGTGTCTCACTGCATGCGCTGCACCAGCATGATGCCCCGAGAGCTGACTTTAAAGCCCTGGATATTCTCAATGAGTATGGTATTGATCCGGCGGGGACCAATGTGGATAACCGGGCATTTGTGGAACAGACCATCGAGCGATCGGCCGAAGCTCTCCGGGAGGCTATGAAAAATGATCTACGGACCGTTACCCATGTGGGGACCGGCACAGCCCTGGTCGAAAAAGTCGCTTCGAACCGACGCCAGGTGAACCGGGAGGGGAAGGAGTTTCTGGGACGCATGAGCTCCACGAGCGACGTAGAGGCCCAGCGGGCGCCGGTAGGCACTATCGACCCGGAAGTCAGGCTGGTGAGTTTCTGGAACGGAGATGAGCCGCACGCCGTACTCAGTTATTATACGACCCACCCGCAGAGTTACTACCGTACCGGCGGGGCCAATCCCGATTTTGTAGGTATTGCCCGCAGCACCTTTGAAACAAAGACCGGAATCCGACAGGTTCATTTTAACGGCGCGGGAGGCAACATCGCTGCGGGAAAGTGGAATGACGGGTGGACCGAAAAACGACAGATTCTGGCTGACCGGCTTGCCGAAGGGATGCTCAAAGCCTGGGAGCAAACCGAGCGCACTCCCGTGGATGCGAGTCAGCTCGAATGGCGTATCGAGCCGGTTGCACTGCCGCTTGGTGACCATATAATCAAGGAAGAACTGGAACAGACCCTGAGCCGGGCGTCGGAGATGGATGAAAAACCTACCGGTGCTGCCAGCGACCTCGGATGGGTACGCCGCACGCTGGAAGGGGATGAGATCAATTTGACCGCCCTGCGTATCGGACCAGCCCGGATCCTGCATACCCCCGGCGAACTGGCCGTGGAGTACCAGCTCTTTGCCCAGTCACTTTATCCCGGTGATTTTATTGCCAATGCTTCCTACAGTGATTATGATCCTGGGTATATCAGCACGGAAATCCAATACTTCCAGGGAGGATATGAAGCCAGCGACCGGGCATCGAACGTAGCCCCTGAAGTCGAACAGGTACTGCTCCCGGCCATCCGGGAGGTCCTTGCCTTTGAGGCTTTCCAGCCGGATCCCAAACGGTTGGCCGACCTCGGTTACCGCCTTGAACGTTCGGCGCTGCAATACGGCTACGACGGACAGTATTCCTGGGTGAACGGGCGTGCCGGTGTTATTCCCGCTCATGCATCGATTAATCCCATCGGCAGGCCGACCGTCATCTTTACCACCCATAAAGTCGAGCATTCAGGTCCCGACGTTCTCCGGGGACTTCACTACTTTCGCAGTCGCGACCTTGGACTGAGCTGGGAAGGTCCTTTCGAGGAGCCGGTGTTTCAGCGGGAAGCGCTGGATAAAGAGGAGGGACATGACCGCCTGGTCAGTGATTTTGTTCCGAAATATCATGCGGACAGCGAGACTTTGCTGGGCATCGGACACAGTGCGGTGTATGATGAAAATAACGTGGTAGCCGGCAAACAACGCGCTATCGCCTACGCCACTTTTGACAAACAAGCGCAACGGTGGTCGGACTGGCATACCTTTGGACTGCCCTCCGGTATCGGGATAGATGAGGGAGCGGTTGCTTCCGGTCGCCGCGTCGACCTGGAGGATGGCTCTGTCCTGTTCCCGGTCCATGGCATGAATGAAGAGGGGTCACAGCGCCAGATTACCGTTGTTCGCAGCCGGTTTGACGGGGAAACCCTTGAATATGTCGAACACGGCAACCCATTGACTGTAGATGCCGGAGCTGAACGTTATGAACCCTCCCTTGCCGAGTACAGGGGCCGCTACTATCTGACCTTCCGCAGCGACGAAGAGGTATACGTCGCCCGCAGCGAAAACGGGCTCACCTTTGATAAACCGCAGTCCCTGAACTTTGAAGATGGTTCGTCTCTGGCGGGTAACAGCAGCCGGCAGCAGTGGGTTCCGCATAGCGGTAACCTGTACCTTGCTTACCTTACTGAAGGGGGTAAATCACTGATGCTTGCGCAGGTGGATCCTGAATCACTGCATATCGTTGGGGAAACCGGGCGGGCGATTATCCCGGCCGAACGCGGCGGTTCCCTGGATAATCTGGGCGTCACCGAAATAAGCGAGAATGAGACCTGGGTCATTGCTACCGAATGGCTTGAGCCTTCCATCGTCGGGGGTGAATACGCCATTGACAATTTGATCCATATTGCGCGGCTCAAGGGACTGTAGCCGGATGAATGAGGTGATAACCACCGCATTTCAGGGCCCGGCAAAGGAGGCTTGACGTCTGTCCCGCATGGTGCCCGGCTTGCCAGGGTTAAGCCATGCGATGAAGCGCCCCCGGCGGTATGACTTTTTCTTGCGGGCATCTAATAATAGGGTGTTTAAAAAACATGGGAAAAATGTTATATTAATTAAATATTATAAGGTTAATTTGATATTATTATAAAAAAATTTTGGTTTATTGGTGAAAAGCCCCAAAGATAAAAGCTGGCAGGTTTGGATTGATACCGGCGGTACTTTTACGGACTGTATCGCTGTCGACCCAGAAGGAGATCGCAAAAGGGTGAAGGTCCTGTCCAGCAGCTGCCTGCGGGGAAAAGTAGTTGTTTCCGGAGTGACCGGCCCCGCTTCCACGGTTAAGATTGAACAGGACTGGGAAGTGCCCGATGATTTTATCAAGGGATTTCAATTCAGACTCCTGGAACCGGGGAGTGACGAAGCGGTTGCGGAAGTGACGGGCTTTGACAGCCGGAATTCTACCCTCACGCTTGATCGTCCCCTTGAAATACCCGGTGATATCCCTTCTTTTGAGGTGCAGTCGGAGGAGGAAGCCCCGGTACTGGCGGCGCGGATGGTGACCCGGACCTCCCGCCGGCGGTCCCTGCCTCCCCTGCAGTTTCGCCTGGCCACGACCAAGGCTACCAATGCTTTGCTGGAGCATAAAGGGGAACCGACCGCCCTTTTGGTGACGCGCGGATTTGCCGATCTGCTGGAGATCGGCAACCAGCAGCGACCTGATCTTTTTGCACTGAATATAGAGAAACGAAGGCCTGTTTACGACAAAGTTGTAGAGGTTGACGAGCGGCTGGATGCCGAAGGTACGGTACTGGAGCCGCTGGAGACTGCTTCGCTGGAATCCCAGGTGGAGCAGATGCTGGAAGGCGGGATAAGATCGGTTGCGGTAGTGCTGATGCACAGCTATAAAAATGATGCCCATGAACAGCAAATGAAGGAATGGCTGGTGCGGAAAGGGTTTAAAAGCGTCTCCGTTTCCTCGGAACTCAGTCCCTTTATAAAGATACTCACCCGGGCTGAGACGACCGTGGTAAACGCTTACCTGGCTCCGATAATCCAGCAGTACCTTGATGAGGTACAGTCGGTGATTCCGGACCGGAATATGTATGTGATGACCAGTGCAGGGGGACTCACTCTCAAGGAGGACTACGCTCCGAAGGACAGCCTGTTAAGCGGTCCGGCGGCGGGCGTCGTGGGAGCTGCAGCCGCAGGAAAAGCATCAGGGTATAACAAGGTGATCTCCTTTGATATGGGAGGGACCAGCACGGATGTGGCTCGGTACGAATCCGATTTTGAGTATGTCTTTGAACATACGGTCGGTGATGCACAGCTTGTGGCCCCGGCTCTGAATATTGAATCGGTAGCCGCCGGAGGAGGCTCCGTCTGTCACTTCGATGGATATAAGCTTTGTGTGGGCCCCCAAAGTGCAGGCGCCCGACCGGGCCCGGCTTGTTACGGGGCAGGGGGACCACTGACCCTGACGGATGTGAATTTGCTGCTGGGACGGCTGGATCCTCAAAACTTTCATATTCCGGTGGATCGAACATCAGCCGAACAGCAGTTGGAAAAACTCGTTTCAGAAGTGAATGCCACCGGGGAGGCGTCCGTTTCGAAGCGGGACGTGTTGACGGGTTTTTTGAGGATTGCCAACGAACGCATGGCCGATGCCATCCGCAAGATCTCTGTTCGCAAAGGGTTCGACGTCCGTGAATATGCCATGGTCGCTTTTGGCGGGGCCGGGGGACAGCATGCCTGCGCGATTGCCCGGCGACTGGGCATCAAAACCGTATTAATCCCGGAAGATGCAGGCTTATTGAGTGCCCACGGGCTGGGGAGCGCCCAAATAGAAGAATTTGAGGAATCACAGCTGTTGAAGCCGCTGGAGGAGGTAGAGGGACAGCTGTCGGACAGGGGACGACGGATGGGAGAAAAGGCTTCCCGAAAACTGCAGGCGTCCGGCATCGCTGAGGACGATATCGTCATCCGCCGGCAAATGGTATCTCTGCGGTTGGCCGGGCAGCAGACCTCGCTGGAGATCGCTTTAGAAAAGGGGGTGGACCTTAAAAAGGCCTTTAGAGAAGCGTACAGGGAGCGGTATGGCCACTGGGTACCGAATCGCACCGTTGAGGTGGAGAGCATGCGGGTCGTTGCTTCAACAGTACCGGGCGGCGCTGAAAAGAGGCCGAGAGATCTCCCTGCTCATACGCCGGAGCCGGCATTCCACAAACAGATCGGGTTTAGCGGGACCAACCGCCGGACCCCCGTCTTCCTCCGGTCCGCATTAAAGCCGGGGAGCCGCCTAACGGGACCCGCATTAGTGCTGGATCCCCACAGTACGATTGTGGTGGAGCCGCAGTGGGAGATGGAAGTCACCGGTACGGGCGCGCTGGAAATGGCATATCAAGACCGGGAGGGGACCCAAACGGATGAGGATGAGGCTACTTCCTCCGAAGTGGTCAGGCTGGAACTGTTTACCAACCGGTTTACCTCCATCGCTGTGGAGATGGGGGAGATGCTTCGGCGGACCGCTCTTTCCGTCAATGTAAAAGACCGGATGGATTTTTCCTGCGCCCTCCTGAATGCCCAGGGGGAGCTGGTCGTCAATGCTCCCCACATTCCGGTGCATTTGGGAGCGCTGGGATTATGTGTCAGGCGCCTCAGGGAAAGTATTGCGATGCAGCCGGGGGATGTCGTTATCACCAATCACCCGGGCTATGGCGGCTCGCACCTGCCGGACGTTACGCTGGTGACCCCGGTGTATACCCGGGAGGAACAGCTGATCGGGTATGCCGCCAGCAGGGCCCATCATGCGGAAATAGGGGGGACCGCGCCCGGATCGATGCCCCCGGCGGCAACGAGTCTCGAGGAAGAGGGCGTAGTCATCCCTCCCATGCACCTGATTAGAAAGGGAGAGCAGCGGTGGGATCACATCAGAAACCACATGCTGGAAGCTGCCCATCCCACCCGGAATGTAGAGGAAAATATGGCGGACCTGCAGGCCGCTGTGGCGGCTAACCACCGCGGGGCGGAAGGACTGCGGCAGTTGTGCCGCAAGCACGGTTTCGGGGAAGTACATTATTATATGAATGCCCTGCGTGACCATGCCGAAACCAAAATGCGGGAGACAATCAACAAAATACCGTCCGGCCGCTATCTAAGCGAAGAATCGCTGGACGACGGGACTCCGCTCAGGGTATCGCTGCAGATTGGGGAGGATGCCATTGGGCTGGATTTTTCCGGCACCGGCGAAGTGCACCCCCACAACCTAAATGCCACGCCGGCCATCGTAAACAGCGTGGTCATGTATGTACTGCGGCTGCTGATTGACGAGCAGATCCCCCTGAATGAAGGGATTCTCAAGCCGGTGCAGCTGCATCTGCCGCCCTGCCTGCTCAACCCTGATTTTGACAGCGACCCCGCCCAATGCCCGGCGGTGGTCGGCGGGAATGTGGAGGTCAGCCAGCGGCTGGTCGATACCCTGCTGAAGCCGTTCGAACGTGCGGCCTGCAGCCAGGGAACCATGAATAATGTGCTGTTCGGGAATGATCATTTCGGATATTATGAGACCGTGGGAGGAGGCACCGGTGCGGGACCCTCTTTCCCCGGGAGTGATGCAGTGCACCATCATATGACCAATACGCGGGGGACCGATCCCGAAATTCTGGAGCATCGGTACCCGGTTCGGCTGGACCGCTATGCCATCCGAAAAGGATCCGGCGGTGAGGGGAAATGGAAGGGAGGAAACGGCATACTTCGCCAGATCACCTTTCTGCAGCCGGTGGAGCTTACCGTATTATCGCAACACCGGACAGCAGGGCCGTATGGCCTGCAGGGCGGGGAAAGGGGAAAGCCGGGTGAACAGTGGGTGGTGTATAAGGACGGCCGGCGCGAAAGACTGGAACCGGTGGAGGGCCGGTCGCTTGACAAAGGCGATCGTTTTATCCTGAAAACGCCCGGGGGCGGTGGGTTTGGAGGGGAGTGAAAGCTTACTTCTATATAACATATATAACGAAACGCTTTTGTAGAATCCTGCCATGTTCTGCTTCCACGGGATTTCAGCATCTATTGCATGGGAATGTTAGAAACTGTCAACCCTATTTTTACAAAAGATTCTCTCTCGAGAGTTGCAAATAGTGATACGGTTTTTGTTAAGGACTTAATAAGTAAATCCTGATAAAAATAAGTCCGGGTTTGAAATGAATATTTTTTTGTATTATTTATAATCAAAAAGGGATTTATGAAGTGCTGATACTACTATCTGGGTGTGGGTTTTATGAATGCATAGTTATTTCCTATTTAAAGCTTGGCAAATTAAGCATTGTATTTTTTTTATAACATTTACTTAACGGTTTGTTGAAGACTTGATCGCTCGGAGCAGTTATATTATGATCCGTTTTAAGTAAGGGAAGGGAGAATAATGATTATTTCTAATTGACAGCATGAAAATGATATGTAAGCAAAGTGACGATTAATTAGTGATGCTGACAAAAAAGCAATTCGAAAATCTATTTAATACGCATATTCGGGCCGTATCTACCTTACTTTCTTATTATACCTCTGATAAGACAGAGTTGGAAGATTGGGTGCAAGAAGTATTCATAAAGGTGTGGGATAACCGGGAAAAAATTGATCCCGGTCATCCGCGTGTAAAGGGCTATCTGTTAAAAATGGCTCGGAATCATGCTCTTTGCTGCCTGCGGGAACAGAAGCGAGAGCCCTTTTTTGCGTATGATAAGGTCGATGACATACCGGTACCCGTCCATTCGGTTCATGGGCAATTAGTAAAAAAAGAATTGTCCCAAGCCTATAGAGAAGCCCTTGAGCAAGTACCGCCCCGTGCGAAACAGGCCTTTACATTAAGCAGAGACAAGGGATTGACCTACAGCCAGATAGCCGAGGAGATGGGAATCTCTCCGAAAACGGTAGAGGGACAAATTAGCCATACGTTAAAAATTTTACGTGTTGAGCTGAGTGAATTCAGAGGATAGCAGAGGATCTTTTAAATTCTTTGCGCGTCTTCTCCAAATCTTTTTTATAAATTTAGGAAAGGATTTTAAATTTTACGATTTCATGCCTTAACCGGGGATCTGTGCAGTAGATCCATGTCATTTATTTAAGAAAACGCATAACCGGCCAGCCCGAATTTTCTCCCCCTATGAATTTTTTTAAATTTTTTTTGAGGGTATCCCCATCTTTTGCTCATATATATAAATAGAAGAGATAATCAAACGTGAAGTTGACGTAAAATATAATATAAACAAATCTCCTTTTGGGAGAGTCCGCCTATAGGTGGGAGGGTGCTCAAGGCGCAGGAAGCAGCGAACACCTCCCAGGAAAGCGATCGGAACAGGAAGGAAGGGATTTTAGCCTTCTGTTATAGTTTATTTTTTTATATCGAATTCACTTAAATAAATAATGAAAGATTGACCAGAGATCCCGGCGATATATTATTAAAGCGATACCTCCAGGGGAGTTGTACCCGAACGGAAGAGCTGCAGATAGAGCGATGGCTGGAAGAAGATCCTTCGCATGCGGTTCGATTAGAACAGTTTTCCGCCAGAAATGCGCCTGCTCTACCTGTAGATGAAGAACGCATTAAAGCAGAGGTATTACAGCGTATTGGTAATGAAACTGCAGGTAAAACAGATAAATCACCAGCATTTAATACTCACAATACCAAGAAGTATTCACGCAGGGAATTTATCGTCAGATGGGGTGCCGCGGCTGCGGTTATTTTATTTATCCTTTCAACAAGTTTGGGAATTTATTTAATACAGGGTCCAGGACCCATACAAGAACCTGTTTATGTGGAGCGAACCCTGCCGGCCGGTAAAACAGCCACATATACGTTAAGTGATGGAAGCAAGGTGCATCTGAACTCGGAAAGCACGTTGAAGTTTCCGGAACAATTCGGTTCGGGAGCCCGGGAGATATATCTTGACGGAGAAGCCTTTTTTGAGGTAACCTCTGATAAAGATCGTCCCTTTGAAGTTCATGCCGGAAATCTTAAAACAACCGTTCTGGGGACTGCTTTCAATGTAAAAGCCTTTCCCGAAAATCAGCAGACGCAGGTTGCCGTAGAGCATGGCAAAGTTTCGGTAAAGAAGAAAGATTCCGCCCGGACGTCCATGGTGTTAACTCCCAATCAATGGGTAACGTTTGATAAGAAGAAAAAAGAGCTAAAAAGAGAGTCTGGTGATATTCGCCGCATAGTCGCATGGAAAGATGGAATCCTGTTCTTCCACAACAAGACGGTTGCTGAAGCAGCAAATATGTTAGAGCGGTGGTACGGGACCAATATTGTGGTTGAAAACGAAGCCATTAAGAGCTGTGTGCTTCAGGGAGAGCATAAAGAAGAAAGTCTGGAAAATGTATTGGAAGCTATGCAGTTTGCCCTGAATATGGATTATAGATTCACTGAGAAAGGGGTTGTTATAACAGGAGGACAATGTAAATAAATAGATAAGAATTTTCTTTAGCAGTACAGAAAACAAGTAAACGGTATAATAAAAAGGCCCGCTTACCTGACGATGTTGGCGCATGCAAGGTAAACGAGCCTGTCGATTAACGAGTAATAAGAACCCATTAATCATTGATAAGATATGAAAAAAAGAATACTAAAAACAGCCTTCCGTATGTCACGTAATGCTTTGTTCGGACTGTTATTTTGTTGCCTGGTTGCCCCTTTGGTAATGGCCGAGAGCAGTTCCGGACAAAGTATCGAAGACGTTTTTGTCAAGATATCTGCAGAACATACTCCCGTTGAGAATATTTTTAAAGATATTGAAGCAGCTACCTCGTTTTCATTTCTCTATGGCAAATACCGAATCGAAGCGATGCCTCATCGTATATCGTTCACAGCAAAAAAAAGATCGGTTGCCGATATATTACGCATTATTTCACGGGAAACAGGATTACTGTTTAGACAAATCAACAGCACCGTAACGGTCAAAACAGATGATATTCGACCTGTAAAAAGAGAAGAACCATCAGATGAAATGATCGAAGGAACCGTATATGATGCGGCAACTAATGAAACCCTGCCCGGTGTAAACATTCTGGTGAAAGGGACTACCATGGGGACATCGACAGACAGAAATGGGGCATTTGAATTTACCGTTCCCTCTCTGCAAGATACGTTGGTGGCCTCGTTTGTGGGGTATCAGACAAAAGAAGTACCCATCAATGGCAGAACTGAACTAAACATATCGTTGAGTTCACAGGCCATTGTAGGTGATGAAATGGTTGTCGTGGGATATGGAGAACAGGAAAGAAGCAGTTTAACCAGTGCGGTCTCCGATATTGATGGTGATGTTATTTCTAAAAAACATGTGTTCGACAGTCGAAGAGCATTGCAGGGACTGGCGCCGGGGGTGACTGTTATAGACCGTGGAGGCGATCCTGCAGCGGCAAATAATATCCAGATCAGAATTCGGGGAAATACCACGATCGGAAATAACGAGCCTCTTGTTTTGGTCGATGGCGTAGAAGAAACTGATGGGTTCGGCGATATGAATCCCAATGATATTGCATCCATCACCGTATTGAAAGATGCTTCTGCTACCGCTATCTATGGATCGAGAGGAGCTAACGGGGTCGTTTTAGTAACCACTAAGGACGCTGAGGAAGGAGTGTTGGAAGTAGAATATAACGGCTATTATGGAGTTCAGGAGCTCAATTACAAGCCGGAACACTTGGGATTGGAAAAATATATGAGACTGCAAAATGAAGCTTATTCCAACCGTCCCGGTGGACAACCTTTTTATACAGAGGAAGAGATTCAGGAGTATATCAACGCTGATGACCGGTTGCAATATCCACTACCCAATACCATGTGGGATGCGACCTTCAGCCCCGCCCCGCAACAGAATCACAGCTTGCAATTCAGTGGAGGATCTGAAAGCATAAATTCTCTCTTGTCACTCAGCTATTCGAATCAGGATGGCGTTATTCCGAACTTTTCATCGGATAAATATAACGTCCGGTTAAATACGAACTTTAAAGTAAACGACCGTATTCAGCTGAGCAGCAAGATAACCTATAGGAAAAATGATTCGGTCCGTCCCTTTGAAGACGGGGGGGTTTACTGGCGTCTGTGGCACAGCTCTCAGTGGACGGTTCCCCAATATCCGGATGGGACATACGGGGTAAGCAATCAGGGTCATAATCCTTATATGTATGCCAAGGAATCAGGAACGCTAAAATATTACCAGGATTATTTGTTAGGAAATGCAACGGCTGATGTGGAGCTGTTGGACAATCTTACCTATAGCTTACAAGTAAGTGGCCAGATTGATTTGCGAAGTCACCGAAATTTTAAAAGAGCCTATGACGTCCATGATTATTATGATCCGAGCGTCATCGTTAAGACCGTTTCTCCCAATCAATTAACGGAATTTCGGGATCAAACCGATCGACTTACGTTGCGAAATTTATTAAACTATAAGCTGGAGCTGGAAAATCACTCAATTAGCATCCTGGGGGGATACGAGCAGATACAACAAAACCACGAACGGCTAACCGCAAACAGGGAAGGCTTTTACAATAACGAGTTACGAAACCTGGATGCAGGATCCCAGGAAAACTGGTCTAACTCAGGGTACGATACCGATACGCGGTTAAGATCTGTTTTTGGGCGACTGAACTACTCTTATGAAGATCGATATCTCTTGGAAGCCAATGCCCGGTACGATGGTTCTTCCAAGTTCTATGGAGCCAACAATCAATACAGTTTCTTCCCGTCATTTTCAGCGGCATGGCGAATCTCCAATGAGCAGTTTTGGGAACCATTTGAGTCGGTTATCAGCAATCTGAAACTTCGGGGATCCTGGGGCCGTACCGGCAATAATTCAGTTGATCTATATACCTTTTTCCCGGGCTTAAACAACGGAACATACAGTTTCGGCGGGGGGCTTGTGGAGACTTATTACCAGGGCTCATTAACTAATCAGGACTTGACTTGGGAGACGACCACTCAAACAGATGTGGGTATCGACATAGCTTTTTGGGAAGGTATGCTGGGGATGACTTTTGATTACTACGAGAAAAGAACCGACGGCATTTTATTAACGTTGCCTATTCCCGGAACGGTGGGGTTGGGAGCGGCTCCCCAAAATGCGGGTATTGTCGATAACAAGGGCTGGGAGCTGACGCTCAGCCATAGGAATATTTTATCCGAGGATTTCAATTATAGCATTTCGGCCAACCTATCTGATGTACGAAACGAGGTTATTGACTTAGCCGGAACAGGGCCTTACCTGGGTGGGAGAGAAAATGTGTTGGTTACAAAAGAAGGAGAAGAAATAAATGCATTATACGGATATAAAGCGCTTGGATATTTTGAATCCGAACAAGAGATTCAGAATCATCCGACAATTGTAGATAAGGACGCCACCTATCCCGGTGACTTGAAGTATGCTGATCTTAACGAAGATGGTGTCATAAACGGCGAGGATCGTACTGTCATCGGTTCTACGCTACCCAAATATACGTTTGGCATAACGACCAACCTGAACTATAGAAATTTTGATCTGGGATTTTTTATCCAGGGTGTAGGTCAGGCTGATGCGATACCGATTGGCGCAGCCCGTGAAGGCGGAAATTGGGAGGGTTTTACCTTGGAAATTGCCGGAGATTACTGGACGCCGGAAAATACCGACGCCCGTTTCCCTCGCAGGGAAAAAAGATCGCGAAAAAATCAAAGTTACCACAGCTCATGGTGGGTGGTCGATGCATCGTATGTAAAGCTTAAAAATTTAGATGTCGGATACACCGTTCCGGCCGACGTTTTGCAAAAGATGGGTATTGACATACGCTCACTGCGAATATTTGCAAGCGGGACCAATCTTTTTACGCTTTCTGAAGCCACGGACTGGGGACTGGATCCCGAATTTCCGTCAGGCCGGTTGAACTATTACCCCCAGACCAAGCTATACTCCGTTGGGATCAATCTGGAATTCTAAAACTATGATTAATATTATGATGAATCGAATCATTTTTTTCTCCCTGGTAGCACTGCTGCTAATTACAACAGCGTGCAGCGATAACTTCTTACAAACAGAACCTAATGACCGACTTTCGGACGGCTCTTTTTGGAATACCGAAGAGGATGCTGAGCTGGCTGCCAACGCTCTCTATGATCATCTTAAAACAGCCATCTTCAGATGGGATTCGATATCAGATATTGGCAAACCAAATACTCCTTCCAGTAGTGCCTCTCAAAATGTACAGGGATTACAGAGCTCAACCTCCGGCTATGGTCGGGGTATATGGGGCAATAGCTATGAGGCGATAAGGGCTGTTAATGATTACCTGGTAAAAATCGATCGTGTTGAGAGTGATAATACAGCATTGTTAGACCGGTACCGGGCAGAAGCTCGTTTTATCAGAGCTTATCAATATTCGTATCTGTTGATGTTTTACGGGGATGTTCCGTTCATCACAGAACCGATTTCTATTAGCGAAGCCAAAGAATTGACCCGAACGGATAAAGCGGAGATCTGGGATTTTGTCAGTTCAGAATTGCAGGAAATTTCAGAAGTCCTGCCCGAAAGCTACAGCGATAATGACCAAGGCAGAATTACAAGAGGCGCGGCCCTGGCATGGAAGGCACGGGCAATGCTCTGGGCCGGGCGTTATGAAGAAGCCGCTGCGGCCGCCCAGGCGGTGATGGATTCAGGAGTCTATGAACTGTATCCCAGCTATCAAGATCTGTTCAGCTATGAGGCCGAGCATAATAGCGGAGTCATTTTGAATAAGGAGTATATCAAAAACGAGGATTCCAATTCTCTGTTTGATATCTTAGCTCCTTTTTCTCAGAAATCTTCGGGTTCCACTTTTGTGCCTACCAAAAGTTTGGTAGACGCGTATGAGATGGCAAATGGTATGAAGATCGACGACCCTGGAAGCGGATATGATCCCGCCAGTCCCTATGAAAACAGGGACCCGAGATTACGCTATTCCATGTTCGTATATGGAGACGTACTGCCGGATGGACAAATCTATGATCCGCGGCCCGGATTGGGAGGTCCGGATGACATCATGAGATCGTTTACAACCACAAGTACCGGGTTTAACATCAAAAAATATGTCAACGATCAGGATCTGGAAGATCCGTCCAATGGCGGCATCAATATTATCCTGCAGCGTTATGCTGAAATACTACTGACCTACGCAGAGGCCAAGATAGAACTCGGAGAGATCGACCAGAGCGTGTATGATGCAATTAACGAAGTTCGCCAGCGACCGGATGTGGAGATGCCTGCTATACAATCCCCGAAAAGCCAGGAAGAGCTGCGGCAAATTGTCCGCCACGAGCGTAAAGTAGAACTGGCATTTGAAGGGTTGCGCTATTTCGATATCCGCCGCTGGGAGATCGCCCCGGAGGTGATGAATGGACCGATCAGGGGTATAACATCTGTGCAGAATACCTATGCCGACCGTTCGGATTGGGAGGTAATCGACTTTTCTTCAGATAATGAGCCTCGTGGAAATGTGGCATCGAATATAATTGATGATGATGTATCCACCATTTGGCATACGGCATGGGTAAATTCTAATCCTCCTCATCCTCATTATATAACCATCGATATGGGAGACCGGCAGGAAATCATCGGATTCAGAATTCGAGGTCGCCAGGGATATAACGATGGCAATCCGCAGGATATTTATATTGAAGTAAGCAGTAATGGAAATACTTGGGAGCACAGGGAAGACTTTACATTAAATAATGTTGGGTCGAATACGGTATATACATCATCTGCTCGTCAAGCCCAATATTTCAGAATGACAGTTGAGTCCAGTTTTGGAGGAACGACTCATACCCATGTGGCAGAAATAGAAGTGATTACCGCTCAGGCTACGGAAACCTGGGTGTATCCGGAATATGAGCGCAGCTTTGGTGAAAAAGATTATTTCTTGCCCATTCCCGATGAGGAGCTGACGTTAAATCCGAATTTAGAACAAAATCCAGGGTATTAATCCGGATGGTTGACAGCCCCTTAAATGTCAAAAATAAAAAAGGTTTATCATAATGGGTGAGGAGAACAAACCGGAAGAATCAGCGGCACATGAAACCACGCTTGACCGCTTGACGAATGAAACGATGGACCGGCGCAGCTTTCTGCAAAAGACAGGAAAGATTGCAGAGGTATTGGCTGCCGCCGGTCTGTTGGGAACCCTCCCTGCTATCGCCGGGTGTGGCAGTAATGGGGGGGAGGGGCCCTCAACTCCAACCCCGCCTAAAACGATCGGTTATCCATTTGAATTGGGTGTTGCCTCGGGAGATCCGTTGCCTGACGGAGTCGTACTATGGACCCGCTTGGCGCCCCGGGGGGGATCCATGCCCTCCGAGCCGGTGGATGTAACGTGGGAGGTAGCTGAGGACGAATCTTTCACGAGCATCGTACAACAAGGCACCTATGCGGCAGAGCCCGAATACGCCCATTCCGTGCATGCCGAAATAGAGGGACTGGAACCGGACCAGTGGTATTATTACCGGTTTAAAATGAATGACGAAGTGAGTCCGACCGGACGCACCAAAACAATACCGGCGGACGGCGCGCCAGTGGATCAGCTGAATATCGCATTCGCCTCTTGCCAGAATTATCCTGCAGGCTATTATACGGCCTACGATCATCTGGTTAATGAGGATTTGGATGTGGTCTTTTTTCTGGGAGATTATATCTATGAAGGAGCGGCCCAGGGGAGTCTGGGCAGGGGACATCTGCCGCGAAATGAAGTCCGCACATTACATGAATACCGCATTCGCTACGGACAGTATAAAAGCGATCCTTCCCTGCAGGCGGCCCATGCGGCCTTTCCCTGGATAGTGACCCTTGACGATCATGAAGTCAAAAACAACTGGGGAGGCGAAGGGCCTCCTTATGATAATACAGCTCAGTTTTTGAGTCGGCGGGCAGCGGCCTTTAAGGCGTATTACGAGCATATGCCGATTCGAAGATCCTCCCTGCCCGGTGATGTCAATATGCAGCTGTTCCGTCGGTTTAAATATGGTAATTTAGTGGATTTTAATGTGCTGGATACCCGGCAATACCGCACTGGTTTTGCCTGCGGGGGAGGTATCCAGTCGGATTGTTCGGAGCGGCTGGATCCAGCCCGTACGATGCTGGGAGAGGACCAGGAAGACTGGCTGTTCGACGGACTTCGTTCCTCTTCGGCCCGGTGGAAGGTACTCGCCCAGCAGGTCATGATGGCGCAGGATGATCGACAAGAGGGCCCGGGAACCGCATTCGGCATGGATAAGTGGGACGGCTATGCCGCAACCCGTAATCGATTATTTGATGTTGTAAAAGAAAATGATATCGATAATATGGTGGTATTGACGGGCGACTCGCACAAAAATTGGGTGAACGATCTGAAAGACGATTTTAGTAATCCGGATTCTCGTACGCTGGGTACCGAATTTATGGGAACCAGCATTACTTCCGGCGGCAACGGCACCGATTTTCCAGGTTACGCAAGTACAATTTTGGCAGAAAATCCGCATATTAAGTTTTATAACGCTCAACGGGGATATGTGCGATGCAGCATAACACCCGAGCGGTGGCAAACGGATTTTCGGGTGGTACCGTATGTCGAAACCAAGGGAGCAGATATCCGGACACGAGCTTCGTTTGTTGTTGAAAACGGACAGCCCGGCGCGGTACAGATGTAGCCGATACACGTATCCGTTAACCTGGATATGCGATCTAACATACAGGCAGATAGATTTGATTTAACATGATAAATGGAGCCACTGTGTTCAATTAGTTGTTAGGGTCAGTATTAGTAGTTGGATTTATCCTGTCGTTTCGGGCCAGCTCAACGACTCAGGTAACATCTCATCGGTTCGGCCCACCGGATGGGGAGGTAGCAACAGAAATTACAGCTGTAGACAGTTCTGCTTATGAGTTCCAATACAAAAAAGTGGATTCTGTAGCGCTCGATTTGACCGTTTTTCCCTCCGCCCGCAGCCAATCGAAAGCCCCGGCGATTGTCTTCTTCTTTGGCGGGGGATGGAAAGAGGGGAAAATGGATCAATTTAAACCTCACGCCGAGTACTTTGCCCAACGGGGAATGACCGGCATTCTGGTGGATTATCGTGTTGCCTCCCGGCATGGCACTACGCCTTTTGATGCCGTGGATGACGCCCGTGAGGCTGTTGCATTTATTGGCCGGAATGCCGACTATTTTATACAGACGGTTCTTGAAGCGGTTCGGTTTTTAATTGAACAACAGTTACTAAAAGGAACTCCTGAAATTAAGGAATGGATACAACACAGAAATTAAATATGTCGATCATATATATAACTGATATGAAGAAATCAATCCGTTTTGTTAGCTTTTTTGGTCTTTTTTTTCTCAGTTTGATAGGCTGCAGGGAACCTCAACAACAGCCAGCTAAAGGGTCCGGGGCCCCGCCCAATATCATCTTTATTCTGACCGATGATCTCGGCTATGGAGATATCGGAGCATTCTATCAAAATGAGCGAGTCGACGAAGGCGAGCCTTTCCATAAGACGCCCAACCTGGACCGGATGGTCGCTGAGGGAATACGCCTGGACCGCCATTATGTAGGGGCCCCTGTTTGCGCGCCCTCTCGAGCTTCGCTGTTGCAGGGCGTCCACCAGGGTCACGCCCAGATTCGCGATAACCAGTTTGATAAAGCCCTGTCTGATAATCATAACCTTGCTACAGTGCTGAAAGAGGCCGGCTATGCGACCGGTCTTGTAGGTAAATACGGACTGCAGGGCCGCGAGGGCGATAGCCCGCAGACGTGGGAAGCCTACCCGACCAAACGCGGATTCGATCATTTTTTCGGCTACGTGCGTCACCGGGATGGCCATAATCACTACCCGGCCCATGAAGTGCGCCAGCGGCCGCCTGTAGAGTTGTATTCCGGAACTGAGGAAATCTCTGATCAGCTAAAAGGCGCTTATACCACCGACTTGTTTACAGCCGCCGCCAAAAAGTGGATTACCGAACAGAAAGATACGGGCCACCCTTTTTTCCTGTACCTGCCCTATGATACGCCCCATGCCGGATTGGAGATAGCGCCCGCTCCCTATCCCAAAGGCGGTGGATTAAAAGGTGGAGTGCAGTGGAAAGGCGAAAAGGGCCATATCATCAACACCGCGGATAGCACAATTGAGGACTATATCCATCACGATTATGCCGGCAGGGACTGGCCGGAGCCGCAGAAGCGGTTTGCCAGCATGGTCAGACGGATAGATAATGGCGTAGGAGATATTCTTCAGCTACTCAACGATCTGGATATTGACGACAATACCCTGGTTGTGTTTACTTCCGATAACGGACCACACCGCGAATCCTACGGCTACGGGGCTTACGATCCTACCTTTTTTGATAGTTTTGGTCCGTTAGACGGGATAAAACGGGATACGTGGGAGGGGGGCATTCGCGTCCCCACTATCGTGCGCTGGCCGGGACAGATTCCCGCGGGGTCAACCAGTGATGCGCCCGGCGGCTTCCACGACTGGCTGCCGACGTTTGCTGACCTGGCCGGGCTGCCGGCACCGGCCCGCACTGATGGGGTATCGCTGCTTCCCCTACTCTCCGGAGAAGGTACGCCCAACGAAAGTGAGGTATATATCGAATACAGTCAGGGTGGGGCAACCCCTGATTATTCCGAATTTGAGGCCTCCCGTCAGGGCCAGCGTCGCGGGCAGATGCAGGTAATTTATTTGGATGGCTACAAAGGAATACGATATAACGTAGAATCCGCAGATGATGATTTTCGTATATATGATACCCGGAAAGATCCGGGCGAAACGAAGGATTTAGCCGGTAGTAGCGGTAAATTCGAAAAACTGCAAGGGCTCATGAAAGACCGGGTACTGCGGCTGCGTCGCCCCGATTCAACAGCGGCTCGGCCCTATGATGAGGTCCCGGTACCTGCAGTAGAGGCACCTCAGAATCTGAAGCTTGGCCTCCGCTACCGCGTTTTTGAGACTCCGACCCCGTGGACCCCGGATGTAAGCACGCTCGGGCTGGATTCCGAAAGCGCGTCCGGGGTGGCCAAAGGTTTTGATCTGAGCGTTCGAACCCGGGATGAGGATATTGTAATAGCTTACAGCGGTCTACTCGATGTACCCCAAACCGGAACCTATACGTTTTCTTTGCAGACCGACGGTGGTGCGGTCCTGCATCTCCACGCGGCTACGGTGATCGATGCAGACCGGGGCTATACGGGTGGCACCGAAGTTTCAGGGGACATTCATCTGGAGGAAGGGTATCACCCAATACAACTCACATATGCTCGTGGTGAGAAAGGCACGCACGCTCTTCAGGTACGGTGGAGGGGTCCGGGCTTTACCCGGCAACCCATTGGACCTGAGCAGTTGAACCACAAGGTTTATTCAGAATAATTTTGTGTCTTCTTTAAATATAAGCTGTGTTCAAGTAACAAGTGCAACAGCGCGGTAAGTTAATAAGTCTCTAACCGCTAAACGCATTATAATAAATATACCGTATATTAGAGTGAAATGGAGAATCAGTTTCTTGCACTAATAGCGAAAGCTTACAAGAACTCTTTGCAAAACCGTTCTTTTGGCCAATGTCGGCGTTATCGGGTGGTTGAAATTCTTACATATGGGCTATATACTGCGATTCCAACCTCCCTCTGGCCTTGACCTTGAACAAAACTCCTGGTTTTTCAAAGGCCTCTACAATGAATACCATACCTGCTTATTCTATGGAAAAAAGAAGATTAACGATTTGTTGTATTTATATTGTATTGACCATATTGGGATGTAATGGGAGTCCCAGGGAACATCCTGATCCCTGTTACTGAAGCGGGGAAACTTCCTTTCATATCTAAATAATAAAGCCCGGCGATCCGGATATTGATGAACCCACTGTATTAGGGTTTAAGAAAACCGAGTAAATTTTGAAAAGAATTGTGCCCATGAAATATCTATCCATATCCATCTTTACCTGTCTATTCATAGCATTATCACTAAATGCTCCCGCCCAGCAACCGGAAAAACCCAATGTGCTGTTTATCATTTCCGATGACCTGACGGCCACCGCGGTCTCCTCCTATAAGAATAAGCTGGATATCACCCCCAATATCGACCGGCTGGCCTCCGAGGGAGTACGCTTTACGCGGGCCTACTCGCAGTACCCGGTCTGTGGCCCGTCCCGCGCTTCGCTGATGTTCGGCTATTACCCGAGCGCGACCACCACCTACGGCTACGTCAGCGGCCGCCGGAACGTGGGTCCCGACCGGAGATCCTGGTCTCAGCTGTTCAAAGACAACGGCTATTATACCGCGCGCGTCAGCAAGATTTATCATATGGGCGTGCCGGGCGATATCGAGGAGGGATCAAACGGAACCGACGATCCGGCCTCCTGGACCGAGCGCTATAACAGTCCCGGTCCGGAGTGGAAAGCCGAGGGCGAAGCGGAGCTGGTGCAGAATAACCCGTATGGGGAGAAACCCCGGCAGGGAGGCAACGTAATGACCATCGTCAAGGCGGATAAAGGCGATGCCGCCCATTCGGATGGCAAAACCGCTGAAAAGGCCTCTGATTTAATCCGCAAGCATAAGGACGAACCGTTTTTCCTCGGGGTGGGATTTGTTCGCCCGCACGTACCCTTTGTGGCGCCCGGGGAATACTTTGAGCCCTATCCCTACCGGGAGATGGTGCTGCCGCCCAAAGTGGCCGGCGACTGGGATGATATTCCGGCCCGCGGAATCAACTATGTGACCAGCGTGAATGCACGCATGTCGGAGGAGCAGGAAAAAAAGGCGGTGGCGGGCTATTACGCTTCGGTGTCCTATATGGACGCGCAGGTGGGAAAAGTGCTGCAGACGCTCGAAGAGGAGGGACTGGAAGATGAAACCATTGTCATCTTTACCTCCGATCACGGCTTTCACCTGGGCGAGCACCGGTTCTGGATGAAGGTGGGCCTGCATGAGGAATCGGTGCGGGTGCCGCTGATCATCAAAGCCCCGGGGAAAGAGCCGGCGGTCAGCCATTCGCTGGTGGAGCTGCTGGACCTGTATCCCACGGTCGCGGAAATGGCGGGACTGGAGTACTCGGAGCACCTGCAGGGCAAGAGCCTGGTACAAACGCTGGAGGATCCGAACCACGAGGTCCGGGAGGCCGCCTTTTCGATGCACCGGTGGGGGGGAGGATTGGCGTACCTGCTTCGCTCCGAGAAGTGGGCCTATATCCAGTATGATGAAGACGCGGGATCGGGTATGGAGCTGTACGATATGGAGCGGGACCCGCAGCAGTATAACAACCTGGCCGGAAACCCGCAGTACGAGGATATTGTGGCTTCATTCCGGGAGCGGCTGCGGCAGAAGCTAAAAGAGGTGCGGGAAAATGACCTGGATATTGACTATCATATTAATTAATGGTGATGGATAAATAGGATAACAGCATGTTTAGCAGTTTTAAAAAAAGCAAATAGTTTCTTTTGTCTGGTTATAAGAATGGGCGGGTTTAAAAAAACTTCCCTGTTGAAAACAGATGATTTCGGTCCCGGGTTGATACAATCCGTTCCTCTTCTCTGATCATCGCCAGGAGAGAACTATAGTAATCGTTCTCTTAACCAGTGCCTCTCGCGCCTTTATTTTTGCAGGAAAAAAGCGAGAAGAATATAAAACAATTGTTGTATTCCTTCGGTTTCTTGCAATATCTGATAAATGACTGTTGTGGGATGATTGCAAAATAAACAAGGGAAAAAAGAAAAGAATTACGAAAGAATCATCCGGTCAATACGAAATGATATGAAAGAATTTGATTCTTATTGATATATTAATTAAATCATGATAAAGGTTTTTTTAATGAAATGAATGGATATATATTATTATGCTAAGTAGAAGAGCACTCTTAAAACGGCTGTCAACCCTATCCCTGTTTGGCCTGTTCGGAAGCGGCGCCGTCTCGATGCAGTCCTGTGACCGGGCCCCCGGCACTACAGGAGAGCGCGATATCGCCGATGAGCTGGGCATTCGAACGTTTATCAATGCGGCAGGGACCTATACCTCCATGACCGGCTGCCTGATGCCGGAGGAGGTTATGCAGGCTATCAACGCTTCTTCCAACGATTTTATGATGCTGGATGAGGCACAGGACAAGGTCGGCGAGCGCATTGCTGAAATGTGTCACGCCGAATCCGCCATGGTGTCGGCGGGATGCTGGTCTGCCATGGTGCTGGGGACGGCAGGCATTATTGCCGGGACGGACCCGGAGAAAGCCGCCCGGCTTCCTCACCTGGAAGGGACGGACCTGAAGTCTGAGGTCATTGTACAGAAGAGCCATAACACCGGCTATGTGCATGCGGTTACGAATACCGGCGTGACGATTGTCCCCGTAGAATCGAAGGAGGAACTGGAAAACGCTATCAGTGAAGATACCGCGATGATGTGGTTTTTAAACAAAGCCGCCCCGGATGGGATGATTCAACATGAAGAGTGGGTGGAGGTCGGCCGGAAACACGATGTTCCGACCATGATCGATATCGCTGCGGATGTGCCGCCGGTTGAAAATCTGTGGAGGTTTAATGACATGGGATTTGACCTGGTGTGTATATCCGGGGGCAAGGCGCTGCGCGGCCCCCAGAGTGCGGGTATACTGATGGGCAGGAAGGACCTGGTTGCCGCAGCCCGCTTTAACAGTCCCCCGCGCGGGGGCAACATCGGCCGCGGCATGAAGGTAAATAAAGAAGAGATCCTGGGCATGTATGCCGCCGTCAAACGATATGTTGAGATGGATCATGACGAGCAGTGGAAAAGGTGGGAAGACCGCATTGCACTGATTGAAGATAAGGCCCGGCAGGTTGATGGGGTAACGACCGAGGTTACCGTTCCGCCCATCGCAAATCACACGCCTTCGCTGGCGATAACGTGGGACAAAAATACCATAGGTCTCTCACAAGAGGAGCTCAGGGAAAATCTAAGAGAGGGCGATCCTTCGATCGAAATGAGAGGCAGCGGGGAGCATACGATAAACCTCACGGTCTTTATGCTGCAGCCCGGGGAGGCAGAAATCGTAGGGGAGAGAATTCGGGAAGAACTCTCAATGGCCTAACCTGAATTTCTTCCCGGGTGCGAAGCCCGGCTGTTTTAAACGCCAAGTAAAGTATCAATCAAATCAAGCAATGTAATAAAAATGATGAATTCCCAGGTAACTATGTTGAAATTTAAATATAACCGTGCCCGTTTGCTGTTTTTTTTAAAAAAGGGTTTGCGTTACCCTGCTTTCTTTTTCCTGACTTTTTTGCTGTTGTCCCTGCCGGCTTTAAGTGTAGCCCAGTCCTACGATCTGCTGCTGAAAGGCGGACATGTGATCGACCCCAGGAACAACATCGACGAGCCGATGGACGTGGGCATCAGCGACGGGAAGATCGTGGAAGTGTCCGCTTCCCTGTCCCCGGCAGAAGCCGAAACCGTGGTTGACGCGTCCGGGCTGTACGTCACCCCGGGGCTGATCGACCTCCACGGGCACCATTACCACGGCACCGAGCCGGATGCGTACCTGAGCAACAGCTTTACGGCCCTTCCCCCCGACGGCTTTACCTTCCGGGCCGGGGTCACGACCACCGTGGATGTGGGGGGCGCGGGCTGGCGGAACTTCGGCCATTTCAAAGAGCAGGTCATCGACCGCTCCCGGACCCGCGTGCTGGCGTTCCTGAATATTATCGGCAGCGGCATGAAAGGAGTAATACCTGAAGAACAGAATAATAATGACATGGACCCGAAGATGACGGCCCTGGTGGCCCGGCAGCACCCGGAGGTGGTGGGGGTTAAAATTGCCCACTACCATGGTCATGAGTGGGGGCCCTACGAGCGGGCAGTGGAGGCCGGCGAGCGTGCCGGCGTGCCGGTGATGGTGGACTTCGGAGGAGCCTCACCGCCGCTTCCGCTGGAGAAGCTGCTGCTGGAGGTATTGCGTCCCGGCGATATTTATACCCACATGTACGGCGGCGGGGGCACTGTGCACGGGGGACGCCAGGCGGTGATTGACGAGGACAAGGAGCTCCGGGAGGGCATGCTGGAAGCCCGGGACCGGGGCATAGTGTTTGACGTGGGCCATGGCGGGGGCAGCTTTTTCTACCCCGTAGCCATTCCGGCCTTCGAGCAGGGACTGCATCCCACGACCATCAGCACGGACCTGCATACGGGGAGCATGAACGACGGGATGAAGAACATGCTGAATGTGGTCTCGAAGATGATGGATATGGGCATGTCGCTGGGAGAAGTAATTGAGGCCTCCACGTGGACCCCGGCGCAGGTCATCGGCCGCGAGGATCTGGGTCACCTGAGCGAGGGGGCGGTGGCCGACGTGGCCGTCTTCGGTATGCGGGAGGGGGACTTTGGCTTTGTCGACTCGCGAGGCAACCTGAAGCCGGGGGCCGACAGAAAACTGGAGACGGAACTGACGATACGGGAGGGGGAAGTCGTCTACGACCTCAACGGGCTGGCGGCTTCGCCCTGGGATGAGTAGTGAAGCACGCTACGCAAATGGCAAAGGTTAATCTTTCCCGTTCCAGTCGTTGTAAGGCTGGTTTTTCGGGAGCTCTTTTTAACCGAGACAGCTGTTCCTTCGGAAGAGTATGAAGTATGGAATCCGGTGTAGCTGACTCAACGGCACTTGTATTTTAGCGGACCCGGATCTGATAAAATTTGAGCGTTTTTGTTTACAGGCTAAGGTTAAATAAAAAGGCAACTATGAAACGAAAAGATTTTCTGCAGACGGGGTTAACAACCGGAGCATTGTTGGGTTCTCCCGTTTACCTGTCGTCACTGGGGGATAACAAAATAAAGCCGGAAGATGAGGATCCCGATCTCTTCGGGAATGAGCTTGTCGTCGAAAAGATGCAAAAGGGCCAGCCCCATAAAGGCAAGGTGTTAGCGGTGATACAGCCTCATTCCGATGACATATCACTATTCGCGGGGGGGACGGTAGCCAAACTGATAAAAGAAGGATATACCGGCTATCTTATCCGCACCTCCAACGACGAAAAGGCGGGGAGGGGTAGTACCAGAGGAGAGGTTATTGTGAATAATGAAAAATCCAATGAAGCTGTTGCAGAAGTGCTGGGACTGGAAAAAACGTATGATTTCTATAACCGGAACCATCAGATGGATGAAGTCAATATCCAGGATCTGAAAGGTCGTTTGATATTTCTTTTTCGAATGCTGAAAGTCGATACGGTGGTTTCTTACGATCCATGGGCCCATTATGAAGAAAATCCGGATCACTATATAACAGCACGGGCCGTCGAAGCAGCACGCTGGATGGCCGGGAGCAGCCGGAATTATCCCGAACATTTTGATGCGGGGGTTGAGCCCAACAGCGTCAGTGAGATGTACTACTTTGCGCGCTATCAAAATAAAAGCAGACAATATATTAACCGGATTGTAGATATCAGTGAGGTAATTGATACCAAAGTAAGGGCCAATATGGTCAATACGACGCAGGGGCCCGGGGGCCACGCCGGTTCACGGCTGCGCAGGAGACTATCTGAAGAGGGGAAGAAATTACCGATTCTGGGTGAAGACGACGAGACGGCCAATTTTAACTATATCAAGCATATCATGCTGGATATGGATTCCATGCGATTACGCTGGGGGACGCCATCAGATAAGAAGGTTGGAGAAAAATATGGTCTTGAATGGGCTGAACGGATTCATTATGTGGGACCAGCCAGTCAGCCGACCAAGTTGGATCAGTATATCGAGGAGAACGCTGTTTCTGTTTGAGTAGAGGAATACCGGGCACGGAGGGGAGAAGCTCAAACTATGAAGGCCGATAACAACATACTGAACAACCATGAGTATGGAAAGAAGGCAGCAATACTATTCAACATCGGAAAAAAATGGAATAAGAGGTTCAAATTTTTATCGGGAATGGTATGAGATTGTTACCATTTAAGGTCAGGGTTATAAAATACGTCTGCGTTGGCAGGGCTCTCGGAACTCCTGTGGCTATATTATTAGTGGCAGTCGTACTGCTGCTGGGCTGTACCCGGGAAGCATCCTATCCGAACCGGCCCATCTCGCTGATATGTCCGTGGTCCGCGGGCGGAGGAACTGACCGGGTGGCCCGGCAGATCGCTTCCCAGCTGGAACGGGAGATGGAGGTGCCCGTGAATGTGATCAATGCCACCGGCGGGGGCGGAGTGACGGGGCATACCCGGGGGGCCCTGGAGCGCCCTGACGGATACAGCATGACCATGATAACGGCGGAAATTAATATGCTGCACTGGCGGGGGCTGACAAATATCACCTACCGGGATTACCGGCCGCTGATGAAGGTCAACCAGGATAATGCCGCTATATTTGTCCGTGAGGAGGCACCCTGGGAAAACCTGGATGATTTGGAGCAGGCTATCCGGGAATCACCGGGTTCCCTGCAGGCTTCCGGTACGGCTTTCGGAGGCGTATGGCACGTGAGCCTGGCGGGCTGGCTGTTGGAAGCGGACCTCCCGGCCGATGCGGTTACCTGGATCTCCATAAACGGATCGGCCCCTTCCCTGCAGGAGCTGATGGCGGGCGGCGTGGATATGGTCGTGTGCAGCTTCCCGGAGGCCAGGTCGCTGTACGATGCGGGCGAAATCCGGAGCCTGGGAGTGATGGCTGAGGAGCGACTGGCCGACCAGCCGGATATCCCGACCTTCCGGGAGCAGGGATACGACTGGACCAGCCAAACCTGGCGGGGTCTGGCCGTACCGAACGAGGTCCCGGATGAGCGCTACCAGACGTTGCTGGAATCGGTAGAGTCTGTAATCACCAGCGAGGAATACCATCGTTTTCTGAAGAACTCCGGCTTTGGCAGCAGTGGCCAGTCCCCGGAGGCTTTCCTTCAGTTCCTGGAAACGGAGAATCAAACCTATGGCGAGATCTTTAACAGCCAAGCGTTTGCAGAGGTGGTTTCGCAGCGGTATGGCCCGATGTTCTTCCCCTCTATCATTTTAGCTTTGATGGGGCTTATTATTCTGACCTTACTGGTTACCGGCAGCCTGGGCCGCAGGGCGGAGGCCGACGATCTTAAAGGGATCGACTATACTCATATCCTGCTGTTGGTTGGGGCTGTTATTTTTTACCTGCTGTTTGCCGAGTACCTTGGATTTATCCTCACAGCGGCGTTCATCCTGTTGCTGCTCATGTGGCAATTCCACGTTCGATGGTCAACTGCTCTGGTGGTCGTACTTGTCATCGTACCCCTGACTTATCAACTGTTCGCAATCTACCTGCGGGTCCCCCTGCCCTGGGGCCTGCTGGGATGGTAATATTCATGGTCACATTATGATAGAAGCACTTTTGGAAGCCCTGCAACTGATTGTTTTCTCCCCGTCCATCTGGATGGTGATTATCCTGTCTGCCATATACGGGATCTTTTTAGGGGCCATCCCCGGCTTGACGGCTACGATGGCGGTGGCCTTGTTTGTCCCTATTACCTACTGGATGGATCCTGTCCCGGCGCTGGCGGGTATTGCAACCATGACGGCCTGTGCTATTTTTGCCGGCGATATTCCCACGACGCTCCTGCGTATCCCGGGCACTCCGGCTTCGGCCGCCTATGTGGATGATGCCTACGCGTTCACCCGGAAGGGCCAGTCGGAGAAGCCGCTGGGGATGGCGCTGACGGGCAGTGTGATGGGGGGACTGTTCGGGGCGGTTATCCTTATTCTGCTGGGGGGACAGCTGGCCAGGGTGGCATCGATGTTCAGCGTGGCGGAATATTTCTGGTTGTACCTGCTGGGGCTGAGTTCGGCGGTCGTGGTGGCGCGCGGACCTGTTCTGAAGTCGCTGCTGGGCCTGCTTATCGGGCTGTTCCTTGCCTTGGTGGGACTGAGCGCCGTGCATACCGAAGCGCGGTTCACCTTTGGGCTGCCCCAGCTGTACCAGGGTATCAGTTTTATACCGGCCATGATCGGCTTGTTCGGGCTTTCCGAGGTACTGCGGAACGTCATGAATATTCGAAAAGATAGATCCATCCCGGATCCGGCCGCAGATACGAGGGAGGAAACGGGAGCAGGCGGCTGGTTGAAGCGGAATATATGGAGGCCTTTTGTGTCCGTCTTCCGGTCTCCTGTGAAGCTGATCAGCGGGCGGAAAGGTGATTTTTTGCGTTCCGGCTTAATCGGTTCTGTGACGGGCATGCTGCCCGGTGCGGGAGCGGATATGGGATCCTGGATTTCCCTGGCGGCCTCCAAACGATCCAGCAAGCATCCGGAGGAGTATGGCAAAGGATCGCTGGAAGGGATTGCCGACGCTACGACAGCCAACAGTTCGGCCCTGGCCGGCACATGGATCCCGGCGCTGGTTTTCGGGATACCGGGGGATTCAATAACCGCGATTGTGATCGGGGTGTTGCTCATGAAAAACCTAAACCCGGGTCCGGAGATCTTTGCAAGCCAGCCGGTGCTGGTATACAGCATCTACCTGTCCTTCATCATCGCTAATCTGGCCCTGCTGGTCGTGGGCTATGTCGCCATCAAAACAGGCCGCTTTGTCATTAAGATCCCGCAAAAAATATTGCTCCCTGTAATTCTGTTGTTTTGTATTATCGGTTCTTTTGCGATCCAGGGGAGTTACTTTGATGTCGGTATCATGCTTGGGATGGGACTGCTTGGTTTTGTCCTGGAACGCCGGAAAATCCCGCTGGGCCCGGTCGTGCTGGGTATTATTTTAGGGGGACCGCTGGAAGAGCGGTTCATACAGACCGTTACCGGATCGGAGGGAATCCTCTGGCCGTTCTTCAACCGTCCGATTGCCGCCCTGCTGGGTGTCGGCTTTCTGCTGCTTTGGGGATGGACGATATGGCGAAATAGGAAAGACAAGTCCGAAGCTACGGATGAAGATGTTTCAATGCAGTCATAGTGCCAAAAGATCCCTGCTTATAGTGTCAGCGCTAAAGATGCAGCAAGCCTTCTAAGCATGAAGACAAGGATGAATTTCGGGTCCGGCAGCTACTTGACGGTAGCGGGCAAAGATCTGAGGCAGGGGTAATTCATGATCTGCCGCATGCGGCCGGAAGGGTAGGGAGGGAGTTCTACAGGGGGGGTATATGATGTCGACTGGAAGTATTTCGGGAAAAAATGATGACCAAAAATGGTTGTCAGGGATGCTATTAATAAACGATGTTCAAATAAATCAGCTGCGAGGCTTTAAAAGGGAAACATAATGACAGTGTTTAAACAGACAGCAAAAATAAAATGAATTATTACTTTTGATTGGTAAAATAAAAACTTTATTTAATATTTTCTAAGGGCTGAAAAATTGCTTGAAAGAAATGACAAGGATAAGCGGTGCGGTAGATAGCTTGTTGATGGGATAACAATGATCGGCTCATCGTGATCTGTCCTGAAAGGGATGTTTCAAGCTTTGACTGCTACATAATTGACGGATATTAAGTTATGAACCAGGAATGAAAAGAAGATCAGCGGGGTCTATGCTTACACGGGAACAGTTCGACCGGTTGTTTAACAAATATGTGGATGATGTTGTCTCCTTTCTGTATACCTATACCTCCGACAGTGCGCGGGTAAAAGACTGGACCCAGGAAGTTTTTATTAAAATGTGGAGGAAAAGAGAAAGAATTGATTTTGATCACCCTGCCTTTAAAAGTTACCTTCTGAAAACTGCACGAAATCACGCGCTTAAAAAACTAAAAAGAGCCAAAAGATACGACCGGTGGCTCGAAGAAAACCTGGAAAAACTTACCCAAGTGGAACCCCAAAGCGAGTCTGCGGCCAGATCCACCGAGGTACGGGAGGCGTACAGTGTGGCACTTTCTAAAATTTCCAATCGGGCGCGCCGGGCCTACCTGTTAAGCCGGGAGGAAGGATTGACCTATACCGAGATTGCCGAGGTAATGGATATCTCGCTTAAGACGGTGGAAACCCATATTAGCAAAGCACTGAATGTTCTGAGAGAAGAACTGGGAGATTTTTCCCGAAATAATTAAGAGGATATAGCGTGGGGGTGTAAACTGAATTCTGTCCGGGTTGTTAATGCAGAGCTTCGGGCGAAATCCTGCAAAAGGCTATCCAGCGTACAACTTCTAATATTCGGCTTCCCGCGACTACCTTTCTAATTCCATCCTGCCCTCCTATTAATCCCCGGCCATGACAAGTTATACTTCACACTTCCTGCTTAAAGCCTGAATCTCTGCTTGCTCTGAATACCATATTTTGCAACGATTACTGACCTGCCTGTCACAATATACGCGCAACGCTCGCACATTTTCCGGAGGTCATTACTCTATATTTTTCGTTTTATGCCTTCACGACGTGTGAAGCAGGAAAAATATATATTTTTTCCCTCAGGGTACCGGGCTTTGAAAAGGATTATATAAGTAGCCGTATTTTCCACAAGGATTTCTGGCGTATAGTTGTAACCACATGACAAGGATAAAGTTATATTTATTTATGAGGCCAACAAACTATAACAGCGTGTAACATACTGCGAACGTTGCCCCCTCAGCGTCGGTGAAGAAAAAAATAGCGTGGGGGCGCAGGGGGCTGCGCTGTTATTTTTTCTTCGCCTTGCGGACATACAAATTTCTTGGTGAGAAATCCGGGGTAGAATTTTAGGAAAAAACTGATATGGACGATTTTCCGAAACGACAACTATTGATTAACTATCTGTTGGGCCTTTGTACGCCCGAAGAAGTGAAAGAGGTAGAGTACTGGCTGGATAAAGAGCCGGGCAATATTTCTTTATTGCAGGAAGTATCCAGAGAAATCGGCCACCAGGGTTCATTGTCCTTTACAGAGAAAGATGAAATCAGAGATCGTCTTTTTTCTGAAATAGAAAAGGAAGAGGGTACTCATTCTGGCCGTGAAAGGCGGGATTCAGATATAAAATCATCCTATTTTCAGCGCTCTCACCGTATCAGGGGAGGACTTTGGATGAAAGTGGCTGCCATGGCATTGATTATCGTGATGGCCGGAGGGATCGGTTTGTATTACAGTTATAATGACTTCCCTTCATCTCAAACCCAGTCAGAAATCAAGTTCGAACAGCGTACGTTGTCAAATGGACAAACAGCGACCCTGCGTTTTGGAGACGGATCAGTGATAAGGCTAAATGCCGGAAGCACGCTGCGGTATCCGGAAAAATTTGGTAGTGACAAGCGAGAAGTTTATTTGGAAGGTGAGGGCTTTTTCTCGGTTAATCGGGATGAATCCCGCCCTTTTATTGTTCATGCCGGGCCTACCACTACGCGGGTATTGGGGACCTCATTTAATATCAGAGCGTACGATGATGATGTGCAGGTTGCTGTCGCAGAGGGTAAGGTGGCTGTTTCCAGGGAGGATGAGGATGAAGAAATCGATTCCGAAGGAGAAAGCAGGGAAACGGAAACTATCTATCTGACCAAAAATCAATGGGTTACGTACCGGTCAGCCGGACAGCTTATCGAAAAGGGGGAAGGAAATATTGACGAACTGATCGCCTGGAAAGACAAGAGACTGGTATTCACAGATAAATCCCTGGATCACATAGCAGAACGGTTAGAGCGGTGGTATAATATCGATATCGTATTGTCGGATTCTTCTTTTGAAGAACGTCGCATGTCGGCCTCCTTTGAGGATGAACCTTTGACAGAAGTGCTGGCTGTCATCGCACTCTCCCTCGATTTGGACTATAAAAGAGAAGGTCGTAGAGTAACATTTCATAACAATGAATAACGATAACATTTACACATATGTCGGTTAATATTAACAGAGGAAGCTTAATTATGATAAACAGGGACAGATATATCGATCTATATGAACGGATAGCTAAACTCGTCTCCATGGTTGTTCTGTTTGGAGTATTGGCATTGCCGCTGATGGGACAGGATAGCCAGCAGGCAAACGAACAGGTGGCGTCAGTCGGAACACTGGAACAGCTTCTTAATACAGAAGTCAGGCAGGATATTGACGAATCTTCCGTATTAAATAAGAGCATCACACTACGGGTCGAGCAAACTACCTTGCTTGACGCTTTAAAATCCATTGCCTCCAAAGGCCATTTAAAACTTTCGTATGACACTCAATTGCCTGTTCTGGGAAATCACTTAAGCCTTGACCTTGAGGAGATAAGCATACAGGATGCCCTCTGGAAAGTATTGGAGAATACCGGCTTGCGGTTTGCTGTTTCGCCCAGCGGACAACTGATATTGATGAATAAGAATGAAAAACTTACTATCCAACGCGTTCAGGAAACGATTACAGGGACCGTGACCGATGCCCGGACAGGGGAAACACTCCCGGGCGTGAATATTCTGTTGAAGGGGACCTCAACCGGGGCATCGACTGACGGTGAGGGTTATTATGAGGTAACCGTGCCTTCCCTGCAGGATACCCTCGTGTTTACCTATATTGGCTATCAGCGGCAGGAGGTGGCCATTAGCGGACGAACGGAAATTGATATTACCCTGCAGCCACAGGCTATTTCTGGTGAAGAGCTGGTAGTCGTGGGATATGGCACGCAGGAGCGCCAGGATGTAACAGGTTCTGTAAGTACGATCAGCAGTGAAGGACTGGAATCCCGTCCCGCCACCAATATGACTTCCCTGCTGCAGGGTAAAAGCCCCGGTGTGACAATTACACAGTCTTCGGGACAACCGGGACAGGAAGATCACAGTATTTTGATCCGTGGGGTAGGGACGATGAACAACTCTTCGCCGATGGTCCTGATCGACGGTGTTGAGGCTTCAATGGACGATGTCAATCCCAATGACGTGGAGAGCGTGAGTGTACTGAAGGATGCGGCTTCTGCTGCTATCTATGGCTCTCGCGCTGCAAACGGGGTCGTGTTGATAACAACCAAACGGGGCAACAGGGAGAGCATGAATGTTTCGTATAAAACACATATCGGCTGGCAGCAGGCCACCCGTCTTCCGGAATATGTTTCGTCCGCTGAATATGGACGGTTGTTAAATGAGGCAAACATAAATGAAGGACTTGATCCCCGGTACACACAGGAAGAAATAACAAAATTTGAAACCGGATCGGACCCTTATAATTACCCGAATACGCAGTGGCTTGATCTGTTGCTGCAGGGTTCGGGCTTTACACAAAATCATGATCTCAGTTTTGCCGGAGGCAGTGATGTGAACCGGTATAGAGTATCGCTGGGTTACAATGAGCAATATGGCCTAATGGAAAAGGCAAATAGTGATCGCTACAATTTGCGGATCAACTTCGACAGTGACGTGACCGATTGGTTCGATCTGGGCGTCAATGCTTCCCTGACACGCAGGGAAACGACCAATCCCGCTAATCCGTTCAACAGCGGAGGGTCCGTTTACCAGTTTTTCCGGCAGGCGAACCGCATTCCGCCCATCGTTGCCAATAAATACGAGGATGGGGCGTGGGACCGCCATGACGATGGCAATCCCATTGCCTGGATTGAAGAAGGAGGGAAGTATCAGGAAAAGAATTCACGGGTCGTGGGGAGCCTGACCGGCGAAGCTCACTTAATGGAGGGCTTGTCGCTGCAGGGGACGGCCAGCGCGAATTATGAGCTCAGCGACGGCAAGGATCATGACCGGACGATTGCATATGGTGATGGGTCCGTACAGGGACCAAATTCGGTGGAGGACCAGGTGTATCGGAGCTCTGTTACGGTACTGGAAGCCATGCTGGAGTACGACCGGAGGCACGGAGATCACGGAATAAATGGCCTGCTGGGAGTCTACAGAAAAAGAGAGCTCGGCAACTCCCTAAGCGCCTATCGCCAGGAGTTTCCCTCTAATGACATATCGGAGCTGACGGCGGGTTCGCAAGAGGGCTGGTCGAATGACGGTTCGGCAGTTGAATCCAAGCTGGGTTCCTATTTCGGAAGGATAAATTATGATTTTAGAAGCCGGTATCTTGTCCAGGCCAATTTGAGATATGACGGATCCTCCAAATTTGCCCGGGAGCAGCGCTGGGGATGGTTTCCTTCCTTTTCCGCCGGATGGCGAATCGCCGAGGAGTCTTTCATGGACGATATCAGCTGGATTAATGAACTGAAGTTAAGAGGATCCTGGGGTAAGCTGGGGAATAACAGAATCGGCAACTATCAATATATACCGCTTATATCGCTTGGGCAGAACTATAATTTCGGGGGATCAGCATCGAGCGGAGCCGCACAAACCAGTCCGACCAACCCGGATATCACATGGGAGACGACCACAGAGATGGATATCGGTTTTGATGCGGGTCTGTTTGAAAACCAGCTCTCCCTGACCTTCGATTACTATAATCGGTATACCGACGATATTCTTACCTCTGTTCCTGTTTCCGACATATACGGGTTGCCCGCACCTACGGTGAATGCCGGGGCTATGAGGAACAGGGGAATAGAGTTTGAGGTTGCTCACAACAATAATATCCGTGATTTCCAGTATGATGTGTCCCTTTACGGAGCCTATAATATCAACAAGGTGGAGCGGTACGAGAATCCTGATATCGGGACCAGCATTCGAAAAGAGGGCATTGCATGGAATTCGTACTATGGTTATGAGGCGATCGGCGTTTTCCAAAATGAAGCAGATGTCGATGCAAGTCCCCACATACCGGGGAATACTCCTGCCGTGGGCGATCAGAAATACCAAGACCAAAATGGTGACGGGGTTATCAACGGCGATGACCGGATTGTGCTTGGGAATACGATCCCGGAAATTACCTTTGGTTTTAACCTGGGGCTCAATTACAAGGGATTTGACCTTTCCACCTTTTTCCAGGGCGCGGACAGAGTCTACCGGACCATTCATCCGGAAGCCATGTGGCCTTTCCAGAACGGGGCGAAAGTTCAGCAAATGCATATGGATCGCACGATCGTTGAGAATAACGAAGTGGTCCGGGAAGGCCGCTATCCGAGAGTGGTAACGACGGCCTTGACGGGGCATACCACCAGCTATTATCAGTTTAGCTCCTTTAGTGTGCTTGATGCGGCTTATATACGACTGAAAAATATTCAGCTTGGCTATACCGTGCCGGTCACATGGTCGGGCGATTATTTATCCAATGTGAGGGTGTTTTTCAGCGGTGAGAATTTGCTGACCATAACCGGATTTCCGGGGAACTATGACCCCGAAACGCCCAATGGGGTTGGTTATCCTCAAGTTAAAACGTATACGCTTGGATTAAATATTACATTTTAAAATAATTTAAAGAGATATACTATGAAAAAGCTAATATACTTTTTGACCATAACAACGTTTGGGCTGGGAGTTACCTCGTGTGGCGATGGTTTTTTGGATGTGACGCCCAAAAATTCGTTGTCTGACAATACTTTTTGGCAAACGGAGCAAGATGCCGAGCTGGCCCTTGCAGGCCTGTACGAAAACTGGGAAACCTGGTCAAATATCATCTACTTTGACGGGATGAGCGATAACGCCTATTATCCGGGCTGGAGCCATAAAATAGACGGATCCGCCTCTCCCACAAATCTTGCTGAATCCTACTGGGGAGACCCGTACAGCGGCGACTGGTTTGAATACGGTCGAATCCGGAAGTACAATAATTTCCTTGAAAAGATCGAAAATGTTTCCATGGACGAGGCCACGAAAGAGCGTTATAAGGCCGAGGCTCGATTTTTAAGGGCCTATAATTATTTTTACAAGGTGATGATGTTCGGCGATATGCCGCTGGTTACCGAAACACTCGGGCCGGATGCGGTCATGGCGAGAACGCCCGCTGAGGAAGTCAAAAGTTTTATCCTTCAGGAGCTGGATGAGATCAGTGACAAGCTTCCCGTTCAAAACATGGTTCAGTCAGAGGGACATATTACCAGCGGTGCCGCGCGCGCCCTGAAAGCAAGGCTGGAGCTCTATATGGGGAATTATGCCACCGCGATGGAGGATGCCCAAGCGGTTATCGAGATGGGTGTGTATGAGCTGTACCCGGATTACCGGCAGCTGTTTTTAAGCGAATCGGATAACGAAGAGGCGATATTGAGCATCAAGTTTACCCAGGATATCTATCCGAGCAGGCATCCCCAGTTCATGCTTCCGGGCATGGGGGGAGGCTATGCGAATGTATCGGGTACCTATGATATGGTCGAGGCCTACGAAACCATGAACGGACTCCCCATTTCTGAAGATCCAACCTACGACCCGGACAATCCTTTCGAAAACAGGGATCCCCGTCTGGAGAAGTCATTGCTTTACCCGGGACAAGAGTGGGATGGAAGGTATTATAATCCGTTGGACCAGCAGATTCCCAACGAGGAAGGTGATATGGTAAGCAACCCGGATTACTATGAGAACTCCGTGGGATCTCCGGCGGGATTGATTATCAAGAAATACGTGGAGCCGATGCCCGAGGCGGTCATGCAGAACAGCGGACAGGACCTCATGGTCATTCGGCTGCCTGAAATGTACCTGACCTATGCCGAGGCCGCGTTTGAAACCGGGCAGAATATGGCACAGGGACTTGAATATCTCAACAGGGTACGAAAACGGGCCGGACTGCCGGAAGCGACCGCACTGACGGAAGCGCTGGTGCGGCGGGAGCGACGGGTGGAATTCGCCTTTGAAAACCTGCGGTATTTTGATATTGTCCGATGGGATCTCGGCGAGGAGTCCATCGACGGGACGGTATACGGGGTCCGGAAGGGTTCTGTGAACAATGAGACCGGTGAGGTCACCTGGGAATCGGAACATATCATTCTGGAAGAAAGAAATTTCGTGGCGGAAAGAAACTATCTGCTGCCGATCCCCCAGCGTGAGATGGACAACAATCCTGAAATGACCCAAAACCCGGGATATTGATTTGTAATACTAATATATTACCTGACTTCTTAGATGCGAGCGTTGTGATCATTATTTTTGTCCTGCATTAATCAATGATACACACATATCAGAAGGCGATTATACGTCATAATTTAAATATAATGGTGTACAAACATGGCTTTACCCCGCTGGAACAAAAAAATTAATTGGATTTCTATTGGATTGTGCTGCCTGGCTTTCTGTGTTCTGAGTCCCTCGGGGACCTACGCGCAACAGAATACCTGCTGTGACGACCGGCCGCTACTGGAAGTTAATCCCCCGCCTGTCCCAGCTGATGGTGCCCCCGTAGCGATCGTTGGCTGCCGGCTGATCGACGGCCTGGGCGGTGAACCGGTTGAGGATGCGGTAGTGGTCGTGGAACGCAACAGAATCGTTGATGCGGGTCCGCGCGCGGAGGTTGAGATACCCGATCATGCAGATCGTCTGGACGCAGCCGGAAAAACCCTGATGCCCGGCCTGATTGACGCCCATTTTCATTCGCTTATGGACAACGACCGGATTAACAGGTACCTCCACAAGGGAATAACCACCATGCGGGATCCGGGACATCCCCTGCGGTTTTACCAGTCTCTCCATTTCGCGGAAAAGCCGGTCCCGAGAATGTTCTTAACCGGTGGACATCTGGAAGGGTTTCCCCCGGTCTGGGAGAGCCAGGCGGTGGTTGTCAGAAACCATGCGCACGCCCGGCAGGCGGTGTATGATCATGTGGAGAACGGGGCGACGGGGATTAAACTCTATTTTAAGCTGCCCCTTGACTACTACGAAGTAATCATGGATGCCGCCTCAAAACGAAACGTTCCCGTGATGGCACACCTCGAACTCGTGGATGCCGATGATGCCATCCGGGCGGGACTCGAGGGCGTGGAGCACGTTACTTCCTTCGGCACGGCCCTGGCCGGACCGAAGGAATCCAGAACGTTCAAGAAACGGGTGAATGCCGAATATGGTGCCCGGAGAGAGGAGCGCTTCAGGCTTTGGTCGACCATCGACGTGGAATCGGATCGGGTGCAGGAGGTGATTGAGCTGGCTGTTGAAAACGATGTTATTATGACGCCCACGCTGAGTGTTTTTGAACGGTATCAGGGAGATGAGGGAGTGAAGGATTTTCACGTCAAAGGATACCGGAACATGGTTCGGTTCGTGGAGAAAGCCTACCGGTCCGGCATGCGCATTGCCCTCGGGTCACACGCGAGCGTACCCCATGCAGATTCCGGGTGGGATTACCAGCATGAAATGGAACTTCTGGTTAATGAAGTAGGAATGGATCCGATGGACGTCATAACCAGCAGCACTATGGGGAATGCCCGGTATTTTCGCACCGAACAGCGACTGGGCAGCATAGAAGCCGGTAAGCTGGCCGACCTGCTGCTGATTGAGGGACGCCCGGATGAAGACATTGCCGCGATGAAAAACATAGGGCGGGTCATGCTCAATGGAACGTGGATTGAAGCCGGCGACTGAAATATTATGTTACCGTTGAACCCTGAAGGCACCTCAATCTCAACAAGTTGAATTCAGGGTGAAGGGATGGTTTTCAGGACGTTGGATCGGGGCTATTTCTGTTATATCAGTCAGCGCTGCATGAAGTCGTCTGTGCAGAACGTTTGAGGTTAATCTTGTGGAGAGAGATTCTATTAGGGCATCCTTTCGCTGCCGGACATAATTCGAGCCGAAACCGAAGCCTCGGCTTTTCGTTTAGAATTATTAACGGATTTCCCAGAAAAACATTACTTTTTTAAAAAATACGGGATCAAAAAGTTATCAGGTTAGTAGTAAAAAGAGTATAACGTAATACTCCGTGATAAAAGGGATATATTCAATGCTGTCATCGTTCTGATTCTTTATGTCTGAGTTGGCCAATCTTTAATGGTTTCTTTACATAAAGGTGATTAGAGAATAACAGCTTTTTAGCAAGTTGTACCGTTTATTTAAACTGCTTGCTTGATAAACGCTCCAAAGCGGAAATCCTCTCGGGGAAAATACAGCGGGAAGGTCGGTTCCAAGCTGGAAACATGACGATAAAAGTACGCTCTTAAACTAAACTTTTAAAAAAGGTCGATGATGAAAAAAAAGGATACACGTACATGTACATATCTATATAAGTGGATGACCAGACTTGCCTTGGCAGGTATGTTATTTGGTTTGCCGGCGTTGCCGGTGAAGGGACAAAATACAGGGGAAACGGTGACGGGGACCGTAGTGGATGCCGAGAATAATGAAACCCTTCCGGGGGTCAATATTTTGGTCAAGGGAACGACCACCGGAACGTCGACGGGAGGGGACGGTACTTTTGAGCTTTCGGTTCCCTCCTTGGAGGATACCCTTGTTGCCTCGTTCATCGGCTATCAGACGCAGGAAATTCCCATAAACGGCCGGACCGAAATAGATATAGCACTGGTCGGTCAGGCGATTATGGGTGAAGAAATGGTGGTTGTAGGCTTCGGTACTCAGCGAAGGGAAGACGTAACGGGCGCTGTCAGTTCGGTTTCAGCCCGTGATTTCGAGGAGCGTCCGATGACCAACACCGAACTGGGAATGCAGGGATTGAGTCCCGGCTTAAGCATACAGTACGAGGGGGGACAACCCGGGGAAGAAAATGCCGTGGCGCGGATCCGTGGGACCGGTACGCTGAATAACCCGAACCCGCTGGTGCTTGTGGACGGGGTGGAACAGTCGCTTTCTACGGTGGAATCTTCTAATATTGAATCGATCAGTGTATTGAAAGATGCGGCTTCTGCCGCTATTTATGGATCGCGGGCGGCAAACGGAGTCATATTGGTTACCACCAAACGAGGTGCCGAATCAGGGGTTACCGTAAGTTACAACGCCCACGTCGGCGTGCAGGATCTGCTTTTTTTTCCGCCGGGGGCCTCTAAGGAAGATTGGATGATGCTGAGGAACGAAGCAGATGCAGCAACAGGAGCAGATCCGATTTTTACCGAGGAATATCAGAAAAATGTTCTTGCGGGAACGAACCCGCTGGAGTATCCTTTTGCCGACTTTGAGGGTGGCGTTTTCCGCGACTATTCATTGGAGCATAGTAATGCTCTCTCTGTATCCACGGGGGGCGAGACGGGAAGATTATATGCGGCTGTCAGTCATGATGATACGGATGGAATCATGCGAAATTTTAACAGCAAAAAAACGTCACTGCGGTTGAACAGCGATCTGTTTGTGACGGATGATTTAACGGTTAAAGCTAATATGCTTTACAGGAACCGGGATGTCAGTGGTCCGGGATTCAGGCCCCAGCGGATTATGCAGGCCCTTTTGCATATGAATCGCGATATGATTATGAGTTATCCGGACGGCCGGGAGGCAACCGGTGATCTGATCGGGGGCACATGGAATCCGTTTGTCATGGGAAATTCCGGTGAGACAAACAGGGCGAGCAACGATATCGTTGCTACAGCCGGAGTTGAATACGAGATCAATGAGATGTTTTCACTTGAAGGAGATCTTACGCTGAACCGGACCAGTACTGAAGAGAATATTTTCCGGGATGATAAAAGCAACATGATCCATCCCCTCACTGGTGAAACAGTCGCTGCCAGCAGCTGGTTTTCCACAAACACCTTGAATGAAGGTCGGTATAATCGCAATGAACTGAGTCAGAGGGCATTGCTGCGGTATACGGATGATTTCGGGGATCACAGTTTGAATGGGATGGTTGGGTATGAAGAAATTTATACCCAGGCTACACAGGCATCTGCAGCGCGTTCCGATTTTTTCAATGATGATCTTCGATCCCTGAATGCAGGTGATTCCGGTACGGAACTGACGTGTGGACAATTTAATGATCCGGGCGAATTTACCAATGGTTGTTTTAATGACGAGTGGAGAATACGATCTTTCTTTGGACGTATGAACTATTCATATGAGGACCGCTATTCGTTCCAGGCTAATGTGCGATACGACGGATCATCGAGATTTGCGGAGGGCAACAGGTGGGGCTTCTTTCCATCGTTCTCCGGCGGCTGGAGAATCTCCAGCGAAGAGTTTATGCAGGATGTGGATTGGTTAAGCAACCTGAGAATTCGAGCTTCATGGGGACAATTAGGTAACGAGCGGCAGGGTTCCAATGAGAGAACCGGCCTTTATTCCTATTTGAATACGTATAACCTGGGACTTTCCTACCAGTTCGACGACGAGGTCGTACCGGCTGCTGCCGTCACTTCGGCCGGTAACACGGATATCGCCTGGGAAACCACGACGATGACGAATATTGGTCTGGACTTGGGGTTGATGGATGACAGAATAGAGGTCATAGGCGAGTATTTCTGGAACTATACCAGCGATATTCTGCTGCAGCTGCCCATTCCTGCTACGGTGGGTAAAAGTGCTCCCTACCAGAATGCAGCGGATGTTTCCAATAACGGGTGGGAGCTGGCGGTTAATTACAACAGCGCTGCCGGCTCCGGGGAGCTGGAGTATTCCGTCGGCATAAATTTCTCGGATGTCGTTAATACGATCGAGGATCTTAATGATCAGGGTCCTTTCTACCCCGATGGATTTACTGTTTGGACTGAAGGCGAGTCCATTAATTCATTGCGTGGATATGCTTCCCCGGGAATTTACCGCACGCAGGAAGATCTTGACAATTATCCCACTACCTACAGCCCGGAAGTGACTATCGGAGATGTTATTTATGAAGATCTGGATGGAGACGGTGCGCTCAGTACCGCATTATATCCTGACGGCGACCATATTATTATAGCCAATGAAGACCCAAGGTATGAGTTTGGTGTGAATTTCGACGCTTCGTATCGCGGGTTCGATTTCAAAATGTTCTGGCAGGGGGTCTTACAGCAGTACCATATGCTGGACGGTGCCATCATCGAAGGTCCGAACAATCAAAATTATATTGCCCAAAAGTACGTCGAGGAACGATACCATCCTGAAAAGAATCCCGGTGGTAAGTGGCCGAGAGTAATGACAGGTTCGCAAAACTGGAACAGGCGGGGATCTGAATTCTGGCTGGAGGATACCAAATATGCACGATTAAAAAATATTCAGCTCGGCTATTCCATCCCCCAGCAATTCATACAGCGATTCCGGATTTATGTCTCGGGGACAAACCTGGTTACCATAACTCCCACCGACCTTATGGACCCGGAAGTCCCGAGGGGACGAAATCAGTTTTATCCTCATACGAAATCAGTCTCGCTGGGTGTCAATGTCACGTTTTAATTTTTTAATGTTTAAATGTAAATGGAAATTGTTATGAAAAAGCTTATAATATTAAGTATAATGATGGTTGCCGTTATTCTCACTGGATGTGATGGCCTGGATGTCACTCCGGCCGATACGGTAACAGAAGGTTCGTACTGGCAGCGGGCCAGTGATGCGGAGATTGCCGTCAATGCTGTTTATGCAGAGATGGACGGCCGCACCTTTGGTCTGGATAACCGGACCGATATAGCCTATTCTCAACTTACTCCGCTTGTCCCGTCAAACGGTACGGTGGAAGGCTATTGGAACAGGTATTACAGGGGTATTTTCAAAGCCAATGATGTGATTACCAACATCGGGGAGGTCGAGTTTGGTAATACGGATCTGCTGGAGAGGGTGGAGGCGGAGGCGCGGTTTCTCCGGGCCTATTACTATACCCAGCTTACCAGTTTATGGGGAGCGGTCCCTTTAATTTTGGAACCCATTGACATCAATGATCACGTAGCCCGGACCGATCGTGATGAGATTGTTGATTTTATTATTGACGAGTTGGATGCGATCATCACCACGGAGGCTCTGCCCGTGAGTTACGGCAGCGGGAATGTCGGCCGGGCAACCCATGGCGCTGCCGAGTCGCTGAAGGCGAGAGCTGCGTTGCGCAACGAACGGTGGGAGATCGCCCGCGATGCGGCGCAATCGGTCATAGAAAGTGGTGTTTATGACCTCTATCCCAACTATGAAGAGCTGTTCCATTATGAAGGTCAGAACTCTTCAGAGGTAATTTTTGACAGGCAGTATACTTCTACCGGGGACAGCTATGATGCTTTTGGGATCTCTGCCGCATCCATTGGAGGCGGCTCGGGCATAGAGCCTGCCCATGGCCTCTATCGGAAGTACCGGCTTGATGAAGGGGAATATGATATCAGTGAATTTAACAGCCGTGAAGAGGCCTATGAAAACATGGATCCCCGCTGGAATTATTCGGTTTATTATACCGGACAGCCCATCGGTAACAGCACCTACGACTCCAGTCCCGACAGTCCGACTCCTGATCGTGTTAATGTCACAGAGAGAGCCACCGAACTTGGGTACAATATGAAGAAGTATATTGACTATGAAGATGATATAGACAGCCCTTCGACGGGATCCATTAACATGATTCACATCCGGTATGCCGATATCCTGCTGATGTATGCTGAAGCAAAAGTTCAGCTCGGCGAGATTGATCAATCAGTTTACGATGCAATTAATGAAGTGCGTGAACGTCCCACAGTTGAACTGGACCCCATCAATGCAACAACACATCCGGATGCAGAGAGCCTGATGGAGTACCTGATGGATGAGCGCGCCCGGGAATTTGCACTGGAAGGATTGCGACTCTTTGACATCATGCGATGGGGAATCGGTGAACAGGTAGCCGGGCCCGTTCGCGGTGCTCATTTTGAAAATTCGGAAGGAGAGGTTTATTTACAGGACGTCGGGTATTCGAGAAACTTCAGCGAACATCACCATCTGTGGCCCATACCGCAGGCCGAAATTAATTCCAATGATTCTATTTCTGAAAATAATCCCGGATACTAACTGCAACGTTGCCGTTAACGCGTTTCACAGAGAACTTATAAACAATATTTCAGGTCCCGCCGAAAACCGGGGCCTGAAATTGCTGTACTCATAACAAGACGCTGAAAAAAGCTATCGGTTGTTGCTGCCCGTAAACGCGTGAGATCAACTTGTATTTTAACCGCTCAACGCGTTATTTATACATGATAAGGGACAATTTGGAACACTTTATTTTTTGCTATGAAAACAAGCCGACGAGCATTTCCGGAAAAAACTATGTTGGGAGCAGCAGGTGGAATGGCTGCTCCTTTTTTAAATGCTAACAGGGAAAGTAAAAGGCAGAAAAAGGAGGGGACCAGAAACAAGATCGGGGTATCTTTCGATTCTTTTTGGCAGTTTAACGGGCCCAAGGAGGAGACCTTCATCGAGTATGAACGGGTGGCTGAAATATTCAGGGCGGTCGATTACCGGGGATATATTTCCCTGGAATTTGAAGGACAGCAAAACCCGCAGGTGGCGGTGCCCAAAAGCCTGGACCTGCTCCGTGAAGCGTTTACATGGACCTGAGCCGAGAAGTAGGTTCCCTGCCATTTTTGATTCGTCATCCCAGCTGGAGTGCAGGACCAGCGGAGCTGATGCATAAACAACACGCATGGTATCACCTCCGACATAGATCAAGCAAATCAGCAAAGCTGATGGGTGAAAAACGACCGGCGACGTTTTTGGGTTCCGTTTTTGCGTTGCTTCAAAAATGGAACATAAAACATGAGTAATTTGATCACTAATTATTTAGGAGTGGCTGTAACAGAAACCGGCATAAGTAATTGAAGAAAAAGTAAGTTTTATGTTTCATTATCGAAACAAAAATATTATATAGTGCTTTTGTTATGAAGTCTTAGTGGGGCATCCCTGAGACTCATTACATTGTAAAACTTCTTAATCAACAAATGGATGGCAACCATGGGAGAAAAAGGTATGAACAGGAAAAAATTTATAAAAGGTGCGCTTGGCACACTTGGTGCTCTTACTATTGTGCCGCGACACGTGTTGGGCGGCAGAGGCTATACGGCACCGAGTGACCAGCTTACCAAAGCGGTTATCGGGGTCGGTATGATGGGCAAAGGGCACCTGAATTATCCGGGAGCCCGGCTTGTGGCGGTCTGTGACGTGGATGAGAATCATCTGCAGGAGGCCCTGAATCTGACGGACTCAAATGTCAGGGGCTATTCCGATTACCGGGAAGTCCTGCAGCAGGATGATATAGATATCGTGCATATCGCCACGCCACCGCACTGGCACGGCATTATGGCGGCGGATGCGGCGGAAGCGGGCAAGGATGTCTGGTGCGAAAAGCCGATGACACGAACAATCGGCGAAGGTGAAAAGGTAGTGGAAGCGGTGCAGCGGAACGGCAGTATCTTTCGGCTGAATACCTGGTTCCGGTTTGAAGATGTTTTCTATGGCATGGGGACGCCGGTCAAGCCGATCAAGAAGCTGGTAGAGAACGGTGTCTTCGGGTGGCCGCTCAAGGTGACCATCAGCGAGACGACCGGCTTCAACTGGAAGTTTAACTGGAGCGGGCTGACGAACCTGGAGCCGCAGTGGATTCCCGAGGCACTGGATTATGACATGTGGCTGGGTCCGGCGCCCCGAAAACCGTATAACGAACACCGCACGCATGTGACCTTCCGGGGCTACTGGGATTACGACGGCGGGGGACTGGGCGACATGGGCCAGCACTACCTTGACCCGGTTCAGTATATTTTAAGCAAGGATCATACCAGTCCCATTAGCGTAGAGGCGGACGCCCCCCAACAGCACCCCGATGCCGTCAGCTCCTGGCGAAGAATTGAGATGAAGTATGAGGACGGCTGCCGGATTATCCTCGATGGCGAGAACAAGGATACCGATGCCGCCTTCATCGAGGGACCGGAGGGCAAGCTGTACCGGGGATTTCAATCCGATATACCCAATATCCGTAAACTGGCGGACAGCCTGCCCGATCCGGATCCACAGGTGACGGACTTTAGCAAGGCGGTCAGAAACAGGCAGACGTTTGCTTTGAATGAAGCCAATGGCCACCGTTCCTGCACACTGGTAAACCTGGGGAAAGCTGCATTGCGACTGGGAAGAAAACTGGAATTTGACCCTGAAACCCAGCGTTTTATCGGCGACGAGGCCGCTAATCGCTTGATTAACCAGCCGATGCGCGGGCAGTGGCATATATAGCTTGCGTTCGCCAGTCCGCTCACCGGCCTTCGGCTCACCAGGGCAAAATCTTGAATTACACAGCACAAAAAAAGTAGCAGTAATGGAAGATGGAGTTACAGGCTCCCGTTTTTCATCTGAACACAACTTAATGAGTAATTTTATGCGTTTTAGACACTTTACATTGGTCGCCTTTGCTTTGGTTCTCGTTTCCTGCTCTTCCACCAGGGAAATGCCTCAGCAACAACAAACCTATGAACCCGCATCTTCTACAGCTAAAGTAACGAGCCGCATTACTGATCTCCCGGCCGTTGATCAGGCTGAAAGGGAATGGATTTTCAGCGAGCTGGTGGCGGCAGGACCTTCGGGAATAAATGCACTGACGGAAATGCTGGTAGCCCCGGGCAGCGGTGACGATACGCAGGCCCGATTCGCCGTCAACGGAATATCAAAATATGTTTCTCGCGCCGGTGCGGAATCCGAACGGGCCATGGTTGAGAAAGTCCTCATTGATGAGTTACAGTCCCATCGCCATCCCCTGGTAAAGGTTTTTTTGATGGAGCAGCTGGAGCTGATCGGAAGTAACGAGTCCATCCCGGCGTTGCAGTCATTCATCGGAGACGACCGCCTGAACGAATCGGCCGTGCATGCGCTCCGGGCGATCAATACAAACCGTGCCCGCCAGGTACTGGCGGAGGGAATATCGGCTACGGAGGGAGAGAAGCGTATTGCCGTGATCAAAGCACTGGGGGACATGAAGGCGTCGGATGTTACGGGATCCCTGCTACCCCTGGCTACTTCCGATGACCCGATGACCCGGAAGGTGGTCCTGTACGCATTAGCCCGGAGTGGGGAGCCGGAAGCCGGGGAGGTGCTGTCTTCGGCACTGGATACCGGTGAAGGATACCAGCAAGAAGCGGCCCGAAGGTATTATCTGTTGTATGCAGGGCGACTGGCGGAAGAGGGGAATACAAGCCAGAGTGCCGACATCAGCCGCAATATTCTATCCGGTGATTTTTCATCGGAAGCCCGAAGCTCGGCCTTATCGATACTGGTCGGCCACGAAGGTGAAGAAGCGCTCGATGATCTGGTTGAAGCCGCCGAAAGTTCAGATGCACGGCTTCGTTCAACGGCTCTTAGCCTGCTCGGGCAACATGCGGGCTGGCAAGTACCGGAGCGCTGGACTACAGCTTCGGCATTGGATGAGCTGTCCCCCGCTGTACAGGCAGATATTATTGATATGTTGGGGCGCAGCGGGCGGGCTTCCGTTTCGACGCTGCGGCCTTTTCTGGAAAGCAATGAGCTTTCGGTTCGGATAGCTGCTGCTCGGGCAACGGCCGCTGCCGGGGGAGAAGAAGCGCTGCCTGTTTTACTGGAGGCATTAACCGAAGCTGAGCAGCCTGAAGAAATAGCCGCCCTGAAAAATGCCCTGCTGCGGCTTCCCACGGAGTCCCTCGTTTCAGAAGCAGCAGATCTGCTGCCGTCGCCCTCGGGATCCGCAAGGATCGCTCTTATCGAAATATTGGCGGAACGGCGGGCGGACCAGCATCTTGATACCGTGCTGGATCAGCTTGACGGTTCGGATGCACCGGTGCGATTGGCCGTATTTCAGTCCCTCAGGGGGTTGGCCGATCCCGACGACCTGCCTCAATTGGCCCGCCTGTTGTCGGAAGCTCAAAATGAAAATGAGCGCTCGGCTCTGCAGGAAGCGGTATTAGCGGTTTCGGAGGAAATCCCGGAACCGGAAAAACGTGCCCGGGCGGTCCTGCAGGCTCTGGAGGAAGCCCCGAATCGCCAGAAACCGTATCTGCTGGAACTCCTTCCCGAGATGGGGGGTGAGAAAGCCCTTGAGGCGGTGGTTGCAGCGTCCCGAAGCTCTAACGATTCTATTCAACAGGCGGCCTTGCGGGCCCTCTCCGACTGGCCGGATGCTTTGGCACTGTCCCCGTTGGCAGAGGCTTTCCAAAACGCACCGGAATCCGGACGAAGTGACATTCTGGAAGGCTATATCCGCCTGGTACAGCAGTCAAAATACAGCGCAGCAGACAAAGTTCAGTTTCTGAAGGATATGTTAGATGAGTCCACCTCCGGTGAAGAAAAGCTGCGGGTGCTGAGCGGATTTGCGGCGCTGGAGTCCCCGGAAGCGCTGAGAGCGGTTGCGGCTCATTTTAATGACGAAAATGTGGCTGTGCGGGAACGCTCACTCCGATCGGTAGCGCAAATACTTTCGGCCTCGACTGAAGATACCGGCCGGGAACTTGCACTGATAGCAGCGACTACAAGCCCGGAACATAAAGAGAAAATCGAACAGTATATACAGGAGCTGGAATCCGCCGGTGATGAAACGGACATTTTTACCACGTTATTTAACGGGGAGGATCTGACCGGCTGGGTTGGTGATATGGAATCGTATGCCGTCAGCAATGGACAGATTATCAGTAAGGATGGGGCTACAGGCAATCTGTTTACCGAGGATGAATACAGTAACTTTATTCTGAAGTTCGATTTTAAACTGACCGCCGGAGCCAATAACGGGCTGGCCATACGTGCACCGCTGGACAGCCACCCGGCGTATGAGGCCATGGAGCTTCAGATCATTGACAACACGGCTGAAAAATATAAGGATCTGGAACCCTACCAGTTCCACGGGTCGATCTACGGGGTAGCGCCTGCCCAGCGGGGTCATTTGAACCCGGTCGGAGAGTGGAACACCCAGGAAGTGATTGCCGACGGCTCCCACATTACGGTCAGGGTAAATGGTCAAACCATCACCGATGTGGATCTTGCCGATATTGATACGTCCAACACCATGGATGGACGAGATCATCCCGGCTTGCTTAATGAAAGCGGTCATATCGGCTTTTTGGGACACGGCGACGAGGTTGCCTTCAGGGACATCAGAATACAGGATCTCGACGTCTACTACCCGGACTACAGCTCGGATTCCGGGAACGGAGACGGGATGAACGAGCCGCCGGAAGGTTTTAAGGCTCTCTTCAACGGCGAGAATCTGGAAGGCTGGAAAGGAGTGGTAGGCAATCCCAAAACGCGGGCGGAAATGACAGAAGAAGAACTGGCTCAGAAGCAGAAAGAGGCAAATACCGAGATGCGAGAGCACTGGTCAGTGCGGGATGGCGTGCTCTCTTTCGACGGCGAAGGCCACAGTGTGGCAACGGACAAGAAGTACAGGGATTTTGAGATGATGCTCGACTGGAAAATTGAGCCGGGCGGCGACAGCGGCGTATATCTCCGGGAAACGCCCCAGGTTCAGATTTGGGATATTACCGAATGGCCCCAGGGATCCGGCGGATTGTATAATAACAAGGAACATCCCAGTAAGCCTTTGGTCCCGGCCGACAACGCCATTGGTGAGTGGAATAACATGCACATTCGGATGGTGGGTGAGAAAGTGACCGTTCACCTGAATAGCGAACTGGTTGTGGATAATGTAGTATTGGAGAATTTCTGGGACCGGGATGAGCCGGTTTATTCGGAGGGCGCTATTGATTTGCAGGCGCATAATACGCCCCTCTATTTCAAAAATATTTTTATCCGTGAAATACCACGCAAAGTATCTCTTTTTAACGGCGAGAATCTTTCCGGCTGGGAACGCGTGGGTGAGGATACCGGGCAATGGCATGCCGATGACGGGCTCCTTTATACGGAAGGCGGCGGGGGATGGCTGTCAACGACTGAAACCTACGACAATTTTAAGTTGGAATTTGAGTATCGCCTCCCGGAAGGGGGCAACAGCGGAGTGTTTCTGCGCGCCCCCCGCGAGGGCAATCCCGCCTATGAAGGAATGGAAATACAGCTGCTGGACGACAATGCCGAGCAGTATGCGGACCTGCAGCCGTGGCAATATACCGGCAGTATCTATGATGTCAAGGCGCCCTCCGGGGAAGCAAGTAAAAAAGCCGGAGAGTGGCAGAAAATGGAAATTACAGCGGATGGTTCTGAAGTGAAGGTGCGGCTGAATGGTGAGACGGTTGTAAGTACCGACCTGGTTAATTATATGGATCGGGTGGAGGAGCATCCCGGTCTGAAACGCAGGTCAGGATATATCGGCCTCCAAAACCATAACTCGCGGGTTGAATTTCGAAATATTAATATTACAGAGATCAAGTAATTCGGAGGTAGCTGTTATCATGTTATCACTTAAAAAGCTGAGTTTTATATCGTTTGTGTTATTTGTAACAGCTGGCGTAACAGCCCTGCAGGCTCAGATTCCGGGGAGTGAGGCCGCGGGTCGGTGGGATATTACCATTGCGACAGCCAGCGGCGAACAACCCGCATGGCTGGAGATCGAAACCTCGGGCGTCAGTGCCCTGGTCGGCCGGTACGTGGGCCCCTCGGGAAGTGCACGTCCCATTTCGCAAATTACCTATTCCGGGGACGAGGAAACCTATGAGTTCAGTATTCCCCCGCAGTGGAGCAAGGGAGCGGATCTGCATGTTGAATTCACCCTTGAGGGGGAACAACTAAAGGGCCGGACTACGGGTTCGGGAGGCAATACCCTGGAATGGACCGGCGTGCGGGCCCCCGCCTTGGAAGGCGAAGAGGAGCCGGAATGGGGGGAGCCAGTACCGCTGCTGGATAAGGAGCTGTCGAAATGGATGATCCCGGAAAACAGCCAGTTTGAGATGGAAAATGGCGTTATGGTCAATCAAAAATCAGGGGGCAACCTGATTACCAAAGACGCGTTCGATGATTTTAAACTTCACGTGGAGTTCCGTTATCCGGAAGGAAGCAACAGCGGTATTTACCTGAGGGGACGTTATGAAGTACAGATTATTGACAGTTACGGCATGGAGCCCGATAGTCATCTGCTGGGGGGCATCTATGGCTTTATTGACCCCAGCGTGAATGCGGCGAAAGAAGCGGGTGAGTGGCAGAGCTATGATATCACACTGACCGGACGAATGGTTACGGTTGAGCTGAATGGGAGAGAAGTGATCTGTGACCGTCCCATTCCCGGTATTACGGGCGGCGCGCTCGATAGCAGGGAGGGAACGCCGGGACCCCTTATGATTCAGGGCGACCACGGGCCGGTGGAGTTTCGCAATATCACTATCACTCCGGCCGTAGACTGAGGTTAAGATTAAGGTTAAGGCTGGGGAAAGCGCAACCCTGCATAACGGCAGCTCCCAGTCACCAATAACCAATAATTCTGCACAAAATTGGATCTTTGACGGGAAATTTCGAGATCCAAATCTTCTATCCCAACTCCTCATTCCTAATCCCCCTTACCATCCTCCGCTGGCTCCGCCCCCGCCGGAGCCAAAGCCGCCCCCGCCGCTGAAGCCTCCAAAACCGCCGCCTCCGCCGGAACCGCCTCCGAAGCCGCCCCCGCCGAGCCAGATAAAACCCCCGGGTCCCAGGGTTCTGCGTCGTCCCTTACCTTTACCGCCGCCCCCGCGACGAGAGGAATAGATGACAAAAACCAGAAATAGCACAAAGATGATAAACGAAATAGTGTCATCCTCCTGCCGGGAAGAACGCTCCCCGGTCAGCTGACCGGTATACTCGCCGCTGGCGAGTTGAATCATGGCCGAGGTCGCCCGATCCAATCCGGCATAATAGTCTCCTTTTCTAAAACTCGGGGAAAGAATATCCCGGATAATGCGATTGGCCATGACATCAGGTATGGCCCCTTCCAGGCCGTAGCCCACTTCGATGCGTATTTTCCGATCATTAGGTGCGATGAGGATAAGAACCCCGTTATCCCGATCGTCTTCCCACATCTTCCATTCGTTAAACAGGGTGGTCGCGGTCTCTTCAATGGAAATGCCGTTAAGACTCTCGAGGGTTGCAATAGCAATAACAGTCGTCGTGGTATCCCGGTAATTTCGCAGCTTGGTCTCCAGCTGCTGCCGTTCACTGCTGCCCAGCATCCCGGCAAAATCGTTCACATGTCCCACCGGCTCGGAAGGAAGGTCCTGTGCTATGGCGGGGACGGTCAACCCGATGATAAAAAGTAGAGGGAGTAACAAATGGTTTAAGCGATGCATGAACAAAGGAACTGTTAGGTAAGAAAATTAAAGATCGGAATAGGATGCTGCCCGTAAAAAGTAAATATCGCTGTTAGATACATTATCCTGGTATTTCTCCATGGCTGAGAGCTCTTCCCACCGGGCGTCATTTCGAAAGGCATCCCAGTGGGCGTTGCGGCTTTCCATATTCTCAAACGTAGTCATGTACATCAGGTTGGGCATTTTATTACCGGAGATGACATTCCCATAAAAGATAGCGTTGAAATCCAACCGGTCAAATATTTCCACCTCACCGCCCGCATTGAACATATCGACTTTATTTCGGTTCAACAATTCAGTCGCACTCTCATAGCTTCGTAATTCATAGACCCGCTCAGTTTTGGGGTTATCCAGGTCGGCGGCCATAAGTGTCGGGGCATATTCAAATGCCCGTAGTAACGTAGAGGTTATCTTGTGGTAGGGCGGTTCATCGTGAGGAGCCTCAAGATAGTCTTCGCCCTCAGCGAGATACTGCGAGTCGCCGTTGAGCCGGCCGGGGAGGGAGGCAAACTCATCCAGGCTTTTAAAAGGGATCAGCAGGTACGTTTTCAAAGCAGCAGCGGTATCCGTTTTGTGCGGTTTAAAAACGCCTACCGGATCAATGTCCAGGCGGTGCAAGGCCGGCAGGTATGCCTGTTCTAAAAAGCGGTCTGTTTTCTGTTGTTGCTCCGCGCTGTCAAAATGATACGTCATTATCTGGAAAAACTGTTGCGATTCGTAGTTCTGCTGGCTATAGACGGTCGCAGGAACAAGCTGAAAACAAAAGATTAGTAACAGAAGATAAAAAGTATGTTTTTTCATAGGAAATAAAATAGTGTTAGCGAAGCCTTTGCAAAACCGTTCTTTTGCCCAATATCGGCGTTATCGGTCGGTTGAGATTCTCACATATAGGCTATATGCTGCGATTCCAACCTCCCTCTGGTCTTGACCTTGAACAAAATTACTTGTTTTTCAAAAGCTTCTTGGTATAATTCTCAACAAAAGAAATGAAGAGCATAGATTAATTTTTATTATAGCTGATTTCGTCCGATAGTTCATTGAGGTCGCCCTTCTGGCGGTAGGGAAATTGCTCGGTAAGCTTTTCGCCTACTTTATGGACGGCTTCTTCGATTCCCTGTTCGTAGGCATCTTTCTTGAAATGTTGAATAATGAATGCCAGCACATCATCCCAAAAGCCCTCTTCCACTTGCCTGTGAATACCTTTTCCCGCATATACAGCCACCTTGTGATCTTCTGTGGCCACATATATGAGTACGCCGTTTTGGTACTTTGTCTGGTCCATTCCCAGCTCGTGGAAAATTTCACTGGCACGCTCGAGCGGGTCCCCCTCGCAGCGGTGTTCCATATGAATTCGAATTTCACCGGAAGTTTTTTCCTCCGCCCTGGCAATGGCATTGATAATCTGCTGCTCTTCTTTCTCGGTAAGGAACGATCTGGCAGGCATATTGGTGAGATTTAACTATCAGGTTAGTGTTTATTCCAAAACAGGCTGTCATTAATCAAAATTCACCTCGGGAACCTCTTCAGCCCCTTCATCCGCTTCAAAATAGGCTTTTTCATCAAAGCCCAGCATCCCGGCAAAGAGATTGGTGGGAAATCTTCGAATGTCGGTGTTATAGGACTGTACGGTCTCATTATAACGCTGTCGTTCTGTTGCAATACGGTTTTCTGTTCCCTCCAGTTGAGCCTGAAGGTCCTGGAAATTCTGATTGGCTTTCAGTTCCGGGTACCGCTCTACGGTGAGCATCAACCGGGACAGGGCCCCCGAAAGCTGCTGTTGTGCCTTTTGAAACTGCTCGATCATCTGGGGATTGTCCAGATCCCCGGCATTAAGCTGAATAGAGGTGGCATTGCTGCGCGCATCAATGACATCGGTGAGTGTTTCCTGTTCGAAATCAGCAGCCCCTTTAACGGTATTCACCAGGTTTGGTACCAGGTCAGCTCTCCGCTGGTATTGATTTTCAACCTGAGCCCATGCCTGATTAACCGATTCCTGCTTCTCTACCAGGCCATTGTTGATATTTATACCATAAACCACCAATAGAGCAACAGCGCCAATTCCGATGAGAGTCTTAATATTCATTTTATCTGTCGTTAGTTTCAGGTTTATCAACGTAATAAAGAGCTCTGCAAAAATCGTTCTTTCGGCCAATCACTGCGTTTTCGCGCATTCAACATCCTTCACATATGCTTTATATGCTGTGGCTTTGCATTCGCTCAGGCTTTGATATTGACCAAAATTCCCGATTTTCACAGCCCTTTAATATACGAAAGCTCAGCAAAATAGATACATCTATAAAATTTCAGGTTTTCAACAGGCACAAAGTATCAGATCATTTTTAATTTTTCATTTTTTAATTCTTAACATTCAAATTCCTATCTTTGGGTGAACTGAAATCAACTACGAAATCAGTGCTTCTTGTCGCATAATTTCATTTCATTTACCCTGTAACTTTTCAACTTTCCAAAAAAGTAGCTGATGTCTGCAAATACTACGATAACAGAACCCGAAGTAACACTGGAACTGGCAAAGGATCACGGACTCGATGAACATGAGTATGAAATGATCAGGGAATATTTGGGTCGCACGCCCACCTTTACGGAGCTGGGGGTATATTCGGTGATGTGGAGCGAACACTGTTCATACAAAAACTCCATCCTCGAAATTAAAAAATTACCGAGTGAAGGTCCCCAGTTGCTGGTCGGGGCGGGTGAAGAAAATGCCGGTCTTGTTGATATCGGGGACGGACTGGGGTGTGTATTTAAAGTGGAAAGTCATAATCATCCCTCTGCCATTGTACCCTATGAGGGGGCGGCTACCGGCGTGGGGGGTATTCACCGGGATATCTTTACGATGGGTGCTCGCCCGGTGGCAAGCCTTAACTCTCTTCGATTCGGGGACCTGGACAGCGCCCGCGTACGCTTTTTACTGGACGGCGTGGTTCGCGGTATCGCTGATTACGGGAATTCGTTTGGGGTCCCGATGGTAGGCGGGGAAATTTATTTCGATGACAGCTATGAAGGCAATCCGCTGGTCAATGCCATGAGTGTGGGTATCGTAAAAGCCGGCCGGACGGCCTCCGCCATTGCCGAAGGAGCCGGTAACCCGGTTATTATTGTAGGGTCGGAGACGGGGCGGGACGGTATTCACGGGGCAACGTTCGCTTCGGAAGAGATCAGCGAGGAAAGCGAAGAAAAACGTCCCAGCGTGCAAGTGGGCGATCCTTTTGCCGAAAAACTGTTGCTGGAAGCAACCCTGGAAGTGATTAAAAACGGTGGGATCGTTGGTATACAGGATATGGGTGCGGCCGGCATCAGCTGTTCATCCTCGGAGATGAGTGCCAAGGGAAAAAGCGGCATGCGGATCGACCTGGACAAGGTACCCGCCCGCGAAGAGGGCATGACAGCCTATGAATTGCTGCTCTCTGAAAGCCAGGAGCGAATGCTGGTGGTCGCTGAAAAAGGTCGCGAGCAGGAAATTATCGATATTTATGAGAAATGGGATCTGAATGCCGTAGTGATCGGGGAAGTGACAGACGGCGAAAACGTGACATATTATAAGGAGGGCGAAGTAAAGGCCGATATCCCCGCCGACAGTCTCGTGCTGGGCGGTGGAGCTCCTCAGTATGTTCGCGAGGCTGAGAAGCCGGAATACCTGGAAGAGACACAGTCGTTCAATACCGATAGTCTGGATCACCCGTCCGATCACAAAGAGATGCTGAAAACGCTGTTGCAGGCGCCTAACATTGCTTCCAAACGATGGGTTTACGAGCAGTATGATACGATGGTACGTACGAATACGGTCAATGGGCCGGGTCCCTCAGATTCGGGCGTGGTGCGCATTAAGGGAACCAACAAAGCCCTGGCCGTGAAAACGGATTGCAACGGCCGGTATGTGTACCTGAACCCGCGGCGCGGGGGACAAATTGCGGTTGCGGAAGCGGCCCGTAACGTGGTATGCAGCGGGGCAAAACCGATGGCCATCACCAACTGTCTCAATTTTGGAAATCCCTATAAACCGGAAGTCTACTGGACGTTCAAAGAGGCTCTGGCGGGCATGGGCGAGGCATGCCGCAGGTTTAATACGCCGGTCACGGGAGGAAATGTCAGCTTTTATAACGAAAACCCGGATATGGCGGTGTTCCCGACGCCGGTTATCGGGATGCTGGGACTTATTGAAGATTTGGAAAAGCATCGCATGACCCCGGCATTTAAGCAGGAATCAGATGTCATTTATTTCATTGGCGCGGATCGCAGGGGACTGGGAGGCAGCGAGTATCTGCATACCATTCATGGATTGACGACCGGGGATGCCCCGGAGATGGATCTTGATTTTGAAGGACGCCTGCAGGTCGCCCTGTTGGACGCTATCCAGCAGCAAAAAGTGAATGCCGTGCATGATATCTCTGATGGAGGATTGTCTGTAACACTGGCTGAGATGGCGATATTCAGCGGCAGAGGAGCGGAGGTGTCGGTTGATGAGCTCGGTGATAATATGCATGAGGTCCTGTACAGTGAAGCTCAATCCGGGGTTGTGGTGACCTGCGGGGCCGGCCGGGAAGATACGTTGGAGAACCATTTTTCAGAGCAGAATATTCCGTTTTACAGGCTGGGGACGGTGGGAGTCGAACAGGATGCTTTGGAGATCAGCGGTTTGCTGAAGGTCGCCTTGGATGAAATCACTGCTCTCTATGGGGGGGTGATCGAAGGAGCCATGAAGCAGTGATAGTGGAAGGTGTAAGGTAGAACGTAGAAGGTGTCCGGTTATAAATATTAAGCTGATAGCAGAGGGTAAAATCCCCCCTAAAACCCCCCCCTAAACCCTTTTATTGTTAAAAAGAGGGGATCATCTGGTTGGACCTTGGGCAAATTATATAACTGCAGCTAAAAAAATATTTAATTGACCATGAAAGATAAGATTGTTCTGATTGTAGGGGGATCCGGTGGAATTGGCAGCGCCTGCGCCCATATGTTTGCAAAAGGAGGGGCCAGGGTCGTGCTTGCCGCCCGGGATCAACAAAAAGCCGAAGCAGTTGCCAGAGAGATCAATGAGAGCGGGGGAGAGGCTTACGTCATAGGCGTTGAGGTGACAGAGCTGGCCTCGGTATCGAATATGGTGCGTGAGGTGACCGAAGACCTGGGAGCTATTGATGTACTGGTGAATGCTTTTGGTACGGCCGTCATCCAGCCGTTGTTGGATATCAAGCCCGATGACGCCAAAGAGATGCTGGAGGTGAATGTGTATGGGACCTTTCTGGTGACCCAGACGGTGGTGCGATATATGGCAACAGAGAAAAAGGGACGGGTGATCATGCTGCCGGGGAGCCTGGGGAAATACCCGATGAAGAATTCGTCCGTCTATTCAGCCTCTAAATTTGCCGTTACCGGCTTTACGAAATCCCTGATCGAGGAACATAAGCGCAGCGGGGTCAAATTTACGCTCCTGCATATTGGCGGTGTCGCTACTTCGCTGTGGGACAGTCCCACGGTGGACATGCGGGTACGCAAAGATAAAATGTTGACGCCCCGGGAAGTGGGAAAGGCCGTTTATTATGCGGCCAACCAGCCCGAGGGCTCGGTACTCAACGAGATAGTACTCCAGCCCGAATCGCACCAGATGGTGTGACCGTCATTAGGTTTAGGTCGAAAGTAGAAGGTAAAAGGTGAAAGTTGGGCTGCGGGTTAATCCAGTCCGGGGCGGTCGCGCATATAACCTTCCTGAGCCATCATTTTTCCCATTTCGTCATAGGCTTCATTATCTTCCGGAGCCCAGGTGCCTAATCCGTCCACATACCTGTTATACATACAAAATGCAGCTGCAATAAGCACCGTGTCATGAATCTCACGGTCGTTTGCGCCGGCTTTTTTAGCCTTGCGAAGATCTTCCTCCCCAACGTCCCGACCGCTTTTTTGTACTTTTTTGGCTATATCCAGGAGCGCACGGAGTTTGAGAGAAATATCGGTCTGCTCAAAATCCCTTTTGATATCATCGATCAGTGAAAGATCGCCGTCAAAGTGATGAGCGGCGGATGCTCCGTGGGAAGTATGGCAAAAATGACAGTTATTCTGATATGAGACATAAGATGCGATCATTTCCCGTTCTCCGCTGGAGAGAGGAGATGGACCCCGGAGCAGGGTTTCTGCCAGTTCACAAAGTGGTTTTGCCGTATCCGGTCTGAAGTGGAAAAGTCCCACGATGCCGGGCTTGTCGTTATTTAAGTCAATATGTGCCATAGGTAAATACCTGCATTAGGAATGTTATTGGTTTATGAACTATATATAGAGGACTTTGTAAAATCGTTTTTTGTCCAATCTCCTCATTTTCGCGAATTCAACGTCCTCACATATGCCTAACGCGGATTATTCACGAAATAGTAACAAGTAAAGAGTACCTCAATGATATTGTTTGAGATATCAAAAAATAAATATAACTCAAATTTGAGTGCAGTCACAATAGGTTGCGAAATTGAGCCGTACACTTGGTCTCGTTCATGACCAAATTTCCTGGTGAATAATCCGGGTCATTATGCTGTGGTTTTGAATTCGCTCAGGGGTTGACAATGATCAAAACTCCTGGTTTTTCAAAGCCCTTGTATAATATCGCTCAGCGGCTTCAAGGGTGCAACCTGAATTTGTTAAAAATATAAAATGAGCACTCCTTTTTAAAAAGGAGAGGACAGGTACGGGATATTTCATTTCAGGACAGATTGTATAGCATTCCCGATAATATGAATAGCTTCATCGATATGTTGTTTTGTAACGGTTAGCGGGGGACGAAATCGCATGGTTTTGGTACCGCAGGAGAGAATCATCAATTTCTTTTTAAAGCACTCCTTGATCACGGCATCCCGTATTTCAGTATTGGGAAAATCAATGGCGCAAAAGAGCCCTTTGCCCCGAGCGTTGGCCACCTGTTCATACTGCTCAGCAAGTCCCTGTATGTTCTTCAGCAGATAACGGCCCATTTGGGCGGCGTTTTCAACCAGGTTTTCTTCCTCAATCACTTCCAGGATACGTCCGAACCGAACCATATCCACCAGGTTGCCGCCCCAGGTAGAATTGATTCGTGAAGGGACCTGGAAGCAATTTGTTTCTATCTCATCCACTCGCTTGCCGGCCAGGATGCCGCACACCTGTGTCTTTTTACCGAAGGCCAGGATATCGGGCTTAACGTAATGCTCGTGGGCCCAGAATTTGCCGGTCAGCCCCACGCCCGTCTGTACCTCATCGTAAATGAGCAGGGCTTCATGCTCATCCGCTAATTCACGAAGGGACTGGTGAAACGTTTTGCGAAAGTGATTGTCACCGCCTTCGCCCTGGATAGGCTCAATAATAATACAGGCAATTTCATCTTTATATAGTTCAAAATAGCGTTCGGCCTGTGCTATAGCTCGCTCTTCCCGGGCGATCGTTTGCTGGAGATGCTCCTCCGTTTCGGGATAGGCCATGGCCGGGGAAATGACCCGGGGCCAGTCGAATTTAGGAAAATATTTTACCTTGGTCGGATCCGTGTTCGTCAGCGACATGGTGTAACCCGTCCGCCCGTGGAACGCCTGTTCGAAGTGGAGCACCCTCTGTCCTTTTTCCTGCCGGTACCCTTTCTCAAAGTTCTTCTGCACCTTCCAGTCAAAAGCAACTTTCAGGGCATTCTCCACAGCCAGGGCACCTCCCGAAATAAAAAAAGAATAAGGCAGGTAATCCGGTATACCTATCCGGTCAAAATTATCAACAAAGGCAGCCAGCTCCTCGGTATAAATATCTGAATTGGACGGTTTATTAATCGCGATCTGGCCGATTTTATCCTGAAATTCCCTGTTAGCCAGCCGGGGGTGGTTCATGCCCAGCGGATTGGAGGCAAAGAAGGTGAAAAAGTCCAGGTAACGGTCCCCGTTTCTGGCATCGCAAAGATAGCCGTCCTCGCTTTTCTTGAGATCCAAAACAATATCATAGCCGTCGGTGAGCATATGCCTGTCTAAAATTTGGTGAACTTGTGTTGCTGTAACGTTTTCAGTGATAGCCATAAACCTCGTATGCGGGTTTCTGTTTATAAATATTGCATATTAATTAAAGAAAAGAAGAGTGGTAAAAAAAATAAATTTATTATTGACAAGTACCCATGTCAAGCCTTATTATAGGCACTCACATCGCGGGGTGGAGCAGCTGGTAGCTCGTCGGGCTCATAACCCGAAGGTCGCAGGTTCGAATCCTGCCCCCGCCACTATCAAAAAGCGGCTTTCTGATTTCGGAAGGCCGCTTTTTTCATTTTATTGGGCTTGGAAAGCAGTGGGAAGGCCTCCATCTCTCACTCAACTTTCCCGATATTTTTATCCTATTACCCCCTCAGTCCCGGGAACAGTTCATCCTCTCGCACAAGAAGTTCGGGGCCGGTATAAAATAATCGCATCGATTACCTTTAAACCTTTACGCTTTCATATTCCCTGATTGTACGGCTGATGATAGCGATACAATCCCGCAGCTGTTTTTCCGTCATCACCAGGGGCGGGGCAAAACGGATGATATTACCATGGGTGGGTTTTGCCAGGAGTCCGTTCTCTTTCAGCTTCAGGCAAATATTCCAGGCCGTATCACTCTCCTCGGAATCGTTGATGACAATAGCATTCAGCAATCCTTTGCCGCGGACGAGCTTCACCAGTTCCGTTTGATCGATAAGTTTTTCCATTTCCTCCCGGAAGATCTTCCCCAGGCGTGTGGCGCTGCCAGCCAGGTCTTCGTCCCGCACCACCTCAAGGGCTTCCATCGTGACGGCACAGGCCAGCGGGTTGCCTCCATAGGTCGAACCATGCTCACCGGGACGAAGGCATCCCATGATCTCATTGTCGGCTAATACGGCAGACACCGGGTATGCACCTCCTGAGAGAGCCTTGCCCAGGATCACAATATCGGGACGAACCCCTTCATGGTCCACACACAGCATCTCACCGGTGCGCGCAATACCGGTTTGGATTTCGTCGGCAATAAAGAGCGCATCATACTTCTCGCAGAGTGCCGATACCTCGGTGAGATATCCTTCCGAGGGCACCTTGACCCCCGCTTCTCCCTGGATCGGTTCCACCAGAAATCCCGCTACATCTTCCTTCTGAAGCGCCATTTCAAGGGTTTCCGGATCGTCGTAAGGGATAGACAGAAAGCCCGGGGTATAGGGCCCAAAATTTTTGCGGGCAGCCGGATCATTTGAAAAGGAAATAATACTGGTTGTCCGCCCGTGAAAATTACCTTTGGCTACAATGATGGTCGCTTTTTCCGGCGTCAGGTTCTTCTTTTCGTAAGCCCACTTGCGGCAGAGTTTTATAGCGGTTTCCACCCCTTCAGCGCCGGTGTTCATGGGTAAAAGTTTGTCATAACCGAAAAGATCATGCATATATTTCTCATATGCTCCCAGCTGATCACTGTAAAAAGCGCGGGAAACGAGGGTCAGCTTTTCGGCCTGCTCCTTCAGGGTGGTGATGATCCGCGGGTGGCAATGTCCCTGGTTGACGGCAGAGTATGCCGACAGAAAATCATAATAACGGTTACCTTCCGGGTCCCATACATGTACTCCTTCTCCTTTGGAAAGCACCACCGGCAGGGGGTGATAGTTATGAGCTCCAAACTGTTCTTCGAGCGAAATAGCTTGTTCCGTAGTAGTCATGTATGGTTTAATTATGGTTAATCCTATTGAGCCTACAAGATAGGATCTTAAAAAGAGAAGAAAAATATACTTTCTGAAGGTTTTTTAAAATCCTCATTTCAGTTAAATGGATTTTTTTAATTTGGGGACGCTTTGCAAAACCGTTCTTTTAGCTACTCTCTTCATTCTTATGCATCCAAATCCTTCCTTATGCCTTATACACTACAGTTTTGAATACGCTCAGCGGTCGATATTGACCAATATCCCCTGTTTTAAAAGGTATTATAAAAAAGAGGGCGCCCTGAATTTAGCAGATTTAAGTCTCATAAACTTATAGCTAACTCCTGAGGCATCCTCTTTTGAACAATTATAAGCAAGTATACATAGGGATTGACTCTTAGATAATGAGCAAATAGCCTATTGCGGAAAGTAAAGGCCATTGAGTTAAGTTTTTCTTGTAATGAGCGGTTTTAGTCAAAAGTCAGGGGGGACTGCAGATCCCCTCACCTTAACCTTCTCCCCGATGGGAACGGAGAGGGATTCGAAGAGAGACTGAAAGGTAGAAATTGGAAATTCCGCTTCGTAAAGGATATATTATGCCGTCGATTAATATTGAACCCTTGAGTATATTGCTCGAGGGTTTTTTTATTAGGTAGAAATCCAACTTTATGGATTATATAAAATATGCATTGGATTGACCTGACGATTTTCGCCTGCTACATGATAGGCATGTTGGGTTTTGGCGTCTTTTTCCTGCAAAGAAACAAAGGGGCAGACGACTATTACGTGGGCGGACGAAATATGAGCAGCCTGCATATCGGACTGTCGGTAGTGGCAACCGATGTGGGGGGCGGTTTTTCCATTGGGTTGGGGGGGCTCGGTTTTGTGATGGGGATATCCGGTTCCTGGATGCTCTTCACGGGTCTGGTGGGAGCATGGCTGGCGGCCGTACTATTGATACCGAAAGTTAAAGGCAATCCCGTTTTCGACAAGGCCTTCACTTTTCCCGAGATTTTCAAGCACTATTTTAATCCTGAAGTAGCCCTTGTAGCGGGGATCATATCAGCCATAGGGTATGCCGGGTTTACCAGCTCCCAGATCCTGGCCGGTGCCAAGCTGGCCCAGGGAACCTTTGCCGATCTCGATCTGCAAACGGCGCTCATCATCATGGGATCTGTGGCCGTGATCTATACGGTGATGGGGGGACTCAAAGCCGTTATTTACACGGACACCGTACAGTGGACCATCCTGATGCTGGGCCTTATTTTTGTGGGAATTCCGATCTCGTACAATGCTATCGGCGGGTGGGAGGCCATCTCACAGACGGTTGATCCCGCACTGCTTTCGATGAGTAACCTCACCTGGCAGCGTGTAGTATACTGGGGAGCAACGATCATTCCCATCTGGTTTGTAGGGATGACGCTCTACCAGCGTATTTATGCCTGTAACGACGAAAAGACGGCAAAGAAAGCATGGTTTCTGGCGGGACTTTTCGAATGGCCGGTTATGGCCTTTATGGGCGTGGCATTGGGACTGTTTGCCAAAGTGGCTGCCGCTCAGGGCATGTTTGACTACCTGGGGGCTGCAAATGTCAGCGATACCGACCCCGAGACCGGCCTGCCGATGCTATTGCGCACAGTACTTCCCGTGGGATTCATGGGCATTATGATGAGCGCCTATTTTTCCGCTATCCTCTCAACGGCCGACAGCTGCCTGATGGCTTCGTCCGGTAATGTGGTTTCCGATATTATCGGCTATTTCAGGGAAGTGGATCATGACAGCGATACGTTCCTTCGGTTTTCACAGATCATGACTCTTCTCATCGGCGCCGGCGCCTTGCTTGTTGCCAGCATGATGACTAACGTGCTGGATCTGATGCTCTATTCCTATGCTTTTATGGTATCGGGACTGTTTGTACCGGTTGTGGGCGCGTTCTACTGGGATAAAAGCAGCAGTGTAGGCGCTATAGGAGCCATGATGCTGGGAGGTGGAACAACTTTTGTTTTGCAGTTACTACTTGAAAATATTGTCTTAAACGTTCAAAAGATCCCTTTTTTTGATTTTGATCAAATAGTATGGGGAATAGAAAAACTCCCCGCCGGACTGGATGCCAACGTATTTGGAATTTCAGTTTCGCTCTTAATGTTTGTAACATTATCACTGCTTTTCCCGGACGAAAGCAGTGAATCCCCGGAAGTTATCCATAACTGATTATTTTTCTAATGACTTTAACCGACTACCATGCAATTTGATATCATATATTCTGATACGGAAAATCCGACGGTTTTTTCCCGCAAGGACATTGTTGATTTCCTGTATGAACACCTTGACGAGTATGGAGATGAAAAACGTCATATATCAAGTTGTATAAGTTATGCCTATGGGGATGAAGCCGGTCAGGATGGCTTTATCCTCGTAGCCCACCGGGGTGAAGAGCTCCGGGGAGCCGTTATTATTAACCACACGAATATGGGCGGGTATATACCGGAGCACATTTTAGTGTATATTGCTGTTCACGGGGAAGCCCGGGGAAAAGGAATAGGAAAGCAGCTGATGGAGCGGGTGATCGACGCCACCGAAGGCGATATTGCACTACATGTCGAGCCCGACAATCCGGCCAAATACCTGTATGAGAAATACGGCTTTACCAATAAGTATTTAGAAATGCGACTTAAGAAATAGGGCATGGCCTATTTAAAACTATATCGCGATAAGTTACGTGAGAATTACCATTTCCTTGATGATCTGTTCAAGAGAAATGACATCAAGTGGGGTATTACAACCAAGCTGTTATGCGGACATGAAGCCTATCTGAAAGAGGTGGCCGATCTGGGAATCGGCGAGATGCACGACTCGCGCATCAGCAATCTTCGGAAGATCAAGGAGATCGATCCGGATACGATGACGACCTATATCAAGCCGCCGCCCAGGGATATTATCGAATCGGTGGTGAAATATGCCGATGCCAGCCTGAATACCGAGCTTTCGACCCTGCACGCACTCTCAGAGGAGGCCCAGAAGCAGGAAAAGGTGCACAAGGTTATCATTATGATCGAGATGGGGGATCTGCGGGAAGGCGTGATCCGGGAAAACCTGATCGATTTCTATGAGAAGGTGTTTCAGCTGTCTCATATCGAGGTGCTGGGGATCGGTACCAACCTGAACTGTATGCACGGGGTCATGCCCGATGAGGACAAGCTGATTCAGCTGTCGCTGTACAAACAGATTATTGAGTTGCGGTTTAACAAAACGATCCCGCTCGTATCGGGTGGTACCACGGTCACGATTCCGCTGTTGTTGCGGAATCAGCTGCCCAGCGGTATCAACCATTTCAGGGTAGGCGAAGCCCTGTTTTTTGGCAAAGACCTGTTTACGGACGGAACGATCGAGGGCATGCATAATGATGTGCTGGAGCTGTATACCCAGGTTATTGAAATTGCTGAAAAGCCGAAGGTACCGACCGGCGAGCTGGGCAAGGACCCACAGGGAAGAACGGCGGATATCGATGAAGAAGAATACGGCGAAACGTCCTACCGCGCCATCCTGGATATCGGATACCTGGATATCAATCCCGATCACCTGATCAATGTGGAAGAGGATGTTAAGATCGTAGACGCCAGCTCCGATATGCTTATCCTGGATGTCGGGGATAATACGGCCGGCTATGAGGTGGGCGATTTTATCCGTTTTCGCATGAAATATATGGGAGCTTTGGGCATAATGAACTCCGACTATATTGATAAAATGGTGGAGTGAATTACTTTAAATAGTTTTGGGACTCCCATGAGGATCGAAAAACGTTTCCGTCTTATTTCTAATAGGAAAGGGAAACAGACAACAGTAAATAAGATTTATATCTGTAACTAAAACGGGATACCTGTAATAATAAGAATTTGACCTTATTTTCAGAAGCATACGATTTTGCCAGGGTTATGGATTACCCCGCTGAAATGTATATTTTTGATTTTACGAGGGACTACGACCCGGATTTCATCAACACCAAGGAGTGGGGGATCGGCCGTTATAATGAGAAGCGGAACAACATGTATGTGGCTCCGCAGTACGATAATCGCCGCAACATCCACATGGGTATTGATATATGGACAGCGGCCGGGTCCCCGGTATTTTCTTTTTACGGGGGTACGATCTCTTATCTGCGTGATAATAATGAAAAGGGTAATTATGGTCCCACCCTTGTTATTGAATATGATCTGAAGAACAGAAATCTTTTTGCACTTTACGGGCACTTGTCCCGCCCCTCCCTGAAAAGCTGGTTGCCGGGCGATGCCGTCGGCCGCGGCGAGCAGATCGGTACCCTGGGCACGGCGAAAGTTAACGGCGGATGGGCACCACATCTGCACTTCCAGCTGTCGGTCGAAGATCCCGGGGAAGCCGATATGCCGGGGGTCGTTGCGGATGAGGAACATGACCGGGCGCTCCGGGTCTATCCTGACCCGCGCAAGGTGCTGGGCGATCTTTATTAGCATCCTGATATATTGGCAATTCTGCTCTAAAATCCACTAATTAAACCCCTTCACATATAATTTTACTAAAGAGTGTACTTTGAATGTCTTTTAACATACAGCCATACCTGCAGGAGCTGACCGAATTGCGTCATCAGCTGCACAGGCGGGCGGAACTTTCGGGGGCAGAATCCGAAACCGCCCGACTTATTCATGATTTTTTAAAGGAAACTGATCCGGATGAAATTCAGAAAGGGATTGGAGGACACGGGATACTGGCTACTTACCAGGGAGGAGATGAAGGTCCGCACATATTGCTGCGGTGCGAGCTGGATGCATTGCCCATTCGGGATGAGATTGAAAACGATTATCGCTCGGAGTCGGAAGAAGTGGGACACAAGTGCGGGCACGACGGACACATGAGTATTATTTGCGGGGTCGCAAGGCTGCTGGCAGAAGAGCGACCGGCAGCGGGTGCGGTTACCCTGCTCTTTCAGCCGGCCGAAGAGACCGGACAGGGCGCCCGCCAGGTGCTCCGGGATGAAGCATTTCAGGCCCTGAGTCCGGATTTCTGTTTTGCCCTGCACAACCTGCCGGGATATGAAAACCATCAGGTTATTATCCGGGATGGTATATTTGCTGCAGCGTCTGTGGGACTGGAAGCACGTTTCGAGGGAAAAACAGCACACTCGGCCCATCCCGAAGAGGGCAGGAGTCCCGCTATGGCGATGGCACAGCTGATAGAAGCGCTTTCATCGGTACCTCAATTTTACAGTTCGCTTGATGAGCCCACCAAAGTGACGGTCATCAATGCCGTGCTCGGAGAATATGCTTTCGGCACTTCTCCGGCCAGGGCTACGGTTCGTGCTACCCTGCGTACGTATGATGATGATGTCTTAGATTCCCTGCGGGAGCGATGCCTTGCGGCAGCAGAAGGACTGGCCGGGACCTATGGGCTTGCCATCGACCATACCTGGGCAGAGCCCTTTGCAGCAACAGTCAATGATGGCGGGGCGGCTGATATCGTCCGAAAGGCCGCAAGGCAACAGGGGTTTGATATCCTTGAGAAAAACACTCCTTTTGGCTGGTCAGAGGATTTTGGCCTTTTTACGAAAGAAATACCCGGGGCGATCTTTGGCCTGGGCATTGGCAGAGAGCATCCCGCGCTGCATTCCGAACTCTACGATTTTCCCGACGAGTTGATCGCCACCGGCACTCTTATGTTCATGCAAATCATTAACGAGATACTATTCCAAGGATGAAAGACCCGTTTTACCCTTCTTATGTCGAGCTTAGCAAATCTGCCTTTCAACAAAATATCTCCTTTCTGAAGAATTACATCGGTGAGGAGGTGTTATTCAGTTCGGTTATCAAGGGCAATGCATACGGACACGGTATCAAATATTTTGTGCCTTTGGCTGAAGAATGCGGTATCCGACATTTTTCGGTCTTCAGTTCCGATGAAGCCCGTGAGGCCAGTCGCGCTTCAACCTGCGAGGATACCCACATCATGATTGTAGGCATGATAAGCAATGAGGTCATCGCCTGGGCCATTGAACGGGATGTCTCCTTTTTTATCTTTGAACTGGACCGCATGCACGCCGCAATCAGGGAAGCCAAACGAATTGGCAAGCCGGCGCGCATCCACCTGCATCTGGAAACCGGCATGAACCGGTTGGGACTTGATCCTGACAATTTTGAGGATATTACGCACCTGCTTAAGAAACATCGGGAGCTTCTCAGGCTTGAGGGCATCTGCACGCACTACGCCGGTGCGGAGAGTGTGGGTAATTACGTGCGTATCCAGGAACAGATTGAAAAGTTCAGGGAGTATACCTCCTGGTTTGAAGATCAGGACATCGAAGCGCGTTACTATCATACGGCTTGCTCCGCTGCGGCCCTGAACTACCCCGAAACCATTATGGATATGGTGCGTATCGGTATCGCCCAGTATGGATTCTGGCCCAACCGGGAAACCTACATGAATTTTGTAAAACGATATCCAAATATACAGGCGGAACACAAGGATCCGCTTAAGCGGGTAATCAGCTGGAAAAGTAAAGTTATGAGCACAAAAAATGTGCCGGCGGGTGAATTTATCGGTTACGGCAATACCTATCTTACCAGCCGCGACGAACAGATTGCTACCGTTCCCATAGGGTATGCTCACGGGTTCGGCCGGAATCTGACCAATGTGGGCATCGTATTGATAAACGGGGAGCGGGCGCCGGTGGCGGGACTGGTGAATATGAACCTGCTGACCGTAGACATTACCGATATTCCTGATGTGACCAAGGGAGATGAAGTGGTGATCATCGGCACCCAGGGCGAACAGGAGATGACGGTAGCCTCTTTTAGTGAAATGCGGAATTTTATGAACTATGAGGTACTGGTACAGATTCCCTCGACCCTGCCGCGATATATTGTTGAGGATTGAGATTAACCGGTTTAGAACGCAGTTGGAAGCGAATTGGTTTGGAAAGCTAAAAGAACGGCAAGTCGAGCGCAGAACACAGAGGATCTGAGGTTAAGCTAAGACTGAAGGTCGAGGTGGCAGATTTGCATGGATTGGAACGGCCTGCACCTGAGGTAATCTTTTTTCCAGCACGTAAAAGGCGGGGGGTGCGTAGCTGGTGTAACATATTTCTCGATTCCCGATTTTTAAAATATACTAAGAGAGAACTTTTGAAAAACCAGGAATTTTGATCAATATCAAAGCCTGAGCGAATTCAAAACCAAAGCATATGAAGATATATGTGAGGATTTTGAATTCGCGAAAATGCTGATATTGGCCCAAAGAACGGTTTTGCAAAGTTCTCTAAGACGCACTCATCAGCTGGTAAATAGAATCAACATTCAGTTCCTTTAGTTCTTTAACAAACTGCCGGTTAATGGATTTGACGAGGCCCGGCCCCTCATAAACCAGCCCGGTGTACAGCTGTAAAAGGTCAGCCCCGGCCAGCATCATCTGAAGAGCCGTGGAAAATGAATCCACGCCGCCAACCCCGATGATAGGTTTTTGTCTTCTGGTGGCTTCGCTGATCCATCGAATGATGCGCACGCTTTTTGAAGCAATCGGATGGCCGCTCAATCCGCCGTGGCCGATTTTTTTAAGCTCCGATTCGGGCGTCTCCAGATTATCCCGGGCGGAAGAGGTATTACAGGCTACATATCCGGGAATTTGATGGGCTTCACAAACCTGCAGAAGCTGCATGAGCTGATCTTTTGTCAGGTCGGACGAGAATTTAATAAGTGTCGGAACCACGCGCGCGTCATCTCGAATGGCAAGGGCCGAAAGAAGCTCTCCGAGGGCTGCCGGATCTTCAAAGGTCTTGCCGTCGGTGGTATTGGGGCAGGATATATTGACGGTAATATAATCGGCTATTTTTTGAGCTTCCTTAAAGCTGTGCACGTAATCGCGGATAGCCAGGTCTCCCATCAATTTCGGGTCGTGTGTCTTGGCAATATTGATACCGAGTGGGATGGATATCTTCTTGTTCTTAAGTCGCTTAACGATGGTCTTGGCCCCGTCGTTGTTGAGCCCCATCCGATTGATGAGCGCACGGTCGCGGGGCAGGCGGAAAAGACGGGGTTTGGGATTGCCGGTGCTTGGGTTTCCGGTGATACTGCCGATTTCAATGAATCCGAGTCCCGCCGCCTCCATGATTTCCGGTATATGGCCGTTTTTATCAAATCCGGCGGCCAGGCCGAGAGGATTTTTAAATGTCAGCCCCCATATATTCTGGGTGAGTCCAGGCGCCTGATAATCATAGATTGTTTTCGCCAGAGCCCGCAAAAAATTGCTTCCAGAGGCTTTTCGTGCAAAATGGTGCATCAAATCGTGAGCCCGTTCAGCGTCCAGCTGAAATAATAAGGGTTTCACCAATGAATTATATATCATAACATAAGAGACGAACTTTTTTTAACCAGGATTATTCATGAATACTATGGATTAATAGTTATCCTGCTTATTTTTTAAAAGCCTTGGTATGTATTAAAGCTTTTTTGAACCATTAGATGATAACTTCGAAATTTTACTCCTGTGCTGCATTGGAGTGGAAATGGATGTTCAAGGTACAAAGGTACCTCTCCACCTTCATTTCCACTCCGCCTTGCCCACAATCATATTTTGTTGTGAATAATCCAGGTCAAGCTCCCGTCAAAGTAATGAGCTTTATACTAAGAACGAAATTTAAACTTTGGGTATAGTTATCGATGCCATTTTTATCCATTGAAGATGTTGAGCAGTATCTTGCTGCCATCCCGAAATTCCAGTCTGATCATACGAAGGCTACGGATTTTAACCTGTCGAAGTTCGAGGTTTTTTGCAAGGAGCTCGGGAATCCACAAAATCGTTTCTCTTCCATACATGTGGCCGGTACCAATGGTAAAGGCAGTACCTGCAGAATATTGGCAGGGGTCTACCGACAAGCCGGGTACAGCGTGGGGTGCTATACATCGCCGCATATGATACAATACAACGAGCGATTTGTCATCAATGGTCGTCCCATCCCGGATAAAGCTCTGCTTTTGTTTTTCCGGCAGTATCATGCATTGATTGAAGTGCACAAACTTACCTATTTTGAGATCAGTACTGCCATTGCTTTCTGGTGGTTTTCAAAGAGAGAGGTCGACCTGGGCATTATAGAAACAGGATTGGGCGGACGTCTTGATGCCACGAATATCATTCGTCCGCTGGTAAGCGTCATTACCAGCATCTCGCTGGATCATACGGATATTTTGGGAGACAGCCTCCGGGAGATCGCACAGGAAAAGGGGGGCATCATCAAATCCGGCCGACCGGTGGTCCTGGGAAATCTGCCTGAAGAGGCGGAATCGACTGTGCGCCGGATAGCGGAAGGAAAGGAGAGTGCGGTGATAACCATTGAACCCCTCCGGCCGGTAATGATGAAGGCGGGAGACATAACGCTCCGGGTGGGGGGGAGGAACATCCGCCTGAAAACTACGCTGCAAGCGCCCGTACAGGCCCGTAATGTAGCTGTGGCCTGGCAGGTCATTAAGGCGGTCAACAGTCATTTCAGGGTGTCTGAGGAGGAATTCAGAAGCGGGATACAACATACAGCCGCCGGCCGCGGCCGATTTGAGAAGCTCCTTGAAAAAAAGCGGTGGTATTTTGACGGCGCGCACAATATTGAGGCCGTTCAGGGAGTTAAGCAGTCTGTATCAACCGTGGGAGAGGTTGATAAGGCGATTCTCGTTTTATCACTGATGCGTGATAAAATATCCTCCGAAGTGATGAATGAATTTTCAGAATTCAAAAATATCTATTATTATTCACTAAACACTGAACGGGCGGCACCGTTTAAGGAGATCAGAAGATGGTGGCCGCAAGTGATGGCTTTTCCAACCCAGCCGGATCAACAGAAGCAATTGTTTAAAGAGTTTGATTCGGAATTAGTAATTTTTGCAGGAAGTTTTTACTTTTACACCACGGTTCGGGATTGGATAAAAACACTTGTTTAAACCGTTAATATCATATCTACCTGAGAGTTCTCCCTTTTTCCACAGCGTAGATCAATTCTCTTTTACAGCTTAGTATTAAGATTGTAGAACCTTTTTATTCATCGCAACGCATACCAAATTATAGAACAAGATTATTATGTCGGACTATCAGACCGATGGAGTCACCTTAGAGCAAATTGATACTTTGCCGAACAAAACGGTCAAAGAACTAAGAGAATTAGCTCGCGAACAGGGACTCTCATCAATTTCCGGGCTGCGCAAACAGCAGCTCATCGATCGAATTACCCAGTCAGTACGGGATAAAGCACGTGCGCAGAGAAATGGAAACGATAATACGGGCGGCGGTCAGGATGAAGCCTCCACGGATACCAAGCAAGGCCGCCGGAAGTCAGGTGGACGCAAGAAGAAAAAGAAGAAGAGCGTGCACGATATTTTGCCGGAGTCAGATGCGCCCACGCTTTCAGAGCGCCTGGAGGAGATTCAGCCCCAGCTGGGCCCTTACCTTATCCAGGAGGGTACGCTGGAGATTCTGCCGGACGGCTACGGGTTTCTGCGCTCGGTCAACTATAATTACAAGGCGAGTCCCGATGATATCTATGTATCGCCTTCGCAGATAAAGCGGTTTCGCCTGAAACAGGGCGACTGCGTGATCGGCATCATTCGTCCCCCCAAAGTCGGAGAGCGTTATTTTGCCCTGCTTCGCGTCGACGGTGTGAACGGCAAGATCCCAACCGATATGGATAACCGGGAGGATTTTGAAGATCTGTTGCCGATCTATCCCGAAGAACGGTTGAAGCTGGAGTATAAGCCTACCGAATACACCACACGCGTGGTTGATCTGTTTGCCCCTATCGGAAAGGGACAGCGGGGCTTGATTGTGGCTCAGCCCAAGACGGGGAAGACAACTATTCTGCGCAATGTTGCCAATGCGGTAAACAAGAATAACCCGGAGACCAAGGTAATTATTCTGCTCATTGATGAGCGTCCCGAAGAAGTCACCGAGATGGAACGCAGTGTGGAAGATGCGGAAGTCGTCGCTTCTACCTTTGATGAGCGTCCTGAAAACCATGTGGGACTTTCCGAGATTGTATTTGAAAAATCAAAGCGATTGGTGGAGAGCGGCCATGATGTGCTTATCCTTATGGATTCCATCACGCGGCTGGCCCGTGCCTATAATATTTGTCAGCCTTCGTCCGGACGTACCATGTCGGGTGGGGTGGATTCAGAGGCGTTGAAGGCACCGCGGCAGCTGTTCAGTTCCGCTCGTAATATCGAAGACGGGGGCAGCCTTACGATTCTTGCTACGGCCCTGGTGCAGACCGGCTCACGTATGGATGATCTTATTTTTGAAGAGTTCAAGGGTACGGGTAATATGGAGCTTGTCCTTGATCGCAACCTGTCAGAACGCAGAATATTTCCCGCTATTGATGTGTTCAAGAGCGGTACCCGCCGCGAGGAGCTTATCGTCCCGGAGACCGAGAAAGAGAAAGTGGTCCTGTTGCGGCGTTACCTGAACCGCATGAACTCGTTCGAGGCGATGGAGTTTGTGCTGGATAAGATGAAGGGCACGGAAGATAATGAAGAGTTCCTGATCTCCATGAATAAGTAGGGGTTCCAGTACGGATCCTGAACCCTGAAATCAGAACCCGGAACCCTGGTGGGGGGGCTTTTAACCCGGATCCCGGTCCGGGGTCGGTCTGCACGCAGAAGTTAAGCCCCGGTATTCCCTTATACGGGTATCCTTCTTATTTCTCCCAGCTGTTATTGGTGCGATTGGCATCCGGAAATTTCCGCTCCGGATCCACCACTACATTCGTCACTTCGCCTGTATGATCAATCGAAAGGGTTGCCCTGGTAGCACCCTTCAGCCAGGTTTCCACCGGAATCTTGCGCGTGAGTGTCGTGCCGTCGGACAGCGTGATTTCCACCGTCGCCGGCATGGGAGCCTGACCGCGATCTTCAATAACAATTTCGGTACCTTCTTCGGCGGGCCGGACGTTGCCTACCGCCTGGTCGAGTGTCCATGTCTCGTAATACCAGCTTCTCCAGAACCAATCCAGTTCCCGTCCGCTCACATCTTCAAATGCGTTGAACATATCCCAGGGATACGGGTGTTTGTACTGCCACCGGCTGAGAAAGGTTCGATAAGCCTCACGGAAGGTCTCCTCGCCCAGCAGGCCGCGCAGGGCCACCAGCATGGAAGCCGGTTTGGGATAAGAGGCGATGCCATAGGCAAAACCGTTATAATGATAGTCCGACCATCGCATAATGGGCCCCTCCAGGCCCGTACCGGTTATTTGCAGGTAGCTTTGATAATTCGACTGTTCAAAGGTGCCCGCGCTCTCCGGATAGTAATCCTTTTTGGATTGAGACTCGTTAAAGGTGGTCGTGCCCTCATCCATCCAGGCGTAGCGGCGTTCATTCGTACTGACCTGCATCGGTACCCACATATGGGCCAGCTCGTGAGCAATGACCGCGTAGAGCGACCGGGCGGGCCGGCCGTTGTAATCGCCGATAATCGTCATCATGGGGAACTCCATGCCACCGCCGATGATCCCGCCGCCCTCGACAGACGTCATATGCGGCCAGGGATAGCTTATGCCGGTCGTTTCAGACAGGGAGGAAAGAGCATGACGGGTAAAAGCCGCTGCGTCCGTCCAAAGCGGGGCGCTGCTGCGATAGATGGCATTGATTTCCACATATTCGGTTTCTCCGTCCCCGTCGCGATCCCCCACATCCGAACGGGTGGCATCCCACATGGATTCTTTGGTTGCGCTGAATGCAAAGTCGCGCACTTTTTTCGCTTTAAAGTTCCAGGTTACCATGCCGTTTTCGGTGGACCGGGTAACGTCGCCAAAGTCTTCTTTGGTTACCACGGGTACCACCTTGTCACTGCTATGGCCCTCCTCCAGCCGCCGGTGAATATCCTCCTTCAGGACGTCCCCTGCATTGGTCAGGTCTCCGGTGGAGGCGACCATCCACTGCTGGGGAGCGGTAATATCCACATTATAATCGGCGAAGCCGTGGTAGAATTCGGCATTTCCTTTAAATGAGTCGGTAAACCAGCCGTTGACATCGTCATACACGCGCATTTGGGGATACCAGTAGGCAATATAAAACAGGTTGTCCCCATTGTAGCCCATGCGTCCGCCCGCCCCTTGCTGAGGGATCTTGAAATCCCATGCAACCCGGATCTCTATGGAATCTCCCGGGGCTAATACGGTGCCGGGACGAACGACCATCAGAGTGCCATCTACGAGGTAGCCTTGCCTGGAACGTCCCGATTGCATCTCATCCAGGTTATTATCACCAGCGGCGACCCGGTGTAGGGTAATTCCTCCCGTCACCTCGGCTCCTTCATTTCGGACGGCCCCGCTCTTGTGAACATTTTGTGTCAGCTCCATAAAAAGCTGGTTCAGCGTATCCGGCGAATTGTTATGATAGGTGATCGTACTGCTGCCTTTGATCAGGGTATCGGCAGGCACCAGCTCGACATTCATGTCATAGCTGGTCCACTGCTGCCAGTAGTCGGAACCCGGCTTCCCCGACATAGTACGGGTATCGCGATTGATCGCCTGGAAAAAAGTTTGTGGAATTTCGCCGGTAATAGCGTTGGGAACCATCCTGCTCAGCTCTGAGGGCCTTGTCGAAAGGCGTTCCTCTTTTTCGCTGCCGGGAGCCTGTTGCTCATCCGTGGTTGCCTGTTGGGAGCCGGCACATCCCGAGAAAGCAAGTAAAGCGGCAAACAGCAGAAGGGATGCCGTTTTGGAGAGCTGTGGGAAAAGTGACATAAAGTGACATGTTTTAATGAAAATTGATGAATTCGCCGGTACTGTGATTCGACCCCGACGGTTTGTTGCACAGCCGGCCGCTGCCGGCACTGCCGCCAACATTAATTATTTGTGATGCGTATGATTGTCGTTGCAATAACCGCCATGGTCGATGCCACCGTAGAAAGAATGCCGATGCGCTCCGCTGCGCTCATTCCCTCTGTGGGCTCCTCCTCCGGCACCACAATGGTTGCCCCCGGCTCAACAGAAGGGTAATTTTTAAAGAAAAGTATCTTTTTTGTCCGGTCCACATCACCGTTGGCGTAGATAATATAGGATCGTTTTTTCCGGGCCAGGTCATTAAAGCCGCCGGCGGCCGTAATATAATCCTTAAACGAACGTCCGCTTTCAAAGCGAACCGTCGTGGGGTGAAAGACTCCCCCTTCCACGGTTACGGTCTCCAGCTGCTGGGGGATAAGCAGAGAGTCTCCCTCTTCCAGAAGCAGATCATACCTGGAGCCCGGGTTTTGGAGCACTTCCGGCAGTTCAATGCCAATCTGGGCGGACTCCTGTCGCTGGGCCAGTCGGACCTGCTCTCCCTCTTCAACGGCTGCTCCCATGCCGTTTTCTGCACCATTTGTAGTTTGCTGGGCTTCCTGCTGGGTGAATTCTCTCTTTCGGAAGAGCGTGGCTCCATCCGTGTAGGCATCGGGCGTTAATCCGCCGGCTCGCTCAATCATATCAGAAAGCCGCTCGTCACGCGAAGAGATGGCATATTTGCCGGGATATTTAACTTCGCCGACCACATAGACCTCTTTCTGCCGCTCGTAATTCGGAAGTTCCCGTATATATACCTGGTCGAAGGGCTGGAGCTCAAAGTTGGCTCCTTTTTCATTAAGACGGAGATTTTCATCTACACTAAACGTGTGGATATCGGCAATGAACGATTCATTCCCCGACCGTTCTTCAATATCCCGGATGCGGCGGGCCACCTCGATGCGATAGGGCGTAGCGGACTGCAGAAACCCATCCGCCATAAAGATGAGGTCTTCGAGGGTCATTCCATGGGCAAATTCATAGGTGTCAGGTTGCTGTACCGGTCCTTTGATACTGACCGTGAAGTCTTCCCGCAGATCAAAGATAGAGGAAATACGAACAACATCATCCTTTTGAAGGACAATATCATTTGCACGCGGATTTTGCATCAGTTCGCGTACGCTGAAAGAGATAGACTCGATCGTATAGTCATCCCGGGTGCGGTAAATGATGCCGCGGTTCATAAAGGCATCTCCCATTAATCCGTCCGCTCGCTGTATGAGGGAGTAAAGGGAGGTAGTATCTTCAAGGGCGTACTCACCGGGACGAAAGACCGCGCCTCTGATTTCAACCTTGTTGGTAAAACGGTCCAGTATTTCACCTACCGTCACCGAATCCCCGTTGCGGAGAATATAATCATCGTAATACCCTTTTTTGACATCCGTAATCTGTTTCTGTTTCGGGGTATTGCCAATGACTTTTATACGATCGGTATAGGCCTCATCCGTAAAATTGCCGGCGTAAACCACCAGGTCCTGCAGCGTTTCATTCCCTTTGAGCTCGTAAATGCCGGGCCGTTTGACTTCCCCCTCGATTTCCACCCGGTTTTCGTACGGTTGAATCTGAATGATATCCTGTGAGCGGAGACGGATATTTTCGGATTGATTACCGTAAATAAGCAGGTCGTAGAGGTCAAAAGTGGCGACCGTCTCATTGCCGCGGATCACATTAATAGTTCTGAAGCTACCGGTGGTGGTGGGTCCCCCTGCAGCATAAAGGGCATTGAAAACCGTAGACAGCGAAGAGAGCGTATAAGTGCCGGGAACTGTAGCCTCGCCCAGCACTGTAACTTTAATGCTGCGCACCTGTCCCAGCGACAGCTGCATATAGGTATCCTTATTTTCGTTATTCGGTGGGTTAAGGCCCGAGTAAATATCACCGAGTCGCGACCGGAGACGGTTGGAAGCTTCCTCTACCGTAAGACCGTTCACCTGGATCGGCCCGATATTGTCGATATTGATTGTACCCTCCGGAGAAATCTCCAGCTGGTAGTTCATCTGTGCGGCTCCCCAGATATCGATGATAATTTCGTCGCCCGGACCCAGCTGGTAGTCTTCCGGTGTCGGGATGTTTAATGCGGGTTCAAAGGTTACCTGATCGCTGGTAAAAAGCTTATAACCGAAAATCTTATTTTTAAGCTGCTGCCGGGCCCATCTGAGTGAATCGGTCTGGGCGTAAAGAGAATCGAACTTCGTCGAATCCGGGCCCTCTGTAGCAACGGGCCTCCGAAGCTGTCCGGAAACCCCCTCGGCACTTTCACTATCCAATGCTCCCCCGCTGCCCACTTGCTGAAGCCGTCGTTTTAACTTACTGGCCTGCGACTGCGGGAGTCCCCGTGCAACGGCCATCTGAACCGCTTGATCAATGGATAAGTTACGGGACTGGGCGGCATCATATATACGTTGAATCTGCTGGTCGGAAAGGTCATCGACCCTGATATTTTTAAAATCGATATCTGAGATATTTTGTGCGTTTGCCAGGGAAACGGCAAAACATACCAGCAGAATGGTTAAAATGCTCTTGGTCAGTCGCATTGAATGTATTAATCTTGTTGACATTACTTTTTTGTAAGCGGACAAATTAATGAATTTCATTGTAAACTTACATTGTGATTTGTGAATCCTGGATTGTGATTCATTTGGCTAATAAATTTGGAGCGTGGGGTCCCACTTAACACTTTTATTTTTTAACAGGAATATCACTGAGCGAAAGCCGCTCTTTTACGGCATATCTTCCCTTTTCTTTGTGGACGGTGATGACTTCCTCTTCAGTATCGTGTTCAAAGAATAGATACCAGTTATGTTTTACGGCCTGCTCCAGGAACTGTTCCTTTTCCGTCAAGGTTTGTACCGGGTACATGTCATATCCCATGACATAGGGAAGCGGCAGGTGCAAATGCGTGGGAAGCAGGTCCGCTACAAAGACAATAGTTTGTCCGCCTGCCGTAATTTTAGGCAGTTGTTGTCCAATCGTATGCCCGTGGGCCGGAAGGGCGGTAAGTCCCTCTTCATACTCATGGTAGTCGTCCACCATATTCAGTTTATCCCAGCCGGCAATAGGTTCGATGTTATCCGGCAGAAAGCTGGCTTTTTCGCGGGCATTGGGATGAGTAGCCGTATCGAGATGCTTCCGGGTGACGTGATAGGTGGCATTGGGAAAGGTGTGCCTGATCTCTTCCCGTTCGTTATAGAACGTAGTGCCGCCACAGTGATCGAAATGGAGATGAGAAAAGATCAGGTCAGTCACGTCCCCGGTTTCAAATCCATGATGCTCAAGAGAGCGCTGAAGGTTGCTGTGACTGTGATCCAGCTGATAAATCTCCTCGTACTTTTGATCGAACTTGGTACCACAGCCGTTATCAATCAGGTAGCTGCGCCCGCTGTTCTCTGAGGTAATAAGCAGGCAGCGCATGGCCATGGGAATACGGTTTTTGTCGTCGGCATCGATCCGGCGCGACCAGAGGGTTTTGGGGACGACCCCGAACATCGCTCCGCCGTCAAGCCGAAAACGTCCGGTTTCGATGGTGTACAGGTGAAAAGGTCCGAAGGAACAGTCAGTAAGATCCATTGGATTGACGAGGGGCTTATATTAAAAGTACTTTTATCTGTCGCCGGATAACTTACTGAAAAGCTACAGGAAGTAAAAGAGAAGGATGAGGCTGAGGGTTGGGCTAAGGATGAACAATTCGGAAGTCCAAAAAAACAAGCCTGTAACTTTACTTCCAACTTTCCACCATCTTAAATAATCCGTATCATACGAGCGTTAACAGGGGCCGTTTCAGGTTGAAGATTATGGGCCCGCGGGGCTACCTATTCAACTTTTAACCGTAAGACTATTCCATCTGTTTTCAACCTTAGTCGTATCCTTAACCTCATCACAACAGAATGAACAAGATACTCCATAAAGGCAGCAGGATTTATATCGCGGGTCACCGTGGCATGGTGGGCTCGGCCGTGAAGCGTAAACTGGAACGGGAAGGCTACAACCGGCTCATCAGTCGAACCAGTTCCGAGCTGGACCTGCGGAACCAGCAGGCGGTACGGTCTTTTTTCCGGGAAGAACAGCCGGAGATAGTCGTGGATGCCGCCGCCCGGGTGGGCGGCATTATGGCCAACAACGAGTATCCCTGGCAGTTTCTGTATGAAAACCTGGAGATACAGAACAATATCATTGCGGCAGCCCACGAACAGGATGTAGACAAGCTGATCTTCCTGGGCAGCTCCTGCATCTATCCCAAACATGCCGACCAGCCGATGAGTGAAGAGGCGCTGCTGACCGGACCCCTGGAACCCACCAACCAGTGGTATGCGATTGCCAAGATTACGGGCGTGAAGATGGTAGATGCACTGCGGCGTCAGTATGACCACGACTACGTATCCCTGATGCCGACCAACCTGTACGGTCCCAATGACAATTTTGACCTGAAGACCTCCCATGTACTGCCGGCCATGATCCGGAAATTTCACGATGCCAAAGAAAAAGGACACGCCCCCGTACCGCTCTGGGGAACCGGGGCACCTATGCGAGAGTTTCTGCATGTGGATGATGTGGCTGATGCGGTCTTTTTTACCCTGAATCGTAGCATGGAGCATGACCTCTATAATGTGGGTACCGGAAAAGATATCAGGATCAAAGACCTGGCCCTGCTTATACAGGATATTGTGGGACACAAAGGCGATATCAACTGGGATACGACCAAGCCCGATGGCACGCCCCGCAAGCTGATGGATGTCAGTCGCCTGGAAGAAGCCGGGTGGGAATACAGCATTGAGTTGGAGGAGGGCATTCGGATGACATATGAATGGTTTAAGGAGCACCAGGATGAGATTAAAGAACTGAAGGTTGAGGGGTGACGGTTGATGTAATTAACGAGGAGCCTGGCGGCTTTAGCAAAATCCACTGCGATACTGCGAGTTTGCCGTATTTGGCCAGATTCCGAGTTCTTTTCCGTTAAATAGGCCCGATCTTTGCCTCAAAAGAACCCGAAATGGGACTCAAATTGTTTGGCTCTCCCTCCGCTCTATAAGTCCGACAGACTCTGTTAGACTCCTGGGGGGGGAGACGAAACCTTGTGGGCTGTGCGGCCAGCCTCAGCAGGCTATTTTTTACTTACTCAAAAAGGAGCGTACCATAGTTATCATAGTCGTGAAAGGTTTTCTCAACGGGTTGCCAGCTAAAGGTGGTGCTCTGACCTCCATCGTAGTCAACGCGATAGAAATTGGCTCGCCACTCCGTGCCCGTGCCCGGAGATATGTTGTGAAGAGGTCTCAGGAGCTTGTATGGAATAAAAAACTCTGCATTCCATTGGGTAATGGATGCATTGCTTTGCCTTGGCCCCCCTTTAACGGATGTTTTATGCCGTGTTTTTCTGTCCTCTTCATACATATAAGGTCTCCAGCGTGCAAGATCTCCTCCCTCATTTGATATTAAAAGCGGCAGTTCATAGTTCAGCGGAGAGATTTCATACTCAAAGTAAACAGGATTATTCGTATCCGGCCATAAGAATACTTCAACAACATCTTCTTTCCAAAGCTTCATGAAATCGGCATCCATGGTGGCACTCAATTGCTGATCTTCACTTTCAAAAAGAAAATACAGACCAGTATCTGAATAAAGTATTTTCATCCTGGTTTTTAGTGACGTGTCGTCTGTTTTGGTACTTCTCTGGGGAATGGTAACCCACGGGGCAGCTGACCATTGGGAAGCACTACCGCGCCCGTCAATTGAAAAGTCTTCTGTTTTTTTTACATGAAGTGAACCGTTAGACTGACCCAGGAGAGGCTGGCTAATCATGATTGTCAACAAGCTAAACAGTGAAATGGTTTTTAGAATCATCGTTTATATCGGTTGAGAGTAGTATGTATATCTACATCGACTTTGTGTAAAAATCGACTTTGTGTAAAAATCGACTTTGTGTAAAAATAGAGGAATCCTATTACGGCAACATACCCTGAAATCAATAATGTAAGTTCGAAACTATACAAAACAAAACAAAACGAAACTATGTTGAAATAATAAAAAGAAAAAAAAGAAAAAAATCACTTGATAATTTCATTTTTAATTTGAATAATAAAAAAGAAAAGGGTTAAACTTTTTTTAGTTGCTACAATTTGCAGGATGAGGGGGCTTTAAACCAGGGGTTTTGGTCAAAATCAACCCCTGAGTGCATTCAAAACCACAGCATGTAAAACGTATGTGAGGATGTTGAATATGCGAAAATGCTGAGAATGGCCAAAAGAACGGTTTTGCAAAAGCCTTCGAAGAGTTTTAGGGCATATGGATACGAAAAAGGCCTGCTGAGCTCAGGGTGCTGGAATTGAGTCTCCGTGCTTCGTATTATGTTGGCACAGCTATAAAACACATGGAAGAAGACAGCAACGGTATCGAATGTTTACGTATCCTTTTAAAGGATAGTTTAGCTTAACACCCGGATTTTTTGACAAAAAGGTATAAATCAAGGTACTACGACAGATAGGTAATAAAGCTTTATGAAGGTTTGTAAATTCTCTTTAGTTCTTACCGTTGCTTTACTTCTGGGATGTCAGCCTGACGAGCCCCAGGTAACTACCGACCGACCTAATATTATTTATATCCTGGCCGATGACCTGGGATACGGGGAGCTGGGCGCCTATGGACAGGAGAAAATTGAGACGCCCCATATCGATGCGCTGGCCGAAAATGGGATGACCTTCACCCGGCACTATTCCGGCGCGCCGGTCTGCGCCCCGGCCCGCTACATGCTGATGACCGGCAGGCATCCCGGTCATGCCTATATCAGATCCAATGAAGAATGGGCCGAGCGGGGTGATATATGGAATTATGAAAAGATGGCGGCCAATCCGGCTTTAGAGGGACAGCGTCCGATCCCGGACTCAACGATTACGATAGCGGAAGTGCTGCAGGAAGCCGGATATAAAACCGCGGCCATCGGCAAATGGGGACTGGGCGCGCCCTTTACCGAGGGAGTCCCCAACCGGCAGGGGTTTGATTTTTTCTTTGGCTATAACGGCCAGCGCCAGGCTCATACGTATTATCCGATTTATTTATGGCGGAACGAACAGCGCGTAGCCTTGAGTAACGAGTTGGTGCCCCCCCACCAGGGGCTGCCGGAGGGGGCTGATCCGAGCGACCCGGCCAGCTACGCCCGGTTTCACGATCAGCCCGACTACGCGGCGGAGCTGATGGGCGGGGAGGCCCTGCGATTTATCGGGGACCAGAGCGGCGGGGGAGACG
>NZ_FQUS01000054.1 GCF_900129315.1 Fodinibius roseus
ATTGAATGTTTTTATGAACTAAAATTTAGAATGAACCGAAAAATAACAGAATCCCATTAAAAACGCACTGAATCAGGGGGTTTTGCAAAGCCTTCCCCAAGAGGAATGTATATGAATTACATAAAGCAGCTACTAATAATCCAGAATTGAGCGATCGATTTTATAAAAGAATGAATACCTATTTTAAAACTATTAATAAATAATTGAAAGGTTATCGAGAAGTCGAAATTGCTTTTTTTGAGTTTAGGATATTCAATTGTCCATTCGAATTATACTATTATATAATTTGAATATACTCTAATCTCCATGACGTCAAACTATATTTTAGTAGGAAGGGATATTGTTCTAACTATGGACTATAGGAGTACATAAGGAAATTCAATCGTTTTTGAAGCATATCGAAACATGATGAGAAACATGCTCTTAGGTAGAACTATAAACATAAACTTTGAGCGCTAATATGATAGAAAATCGGTACCGCCTCATGGATGTCACTACACGCCAGGTTGATAGCGGTAAGATCTTGGTATATTCTCATCGAGATCAAACTTCCAAATTGCTTGAGGCGTCAGAAGTACAACTACTGCTATCTTGCCGGAAGTTTGATACTCTTACAGGGCACGCGAAAGTTTATTTCCGTCAGCATAAGTTGATGCAATTAACCAACCCGGAAGGGTTGGTTGGTAAGCTATTTCGGTCGTTACTGCATTTTGCCTCAAAAGATGACATGGAGCTGCCAGTTCGTCAAAAAGAGATAAAGTCCATCAGACAACGACTACAAAAATGGGTAGAAGAAGGATGGCTGGTTTCAGAGCGGGAGCTTCAGCAAGAAATTACAACAGTAGGGCAACAGAACCGGACAAACAGTTCGGTCCCCGAAAGAATTGCGGTGATGGGCATCCCCACCCGAAATCGCCCTAAACTGTTGACCCGATGCTTAAAAAGTCATCTGAAAAACCTTCATCGCCATCAGCGTGAATGTACGATTCTAATTGTTGATGATTCCGATGAGCAAGCATGCATGGATGCCAATAGACAGGCAGTTGGGGAAATGTGCCGCCGGTATCAGCTTCCCTTTCACTGGATCGATCGAACAGCCCGCTATAGCTTTGCAAATGTTATTGCTAAGATTAGTGGAGCGCCTATTGAAGTAGTCCGTTTTGGCTTGTTAGGGGACTTACGCTGTGGGATTCGCACTGGAGCCTCCAGAAATACCTTGTTGCTGTTGGCAGCTGGAGAGCTTTCACTGCAAGTTGATGATGATACAATTTGCAATATTGTACGTCCACCGGATAGTACTGATGGAATTGCCCTTTCCTCTGAAGCCGAATGTAACCAATATTGGTATTATGATAACCTGGATCAGGCATTAGCACAAAGCTACAGAGAAGAGGGAGATATTTTGTCTCTCCATGAAGCGTTATTGGGAAAACATCCCGCTCAATTAATCGAGCAACATGATAGTGTGAAGATCGATCATCTGGGAAACACTCTGCTTAAAAAGTTGGAACAGCCAGAAGCTACAGTCGCTTTTACAATGGCGGGTGCTTTGGGAGATTGGGGTATGCATCGTCATTGGCCTCGATTAGGGTCTGAGGGCAGATACCAACGACTGGTAGAGAATCCAGATTCTTACCGAGATTATTTACGCACTCGCCAGCTATTTCGAGGTATTAATCAGCCAACGATAAGTGATGGAATGTTCTGCATTTCCATGCATATTGGGCTGGATACCTCTGAATTGTTGCCACCGTTTATGCCAGTGCAGCGAAGTTCAGATGGAATTTTTGGGCGGCTTATCCACTCCTGCTTTCCTTCCCTTTGTCAGGCCTATTTATCGCACGGAATTGTACATGCCCCAATCGGTCGGCCTGAAAAAGTTGATATTTCTCAGGCACTCGGAGTTGGGCCACTTCGTAGTCCGGATATTTTGAAGGCAATCCTTTTGGCTCCCGCCCAATTGTGGCCTATAGGAGAGGATCTACCCAAAAATTTACAGACAATAGGATCGTTTTTTTCGGACCTGAGTCAATACCCCATTTTTGAATTTAAGATGCGGGTGAAGAATTATTGCATAAAGAGGTTGCAGATGCAGATGAACTATCTCCAGCAGTGTCTTGACCAGCGGTGGGATGCCCCGGAATACTGGAAAAAAGATGTCAAGCGAGTTATTTCTAACTTTCAAGAACTAATGATCCAAGAGGATATGTGCATCCCATGCGACCTGCCGGGGACACCTGAAGAGAGAATGGTTATATTTAGAGATCTTTTAGGTAAATTTGGTAGACTCCTTATCCACTGGCCCGCTATATGGGAGGCTGCTGTTCAAATCCGAGAAAAGCAAGGACTATATACAGAAATTATAAGACATGAAGGAATTATTAATGAAAAAGATTGGGATGGGCTGAGGAACACGGTCTCCAACCAGATGAAAAAGCATGTTGATAGGTCGGAGAGATCTACCGAGGACGAGAGAGAAGAAGAATTAAAGATGGAACCTTATTTATCCCAACGGCAATCAAATAAGGTTGAGGTTATTCATGGCATGATGGCCACATATCCAGCCCGAAAAACACAACTTCTCAACACTATCGAAAGCATCATGGATCAAGTCCAGGGTCTGTTTATTTATCTGAACGAATACAGCGTTGAAGAATATGAAGAGCTGCGCAAAACCCTGCCTGATAAATGTGTACTGCTGTGGGATAGGGAGGAAGCCGGTAACCTAATGGATAGTGGCAAGTTTTATATGAGCGACAAATTGAAGGGGTATCACCTTGTGCTCGACGATGATCTGAGATACCCGTCTGACTTTGTTGAACGTATGGTGGGCGCCCATCAGAAGCTCAAAGAGTCCCGTTCCACAACGCTGGCTCTCGGCATGCATGGTCGCAAGATTCAGACCTTTCCATTACATTCTTACTTTGAAGACACTGAGGCATATCATTTTCAGAGAGGGCTTAAACATCATACCAAAGTAGATATACTGGGCACGGGAGGCGTACTGTTTCACAGAGGTGATTTGGACATGTGTCTTGAACGGTGCAAATCACACGGCATGGCGGACATCTGGTTTTCCATATCCTGTCTTAAGCAAGGGCTAGAGCGATATGTGATTGCCCATCCGGCTGGCTGGGTGCAGCAGCAGCCCGTAGAAAATAGCCTGTACCAACAACACTTGGGCAATGACCAGCAACATACAGAAATATTGAATAGTTTTGATTGGGACAGCGAAACCCGTGCTGAAAGGGATACAAATTCTTCCGATTGATTAGATATGCGGCTGAATCATTAGTTTTAACATTTATACTAAAAAGACAGTCATGTCTGAGATAAACAAGATTTTTGGAATCGGCTTTTTTAAGACAGGCACTGTGAGTTTATGGCGAGCCATTGAGTATTTAGGTTTTACTGTCCAGCACGGAATGGTACCACAGGGAGAACAGATACGGATAAATTTGGCAAACTTCGTCAGTCCGTGTCTATACGGGCTGCCCGAGGCTGATGCTTATATGGATATCGATGAGCTTCGTAATCATTTTGATCTACTGGACCGGGAGTACCCAAACAGCAAATTCATCTTGACAACCAGACCCTTGGAGGACTGGCTGGCGAGCGTTCAGGCCCAGAAGCATAAGCGGAGATCACCTTATTACCATGCTTTTGAGCACCAGGATCCGTTGCTACTCAAGTGGCACCGTACGGCACACCATAATGCAGTACGGGAGTACTTTGCAGATAGACCGGACGATATGCTGGAACTGAAAATATGTGAAGGTGAAGGCTGGGAGAAGCTATGTCCCTTCTTAGGAAAACCTGTGCCTAACATATCCTTTCCGCATGAGAATAAGTCGCCTACACATCTGAAAGCATCCCAATAGACTTTAGTAGAGGAGAAAGGGTGAAGACCTATTAAATAACTTTGGTCAGGTTTGTATTAGGATTTTCGAAGTAGACTGATAGAATCGAGCGAAACCTTCAACGTTCTTGAATTCTTCTAAAATCATTTTTTTCGGCCTCTTAGTTCGATATTATCATCATGATTTTTGGACCTATCTCACTACTATGCTGAAGCTTTATAGGGCAAGTCTAAGGAGGGTGCGCGTTGCATTAATTGTAAAGTAGTTAAGTGTCTCCTATTTCCTCTCCCTGATGTATGGGTAAATGGGGCTTGGGAATGTGTTATTTTCGACTTGTGAATTTATCATTCATTTTCCGTATTTAACGTACTTAATTGATGATGAAGGAAGTATCTCACAAGGGTCTTTCGCCACCGCTGTAGAATTTAATAAGTCATGGATCTATAGGGATAAGGGAAAGATTTGTTAGTAGGGATTTGGAAAGTTATTGCAAGGCTACAATACCAAGTAAATTATAAAGAAGGGTTTATGATTATGAGAGGATTATGGAAAGTGAGTGGTTTGGTGATTTTGGTAATGATCTGGATAGGCTGTCAGGATGATTATAGGCAGGAGGCGAGAGGAAATTACGGCGAAGCTGTGGTTGTCATGGACTCCACGCAGTGGGAGAGTCAAACTGCTCAGGCGATCCGCAGAACTTATGGTCGGGACATTACAACTCTGCCGGGTCTTACTCCCGAACCCCTGTACGACCTTCGGTTCCGGGATTTTAACAACGACAGCCAGCTGGAGCAGCTCAAGCGTAACAAAAACCTGATCATCGCGGCGCCTATCGACGACACCACCAACACGGGGCGGTGGATCCGGGCCCTGCTGAGCGACGAGGTGGAGGCGCAGGTGCGCAATGGCAAATCGTTTGCCTTTCCGATGCAGAACCAGTGGTACAAGA
>NZ_FQUS01000006.1 GCF_900129315.1 Fodinibius roseus
GCAAAGAACATGTGTAAGCTATCCTTCTTTCTATCGCAACCTTGATTGGTACCCTTCCTCATCTATATCTTGGTCTGAAAACAAAATAAATTGATGAGTGTGGTATTCTTTTGTAACAATTAATACGAAAGATTTGTAGTAATTTATAATATATAAAAATTCTGCGGTAAAAGTGTGAGTTAGTCGGCCATTGCCCGAAGATTTCATCAGTTGCTTTCCAATCTTATCGAGATAAACCCCTGGCCCATCGAAGGACAGGATGACCAACTGGATCTGTCCAGACCGATCCCGAATGCAGCACTCCGAGGCCTGTCCACCAGCAGCTGGCTATTCGATATGGTGATCGGCTGCCACTAGATGTAATCCGTAACCACGAAAAGTAAACAGCCCGGACAGAGTTTAGTTTACACTCCCGAAGCACCCCGTCCACGTTTGCCTGGGATCCGGTGAGGACCGAAGTAGGGTTCATCCACTGACAATTAAAATGATATCATATTTATCCTGTGAATTTCCAGGCAAGTTTGCCCTCTTGCACAGATGCAGCACCAAAATGGGCCTTAATGGTATTATTTTTACCTGCTGCGGGTATCTTCAAAATACTTTCATCCAATGCAGACATCACGTAGTCACAACCAATGGCCGTATCCACAGTGAGAACGCCAGTGGATTCGTTGAACCTGACATCACGAACAAACGGTTCATCGGGATCAAATCCTTCAAATACCGAAACAAAGGTCTTCAGCCCCCCTCCCTCGCACCGGCGAACGACGTAAGGAATACGCGTTCCCTCATCGGAGTTTTGCCAATCCCGCTGTCCCCATCCCTCCGCCAGATAACATTCTTCTCCGGGTTGGCCTATCATCCAGGCCTGCCCCCGCATGTTGGTACCTGCGTTCCACTTCAGATTCCATGGCTCCTGGCTCTGTCCCTTTCGTATTCCGTCAAAATCATATAGTTGTTCTGATGCCACCGGTTGCAGTGTTAAGCCACTCACATCAACCTCCAGGTTGTTCAGGTGGATTACGTAATCCTGCCGGTCTCCCCCCTGGACCCGGAAAACATCCACCATATAATTTCGCCCCTTTCCATGATCAATAAGAGCGCAGGTTCTGCGGTACATCGTGGCCTGGGCATATGCCTCCGATGAAGCTTCCATTACTTTCACATGGTTGGACGTTTTAAAGAAATGCATAGTCCCTCCACGGCCATCGCCTCTTTGGTCCTGCCCATCAATAACGACTGTGTTATGAGCGAGAACGCGGCTGGTCTTGAATTCCTGAGGGTGATCCCACAGGTAGCCCAAATCGGACAACAATTCATGCCCGTTTTTCCAGTAGTACAGGTTTAGACTGTCTTTGTGATGATGGTTACCCCAATGGCTGGCATTTAATAGGAGCAAGCTTTCTCGTCCGTCGGTTCCGGTGCGTATATGGCCTATGCGCAGGGCCGGTGGATTCCAATCTTTGAAACGCAACTGCCCGGACTTTTTATCTGCCAGATCCGGAGAGCGATAATACAGCGAGATCGAAGAAGGAGTATTGGGTTGAGCAAGATCGTAAGGGAACGTCATGGTCAGCAACTCTAATCGCTCTTGATCCTGCTCGTAATAGGAGGCGGGGACCGGGCCGCTGGGCAGGCCAAGCCGCTGCCCGCAGAGTTGCTTGAGCAAAGCCAGATACTTTTTCCGTTTGGGGTAATGGGCGACCATCAGTTCCACATAGGAGGCATCGAGGCCGCCTGATGCCGGAAAGGCATCCGCATAAGGAGGATACCGCAGATCGCCCTGCAAGCCCTGGAAAAAAGCCTCCCATACCTGCTCATACTGGTTGTCGCTATACAGATCAAGCGAGTCGATGCGTCGGCCGGACTCTTCTTCAAAGCCGGGGGGATCACTATAGCCGCGTGCGGCCTGGGCCATATCCCATATCCCTCCCAGGGTCATCAAGCCATAAAAGGAGGATTCACTGCTCGTACCATCGCTGAGAAACCACTCATTGATCGCGCGATCAAACCCCTCCAGGCCAAAACGAACCATGCCCGGGTGACCTACGCACATCCCAACCATACCCACTGCCGTGCGGTTGCTGATGGACTTGTTATTAATTTCTTTATCACACACCAGCAAGATGGTACTTTCCAGCAGCAAGTCGCGCTCAATGACTATGCGGTCGGCCTCCGAATAAATCGCCTTGCCCCCTTTGTCTTTGGCCGTGCAGCTCAGGTCATAGGCCTCCACAACTTTACGCACAAATTCCGAATCATAGCCTCTGCCAATAGCACGTCCGGCGCTCCAATAACCGGTCCACAGGCTGTAGTCTGGCTCGTTGGGCGGTGGGGTTAGTTCCGGCTCGGGCAGATCGTTGATATGCAGGGACGCTATTTTGGGATCCATGTCGGCATATTCGCCATAGCCCACGTGAACCAGCCAATTGGGGAAGCAGGCGGCAAACCGCAACAGTATCTTTCTGCAGGCCAAAGCAAATTCGGGAGTACCCGTAAGAGCATATGCCTCGGCCAGCATCCGGCTATAACTGGCCGCCCACTGGACCTTGCGGGCTCGAATGTTGGCGGTAAAACTGGGGCGGCCGGCCTTAAATCCAAACATTTCAAACGGTTCCCCGCCGTAGTAGGTAATGGTTTGGGCCGTGCCCCAGCTCGCGTGAAGTGCCACATCTTCAGGATAGTGCGCATTCGGGAACACCGTCCCGCACTGCCGGCAGGTGAGCACCTCCGGATCCATAATATCCCAATTCCAAAGACCGTGCGGATGCACGGGATACCCCTGATCCCGGCAGGAAGGGCAGGGAGTCCAGAGAGTATATCCGGGGGTGGTCTCTTCTATGAGATTATCCAAAAAATCGGTATCGATATGCTTTAAGTAAAACCGGACCGTCCTTTCGATATTGCTCGCATAGTTGCGCGCCCAGTCGTAGCGCTGAATATTTTCGCGGGCATACTGCAAGTCTCTTTCTTTAATGGTCAAACCCGGATGCGGCATGCTGTCTCGATAACGCTCCCACGGGGACCAGTCAAACAGAGGTTCTGTATATACCTCATCTGTGGATCTGTCCCCTTTAGCAAAAAGCCACGGCCCGCCCACGGCAAGTCCTGCAGTGCTCTTTGCCACTCGTGTAATAAACTCCCGCCTGTCAAAAGTTGTTTGGTTCATAAATATTTTCTCACCTAATTTCTTTGAACTTGTCTAACCAGTTGATGTACTCCATCCACTATACGTTCTTCTACATTCCCTGCCCACCGCCAGGCGGGGTGACCATACTCATCAAGATGAGGCCCTCCTTCATAACCTCCCTCTTCCCAGACACGCCGGGAAGGTATATAGGCTGCCATTTCATTCGCATAACCACAGACCCAGGTCGTTTGCTTACTGAATTCTTTTTTAAAGCGAAGGGAGTAATCTACCACTGCTTCACCGCCCATTCCAATGAGCAATAACTCTTTACCAAACTGAAAAGCTTGTACCGGATAAGCGTACGAGGTCGGAAAGGCTACACCCTCGTCAATCTCTTCTAACATTCTGTGAGCCCATCGCGCATGCAGCTTGCTAGAACCGTTTGCTATTGGGAGTAATTTGTCTCTGGTTACAATCTCTTCATAATCCAAATTAACATACTCAAATGCTGTCACAAGATCAGTTGAGGTCACCGGTTCCATCGGTTGTGCAAGGACTTCTTCTACAGCATCAGACAGCATTTTGCCGTAGCGTTCACATAATGCTACCTTTCGTCGCGGCAGTGGATTTTGATCTCCTCCACAGGCATTGAAAAACATAGCAGCCGTTCCCGGATGATTTGTCTCGATATTAATTTGCGCATACCCGGGATAATCACCACTCCATGTGTTGAAGGAAAGAGTCGTGGGATGACAGGCATAACCGAATAAAACACTGATGAGATTTCCACGCGTCCCTTTAACGGCCAGCACAGGCACATAATGGTCGACAGCTCCTTTAAGAGGTTTGCCTTCAGCTTTTAACTGTGCCACCTCAGACTCTTTATTTTCCCGCCTGTTTACAGCAAATGAACAATGACCTTCTCCTTTGAAAAGCTGAGCATCCTGCCAATTCTCCAAGGCTTCGCCCACGGCCTCAACAACCTGATCACCCATCCAGTCAGAATACTCCCTCACCAGTTCCTGTTGATCCTCGTCGGCAGGGTAATAATCTCTGAGGTCATCCGTGAGACGAGGGCCGGAATGATTATGTGAAAAGGTTAGCATAAACTCCGAACGTTCCAGCCTGAAATATTGATAAATTTTTCGATATATGCTCTTATAAACTGTTTTCGACATCCCCTGGTTATCGGTCGTTGCCATGACTACCCGCTTTCCATCCGGACTTTTAAGCGCCATGACCTTCACATAAATATCATGAATTTTACCATACGGAATCCGGGCTCCGCTATACCCGGCCAGCCACACTTTCTTTTTGGGGGTAATAACTCTTTTACCAATACCTACCTGCCAATCATTCTTTTCTCCTGTCTTCAGATTATAGTTTTTGATACGTTCACTATCCTCCTTATTTACGATTTTAAACTCTTGGAAAGAAAAATTTTTTGGAAGGATAGCTCCCAAAGAGAGTGCAGAAAGTGACGTAATGAATTCTTGCCTTGTAAAATTACATTTGTTCATATTAGAATATTATAATAATTATATAGCACAGTGTGAGTGGCGCTCATGGCCGCTTGCGACCATCGCCCGTCCCCGGCGGGAATGAGGTGGCCTCGATCATATGCCGAGTACCGGTAATCCGAGAGCGAGGCCGACCCGGTGGGTATGCTTGGATCTTCCCTATAATCATCGGTGCGATCAACAGTTCCGTCTGCCTCGGACGCGGTCAACTCATATGCTACCCACTCAGCCTGCTTATGAGCTTATATCCTCTGAATTATCAATTTAATTATAGCAATATAATAGCTCCACGCTTACGGAGAAGACAGCATATTCCTATATATGTATCTTAATTTTAGTTATACAAAGCGTAAGAAACAATGCGTTATCAAAGTACTGGCGAATAATTTCAAATTTATACCAATTTATTACAGTTACCGGGAATTGGAGCTATCAAGTGGTTCAGGCAACATTGGGAACCCTATTTCCTGACCACCTAAAACCAACCTCAGGAAAAAATGAATTATCCCTGAACAACCAATCATTAAATCTGCCGTAATTACGTTGGTATCTTGCACTGCCCACACGACTCCCTTATCAATATTTTTTCTAAAATTAAATAGTACTGAAGCGATATTATCTGCCCTTATTTCCCATTCTTTATCTCCCAATACTCGATACGCCTCTAAATAAATTTCGCCTATTCCGCTGAGACCGTGACATTGGCTTAAATTAATATATCTGATATCCGGTGGGTGAACGTACAGCGCTTTAGCTGCAATTTCAGCATACAAATCATTACGTGTCACTTCATATAACCTGAGAAACGTTAAAGCAATACCCGGGGAGCCGTGACACCACCATTTCCACTCTTCAGAAGGAGAATCAGCACTGTAGGGCCATGACACAAATGATTTACTTTTATGCTTACTCATTTGGTTAAAAAGCCAGCTCAAACCACGTTCATAAGCTGCTTTAGTTTGGCTATCTCGGGTTCTACCGAAATGTCCAATCAAAAAATAAACAATTCCACTTACCCCGTGTGCAAAACCTGTAAAAGTCTTTCCTGCAGTATTTTCTATACCTTCTGGCATGCTCCACGAACCATCATCACGCAATTGCCTGAAAGAAACGAAACCATTACCTTTTTCAGCATACAAAAAACGTCTCGGTTCAATACCCGTTACGATCAGTAACATCACACAACCTAAAGAATATTTATCATCCTCAACCACTGGTGGTTCATCATTCTCCTGTTGGGGTGACATAAAGCCCGGTGTCCCCAATTTAAACCAAGGTTTGGAATTATCTAACCGATAGGTGAGTTCAAAATCTGTTATCCAAACCTTGCTCTTATTCACGATCAAATTAGAAGGGGTAAGATCGCGATGAACTAAATACCTACCGAGTCCTGCTCTCGTAAATCTATGGCTTTATAGATAATTCCTTTTGGATTATTTCGACCTACATCTATCAGTAAATAACCAGGGCCAAGCAATTTTTTTGATGTAATCTTTCTACTTCCGGAACGCCCAGCTTTTAATAGTTTCGAAGAACCATTCGATTTTATAATCCCATCAAATGGATTGGCGATGTCGTCGGGTATGGCAAAGGGTACTTCTCGTTTATCCTGGACTAATTTTCCGTATTTATTAAATAAAAGCACTATATAAGAAGCCTTTTAAAAAAGCTTTCATTGATTTTAATGTACTTTTTTATGGATGACTATCGAGCTAAATTTATTGTAGCAAGCAACATGCCTACCCACTTTAGCTCCAAAGCTTTGGACCAGTGGGCTTACAACTACGGAGTGACCCTGGACTTCTCCCGACCGGAAAAATCTACCGGCAATCCGCATATTGAGTCCTTCAATAGAGGCCTCCGTGACGAATGTTTAAACCTGCATTGGTTTTGTCCCTAAAATATATCCCGCCGCCTCTTGCCCGCCTCCCATTTTTTAGTTAATCTTTCATTTTCCAAACGAATCAACGCTGTTGCGCCTGCAGCTGTAGTGCAATATCGTTATTCGACTAAATACTACAAACACAAATGAAATGCTCAGTTTACATTGCCACCAGTACTGACGGTTTTATTGCAAAACCTGATGGAGACATTAAGTGGCTTCTTAGATCCGAGTATGAGGATGCGGCAAATGTTGGCTTGGTCTACGCTGAATTCATTTCGACTGTAGATGCCATTGTTATGGGCCGTCATTCATACGAGAAGGTATTGACATTCGATGAATGGTATTATGAGGGCACCGAAGTTATTGTATTGACGACACAAGATCTGACACCGCCGGAACATTTAACGGGAAAAGTGAGATTTGAATCCGCAACACCTCATGAAATAGCAGCAAAGCTTGCTGAGGAAGGGAAGAAACATCTGTATATAGACGGTGGAATAACGATTCAACGATTTCTTGAAGCGAAGTTGATCGACGAACTGACGATTACCGTAATCCCAATTCTACTTGGAAGTGGAATACCACTGTTCGGTAATAAAGGAAATGAACAGCCCTTGGAGCTGATTGAAGTGTTTACAGCAGCCAGCGGTACGGTCCAAAAGCGATACCGGGTTAAGTCTGTATAGTACAGATGGATAAACAAAGTACGGTATCGAAATCATGGAAAAAGCCATTAAAAAAGCAGGAGGTAAGCTTGAAAATGTAGCAACTTCACTTCTGTGTATCGTCCATCATCACATTATGAAAATTATGTACTTCCTCATTTCCGGGCTGCCTTTGTCTGTAACTTCCATCGGCATGCATATCCCACGCTAACCGGTTATCCTGCAACGCATTCGAAAGAATATCGACAATACGGCTTTTTAACTTGGGCAGCGTGATGGGCACTATGGCCTCCACTCGCTCGTCCATATTCCGGTACCTCCAGTCTCCACTTCCAATAAAAACCTGAGGAGACCCTTCATTTTCAAAATAATAGATGCGGTCGTGTTCGAGAAAACGACCGATAATACTCAACACATGTATATTTTCACTGTATCCCTCAAGCTGCGGCCGCAGTCGGCAATGCCCCCGAACAATCAAATCAATTCTTACTCCGGCCTGGGATGCCTTATACAATCGCTGGATGATGGAAATGTCATCCAATGCATTCATTTTTGCAATAATACGAGCTTCTTTGCCCGCTTTGGCATGTTCGATCTCCCGGTCAATAAGCTCATAAAAAGATTCCCGAAGATACATCGGGGCTACCAGAAGTTTTTCGTAATGCTGATCGGGAGCATAACCGGTCAAATAATGAAATAAGTTGGAAATATCATGGCCTAAAACAGGATCCTTGGTCAACAGTCCCAGGTCGGTATAAATTTCAGCCGTATGAATATGATAATTTCCCGTTCCGATATGACAGTAGGTGACATGTTTATCCCCTTCTTCCCGGACTATAAGGGCCACTTTTGCGTGCGTCTTTAGCCCCACAAGGCCATAAGCCACATGCACCCCCGCATTTTCGAGTTTTTTACCCCACTCGATGTTGCTGGCCTCATCGAATCGCGCCTTCACCTCAACCAGTACCGCTACCTGCTTCTCTTTCTCCGCCGCTCGAATAAGCGCCTTTACAATGGGAGAATCGTCCGACGTGCGATAAAGCGTTTGCTTGATTGCAATAACTTTGGGATCGTCAGCCGCTTCTTCAATCAACCGGCGCACACTGCCTGAAAATGATTCGTACGGGTGGTGAACCAGCAGGTCTCCTTTACTTATGACGTCAAAAACGGTCTGTTCTTCTCCGGTTTCTTCCTCGTGATAAAGCGGCCTCGGTATTACCGGCTTCCAGGGCTTATATTTTAGATAGGGAATCTTCAACTCAGCTAATGTAAAGCAGGCACTGAGGTCAAGCATCCCCTCCTGGTATATGATATCGTTTGTATTGTCACTAAGCTGCAGCTCGTTTTTAAGGAGCTCCAATACATTGGGATCGACGTCGTCTTCGACTTCTAAACGTACTACTTCAGCAAATCGTCGCTCGCGCAACTCATCCGACATCATGGAAAGCAAATCTTCCGCCTCCTCTTCATTGCGGCGAAGATCCGCATTCCGGGTAATTCGAAACGCGCAGGTACTATCTACCTTCATACCTCGGAATAACCGCTCAATATTCTGTCTTATAATTTCCTCTACGGGGACAAATAAATAAGCGTAGGAGTCACTTTCCAACTCAATCCACCGCGGCTGATTGGAGGGAACCTTAACCCTGGCAAAATTGAAGGCCTCACGATTCGGATGCTTTAATTTTACCGCAAGAGACAGGCTCAAATTGGAAATGAATGGAAAAGGATGACCCGGGTCCACGGCCAGGGGCGTCAAGGTGGGATAAATATGCTCTATAAAGTAATGGTCGAGCGTTTCCCGCTGTTTCTTGGTGAGATCCTTGTAAAAACTGATCCTGACACCCGCATTCTCCTCCAGTAGCGGACGCAATTCGTTATTCCATACCCTCAACATGCTCTGCTGCATCTTACCCGCTTCGCGCTGTACCAGCCCTAACTGGGATTCAGCGGTTCGGCCGTCGGGACTCAAATCAAAAATTCCCGCCGCTTTTTGTCGTTTCAAGCCCCCTGCCCGCTTCTGTATGAACTCGTCCAAATTGCTTGCCGTAATCGCTAAAAACCGGACGCGTTCCAAAAGCGGGTGCCGATCATCCATAGCCTGCGCCAATACGCGCCAGTTAAAGTCCAGCCAGCCCAGCTCGCGATTCAAATAAAGGGAGGAATCGTCAACAGAAGCATTTTCGGGGACCTCCTGTGCTTTAACGGATGTCGGAATTTCAAAGTTTTGAGGCGGGCGTTCGATCTCTTTTGTGTCGGGTGCCGACCCCTTAAATATCCATGCCTGCCTGCCGGGATTCCAGGTAATATCCTGTGAGGAAAGACCCTTTAAATGACTCAAAACTTCTTCAGGAAGTGCTTTATTGCCATTCTCCGATTGAACCAGGAAAGAACCGTTAAATGTTTCTTCAATTTTTTTTGCAGCCGCTGAGTGTGTTAACGTATGCAACCGTTTGATTTCATTATATAAATATACAGCGACTTCTTTGGCGGTAAACTCAGACATGGCAGTAATCATTAATTAAACGTAAATATAGGCAGAATAAGACAGATATAAGGCCGCTTCAGAAAAATTAATGATAAGTTAATACAGGGAGGACACTGTCAATGTTGCCTCTGCAAATTTATTCTTTTAGCTGACCGCCTCCCGGCTTTTGGCCGTAATAATGAGGGTGCGACCCGTAACCTCTTCAAATAATGTGCTTTTTCGCATTGCGCCCCAAATTTCCAGCTGGGGATCCGACTCTGTGGTCAACGCAATGTTAATTTCTTCTTCCCCTATTTCAATATCCACATGCTTTACGTTCTGATAATGACTCCGATCCATGCCATCCGCAATGCGCAAAATTCCGGATAGTTTTTTAACTTTTTTTCTGAGTGGTTTGTCAAGCTTGCGATATCGTTTATGGCGTTTTTTAGGCGTTGACCGTCGATGATAACGAGCAACGTTAGCCATAACTTCAATTTCCTCTTCCTTAAATCCTCTGAGATCGGCATAACGGATCAAATACAAAGCGTGTTTGTGGTGTTTTCGGTGTGAAATATAGTACCCAATATCATGCATGAGCGAGGCGTATTCCAGCAGTTCCCGATCATTATCATTGAAATCTAATTCGTTACGTAGAACATCAAATATTTTTAAAGCTATAGAGGTTACATGTCGCGAATGGTCTTCATGCCAGTCACATTTTATAAGGAGCTCAAAAACGCTTCTGCGACGTGGGTTGGGAAAATAAGATTTGAGTTCTATGTCTATATTATGCTTCTCCTGGTGAATATGGTCCAGGATCATGCCTTCACGCAAAGCATCCTCTGAAATACGGACTTTTTCAATGCCAAAGGACTTCATCAAATATCGCAATAATACCACGCCGGGAATGATAATATCGATTCTTTTCTTGTCAAGCCCGTCAAGTTTGGAGCGCTTAGCGTGATCAAATGTTATAAAGTCGTCATAGAACTCATTAAAATCCTGAGCGGAAAATACTAACTCATTCAGAGATAGCGAGGTACTCAGTGATTTCCGTTCCGCAATCATTTCGGCAATATTTTCCATCGTGCCCGAAGAGCCCACAATAGTGTCAACAGAGTGCTGGTTAAGTAGCTTTCTCACTTCTTTCAGCTCATCTTTAAAAATTTTTTCCAGCTTTCTGATATCCTTTTTTGTTGCCGGATCATGTTGCTGTACCGAAGTAGCCATACGGGCGGCTCCGATTTTATAGCTGGCATTAAAAAAAAGTTCCTCTTTGTTTCCAATTATAAACTCAACACTTCCCCCGCCGATGTCTACCATTAATACCGGCTGCTCATCCAGGGTCACCGCGTGTTGAATTGCCTGCCCGATGAGATTTGCCTCTCTGCTTCCCGATATAGCAAGTGGTTTTATACCCACCTCATCAATAGATCGCTGTATAAATGCTCCTCCGTTCTCAGCTTCTCTGATTGCACTGGTGGCATATGCCAGAATCTCTTCTACTTCAAGATTATCACATAAAAACTTTATTTTCTCCAGCGCTTTAATTCCCCGATTCATGGCTTCTTTAGAAAGCATATTCCTCATACCTCCTTCAGCCAGCAATACCATCTCTTTTAGCTTATCCATCCTGCGATAGCTGCCATCGGGATAGATATCCATAATAATCGCGTGGAAAGAATTGGTGCCTAAATCAATAGCTGCTATGCGTTTTGAAGGCTCGCTATTGTTTGAAAAATGTGCCATGCGGACAAATCTTTAATTTTACTGTCAAAACATTAGCGGTCAATATGCTACTTGTTTTATAATTATGAAAAAATATACGTTAAACATTACAATAAGGTAATATTACCAGAAGGTTGTGTGAAACAAGGATTTTTGGTCAAGACCAGAGGGTTTTAAAACTGCAGCATATTGAGTATATGTTAGAATTTGAAAAGCGCAATTATTAAGAGGTTAGAAAAAACCGATTTACAAAGCCTTCTGTCCGCTGTATGATTTCTTGATAAACGAAATAATATAATGCAGGGTCTAAATTTTATTTTCTGTCAAGCATAGAAAAGATCCGCACTATCAGAAATAAAAAAAGTACACGCTTCAAGATCACAAAAATAAAATGATCGGAACGTCATCTAATCCCGGTAGGCGGGCGCTGACGCGGTTTTGTAGTATTTATCCCTGAGCCAAAACGCTACGTTCACAAGTGCTATCAATGCCGGAACTTCAATAAGAGGTCCCACCACCCCGGCAAAGGCCTGACCGCTGTTGAGCCCAAATACCGCAATGGCAACGGCGATAGCCAGCTCAAAATTATTGCCGGCGGCCGTAAACGAAATGGAGGCATTCTTGTCGTACTCGGCGCCCATCATTCTGCTCACCGCAAACCCAATGAAAAACATGAGTACAAAATAGATTAACAGCGGTACGGCGATGCGGGCCACATCCATCGGAATCTGAACAATAAGTTCTCCCTTGAGGCTGAACATCACCACAATGGTAAACAGCAGCGCAATAAGCGTTACCGGTGAAATAGCCGGCAAAAAGGTCTCTTCGTACCACTTCCTGCTTTTAAGGCGGACCAGTCCAAACCGGCTGATCATGCCGGCCAGGAAGGGAATTCCCAGGTAAATGGCCACACTTTCGGCTACCGTATAAATGGAGATATCAACGATGGCCCCCTCGAAACCGAGCAGCGGTGGTAGTTTGGTGATGAAAATCCACGCATAGAAACTATAAGCAAAGACTTGAAAGATACTGTTCAGCGCAACCAGCCCGGCCCCGTATTCACTGCTGCCCTCGGCCAGGTCGTTCCAGACCAACACCATAGCGATGCAGCGGGCCAGCCCAATGAGAATCAGTCCCACCATATACTCCGGGTAATCCTGCAAAAAGATAACGGCCAGCGCAAACATCAGCACCGGACCCACAATCCAGTTTAGTACCAGCGAAATACTGAGCACTTTCACATCCTTAAAAACCTTCGGAAGCAGCTTGTAGTCCACTTTGGCCAGCGGCGGATACATCATCAAAATCAGTCCGATGGCAATGGGAATATTGGTGGATCCGCTGCTGAAGGAATTGATGAATCCCGAGGTAGACGGTATGAAATACCCGATCGCCACTCCAATAGCCATGGCAACAAAAATCCAAAGCGTCAGGTATCGATCGAGGAAACTCATTTTTTTGGTTGGTGCAGGTGTACTCATTCGTATTTATTGTTTTCTGGTAAAAAGTATTCTGAAAATCAGTTATTACATTCAATTTTAGCTACTCAATCAAATTCAGCATGTCATGAAATGCGTATCGGAAATGCAATCTCACACTTGCGACATCAGATAAAACATTTCCATCGCAATTTGCCGGCAGCGCTTGTCGTAGGTTTCCATCTCCCCTGGCGTACCGTCCGATTCTTTGGGATCGACGTACGGAATGGAAAATCGTTTTTCGGCTCCGGGAACGACCGGACAGTTTTCATCGGCATCGGTGCACGTCATAACAGCTGCAAAGTTTCTCCGGGGATTATGGGAATCATCGAATCTTTTAGAGAAGCAGACCAGCGGCTCCTTATTCTCGTCAAAAAATACGTTGTAGCGCGGATTCTCCCCGCCCGGGTCTTCCACCTTGAATCCGGCCCGCTCTACGGCTGCCACCGCACGGGGATTAAAAGCCGTGGCTTCAGTGCCGCCGGAGTACGTTTGAATATGATCCAGCCCCAGGTATTCGGCCATTACCGCTGACCAAATCTGGCAGAGGTGACTTCGCCGGCTGTTATGCGTGCAAATAAAAGTTAGCCTGGCCGGATCTCCGGATCCTTTTTTCGCTCGGATATAACCAGCGAGCTGCGCCAGCTTACCTTTCCGTGCTTGTGATATGCCCGGTGCGTTAACCTTACTATTCCGGATGTACGATTTTAAATTTGGATACATATAATTAATTGTTAATCCAGTTCGACATTTTGGCTGGCCCTAATGCTCATCGTTGCATCCGGCATTTACCCTTCGTTCCGCAGCTGGGCTGCGGCCATGAGATATACAATTTCAGGAGGTCTGCAAGGAAATAAGCAGTGAAATCAGCAGCAACCGGAATCCGGTCCGCATGCAGAACCATCACCTGTCATCTCCGTTTTTTGCTGCCATTTTTTGGAGTCAGGCTCGCCACCCGGTTTTTGGCCGAAAACCGTAATACTGTAAATACCGGGATCTCCATGCTTAAATTCTTCGATTTCTGTTTCGGATAAATAGTTGGCCAGTATCTCATCGGGAATAACAATAGGCTTTTCCTTCTGGATGGTCACATTTTCAAATCCAAGGGCTTTAATATACCCGAGGTATTCCTCCTTCCGGATGGCTCCTGAAACACAACCGGCATACATTTCGGCATCTTCGCGCATGGCATCAGGCAGATCTCCCTCCAGCACAATATCCGAAATACTAAAGTGTCCCCCCGGTTTTAACGTTCGAAAAATTTCTGAGAAGACTTTGGATTTATCCGGCACCAGATTCAGTACGCAATTGCTGACGATAACATCGGCCGCGTTATCCGGGACGGGCATTTCTTCAATGTCCCCATACCGGAACTCCACGTTATTAAACCCCATCTTGTCGGCATTGCTACGGGCTTTTTCGATCATGGACTCGGCAAAATCCACACCGATCACCTTGCCGGTTTCCCCTGTTTCATGTCGAGCCACAAAACAGTCGTTGCCGGCTCCGGATCCAAGATCGATGACGGTGTCTCCCTCGCTGATTTTAGCAAACTGGGTGGGCAGGCCGCATCCGAGTCCCAGGTCGGCTTCCTTGTTATATCCCTCGACTTTGCTGTAGTCATCGCTCATAACGCTATATACTTCTTCTCCCGAGCCACAGCAGGAACTTTCTTTATCGGGGGTAGAGGTGGATTGCTCGCCTATTAGGCTGTATTTCTTTCTGACTGTTTCCTTAAGATCTTCGGCGGTTTTATGGTCCGTATTCATATCAGCAGCATTGTTCTTGCGTTGCGGTTTTCAAATTTTTAACCAGCGGTGTCAACAGGTCATTCAATTCAACAATTCCATCGGAATTCAGGCAGTAGCAGGTACGCACCCCGTCTACTTCTCCCTTAATGATTCCGGCATTTTTCAGTGCCTTTAAATGTTGTGAAACCGTCGACTGTGCCAGCGGCAATTCTTCCGTTATATCTCCACAGATACACGTATTACGCTCAGCCAGCAACTCGATAATGGCAATTCGCGCCGGATGACCAAGGGCTTTCATCAGCTCCGCACTACGTTTGCGGGAGGTATCAAACAGTTTTGCTTTCGTAATAGCCATAGTATTTATCGTTTATCGCAATTTTACGATAATATAACTCGAATTTTATTATGATTCAATCATTTATTGATGAAAAAATGGACCGGGCAAATTTATTTTGCGGCTTTCCCAAATGTTGTAACACATGAAGGAAATAAAACCTGAATATTGAATTAAAAAACAATAAAACTTCGTGTTATGACATCCACGGAAAGCCGGACAGCAATATTCGCCCCGGCTGATCCTGTTCCCAGGTTACATATTCTAAACAAAATCCGGCGCAACCGCGACCATTGGATTTGCCGAATACGTACCACTTTGTCCGCTTCCGAACCAAGAATAAGGTGCTTCAGCCCGCTGTGCCCGCGTGTTGTGCAGGACAATCCATCGGATAAACGTCCATTTTGGGTTCAGTTTATCCTCAAGGTAACAGGGAACATCCGACAGTACATACACAAAACTGCATAGGGAACCGGACCGGATGACTTGCTCGAAAACCGGTGGATCGGACCTTGAAAAAGACGCTTTTGAATAATAAGATTAAGCTTATTGATTTATCGGCTACATACGTTATACTTATGCAAGCAATACTACGTTCTAAAGGCACTATTAAGCGCGGATCGATATGAATCGCGGGCTTGGGTTTACCTGTGTATGAGTCCAAAAGCACACAAGAATTGCTTATAGCCGACAAGGATGTCAACTTTATTAAATATATAAGACGACCAAACTGATTACGAGGAATGTTAGGGTACTGGAGGGTAGCAAGAAGCCTGATAGCAGAATTAGCTATCCTGATACACACACAGATTTTTATTTAAACTGCCTGAAACTCAACATATTCTGTTTTGTTTTGCGAAGTGTTAGTATTAGAGCTGAGCAACTAACTGTGTCCACAGGCAGATGAGCCGCTTTTATTACTTCGGTTTGCCTGGATAGGTGTTCATTATCACACGTCAATTATTGCCTCAGAAACCTGATTCCTGTATGAGCAATGCTGCTACGATCAAAATTGATTATACGTCCAGCGATATCAGCAAAAAACTCCGCAACCAGGAATGGTCAAATACCGTCCTTGGTGCCATAGAGGAGTGGCCCGCCCCTCTGCGCTCGGTTTTCAATATTTGCCTGGCGTTGGACGACCCCGCCGGGATCTGTTGGGGTAAGAACTACGTATTTTTTTGTAATGACGCCTGGAGCAATCATATAGGAGATGAGTACGCATTGGGACAACCGGCCCGGCAGAGAATGGAAGACAAGTGGCCGGACTTTGCTTCCTGTATCCGGAAGGCGCGTTCTACCGGGGAGGGTGTGTCCTCGGACAATGACTCACTTTCCTTTTCCGCTTTCAACCAGCGCCATGCTGAGGTATCGTTTAACCCTGTTCCGGATGGCGAGGGGACTGTGGGCGGCGTTTTTATCCTGGCAACCGGAATCAAAAAGGCTACGAACGGGGAGCAGAAGTATCGCGATAAAGAACACGAGCGGTTGCTGCGGGAGGTACAAACGGAGCGTGAGCGGCTATCTGACATTTTTCAGCACGCTCCCTCCTTTATGTGCATCCTGCGGGGACCTGATCATGTGTTCGAACGGGCCAATGAGTTATACAGGAAGCTGGTGGGAGAAAACCGGGAGATCATAGGCCGGCCGGTCGGGGAAGTGCTGCCGGAGGTAGAAGGTCAAGGGTTCTTAAAAATGCTGGACCACGTATATGAGACGGGCAAGCCGTCAGTCATGACCGATATCCCCATCAAGCTTAATCGTCAGCCGGAGTCCGGCGGGGGACTGGAAACGCGGTATCTCGACCTGGTATGTCAACCCCTTCGTGATTCCGACGGTTCGGTAAACGGAATATTTGCCCAGGGCGTGGATCTGACCGAACGTCACCATGCCAGAGAAAAGCTGCAGGCCATAAACGACACCCTGGAAAAACGGGTGGAAAAAAGAACCGGGGAATTGCGGTCGTATCAGACAAAGCTGCAGTCCCTTGCCTCCAGGCTGAACGAAGCGGAAGAGCAGGAACGGCAGCGGCTGGCCGCCGAGCTTCATGATAATCTGGGGCAAATGCTTAGCATCGCTAAAATGCAGGTCGACAGATTACGGCGTAACCACTTTTCGGAGGGTCACCCGGAGGAGCTGCGGGTATTAAGAGAAATAGTGAATGATGCCCTGGCCTATAACCAGAACCTGATGGTGGAACTGAAACCGCCACCCGTTCTCCACAAGGAAAATGTCACCGAAGTACTGCAATGGACCGCGAATAAAATGGAGAAACAGGGGCTTGACATTGAGGTTAACGATGACGGGAAACCCAAACCGGTCGATAAGCAGGTCCGTTCAACGCTCCATCAATCGGTACGAGAGCTGTTGCTCAACGTGATCAAGCATGCGGACACCCGGGAAGCCCGAATGCATATCCAGCGCATGGATCAGCATGTGAGTGTTACGATCAGGGATAAGGGCAAAGGGTTTGACATCCATGAGCATCTGCTGAAGTCTACGGAAGAAGGACGATTTGGCCTGTTTAATATACAGGAGCGGATGAATTGGCAGGGAGGTGCCTTTGAGATCACTTCAAAACCGGGAAAAGGGACCAAAGCGATCCTGTATGCCCCTCTGAAAGATCAGCCGGCACAGGAGACTCTGGCTGGGACTGAAAGAGAAGCCGATCCACCTCCCGACAAAAAAAAGGAACGGTCCGTTGCGGGACAGGAAATCAGGGTCATGCTCGTGGATGATCATGAGATGGTACGCAGGGGATTTCGCCTTATGATAGAAAAACAGGAGGATATCGTCATTGTCGCAGAAGCGTCCAATGGCCGGGAAGCAGTGAAATTGGCCGATGAGAAGTCTCCCGATGTCATACTGATGGATGTAAATATGCCCGTAATGGATGGTATTGAGGCCACACAACAAATTATTGCCTCCGGGCGCGATACACGAATCATCGGCTTATCCCTCCACAACAGCCAGGAAGTGATCCAAAACATGAAAAGCGCCGGGGCTTCCGACTACCTGACAAAGACGGATGCCTTTGAAACGCTGATTACGACCATCCGCGAAAATGCCTGAGGCTTATAGGTGGAGGAAAAAAACGCGGAATTCAGATCGCATTACTATGCAATTTTATCCTAACTTTAACCTGAATATTCACCAGAATCTAATCGCGCGTAAGACCTCACAGCTTTTGAGTGAGCCGGGCGTAATCTTATTCGTCACCACCGTTGACCGATCTCGAATTTAAACTCATCGACTGGGCGATCATTTCGCTCTATTTTATTTTTCTGATCTACCTGACCTGGCAGCGGGACTGGGAGGAGACGGATGAGGAAACATTTCTGTTGTCGGGGCGCAAAATGAGTCTGCCCGCCTTTGTCGCCACCCTGGTTTCCACCTGGTACGGCGGCATCCTGGGCGTGGGTGAATACAGCTACCAGTTTGGCATCTCGCAGTGGCTGCTCTTCGGCTTTCCTTTCTACGTCTTCTCGGCCCTGTTTGCATGGCTGCTGGCGGGCAAGATTCGTATGAACAAGGCACTCTCGCTGCCGGAGGCGGTGGGCAATTTCTACGGGGAGCGAGCGGGACAGTTTTCCGCCTTCCCCATCTTTATCCTCGTCAGTCCGGCCCCGTATATCCTGATGCTGGGACTCATTTTTCAGTATTTAACCGGGGGAACGGGAGATTTCCTGTGGTATGCCGGCGCGGTAGCTTTTTTTTCGGTGGCGTATGTCATTTTCGGCGGGTTCAGTGCCGTGGTACATACCGACATGCTTCAGATTGTGCTCATGTTCGGCGGCTTTATCGGCCTGCTGATCTTCGCCGGAATGAATTTTGGGGGACTACATTCCCTCTGGGAGCATATGCCGGCCAGCTACCGCGATATTACCGGGGGACAGGATCTGCAGTATATCCTGGTCTGGTTCTTTATTGCGCTTTGGACGTTCGTCGATCCCAGCTTCCACCAGCGTGCCGCCGCAGCCAAAAGTCCCGCTACGGCCCGAAAAGGGATCTTTGTCTCCATTCTTCTATGGTCGATCTTTGATTTCCTGACAATGTTCAGCGGCATCTACGGGTGGGCGATACTGGGGCCCGACCTGGCGGAACCGGTGATGGTGTATCCCTATCTGGCCAATGAGATTCTACCGCTCGGCTTCAAGGGGCTGTTTTTCGTGGCCCTGCTGGCAACGATCATGTCTACGTTGGACAGCTACCTGTTTTTGTCGGGACAGACCCTGGGACGCGATCTCCTGGCGAAGCACTTTCCTTCGGTCAAAAACAATACGCTGACGCGCATCAGCACGGTCATCGCGGCGGTCCTCGGGATCCTGCTTATCATCGTGTATCCCAGCGTCATCGACCTGTGGTACGTCATCGGATCGGTGATGCTTCCGGGACTTCTGATCCCTGTTTTGGGGGTTTATCTGCGCTATTTCTCCCTCCGGGCGGGCTGGGTACTGCCCACGATGATCATCAGCATCGGGGTGTCTCTGGGCTGGCTCGTCCTCGGTACCCTTACCAGCACCACGGAGTACGACTATACCTTCCTGGGCATGGAGCCTTTTTACCCGGGACTGGCGGTCAGTATTCTGCTGTGGCTGGCGGGACGCGTGGGAAAGGGAGAGAAGGGAGTGGGTGTACTGGAAGAGACGGAGTTCAGCAGGGAGATCACCGAATGATACAGTAGGTAGGGGAATATGCCACCTCTGGCGGGACTCACACCAATCCCGATCACGTACTCTTCAGGATATGTCCAAGGTTCAGCTTGTGGATGGGAATGAGGTATTTCATCGCCAACGCGTCTTTTTCGATATTCAGCATACCCGTGCCCCTGAAATCGACAATACAGTGCCCTTCCACGCAGCGGACGACCTCGCCGATGCCGTAATATTCGGGACTGGGTCCGTAATACACCAGGTCGCCCAGCTGGATATTGTTATCCGCGCGGCGGTTAAAGGGATAGATAACCGGCAGCCGGTCGAGTCGATATGAAAGTCTTTTCTTCGTTGCCATAACTCCTGAATATACGGGATTACAAACTCTTTTTTCCAGTGACAAATTTTCGTGTTTTCTTATCCGGCGCGGTGATCGATATCCAAAGCGCTTCAGGGGGGATCAGCGCGGCGATGCGTTCGGGCCACTCAATGACACAGATACCCTCCCCGTAAAAATATTCTTCCGCCCCGATCTCCCGGGCCTCCTGCGGGGAGCTCATCCGGTAGCAGTCAAAATGATAGAGCACCAGTCCTCCTTCCCCCTCGTACTCGTGGATAAGGGTATAGGTCGGGGACTGCACGCGGTCCGGATCGATCGCCAGTCCCGCTGCAATGCCCTTGACCAGGTGGGTCTTGCCGGCTCCGAGTCCCCCTGCCAGGCAAACCACATCCCCCGCCTCCAGCCGGGCGGCGAACCGGCGTCCGGCTGCAATGGTTTCTTCCGGGGAATGTGTAACAAATTCCTTATCCATGGGCTCATAGCGTTCAAAATATGAGTACGAATATACATAAAGCTATCGAGCGGATAAAGGGGGGGCTGTCCCCGCGAAGTCGGGTATACATCCTGATCCTATCTCTGCAGGATGTGTGGTTAACATCCTGAGGGTTAAAAAACGTTGAGTACATTTTATGGCTTCCGGGGTGAAGTGTATATGGATGGCCGGACAAACGGTCTCCGGCCGGTCCAATTACAGCATCGACTTGGGACGCATCGTAGCGATGGGCAGGATCATCTCCTCCATGCTGGCCCCGCCGTGCAGAAAGGTATCCCGGTAGCGATTCTGATAGCGGTGATAGTTGGTGGGATAAACAAAATAGTAGTCCTCCTTGGCGATGATATAATTGTTCGCATGCCGCGGACTGGGCAGCTTATAGTCCGCCGGGTTATCAAGCATAAGGGTGGTGTCTTCGTTGGCCGACAGGTTGCGGCCGTATTTATACCGGAGACTGGTTGACGTTTCGCGGTCGCCGTATACCTTGGTATCGCGGAGCGCACGGACCGCCCCGTGGTCGCTGGTCACAATCACCACCACCTCCTCTTCGGCCAACACCCTGAAAATCTCGTACAGGGATGAGTGCTGGAACCAGGTTTTCGTGAGTCCCCGGAAGGCCGGCACATCCGGGGCGATCTCCTTCAGCACATCGGAGTCCGACCGCGAGTGCACCAGTGTATCCACAAAATTGTAAACGAACGTGCTGAGCGGCACCTGCAGGTAGTTGTGAATGTTGTCCATCACCTTCTGGCCGTCCCGGGTATTCAGCACCTTTTCGTACTTTACCGTTTCCCGGATGCCTTTTCGTTTCAGCTGCTTCTTCAGCAGTTCCTCCTCGAACTGGTTGAGCGAGCTTTCATCCTCTCCCTGGCTCCACAAATTCGGGTAGATATCCTCGATCTCCAGCGGAAAGAGTCCTGAAAAAATGGCATTGCGTGAGTACGGCGTCGCGGTGGGCAGGATCGAGTAATAAAAATCGGTGTCGATGCTGTAATCGTCGCTCAGCATATCCTGGAACACCAGCCACTGGTCGTAGCGCATGCAATCGATCACGAAAAAAAGCGTGCGCTGGTCATTTCGCACATGGGGCAGCACATACTCCCCCACAATATCGGTCGACAACGCCGGCCGCTGCGGGGTAGACTGCCGGAGCCACGACTTGTAGTTGCCGGCGATGAACCGGCCGAACATCCGGTTCGCCTCCTGGTACTGGTCCCCCAGTACCTGCCGAAGGGACTCCTCACCGGACTCCAGGTCGATATCCCAGCGGGTAAGCTGCCGGTAGATCCTGATCCACTCATCCCAGCCGTTCGTCTGCCCGATACGGTCGGCAATTTTATTAAAGTTGCGCAGGTAGGTCTGGGCAAACTTTTCGTTTCGGATACGGTGGCGCTCCAGTATGCGCTTGGTCGTCAGCAATATCTGGTTGGGGTTGACCGGCTTGATCAGGTAATCGGAGATCTTCCCCCCGATAGCATCCTCCATAATCGATTCTTCCTCGCTCTTGGTAATCATGACGACCGGGAGGGCCGGCTGCAGGCGCTTGATTTTGTTCAGGGTGTCCAGCCCGTTCATGCCGGGCATCTGCTCATCCAGGTAGATAATGTCAAACGCCTGGTCCTGTATAAGCGTGACCGCATCGCCTCCGTTGGTGACCGGGGTGACCTCAAAGCCTTTGTTTTCTAAAAAAATAATATGAGGCTTCAGCTGATCGATCTCATCATCCGCCCAGAGTATGCGCGTTGCCATCCGGAATACAGGTTCGTTATGGTGAAGCCTTAAGTTTGATAAATGGTTTCAATTTTTCCAGTCGCTTTTCACCGATTCCCTTTATTTTTTTCAGCTCGTCCGCGCTGACGAAATTACCGTTTTTTCGGCGGTATTGTATGATGCGTTTGGCGTAAGCGGGACCAATACCCGGCAGGATCTGAAGCCGTTCAGAGCCCGCCTGATTGACGTTAACAAGCTCTTCGCGTGGCTTTTTGACCGTTTGTCCGGTGGAATCGGCCGCGACCTCCGACGTCGTATCCCGGTCCGCGGTATCGGCGGCGGCCGCCAGCCCGACCTTCGACCCGGCCGGGGGAAAGTACCGTTTCATCCGCTTTTCTCGTTCCGCAGCCAGCCGGGCCGTGCGTTCGCGGAACTGTTTTTCCAGCGCCTCATAGCGGTCTCCGTCAAACGGCTTGGGCGGTGCAAGAACCAGGTTGCCGATCGCCAGCGCTGACAAAACGACCAGCAGTCCCGCTACGGTCTTCCGCTCGGCCGGGGTTATTTTCAGCTTTTCGAGCCAGAAAAAAAGTTTCCTTTTCATCATCATGATTATCTCCTCTCTTGATGTTATCTGTTTAGCTGTCGTTTATTACCTCTGCATTAGTACGATCCTCCGGCCGGACCATCCTTACATTTTTTTCTTGTTTGCCATCCAAAATAATCGGATGTTTTGACCTCGAAAATGCAACACAATCAAACATACCGCTATAAGAAAGGACTTTCTGTTTCGTACAGGGTCGCGGGCGAAGGCAAGCCATTGATCATGCTCCACGGGTGGGGCAGCAGCGGGGAGGTGATGTGGCCGCTGGCTGAGCAGCTGAGTGATCTCCGGCGGTGCTACGTGCTGGATCTTCCGGGCTTCGGCCATTCTTCGGTGCCGGACCGGCCCTGGTCTGTGGATGATTACGCCGACCTGGTCCGGCAGTTCATATCGGACCGGGAATTGGGAGAAACCGACCTGCTGGTGCATTCGTTCGGGGGACGCATTGCGCTTAAGCTATGCGCGCGCCCGGCGGGGCGGACGCTGATCGGTAAAGTGCTGATCACGGGCGGGGCGGGCATGAAACCCAAACGAAGTGCAAGCTATTACCTGAAAAAATACGCGGCCAAATTGCTCAAGGCTCCTTTTTTGCTGCTCCCGCCCGCGCTTCGCGAGAAGGGACTGGCCAAACTCCGCAGCACCTCCCTCTGGAAGGGGCTGGGATCCGGCGACTACCGGCAGCTCAGCGGCGTGATGCGGGAGACTTTTGTCAAGACGGTCACCGAATATCTCGAACCCTGTCTGCCGGAGATTCCGCACGAGGTACTGCTCCTCTGGGGCAAAAACGACCGTGCCACTCCCCTGTACCAGGCCAGGCGCATGGAGGAGGGTATCGAACAGGCGGCCCTGGTCGTGGTTGATCACGCGGGACACTATGCCTTCCTGGACCGCCCCTCGCATTTTGCGTCCATCGCCAGGGCTTTTTTCGAGGAGTAGGAAATAAAATACTCTTGCCCGGTACAAACAACGAAGGTCTATAGGACCCGTTTAAAGAATAGAGAATAGAAAAGACGGGATGTCTGAAAATCCTGAAGGCTTAAAACTATACCTTTTTTTCGGTCCCGGAAAACAGATAGGCCGGCCCATGCTCAGATGGGAAGCGGGACAGCAAGTCCCTCTCCTTAGCCCGAATTTTTCTCCATCTCCCGCTCCTTGAACTCCTCATCGAAGTAATTATACCACTTGCGAAAAGGCCGAAAGGCATTTTCGGGGTCGAACGGCCGCTTGAACTCGCTCCGGCGGCATGCTTCGCTGCAGCAGCCTTCCATCTGCCGGGCTCCCTCCTCGGAGCACACAAACAGCTTGTTGCACTCCATATTCGCGCAGTTGATATAGGTGTCAGCCGGCTTCCCGGTAATCTCGCAGCGGGCAATGGGTTCCATGTCGTCTTCATTCACCGGCACCACCAGCCGGTCGTCAAACACGAAGCATTTGCCCTTGTAGTGCTTGCCGCCCTCTTCTTCGGCATAGCGCTGGATGCCCCCGTGCAGCTGGTTGACATCATGCCAGCCCTTTTCTTTCATCAGCACCGAAAATTTCTCGCACCGGATGCCGCCGGTACAGTACATCAGCACTTTTTTGTCTTTGTCAATCTGCTCCTCCGCCTGCTCCAGCCAGTCCGGGAAATCATAAAAGTTGTTCACTTCCGGCGTGATGGCTCCTTCGAAATGACCGATCTTTGACTCATAGTCGTTTCGCACGTCGATCAGCACATAATCGTCATCGGATTCCATCAGCTCCCGCCACTCATGGGGTTCGAGGTATCGGCCGCCGTCTCCGGGGTTCACTCCATTCATATGGAGGGCCACCAGCTCGTCGCGCGTCTTGCATTTCAGCCTGGCAAAGGGCACGTAATCGCTGCTGCTTGTTTTAAAATCAATGCCTTCAAAACCGGGGAGGGCGGACAGCTGTTTTTTATAGGCGGCAACCTTTTCGGGCGTGCCGCCCACGGTGCCGTTGATCCCTTCATCACTGATATATATGCGTCCCTTAATATCGATCTCCCGGCAAAACTGCTTGTGCTCCTCGCAAAATGCGTCAGGATCTTCGATCGGCGTGAATTTATAGTAGAGAATAACTTCGTACATGTCTCTTGCTTTGTTATCTTTGGGCCCTGAGGTACACCAACCAGACCTTTGGCCTTCAGGTATTCTATATTTAACGTTGCAGCTGTTTAGCCCGGACCCGGATCCCGGAATCCGGTCTCAACGTTCCGGATGTCCGTCGGGAAGCGCCAGCGCCACTCACAGCGTGCTGCCCGCTATCAGCGTTGCCGGCGTAGTATCCGGACGGGTGGTTATTATATATTCGTTCACTTGCTATTTGCAGATCCCAAAAATAAGGGTAATTTTGGAAGAAATGAACTTCAATACTGTTTTTTAATGCGCGCAGGCTTTCGAACGCTATTCATCTCACTTCTGCTTTTTCTATGGTTTCCGTTGTGGGCAGAGGCACAGCACGCCGAGATCAAACGGGATTACGAAAAAGGACGACTGTCCCTGGACCAAAAGATCCTGTACCAGCTGCAGGCGGGTGAAAACCCGCAGCGGCTGCCGCGGGACTACCGGCGGGCGGACCCCGCCAAACCCATCAAGTGCGGCACGCCGGCCCGCATGGATTTTCACAACCACCGCTCGCAGCTCTCCGCCGGCACCGTCGCCCGGGTCGAATCGATGACGGCCGACCCCGGCCGGCATGCCACCGGGAGCTATCGCTCGGCATCGGGACGTTTTGAAGTGAACTATACCACGTCCGGGGACCATGCCGTGCCCGACCGCGATGCCAACAGTAACGGTACGCCGGATTATGTGGAGTGGGTGGCCCAGGCGGCCGACTCGTCGTACCGGCACGAGGTGCTCACGCTCGGTTATTCCGATCCCGTGCCCGACATAAACGATCCCTACCAAGTCCATTTTAAGGATATCGATTTTTACGGCTACACCGAGGTCAGCAATGGTACCACCTACATCGTCATGCACAACAGCTACGAGGACTTTCCCGAAAATGACGATCCCCAGGGCAACCAGCGCGGGGCAATCCGGGCGACCATGGCCCATGAGCTCAAGCATGCCATCCAGTATGCGGCTACCGGCTGGAACGGCGAGACCGACCAGTGGTCGGAGATGGATGCTACGCTGATGGAGGAGGTGGTGTACGACGAGGTCAACGATTACTATAGCTATTTGAGGGACCCGGAATCGATTTTCAGCGATCCGGAGGCTTCGTTTTATCCCGGATCCTATTATCACGTCAGCTGGGCGCTCTATTTTGAGGAGAAATACGGTTCCCGGTTCTGGCCCTCGGTATGGCAGATTATCAGAAGCAATCCGGATATCACGATGGTGGATGCCCTCAGCCGGCAGCTGGGAAGCGACGAGGCGTTCCGGCGCGACTATATTGAGTCCCAGCTCTGGCATTACGCGGCGGGACCCAATAATTCGGCTGATGATTTTGGATTTGAGGAGCGCCTGAATTACCCGCATCCGGACCTCAACAGCGGAAATAATTTTTATGCGGAAGATCTGTCGACGCCCCAGCCTGTCCCACCAAACTCGCTGAATAACTTTTCCGCCGCATATTACAGCATTACCCCGCCCTCCGAAGCTTCCGGCCATGTGGCGGTGGATATCACCTCCTCCGGTCCCGGTACGGGCATTGGGATTCTTGCCTATTTTACCGATGGCTCAACTGATTTTAAAACATTCTCTTCAGCCGACGGAAAAGCGGTCGCGTCCTCGACCAGCTGGTCATGGGAGGATATCTCCTCTGCGGGCATTGTGCTCTCGAATGCCGATACCGATTCCTCATCTCAGTCCGCTGTGGTGAAGGTGGGAAACTCGGAATTCAACCAGCTTACCCTCTACCAAAACTACCCGAACCCTTTTCGGCGGGAGACAACCATCCGTTTTACGCTGGAAGAGCCCGCCCAGGTCACCCTGAAAATCTATGATACGATCGGCCGGCGGGTGCGCACTCTCTATGACCAGAAGCTCGAAGAGGGACTCTATGTCAAAACGCTTGACGGCACCAACCTGGCTTCGGGGATATATATCTACCAGCTGACCACCGGCCGGCAAACGGTGGCACGGAAGATGACGCTCATTAAGTGACCGGGCCGGAAGCTGCCGTAAACGACCTGTCAAACAACCTAAAAAGGAGCCTGTTACCCCTCATACGTAATTTCATCGCCGAAGGAACTGCGCTTTTTGTTTGCCATATACAGCAGGATTCCGACCACCATAATCGCCAGTCCCACCAGCGATTCCAGGGGACGCTCAACGACGACGTAGACCATGATAAAGGTATTGGCCAGCAGAAACAGCGCCGGGGTAACCGGGTAGCCCCATGTTTTATAGGGACGATCCATATGGGGACGCTGCCAGCGCAGCACATAGACGCCGGCGACCGTTAAGCTGCTCATGCCAATAAGCAGAAAGGTAGCGTAGATCATCACCTGCTCAAAAGAAGAAGTATAGAGAAAAAACAGGGTAACGACTCCCTGAAAGATGAGCGCATTGACAGGGATCTGCTTGTCACTTTGCCGGGACAACGTTCTAAACACCCGGTAATCTTCCCCGATCACCCGCCCGATACGTCCCCCTATGAAAACCATGGCGCTGATCGTCGATACCATAAGTACGGCAATAAGGATCGACAGGATATCGGCGGCGGCGGGACCCAGCATTTGTTCGGCCGCCAGAAACCCTACTTCCACCTTCCCAACCAGCTCCGGGATGGGGACCAGCAGCAGGAAGACGTAATTGAGCAGGGCGTAGAGTACGGTAACCATCACCGTCGCAATGAAAAGCGCCAGCGGGAGGTTGCGCTGGGGGTTCCTGATCTCGCCGACAATATAGACGGCTGCATTCCATCCGGTATAGGCATAGGAGACGTACACCAGCGCGACCGCAAAAAAGGGGCTCACCAGGATTTCCCAGTCGGACAGGGTGGGAATCATAGAAATGGATTGCTGTTCGGAGGCCATAAAGCCCAGCACGATGAACAGGAGAACCACCCCCACTTTTATGGCGGTGGATACATTCTGCAGGAGATTTCCCCAGCGAATGCTGGTGGCGTGGACCAGCGTTATCAGGACCACCGCCAGGGCGCCCAAGTGCGTGACCGGGACGGCCGGGAAGACGGCATGCGTGTACTCGCCAAGGGCGATGGCCGCAATAGCCGTCGGCGCTGCAAATCCCGCGGTAAGCGAGACCCAGCCGGACAGGAACCCGAGAGCAGGATGATAAATTTCTGACAGCAGGTGGTATTCCCCGCCCGACCGCGGGAGCGCGGCGCCCAGCTCCCCGTAGGATAGCGCGCCGCACAGGGCAATAACGCCCCCCACGACCCAGAGCATAACGAGGGCAAAGGCAGACTGAATATCCACGACCTGATAGCCGAGACTGGTAAAAACGCCGGTACCGATCATATTGGCGACAGCAATGGATATGGCCGTAACCAAGCCTACTGTTTTTTTTGTACCCGAAGACGTTTCTGCCATATATGATGTAGATATAAAATCAGCGCTTCATCATACCGAAAATGGTTGGAGTGAAGTGGTTATCATTAATGCTGCCAGGGGTCCCCGATCAGTAGTTCAGCGTCAATTTTGTAAAGTAATAGGCCCCGTTGAATCCGTGCTGTGAGGGCGGATACTTGAATACATTGAAATAGCTGTTGGCATACAGGTGCTCATCGGGATACACATCAAAGACATTATTACTCCCGACCGTAAGATCCACGGCCTCCGAAAGGCCGTAGGTGAGACTCAGATCGGTTACGAATTTTGCACTGTAGGTCTGCGGCTCCCCGAAAGCGCCGCCGGTATTCAGGCTGACTTCCCCGAACCGGACGCCCCGCACCATGGCCGACAGCCGTCCGATATCATACTGCAGGGTAGCGGAAACCTTCGACTGGGGATCTCCCTCCTCCAGCCGCAGCCGGTCCCACGGCTGCAGGTATAAATCAGCCTGCTCTTCGAGCTGGGGAGAGGTTTCCACGGCTCCCTGTACCTTGACCTCATTGAAGTTGGCTCCCAGAGAAAAATTCAGCTGACTGCCGTTGGCAAAGGGCTGGTTGTAGGTGGCTACCAGATCCACTCCACGCGTTCTCGTATCTATAGCGTTAGTGAAGAAATTGGCGGCCGACACCCCGTATTCGCGAAGCTCCCCGGCAATATTCCCCGGCAGTTCACTGACGTTGAATTCACTGGTCAGTATAATGCGATCTTCCACATCAATCTGGTAGAAGTCGGTGGTCAGACTCACATTCTGAAAGGGCCGGAGCGTGAACCCCAGACTGTAGTTGATTGAGGTCTCTTCTGTCAAGTCGGGTATGCCCAGCAGATCGGCGGGACGACTGTTATTGTTGAACGTGCCGATCTGTACCAGGCGGTTGTTATCGTTGAAATCGCTGGATACTTTGTTATAATATACCTGATGGAGCGAGGGAGCGCGAAAGCCCGTGTTAACGGCTCCGCGGATGGTCAGGAACCTTCCCAGCAGGTAGCGGGCCGACACTTTTCCGTTGATAGTATTGCCAAAGTCGCTGTACCGCTCAAAGCGAGTGGCGCCCGCAACCAGGAAGTCGTCTGTCAGGTTCACTTCCACTTCCCCAAACGCCGCAATGTTGGTCCGCGCGGCACTTACTTCGTCAGCGGGACGAAAACCGGGATAGCCCTGCGAGCCGGCTGTTCGTCCCAATGTGTCCACCTTTCCCACTTCTATCCCGTTGGACACACTGTCCGCAATACCGTAATTGCGATACGATGGCTCATCGCCGGCCGTAATGCCGTAATTGTCGATCCGGAATTCCGAACCAAAAGCCACGTTGATGCCGGACAACGCCCGGTCAAATCGTTTGGCAAAGGTGAGTCCGGTTACATTCTGGCTGAATGAGAATCCACCCACATCAAAAGCCGTCGGGGAGGAAGCGCCCAGGGTGGCATTCACGCTGTTGGTCACCCGAAAATCAAAGGCATTGCTTCCGAAACTGTTGCTGAAATCGATCTCCCACCCCCGGTATTCCCCGCGGATACCGGTCGTAATGGACTTGTCGGTAATAGAGGATTTGGTCAGTGGCTGAAATCCATGGGGATAAATCTCCGGGACATTCCCCCCGTCCACGGGCAGGCGCCGGAAAGGGAAGCCGGTCCCCTGCTTGTTGCTCAAGCTCCCGAAAAAATACACTTCCGTGCCCCGGTCATCCACAGGAACCGCCCCATTGACAAATGTGGAGGCGATCTGCATGCCCGCATCCCCGATATGGAACTTGAAGTCATCCCGCGTTTTTCCCCTTGCCTGGATTTCGGCGTTATCGGCCGCGCGGGCTTCTTCCGGATTCTGGTCAAACGGGTAGGCAAAACCGGGGGTATATACATGCAGGTCGTGATCGCCCGTCCGGTTCGTGGGCTCCCGGTTGGTAAAGGAGCCGGTAATATTGACATACCCCTCTTCTCCCAATGCAAAGCCGTAATTTGCGTTTACCTTGGCCGTTTCGCCATCGCCTTCCCGGTAAACACCAGCCGTTGCACTGGTGCTCAGGGTGCCGGTATCTTCTTTCAGGATGATATTTATGACGCCGGCAATTGCATCTGAGCCGTATTGGGCCGCAGCGCCGTCGCGCAGGATCTCGATCCGGTCGATGGAAGCGGTGGGTATCACGGACATATCGGTTCCTACGGTACCCCGTTTGCCGCCCAGGAGGTTAATGACCGAGCTGGTATGGCGACGCTTTCCGTTGACAAGCACCAGCAGCTGGTCGGGCCCCATGCCCCGGAGCGAGGCGGGCGCGTTGTGTTCCGATTCATCCGCTGCAGACTGTCTGTTCGACTGAAATGACGGGGCCACATAGGTCAGCAGCTGATTGACATCCACCTGTGGAGCCCGGGTATCAAGGTCATCAACGGATATCACGTCAATAGGCACCGCGGACTCCAGATTGCTCCGCCCCCCGCTGCGGGTTCCGGTTACCACCACTTCATTCCCTGAGATATAGGAGGAAGTGAGGGATACATCCAGTGTTCTGACCTCACCCGGCGAAAGATCCGTCAGCGTTTCGATCCTGCTCTCGTATCCTATATACGAATACCGAAGCTCCGCTTCCCCTGCCGGTATCTCCAGCGAATAGCGGCCGTCCCGGCCGGTTACGGTGCCACGGGAAGTATCCAGCAGCCGGATGTTCACGCCCGGCAATCCTTCTCCCGTCGCCCGGTCCACCACCGTACCTTCTACAGTCGCCGTCTGCTGGGCCCGGCTTTCCAGCGGGAGATATAAGAAAAAGAGAACGGCAATGAAAAGAGATCCAAAAATGTGGTTTTTGATGAGCATAATTGTCCTGTGCGTAATTAAATTGAGCTATTACATTAAAATTAAAGAAGGCTTTACAAAACCGTTCTTTTAGCCAATATCTGCATTTTCGCACCTTCAAAGTCCTCACATATGTCTTCTCTTATATGCTGTAGTTTTGAATGCGTTCAGGTATTGATATTGAACAAAACTCCCGGTTTTTAAAAGGCTTCTTAAAATAATTAAAAAAATACTTTAACATTAAATCGTAAAAGCAACGTATTAACGATATACAATTTAGGCTTTTGAAGCATATCGTAACCCCTGAAATATAAGCAAATCGATACGTCATTCTCAGCTGTTTGTTCTGGTTACATTCGATTGTTTATATCTTATTGGTAACTTTTTTTATATTGGCTCCTCTTAATCTGAAAGATATCGCTTCCTCAAAATAAACGATACTGTTCCGATCGATGTTTTCAACCCTGTTATAAAGAAACGAGAAACCGTCACATGTACTTCTGGCCCCTGGTAACCACACTACTGTCCCTCGGAATCGCCCTCATTGTCGTGGACAAATTAATTTCGGCTCCAAGATATAAAGAAGGGGCATCCGACCATTTTAACGGGAAAAAGTTTGTCAATCCCAATACCCTTGATGCGCATCATTACGGGGACGTGTTAAAGTGGTGGTTTTCGGGAAATGACAAAGGTTTGTGGCACAAACTAACCGAAGAAGACCTGACCGCTGCCCCGAAACCGGACCCGGCGGTGCACCGCAAGGAGCTGCATGTGACCTTCATTAATCACGCCACGTTCCTGCTTCAGTTTGACGGACTGAATATTCTTACCGACCCGATCTGGAGCCATCGCGCCAGTCCCTACCAGTGGATCGGCCCCCGGCGCATGCGTCCCCCGGGACTCAAATTCGATGACCTTCCCTCCATCGACACGGTACTCATCAGCCATAATCACTACGACCATTTGGACCTGCAAACCGTGAGGGACCTTCACCGGGTGCACAATCCCACCTTTGTGGTTCCGCTCGGCGTCGAACAGTTTCTGCATGAGCACCATATTGATAATACGGTGCAGCTGGACTGGTGGCACGAGAGGCGTCTCCATGAGAGGCTTGCACTGACCGCCGTACCGGCCCGCCATTTTTCGGGCCGCGGCCTGTTCGATCGCAACAAAACCCTGTGGTGCGGGTACGTACTGCACACGCGGCTGGGGAATATCTACTTTGCAGGGGACACGGGATATGGTGATTTTTTCCGGGAAATCGGACGGGAATACGGTCCCATGCACACCTCTTTCATCCCCATCGGCGCCTATAAACCCCGCTGGTTTATGGAATCCATCCACCTGTCCCCCGAAGAAGCGGTCGTGGCCCACCGCGATGTGCAGTCCGAACAGAGCTTCGCCATGCATTTCGGTACGTTCCCGATGGCCGATGACGGAATGTTTGAAGCAACCCGTGCCCTCAAACAGGAACTACGGGGAGATCCGTTGCTTCAGCAGGAGTTTCGTATTCCCATCGAGGGGGATCGCCATATCATCCCCGCTTCAAAAGAGGCGAACTCCTGAGGAATAGAAAGGATGAAGACGCCCCGTCGACGAATATCCCCCTGCCTTTCCAGAATGCTATGACAATATCAAGTGCAGAGTGGATTCCTCTGGCGGTCGATCCGGGAGGTGTGGTGTAGTCCGGGCGGTCTGTCTCGTCGGTATGGCATATTTGGGATGAGAAAGGCAAACCCGCATGCGGGGAAACCAAATCATAAAATTTACACACGCAATTGGCCATCATTTTTTGTAAATTTATGCGTTGTTTACGTAAGTAACTTCCAGCTCAACAAGCGCCTCCAATGTCTGATAATTACCGAGCCCTAACCCGCACATACCGGCCCGTCTCATTCGATGATATCGTATCGCAGGAGCATGTCAGCAGCACGCTGAAAAATGCCATCAGCCAGAACCGGCTGGCCCATGCATATATGTTCTGCGGTCCGCGCGGGGTGGGCAAAACATCCATGGCACGCGTGCTGGCCCGCACTGTCAACCAGATTGACCGGGAAGTCGACGGCGAGTCACTGAACAAGACGCTGAATGTGGTTGAGATCGATGCCGCCTCGAACAACAGTGTGGATGATATTCGCGACCTGCGGGAGCGCGTACGCATTCCGCCCCAGAACGGGCGCTACAAGGTGTACATCATCGATGAGGTGCACATGCTCAGCAAGCAGGCCTTCAATGCCCTGCTGAAAACGCTGGAAGAACCCCCCGATCATATCATTTTTATTTTTGCGACCACGGAGCCCCACAAGGTATTGCCGACGATCCTCTCTCGCGTACAGCGGTTCGACTTCAAACGCATAGGAATTGAAGACATCGTAGCCCGCCTTAAAAAAGTCTGCCGTGATGAACATATCAGCATTGATGAAGAATCGCTTCATGTGATCGCAAAGAAAGCAGACGGGGCGTTGCGTGACGCATTGGGACTGCTGGACCAGGCCATTGCGTTTTGCGGCAATGACATTCAGCACGAAGAACTCCTCCGGGCGCTGAATGTGGTGAGTACGGAGCGGATGTTCGATTTCATGAAGACGGTAGAGCAGCAGGATGCGGGGCGGGGGCTTGAACTCATTGACGACCTGCTGCATGAGGGCTATGATATCCAGGAATACCTGGTGGGACTTACCGAGCATATCCGGAATCTCTATGTCGCCCGAAAATCGGAAAAGATGCACCTGGTGGAAGCCTCTGCAGAGACCAAAAAGCGGTATAACGTAGCCGCAAAGGCTTTTTCTGAAGATGACCTGATGCGTATGCTCCACCTGGTCAGCGAGGCCCAGTATAAAATCAAGGAGGCTCAACAGCCGAAAATACAGTTTGAAATCACCCTGCTGAAGCTGATCCATATGGAGCGCAGCCAGAATCTGAATACGCTCATCTCCGAACTCCGGCAATTAAAAAAAAAGCTCCGTAACCAGCCGCGGTCAGACCTGATGTCAGTATCCCCGGGACAGGGGACCAGCGGCCGGGACGGGGCCCAAAACGGGACGGCAGAGACCGCAGATAACCAATCGCCTGCGGCTGAAGAAGGCGGGCAAAAGGAAGAGAAGGGGAACAGGCGAGAGCAAGAGGATACAGATTCGGATGCGGAGGTTGATGTTGATCCTGAACCGGAGGCCGATATTGATGCGGAGGCGGAACCCGAACATACATCCGGACCGGCGCCCAAAACCGGTCCGGCCCAAAAAAGCGCCGGCAAACAGTCTTCGGGGACGGAACCAGATCACTCTCCGGCCCCGGACCCAGCTTCTTCTTCACCGCCCACGCCCGATTCTTCGGCGGAGCCGGCACATATACAAAAGGAATCCTCCAGCTCCCGCCCGGACCGTTCGTCCCCCGCAGATAGCTTCGACCGCATCTTTGATGATACCTCACTGGGCGAGCAAACGCCTTCTGGTGAATCATCTGCAACACCCGATACCGAGGCAGCTGCTCCGCCCGCTCCCAGGCGCGCGCCCGGCGATGTGACCCTCGATGAGGTCGGTAAGCAGTGGGAGGATTTTATTGAGCATCTCCGGAAGGAAGTTCCCCAGATGCTTTACTTTCAGATGCAGCGCGTAGAGCCCGTCAGCTTGGAAAAGGGGACCCTCCTGCTGCGCTGCAACGACGACTTTGCCAAAAAAATCGTCGACGAAAACAGCCGTCAGCTGGGTAAAATTTTAGAACAACAGATCGATGCTTTCCTCCATATTGACTGCCGGGTACAAAGGAACAACGACAACGCTCAGCAATCTGAAAGTCCCTATGAACGATTTAAGAAGCTCCAGGAACGCGACCCGACCATAAAAACGTTGGTAGATCTCTTCGGAGCGGAGCTCGATTACAACCTGAACCAATAAAAGAGGGCTTTGAAAACCAGCGGTTTTATTCAATATCAACCCCTGAGCGATATAAAAACCGCAGTGTATATACAGGCAATACATGATGAGAATTTTAAAATCGCAAAAAAGTATAAACTGTGTAAAACAACAGTTTTTTCAGAGATTTTAAAATTAATAAATCGATAATCACACAGAATGAACGGAACGGTTACCCGTTCTGTACACATGAACCTTAATACAAATGGAGTATCATTATGAATAATAATATGGCTGATATGTTCGGCAAGTTTTCCGAATTGCAATCAAAAGTGGAAGAAGCAAAACAGGAACTCGCCAAGCTGGAAGTGGAAGCCGAAGCCGGCGGGGGCATGGTCAAAGTGCGCGCCAACGGTGAACGCAAAATTCTCGGCATCGAGCTGGATAAAGAAGTGATCGATCCCGACGATGCGGAGATGCTGGAAGACCTGGTGGTCGCCGGCGTCAACAAAGCGCTGGATAAAGCGGAAGAAGCGGCGCAGCAGCGCATGCAGGATACCTATAAAGATATGATGCCCGGCGGCGGCATTCCCGGCATGGACCTCAGCAAACTGGGACTTTAAAATGGTCGAAAGTTGCACGTATAAAGTATAAAGTTTGAACAACTTTTAACCTGTAACTTTCAACATCTAAGCAAAAGCATGAAAGGAACTTCTGAAATACTTGAGCAGGCGATCGAACAGCTGGCCAGGCTTCCTGGGACGGGACGCAAGTCGGCGCGGCGTATCGCTCTCTACCTGCTCAAACAAAATGATGAGTCGGTGGTAAAACTTGCCGACGCGCTGGTTGCTCTCAAAAAATCGATCACCCGGTGCGAAACCTGCGGGGTCATCAGCGACGGAGATCCCTGCTCTATCTGCAGCAACCCGAAGCGGGAGACCGGGCAAATTTGCGTCGTTGAAGAATCGCAGGATGTCTTCCTCATCGAAAAGACCAACGAATTCCGGGGACGCTACCACGTGCTGGGCGGCGTCATCTCTCCTCTCGATAATATCGGTCCCGATGACGTGCGGATCAAACAGCTGATGCAGCGCGTCAACGACGAAGAGGAATCGATAGAAGAGATCATCCTGGCGTTGAATCCCGACTCCGAAGGTGAGGCTACGGCCTACTATATCAATAAATTGCTCAAACCCTTTGACGGGGTTAAAGTCACCCGCATCGCCTACGGCATCCCGATGGGTACAGAGCTCGAATTTATCGACGAGGCTACCCTGAGCCGCGCTTTCGCCAGCCGGAATACTTTTTAATTAGGAATTGGGAATTGAGAAACCCCTTATTTCATCCTGTTATTTGAAAATTACCCGGATTAGCTGCTTGATTTTAACTGCTAATCGCATATTACTCTAATATCTGTTGCTTATGAAGACAAGGCTACTGCTTTCTATAATTATTTTATCTTTTTGTACCCTCGACACCTCCGGCCAGGGACGAGATTACTGGCAGCAGGAAGTGGACTACGAGATAGACATTGAGGTAGATGCCCCCAACCATCAGTTTACGGGCTACCAAAGGGTGGACTATACGAACCACTCCCCCGACACGCTTGAGCGGGTTTTTTACCATCTCTATTTCAATGCCTTCCAGCCGGGCAGCATGATGGATGTCCGCTCGCGAACCATCGAAGATCCCGACAGCCGGGTAGGCGACCGCATTTCGCAGCTGCCGGACGATGAGATCGGCTATCATCATATCAACAGCCTGGAGCAAGGGGGAGAGCCGGTCGACTACAGCGTCGACGGCACCATCCTCGACGTTAAACTCAACGAGCCTATTCTCCCTGGCGAAACCGTCACGTTCGCGATGGAGTTCGACAGCCAGGTGCCCCGCCAGATACGGCGATCCGGGTGGAAGAACAAAGAGGGGGTGGAGTTTTCGATGAGCCAGTGGTACCCTAAAGTATCGGAGTACGACGAGGATGGCTGGCATCCGAATCCGTATATCGGACGCGAGTTCTACGGCGTCTTCGGCAGTTTTGATGTGAAAATTACGATCGACAGCTCCTATGTGATGGGGGCGACGGGACACCTGCAGAATGCGGATGAAATCGGCCACGGCTATGCGGAAACGTATGAGCGTCCCAATACCCGCAAACTGACCTGGCACTGGCAGGCCGACAACGTACATGACTTTATGTGGGGGGCGGACCCGGATTTTACCCACAGGACGGCGCAGGTGCCCGGTGGACCTAACCTGCACTTTCTGTACCAGGCGGATACGGTGGCGGTCAATGCGAATCGCTATTCCCAGGCCGAGCTGCGTAAAAACTGGGAGCAGCTGCCGGAATACACGTCGGAGGCTTTTCAGTTCATGAGCAAACATTTTGGCAAGTACCCTTACGACAAGTTTACGGTCATTCAGGGCGGGGACGGCGGCATGGAGTACCCGATGGCGACACTGATTACCGGAAACCGTTCGCTGGGCAGCCTCGTCGGCGTGACGGTCCACGAGCTGGTCCACAGCTGGTACCACGGGGTACTGGCTACCAACGAAAGCCGCTACCCCTGGATGGACGAAGGGTTCACCACCTATACCTCCTCCCTGACGATGGATCATCTCTTTAACAACGGACGGAGCGAAAATCCCCATGAAAGTTCCTACCAATCCTATTTCAGGATGCACAAAAGCGGTCGTTTTGAAGCTCTTGATACGCACGCCGACCATTTTGAAACCAACACGGCCTACGGGACCGCCTCCTATTCCACGGGTGCGGTCTTCCTGAACCAGCTGCGCTATATTGTGGGTACCGAAACCTTCACCCGCGGGATGAAGCGGTATTTTGACAGCTGGAAGTTCAAGCATCCCGACGGACGTGATTTTCTCCGTGTCATGGAAAAGGAATCGGATATGGTGCTGGACTGGTATTACCAATACTTCATCGAATCAACCAAAACCATTGATTACGGTATCGAATCGGTGCTCGGAAACGGGACCTCCACCTTCGTTACCCTGGAGCGGGTGGGACTGACCCCGATGCCGATCGACCTGATGGTGGAATATAATGACGGGACCCGGGAGCTTTTCTATATCCCCCTGCGTATTATGCGGGGCGAGAAGGAGGAGGAACTTCCGGATATCCCCCGAACGATACAGTCCGACTGGCCCTGGGTAAACCCCACCTATACGGTAGCAATCTCCGGTCCTGCGTCCGACATCAAACGCATTGAAATAGATCCCTCGAAGAGGCTGGCTGATATTAACCGTGACAATAACCTTATATTAATGGAGGAGCGCATGAAGGAAGCAACGGAAGAAGCTCCCTGAGCCTTTTCTGGTGGTCTTGTATCTTTACTTGACGGGCTTGCGAAGATAACACGCCGGCCTCTGAATCCCTCCCGATGCTCTTAGCCGCCCCATCTCCTTTACTATATAGCCACACGGCGGCTTCAGGGCTGCCGGATGGTACTTTTAAACACCTGGAGCTCACCGTCATTATTGACGACCAGGATATACCTGCCCCTGCGGGTATGCATCATCGCTAACGACCGGGCATTATACGGGGCCACAAAACCGCTCTTGAAGGGAGAAACCGGATTGAAATGCCCCTCGCCATCTCCAAGGAGAATCAGACCATTCCCGGCGTCACTTCTGGTTATTTCGGGATTAGGATGGTAGAGGTTACCGGCTGTGATGATATCCGGATGGTCATCCCCGTTGATATCCGAAACCAGGATATCATGGACGGGAGAAAGCTGTGCTTCATTCGGCAGCGACTTCATGGCAAATTGACCGTCCCCCCGGTTCATCAGCACCGACGTGGCAAAATAATTGGCCTGCCTGTGCCCGGCTTCCCCTACTTTTTGTTCCCCGAACATATCGGCAAGGCTGGATTCGCCATATGCTTCAAAAGAGGGGATGCGGCGGGTCATACCCCGGAATTGTCGTTCCATACTGTGCATCCCGTGCAGGGGTTCATACCGGCCGTCCTTCCCAACTGCTGTTATGGCCTCCCGGCGACCGTTGTCGTCAAAATCATGGTCCAGCAGGTGAATCGAACCCCGGCCCGGGGCACTATACTCGATATTGCAGCCCAAATTTCCAACCACAAAGTCCATGTCACCGTCCCCGTCGAGATCCGCTTTTCGGATGCTCTGCCACCAGCCGGACTGCTCATCCAGTCCCAGGCCGGCCGTCACATTCTGAAATTCGCCGCCGTTGTTTTCAAAAAAACTCACCGGCATCCAGATACCGGTTACAACCAGATCAAGGGTGCCATCCCCATTAAAATCTACCCATTCCGCATCGGTTACAAGACCGGGCTCCACCAGCCCCGGGGCAGCCTCAGCGGTAACATCCGTGAAGCCGCTTCCCTCATTCCGCAGGATATAGCTCTTTGCCGGGGAAGGGTATCGCCCGGGCACATGCCTGCCGGCCACAAACAGATCCCGGTCGCCGTCGCCGTCGTAGTCAGCCGCCTTCACCGCCGACCCGCTGGTATACATATCCGGGAGCATATTATCCGTTTTCACAAACCGGCCGTCCCCGCTGTTTAAATAGAGCCGGTCCTGCAGCCGGTCGGACGCGGGCGAGTAGCTGTTCCCCCCGCTGACCACATACAGGTCCATCGCCCCATCCCCATTGGCATCAAAAAAAAGGGCGCCGGTGTCTTCCCGCGAAGCGTCTTCCTGCCAGGGCTGCTCATGGTCGGACTGCCTGAAGGTGCCGTCCGGCTGCTGGATAAACAGCCGCCCGGCCTCTCCCGCCGCGCCGCCCAGAAACAGGTCACGCCGCCCGTTATTATGAACATCTCCCGTCGCCGCGCCCGGGCCCAGCCTCGAGAGCATGCGGGGCAGCAGGGGTTCGTTGTTAAAATCAACATACTGGTTTTCCCTGTGCCGGTAGTCGATACCGAGGTCATCCACTTCTGCAAAAAATTGCGCCTGTCCAGGCGGTGTTCCCGGCCGGGAAGCGTCCCGGCTGTTCTCATGGCGAAGGGTAATATCCCGGTCGGCTTCGAGATCGGTAAGCAGCTGGTAACGTCCGTCCGGCCACCGTACTTCCAGCGAGTCGACCCGGTCGGCTTCCCCGAGGCCGAACTGCATCCGGGTAGCTTCGGTGGTGGACTGATATCCCCGGTAGGGCCAAAAAGCGGCGGACTGGGTTTCTCCCCCGGCCGTCACCGACACCCGGGCTCCGATCCCGAAGGTATTCAGCGAATCCCCACGCAGCTCGATGCCCAGGTAATGAAACGGGTTAAGCGTGTCTGCCCGGTTCGCGTAGATTCCGGCCCCGGCATTCATATTATTTACGACAAGATCCAGATCGCCGTCGTTGTCCAGATCTGCATGGGCGGCTCCATAGGAGAACGAGGGCTCCCTGAACCCCCATTTAACCGAAACATCCGTAAAGGTAAGATCGCGGTTATTTTTAAAAAAGTAGTTGGGGGACTCATATCCCTCCAGTTCATCCAGCATTTCGTATACTTTTTGCTCCCGGGTACTGTCGCTGCCGAACATGGTGGACTGATTGAGCGCAATGAGATAATCATAATCATTTGCGGCTTTGGGATAGCCGTTGGTAATCATAATATCGTCCCACCCGTCATTATCGTAATCTCCGAACAGGCTCGCCCAGCTCCAGCCGGTTGCAGCAACGCCGGACAGCTGTCCTATTTCACTAAAAACAACGTTATTATTCCGGTCTGTTCCATTGCTCAGCTGCAGCGTATTCTGGGTATATTGCCGCTGATATCCCTGCTGTTGCTGCCGCTGCATATAATCGTAACTGACCGCGCCCGTGACCCGCTTTTGATCTTTGAGCAGGGGGGGAAGCATATCCACCTGCAGGATATCAGGCCAACCGTCGTTGTTTACGTCCCCGATATCCGCCCCCATGCCCGCGTAGCTGGTATGCTTGAAATAATCTGCGGCCCGGTCGGTAAACGTACCGTCCCCGTTATTGATATACAGCAGATCATCAGGCTGCACGTCGTTGGATACATAGATATCCGGGTATCCGTCGCGGTTGATATCCGTCACCGCCAGTCCCAGGCTGTAGCCTTCCCTGAGAATACCGGCCTGGCGGGAAACGTCCGCAAAAGTGCCATTGCCATTATTACGGTACAGCGCATCGGTACTTTCAGAGGTGCCGTCATTGATCTCAGGGCGCAAACCGGAGCGGTTGTCCCTCGAAAACGTCCCGGGAAAATTATTAATCAGGTAGACATCCAAGTCGCCGTCCAGGTCGTAATCAACGAAGGCCGCATGCGTGGTAAATCCCGGGTCCGCCAGCCCGTATTCGCCGGCTTTCTCGGTGAACGTCTCATCGCCGTTATTAATAAACAGGAGGTTTTCTCTTTCTCCGGGTGCCCTGTCAGCGGGACCCGAAACAGAGACGTAGATATCCAGGTAGCCGTCATGGTTGATATCGACCATGCTTACGCCCCCGGCCCAGCCGGACGTGGTGGTCCCCGAAGATTCGGTAATATCTTCAAATTCAAAATTACCCTTGTTGAGATACAGGCGGCTGCTGACCATATTCCCGGACAGGTACAGGTCCGGCAGCCCGTCGTTGTTGATATCCCCTGCGGCTACGCCCCCGCCGTTATAGAGATACGGAAAATCATTCACGTTGAAAGAGCGGCCGGAGGTAATCTTGTTGGAGAAAGTGACCCCGGTGCGGCCCGGGGGAAATTTTTCAAAGAGGGGCGCTTCCTGCTCATCCCCATCCCCGGATGTTCCACAGCCCGAAAGAAGACCCATGCACAGAAAAGTTCCCAGAACTAAAAGCTTATGGTTATTTCGTATCGCCAGTTTCATCTAATAAATGTTCGCTTCATGTTCTCACCTCTCTCCCTTTGCCTTTGCAGCTTGAACAAAATCACTGATTTTTCAAAGATTCTAAGTTTAAAAACAGATAATTATAAATCCAGATAATGTTTTCACACTAAAAAGTGGCATCAGCCAGCTCGTATGGGGCAGCCTTCGGTTGCCTCTGAATAATACCGGATTATCCCGAAAATAAAGAAAGCGCATGCAGGCTGGTTAACCTGACATGCACTCTCTCCTATAATTTAATAATATAATACCAGCCATCCCCTATAGCAATTAGATCACGCAACGCGTAATTTATTAATATGTATTAGCATGGAGATAGTCAGCCGGGTATTCCCGGTGCAACGTTATTAATATTAATACCCCGGATTTTGATCATCCTGACTGATCTCGGTATTCGCGTTAATTTCTTCCTGGGGAACGGGAAATACTTCGTGCTTTCCATTTTGGAAAGTCCCCAGTTCTTCGGCGGCCAATCCCCATCGCACGAGGTCAAAAAACCGGGTCTGCTCGCCGGACAATTCAACGCGGCGCTCATGAATCAGAAAATCCATGGCCTCCGATGGGTCTGTCGTTACCCGGTCCGGCAGAATAGCACCGGAGGGATCGGCCCGCCGGCGCACCTGGTTGATGTAATCGACCCCGTCGGCCACGGCTCCCTGTTGTATCCTGGCCTCCGCCATCATCAGCAGCACATCGGCATAGCGGATGACATCCATATTGGCATCCGATTCGCTCTGTTCGGCCTCATCGGTTTTCTGGTATTTTTTCCAGGCCCACCCATCCTCTTCAAAGGGATAGGGCTCGCCCTGGTAGGTACTGTTCGGGCCGAAGTAAAAAGCCTCCAGCCGCGGGTCGTCGTCTTCATACGCTTCAATCAAATCAGTTGCCGGAACCGCATTGTAAAAGGCAAAGCCGTTGACCCCGTATTCCTGGGGACGTATGGAGGTTTCATTTAATCCCGTGCCATCCGTTTCCCAGCCGAAGCCGGTGCCGGCGGCAAACTGAACCTCAAACACCGCTTCATCGTTGTTATCCACTTCCGGAGCGTGATTCGACCGCATAGCGGCCACCGGATCGCCGCCGAATTCCTCCGCGCTGATCAGGTGGTATACCTCCGAGTCAATCACGGCCTGGAACTGCGTTTCGGCCTCACTCCACTCTTCCTGGTATAAATGCGCTTTACCCAGCAGCGCCCGGGCTGCTCCCGAGGTTGCCCTACCCACATCTGCATCACTGTATTCCCCTTTCCGGGGGAGCACCTGGTATGCGGCTTCCAGGTCGTTTTCTACCTGGGTCCATATTTCTTCTGCAGAGGAGCGGGGCAGATGAATCTCGTCGAGATTGTCAGCAGTGCGCAGCGGCCCGCCGCCATAAATCGCATTGATATAAAAATAACCGAGTCCCCGCAGAAAATGCGCCTCTGCGACCACCCGGTCTCTCAGACCGGCATCCATCTCTTCCATTTCAGAGACATTCAGGATCGTGGAATTGGCCTTGGAAATCATATCATACAAATTGCTCCAGGGGGTCGTGATATGCGTGTTGCCGGACGAAGTATAGGTATGATTCAGCAGCTGCAGGGGCGGTCCCTGCGTGTTGGCCGTAGTCCCCACCTCCTCGCCGGCAAAGTCCAGCAAAAAGAAGATACTTCGTCCCCATAATCCATGCGCCTGCAGCATCGCATAAGCGGAATTAACCGAGGCCACCGCGTCGTCGGCGGTCTGGTAAAATGACTCCGAGTTGACATTATTCTGGTTGGTCGTCTCTAAAAAACTATCGGTACAGCTGACATACAGTACAGCTGTCATGCTTAACGAAAGTATGATCGGTATTAGTCGCTTCATAATAATGGGTATCTTTGAGTATAAATTTTCCTTTCCTAAAATCCCAGTTGTACGCCCAGCAGAAATGCCCGGGGCTGCGGGTATACAAACCGGTCTATGCCGGCATCGCGGGCGGTACCGGTAGACAAGGATCCGATTTCGGGCTCTAATCCGCTGTACCCGGTGAACGTCAGGAGATTGCGCGCTTTGGCATAGAGCCGGAAACGGCTTGCACCGATCCGGTTTACGAAGGGCTGGTTAAAGGTATAGCCTATGGTCAGTGCTTTTATCCGCAGGTAAGAACCATCTTCTACATACCGGTCGGAACTCCAGGAGATATTCGAATTCGGATCATTGGGATTTGCTCTTGGGATATCCGTCGATCTGTTATCGGGCGTCCACCGATCCAGGGCTGCCGTTCCCTGGTTAAAGTTCTGGCGCAAGTCCTGCAGCCATTTCGTCGCGCCATTGTAGATGTCATTGCCGTAGTTCCCCTGCAAAAACAGATTGAAGTCAACGTTTTTATAGGACAGGTCGGCCGTAAATCCATACGTAAAATCGGGAATGGGATTTCCGATGATCGTTTTATCCTCTTCATTGAGCACCCCGTCTCCATTCAGATCCTTAAACCGGATATCGCCGGGAGCGGTATACTCGCTGGCTGTTACCTCGCTGCGGCCTCCATCCGGATCCTGGTTCTGGGTGGCGTGATTGTATACTTCATCCCAGTCCTGAAACAGTCCGTCCGTTACATAGCCGTAAAACTGTCCCACGGGCTCCCCGACCCGGGTAATTGATACATCCTGAAGGTCGTCGGAGACATCCGCGTCTTCCGGAATTATTTCCAGGTCATCATTGGGTCCCAGGCTGGTAACCTCGTTATTGATGGTCGTGAAGTTCCCTGAAAGGTTGAGGTTCAGATCTCCGAACGTCTGCTGATAGGCCAGCGAAAATTCGATCCCGCTGTTTTCAACCGTCCCCGCGTTAATAAAAGGAGCATTCAGCCCGACCGAAGCCGGCACCTGGGCAGGCCAGAGCAGGTCTTCGGTACGGCGGTTATAATAGTCCATATCCAGCGTCAGCAAATCATCATACAAACCGAGTTCCAATCCTATATCGGTCTGAACGGAGGTTTCCCAGCTGATGTCACGATTGGCCATGTCCTGCTGGCCGATGCCCTGCGTATTTTCTCCTCCGAACACATAGTAGTAGTTGGTGCTCAAATTTACTATCGTGGGATAGTTGGAAAGCACCGACTGGTTGCCCAGCTCTCCATAACCGGCCCGGATTTTCAGGTTGCTGATAACATCCGAGTCCGCCATAAAAGGTTCTTCGCTTACCCTCCAGCCTACCGACACGGACGGAAAAATACCTACCGGATCCGTGCTGTTGAACAGTTTGGAAGACTCATCGCGGCGGATATTGGCCGTCAGCAGGTACTTATTGTCGTACGAATAGGTTACCCGTCCGAACAACGAGCGCAGGGTATTTTCCTGGGTTTCGCTGTCAACGCTTAACTGGGCGGAAGCGGCCCCCAGCGACTGTACATTCGGGGGAAGATCCACCCCGCTGCCATTTACAAAATCAAAAGTAAAAGACTGGGCTGAAAACCCTGCCAGCACGCTGAAATCGTGCTCTCCAATGGTGTTTTCATAGGTCAGTGTCTGTTCAACCAGCGGGTTAATATTTTGATTGCGGGTTCTGTCCAGCGACGAGCGTACGGTTAATCTCCGGGTATTTTCATAGACATCATTATATACGATCTGATCGGAATACCTGAAATCCAGCCCGGCCTGCAGTTTATAGGTAAAATTGTTCAGGAAGGTGACTTCTCCATAGACCGAACTCACGACTGAATAGCGTTCGATGGTGTCGTCCACCAGATGTGCGGTAGCAATGGGATTGGAGGCATCCTGTCCGTCAGCGGTAACGGGCCAGCCGAATCCTCCCAAAAAGGAATCATCGTAGACGGGCACCGTCGGAGCCTGTTTCATCGCATGCTCCAGCGACCGGCGTCCCCCGCTTTCGTCATTCTGGCCGATATCGCTTTTACTCAGCAGTACGGATCCGCCGAAATCAATATTGTCATTCATGGAAAACTGGTAATTCCCGCGGACCGTATAGCGCTGGAACTCGCTTCCGACCATGGTCCCTTCCTCATCGAAGTACCCTAATCCCACACTGTAGGTGGAATTTTCTCCCCCGCCGGAAATATCCAGATTATAGTTTTGCAGCGGGGCCGCCCGGAACAGCTCCTCCTGCCAGTCCGTATTATGCGGGGGACGTTCCCCGTTTTCAAAGTTAGCGGGCAGATCCCCGCTGTTGGGGCCGGACCGCAGGTCTCTGATATAATCCGCATATTGGTCGGCGTTCAGCACATCATATGATTCTGTTTGTGCCTGGCTTCCATAGGACGCCTCAAAATTCACCTGCACGGGCCCGCTGCTCCCTCTTTTAGTTGTGATGAGTACTACACCGCCGGAGGCACGGGACCCGTAAATAGCGGCCGCGGAGGCGTCTTTCAGAATATCTATCGATTCGATATCACTGGGGTTCAGGCTGTTCAGTACGCCGGTGCCGAGCTGGCTGCCCGGATCTTCCTGGATGGGCACCCCGTCAATGACATAGAGAGGGGATTCGGAGTTGATGGTACCGATGCCCCGCACGTTGACACTGATGCCTCCGCCGGGTTTACCGCCCCCCGTCTGCACCACTTGTACTCCTGAGACCCGCCCCTGCAGCGATTGCTCAATGGAACTCTGTCCCGATACATTAATATCGTCGGCCTGTATACTGCTTACCGATCCGGTAATGCTTCCGCGCGTCTGGGTACCATAACCCACAACCACCATCTCATCCATAGCCATGGCCGCGGGCTGTAGTGCGAAGTCTATGGCCAGTGTTTCCTGACCCTCTGCAATTGTTATCTCGCGTGTACTTGCCTGGTAGCCGATAAACGTGGCCCTGACCGTATAATCACCCGGTTCCAGGCCGGTGATCGTGTACCGGCCTTCTTCGTCGGAAGAAGCCCCCATGGTCGTGCCGTCAACAGAGACATTGGCGCCGGGAAGCACTTCCCCGGTTTCACTGTCGGTGACCGTGCCCGTCAGCACCGTTTGTAGCCGTGCATCTTCCGCTACTTTTTCTTTCAAAATTATATACCCCCCCGTTAAAGGAATGTAGTCGAGAGACGAATGTTTAAACAGCGTGGATAACACCTCGCCAAGAGAAACATCCTCCAGGCTTACTGAATGTATTTTCTGCTCGCTAATGACGTGTTCCAGGTATGAAAATGAAACAGATGCCTGCTTTTCCAGACTGTCCAGTACCTCTTTTAAATCCGCATCCCGAACGCTGATACTTACTTGTTCAGACATAAAAGCCGGCAGAACAATTTCATGCCCGGAATCACTAATATTCGTCTCAGCCAGCAGATGCCGTCTATTCTCCTGAGCTACCGCCCCTGCCTGTAGAAACAAACCTATACAAACAAGCAACAGCGTTATGTTTCTGTATTGTCCCTTTTTTTTCATAATTCCTCCTTTTATAAATTTATTCAGATAAATTATTGACACTTGTTAAAAATCAGCTTCTCAACAGTACAAAAATTTTGACCCCAAGCTGAAAATTTTACATTGTAATGCCACCTATCCCAAAAATCATGCAGCCAGAGAACCTGTCAGGTCGCTATTTTGCATTTATATCGTAGAGCTTTACATATATAAAACGCTTGTTAGTCCCCTTCCCATGACAATAAATATATATTTTTTCATGATTATTGCACTAAATGCAAAATATAATGCAATAAAATTCTCAAATTTTTTCCTAAATGCAAGAAAAGTTATTTCCAATCAAACCAGACCGGGAGCTGATAGACTGGAATGTCGCGATGCTCTTCTCGTAATGACAAGGTATTTTAAGGGTAAAACGGGAACAACGGGAAGGGAAGGCCAGCTATTTATTTGTTCGATTCCAGATAGATAAGGGAACCTTTCTGCTCATGGGTTACGTCCAGTGCTACCGAGAGGACCTCCAGCACCCTGGATAGCGATTCCTTTTTAAAGGATACGGTAAGTTCACGGTCGAGGAGACTCGAGTCTGCTACTTCGAAATTCCGGTTATAGTAGCGTCCCAACCTTTTTATTACCCTATCCAGCGGTGTGGCTTCAAAAATAAGATCTCCGTTTATCCAGCCTGTATAAAGATCCAATGAAACATTCACCGGCGAAGTAGGCCCCGCCCCTTCCCTGACGATAGTATACTCCCCTTTTTTCAGGATAACCTCCTCACCATTCTTCAATGCAGGATCCACCTGTTTGGTTAGTGAATCAGACGCTACTGCGACCGTTCCATTTTCCACCACAACTTCTACTCCGTCGAAATCAGCATACGCATTCACATTGAACCTGGTTCCCAAAACCCGAACGTCCGCACGGTTGGTATAAACTAAAAAGGGCTTGTCTTCATGGGGGACAACACTAAAAAAAGCTTCCCCTTCTAATTCAACCTCCCTTTTCGATCCGTCAAACCGGGAGGGGTACCGGATCGTGCTGGAGGAATTCAGGACCACACTTGTGCCATCACTTAACGTCAGATTCATTCGTTCACCCCGGTCGGCTGTCACCTTTTGCATAGCTCGTTCTCCGGGTTGATGCTGCTGTTCCCCCAAAAGTCCGTAATCATAAAGCAGGTAGAACGTTCCGACGATCAGAAGGCAGGCTACAGCTACACCGCTTACCCAACGTCCCGAACGGGTAGACGGGCTGTATTCCGGATGCATACTTTTAGAATGGAGCTTGCCTTTATTTTTGTCTACGGCAGCATCCTCGTCCTCCGCTAAACGATGAATGGTAAGATGACGGGGATTGGAAATGCGCTGTGATATTTTGTCCCAGGTTTCGTCCTCCTTCTGGTGCAGCTCCAGCTCTCCGGAAATAGTCCAGGTTTCACGTAATTTACTCAGTCGCTCTCTATGTTCCGGCTTCTGGTCCAGCCAGCGCTCAATGCGGGCCCGCTGCCGGGGAGAGCACGCTCCTGTAATAAGCTGGACCAGATCTTTTTCATTTACCGGCTTGTTCATTGTTCTAATTTTAGCATGCAGTCAATCTTTCTTATACCTCCTCAGGTATGTAACGAATGAATGTTATACTACCACCACAAAATAAAGGAAGCCGTACCTCTCTCGCTGGTACGGCCCTGAAAGTTGTATAATGAAAATGTTATTCATTATCTGAAAAAGCGGAATCGAAGGCTGCGGAAGGCGGAGAGAAATCAATATCCTTCACATACTGGCAGGATTCTTCCGCCCCGAACTCGCGATCCATACCGCTGTCCTCCCACTCAATGGATAGCGGCCCCTGGTATCCGATACGATTCAACGCCCGAATGACCCGGTCGAAATCAATATTACCGCGGCCGATCGAAACAAAATCCCAGCACCGGTCCTCATGGCCGAATTCCAAATGTCCCCCGAACACGCCGGCTCGCTTGGGCTGATCGGTCCACCATACATCCTTCATATGGGCATGATAAATACGATCGGCAAACTCCAGGATAAACTGCACGTAATCCACTCCCTGGTAGCCAAAATGGCTTGGATCATAATTAAACCCAAAAGCTTCCCGCCCGTCCAGGGCATCGACCGCCCGCCGGGCCGAGGAGATGTCGAAAGCGATCTCCGTCGGGTGCACTTCCAGGCCAAACCGCACCCCGACCTCATCGAACACATCCAGCACCGGATTCCACCGGTCAGCAAAATCCTGATATCCCTCGTCGATCGTCCCGGGGAGATTGGGGGGAAAAGAATACATTTTGGACCAGATAGAACTGCCGGTAAATCCATTGACGACTTCCACGCCCAATTTTGCAGCCGCACGCGCCGTATCTTTTATTTCATCCGCCGCACGCCGGCGCACGCCTTCCGCATCGCCGTCGCCCCACACATGTTCGGGCAAAATTTCCCTGTGCCGTTCATCGATCAGATCGCACACCGCCTGTCCCACCAAATGATTGCTGATCGACCATACTTTTAGATCATACTCAGCTAAAATCTCTTTTCTTTTTTTACAGTAGTCATCCTCCCTGAGCGCTTTTTGAACATTAAAGTGATCGCCCCAGCAGGCCAGCTCCAGTCCATCGTAGCCCCATGAGGAGGCCTTTTCCGCTAACGTTTCAAGTGACATATCGGCCCACTGGCCGGTGAATAGTGTTACAGGACGTGCCATAGTTGCTAAGCTTTTGTTAATATTTCATTTCAATAGGGTGAAACCGAACTTGATAGTCTCGTTCTTTTGCAAGAAAATGTCAAAAAAGAATGGTCTTTAAAAGAATTTAGTACGCAGTGCTGTTTCTTCTTGCCAACCATGATATGTAACACTTTTTAAAGGACAGGCCAAAAAAAACAAGATATGTCAACAGGAGGGATGATTTTACTGAACCCGGGGGTAGCAAAAAAGTTATAGCAGAGATATAAATAAATAATATGTACCCCCTGTAAGGGGGCATCAACCTGGCATTGATTTACCGTTGTGTCCCCCTTTCCAAACAAAAAATCCCTAAGTGGTTGTTTATAAACCACTTAGGGATCTCATCCAGTAGCGTGGGACGGAATCGAACCGTCGACCTCCGGGTTATGAATCCGACGCTCTCACCAACTGAGCTACCACGCCATTTTTACAACGCTTAAATACTGCTCGACTCAAAATATCGATCTGAGGTCCGCCGCCGGCGAACCCAAACCGGGCGCACTCACTCCCGACCTGTCACAAGCAGCCGCGCCATGCAATTCAAGAGTTGCCAAATATAAGGCATTTCGAAATAAATATTAAGTCTTTCCGGAATCTTTTTGCCCATAATGCCACTTCTTTTTTTGAGGCTCCTCAATTTCGTCTTATTTTTAGCGATCGTATCAATTGAAATTACAACCGTAGTATAGCTTCTTACTACAACCATAGAACGCTGACTCACACATTCCCTCATGGCTAAAAAAATCACTTCCAAATCCGAAGATTTTTCGCAGTGGTATCAAGACGTCATCCGTGAAGCCAAGCTGGCCGACCACTCCCCGGTGCGCGGCTGCATGGTGATCCGTCCCAACGGCTTTGCGCTCTGGGAAAACATGAAGGCGGCGCTGGACCAGATGTTTAAGGATACCGGCCATGAGAACGCCTATTTCCCTCTTTTTATTCCCAAATCTTTTCTGTCGAAAGAAGCACAACATGTGGAAGGGTTTGCCAAGGAGTGCGCAGTCGTGACACACAGCCGGCTGAAAAGCGCGGATGGCGGCGTGGAGGTGGATCCGGAGTCGAAGCTGGAGGAAGAACTCATCGTCCGCCCCACTTCCGAAACCATTATCTGGGATTCTTACCGAAACTGGATCCAGTCGTACCGCGACCTGCCGATCCTCATCAACCAGTGGGCCAACGTCGTTCGCTGGGAGATGCGCACGCGACTTTTCCTCAGAACCATGGAATTTTTGTGGCAGGAGGGACACACGGCCCATGCGACCAAAGAGGAAGCGGTCGAGGAAACCAGGAGAATGCTGGAGGTCTATCGCACTTTTGCCGAGGAATATATGGCCATGCCGGTAACAACCGGGGTCAAAACGGAATCAGAGCGGTTTGCCGGGGCGGTGGATACCTATTGCATCGAAACGCTGCTCCAGGATAACAAGGCGCTGCAGGCCGGAACCTCTCACTTTCTGGGACAGAATTTTGCCAGGGCCTTTGACGTAAAATTCCAGAGCTCCGAGGGACAGCATGAATATGTCTGGGCGACCAGCTGGGGGGTTTCAACGCGGCTTATAGGGGGACTTATCATGACGCATTCCGATGACCAGGGACTGATCCTGCCTCCCAAACTGGCTCCCGACCAAGTGGTCATTGTGCCCATATGGAAAAGCGAGGAAGAAAAGAAGAACGTTCTTGCCTATTGCGATGAAATCATCAGCGAACTGAAGGAACTGGACGTGCGCGTGAAGCTCGACGATCGCGAGAACATGAGTCCCGGCTGGAAATTCAACGAACACGAAGCCGCCGGCATCCCGTTGCGCCTGACCATCGGTCCCCGCGATCTCAAGAACAATAACGCCGAACTGGCCCGTCGCGATACCGGCGACAAGGATATCGTCGACCGCGAGGGACTTGCTGAAAAAGTCGCTGACCTGCTGGATTCCATCCAGGATGAGCTTTTCAACACCGCCCGGGATCGGATTGCCTCGAACACGCACTCTGCAGACTCCTATGAGGAGTTCAGGGAAATTATTGAAGAGGAGGGCGGTTTCGTCTATGCACACTGGGATGGCACAGCGGAGACCGAAGAAAAAATTAAAGACGAAACCAAGGCAACCATCCGTTGTATTCCCCTCGACGACGGGGAGGAAGGCAAATGCATGGTTACGGGCAAGCCTTCAAAGCAAAAAGTGCTTTTTGCCCGCGCTTATTAATTAAAGAGGGTTTTGAAAAACCATGAATTTTGATCATCATCACTCCCTGAGGTGAATTCAAAACCACAGCATATAAAACATATTTGAGGAATTGAATCCGCGAAAATGCGGCGATAGGTCAAAGGAACGGTTTTGTAAAACTTGCTTAAAAAATTGGTATATATTAACCAATTTGTGTTGGATCGAATATCCGCAGATAACAACGGAAACGTAACGTATTCCCCGGTTTTCTGTTACAATTAATAACAATTACCGGGCGTTCACTGCTTAATAAATGATGGTAACATGATGCTTCAAGCTCCGCTGTCACATTATGTACTTACCGCCCGGCAAAGCCGGGAAGTAGACCGGAAAACGATAGAAGAGATGGGCATTGACGGGTTCACCCTCATGGAAATTGCCGGGTCTTCCGCGGCAAAAGCAATACTTTCCGACCGTCCCGGTTCCTCCCACGGCCTCTATTTATGCGGCAAAGGAAATAATGCCGGCGATGCCCTGGTCGTCGGACGCTATCTGATGCAGCACAACATTGCCGCCACCCTTGTCTTTTTAAGCGGTACCGGTGACCTATCCCCGGATGCCGAAAAGAACCTTGAGCTCCTCCGTGAGTTTGACAGCCGAAACCAGCTCACGATTTTTGAAAGCTGGGGCGCCTTCGATCAATCCGGGAGCTGGGATTTCATCATAGACGGGATGCTGGGCACCGGTCTCGACAGTGAGCTGCGCGGCGACTATCTGAAAGGGGTGCAGTGGGCCAACAAGCAACCCGCGCCTGTTTTATCCATGGATATCCCTACCGGACTCCATGCCGATACCGGGGAATCCATGGGCGCCTGTATCAGGGCCGAACAAACCTTTGCTTTCGGGGGACGAAAGCAGGGCCATTATTTGGAAGAGGGGCCTGCCAGAACCGGCAAAATCACCTACTGCGAGCTCCCTTTTCCCAATCATTTTAAAAGCTCCTGCAATACCTTTCTGCTGGACGAATCCTGGGTCGAACGTCCCCCTGCTCAGCCCGGGCGTCACAAGTACGCCTCCGGGGTGCTTTATATTATTGCCGGTTCCGAGGGACTCACCGGGGCAGCTATACTCGCCGCGCAAAGCGCCTGGGCAGAGGGACTCGGAGCCGTAATCATCGTTTGTCCCCGTGGACTCCTTTCCGTCTATGAGCACAACCTGCCTTCTATCATTAAAAAGCCGGTAGGGGATACCTCGGATGATCACTTTAAGCCGCAGCACCTCTCGCATACCCTGGAGATCTTACGGGAAAAAGAGGGGGTCGTTTTATTGGGACCCGGACTGGGGCGACAGGAAGAGACGGCATCATTTGTAAGCCGCTTTCTTTCCCGAAACCTCCGGAATACTGTTATTGACGCCGATGCCCTCTGGGCACTTGCCCGGTCCGGGCAGTGGGATAAGCCTGACGATACCCAGTGGATTTTAACGCCTCACCCGGGCGAACTCTCCCGTTTCACTGACCACCCGATAACAAACGACTACCAGCGGTTAAACTTTGTACGGACGTTTTCATCGGATCACCACATAACGATCCTTTCCAAGGGAATGCCCGGAATTATCGGAACGTCATCCGGAACGTGCTATATAACCAACTATAATACCCGGTATTTTGCCCGCGCCGGCAATGGAGATGTCCTGGCCGGCAAGGTCGGGGCCTACCTGGCATTCGGCCGCGCGCCGGACGACAGCTGCGCGGGAGGATTATTACAGGGCAAGCAGAAATTGGATCGCTATTTGGAAACCGCGCAAGGACTACCCGAACCAAGAGATTTTATATGAAATCAAATGCTATCTATTCTTTTCTCTCCGGAAACAGCTACCTGTTGACGCTGGGTATTATCGTGTTAACGCTCATCATGCTGGCCCTGACCCTGATGCCCGCAGAAACATTTTCCCATCATGAGATCTGGAGCTATGATAAAATCGGTCATCTGCTTCTTTTTGGGACCTGGACCTTATTGCTCGGCCTTTATCACAATATTTCGATAGCCGGTAATACAAACTTCTGGGTCATTTTCCTTATCGGCACCTCTTTTGGCATCCTGATTGAACTCCTTCAGCACAGTCTGCCCTCCCTTAACCGCCACGCCGATATTGTTGACGTTGTATTTGATACCATCGGGTGCCTTCTGGCTATCTGGGTGCTTAAAATAATTCTTCCTAAAAAATAAGTTTCCATCTTTTGGACCCGGGCGACAGCGGGGCAGGCCCGTTCGGGTTCAAATGGTCCAGACGATCTTATTTCAACTACAAAATTGAACAATTTTTTAACCATTACGTATAAAAAAGGATTAAGCAGCAACTGCCACTCTCAAAAGGCGTTGATTATAAAATTTCAGCGGTTTTGCTCACCCTCCAGAAAGTCAAATGCAAAAAAAATGTTCAATTTTATTTGCATTAAGCAACTAAATATTTAAATTATAATCATAACAAATCTAACTATAGTCAGTATGTTTAATGCTTAATACCACATGAATTATGTCTGATCCAAAAAACAGAAGAAAGAAACCTGAAGCCGATCTTCGCAAGTACTATACGCTTTTCTGGGAAATTGGGATGATCGTCGCGTTACTGCTTTTCATTGTAGCAATGAAAGTGGACTTAAGGACTGAAAAGCAGGATGTGAACCTTGTTCAGGAGCAGGAAGTTGTGGAAATGGAGGAAGTGATCCAAACCCAGCAGCAGGAGCAGCCCCCACCCCCGCCCAGACCACAGGTGCCGGTGGAAGTGCCCAACGATGAAATCATTGAGGACCAGGACATCAACCTGGATGCTGATCTCAATATGGACCAGCCGCTGGAGATGCCGCCCCCTCCTGAACAGGAAGAAGAAGAGGATGAGGAAGACTTCTTTGTAGCCGTAGAACAAATGCCGGAACTGATTGGCGGTCTTGGCGAGCTGCAGCAAAAAATTAACTACCCGGAACGGGCACGTCGTGCCGGTATTGAAGGTCGTGTAATCATCCAGTTTATTGTGACCGAACAGGGAAATGTGGAAGACCCGAAGGTTATCCGTGGCATTGGAGGAGGCTGCGATCAAGAAGCCCTGCGTGTGGTCAAGCAGGCCAAGTTTGAGCCGGGTCGTCAGCGAGGCAATCCCGTCCGCGTGCAGTACAGCCTGCCCATTATCTTCCGGCTTCAAAGTTAACACAGTGACACAACCCATTATCTGATTAAAAGTTAAAAGGACCTGCTCCAAAGGCAGGTCCTTTTTTATCGGGGAGGGGGAGGGACCTGTTTTGGGGTTTACTTCCGTCAGGCACTCTCGCTCCGCAATAATGCAGCATCCTTACTGTAGTTCGATATGCCGCATGTTTTCATTCCTCCCACCAACTACGATTCCGCCTGCGATTTTAATAGTCCGAATCTTCCGTTTCCGGCAGAAATAAGACTTCGCAAAAACTTCTGATGGCCCCTGATACAGCCCGAAAGGCTGTTACCGAACTTCTTCTTAATTTCAGGAAGCATATCCGCCTGCAAAACATCCAAAAAATCAAACGGAAACAATTGGCTTATTTTTTCGTTACTAAATTAGAGGTTTTGCGAAATTATTTGTTTCATTAGCTAAACAAAAAAAAATTTACTTACAAAACGCGGAGGATATCATGCGTTACGAACGAAAAAAACCTACATCAGACTTGAGAAAATACTATACCGTCTTCCTGCAATTGGGATTGGTAGCGGTACTACTACTCTTTATTGTAGCAATGAAAGTAGACCTCAGGTCGGAACAACAAGACACTGACTTGACCGAAGAGCAGGAAGTCGTAGAAATGGAGGAAGTGATCCAAACCCAGCAGCAGGAGCAGCCCCCACCCCCGCCCAAACCGCAGGTGCCGGTGGAAGTGCCCAACGATGAAATCATTGAGGACCAGGACATCAACCTGGATGCCGATATGAACTTGAATGAACCCATGGACATGCCTCCCCCTCCGGAAGAAAAGGAAGAGGAGGAAGAGGACTTTTTTGTAGCTGTCGAGCAGATGCCGGAGCTTATCGGCGGGCTCGGTGAGCTGCAGCAAAAAATTAACTATCCTGAACGAGCACGTCGTGCCGGTATTGAAGGCCGGGTAATCATCCAGTTTATTGTGACCGAACAGGGAAATGTGGAAGACCCGAAGGTTATCCGCGGCATCGGCGGCGGAGCTGATGAAGAGGCCCTGCGTGTGGTCAAGCAGGCCAAGTTCAAGCCGGGACAGCAGCGAGGAAATCCGGTCCGCGTGCAGTACAGCCTGCCCATTATTTTCCAACTTCAAAACTGATCCGCAACACACTTCATTCAGATTGGAAGCAAAAAGGGGCCTTCTGGGAAGAGCAGGTCCCTTTTCTATGGTTTAGAAATGAGATTCTCTAATTCTCCAAGCACATCCCGCAAGTTATCGTATCCTACCATCTCTTTTGCCCTTCTTAAGGAGTACCACTCCACCCTTTCAATACCTTCCTTTTCTTCAGGAGTAAAAGATGCTACCTCCGAGGAGAGCTGCATGGCAAACCAGTGGGTTGTTTTCCCGAAATGAACGCCTTCCTGCTCATACTCATGATAGGTTTTTAGCAGGGGTTCAACTATATTCGGAAGGCGGTTAAGGCCGATTTCCTCCGCCACTTCTCGCACAGCACACTCCTCGATAGTCTCCTTTTGTTCTTTTTTTCCTTTGGGCAGATCCCAGACGCCCCGCCGAAATATCAACAGCACTTCCGTGCCTCCTGTGCCGGATGCCTGTCGAAACAATACCCCCCCTGCAGCTGTCAGTCCTGTCACCGGTTATTCCTGCTCATCTTTCTGTTCCGCTGCCTCACCCCTGTCTTTGTCTGCTTCATCGGCATAATTCATACGCAGATTGTTCAGCGTTTCGGTCAAATAATCATCCAGCTTCTTCGGGAGGTTCCCCGCTGTGTAATTCTGAAGCATTACAAGGGTGTCTATAGCAAACTTTGCCGATTTCAGCTCCCGTTCAACTTTTCCTGTATTGGGGTTTTCCACTTTACCCATTCCCATCATGGCAATCTGCTGATGCTGTTGAACAAGCATCATGAACAGCAACTGTTCCTGTTGCTCTTCTGACAAATTATCTTTATTCATATCTATTTGATCCATATAATACCGTATTTCATTGAAAATAATTGGTTATCTTCTATCGAAGTTAATCAAATTTGTAATTATTCCGATCATTCGATATCGTCGTACTTCGATGCCGGTAACCTAACCATTAAAGATAAATTAATAAATCAGAGTCATGAAATATTTTTTACTTCTATGCACTACCTTCTTCTTTCTCAGCAGCCCGGCAAGCGCTCAGGAATTTAAATCCCTGTTTAATGGAGAAGATCTCTCCGGATGGAACGTTCACGGGACCGAAAAATGGTATGTTGAGGATGGAGAGCTGGTCTGTGAAAGTGGCCCTGACAGAGAATACGGCTACCTCTCTACGGAAGAAAACTATAAAAATTTTGTATTAGAACTGGATTTCAAACAGGAATCCAACGGCAACAGCGGGGTATTTATCCGGTCAAGCCTGGAGGGGACGAAGATCAGCGGCTGGCAGGTAGAGGTAGCGCCCCCGGGATCTCACACGGGAGGCATTTATGAATCGTATGGCAGGGGATGGCTCATTCAGCCCAGCCCGGAAGAAGAAAAAGCAGCTTTGAAACCCGACGACTGGAATCACATGACGATTCGTGTGGAGGGAGATGAAGTGACAAGCTGGCTGAACGGTCGGCAGATGGTACACCTGAAGGATGAAAAAATTGGGGAGGCGACCGGTTCCATTGCCCTTCAGATTCATTCTGCTACTCCTGAAAACGAAGTGAAAGTCCGCTGGAAAAATATCAGGATAAAGGTTCTTGATTAATATTACAGGGCTTTTGCAAAACAGTTTTTTATCCCCTAATGTCACGCTAAATAAAGCTATGCGCGGGACAGTTGAATGTTGCACGACGCTTTTTATCGAGGCTACATAAAGGGTCCGTATCGCCCCTGGAGAGCAGGCTATTATTCTCGTTTGAAATTTTAATTATTCCCGTCAAACAACTACCTTTGATAGCTGTCATTACACTATTGTTTAACGGATATATTTTTAATTCTAATGGCCCATTTACATCCTTTTAAAGCATGGCGACCCGCCCCGGAGAATGTCGAGGAGATCGCCTGCGTACCCTACGATGTTATTAACGTTAACGAAGCGCGAACACTGGCGAAAGGCAAGCCGAACAGTTTTCTGCATGTAATTCGACCTGAAATCGATCTGCCTGAGGATATCGATCCTTATGATGGCGCAGTCTATGAAAAAGGCGCCGAAAATCTATCGCAGCTCCTCTCAGACAATATTCTGCAGCAGGAAGAAGAGCCGTGCATTTATATTTACCGGCTTATCTGGAAAGGGAGCCCCCAAACCGGTATCTTCAGCTGCGTGCCGGTGCAGGATTACAACGACGAAGTCATCCTGAAACACGAGCTCACGCGTCCCAAGAAAGAAGATGACCGAACCCGCCACATTACCACACAACAGGCCCATGCCGAACCGGTCATGATCACCTTTAAGGATGACGACAAGATCCAACAGCTTATCGAAGGAGCCGTTCAGGAAGATCCGCTGTACGACTTTGTCGCTTCCGACGGAGTAACGCACCAGCTCTGGAAAGTGCAAAAAACGACTCCCTTTGAAGAGGTGTTTGAAGATATTCCAAAATTATATATAGCCGACGGACACCACCGCTGCAAAAGTGCATCACGCGCAGCAGCGGAGGAACGGGGAAAAAATGACAACCATACCGGAACGGAGGAGTACAATTTCTTTCCGGCGGTGGTCTTTCCCATGTCCGATATGCGTATCTTGTCCTATAACCGCATCGTCCACGATATTCCCGACGATTTTCTCTCTCAACTCGGGGAGCGTTTTGAACTAAGGAAGGATGCCGATCCGAAGCCTTCGCAAAAAGGGGACCTTTCCATTTATATTGATGGAGCGTGGTATGGCACCACCTTGCCGGTGACCGAAAATCCCAACAGCGTTGAAAAACTGGATGTACACCGGCTCCAGGAATTTCTGCTTGATCCCATGCTCGATATTACGGATCCCCGCCGCGATAAAAACATATCGTTCGTCGGCGGCATTCGAGGGACCGGTGAACTGGAGCGGCTTGTCGATGAAGGAGAGGCCGGCATGGCTATCAGCATGTATCCAACCAGTATTGAGGAACTGATCGAGGTGTCTGATGAAGGCTTACTTATGCCACCGAAGTCGACATGGTTTGAACCCAAACTACGATCAGGACTACTTGTTCACACTTTTTAATCCAATAAATACATTCTATTTACTATGAATCGTGTTCACAACTTTAGCGCAGGTCCCGCCATCTTACCGGTGGAAGTTCTAAAAAAAGCAACGGAAGGGTTGCTGGAGTATAAAAACAAAGGGCGCTCAATTGCGGAAATGAGTCACCGGAGCCCCGAATATGAGGCTATTGACCAGCAGGCCAAATCACGGCTGACAGAACTTCTCGGCCTGGGAGATGACTTCAAAATCATGTTCCTGCAGGGGGGTGCCAGCTCTCAGTTCATGATGGCACCGTATAATTTTTTGCGGGAGGACCAAACCGCAGATTACATTGATACCGGACGCTGGTCGAACAAAGCGATCAAAGAAGCCAAACTGTTTGGCAATGTACATCGGCCGTACAGCAGCAGCGACAGCGGATACGATCGGGTTCCCGAGAACCATGAGCTCGACCTGAGCGACGATCCTGTCTACGTACATTTCACTTCCAACAATACGGTTGCGGGCACGCAGTTTCCTTCAGAACCGGAAACCGATGGCGTGCCCCTGGTCTGTGATGCTTCTTCGGATTTTTTATCCAGACCGATTGACGCGTCCAGGTATGGCATTATTTACGCGGGCGCCCAGAAAAATGTCGGGCCGGCCGGCGTAACGATTGTTATTATCCGCAAGGACTTTTTGAACAGGGCCAACACTGAGAATGTACCGACTATTCTTCAGTATCAAACCCATACCGAAAAAATATTTAACACACCGCCCGCTTTTAATGTGTATATGGTTAATTTGGTACTGGGATGGATCCAGGACAAAGGCGGACTTGCCCACTTTAAGCAGTACAATGAAGAAAAGGCGGGACTTCTCTACGACGAGATTGATAAAGACGACTTTTATCGCGGCGCCGTTGAGAAAGATTCCCGGTCGATTATGAATGCGACGTTCCGTCTTCCCTCGGAAGAACTGGAGCAGCAATTCCTCGAGGAGGCGGAAGAACATGACCTTTATACCCTTAAAGGTCACCGCAGTGTAGGCGGTATTCGTGCGAGCATGTACAATGCCTGCCCCCGGGAAAGTGTAGAAACACTGGTCAATTTCATGGACGACTTTCGCGCTCAAAACGGATGACAGTGTCCGGCGGTGAATTCGTACCATTTGAGTTTGGACTTGCTCTGCAATATGGAGTAAGAGGGCGGGAAGGGTTGCAGAGGTTTTTTTCAAGGTCAGGGGCAGAGGGAGGTTAAATTAAAGCATATAGCCTATAGGCGAGGATTTCAACCAACCGATAAAGCCTGCATTGGGCAAAAGAACGGTTTTGCAAAAGCCCTCTTATATAAAACCGAATACGGTTAACAAATGGTCGATCGTATCGGGTACGAAAACCACTAAATAAACCATCCCCCAGATGGCCCCTGCGAGATGCGCTTCATGGTTAATTTTGCCACGCGCCTGTTTGCTCGCATACATGCTGTACAGCAGGTAAGCAATCGCAAAGACAAAAGCCGGTATGGGGATGGGAATGAGCATTAAATATATATTTTCCAGCGGAAACAAAAGGATAAAGGCAAAAAGTACCGAACCCACCGCCCCGGATGCTCCCAGTGTCGCATAATTGGGGTCATTCCGGAATTTTATTACGGAGGGGATACCTGCCACAATCAGTCCCGTCAGGTAAAGTCCCAAAAAATAGTACGGGCCCAATAACTGCTCCATCACGGGGCCAAAAAAATAAAGCGTGAACATATTCACAAAAAGATGTCCTATATTGGCGTGCAGGAACCCCGAACTCAGAAGCTCGTACCAGGTATTTTCGCGAACGGTTCGATAAGGTTTTAGGTACCCGGCCTGTAACAAACCGGGAGTTGTATACAGTGCTGCCAGCGAAATGAGTGCATTAGCTGCAATCAAATAAAACGACACCGGGTAGTTTGTAATAAAACTTTGCATAGTAAATAGTATTTTAGATCCCTGAAAATAGTCAAGAGCTCCCTCGAACGCCAGTATTTTATTTTAAAACTCATTTTACTTGTCATCAAATGGTAACAATCCTTATATTATCGATCTTTGATTCTAATTATTCACCCATGAATGCTCAATAACCTTTAAGCAGGTAATATTATTGAGCTTCTCTGAAGTGTGGTTCAACTTCGCCTTGTCCATATTCAAATTTCTTGATGAATAATCCGGGCCAAGTGGAAGAAAAGGTAAAACAAGTGCCAAAACTGTTTCTTGGGTCTTGCATCCCGGTAGCAACCTTTTGGACTGAAATCAGCTGGTGTAGCTCAGGGGTAGAGCGATTCTCTCGTAAAGAATAGGTCGCTGGTTCGAATCCAGTCACCAGCTCACTTAAAAGGCCCTCATTTGCTTTAAAGCCCGTTGTTTGAAATTGTGATTCTAAATTATTCTAAATTTTGAGTTCCATCAGGGGTATATTCCAAAGCAAGTTCTATGAAAGGTATATCAGAGTTCTATCACCAGGTGGATTAAATAAACCAAATGGTGCCATTGAGTGTTGCAAAAAAGCAATCGCCCAATAAAATCAGATATTTTATTTTACCAGTTACTCAACCGTCCGAAGATCGCAAGGCGCGCTGATAATAAGTCTTGTGTATGCGACAGTAACAGAAATGGTGAGAGATTGTCATAAAAGCGGCTATTCTTCCCGATAAAAATAGATTTTCTTTCTATCCTCATCTTTTCCACTCTTAATCTTAACACCTTTATCCTTGTTGTATTGATAGACAGCGGTCCGCATAGAATTCACGTTCTTATCATCCTCATACGGTACTTCAATAGCATCACCGCCAACCTCCAGTTTATCCAAGGCTTCCAAAAGGGGTTTGTATTTTGACGATCTTTTTTTGGCTTTATTGATCTTTTTGCGATTTACAAATTTAATATCCATATGTCTATACTTTAAGATTAAATATATCTCGCCCTATTTTTTCAACATATAATTGTGCTTGCATGTTCCAACACATACATAGTACACTGTAATGTCAAGATTTATTATTTTCAGGAGTTTAAACGAGATATAACTTACCTCCCTCATTAGAAAACGGTTCTTCTTATTTGCCCAAAGAAATTAACTTATTTGAAAATTACACAATTTTTTTCAGATCTGAAAAAATAGATTTGATATCTGGTGTTAATAATCTTAAAAATAAATTTTATAAAAGGTATTTTTAATTTTATTACTTTAAATATAAATATATAATACTTCAATAGAATATATTTATAGACATATACTTTATTTACTTTTTATAAAATAATAAATAGTCTGAAAGTATTTTAAACTAACAGACTTTTCATTTATTCATCCGGCTTATTTTATACTATTGAATCTCATAGAACTGTTCGTAAACATAATCCCAGAACTCAGCTAAATTTGAACCTTTATTATGGGGATTTTTAGATCGGGTCGATTTCATTGCATCGATGCAAGCTTTTTCTTTAGCATCGTAATATGATTTTAGCTGATGAGCCGTCGGATTCTCTATCATTTCTTCGAACTTTTTAACTTTCTCAGCCATAACAAACTAACTTTATTTCATTTATATGAGTAAGGAAAGAAGGACATACTTACTATACCCCCCTCCTTTATTCTCTAATAAAATAGTTTAACGGGGATATTGCAAGAATAATGGGTTTTTACATCGTCACGCTTTCATTCCATATTTTATCGTCATACCGGAAATATAGTGACTAAACAGAATATATAAGTCCGCATACCATAGATACTCTTCCGCGAAAAGAGTGGAAAAATTCGGTAGTAAAGTTCGGTAGTGTTTTTCTTGTATTTTTTTTAATAATTAATAGATAACTATCGGTTTTATCTGCTCCAGTGATCTATTTATGAAAAACAGGAATCAGGATTTAAATAATTGTATCATTTGGCCCTGATTCATCAACTGGTCCCGAACAGAACCTCACCCATAACTGATTTAGGGAGAGATTAATCATGAGCAGGCTTATTTCTACGTTCATTATATTAGCCATATTATCCATACCAAATGGGCCTGTACTGGCCCAATCCATATCGATAACTACGATCTCACCGGATTCGCCCTCTCACCTGAATTTCGATCAGCAAGTCTCCATAACCTTCGAATATAATGTAGATGAGCCAGGTGGTGCACGTGTTTTTATTCGTCCCATCACATCGGGTAGTCTTACGCCCAACTATGCAGCCAGCGGTTCTCCCGTTTTCAAAGGAGAGGGAACAGAGACAATTAATTTTACCATTCGATCGGGGGAAGTGACCGTGGATCAACTCAGAATCCAGGTATTCAGTGCAAATCAAAATCAGCTACTCTTTGAATTCTACTTTCCTGTGGAATTCAGGTTCTCTCCCCCGAATCAGACCCTGGCATATCCAACTATTCTCAAACAAAAATCGATAAAAGTCCTGAAAAAATTTGATGCCAACGCTGCTGGGGATACCTCAACTACTGAAAGAACGATTGTCAAACAGTTGGTTAAAGAAGACGGTACTATTGAAACCCATTACTCCGACGGAACCATTCGGGGGCATACACTATCGGACGAAACGTATTTTGTTGATCCGGAAACAGGTGATACCACCTTCACCATGCTCATGAAATATGAGGTACAGGAGGCGTCTCAGCCCGCTGCTCCTCCCGGATCTGTGGCCACCAACTATTCTGAAGTGGACAGTGACTGGCTACAGAGTCTGAATGACTGGCTTGAATACGTGGCACAGCAACAGCTGAACAAGATTGAAACACTCCTGAAGGATGAACATTCTTTCCGGAATTACAAAACATTCGAACAGGATAGTGTTTCTACCCTATATGAAAAAATAGATCTGAGATATACATTCCTGGAAAAGCTCTATATGAATAACTTTCAATAACAGATATCCCTGACATTTACTGCAACATACTCGTACAAAATGATTATGAAATGTGCTGCGTCAATCGTCCTGAAATCGGCCATGCTTATCTGCCTGCTGTCCATCTCCCTGACCACACCGGCCCAGGTTCCCGATTCGTCAGCTGATTCCACTACACAACAGCAGGATAAAACCGTCGAGCAGATTCTCCGGGAGATGGAGCAGGAAAGGCAAGCAGCTCCCGGCCCCTCCTTTCCCGATTCCATTATAAGCCCTCCGACGCCTGCCCAGCAGAAACTGTTTGATGACTCTACGATGGCCGTATACCAAGACGCCATGTATGCTTATTACGAATACAGGGTATCGGGGTTTGAACATCGCAAAGAAGTATTCGCCTGGCAGCTTTTCTCTTCTAAGCTGATCTTTTGGTCCGTACTGCTGCTTGTTTTATCCGGAATAAGTTTTTCGGGTATCCAGTTTTATAAATCGATACGCAACCAACAAGCAGACGGCGAAACAGCCACCGAAGACAGTGTTACCGAATTTGAAGCCTCCGCAAGAGGAATCAAAGTGACCTCACCGGTGCTGGGCGTGATTATTCTGGTCATATCGCTCGCCTTCTTCTATCTCTACCTGGTGTATGTACATCCCATACGGGAAATTTTTTGATGTTTTTTCATTTTGTAATTCAGGTCGTTTCCTCCTATGCCTTTTAATTACTCCGTATACATCATTTCGTCTGCTTCGGGTGCACGTTCACCCTGGGCATCGGGATTCTCAAAAGTTTCTCCGAGTTCACTATCCTGCAACACATACGACTGCAGGTCGTTCCACCACCGGGAAAGCAATTCGTGTTCGCGGTACTTGATAGCTATCAGATTTGCAGGTGCATTGGTACCTCCCCATCTCAATTCAATAATGTGATGTACCTCAAGGGCATTACCCGCTTCGTCAACCGGCCAGATTTGCCGGTTGCCCTCGATATCATAAAAAATTAATCCCCGGTCCCTCAACTCTCTCATGTTGAATCGGCGCATAGTATCCTGCACGGCTTCGTCAAAACTCTGCCGGACTTCAGCAGAGAGGTTGTCCAAATTATCCATAAAAAGCCGCCGTAAAGCAGTCGTGGACGGTCGGTCCGTAGATGCCCTGAGTATCAGCGAATCCCCCGGCCTTACGGGCATTGGTAGTGATACCTCGTCGGAAGGATACGGGATCTCATCGAGCATACTTTGCGTAATGGTTACGACGACTTCGCCCCTTGCGGCCCGTCCCGGGCTTCTGCTCCTGCGGCGCGCCCATCCTTCCGGCAGGTAACTGTCCAATATTTTGCGAGCTTCTCCCCGTGTACGATAGGCCCATTCGATCGGTGAGACCTCTGCCCGGCTTTCATCTCCCTCCTTGTAAATCCGGTACAGTTCATTCAGACGCCGGGAGTCGTCTCCAAATCCGGAGAACTGATCTCCTTCCATCAGGTCAGCCGGTGTCTGAAGGGATCCCTGATCCGGTCGGGACTCCGGGACCTCTCCTTCCGTTTCCTGTTGTGTCTCTTCGGCCGGGTCCGCTTCGCGATCCGTTTCTCCCTCTGTCGTCTCTTCCGGGGCATCCAGCCGGCCGCGCAGGACATTCCTTATCTCTTGCATTCCATCCAGGAGATCATCCGCATTTACACGGGCATCTTCGCTGTCGGGATTATTCATCAATTCCTCTCGCTTTCCTGCGGCTTCATCAATATAGTGAGCGAGTGATTCCGCCATCGGAACATTATGCCCCTCCGCCCGGTCTTTCATTCGCTGGAAAGCTCCGATCATCCGAGTCAGCCGATCTACCAACGCCCGGGTCTCGGGTGGCAGGCTATCGAGATCGTCGCTGTCCGGCCGGCGGGCCAGTTCTTCTACCGTCGCTTCATATTGGGTTTGTTCCGTCTGTTCGGCCTCCGCCTCTGTTCCTTCTTCATGAGCAACAGTCCCTTCTGTGGCCTCGGCCCGGCGGTCACCTTCCGTTGAAGGAGTGCCTTCCCCGGTTTCGGGCGATGAGGGTTCGGAAACCGCAGGTTGTTCGGCTCCTTCCGTTTCTGCTTCAGAGGGTGTTGCCTCGGTGGTATCGACGGGCTGTTCTCCCCCGGGATCCGGCGTGTCCAGTTCCGAGCCTGTTTCAGATTCGGCCGAAGGTTGATCTCCGCTCCCCTCATCACCGGGAAGCCGGCCAGCTTCCGACGCGGGGATGGTCTGATCGGGAGCTCCATCGTGATCGTATGCTTTCTCAATCATTGATTCTCCAATCAGCATGCCAAAATCCCGTAACGCCCTGCCCAGGGCAAGCATTAGCCGGGTGCGTTTTTCTCCCAACGAAAGGTTCGACGACTGGATCTGTTCAATTTCCTGCCAAAGGCTTCCTCCGATGATAATACCTTCCAGTCCCTTGTGGCCCAACCCGAGAACAATACGAGAGGTACGGTTGGGAATTCTGACAAGTCTCAATGCACTACCCGCTTCTCCGGCGGCACCGAGAAGCGCCAGCATGTCGGAGGCTGAATTCCAGTCCAACCGCAGGGTCGAATCTTCGTACCGGCTGATCAGTCGGTAAGCTGCGGGTGTGGCGCCAATAATTCCGATCGGCGCCAAAATAGCCAGACTTGAGCCTCCCGTAAATGGCGCTGCAGCAATGGCCGCTAATTCAACGATCGTTACGGCATTATCAATACCTTCGGTGATAATCCGGGCTGTACTCGCATTCACCTCCCGGACGTAACGGGTACTGTCCCATTCCACAGCCACGTAGCCTCGTTCCCCGTATCCGGCGGTACTTTCCAGAAGGTCCACGATTCCCAATACAACCGGGGGAGTATCCTGATCATCTGTCTCCTCTTCATCTACGGTAGTGTCCCCGCTATCTGGAGTGGTAAGATCTGAAATATGGTATTCATCATTTTCTTCGTCGTGCACATATTCTATGGTCAACTCAATAGTGGCTCCTTCATCCCCGATAAAATGGGCCCTGACTCTTTGAGCGGAGGTCAATCCCCTGGAACTCCTTACTGATAATATTTGATTGATCTGTTTTAATCCTCTTTCCAGCGGCGCATAGAAGTCGCGGTCATCTCTGCTTGCTTCACTTCGCTCCTCCATAATGGTTTGAGCTAATGCAATAATATCATCTCCGAATGCGTCCTCTTCATCCAGGGCCGATTCAATAGCAGTCAACCGATCTTGCAGCGCTTCCTGTTGTTCATCAGATGGTAATCGCTGAATTCTGTTTTTTTCGTGCGACAGTACCGCTTCCACAATGGCATCTCGTCGCAGTTTTATCTCCCTGCCTACATCGGAACCGGTCAGTATTTGTAGTTGTCGAAGTTCCCGTTCCAGGCTCGTTCGCTCCTCTTCTTCGAGGTCTTCGCTCTCCAGCCGCTCCTGTATTTCCCCGACTCGCTCCCTCCTGTTTTGAGCTTCAACCTGGCTGCTGAACAGATATCGTCCGGACAATACGTCCGGTGAATTTACATAGATCGGAAAAGCATAGATGGCTTCACTGGGTACGCGCACAACCGCTTCTTCACCTGTACGCTCGCTACGTCTATAGGTCACACATGTAACGAAATAGACGCCCGGCTCTTCAAAGACAAACCGTTTTTCATGAATAGGACGATTCAATTCATAGAAGAATGGCAGCGTTACAGCCCCCAGCGCCCGAAGTGTCGAGTTAAGTTCTACCAGGTTGTACGCCATGGGTGCGAATATGCCCAGGTCTTCCTCGATGGTTTCGTAATCCTCCTGCCGATATTCGATTGCCCGGTTCAGACGGGATACGATGGCGCCCCCCAGGGTGGGTTGTCCGCTTTCGGTTTCCTCCTCGGAGGGGGTTTCCCCTTCCAATAATGCCTGAAGGGGAACGCGGCTGAATTCCCAGTGATACCCATAGGAGAAATATGCCCCCAGAGCATCATAGATGTCCGGATAAACCAGATTCATGCTGAAATCGTATTCAGCCCCGGTCACGGCAAACGCCAGAGGCAGGGTGTGCCGGACACCCGATAGCGGCTTTAATTCGGGAAAACTTTTAATATAAGCGGGGAAGGGGGGAGTATTATATGTAGTGGGCTCATCGCGGACCGTTTCACTGCGCCCCTCTTCCGTCTGTGACATGGAGATGCTCATAAACCGGCGGATAATCTCCACCCTGGCTTCGTGGCTTGACACGGCCCGTTCGGAATAGGCCGGCTGCGTATAACAGAAAAGCAAAAACCTGCTGGCCAATGTTTCATCCTCAACCCGGGTGGGAATTCCCTGTTCCGGGACTTCCCATGCCAGCTCGTAAAATCGTTGGCTCTCCTCAGACAGTGTAAGGGTAAAGTCATGTCGAATGGCTTCCATCACATTGATCGACTGCCTGAGCGCCCTCAATATTCTTGTTTCAAGACATCCTTCCCCCGCACAGGTGGTCACCGAATAAGGATCGCTTTCTCTTTCTCCCTGCTGCTGCCGGTATTCCTCCAGCAGCGAGCCGTGCTTGGCCATGAGCCGTTGAAAGATAAACTCGGAAACCCAGGGGGGCAAATCGTCCCGCAGCGATTCATACAAGTCGCCCGAGACCCTGCCAAGTTGCAGCAGTTCCCGTTCCCGCTCTGTAATGCCGGTGATCGTATAATCATGCTCTTCCAGCCAGGAGATGACATTCAAGGCAACCTCATAATCGAGTGTTAGTGATCCTATGGATCGTCCTTCCTCATCAGGGGTTCTGTCAGGGTCGCCCCAAAGACCATAGTACTCACCGTTTGCCGGTATTCTGTTCTCCAGACCTTCCTCATATTCGTCTTCCAACAGTTTTTTCAAAATAATGGCGATCCCCTGCTGCCGGTAGGTCCTCGAAACGCTCAGTTCATGCGCATGGGGATGAAAGGATATACCCGAGAGAGAAACCGTCACTTCTGAACCCGGCACCGACCATTCATCATCATACCGCTGTATTGCCGGGGTAGTCCCCTCTCTTTGTTGCATGACGTGGGTCAGCTCATGGGCAAGAAGATGTTTGCCTGATGTTGAGGAGGGATCGAACTCTCCTTTGTTAAAGTAGATGTCACTTCCGTGGGTAAAGGCGCGGGCTCCCAGCTGTTGATTCATTCGTATCGCATTGCTATCGGAATGTACGCGCACACTGCTGAAATCAGCCCCCATTTTGGAACTCAACTCCGAATTAACCGCTTTGGGGAGCGGCTGTCCCCCTCTGGTGCTGTTGCCAAGCCGGCCCGTCCTGTTTTCAGGTTTACTGCGATCCGTTGAGTTGTTCTCCGGTTTCGCTTGTACAGGTGCAGCAGTTCCGCTCTCCTCTTCTTCAGCGGAAGGACGCATGGTCAATTCCATTCTGTTTTTGGCTTGCATCTGAAGTACAGGCTGTTCGCCATGGGCAGACTTCATCCGCATCTTTTGAGAGGAGGAAGGGTGCATTTGAAGCTCTCTATCTTCTTCGTCATCCCCGGAGGGTGGATGAGGATCCGGCATCATCATTACCTTGTCAGCCACGGCATCGGCTTCTTTCTCGAACTGGTCGTCGGGGTTACCTATTTCCAGACCTGAAAGGTTATCTGAGTCGTTTTTTGTCTCGTTCTGAAACATAAGTTAGAGATCTCCATTCTCGTTCATGCCCGTACGAAAGAGCTTTATTTTTGTGCTTCCATTCTCTGCCTGCATATCAGGTGCCAGTTGTAATCAGTTCATAACTGCGGCTTACTCCTTAGCCTATGGAGTCTGTCGGACTCCTATGGACCGTTAGATATCATGCGGCCTTGGGTCAGTATCCCACCCTGGATGATATCGGTAGGGTCCTCCGGGTTAATGACGGGGTTCTTAAGCTCGCTGTTTCACGTATATCTATGGACAATGATGGGTTACGACCGGTGGATTCTGAGCAGCGTTGTACTGGTCAATAGTCGTCCCGACACAATCTGTATTCTGTAATGATGTCTCATCCATATCATCCGAATAATCCTGCCAGGCCTGCTGCCAATCGTTGATTTTTGCCTGAAAATCTGCTACAGAGTCGCCAACAGCACCGTCAAAGGTCGGAGGCTGATGATCCCTGATGTATCTGATAAAATCCAAGCCGTGCCTGCTTTCGTGGAACCCCAAACTGGTGTTACCGCGCGCCTCATCCGTCGCAGTGGTTCCCCGCCCATAACCGGATGGACTACCGGGAGACATAGTTGGATTGTACTTTGTTTGAATCGTCACTGTTGATGGATCAGGCCCTGTAAAACTGGTTATGACACCGTTCCGGGTGGTCCCATTAATGTTTCCGTGCGAAAAACTGAAGGAGGTCTCAGCACCGGAACCAGCCTGAGCACTATCCGGTAGTATCGTAATTTCAATGCCATTGATAGTGAATACCACATTACCACTTGCATCAGGGGTGACGCCTGACGGAACAGGCGTCGAAATACCCGGCTCATAATTTTCCATCCCTTCGGGAATCAAATCCATATACTGAATATATAATTGCGTTACACTCTGACCCATTTGCGGGGCAGCGGCCGACAGTACCCTGTCCAAAGCCGCCTGATAAGCGTTATGCAAATTATCTCTAAGTGACTGATCATTCCCGAGGTCTCCCTTAATGATCTCCAACTGGGAATGGAGGAGATCCCTCAAACGGGTAAGGACATCTCTGAGTGTGGCATCCGTAAAGGTTGTAAAACCGGAAAAGGTCGTCGCATCATTAAAAGCATTTGTAGTGGCCTGTATGAAGTCTCTTTTTTCCTGGCCTGTAGCCAGATTAAAGTCAGCCGTGCCGGGCCATGCCCATTCAGGGATGAGATGCATATTTTGGAGATAAAGCCGGACTGTCGGCTCGTTCAACTGCGCAGAAGCCCTTGTCATTAAATTCCTGAGGCCGGTGGTGTAGGCTTGCCTGAGTTCCTGAAGCAGTGTGGCGTCTTCATTGAGATACGTATTGATGATATTTTCATTATGCAAAACGGCCTCATGCCAACCGCGCAGTATGCTGACTAACATCTTGTCATTGCGGATTGAGGCCCGTTGAAAGAATTCACCGGCATTTTCAAAATATCTGATAGCCTCCCGGACGTATTCGCGTCGCTCCGATTCCGTTGCCTCCCGTACCTGATCCTGTTCCTCATTGTCATCCTTTTGGATTATCTTTGGTGATGAGCCTTGCTGAACGGTATGGGTCAATTCGTGAGCTAACAAACGTTTGCCGGCTGATGATTCCGGGTTGAATGCTCCGCTATCAAAATATATATCCTGTCCGTAAGTAAATGCACGGGCGCCCAGTTTCCGGTTCAATCTTGCAGCCCCGGTACCCGTATGAATATTTATGCTTGAAAAATCAGCCCCCATTTTTTGCGACATCTCGTGCTTCAGATCCTGAGGTAATGACTCCCCCGAGCCCCTGGTAGCATCGAGTTGTCGAGTGATATCGGATGGGGCGTAGGGGGTCCCCCCATTAGTTGAGGACTTCATTTGCATTTTCTCTTCCTCTTCACACTGCTCACACTTCATCTGCAGCTCCTCCTCTTCATGGAAAGGTTGCATTTGCAGCTGCTGCTCTTCTCCGGTAGGCTGCATTTGTGTCTTCTCTTCCTCGTCTTCAACAAATGGGCGTCGAAGCTGTGGGTCCGGCATTCGCATTACAGTGTCAGCCACGCGGTCGGCTTCCTGCTCGTACTTGTCCCCGGGACGGCCGATCTTCAGCCTGGCCTGGATTTCGGGCTGCATCCGGATGGCCTCCCGCCCGGAATCAAACCCCACAAAGCGATCCGACCGCGATGCTTCAGTATCTCGTTGTCGTCCGGAATAGGGTATATGCTTAAACATGGTCACCTAAGGGTTATTAAATGGTTCTCCGGCTTTTGTGCAATTCCCGTTTTATTCCGCCTGTAATATCTCTCAGGCGTATTTTATTACTGTCCCTGCCCAGTGCCTTCAGGGAGCTGTGCTGGATGACATTTATAATGGTTCCACCCGCGATTTTGTACTCCTTGGCAATCGCTTTCAGATCGATCTCGTTTCCCAGGCGGGCCGCATTGCTGAAGCCCTGCTTCCAAAGTTCCAGCCGTTCACTGTAGCTGGGAACCGGAAAATGGATCATCGCCTGCAGCCGCCTCAGGAATGCGTTGTCAATATTGTTTTTCAGGTTTGAGGCCAGGATCACCAGTCCGTCGTAATCCTCGATACGCTGTAGCAGATAGGAAACCTGTTGGTTGGCATAGCGGTCGTGGGCATCTTTGGTGCTGGTACGGTTGCCGAACAGGGCGTCAGCCTCATCAAAAAACAGGATCCACTCTTTATGTTCGGCGCGATCGAAGATGTTGGCCAGGTTTTTTTCCGTTTCCCCGATATATTTCGACACCGTTTGGGAGAGATCGATGCGGTAGACATCGCGCCCCGTTTTTTTACCCAGCAGGGTGGCCGTCAGGGTCTTACCGGTTCCCGGCGGACCGTAGAAAAGCGCCTTGTAACCCGGTTTCAGCTTTTTCTCCATCCCCCAGTCCTTTCTCAGGGTATGATGGTTCCGTATCCAGGTCTCGAGTTCATCCAGCTGCTCCAGCGTCCTGGACGACAGCACCAGATCGTCCCACGCCATTTTAGTGGTAAGCAGCTTGGCCGGGAACTCGGCGCTGAAATCCGGTTTTCGGAGTTCCCCTATGGTGAGTAAATCCAAGACCTCTTTTGATATCTGCAGGGCCCCGCTCATCCGCGGCTCACCGTTCTCCATATTCTCCAGCCACAAAATATTTTCGCGCCGGAACAAGTGGTTTGCATCAAAGGCCCCTTGAATGGAAAAACGCCGCCTCAGATCACTGCCGGCAAGAATGAACATGGCCGTTTCTCCGGTCGGTAAAAACCCCTGATGATTCTTACCCTTTTTACCGCCGAATTCCGTGAAAATCTGCTGGGTATTCTGGTTTTTGGTCAGAAATACATCGAGCAGTTCCGGTTTGATGTGAGGAACCATGGCCAGTATAAGCAAAAAACGGGCTTCGAAATCCAGCTCATGTTTCTTAACAAACCGGGCATAGGTGGAATGAGGGCCGTTGAGATTCGGCGGGGGGATGTCGTAGACATCTTCGTGTCGGGTTTCTTCACCGGCATTCAGCTTCGACCGGGTTTTCAGGATCTCTCTGAACCAGTCGAGTTCGGCCTTCAGGTCGCGTGCGTTATGTTCAATTTTTTCAGCTACCATTGTACGTGTATGACCTCCTCGTTCCATGGAAGGTTGATGACGGATATCGGCCACGGGAGTTTATCCAGCAGGATATCATAGGTGATGCGCTCGATTTCCACTTTCCATCCGTGGGGATCGGACCTGAGGATGCCCTGTCGCTGCAGGAAGGTCTCTCTGAATCCGCCGACCGAGGTGTTTTTCAGTGCCTTCCAGTGGTCGATGGTCGATTTCACCATAGCCACCGCTTCCTCTTTTTCGCGGTCCGACAATTCGATATCCTCCGGGACAAGGCCTTCCGGCTCCAGGCCGCAAAGCAACTTGTTCAGGGGCCATTTATGCTCTTCGCCCTCTTCGTGACCCGCAGCGATAAAGTGCAGCAGGTGTACCGCGCGGTGGGTGGCCGGGTCGCTTACGAACGCTCCCTCCTCAACAAAGTCCAGGTGTTCGAACAGCTTATTAAGATAGGGCCAGACCAGCACAAGTCCCGCATTTTGGATTTCGATAAATTGATCTTCCTCCTTTGCACCGGTCGGACCTGACGGGATATCAGCTTTGGGGGGAGGATCTTTCGTTGTATCCGCCGGACGGGATCCGGATGAGGAGTCAAACTCATCGAAGGCTCGTTCCCATTCATCATCCGAAAAAAGGGAAATTCCGGGCGGACCATCGGAAATAATCGCGTCAATAATCTTTCTGGACAGACCCTGCTCCTCCACCAGCAGATAAACGGCGCCGGCCACCACCCGCTTTTTTTGTGCATCGGATAACGGTTGTGAGCCAGAAGAAGAGGGCGTGGATGGGCTGGAACCGGTCCCTCCGACCCGCTCCAGCAATGCATCCAGGAACACGTTCCGGATCGTTTTCCACGAGCGGGACGTCTGCCCGGGTTCAGACCGAACGGCTTGCCTGACGGATTCATAAAACCGGAAAACTTCCGTCAGTTGGCGTGCTTCAAAAAGACGCCGGAACTGAGCGTCGCTGAAATGACGAATCACACGTCCGCGTACGGCCGGTGATCCCAGCTCCCGCTCTATCGCCGACAGGAACGATCGAGCGTCTTCGGAAAACTGCTCCTCAATCCATCCTCTTATATCGGTCCCCGGATACGGGCACCACCAGGGGATCGTCCCCCTTCGGAAGTAGTGCATCAGCACGTCGACCCGGCTGCGGCTTGTGCTATCTTCCCCCTGTTCTTTTTTGCCGGTGAGAGAGGCCATCCCGCTGTCGATATCAGAATTCAAAATCAGTTCTTTAATCTGTTCCTCGAACGTATCCACCAGCTTGCTGACCAGTACCTGCTCCAGCTCATCCTCCGGTATGACACCAAGGTCGAGCTCCAGCCTATTCAAAAACAGCTGCTCCTGATTTTCCGTAAGTTTATCACAGATTTCGGACAGGGCCGGTATAATCTGCTCACGGCAGATGGTAGAAACCCGGTCCCGGATGGGATCTGCTTTGCTGCGTTCCGCAAGGTGCAGGTCCATCACACAACTTCTGACGATATGATTATGGCCGGATTCGATCTATTTGAGTTTCAGGTTGTCGTTGAGATTATGTTCAAAATCCTCACTGATATAGCCCTTCGACTTTTGTTTCCACTCATCAATGGTCTTTTTCATATCGAGGTCGGACTCGGCATTGAAGATGGTGGATGATTCTTTCAGCACGTCCTTGCTCGTACTGCTCAGCTCCTTCGGCTGAGTATAGGCCAGACGATTCAAATAAGCTTCGGTAAGGTTTTTCAACGCATCCTTGTGGAGCTCTTTCTCAGCTCCCCCGGTGTTTTGAACGGCATGAACCAGCTCATTTCTCCGCGTATTGTATTCGTTATTCAGTTTAACCACGCTGATTTCTTCCTCGTCGGAGAACATTTCAACGGCAGAGGCCGCCTTTGTTATGGCAGTTACCTCCTCTTTTGCCTCCCGCTTTTCCATCTCAACCGCCCTTTCCTTGGCGTTGGTCATGCTTGCAGCATAATATTTCTTTATCTTCCGGGCGTCTTCCGTGTCTTCTTCTATTTCCCGGGCTCTCAGTATCCGCTCATAATTAATATGAATATCGTCGGCCTGACTCAAAACAAAACTGACGGTATTGGCTCCCGTACCCACTGTTATATCCCTGGTAGCAGTCAGGTATCCCACAAACGAAGCGACCAGTGTCTGATCACCCAATGGTACCTTGGATATGGTAAATGCACCGTTAACATCTGTTGCAGCTCCGATAGCTTCATTTTCTACGGTCACGTTAACGCCCGGAAGCGGCTCCCGGTTACCCTGCGCATCGACTCCTTCCACGGTTCCGGTCACCGTACCTGTCTGTGGCTTGGCAGTGCGTTCCACCGGGATGAAAATCGTGATCGTATCGCTGCCGACCACTTCCCTCCTGTTCGTGTCTCTGACTTCATAATCGAACTCGTCAATGATGAAAAAGTCGTCAGTACGCTGAATTTCCGCTGCCACTTTCTGGGGATCTATCTCATAGACCAGCATCTGTTTGGTTTTGGTATGGTCCGGCTCGTACGGATCCTCCCTGAATGAGGTATTCCCGAAGTTCGGAACACCCGTTATGCCGGCTTCATAGACCGACGGATCATACAGGTCATTGATAAGCTGTATCTCTACGTTGTTGTAGCCGGTGAGGTCCGTTAGGCTATCGGGCCGGGCGACAGCGGTGACCGGGGGGACAAACGGATCGAGCGTAACGGCGGCCGAAGGCACATCCTCGCAGTCGTCGCAGCAGGTAAACGGGAGCGTAAAGTCGGCAACAACGAGTCCCTCCATCTCCGCGGTCATTTCGAGATACTGCTCAAAATCCAGGTTTTGGTCATCCGACCCAAAGGGAAATTTCAGGATCTCCCCCATCTCCACCGGCCACTCAACGGCGTTGCCATCCTCATCGGTAAAATCCTCCACCCGGTGAGGCAGCTGGTAGGCCAACAGGAACGTATCTCCCGGCGCCACCCCGGCTTTGTGGTCGGGTCCCGGGTGATTGTCCCGGAAACGGGAAAGCTGCAACGATTCCGCAAGGGCTTCTTGCCGCTCCTGCAGCGTATCGTTCAGGATGCGGATGGTGATATAGGGATAGATGGCCAGAAAAGACAACAGCCGGTGTAAGATTCCTATGATATAAAGATACAGTAAAATAGCCGCGCGCATCTGGGGTGTTGTGGCGTATCCTGCAATCCATTTCATCATCTTAACGACCACCCGGAGAACGCACTTGTAATGGGTAAGCCAGATCTCCATGTCAAAGTCGCGGAGGTCACGGGGCATCGCGTCAATCAGCTGATGCAGGCAGTCGTTTAACGAGGAGAAAAGATCCCGGATGGAGGTATCGGTATAGCTCGTATAAGCGGCCGTCCGCGGCTGATATGCCGGGTTACCGGCACGTTCGAGGTTTCTCATTACCGAATAAAACCGATTGGCCGACTCATTGATCCGGGAGGGCTCGGCTCCCGTAAACAGGTTGGAGAGATCAGACATGTTCAGGTTGATATTCCCCATCGGGCCGGAGGCAAAATTCCGGCTTTCGTGGGAAGCTGAAGGCTCTGCTGTTAGCATACTGCGATTCAGTATAGCCCGCTCGGCCGTTTTACTGCTCCGTACCAGATTCTTGAGAAACAGCAAAACTTTGTTGCGCCATATTGAATATTGGGGTTGCAGATCTTCCAAGAGGCAGTCCGGCAGCGGCTTCTCCCCCATCAGATCGCCAAAGTACACCTTCTTAATATCAAAGGAGAGGTTGTTCTCGTTTTTAATTTCCCGGAGCTCCTCTTCCACCTCTTCAACATGCTTGCTGATATGGCCTTCAATCCGCAGGAAGTTATAGGGATCGAGATCATATTTCAGCGGGGTCGATACGGGATCATCCCACTCGGAGTCCGGTTGGTGGTTGTCATACGAAAGCTGAACGGGCTGTTCTTCGTTCCGGCACTGCCGCTGCAGGTTGAAGTCCCAGTTATTCTCCAGCGTACCCAGTCCTTCGAAGCTGCTTTCCCGGTCGGAATCGTAATAAAAGGGAATGGCCCGCTCGGAAATAAAGCTTTTTTTCTCGCAGCTGGGAGTAATTTTGATCTGCCGTTCCCGCGGCTCCTCCAGCCGTTTCAGGTCAAAACTTTCCCACAGCATCACCAGTCGCTTGTGCAGCATCCGGACCTTCTCAGCAAGGTTGCGCTGCTCGCTGAATACAGGCGAGGCGACAAATTCGTTCCTGTATTCAACATCATCGCACAAGTCCCCTTCTCCCGCACACGCTTCTCCCAGCATCAGGTGTTTGGGAAAGCGCGACCGGTCGGGACAGCAGGCCCCGCTGAGTTCAAAAGCGGTGAGACGAAATTCTTCATAGGCCAGCATCAGGTCCTTCACAAAATCATAGAAATACTGTATCCCGAATATGGGCTCCGAAAAATCAGAATAGGACCCCAGATACGCCTCACACTTCTCTTTAATCTCTTTGAGGATATCATGGTCGAACGGGTTTTCCGGGTAAAGCTCCTCAAGCACAGGCTCATACACCCCATACGTTTGATGCAGCGCTTCGTACAGGGGATCCCAGACCTCGTCGATGGCTTCCAGGTATTCCCCGGCCATCCCGATATAATAGCGCGAGGCCGGGGTTTCGGGTCGGATCAACGCCCGCTTCATCTGCAGGACAGGCAGATCATACTTTTCCGGGTAGGCCGCCTCCAGCAATCCCCCCTCGGTCCGCTCTTTTACCTTCTCAAGCTCCTCTTTCGAAATCACGAGCTTGCGCAGGGAGATAATGCGGTCAATCCCCAGCTCGTCACAACTTTTGCCCAGACAGGATTTCAGATCCTTGTCGTAACACTCCAGGAACAGCAGGACGATTTTATCCTCCAGGAATTCTTCGCTCAAATCGGTCACCGTATCTTCGGGATCGACTTCAGCCTCTTCGGTCAGCAGCTCGAAGAGCTCCACATCCTGCAGTTGGGTCACCGGGTCCTCGAACGGGGGATAGCTAACGCTGTTCGGCTTCTCATAGGAGCGGTATTGCGTGGTCACACAGTCGCCGATGGTGACAAGATGTCCCTCGGACGTGACGCCCACCCCTTTGGTGATGGTCAGCTCATCGCGGCCGGGGGAACAGACGACATTCATACCGCAGACAACGCCGACGCCGATCAGGGCGACGCGCGTCAGGCGGTTTTGCTGATTGAGATAGTTCTGCAGCTGGTTGAGCTGGGTGCTGGTAAGAACCTGATTGTCTTCGAATACCGGGTAGTTGTTGATTAACGTACTCATAGTGTGATGATTTAAAAGGTTCCTAATACAGAATTATTCAAGATGACGGCCCCTTCCAGCGTGTCGTCTTCTTCGCAGTCGTGAAGGGTCCCCGTGGGATATACGTTGCGCATTCGGGTCAAAATATCGATCAGTCCATCCAGGGCCTCGGATAGGTCCGCCGGACCGGCGTCCTGTGCATTGACGGCCACCAGCCATTGTTTGTATTTCTTCTCAAATTCACTCATATGCTCGCAGCTTATCCAGCAGATGTTAAGCATCACATGAGCAGGAGCTTCCATACGGAGCCGCTTTTCCGCAAACTTCCTGAAATCCATATTGATAAAGCGACCCGGCCAATACGGGACGACCACGCTGACCACATGGGAGTAGGGATCGCTGATCTTGCAGGTTTCACAGTCCTGGTCCAGGTGGATAGGCAGCAGCCGGTCTTTCACCCGTTTCTCAACTTTATAGAGAGTGATCATCACCTGTCCCCCTGCTTCCTCAGCTTCCGAGACCAGATATACCCCATCATTCCGCTGATCCTGGGAGTCCGTGATTTCGATCTCGCTGTCTTCCCCAAGCTGTGCCGCGTCGGGATCGGAAACGGTAAGCTGATGTTCCGATGCCGAGATAGTGTCGACCGTCGTTTGTTTCCTGTAAGAAAGCACGCCGGCGGTAAAGGAATCGGTCGGCAGGTCGTATAAGATCGCATCTTCCACCTCTTCGCTTTCCACCTCTATCACCGAGTTTCCCTCCTGCAGGCGGACGTCCCTGACAATATACTCGCCGTCGTTGAAGCTGCCGCCGCTGATGCGGATCGCATCCTCAACGGACAGTTCCGACCGGATATCGCCGGCTACGGTAAAGGTATTGTCCTCAGCGTTGGCTTCCGTTACGGAAAGTTCCTTCCGGAAACGCAGGTTACCTGCAGGCAAAGCGCTCTCATCCAACACCGGTTCTTCGATATCCACGAACAGCCGCCGGTCGGTGCGGGGGCGCAGCAAAAGATGCTCCAGCACATGGAAGCCCTCATGGGAGAAAAACCTATCCTTAATAAATTCGATCATATCCGTAACGGCCTGCTCATCCCTGCCGCCCTTGATCACAAAGGCGTCTGTCTCGATACCGGTAATGTCGTAAGCCTTTTGCAGGTGGCCTTCCGTTTCATCCTGTGTGATTATCTCTCCTACTTTGAGGTATATTTTGTCTCCCGAGCGCCGAATAGTCTGAACGGTAAAAACCCCGTTATTGTCCTCCGTACCGGCCAGCTTCACCGTATCTCCTTCATATATTTCAGGATCCAGATCGGTCAAAATGATATTTCTGGTTCCTTTTTCGATGAAGGAAATATCATAGGAGCCTCCCATCACAAGATGGCCGTCAAAAACCGGGGACGGCGGGGACGGATCGACCTCTATGGTTATCTCGGGTCCGTCGGCCGTAGCGTTGACGATGTCGTATGCTCCGTCATTGGCCGTGGAGCCATGAACATGAAGAATGGCGGGGGACAGGGCGTTAATATCGCCGGCCAGCGCCTGGTTGAAGTCGGTCTCGACACTCCGGGCAATATCTTCGCCGCGGGCATTGCGGAGAAGGAAAGAGTAGGGGGAATAGGGGGCGCTTTCGGGATCAAAACGGTACGTCCGTCGGTGCGCGCCGTGGTTAACCAGATCCCACAGAATATCGTGCAGGGCCGCTTCCGCTTTCTGCAAAACTTCTTCTTCGGGATCGTCTGTCTCTGTTTCACGGGTTACCGAACCGGTCAGCAGTTCGTGTTCCGCCGTAAATTCAAATGCTTTTTTGTACAGCGTATAGCTGACCGTATAGGCCGGCGGATCGTCGGGCAGGGGTGACATATCCGCCGTAATTTCGTAATCGATATAATTTTCAAGCGGACACGCCAGGTTTTTGCGGTTCGCTTCGGAATTTTCATACAGTTCTGCCCTGAACAAAGCCACAAGCTGGTCGATGGCTGTGTCAGCATCCCCGCCGGGGGCCTCGCTGGTATAATCCCTCTTTTCGCTGACGCCCAGCAGCTTGCCCCCGCAGCGGAGCACAAAATGAAAGCCCCCGCCGTCGGTTTCCCGGATCTCATAATGCTGTTTGAATACTCCCGCTGTAATGACCCGCTCCATGTGCGCCCGGGCTGCGCCGTCGGACTCAAAGTCTTGATCCGCATGCATCACGGCGGTGGAGGAACCGTCCTCTATGATGACCCGGTAGACCGAAGCGGAAGGATTGGCGATGATGAGCGGATCACGGAACCGGAGCTCTTCCGGCTCTTTGGGGGCCATCCCCAGCAGCAGCTCGCCCCGCTTGTCGAGCCCGGCCACATTGTCAACGTGCCAGATCCTGCATTCCTCGTGGTAGTCGATGGCCATACCGCGTCCGCTGCTCAGTTCGGGATACTGTCCCAGAAAATTCAGCTTGTCGTCGATCAGTTCCCGCGGTGCCCTGGGGCCCGAAATGTTCGTGGAGAGCATCGCATAGTCGGCAAACGTCTCCGCAAAACGTCCCAACAAGTGGTCCAGAAATTTGTTGCGCCGGCGTTCGAAGAGCTGGGTGTCTTCGGTAATTTGCTGCAGCGTTTCCTTGTGATCGCTCAGGTCGCGGTACAGCAGCTCCCCGTCCGGTATAACATCGGTAAGCGACTGGGTATAATATGTTTTGTCGATATGGGTATTCCCGATCTGGTCCTCCATCGTAAACAGGTACTTCACGTTGGCTACCTGCGCCAGATAGTTGGCCAGAAACTGGTCGAACAGGAGCAGGTATCCCTTCAGCTGAGAGACCTGGATCTTGCGCTGTTCCTTTTCATCGGGTGAGCGTTCCGCCAGACCGGGAATCCCTTCCGATCCGACGCCGTAGGCAAGCGGAAAGTCTTCCTGGATACTGGTGTAGTTGCCGGGATCCCGAAACTGGCCGATCGGGACGGACAGATCCTGTTTGGGATAACGGATTTTCTGTTCGCGTTCGTCGGCCCTGAGTTCCTGAATGCGTGTTTCCACCTCCGCGTCATTCGCATGGAAGGGCAGATCATCTTTGTAATAGGTCATTTTGGAATCATCGGTGTTCAGCCGGGGCACATAGTTGTGATCGAAGGCCAGCTCCAGGCACCAACGAACGCTTTTGGACTCAATATCGAATTCGTTGTTCTGCGGACGATTGGCAATCTGAATTTCCTTGACAGCGACGACTCCCTCTACATCCATGATGATCCGGATGAGATCAGACACGCGAATCACCTTTTTGCGATCGGCCGAGGCCAGCTCTTCACGGTCAATAAAGCCGTGCTTGAGGAGAGGTCCTTCAAAGATCCGATCGATAGTGAGGCAATCCTCCTCGTCAAACCGTCCCCTGATCAGGTATGCGTCCTCCTGAACATCATTCCCCAACAGCTGTTCCGCCACTTCGATCTCATATCGGTTCACCTCATCGGGATTAGGATCCACGCAGCGCACCGTGAACTCCTGCGGACTGGCGCCCAGCCCGAAAACCGTGATCGTCTCATCCTTTACCGGCACCTCGTCATCAACCGCCTCAATAGTAAGTGTTTGTTTGGCCGGATCTGTCTCGATGATATCAAACGGGGTGGCCTTCCGGCATTTGCTGCGCATCTCCTCCAGCGTGTAAAAATGCACTGTGGGCGATAAAAACCGGGATATCAGATGGAAGATGTAGGCCTCAACCTGCTCAACGTCGGCAGAGGGAGCGATTTCGATATCGGCGCAAACGATGATCTCTTCCACCCTCACAGCCCGAAACCGAAAAAAATCCTCACAGAGATTCCGATTGGCCTGAAGCCGGGCGCGGGCGGCCTCCACGATTTCGAAAATCTTGTTCACCTTCTCGATGTAGAGCGCCAGCAGACCGGTGTCCGGATGGTACAGGAAATCGTTCAGCTTGTCGATGATTTCCGTCATGCCGGCAATGGCGCTGGCAGTGCCCCCGGATGTTTTGTGTCCCTTCAGAATGACTTCGTTCAGGTTCGTAATCTCCGGCGTCAGCGTGTAGTTACCAGGGAGGTCGGCAATATTGACCTGTATGGACTGAAGTTTACTTCGCACGCTCACAGGATCTTCCCAGTCAACCCCGGAATGGTCCCACGCCGGAAACTGAACGGTAATATTGAACGTCACTCCCTCGAGCGTGTCATCCAGCGGGTGCTCATAGAGCACAAACTCCTCCTCGATGGTATTCTCGTTGAGGTCGCCGAACTTTTCACACTCATCGAATTCCAGCAGCACATCGTATAATGTCTGTACGTAGTAGCTTTCCTGCTCCTCTTTGCCGGGGACCGGGTCGAGCGACAGACGGCTCTCCCTGGAGTGGACAAATATCTCCTCCTCGGCCTCATCCGACTTTCTGAGCCAGGCATTCTTGACGCCGGCATAGCGGCAGCCCTCATCTTCTTCGTCCACCACTTCTACATCGATCAACAGCCTGCGGTAGTCCTGCAGGGTCAGGGGACGACAGGGTAGAATCCTGGCTGCTGTGTAGAAATTGCGGGGATCGGGATCGCCGGTCCCCTCCCGGGCCAGCAGATCCTTGATATCGAAATCGGTGCGATAGCCCAGATCGGTGATGGCATAACTGAACACCTCCAGCATGGTCACCCCGGGGTCGTGGCTGTTGTAATCGGTCCACCGCTTACCGGCCAGCTCCTGAATACGCTGGATAGCCAGCTCACGCAGCGTGTCGTACTGCATACTTTTGAATTCGGGTGGTTTCTTCGATATGGTCAGCGAACTGTTTTCCATGTGCTTTATTAAAACTTAGCCGGTTGAATCTTCTGACAATGACGTTATTTCTTCCTGACAGGGACAATCGTCGGACGATGCCCGCTCTTGAGTGCTTTTAATGACATTCTCTTCGCAGTCGCAGTCCTCCGATGAGAATTCGATGGGGTTAATCAGATGGTTTTCCGCCGATCCGAGGATGGAGACGGCCGTGGTCGACCTTACTTCTTCCCTATCCTTGTTGGGGTTATTATCCGGATCGGTGGGAACGATATGGTACATCCTGAAGCAGCTGACGTAATCTACGTACGGGCGTTCCTCCACAAAATTCAGGATCATCGATTTGTGAATACGTCCCGCAAAAGAGATGTCGGCCCCGCAATCCGACGACCACGGCGCAAGGTACTCCTTAAGATCTTCCTGTAGTTTCTGTTCGTAAAAGCCGGTGTCGGGTGAACGGAACTTAACGCTGAAATCGACCTGAATTTCCTCGTAAATCGGATTCTTTACATGCAGCTCCACACTTCCGGAGATAATAGTCTGCAGGTACCGGTCAATTTCGTCGAGGATATTCAGGCTGGTCATGGGACGCAGGGGATCCACGGCGTTCTTATTTTGCACATTCGAGACCACAATGCAGGTGACATGACCCGGCGCCACTTCCGAGTAGTCGGTCAAATTGCCTTCGAACCGCGTGTGGTTGACGCACTTTACTTTGTATACCGACGGGAACTGCTGTAAAATGATATGTTCGTAATCCCAGATAGTAATAGCCCGTTGCTTGTGGCGTAGCCGTTCGCTGGTGCGCGTATAAAAAGCGGACTGCTGTTCCTTCATCTTGCCCCCGAAAGAAGCATAGGGCTGTATTACGCTGTCGATGGCCGAGTCGCTTCGCAGAAGCTTGTCAATGCTTTCGGCTTCCAGCGGATCCCCCAGGTGATCGGGATCGTTGTCCCGGTCCTCGAAACGGGCGAGCACGGCCTGTGCTTGTACATCGATCAGCCGGCAGACGGCATCAGAATTGGTCGCTACCGAAGCTTTGATCCAGTGTGTTCCCACAGGCAGCCGGCTGTTGCCATCAGTCGCGTCTTTGGGAACGGCAAAACGGATGATGCCCGAAGTCAACAGGTCGTTCGTCGTGTCAAACAGGATGCTTTTTTCGTTAAATGGTTTCCACTCGTTATCGGACAGATAGCTCCACGCAATATCGGGACTGACTTTTACGGGATTGGCACTGCCTTCGGCAACCTGAAAAAGCACGGACAGGCTTTGCGGTGGCTGCAGGTTGCTGATACCGATATAGAGGTTGCCTTCGTAGTCGTATCGGGGCATCAGGGAAGGGATTTCCGGCAAACTGTCGACCGGCCAAGCGCCGAAAGGCCCGATGTGAAAAAACTGTTCCGTTTCACCGGCTTTCCCGGTAAACGGATAGTCTAATTCGGAAACATAGCTGAGCGAGAGATTCTGGATGACAGGCGTATAGGGCTGCCTGGGCAAATCACCACTGCCACCGTCAGCCAGATCTATCGCTTTTTGAGCATATGAATTTTGGAAAGAATTATGCCCGAAATCCTGGTTCTTCAGGGTCATACGGAGAAACCCCTTCTGAGTGTCCACCTGATAACCGGTAAGCGCCCCGAGCTCGCTGTCTCTCTCGATATCTTCGATACCAGAGGTGTCAGACACGGTCAGCCTGCTACGCTCAGTGTCCGGACCGGGCAATTTTTCGGTATTACCGAGAGGATTCCCTTCCCCGTCCGTTAACAAGTTGGTATTGCCCCTCAGCTGGTGCCACTGTTTGTTGTCCAGGATATCGATGTCTATTTTGAACTCGTTATTGCTTCTGTTAACATATTCCGACTGATCATTATAATTGTTGTAGTGATCCTTAAACCCATCTTCATGCTGGGGCAGGTCGTTCCATCTGAAATCAATATCCAGTGAGCTAAGTTTCTTCCGGAACACTTCCCGGCTCCCGATGTAGAAGTTGCTGCCCACATAGGGACGGTTGCCGAACGGCAAAAAAGGTTTTCCCGCATCGAGCACCGCCTGGTCGTTCTGGAGCACCAGATTTTTCACGCCTTTTACATCTACGGTAATCCGAATATTGGTTGCCTGAGACTCCCGGAACAGGGAATAGGAAAACGGATGGCGATCATGCCTGGGATCGAGCAGGACCTTAATGACCGGCCAGTCGGTGGCAAAGGGCTCCCCCAGCTCTTCCGGGCTGTAGGAAACCACTGCGGGATCGGAGGGGACAAGACGGCAGGTAAGGTTCAGGTAATCAGCGGAGGCATCGGACTCCCTGGCAGCATCGATAATGTCAGCGGGAATCCATTCTTTTTCCCCGCTGAGGAGGATCTTGAAATCTTCCGGCTCCACGGTTCCGTCCGGTTCCTCCTCCAGTGTAATCTTCAGGGTCACGTTCCGTTCCCCTTCCGCCAGGAACAGGATGGGAGAGGCGAGGGCGAAGCCCACTTCCGCCTCCCTGCGGTCCGGCTCGGTGGGATGGGGAGCAGAAGTACCCAGCTTTGGGAAATGAGGTTCTCCGAACGTACGCCAGCTTTTTTCTTCGTTCTCAATGTCGGCGCCCAGGCCGTCTGCCGAGTTGGCGACCGGCGACTCGAAAATACGGTGGTCCGTCTCCGGATCGGTTTCGTAGTCTTTGCTGAACCGGTCGTTGATATCGGCAAAAACGGCTTTAAGTGATGTTATTTTGGCTTTGCTGACCACCAGATCCCTTTCCACCCTGTAAATCCGTTCCACCCCCAGCGCATCTTTTCCTGCCTTCAGGGCGGTCCCTTCCTTCACCAGGTACTGGTCCACATGTTTGGCCAACTTAAAAATAACAGAAACCTGGTCGGGTACGGCCGCCTTTTGTTCCAGCTGGAGGACCTCCCGGTAGTAGAATTCGAGATGCCGGCGGGTCAGCGTATTCAAGTCGTCCTGCGCCGTTTTGAATATGTAAAGAAAACCGAAAAACAGGGCGAAGTGCGGTGCGGCCTCCTGTGTCTCTTTCAGCTTTTCGAGGAACTTCTCCAGCGAAAAACCCTGCCACTCCTCGTCGGTAAACCGGAAAAACTCGTCCCACTGTCCGTCGGGCGCAGTACTGTCGGACTCAAAGTAGTTGATTTCGCCCGTAAATTTGCGGGCGAAGTTGACCAGATCTTTCATACTTCGCTCATCCACCGGAGCGTAGGAGGGCAGCAGCGTCTTCAGCAGTCGCTGTCGGCGGCTGGTGCCGTCCCGCACCAAAGGATTTTGAGACAAACAGTTTTCACTCATTGTTCGATGTCCGTTCCTTCATTCAAATAAAAGGGGAAGACCAAATTCGCCCGGGTATTGGTCGCAATAATGGTGTAGTCGATGGTCAGTTCGATAAATCCATTCAGCGATTCCTGTACCGCATCCACCTTGTTCACATTTACCCGCGGCTCGTGGACCAGTATTGCTTTCTTGACTTCATCGCCCACGAGGGTAGCCGTGGAGACATCCAGCGGCTCAAACATCAGGTCCTGAACCGTCGTACCGTAATCGGGACGCATGACACGCTCTCCCTGTGTGGTAGACAGCAGGATGATGAGACTCTCCTTGATATCGCGCTCGTACTGGCTGAGCTGAGCCGCCCCGTCCTTGAACTGTACGGGGAATTTCCAGCCCCGCCCCAGGAAGGCCTTCCCCTGCTCCTTTTGGTTGTTCGCTTCGGTCATATTCTTTTATCCTATCATTACGGTTGGTTCACCTGCTGCCGGACTGGCCCCGCATCCGCAGACATCCCCGACCCGCACGGCCGGTTTGCCGCCGATGAACACCGTGGCGCTTCCCATTGAAAAGGGAGACGGCGGATGCGGCCCGGACGGTGACGGCGGGATCGGGCACACGTGCATGTCCCCCACTACGGTGGCGGGCATGCCGCCGATCAGAACGGTCGGCTCGCCCGGTCCCACGATTGTTCCTCCATGTGTACTAACATCTCCGAGTTTGGCTGCTGGTGGCATAAGTCGATTTGGCTTTAATTAATTTGAACGATAGATCCCTTGATCACGGCCGATGCGCTGGAGGAGAGTTCCGCTCCCGAGGCGCCCTCGGCCTTGAAGCTCATATTCGCTTTTTGGTTAATGTTGTTGCCCTCCAGGTTGATGTCACCGGTAGCCTCGATGGAAAGGTCCCCGGCGCTTTTCAGGGTGATGGCCGACGAATCCATCACCACCTCATTCCCGTTTTCATCCTTCAGGCTTATACTGCCCTCGTCATCACTGATCACCACCGTATTGCCGTTGGGCGTCTCGATGGTGACGCTCTTTTTGTCATCGTCGAACAGTACCTTTAATTCCTCGCGGGTAATAATGCCTTTCTCATTATTTTCTTCCGTGGCGGTGATCGGCGCAGGCTTGGCACTGCTGTTCATCATTCCCAGGATAACCGGATCGCGCGGATCGTCATTGATGAACCCGACAATCACTTCGTCATCCACTTCGGGACGGAAAAAAGTGCCCCGGTTTTCGCCGGCGTCGAGGCTGGCCACGCGAGCCCATATGCCGCTGTCCTCCGAGTCGATCACCGGCACCCGAACCTGCACGCGATCTTCCCCGTCCGGGTCCTCATGGATGGCGGTGACAACCCCGACCTGGAGCCCGTGGATACCCGGCAACAGGCCGGAGGAGGGCTTTTCCATCACATTATCATACAATTCGATAAGCCAGTCTGAAGAGAGGCCGATTTGAATATCGGTATACCAGGAAGATTCCAGCCCGTAGTAATGAGCCACGGACGAAACAAAAGCCACCCCGTTGAACCGGTCGCCCAGTCCCCCGAGCTGCACTACGTCGCCCGGATTGATTTCCGTAAGTCCCAGTACCCGGATGCGGCCTTTGATCTTGGCCAGCCTGCTTCGCAAAAATCGCGCATTTGCCCAGTGCTGCATTTCCTCGGAATCCAGACGGCCGCTGTGCTGGTACGGCAGCTGGTCGAGGCCTATGACGGAGGCCAGGTCGTCGGCTGCTACATTCCCCTGCTCCGGGAGTCCGGGAGACACCGCTTCCGATTCGATAACAGACTGCTGGGCAAAATCCCACGACTTGCCGGTGACACTGCCAAACTGGTCGCGGGCATCCATTTCGGCGTCAAATTCCTTGATATTTTGCCCGTAAACCAGCTCTGCCACCGGTTCGGAGGACAGCGAAGGGGCTTTGACGGAGATCGAGCCATCATCCACAAAAACCAGCTTGCCGTTCGCCTCGGCGCGGGTCACCATAAAATCCCAGTCGGTACAGTAATATTGAACCATCTCCGCATGATTGACCGAAGTGCTTTCCACCTCAGCCTGGAGACTATACGGCTGGATAATCTCCTCAATGATGTCGCTGTCGGTCGAATCCTTGAAATACTTGTTCTTGCGTCCCACCGTCATCTTTACGGCCGGATCCTTCAGCTCTACAATAAGTTGTGAGGATTCCTCGTACTGACTCTTGATACCATGCTTGATAACGATGCCGGAAAAAACGGGTTCCTGCTCATCGCGGTAGCCCATCTGGATCTCTATTTCCGCGCCGGGGACAAACTCATCGCGATTACTGGCGGGAAAATCCTCGCGGGGAATGTCTCCGTCCTTCAACACCAGCCGCGCATGCGGGATCTTATTTACCGATTTGCTGATGGACAGCGAATCAATCATAAAATCGTGCGACAATTCCGTTCCATCCGAAAAAATGGTATATCGCGGATTATCGACTACTTTGTTATTAAGCAATCGGTTTAGCATCAGGCGCTCTGTTTATCGATGGGCGGGAGAATAAGCTCCATGCCCGGATTAATATTTCTGAAATTCGTAATGCCGTTTATCTCGGCGATCTGCAGATAGTATTTCGGATCGCCATAGACCTTTTCGGAGATCAGTGGCAGGGTTTCCCCGGCCTTCACCACGCGTACATGGGTGAGATCGGCGGAAAAAAGCTTGTCCATGGCTGCCTGCAGGACACGGGGACGATCGCCCTTGAATGTTGCGTCGACTTTGGCCCTGAGGGGACGTCCCGACGGGTTGAACATCATATACTCGATATCCGCACTAACCAGCCGGCAGTCAAAAATGAAGGTCCCCCACACCAGCGTCAGTTTCGGCGGTTGATGTTCTTGTTCATCCCGCTCATGCGTAAGTTTTAGAAACAGCTCAATCTGGGCATCCACCCCTCCCAGTTTACTGGCCGCCTCCCCCTGTATGGAGTTGACCGAGGCGCCCGTGGCGTCAAACAGAAATTCGAACGACACTTCCTTACCCTCAATATGCTCGTAAGCCTGTTCCTCGCCGCTGTCCCCCGGCTCATACTGGGGCTGATAGCGTGTGCTGATGCTCTCGGAAAATCGCTCCGGATTATACATCACCGGGAACGGGCGTGGAGGTCCCTTCTTCTTGCCCTTCTTATCAGTGGCAAAAGAAAGGATCATCATTTTGGCAAGTTTCCCGTCGGTCAATCCCATTATCGCTCATTTTTTTGTTTGATCATTTGCTGCAGCTGGTCCATCCTTCGATGCAGTTTATTGATGTGTTTTTTTCTACTGCGGTCAGGGCGCTTCGTTGATCTCTTCTCGGTATCAATGGTCGCCCTAATGACCAGTTCTTTAATTTCTATAGCCATAAAAAACGGGTTGACGGTTCATATTTCAGACTTCCATCCGTTTGAAATACTGGAACGATAGTTCAATGGTTTCCACCACCACTTCATTTTGTTCGGCATTGAAATTCCCTATCGACCATTTGACCGGGTAAGCCTTCACAAAACTCCAGGACTCAAGCGGTTCGTGTTCGCTGTTGAGAAGCGTAACCAGTACATTCCTCGGGTCGAATTTGAATGACTCCACGGCATCTCTGAACCAGCCGATCAGCTCCGAGCCAACCAGCATACCTCGTTTGAGGGTGAGTTTATCGTAGGTGACCCGGTCGGGCAGGCGGTGTTCAAACCGGTTTTCACCACCCTCTTTATAAGTGAATTCCCCAACCGTGGCATTAATACCGGAGACTTCCTGAAAACTTATATCCCTGGTATCCGAGGTAAGGCCCTCGATATTAACTCGGAAATGAAACCCTACCGGCGGATAGTAGCTTGCCATAATTTCTACCTATCTGCTATGTGAATTCAATGGTTAAGCCTTCGTGGCAGAGTTCAATCGACTCAACTGCCACCTCGTTACCGGTTGAATTCAGCGACGGACCTTCCACTTTGCAGGGCCAGGCTTCCTTCACTTTCCAGACGGTGACCGGCTCGTGCTCTTCGTTAAGCAGGCTGATGGTGATATCGCGGCGGTCTATATTATTCATCTGGACTGTGTTGAGCCACTGAAAAAATTCGTTGTCGCCCCGGAATATGCCGCGTTTCAGGGTTATATTGCTATACTGCGGAATACCGGGCATTTTCGTCACCTGATACTCCTTGGCATTCCCCTCGCGGTAATCGATAGACTGAAGTTCGACGGTGAGCCCCGAAACTTCAGTGAAGCCGATACGGGAGCCCCCCCATTCTACTTGGAAGTGAAAAGCGGATACTGGATAATTAACAGCCATAGTGATCTGTGTGTTTTAATGGATTAGGATTCCTGAAGCTTGTGCATAAAGCGGATGATGATGAATTCGGCCGGTCGCACAGCGGCCATACCGATCTCTACAATCATTCGTCCTTCTAATATATCCTGGGAAGTCATCGTCTCTCCCAGCCCCACCTTTACGTAAAAAGCCTGTTCGGCTGTAGCACCCGCAAGGGCCCCGTCGCGCCACAGGTCGGTGAGAAAATTTTCGATCATGGCCCGCACCCGGACCCAGGTGTTGGCATCATTGGGTTCAAACACAACGAACTCGGTGGCTTTTTTAACGGACTCCTCCACATAGATGAACAGGCGGCGTACCGGCACGTACCGCCATTCGTTGTCGTTGCCGGCCAGTGTCCGGGCACCCCATACCAGCGTTCCCTTGCCGGTAAAAGACCGGATGGCATTGATCGACTTGCCGGAAGTGGCATCCACATTCAGGGAGTTCTGCCGCTCATTGGTAATTTTTACAGTCGGCTGGATAACGGAGTTTACACTTACGTTGGCCGGGGCCTTCCACACCCCGCGGTTCCGATCCACCCGCGCGTAGATGCCTGCCACCGCTCCCGAGGGGGGCAGGGTGACGTAGGACTTCTTGATTTCGGCTTCCAGCGAACGGTAAATATTCGGGTTACTGCTTTCAATGGATGCCAGGCTCGGTCCCGATGTGAGATCAAGAGCATCTCCGGGCAGCGAAACTGAACCCGGAAGATCGATATTGTGCGTTATCGTTGAATTCGATGCATCAAAAGCGTAATTAAGAGAGGTTTCCAGGTAGGGATGATAAGCTGCCCCATATTTCAGAAACGACATCCCAACCGCATCTCTGAAGTCTTCAACCGCGCTGGAGGTCCCGTTGTCGTACATATCACTGATCGTAAACCGGTCCTGCAGGTTGTTGCACTGGCCAAGTGCCGCCCTGACCACCTCCCCGTAATCGGTCGTCGACCCCAGGTTCACCGCGTCGGGGAACACAATAAGCGTGGGCTCGTCCATCCTCTCCAGGGCTTTGATGCCGCCCAGCAGCCCGTCCATCGGATCGGCCGAACCTTTGCCGACGGAACCGCCCGAAGTCGCATCCCCGACCGAGACGATATAGCAGGGACCGCCCCCGTTATTGAAATAAAACTGGAGGCTGTAGTAGAGGATAAAATCCGAAGGCGATGCCGGGGAAGCGCTGAACGCCCGCGATACGAGTTCCGCATCGCTGTTGTATTCATCCTCGATCGTCAGGTCGAATGTTTCGGGCACCGGACCGCCAAATTTTTCCCGGTAGTCCAGAAGCGAAGTGATTCTGGTCGGTACAAAATGCAGGGCGTCAGGATCGCCGTCTTCTTCCGCCTTCTCGGTATAGCCGATAAAAGCGGGAACGGCGGTTTCCACACCGGCTACGGAAGCCGGCAGGGTCGATATCTCTTCAATAAATACACCAGGGGTCTTGTAATTCATATCGGTTAGGTTTTAGGCTTCTTGGAGCTTGTGTGAAAATTTAAGTATGATGAATTCGGCCGGTCGTACGGCGGCAATACCCACCTCGACGATCATGCGCCCTTCCAGAATATCCACGGAACTCATCGTCTTTCCGAGTCCCACCTTTACGAAAAAGGCCTCTTCCGGGGTGGCCCCCGCCAGGGCTCCGTCGCGCCACAGGCCGGTCAGGAAATTTTCGATCATCGACTTGGTCTTAGACCAGGTGTTGGCGTCGTTGGGTTCGAATATGACCGGTTCCGTCGCTTTCTGTATCGATTCCTCGATAAAGATGAACAGCCTGCGCACCGGCACATATCGCCACTCGTTGTCGTTGCCGGCCAGCGTCCGGGCGCCCCATACGATGGTTCCTTTCTGATAAAAATTCCGGATCACATTAATCGATTTTCCGGTATCCGCATCCACATTCAGCGGGGCTTGTTCATCGTCCGTCAGCAGTTTTGATGGCTTCTCCACCAAATTCAGGCTTATGTTGGCCGGGGCTTTCCATACCCCCCGGTCCCGGTCCACCCGGGCGTAGGCGCCCGCCACCGCTCCAGAGGGATAAAGAGTGACGGTCTGCTTATCGAGCTCGGCCTTTATGCGGCTGTAAAGCGTGCGGTCGATATTACTTTGTCCCCCCGTCAACACAGACCCGGAGAGCGTGGCCGCATTGCCGGTCCCGCTGTCGATATATTCCAGCGTGATGGTATTACCACTGTTGCCCGCCGAGGCTGCTTCAAGATCGATCTGATCGCTGCCTCCCGCCCGGGTTGCCACTACTCCTATGTCTCGATCGTTGATTTCTGTTTCAAGATTTCCAGCTGTGCCCACCGTTGTAGCCCCGATCTCAACTTCGTCCAATCCCACAGGCGTGGAGGGATCGGCTTCCATCTTAAAATCTATGCCGTTGATAAGGAAGGTATCGCCCGCAATATCGCTATTGTTATCAATAGTTATGGAACCCGTAGCTTTTTCACCGGTCTTGGAGCCGTCAATCAGCTTGTCCAACGAATCATCATGAAAAAAACCACTGCCGGCCCCGCCCCGGTTGTCGGTCACGGTTACCTCGGAATCTTCGTAGTAATAGGAAAGGGTCGACTCCAGCGAAGGGTAATACGCGGCTCCGTATTTCAGGTAGCTTGTGCCGACATCGCCCCTGAAGTTGCTTCCGTCGTCGATAGGGGTTTCCGCAGGATCGGTAAACGCCTCCATGACAGCAAACCGGTCCTGCAGCTTATTGCACTGAGCGAGCATGGCGTCGTTGATATTCTTTCTACCGTTGGCATCCAGCAAAATAGCTTCCGGGACGGTCAACAGCGTGATTTCATCGACTTCTTCGCAGGCGGCGAGACCTGAAGTCAGGTCGGATTCCGAGATATTACTCGGGATGGGATCCGTCTCTATATACGTACCGACCGGAATGATATAGCAGGGACCGCCCCCGTTGGCAAAATACATCTGCAGTTGGTAATAAAGCCGGTAGGGTGAAAGCCCTGGGGATTCGGCTTCGACCTCAATCGTCGAATTCGTTTCACCGGAAGGCGGATCTCCGACCGTGACCGCAAAATCTTCGGGAAAAGGTCCCCCGAATATCGTTTCAAACTCCATGAGTGAGGTTACCCGTACGGGGGTATTCGGATCGAGCGTTTCGCCATCGCGTTCCATCTTGCTGGTATATCCCACAAAAGCCGGAATAGCCGTTGCGACCGGGGCTACCGATGCGGGGAGTTTTGATATTTCCTCAATATATACGCCGGGTGTTTTATAGTCTGCCATGGGGTATAGGATTTATATTAAATGAATACGTAAATTTCGCTTTCCAGGATGCCTCCCTGCTTTTTGACCACGCCCCGGTGGGACGGATTGGGAAGATTATCGATTAACACAATATCTCCCGGATCTTTCTCCAGCTGTATGGACGTCTTCGGGATTTCATAAAACGGAATGGGGTCATCGGATTTGAAGATGACCGTTTCCAGGCCGTTAATCTGTACAGCGGGATGCGGCTCGGGCCCCTCTCTGGTAAAATTAATTGAACTGTAATCGGGCGAACCAAGATCATTGATCGAGAGGTTTTCAGTGGAAAACCGGACCTTTTTGTTCTTGTTCACAATGAAATACTTCCAGATCGTTTCTTTCCTTGAAAATCGCAGCTCATATTCTTCGGTATCATCATACAAAAGTTCGGTGCCCGAATCGTAGGTGATATCCACAATCCCCAAAATATCCCGCGATGCCAGCTTGTCGTGTACATAGAACCTCTCTTCCCTAAGCGTGGTATCGTCTGCGGTATTGCGAATGGTGACAGTATACCGCCCGGTCGGCTTGTTCCTGAGATCAATCTGCCGGTCGTAGCTCCCATCATCCTTTTTTGAAAGGGTAAGCGTGGTGGGCAGCGGGTCTCCGTCAACCTTTTTACCAAATGAGACCGGAGTGCCTGCGGCATTACGTACCCTTATCAACACTTCTTCAGGGGCGCTCCCCAGGCTGAATTCGTACGTAAACAGGCTGTTTTTGATACCGTCAAGCAACTGGTGGGAGATTTCTTCGGGGTGTTCAGGATCGGTTGAAGCCGAAGCGGGAGCCGGATCGTTTGTAAAATAGAGAATATCGGAAGCCGAATAGGTTCTCGCAGGCGTTTCATCAAGATCCGTAATATTGAGGAACTCCGCCTTGTTTTCTGCTTCAAGGCTGAAGGTAAGGGTGAGATCATCCGGCAGCGTGACCAGGGGGGTCACCTCACCCTCTACCGCCCGGTACAGTATCGTCACGCCGAAGGGAATGGTTTTGAATAACATCTTTCCACCACGCAGTATCCGCAGGGTATCGCGGGTAGGCTTCAGCTTCAGCCCCCCGCCCCGCTCATTCTTATAATACGTATGAGCCAGCCGCAGGTTGAAAAGACGATTGTAGTTTATGTTAATCATTGTTTACCGTGGCTATCGATTCCAATCTTCTCAATTGGCAGGTTTGAATCCGTAATCGCCTCTTCCTGGATGCGCAGGAGGCGGACCCGGTACAAAACCGAGGGCAAGTATTTGGTTCCCACGACCGTCCAGAAATTGTATAGCTGTTCAAACGAATAGGAATAAAGCTCGACAATTAGTTTCCGGATTGACGGATCGAAATCCGCCAGTGCCGGAGAATTGTCAATGGTGAATACATTCTTCGCCTGGAAAAACGAGATTACGTAGGATAACTGCTTAAGCCCCTCCACATAGTCATCGGATTCCTGGCCGGTCGTGTCCTGGAAATTAGCCGAAATAAGGATATATAAATTCAGTTTGAGATCCGGATTCTGATGTTGAGCAATACCATCCTCATTAATTTTGGTGGTCTTTTGATCCTTGAAGACGCGTTCCTCCTCAATATTTATAAGTGACAACCCCAGGGAACTGTCCGGAATCACCACCCCGTCTCTTTCTGTTGCCACACTGGTCAGAAACACACGGTTCACATCAGGTGCATCCGTTTTTAGTTGTAAATACTCATTCAATTCCTGGGTAAGAAAAGAAAGCGATGAATGAATCATGCAGTGCACTCTTTGTTTTGCTAAATCTCCGGTTCCCCACGCTACTTTCTAACGCTCAAATGAAGACTAAATAAATATTTCCAGAGTAACACTACCTAACTTTACTACCGAATTTTGCTACCAAATTTTTCCATCTTTTCTTTAAAGCGGGCTTCGTTCATGGCCTCCAATTGGCTGGGACAACAACCGAGGTGGTAGTTGACAAATTTATTCAACGCTTTTTCATCCGGAAGGCTGTGACGGCGTGCGATCTCGAAATTGGAGTAATTGCCTGCCTGCAGCTGCTCATAAATGCTTTTTAGCCGAACGGCAATAAGCATTCGACAGGGACGTACGGCATAGTGCCTCAAAAAACGGCGCGAGAATTTCTTGGGATTTTGATACCCCATTAAATCGGCCCACTCCCCTACTTGCGCAATTTGACGAAGATTTGCATTTAAGGTTTCAATTGATTCCGAAATATGGATAGACTCAGTACTCATGATGCAATCTTGATTTATTATTTTGTTTTATTTATCCCATTACGATATTATTTAAATGCCCGACAAAACACAGCTCAAGGATCGAGCAGAAGCCTTTGTTTTTGGATAAAGAAAGGTTAAAAAAACTTCTGCCAACAAATGATTTAAAAAAGATAACCCCTATAAGGATCTTACGGTATAATAGTAATAAATAGTTTTATAAAAAGATAATAAGGATTAATAAAATAGGATAACAAAATATTATAAGAAAAGTCAAAAGAAATCATTACCTCCCAGGCATTTAAGTCAAAATAGATTTCTTTAGAAATATTAGTGGCTTCTCTTAATACACTAAATGATTAGAAAAAACAGTCTATGGTGCAAAGATGGGCAGGATCAATGATTCTGCCCATAACGAAAAAAAGCTAATTGGTTACACAAGCTTAAAAATCGAACAGGGGAACTGGTATCAGTAATCCTAAACCATCAATAAATACCAAACGATATGAATGAGCTGTTAAAAGTAGCGACAAACGAACTCGGGGTAACGGAAATAAGCGGAAGCGTTCACAGTGAACGGATCCTTAAGTATGCGGAAGATATCGGGCTTTCCTGGATTAATGACGATGAAACGCCGTGGTGCAGCATCTTTATGAACTGGGTAGCATTAAAAGCCGGGGTTGAACAGTCGCAATCAGCGGCAGCACGATCCTGGTTAAATGTCGGTTTCTCCGTTCAAAATCCGGAGCCCGGTGATATCGTCGTATACTGGAGGGGCAATCCCTCCTCCCATCAGGGACACGTTGGAATATTCCTGGGATTTTCCAGTGATCACGAGCGAATCTACACCCTTGGCGGCAACCAGGGTGATTCCGTTTCAATCTCTGCCTATCCCAGAGAACGGCTGCTCGACTTTCGCCGGCTTACCAGTACGGATGACGTCGTACTACAGGATAAGGTATTGAAACGGGGGGACCGGGGACAGGCCGTGGTTAAGCTGCAGGATGCCTTAAAAATGGGAGGCTTTGACGTAGGCACCTCCGATGGCATCTTCGGCCCGAAAACAGAAGGAGGCGTCAAAAAATTGCAATCAACAGACTTTGATCTTGAGATTACCGGCGTATTCGACCGGGCCACCCGGGAATACTTGCTGGAGCTTCTCAACGCTTAGAGGAATGGTTCCTCCCGATATCATTAGTGAATGGCAGTTCTTCATGTTGACAAGAACCAATACCTATAAAATATAAATCCCTGCAAGCCAATGACTTACATGGATTGGAGTGGGCGATGCAGGATTCGAACCTGCGACTTCTTCCTTGTAAGGGAAGCACTCTAAACCGCTGAGTTAATCGCCCGAATACCGGATAACTAAATGATCAACCTATCCTCTGCAGGCAACACTCGGGAGCCTGAGGCAGACGAGGACTGATCACCCGATTTTAGAGAGCACAAATATACGGATATTTTATCTTCCTGCAAAAAGAATCCCCGTATTCGCCGCCATCTTTTTCTCGTTCTTTCAACTTGAGCCTGTTACCTTTACCTTGACTAATGAATATTTATCATTCATCTTAGTTCTTACAAAATATTTTTATTCATAAGGTGAAATCATGGCGAATCAATCCACTACGCGCGATCAACACGAAGCGGTCATCGTAGACGGCGCCCGCATCCCGTTCCAGCGCTCGGGCACAGGCTATAAAAAATTGATGGCTTACGATTTGGGACGCATGGCGATAGAGGGACTGATCGGCCGCTCGGGCATTGACAGTGGGGATATCGACCGGATCATTATGGGCTGTGTGATACAGGATGTCAACACCAGCAACGTAGCCCGGGAATCCGCCCTGGGAGCCGGACTCCCGGACTCCATTCCGGCCCATACGGTTACGCAGGCATGCATCTCATCGAACCAGGCCGTTTCTTCGGCCGTAAACCTCATCCGGTCGGGACAAGCCCGGGTGGTGCTGGCAGGGGGTACGGAAACGATGTCGGATATCCCCATCCGCTTCCGGCGTAAATTCCGGAGAAAGCTGCTGGATGCCCAAAAATACAAGTCGATAAGCGACTGGCTCTCCTTCTTCAAGGGGCTGCGTCCCTCCGACCTCCTACCGGAAGTCCCCTCCATTGAGGAATTCTCCACGGGAGAAACCATGGGCGAGAGCTGCGACCGCATGGCGGCCCGTTTCGGGATCAGCCGCAAGGCCCAGGATGAGTACGCGCTGCGCTCACACCAGCTCGCCGCCCGGGCCACCAATGAGGGATGGCTGGAGCCGGAACTGCTGCCCGCCGCTGTACCGCCCGACTTTGAGGCCATTCAGCAGGATAACGGCTTTCGCGAGGATACCTCCATGGAAAAGCTCTCAAAGCTGAATCCCGCCTTTATAAAGCCGCACGGCACGATTACGGCGGGCAATTCCTCGTTTCTGACGGACGGCGCTTCGGCTTCGCTTATCATGGAAGCAAAAAAAGCCCGGGAATTGGGACTCACCCCCAAGGCTTATCTCCGGGAATATACGTATGTGGCACAGGATCCGGAAGACGAGCTGCTGCTCGGCCCGGCCTATGCGACTCCCCAACTGCTGGACCGCATGGGGCTCTCGCTTACCGATATAGATGTTTTTGAATTTCATGAAGCGTTTGCGGGACAAATACTGACGGTACTCAAGGCGCTGGATTCTGAAAAATTTGCCAGGGAAAAGCTCGACCGCGATCAAAAAGTTGGAGAAATTCCGATGGACAAATTTAACTGCTGGGGAGGCTCGCTCTCGTTGGGACACCCGTTCGGGGCGACGGGCGCCCGGCTTGTTACGACCGCGGCCAACCGTCTGCACCACGAGAATGGAAGCCTGGCCCTGGTTGCAGCCTGTGCGGCAGGGGGACAGGGTCACGCTATGGTTTTGGAGCGGTATCCGGCGTAACATTCCGACGCTCCACCGGCAACGGCCAAATGCTGACGGACCTGTTTACGGTCTGATATTCGAAATTTCATACATTATTCCCATGAGTTACTTATCTACCGAAAAACAAGACGATATCCTGGTTGTCACGCTCGATCAGCCGGGTGAGAAAGTCAACAAACTGGACGAGCAGCTGATGACCGAGTTCCGGGACCTGCTGGAGAAGGCGGGACAGGAAACGATTACCGGCCTGGTGCTGATCAGCGGCAAGGAAAATAACTTTATCGCCGGCGCCGACGTAGCGATGCTCAAAAACAAAAAGGCGCCGGAAGAGATTGAGGATTTGAGTCGCCGCGGCAACGATCTGCTGCTGGATCTCGAACACTTTGAGAAGCCGATTGTGGCAGCAATCCACGGTTCCTGTATGGGAGGCGGACTCGAAGTGGCCATGGCCTGCCACTACCGGGTGGCGTCCGACCACGACCAAACGGTTATGGCCCAGCCGGAAGTACAACTGGGACTGCTGCCCGGCGGCGGTGGAACGCAGCGGCTCCCGCGGCTGATCGGTATCCAAAACGCTTTCACTTACCTGTTAACCGGCAAGAACATCTATCCCCGCAAGGCCTACAAGATGGGTCTTGTCGACGAGCTGACCCATAAAAATGCCATCCTGAAGGCGGCCAAAAAAGCCGTGCACCGGCTTGGCAGTGATGGGTTCGAGCGTAAGGACAAGCGCTCGCTGTTCCATCAGCTGACGGAGGGACTGAGTCCCCTGCGCAAGATCATCTATTCCCAGGCGCGCAAGCGTACAAGGTCGAAAACCAAAGGCAACTACCCGGCACCACCGCGCATCATCGACTGCGTGGAAGAGGGCTACGAAAACGGTATGCGGGCGGGACTCAACCTGGAGTCCAGAAACTTCGGTTGGCTGGCGGCTACCCCGGAGTCGCAGGCGATGGTCAATCTCTTCTTCGCCATGCAGGGAGCCAAAAAGAATCCCGCGTCCGAAAAAACAGAACCTATTCAAAAAATAGGTGTGCTGGGAGCGGGACTTATGGGCTCGGGCATTGCCGACGTGAGTGCCAACAAGGGGGACTATCGCATTCTCCTGAAGGATCAAAATGCGGAGCAGGCCGTTGAGGGGAAGAAGCATATCTGGCGGGATCTGGAGAAGAAACGGAAAAAAAAGATCATCTCTTCGTTCGAGCGCGACCGCATCTCCAGCCTGGTCACGGCTACGGACAGCTACGACGGCTTTGCCAACGTGGGCCTGGTGATTGAAGCTGTTTTTGAAGACCTGGAGCTGAAACAGTCTATCCTCCGGGAAGTAGAGGACAGGCTGCCCGGAAAAGCCATTTTCGCATCCAATACCTCCTCCCTGCCGATCCGAGACATTGCCCGGGCGGCGCAGCGCCCACAACAGGTTATTGGCATGCACTACTTTTCACCCGTGCCTAAAATGCCGTTGCTCGAAATTATCACGACCGAACAAACCGCCGACTGGGTCGCGGCTACGGCCCGGGAGGTGGGCATCCGCCAGGGCAAGCATGTAATTGTGGTCAACGACGGTCCCGGCTTTTACACTACGCGCATTCTGGCCCCCTACATGAATGAAGCCCTGATGCTGCTGGAAGAAGGCATCTCCATCGAAGAGCTGGACAAGCATATGAAACAGTTCGGATTTCCCGTGGGACCGGCGGCGCTTTTTGACGAAGTGGGGATCGATGTGGCAGCCCATATCACCGAGGTACTCAGCGACCTCTTCGCCGAACGGGATTTTCACCCCAGTGATAAACCCACCACTCTGTTTGAGGAGGGCTACAAAGGCAAAAAGAACAGGCAGGGGTTCTACCACTACGAAGAGGAAGGATCAAAAACGAAGAAAAAAGAGCCCAATAAAAAGATTTACCAATTTTTCGGCGGACCGGATCGATCCTCGATAGAAGCCCAAACGGTCCAGCAGCGCATGACGCTTATGATGGTCAACGAGGCCGCATGGTGCCTGCAGGAGGATGTTCTCCGCAATCCCACGGACGGCGACCTGGGAGCGGTGCTCGGCCTGGGCTTTCCCCCCTTTCTCGGCGGTCCCTTCCGGTATATTGACCGCCAGGGAGCAGCTACCATCGTAGAGCGACTCGAAACGTTCCGGCGGGGACTGGGTCCGCGTTTTAAGCCGGCGGATATCCTGAGAAACCACGCATCAGCCGATAAAAAATTCCATCCGGATTAACCTGATAGAGATCTTTGAAAACCAGGAGTTTTGTTCAATACCAATCCCTGAGCGATTTCAAAAACCGCAGTGTATAGGCTACAGGTGAGGTTGTTGAAAACGCGAAAACGTAGAGGTTGGCCAAAACAACGGTTTTGCAAAAGCCTCTGACAGTTATACAGAACGCTCCATTTTGCTTTAAGCTTACATTACTTATTAAGTTTCTGTGCCTTTAACTGACCCGGCAGCATTCCAATGAGTGTTACTCATTCAGCATCTTTACGAATAAAAACAACGGTTTCAGGTTTTTGAACATTCTGAAAGGCTATTTTCGAACCAACCACAATGCGTTACCATGAGAAAGAAACAGGGTTTTAAAAAACCTGCTGCCCGCCACTCCCCCCAGCCTGCCATAAAATTGTTCCATCCCCACAAAAATAGTATCTTAAGAAGCTTAACCAACTGATTATAAATAAATTAATAATTGCATGTTTGATACAGCTTTTTTCATTATGGGATCGCCCGACCAGGCCGGGTGGATGAACCTTATTTTTCTGGGAGCCATCTTCCTGATTTTCTATTTCTTCATTATTCGTCCGCAAAGTCAGCGCCAGAAAGAGATTAAAAAAATGGTGGAAAACCTTGAAAAAGGGGACAAGATTGTGACTTCCGGCGGAATGATTGCGCAGGTAAGAACTGTTGATGATGATACCGTGTTGGCAGAGATCGACAGCGGCGTCAAGGCCCGGTTTAAAAAGAGCTCCATTACCGACGTCAATCCCAATCAAAATGATTAACAAAATTTTCTGCTATGGCTGGTGAAGTGACGTTCGATAGCATAGAGTCAGCTATCGAAGACATTAAGCAGGGTCGTATTGTGATTGTTGCGGATGATGAAGACCGTGAGAATGAGGGCGACTTTGTGATGGCTGCCGAAAAAGTAACAGCCGAGGCCATCAATGTGATGGCCAAATACGGGCGTGGACTTATTTGCGTGCCGATTACACGCGAAAAGGCCTATTCGCTTAACCTTGATTACATGGTTTCGGAGGGGGCCGATCCCGAGGAAGCTGCATTTACCGTTTCTGTAGATCATAAAGAGTTGACGACGACCGGAATTTCGGCAGCGGATCGTGCCAATACCATCAACGAATTGATGAAAGACAATGCCCGGCCCGGTGATTTTCGCCGGCCGGGACATATTTTCCCGCTTATCGGCGTTAACGGCGGCGTGCTGCGCCGCGCCGGACATACCGAAGCGGCCATCGACCTTGCTCGCATGGCGGGACTCAAGCCCGCGGGGATCATCTGTGAGATCATGAAAGATAACGGGGCCATGGCGAGAATTCCCGATCTCATAGAACTCTCCGAAGAGTTTGACATGAAAATTATAACGATTAAGGATCTGATCGCCTATCGTATGGAGAAGGAATCCCTGGTCCGCAAGGTCGTGGAAGTAAACCTTCCGACTATTTATGGCGACTTTACCCTGCATGCCTTCGAAGAACGTCTTACCGGAGATCACCACCTGGCCCTGGTCAAAGGCGAATGGCAGGAAGAAGATCCCATTCTGGTCCGCGTCCACTCCTCATGCATGACCGGCGATATTTTTGGCTCCAAGCGCTGCGACTGCGGAGAACAGCTGCACCAGGCTTTACTTAAAGTTGAAAAAGAAGGCAGAGGCGTGGTCCTCTATATGAACCAGGAAGGAAGAGGGATCGGACTGGTCAACAAACTGAAAGCATACAAACTGCAGGAAGAGGGCATGGATACCGTGGAAGCAAACGAAGCCCTTGGCTTTGAACCCGATCACCGCGATTACGGTGTGGGGGCTCAGATCCTGCGTTCGCTCGACATTTCCAAGTTGCGACTGATGACGAATAATCCAGTAAAACGAGTGGGGCTCAAAAGCTTTGGCCTCGAAATGGTGGAGCGGGTCCCCATAGAAGTCGGCGCCTATCCCGAGAACGTGCGCTACCTCAAAACCAAGCGCGACAAAATGGGACACGATTTGAAGCTTGAAGAGCTGGATCCCCACAGCCCGGATTTTATTGACAGTATCGTTACCGACGAATAGTTCGAATTCCGTGGCTGAATCCTATCCGTATGTGTAAGAGAGCTTTGAACAACCAGGGGTTTTAGACCTTTTAAATTACCGGTACCGTTTCCCTTGAAAGTCTATGCCGCCCCCCTGCACCTGAGGCGCTCCTCTTCATTAGACGGTTAAAGCATTGCTATTCAGCCCCGGAGGGCTTGCTGTGAACGAGATAATGTGGCCGGAAGCATCTCTATTTCCCCGGTTCGGAAATATTCCAATCGCTGGGACCAAAGCCGGGGGCTACGCTGAACCCCTGCTAACATCTTCGCCCAAAGTATATGTTAAGATTCTACCGAACCCCTGCCCGTTCCAGTCGCAGCATTTTTTGAAAGACGGATAAATACCACAAAATACGGAACATTCTGCGTGGGTGGTCAACTATAAAGAAGAAAATAACATCATCGCCCTAAAGAGATCCGTATCCCATGTTCCGGACTTCCGTTAAGAGAACTTTTTCCTATTTATTTAAAGCTATTCTTCTATTAGTTGTCCTCCTTGCACTCCCCTCCCTTGCTTACGCGCTGGGTCTTTCCACATCCTCTATCTTCAGCTCTGCCTTTCAGCAACAGGTGCAGTCCGCTGAAAGCGCTGATACGATCACCGTAGAAGGAACCGTTAGCTCCGACAGTGCTGGCAAACCCCTCCCGGGCGTTTCCGTTCTTCTCAAAGGTACCAAACGGGGGACGACCACGGATAAACAAGGGCATTACTCCCTGGAAGTTTCAGCAGAGAGAGAACAAATACTTTCATTCTCCTTTGTAGGCTACGAAACCCGGGAAGTGCCGGTACAGGGACGGGAAAAAATAGATGTTACGCTCAAAAAAGAAGTGACCGAAATGGAAGACGTGGTTGTCGTCGGATATGGCAACCAGCGCAGGCAAGACCTGACCGGGTCTGTCTCTTCTATTTCGGCGGCCGATATCCAAAACGAGTCAGTCACTTCGCCCGACCAGCTCCTGCAGGGACGGGTAGCCGGCGTACGGGTTACCCGAAATTCAGGCGCGCCGGGCGGCGGTTCAACAGTTAGGATACGGGGGGTAAGTTCACTTCGCGCCGGCAATGACCCGCTCTATGTGATTGACGGGCTGCCGGTGGGCGGGGGTTCCTCACCCGATCAAAATCCGCTGTCGCTTATTAATCCCCAGGATATTGTTTCCATTGAGGTATTAAAAGATGCTTCTGCTACCGCTATTTACGGCTCCCGGGGTGCTAATGGCGTTGTGCTTATTACCACCGAACAGGGAGGGGGAAATACCCGGGTTGATTTTGAAGCAAAATACGGGATAAGTAACGTTCGCAAGAAACTGGACCTGTTGAATAGCAATGAATTTATAACGCTGGCTAATGAAGCGGTGGTTAACAATAACAATGAAGATAACAATCCCGGCAACGATGAACCGCTTATATTTGATCCCGGCGGCAGTTATCCCGATACCGACTGGCAGGAGGAAGTTTTCAGATCAGCTCCGCAGCAGAGTTATCAATTATCGCTGACGGGGGGCGGTGAAGGCACGCAGTATGCGATTTCTGCCAACTTTCTGAATGAGGAAGGCACCCTGATTGGCTCGGGATACCGGCGGGGAAGCTTTCGTATTAATTTTAACAAGCAGGTGAGCAACCGTTTTACCATCGGAAATAATTTAATTGTAAGCCGGGCCAACTACGACCTGATCGAATCGGGAGGACGCGGACTTTCCGGTATTGTAAATGGCGCGATACAGATACCAGCCACCGTACCTGTAAAAGATGAAAACGGCAACTATGTGTTTCAGACAGAAAACAGGAATTCCGTTCAGCGTGATAACCCGGTAGCGTCCGCGCTCGAAAAAACAAGAACCAGTAACCGGTTCAGGGGGCTGGGAACTATTTATGCCGAATACATGCTGGCCGAAGGGCTGGAAGCACGGGTAAGCCTGGGCGGTAACCTGGGCTATAGAAAACAGAATTTTTATGCTCCGATAACAACGCTTCAGGGCCAGCAGAACGAAAGCGTTGCCAGGGTCTCGACACGCCAGGACTTCCGGTGGACCAATGAAAATACCCTTACCTATGAGAATGAATTTTCAGGTTTGCACGCCCTTAAGCTGTTAACCGGCTTTACACTCGAAAAAGGTACCAATGAATCGTTGCGCGGAGCATCCTCGGGATTTGTCACCGATGCATTCGAATACAATAACCTGAATGCGGGCGAATCTCCCAATAACCCGGCATCCGGAGCCAGTACCTCCACCCTGGCCTCATACCTGGGGCGCGTCAACTATGGCTATGACGACCGCTATCTTATTACGCTGACGGGTCGTGTGGATGGCTCATCGCGCTTCGGTGCCGGCAATAAATACGGCTTTTTCCCCTCTGCTGCATTGGCCTGGCGTATCAGTAACGAGCCGTTTATGCAGGAGCAAAACCTGTTCAGCAATGTAAAACTCAGATTAAGTTACGGCATTACAGGGAACCAGGAGATTGGAAACTATGCGGCAATAGCTCAGCTTGCAAACTCCCAGGTTACGTTTGGTGACCGCATAGCCGTAAGCATCCATCCGGGATCGCTTGCCAATGAAGACCTTAGCTGGGAGAAGACAACACAGTATAATGTGGGCCTTGATATGGGCCTTGTCAACAGCAGGATAAACCTGACAGCCGATGCATACTATAAAAAAACAACGGACCTGTTATTGATCCAGAGGGTTCCCCGCTACACCGGCTATTCCCAATTCCTGGATAATATCGGCAGTACCGAAAACAGAGGGATCGAGGTATCACTCAACACCCAAAATGTTACCGGCAACAGTTTTTCCTGGAACACGTCAGTCAATTTTGCTTTGAACAGAAATAACGTTGTGAGACTCTCCGACGGCCAGCCGCTGATCGTCGGAACCCCTATCTCCTATGCCACCGGAAATAATTTTCGCATCATCCGGGAGGGGGGATCGATCGGTGAGTTCTACGGCTACGTATACGGGGGTGTGTATGCCGATCAAGAGGCCATTGACAATGTACCGGCCGCTCCCGAATCTGCCCAGCCGGGCGATCCCTATTTAAAAGACATAAGTGGTCCCGAAGGAGAGCCGGACGGGCAAATTGACGGCAATGACCGGACCGTCCTCGGAAATGCTTTCCCGGATTATACGATCGGATTCACGAACAACTTTGCCTTCAAAGGATTTGATTTCACTGTTTTCCTGCAGGGTTCGATAGGTAATGATGTGCTGAACATGAATACCCTCCGCCTGGAAACCGCCCGCGGTTTTATGAACCAGACCACCGACGTGCTGAACCGCTGGACCCCCGATAACCAGAACACCGATATTCCCCGGGCAGACCGCACCAGAAACGGTGCCGCACAAAATGCCATGCGGGCTATCTCCTCCCGGCTTATTGAAGACGGATCGTACCTGCGGCTTAAGAATGTAACGGTTGGCTATACGTTGCCCGTCGACTGGGTGAGCACCTTCGGCGCCCGGTCACTGCGCATTTATGGCAGCGCGCTCAACCTGTTTACCATCACGAATTATGAAGGGTATGATCCCGAGGTAAACACCTACAGTAATCTGGGCAATATGGGAACGGATTACGGCACCTACCCCAAGTCCAGAACGTACTTAATGGGCATTAAACTCGGATTTTAATAACTCAACCAGGAATTTCAGTTATGAATAGCAGCGAAACCTCTTTCAGCACAAAACTTTCATTCATGATCATGTCCGTGCTGATGATCACATCAGCGGGATGTACGGATAGTTTTCTGGATGTGACGCCGGAAGACACTCTTGCCCCCGGAAATTTTTATCAGAATGAAGAAGATGCCGTAGCTGCTGCCTACAGCGTGTATGAGCGATTGGGTACTCCCGACCTGTACAATATGGACGGGGTTATGTTCATCTTAGCCAACGCCTCCGATCAGGCCCAGCCCCCGGGCGTAGACGCTTCCCGGGCAGCGCTGAACCAGTACGAGGTTACCGCACTCAATCCCATTACCTCGGCCTGGTGGCGGGCCTCCTTTCAGATCATCAATCGCGCCAACGCCGTCACGGATAATGTGCCCGATATCGATATGGACAGCGAGCTGCGGGCAAGTATTGTCGGAGAAGCCCGGTTTTTGCGGGCGTTGACCTACTTCAACCTTGTGCGGATGTTTGGCAAAGTACCAATCATTACCAGGGAAACTAAAAGTTTCGAAGAGCTTAATAAACCTCGCGCTCCCGTAGACAGCGTATATGCCCAGATCACGCGGGATCTTGAGCAGGCCGAGCAAGTATTGCCGGTTTCATACGACAATGCTAATGAAGGGCGCGCAACGGTCGGCGCCGCAAAGACGCTGCTGGCCAAGGTGTACCTGACGCGCGAGCGGTGGCAGGATGCGGCTGAGAAAGCACAGGAAGTTATGAATTCAGGTACCTATAGTTTGTTTGAGGATTACAGACACCTGTTTTTACCGGAGTTTGAAAATGGCCGGGAGCATATTTTTTCCATTCAGTTCCATGCCGGAGAACAAAATGCCGGCAAGCAGGGACGGTTTTGGACCTATACGGCCCCCAGTGCCCAGAATACCAATGGCTGGCCGGTTGCGGCGGGGGGATCCAGCTACGGAATCTCCTTTCCCGAAACGAACTATTATGAGGAATATCCGGATGATTATCGAAAGGAAGTGAATTTCTTTTCGGAGTGGACCTTTGAGAAGCGGGATACTACCGTAACTTTCAAGCCACATTTTTTTAAATATTACGATCCGGGACAAACAAATGCCAAGCGCTCGAGCGTCAACTTTCCGCTCTATCGGTATGCCGAGGTACTGCTGATCTATGCCGAAGCCGTCAACGAAGCCAATGGGGGGCCCACGCCACAAGCGTATAAAGCTGTCAATTCGGTCCGGCAGCGGGCCCGCTTTGAGAAACCCGACAGCGTGCTGCCGGATCTTTCCGGGTTGACACAGGAGCAGTTCCGTCAGGCCGTCGCTCGTGAGCGAAACTGGGAATTTGCCGGTGAATCCAAACGCTGGTTTGACTTAAAGAGGACAGGTCGCCTGATGGAAGAGTTGCGGGCCGATGGCAAAGATATACAGGAACACCATCGCTTATTCCCCATTCCAAATCTTGATCTGGATTTGAATCCCGATTGGGAGCAAAATCCAGGGTATTAGCCTGAACGGTTTCAAAACCGCAGTGTATATATAGACTACAGGTGAGAATGTTGAAATTGCAAAAATGCAGCTATGGGGCAAAAGAACGGTTTTGTGAAGGTTTCGAACGATCCGGAAAGCGCTCATCAAGAACCGGACCGGGAGAATATCAACAGTTCACCCGACTCTTCGGTTAAAAAGATCTTCCGGTCCCACCTTATCCAGGTCCTGATTGAGAAAACTTCTCCATGTCAGCAGCAGGTGACGTCTCTTTTAGCTTTTCTTTTTCAGAGGCTGACAAGGACTCTTCTTCCACAGGCATTATTCTATTATGAAAAACCAGCATTGTGACAATAGCTACGCTAATAGCAATATCTGCCACATTAAATATATAGGGAAAAACGGCATAGCCTCCGACCTCGAGATTAAAGTGAATGAAGTCCACCACATGTCCCTCCAATACCCCGCCGTATTGACCGATATACCCCATCACAAGCCGGTCGATAATATTTCCAATCGCCCCCCCCAGAATCAGGCCCATACAAAACAGGTAGCCCTTATTGGCACTGTTCCTGTTGTAGACGACATATCCTAAAATACCCAGTGTTGCTATAATAGCTATAACGCTTATTATTTCCGTCGATGCCCAGCGCATACCCAGGGCCATCCCAGGGTTCTGGGTATAATGGAACGCTAACCAGCCGGGTATAACCTCCCAGTTCTGCCATTCCGGGGAAAGGCGAATCCAGTGTTTCGTCAACTGATCTAAAAGGACGACAACGACAATCGGAACGGTTAGAGTCGTAATTTTTTGGCTATTCAAGCAAAAAATATTAAAAGTTGGTTGTCAGTTTATCGACGTTTTAACTTTGCCTCAATACTCAGTTGCGTGTGGGGTACCGCCTCGAGACGACCTTTGGCAATCTTCTTGCCGGTTACTTTACAGATACCGTACGTCTTGTTGTCAATGCGTTCCAGGGCTCCGTCCAGATACCGGAGAAACTTCTTGGTCCGGTTAAACAGCATATACGTTTTTTCACGCTCTTGCGCATCGGTCCCTGCATCAGCCATATGGAAAGAATAAGCCGACTCATCATTGGCATTTTCCATACTGTCGCGCAGTGAACTCTGAAGCGATTCGAGCTCATTCTGAGCTTCCCTGCGTTTCCTTTCAATAATCTCCCTGAAATATTCTAACTCCTCGTCGGAATAGGGAGTAACTCGTTCCTCATTTTCATTGTTTTCAGATGCCATAACAGCCACTTATCTTCTTAATTAGGGTTTCTTCTGATGGAAATGGTTGATTTCTCATCACCGATTTCCCATGTTTTCACAAAATCTGATACCTCAAGTTTATGCCGTACAATATCTTCAGCAAGTGTTTCGCTTTTGATATACTCCTTCATCGATCCCACGGCTTCTTCCAGCTGGTCAGAACCTTCAAAACCAATGGTAATACGGTCGACAATCTCAAAATCAGCCTCTTTGCGCATATTCTGTATCCGATTGACAAACTCTCGTGCTAATCCCTCCTGAATCAACTCAGAACTCAACTCTGTATCCAGGGCCACGCTCAGGCCCTTCTCCGTTTCAACCGACCAGCCCTCGAGTCCGGTCCGGTTAATCTCAAGAGCATCATCGCCCAGCTGAACAATGCCTTCTTCCCCGAGGTCCAGCTCAATAGATCCGGATTCCTCAAATTCGCTGATCTGTTCTGTCGTCAGCTCGTCCACTTTGGCAGCCACAGGCTTCATTTTGGAGCCCAGCTTGCTGCCCAGTTTGGGATAGTTGGGCTTGGCCGTCTTATGTACAATGCCGGAGTCGTCATCCACAAACTGGATAGCTTTGACATTGACTTCATCCAAAATAATGTCTTTGACTGCCTCCACCGCCTGACGCTCTTCTTCACCTTCGATAGGCAGAATGATCCGCTCCAGCGGCTGGCGGACGTTGATTTCGATCTTATTGCGCAGGCTCAGCACCATCGACGAGATCTGCTGTGCCAGCTCCATCCGGTGTTCCAGCTGCTTGTCGATCGCCGTTTCTTCCACCGTAGGATAAAAGGATATATGAACCGATTCCTCATCCTGTTCGGTTACGCTGTTCAAGCGCTGATACAGCCATTCGCCCAGGAAAGGTGCTATGGGACTGATCAGCTTAGCCAAATCCACCAAACTCTCATAGAGCGTCTGGTAGGCCGCTGCTTTATCCAGGCTTTTGCCTTCTTTCCAGAAGCGGCGGCGATTTCGGCGCACGTACCAGTTGCTGAGCTCCTCCACGAACTGTTCAATAGCCCGGGCCGCCTTTGTCGGCTCATAATCATCCAGGAACTCATCCACCAGCTTTACCGTAGTATTGAGACGCGAAATAACCCAGCGGTCCATCTCCAGGCGATCCCCCGCCGGAATCGTCTTCCCGGAATAGGTAAACTCATCGATATTCGCATACATGGCGAAAAAGGAATAGGTATTGACAATCGTATTAAAAAACTTACGCTGGGTTTCCCGCAGGCCGTCCTCACTGAATTTGAGGTTCTCCCACGGCGATGAGTTGCTCATCATATACCAGCGCACGGTGTCGGCCCCATACTCCTGAATCACCTCGAAGGGCTCAACAGCGTTGCCTTTTGATTTACTCATCTTATTGCCGTTTTCATCCAGCACCAGTCCATTGGCTACCACATTCTTATAGGCGGGCTGATCGAAAAGCATGGTCCCCAGGGCGTGCAGCGTATAGAACCAGCCGCGCGTCTGATCCACCCCCTCGGCAATAAAGTCGGCCGGGAAGTTTTTCTTGAATTTATCTTTATTCTCAAACGGGTAGTGCCACTGGGCGAAAGGCATGGACCCGGAATCGAACCAGACATCCAGTAGATCCGGGATGCGATGCATCGTGCCCCCGTTGGGACCTTCCCACGTAATGTCATCAATATAAGGGCGGTGCAGATCAATCTCTTCATCATCGGACAGGCCGGCCTTCTTTTTCAGCTCTTCGAGGCTGCCGATGACTTCTATATGATCGGGATCCTTGTCGCTCACCCAGATCGGAATCGGCGATCCCCAGTAACGCTGGCGCGAGACAGCCCAATCCACATTATTCTCGAGCCAGGTGCCGAACCGCCCGGTTCCCGTACTCTCGGGTTTCCAGTTAATCTTCTTGTTTGAGCTGACCATCTTATCCTTCACGTCCGTGGTCTCCACAAACCACGATTCCACCGGATAGGACATCAAGGGTGTCCCTTTTCTCCAGTCAAACGGGTAATTGTGCACATACGTCTCGTGTTTGTACATCAGGTATTTATCCTTGATAGCCCGGGCGATGCCCTTGTCGGCATCTTTAAACCACTCCCCTTCGAATTCGGGCACCGCATCCGTAAACCTCCCATCCTCGTCGATGGGATTAAACATCGGGATGTTATTCTTCTGGGCGGTCTCATAGTCATCAGCGCCAAAAGCAGGGGCCGTATGCACGACGCCTGTCCCCTCTTCGGTTGTCACATAATCTGCGGGGATGACGCGCCAGGCCTCGGACTTCTCGTATTTTTCCAGCGCATAATCAAACACCGGGTCGTAGGTCCACCCGACCAGCTCTTCCCCCTTGTATTCTTCCACGATCTCATAGTCGTGATCGATAATCTCATCAATGCAATCTTTGGCCATGATATAATATTCGGTGCGGCCGCCTTCTGAAAGCCTGATCTTGGCATAATCCAACACCGGATTCACGGCCAGCGCCATATTCGAGATGATCGTCCACGGCGTTGTCGTCCAGGCCAGGAAATACACATCTTCGGCCATCTCAACCTTGAACTTCACAAAAATGGAGGGATCCTGCGTCTCCTCATATCCCAAACTTACCTCATGCGAGGAAAGCACCGTTCCGCTGCCGGGCGAATACCACTGAATTTTGTACCCCTTGTAGACCAGCCCTTTCTCGTAGAGCGTCTTAAAGGCCCACCAGACCGATTCAATATAATCATTGTCAAACGTAATGTAGGGATCATCCAGGTCCACCCAATAGGCCATGCGATCGGTTAGCTTGTCCCATAGATCCTTGTACTTAAGGACACTCTTCCGGCACTTTTTATTATACTCGGCTACCCCGTACTCCTCTACCTGTGCACGTCCTTCCAGACCCAGTTCTTTCTCGACTTCAATTTCCACCGGGAGCCCGTGCGTATCCCAGCCTCCCTTTCGCTCTACCCGGTATCCTTTCAGGGTTTTATAGCGGCAGAACATATCTTTGACCGTACGGGCCATCACGTGATGAATACCCGGTCTCCCGTTTGCTGTGGGCGGCCCCTCATAAAACGTAAAGGGAATACCCTCTTCGCGGGTAGAAAGACTTTTCTCAAAAATATTATGATCTTTCCACCACTTAAGGGTCTCGACCTCTAATTTCGAGAAATTAAGTTTTTTTACTTCGTCAAACTGTTTACTCATAAAAACCGTTATGCATACTCAGTTATGCTTTAAGAAAGCAGTAAATATATCACTTTTTACTCACTTTCCCGCAGCCAATCATTCTTTATAACCTGTTTATCTATTTAAAGGAGCCTCAAAGATACAAGTCTTAGTCCATCAATTCACATTTTGAAATGTTATTTTTCTTAGTCAGCGAACCATAAAAAGCATTGGGCAAGTAAGTTGCAAGTCAGAATCGAAAAATTCCCCTCAGAGCTTTAATATGAATTCTCTTTATGTTATTCTTTGCATGGGAAAACGAGACGTAACGCCCGTGCAGATACGGGTGCTATTCATCGATTCCCAATAGCAATGCCAATATGTTATCCTCTGCGGATACCCCTTAACACCCGCACGGAAAACCGTTAACAGCGGTACGGATGACTATTACATGTTAATATGATATCACCCGGACCTATATGGATCTCAGCATAAAAAAGACCATAACCGAGGAACAGTCCTATAAAATTTGTTTCGTCTGCCTGGGTAACATCTGCCGGAGTCCCACTGCAGAGGGTGTTTTTCAACACCTTGTGGAGGAAGAGGGACTGGCGAATTTTTTTGAAATCGATTCTGCAGGAACTTCCGCTTATCATGAAGGGGAGTCGGCCAACAGCAACAGCCAGCGGACAGCCAACAAGCACGGCGTTACCCTGCACTCCAAAGCGCGCCGGCTGCGCTCTTCCGACCTCGATCATTATGATTTGATCCTCGCCATGGACGACAATAACTACGCCAATATATTGCGTCTGGCCTCGGAGCGTCATGAGGATAACATTGGTCGTATGCGGGATTTCGATCCCCGTCCCGGAAACGGACAGGTGCCTGACCCTTATGCGGGCGGCATTGATGGCTTCGAAAAGGTTTTCGAAATCGTCAAGCGCAGCTGCAGGGAGCTGCTCAATGAACTGAAACCACATATCCGTCCGTCTCAGTCATGATTCCGGACTCAATACGACAGCAGATTCAACAAAGGATGAACGCCGAAATCGAGGATATCCGCTCTGTGTCCGGAGGCAGCATCAACCGGGCAGCGAGACTCAGGCTCTCCGGCGGCAGGGAGTGCTTCCTGAAGTGGAATGCCACTGCAGAGACCGATATGTTTGTAAAAGAGGAAAAAGGGCTGAACCTGCTGGCCTCCGCAGACCCCGACCTGCGCATTCCGGAGGTATACGGTACAGGCACAACAACGGAGGGGACCGGCTTCCTCATCCAGGAATTTGTTGATGAAGGGAACTCACAACCCGGTTCTCCGGAACAGTTCGGCCGGGCCCTTGCTGCCCTGCACCAGCACCGGGAAGAGCAGTTCGGACTCGATCATGATAACTATATCGGGCGGTTGCCGCAGTCCAACCGCCGTCACGACCGCTGGATTGATTTCTTCATTGAGGAACGCATTAAGCCGCAGCTGCAGATGGCTGCCGATGCCGAAAAACTCGGCTCAGCCACGGTTAGCCGTTTCGCCTCCCTGTATCAACAGCTGCCCGATATTTTTCCCGATGAACCGCCCGGCCTGCTCCATGGCGATCTCTGGGGCGGCAATTATTTTTACGACCGGAAGGGACAGGCGACCATTTACGACCCGGCGGTATACTACGGACATCGGGAGATTGAACTGGCATTCACGCATCTCTTCGGGGGATTTTCAAACGCTTTTTACGCCTCCTATAAGGAAAGCTGTCCCCTGGAACCCGGCTTCCCGGGAAGAAAGGATATCTACAACCTCTATCCTCTCCTGGTGCATACCAATTTGTTCGGGGGCAGCTACGCCCGCCGGGTGGAAGCCATCGTGAAACGGTTCGGGTGACCTCTTTCGAGGTCGCTTGCAGGGATTATCATAGGGAATACGACCATGAATATTGAGTAGTGAATAAGTAGTAAGTAGAAGGTAGAAGGTAGAAGGTTGGGGAAATACTTTTGGCAAGGCCGGAGCGTGAGAAATTTCAAAGTACACCTGCGGGCTATCCGGGCTTATTCCGGCAGGGAAAAAGCAACGTAGGCGTCTCCCGATTCAACCCCCAGCTTGCCGCCGCCGCAGGCAATGACGACATACTGCTTCCCATCGACCTCGTAAACACTCGGTGTGGCAAAGCCGCCGTAGGGCAGCTCTGCCTCCCACAGCAGCTCGCCCTTTTTTTGGCTGAACGCCCTTATTTTCTTGTCCAGGGTAGCAGCAATAAATATCAGTCCGCTCCCGGTAAGTACGGGTCCCCCGTAATTTTCAGTGCCCGTCACGGGCATGCCTTCCGCGCTCAGCCCGGGATATTCCCCGAGGGGAACCTGCCAGGCGATCTCCCCCGTATTCAGGTTCACCGCATTCAATCTTCCCCATGGGGGACTGTTCGCCGGATATCCCTCCTCCGTACGAAATTTTTGGTAGCCGTTTAAAATATAGCGTTCGGATGCATCCGGGTCGCCGGCAGCCTCTTCTTTATCAGAAATGCTGTTTACGTCCACCTCATAATGCGGACGATCCACCAAAAAATTAACAATAGCCTTTTTGCGAGCCTCGGATACCTGGTAAAAAGCGGGCATCATGCCCCTTCCGCTGTCAATAAGGTTTAAGATCTCATCCGGGGAAAGCCGGTCTTCAATGTCGACGAGCGAGGGACTCCGCCCGCTCCCCTCCAGGTCGGTACCATGGCAGGCCACGCAGGTGGACATATACTCCTCGCGTCCCAGTGCCAAAGACAAGGGCAGGGACTCACCTGAACCCCGGTCCGGGTTCGTATCAATCATCTGAAGTATCCAGGGCACTTCATTGGTATTGACATACAGCATCCCGGATTCCGGGTCGACGGCACTGCCTCCCCATTCGGCTCCGCCGTCGAAGCCGGGGAACTGCAGGGTTCCCTGCAGCGACGGGGGCTCAAACATATGGCTGCTGTTCAGCCCCCTGAGCTTTTCCCGGAGGATATCCTGCTCCTGCTGCGATACGTAGGGATTGATATCGTCCTCTCCCATATGCTGACGCATGAGCGGTTCCGGCTTCTCGGGGATGGGCTGGGTCGGCCATACCTCTTCCCCCGCCAGATTCGACTCCGAAGGCACCGGGCGTTCGTTGATATCAAAGAGCGGCTTGCCCGTCTCCCGGTCAAACAGGAATACAAATCCCGTTTTCGTGGGTTGGGCCACCGCATCGATCTCCTGCCCGTCGCGACGGACGGTAACCAGCGAGGGAGGCGAGGGCAGGTCCCGGTCCCACAGGTCGTGGTGGATGGTTTGGTAATGCCATATGCGTTTTCCCGTGGACGCATCCAGGGCCAGCAGCGAATTGGCGAATAAATTGGCGCCCTTCCGGTTACCGCCATAAAAATCGGGTGAGGCCGATCCCGTAGGGATATAAACGATCTCCCGCTCTTCATCGAGCGCCATGCCGGCCCAGCTGTTGGCTCCTCCGATCCGCTTCCAGGCATTGGGGTCATCCCAGGTATCACGGCCGAACTCTCCCGGTCGGGGAATGGTATGGAACGTCCACTCCAGGGCCCCGGTCTTCACATTGAAGGCTTTGATATCGCCCGGCGCGCTGTCGGCTCCCTCCGACACCAGCGATCCGATGATGATAAGATCCTCATAAATGACACCCGGCGAAGTAGCGACCATATAGTACTCCTTGAACTCCTCCCTCAGGCCTTTCTTGAGACTTACCTTTCCGTTATTCCCAAAACCTTCGATGACTTTTCCGGTACGGGCATCCAGGGCATAGAGAAAAGATCCGGCGGTAAATAATATCCGGGCGTCATCCCCCTCTTCCCAGTACGTCACGCCGCGGTTTCTATTGACAGAGGGGTTGTCCTCTTCCGCATACGGATCAAACCGCCACTTTTCTTCTCCCGAAGCGGCGTCCAGGGCAAAAACCTTCAGCTTGGGCGAAACCCCGTACAGGGTCCCGTCAATAACAAGGGGATTCACCTGCATCTGGGTCCCCCCCTCATCAAGATCACCGGTATGATACGTCCAGGCGATTTCCAGCTCTGAAACATTGGAAGAATCTATCTGGGTAAGCCCGGAGTAGCGCTCCTGCGCCTTATTTCCTCCCCGTACGGCCCAGTTTGAGTCCCTGTTCGTAACATCTTCTATTTTTTCACAACTCCAAAACGCAATGATCAGAAAAAGTAACGTGTAGTATTTCATCGGCACATAAGTTATGGTAGCCCGTTTATTCATTGAGAAACGTTATTTCAGACAGCACAAGCCGTGCCGAGGTCTGCCCGCCGGCCGGACGGCTCACGATGTATAACTCATGCGTACCCTCAGCAATACCTTCATCCACGGGAATGGTAACGGAATTAGCGAACCCTTCCCCGGTTTGTTGTCCCGCGCCACTTCGAAGAACCTCTCCGGCTTTTTTGCCATCGGGGCTATCCAGCCTGATTTCGAACAGGTACTCCTCTTCTACCGGTTCCCGCGTGACCGTCGTGATGCGAACACCCGAAATACCGGTGAGGTCCATATGATCCAACCCAAAAGACCCTTCTTCCTCCGGCACGTTCAGCAACAGCTTGTCGTCATATGTCATCGTTTCGTACCCCTGCATATTTTTTGCCGATGCCAAAGAGATCGTATTATTCCGCAGGTATACGCTGGTATTCCCGGTCAGCGGTTTGGCATCGGTACTGCCCTGATCGGTATAGCTGGCCGATAGGATGAATACTCCATTCGAAATCAACTCTTTATCCAGGGTAGGCTGCAGCTGTCCCGAGGGCGGTAGCGATTCACGGGCCTGTCCCTCACCACTGTGCGTCATAATCCAGGAAACGATTTTATGGGCATCCGCTTCGCTTAGCTCGAGATGAGCCGGCATCGCCCGGTCGCCCCATACCCCGGTGCTTCCGTTTATAATTTTATCAATCAAATACGAATGAATACCGGTGGAATCCCGGTATCGCTCAGCAATCGCTGTATAAGAGGGGCCAACAGAGGGAGAGTCCACGGTGTGACATGCCTGGCAATCGTACGATTCGATCATACTCTTACCGCTCATCGTTTCCGTTGCTTCCTGATGTCCCTGCGGGGCGTCTGTCCTCTCCTCCCCTTCTACATAACTGGCCGTAACAAATAGCCTCGAGAGGTCAAGATCATCCGGGGCAGTGGAACCCTCTTCATCCTCGACACGCACCGCGTATGAAACCGGCCGGCCGGGAAAGTAAAAAGTACTGTTGCCTTCAATATCTATATACACCTCGGGCTCCCTGTTCCCGGCATACACCGACACGGAGCTGCTTGCCACGGAATGTCCGTGTCCGTCGTGAACCTCAACCGAAATGGCATATTCTCCTATTTCCTCAAACGTATGCTCCAGCCGCGGCTCATTTGTTTCTATGGTGGTTCCCTCTCCGAGGCTCCAGATGTAGCTCAGCTGATCCTGCTCGGGATCGCCGGCTTCAACAGTGGCTGTGATTTCAAACGGCAGGGTGCCTGAGGTCTTGTTAACAGAGAGATCCTCTACTTCCGGGGGACGATTGCCCGCATTGAAATCGATTCTCAGCAGTCCGGAATCATCATTCTCCGCAAACCAGCCGCTCCCGTATTCCAGGATATAAATACGTCCGTCGGGACCAACTTCCATATCAATAGGGGCGTTCAGCTCTATCTCCGGCATAAAAGACTCCATCTTGTCAAAATCACCGCCGGGCTGCATCGTCACCACTTTAATCCAGCCGCGTATCCAGTCGTAAATAAACAGTTTTCCGTCATAGTACTCCGGCAGCCGGGTTTCCCCGGGATAGCGGTCCGTATAGTATACCGGTCCCGCCATCGCATTTCGTCCCCCTGTCCCCACCTGCGGGAATTCCTCGGAGGCGCCGTAGGGATACCAGATAAAAGCCGGCTGGGGCGAGGGCAATTCCTTGATTCCGGTATTGTTGGGAGACAGATTACGGGGTTGTTCCGGGTCAAAGGGCTCCCCGGATTCTCCGCTGCCGTAATCATACCGGTGATAGGCCTTGTTGTCCGCTATAAACATAGGCCAGCCGAAAAACCCGGCTTCGCGCGCCTGGTTTATTTCATCATATCCCCTGGGACCTCTCGTATCCAGGCTGTCTTCACGGGCGTCGGGGCCCACTTCTCCCCAGTAAAGATAACCGTTCTCCTGGTCAACGGAAATGCGATACGGATTCCGATTGCCCTGCACATAGATTTCGGGGCGCGTGCCCTCCCTGCCTTCGGGATAGAGGTTTCCCTCCGGTATTTCGTAACTGCCATCCTCGTTCACGCGAATACGCAAGATCTTCCCGCGCAGGTCATTGGCATTGCCGGAGGTGCGCCGGGCATCATACTGCTCAAATCCTTCCCGCTCGTCCAGCGGCGCATAGCCGTCGAGTACATACGGCTGGTCAGGCTGGTTAAACGGGGTCGAATTATCACCCGTCGAAAGGTAGAGCAATCCTTCTTGATCAAAAGCGATCGATCCGCCGGTATGGCAACAGATATCCCGCTTGGAATAAAACTGCAGGATAGTGGTCTCCGAGCGAAGCGTATCCTCTTCAAAGGTAAACCGGGACAACCGGTTTACCGAGGTATCCGCCGGACTGTAAAAAGCATAGACATAGCCGTTTTCTTCAAAATCGGGATCCGCCTGAATGCCCATCAGTCCCTCTTCGGCGTTCACGTTGGGTTCGTCGGTTTTCCAGTACACATCCAGCGCTCCCACCGGGCTTAAGGTGGAATCTCGATTATTATACAGTAATATGCCCCCGCGCCGCTGGGCAATCAGGATATTGCGATCGGGCAAAATCGTCATTTCTGTCGGCTCAAACAGCTTACCGCTTACCAGTTGAGTTTTCGAAAAACGATTGGCATCAGGCACCCGGTGGGTCGTAGCTTCCGTGTAATCCAGCTTATGGTTCTCTCCGATAGCATATTCAATGCCCGCCAGGATATGGTTCAGGTACCGCTCATCGGTATACGATTCTTTCGTATGTCCCAGTGCCGTGTAAAAAGCTCGTCCCCCGTCATAGTTGTGATACCAGGCCATCGGGTGATAGCCCATGGCAGTGCCCCCTTCGTAACTATCCTCATCAATCGTCAAAAGGACATTCACCTCCTCATTAAAGTTATCGAAACTGTACCACTCGTCCGTTCGCTTCCAGAGATCGGGCAAGAATTCGGTGGACGCGTGGGTATCATCCTCCACATGCAATACGGCCTCCTGAACCTCGGGATGATCCAGGAAGTAGCCCCCTGCAAGCCGCCCATACCATCCCCACTGGTACTCCGTAGCCGCAGCGGAATGAATTCCCATGTAGCCTCCTCCTGCCTGGATATATCGTTCAAAATCAGCTTCCTGGTATTTATCAAGCACATTCCCGTTGGTATTGAGAAACACGACGGCCGAGTACTGCCGGAGGGTATCCTCGGTAAACAGGGCTGCATTCGTCGTCGTGTCGACTTCAAACCCGTGCTCGTCCCCCAACTGCTGTATCGCCGCCACCCCATCGGGAATAGCTTCATGGTAGAACCCGGCCGTCTTGCTGAAAACCAGGACTTTGGGGGGACCCGAGCGTTTTGCACAGGAGATAAAGAGGAAAGCAAAGAGAATGATGACAAGGTATGGCGTTAAGGAGCGAGTGTGCTTCATGTTGTATGTTAAATTTACTGGAACGGTATGATATATCAATAACTTTGGCTTATTACAAATTTTTTAATCTAACCTGGATTTTCACAAAGAAGGCTTAACTATATGCTAAAACTTAAAAAAATAACAGGATAACAAATGATTACTTATTATTCATGAATAATCCAGGCTAAGCACAAGGGTTGCCGGGATAATCAACTCTTCTTTTAAAACTTTTAACACTGCCTTTTAAGGTAAACAAGGATTCTCATCCGAAAAACCGTTTCCTTTGCCCTGAAAGATTTCCCCGGAAATAATATTGGTAATTTCTGAATAAGACAAAAATTTGTATTTTTTCGCTATGGCATCTAACTACCGGCGTATTATCAGTTTAGTCCCGAGCCTTACGGAACTGCTTATTGATCTGGAGCTGAAGGATAAGCTGGCGGGCAGAACACGATTTTGCGTGCACCCGAAAGAAGAGGTGGCAGACATCCCCATTGTAGGGGGGACCAAAAACCCGCGGCTGGATACCATCAGTCAGGCCGATCCTGATCTTATTATCGCCAACAAGGAGGAAAATCGTCCGACTGATATCAAAACGCTTATGGACGATTTTGAGGTTGAAGTAACGGACATTGCCACTATCGAGGATGCCCTGATCACCATCCACAGGCTGGGACAAAAACTGCAAGTCACAGAACAGGCCGGCGAGCTTATCTCCGATATACAGGATCGCCTTACCGACCGACCCGGGGAACCGGAACTGCGAACGGCTTATATGATATGGAAAGACCCGTGGATGAGTATCGGAGGCGACACCTATATCCATGACGTGCTGGAACACTGGAACCTGCCGAATATATATGGCAGCCGGAGCCGCTACCCAAAACTCGATCTCAACGAGCTGCAGAGCTATAACCCGGACCTGGTTCTGCTCAGCAGCGAACCCTACCCGTTCCGGGAAAAACACCTCGCACAAGTACAGGAGGTATGTCCCGCCGCACGGGTTCTATTGGTTGAAGGCGAATGGTTTAGCTGGTACGGCTCACACATGAAGCACGCCTTTGGGCGACTCAATGTCTGGCGTAAAGCCATCAGTTAGCGTTTCTAATCAGGTTTAGCGGTTTCGTATGCGGCGACAAGCCTCAAGCTCAGGCATATTTCTGCTTATTTCGGTACTATAAAGGGATAGTAATCGTTTAGAGAACGTGCCGGTATTAATCACCTGTCGGACAACCATCCAAGAAGCATGATACGTACATTCGAACAGTCCGGCGAACAAACAATCAACTATATAATTCAATACTGCTAACAATTTCTTAACGGCCAGATAACCATGATGACAGATGCCTTCCGGATACCCATCTCCCTGCGTCCCAACGCGGCCCTCATCCTCCTCTGCATGGTCCTGGCCTCCTGCTCCGGTACCAAAGAGATGGCAGAGGTGTCAAAGGAAGGTTATCAGTCCTCCCCGGCTGATGGCAAAACGATCGCAGACCGGCTGCCGGACTACACCGACACCCTCCATACCCTGAAAGGCAAAGGGCGGGCGATTGTCAGCGAGCCGAACAATACCGAACGCGCAACGCTCCTGTTTTCCAGCAACCGCTCCAAAAGCCTGGTGACCATCCGCAATGGTCTCGGTATTGAAGGAGGTCAGCTGCTAACTGACGGCGATACGCTGCTGGTCTACAATAAAGTGGACAACTATGCCCGCCGGATTCCCGTTCGCGGCGGGAACCTCGATCGGATCAATCAATTAGCTTCGCTGAATATTCTCGATATCATCAACTTCACTTTAAATGCCGACCATGTCGAAAAAGTGCAGGAAAACGATACCCACTTTAAGCTTTTCCTATCCACCGGCGCACGGGTTTTCGTAGACAAGGAATCTCACCTCGTCAGCGAGGTCATTCAGCCGGCAAACTCCGGGCTTCCCTATGCTAAAATTCAATACGACGCCTATGCGCAATTAAAAGAATTCAGGCTGCCGCGAAGAATTACTATCTTTGGGGCTGACGGACAATCCAAAATAGCCCTGCAAGTGGGCTCATTGGAACTTAATCCCTCACTTGAACCGCTGACTATTAACCTTCCGGAAGATACCCGCATCTATCATCGATGAATAAAACCAGCTTATACATAACCTTTTTTTGCTGTTTTTTTGGAGCATCCACGGCTGCTGTAGCCCAAGACGGGAATTACGAAAAACAACGTGAAGAACTGCTTCTCAAGCAAAAAAATACGCGAGCGGAGATTAACAAGCTTAACGAACAGATTGATACCTTTGAGCAGCGGCTGCAGAAAACCAGTGAAAAATACGCTAACCTGTACGAACAGTTCGAAGACCTGCAGCGCCTGATCACATTACAGGATCAGAAAATCTCCAAATTGCAGGCCGAGCAATCACAAATTCAAGATGAAATTGCCGTCATCAACCAAACCATTGCCGAAAACCAGCAGAAACTCGAGCAGCTGATTGAAAACTATAAGGAGACGCTTCAATATATTTACAAGCACGGACAAACGTCCGAATTAGCGCTGCTGTTTGCCTCTTCCTCTGTTAACCAGATGCTTATTCGCGCTTATTACCTGAGAAAGTTCAATACGTATCGCGAAGCCCAGGTTAATGAGATCCGGGAAACCGAGGAGGAGTTAAAACGCAACAGGGCGCAGCTCGAAGATGGGCAGGAACGAAACAAACGCCTTCTGGCTGAAATACGTGCTGAGAAAGAAACGCTGGCCCGCCAGAAACAGAAACAGGAAAGCAACGTAGCACTGCTTCGGCAGGATAAGGAGCGCCTTCAGCAGAAACTGGATGAGATACAGCAGCAAAAAGAAAGCCTGAATAATACGCTCACCTCCCTGATCCGGGAAGAGGAGGAGATTCGCCGCGAGCAAGCCGAACGCATACGACAACTTGAGGAGAACCGGGACCAGAAGCTGGCCGAAGCGGAAAATATCGAGGATGAGGAAGAGCGGGCCCGCGAAGTGGCCAAGTATGCCGCTGCGCCGGCAGAAAGTGAAGAATTTCTGGATGACGAGGAACTGAGAGAAATCGAAATAAGCTTTGCCCAAAATAAGGGAGAGCTGCCGTGGCCGGTAGAAAGCAGCACCATCCTGGAACATTTCGGTCGCCAGCGTCACCCGGTCTATGGTACCGTGACCCCCAACCTCGGTATTGAAATCCTCTCCGACCCCAAAGCACCGGTTAAAGCGGTTCACCCCGGATATGTCATTGCGGTACAGCCGTTTCCCGGATACGGGGATGTCGTTTTAGTAAAACATGGCCGGTTCATCACAGCCTACGGGAACCTGAGCCAGGTTTCTGTTCGTGATGGCTCTATCCTCCAGCGGGGGGATATCGTAGGGCTGTCGGGCGATCAGGCCTCTGCAAACGGGGAATCGGTCTTTTTCCTGGTCCGGGAAAACAATGACAACCTTGATCCCGAAAACTGGCTCCGAAAAAAATAGATCCAGGAATATCTCTTTGCCGAAAATCTCAATTGCTTTCCGCTCAAAAAATACTGTTTTTATCGGTACACCTAAATACGAATACATGCACCTCTCCTTATGAAAATTAAGCGTTTTTATTATTTGCCCTTGGTTTTAGGCATTTTCCTTGTTTCGGTACCCAACAGTTTAGCAATAGACTTACCGGCTATTTTTCAAAACGGGATGGTATTGCAGCAAAACAGCGAAGTAGCTGTCTGGGGCACCACGAACCCTAATATAAAAGTAACGGTTACGACCGGTTGGAACCGTGAATCCTATAATACTTTCTCTGGTAAGAATGGGAAATGGCAAGTTGATGTATCTACACCTCAGGGAGGATTTAACGAATATGAAATAACTATTGAGGCAGATGAAACAGTAACACTGGAAAATATTTTAATAGGAGAGGTTTGGCTTTCCTCGGGGCAGAGCAATATGGCAATGCCTGTCAAAGGATATATCAATCAGCCAATCAATAAAAGTATGGATATTCTGATGGACGCTAAAAATCCCTATATCCGGTTATTTGAAATTGAAAGAAACTCTGCTTCGAAACCTGCTCCCGATATCAAAGGAACCTGGACAAAAAGTAATATACATACGGTCAAAGATTTTAGCGTCGTTGCTTTTATTTTTGGAAAGCAATTATTCGAAAAGCTCGAGATTCCTATTGGACTAATCGGCAGTTACTGGGGCGGATCTTCCGTCGAAGCATGGATGAATGCAAAAGCTTTAGATGAATATCCCTCTCTGGATCCTTCATTACAAAAAAATCAAGAAAAAAATGCTAATCGCATACCTTCTGCTCTATTTAACGGTATGATCAAACCTATTATACCGTACGGAATAAAAGGAGCTATTTGGTATCAGGGCGAAACTAATAGGGATAGAGCTAAAGAGTATCGAAGCCTTTTCCCGGATATGATTCGGTCTTGGCGGGAAGAGTGGGGAATCAGTGACTTCCCCTTTTATTTTGTGCAAATAGCGCCGTATTCGTATGATGGGAGCAATATGTCGGCTTTTCTAAGAGAGGCACAGCTAAAAACCATGCAAAAGGTATCTCATTCAGGGATGGCGGTAACAATGGACATTGGCGAAAAAAACAACATTCATCCGGCTAAAAAAATCCCCGTCGGAGAAAGATTATCCTTCTGGGCTTTAGCCAAAACTTACGGAATAGAAGGCTTGCCGTATTCCGGTCCGGTATACCAGGCTATGGACGTAAAAGACAATAAAGTTCATCTCAGTTTTAAATATGCACCTAATGGATTTACTACTTTTGACAGGGAGTTAACAGCATTTGAAGTAGCGGGAGAGAATAAAAAATTTGTCCCTGCCAACGCAACAATAAGCAACGATAAAATTATTGTATGGAGCGAAGAGGTTAACGAGCCTAAAGCAGTACGTTATTGTTTTAAAGACTGGTGTGTTGGAAATTTGTACAATACAGCGGGACTGCCAGCTTCATCTTTTCGAACTGATGACTGGAATGTTAAATAAGACTCAATAAATAAATACTTATATACTATCCATGCACAACTGGCAACGTACTTTTGCATTTATCAGCGGAACGTTAGTTCTGGGGCTGCTGCTCATTGTCGTCTCCCATAATTTCATCCATTATGTAGATCGGGAAGGCACGACCGGCTATCTTTTTCTGATGGGCTTCGGGCTGGTTTACCTGAACCTGAATTTTGGCATCAGCCGCCGTTTTATTATTAAGGCGGTGGACCTGAACTGGCTCTGCTACCTCATGGCTTCCCTGACTATCGCTCCCACAATTTTCTGGGTCTATACCAGGGATGTGGGACTCGGCCAGTCGGAGCTCCTTTTCGTCGTTATCACGATATTTTCAGCATTCCTGGGTACCTACTTCGGCATACGACGCGGTCTGGTAAAACGAGCGATCTATATTCGTCGACTCCGGGAAGACGAACAGGAGCTGCCGGATTCCCTGAAACGCCCTCACGACGATCTCCGCCCAAACTAAAACAGCTCCTTTTTCCCATCCGGGATACGATTTTTTTTTCAGATGCTGGGAGCTTTTTATCCCGATCAACCCGGGGTGTAGCGTTCCGGCTCTGCCAAGGTAGTCATCCTGTCTGCCTTCAGCCGATATATTTAACAACAAGAAGGTTATTACTATTCGCAACAGACAGAGAAAAACCTGACAGGTAAGCCGGTGTCTTGGGCTGCGACATTGATTCAGCTGCTGTTTCGAAGGGGGGGGCACACCTGCCGGGCCAGGCAGCAGCCTTAAACCTGCGGAGGAAAGACGTCCTCCCTTCAACCGCTTAATGATATTTTTCGGACGGACATCAATTAAAGCGGTATAAGTCAATTCCGACATTCACCTGCATAGTTCGGGCATCCGCCCTGAAAATCCGGCCGCTTTCCCAGTCGGGACCCACTTCAACAAAAAAACCCAACGTATTGCTGATGCGATAGGCCACACCGCCCCGCAATCCGAGGCGGACCCGGAACCCTTCTCCTCCGGTGCGGGTGTTTGCCAGCTCTCCTACAGCCATATTGTTACCGAACAGGGCCTTTCCCTGCACGTAGGGCTGAAAACGATTGGTCTTAAAGGGGTATGCCCGCACCATGGGACCCAGTCCCCAGCTCCCGAGACCAAAACCGGATTCATCCCCGGAGTTATCCACAAAAAAACTGCCCAACACCTGAAATCCCACCCCGACCCGGGGCGACATCATCCGTATATTACGAAATACGAATTCAAGCTCGGAGCTGCCATCCGTTTGCAATGTATCGTTGCCGAGATAAGAATAATCGCCCAGCGCGTGCAAATTGACCGTCAGCCCGTTAATTCCCACATCCGACCGCAGCGGCTGTATGGCCGCATTGTCCCCGGGTGATTGCGCCTGAAGAGCGGTTGCTGAAATCAAAAAAATACTTGTTGCGAAAATAATCGTTACTAACGGATTTGCAGGAAGGCTGTCCATATTATTTTTCATCATACAATATTTATATCGAAATACGAGGTTAATTTAATAGTTCAAGACCTGTCTCTTGCAACGCACAGAAAATACGTATCTTGCAAAAGAATTTTAAGCCATAAAGTAAGGCTGATAGAGAACTTGACAAACTCTTTTCCTGAAGAAGCGTTAGCATTGGTATTCCGTAAAGAGATCAGGCTGCTTTACATTGTGATAAGGGCTTCGGTTAAGGCCACCGCCCTGCCTCCGTCTTTGCGGCATAGGTGCGACGATAGAAGAAATAAAAAGACAGGGAATCATTTATTTACATTTGAAGTGCGTTTTTCTACCATACTTCCATATGATTACAACGATACCATCACGGACGATACTGCTTTTGTTGCTTTTCCTGCCCCTGGCAGCCATGGGGCAACAGCCAAACTATGCTCCCGATCGATTGCTTATCAAATACGAGTCGGACCAGCGGCTCCGGCAGCTTAAGGGCAAGCTCACAAGCGATCCCCGGGCTGCTGTTGAGCAGTTTCTGCGGCTTTCGGGCATGCGGACGATACAGCCGCTTATGAAAACCCGTCAACGACAAAAACTGCGCCGGGAAAACAGGTCCGGGGCAGATGACCTGTTACGCATCCATGAGGCAACTTTCAGTCAGCGCATCGATCCGCTTCACCTTTCAGCCAAGGTCGAGCGTATGCCCGGTGTTGCCTACGCTGAACCCAAATACATACGCCGGCTCCATCTCACTCCCAACGATTCCACGCTCGAAAAATTCATCGATTTCCACCGGTTTTCCGAAGCCTGGGACCTTTCCACGAGCGGCCCGGAAGTGGTCATCGCAATCGTTGACGGCGGGGTAAATTATACCCATCCGGAACTCGACGACAAGCTGTGGGTCAACCAGGAGGAAGTGCCGAACGCCCTTCGTCCCACCGCGGACCAAAATGCTGATGGCAGCGTGACCGCTACGGAGATTGGGCAGTATCTGCGGGACAACGGGGAAGACTACAACGGTGACGGGCAAATTCAGCTGGACGATGCCCTTCATCCCGGTGCTCCCTTTACGGACCGGGCAGACGGCGACAGCAACGGCTATACCGACGATCTTTTTGGATGGGACTTCCGGAACTCGGATGCTACCGGTCAGGTCGCCGGGGACCATAATCCTATGCATGACGGCACGGACCATGGCACCCATGTGGCCGGCATAGCTGCAGCAGAGACGAATAACCAGTCCGGTATTGCAGGGGCTGGTTTTAACAGCACCTACATGGCGGTGAAAGCGGGCGGCACCCCCGATGATCCGACCTCCGTAGGCTATGGATTTGAGGGCATTCTGTATGCCGCAGAACAGGGAGCCGACATCATCAACTGCAGCTGGGGGGGCGACGGCTTCTCCAACGCCGAACAGGATGTCATCAACTACGTAACCCGGCGGGGCGCCCTGGTCGTCTCCTCCTCGGGCAATGACGGGGTGGACAAGGTGAGTTATCCCGCCGGTTATGACAACGTATTGGGAGTGGGATCGGTGGAGACCTCCGATATGGTGTCCGGGTACTCGAACTATGGATACGAGCTGGATGTGCTGGCCACGGGCTCGGGCCTCCTGAGCACCAGCTATGGCGAATCGTTCACAAGCAAGAGCGGCACCTCTATGGCTGCGCCGGTCGTGAGCGGACTGGCGGCCCTGCTGAGGTCAATCCACCCGGGGTGGTCCGCCGAACGCATCGGACAGCAGATTCGCACCTCGGCTGTTTCTGTTGAAAACGACAACGCAAGTGGCTTTGCCCATAAGCTGGGAAGCGGTAAGATCGACGCCTTTAATGCGCTGAATACCGATCAGCCGGGACTTAAACTCACCTCGGTCCGCTTCGAGAACAGAGAGGGAGAAAAACTGCAGCTCAACCAGCCGGGGACCGTGTACGCCAATATAGTAAATGTAGGGAAGCCGGTCTCCGACATCGACCTCCAGCCCGAAGCGGTACAGGATGAAGGGATTGAGCTGTCAGCCGGCAGCACCCGGCTCCCGCCCCTTTCCACTGGTGATTCTACGGAAATCACTTTTGAGCTGACCATCGGCGACGATTTTGATCTCAGGGCAACGCCTGCGATACGCCTGAACTTCCGTGATCCAAACGGAAGCTACGAGGATTTCGGAATCGCGCAGTACGAGGAATTCCTGCACGACGTTGTGGCCGAAAACCGCGTTAAAACCTCATTCGGCTCCGACGGCACGATTGGTTTTACAAAGCCGCTCCTGGGCGCAGGCGGAGTAGGATTTGTCCCCCGCACGCGAACGTCCGGCGGGTACGCCGAGGGGAGGAACCTGCTTTTCGAAGGGGGACTGATGGTCGAGATTGACGGCACATTGTATGATGCGGTTCGAAGCGAAACCGGCCGGGTTTCCCGCGACTTTACCCCGCTGGAGCTTTTTACGACCACCCGGAACGAATCCGTCTCCGATCTCGACGGACACGCCACATTCCGGCTCGAATCGGATACGACCCACGATGCGACCATCCGCCTGCAAACCTATGCCTATAATCATCCCCGGCTGAGTAATGCCGTGCTGCTTCAATATACGCTTCGCAATAACTCCTCTTTCCGTGAGCTTACCAATGTGTATGTGGGACTTTTCAACGACTGGGATATCGGGGACTCCGCTGATAACAACGCCTCCTTTATGCCTGCCGACAGCCTGTTGTATTTTTCCGAGGCTACCGAAAACAGCAGTGAACCCATCACTGCAGTGGCCACGATGGGTCCGATATCAGGCATTCTCGCCATTGACAATACGACAGAAGGATCGCAGGACAGCCTGAGTTTCGGTCTCTATGACGGCTTTACGGACACCGAAAAACGGTCGGCCCTGAAAGCCCGGAAGACGAAGACCGGCAGGCAACACAGCGATATTTCCGGGGTCGTTGCTTCGGGTCCGTATACCCTGGATCCGGGGGCAGAAATCGTGGTCGGCTTTGCTTATGCATTCGGAGACGACGCGGAGGTGTTGGCCGACCAGGTAGCTGCCGCCCGGGCTCAAAAACCGTTTGAGGTTTCGCCCGCCGGACGGGCGGTATCCGACGAAGAGCCAGCCGAAACGAAGCTCTTTCAGAACTACCCCAATCCTTTTCGCAGGGACACGCAAATTCGCTTTGACCTGGCAAAGGCTTCTCATGTCACCCTTACCATCTATGATGTATTGGGACGCAGGGTGCGGGTTCTTCGCAATGCAGAAATGGGAGCAAAATCGCATTTCGTTACGTTTGATGCAGATGGATTAAGCAGCGGTGTCTATTTTGCCCGCCTTAAGACCCCTGATGGCGTACGAGTCCTGCCTATGACGCTGATCAAATAGCCTGGCGAGAACTTTTTGAACCGTTCTTTAGCCCAATATCGGCGTTATCGCTCGGTTGAAATCCTCACATATAGACTATTTGCTGCGACTCCAATCTCCCCGGGGCCTTGATCCCGTACAAAATTCTCGGTCTTTCAAAGTCCTCTTGATAAGAGTCCGGCAGACTCCCGGGAAGGGGTTTGCTACCCGGCGATCGGTTTTTTTTAAACTCATATTCGTCCCCCCCCAGCGGCCACCGGGGAACAAAATCCGCCTTTTTTACCTACCATTTTTAGATTCTTTCCTATCATAATTTTTATTACAAATAAAACAGGGCAATGTTATTCAAAAAAAACCTCTCATTTCGGTCATCTTATGCTATTTCTTACCCATTTTTTTTCTGTGTATTCATCTTTTCTAACATAGTGGTGGACGGACAACAGGCCTGGGCTCAACAACTTGAGGAAAACGATATTTACAGGGAATATCTTCAGACATTAACCATTAGCGGCCTCCTCGCTCGGCCGGAGGAGCCATTTGATCTCTTCAACCACGAGTACTCCCATCTCAACAGGCTCGATCATTTGCAGCAGCATCCGTGGTCCGGTGCACCCAATCCGATATTCCATACCGGCGGCACCCGTGAAAAGTTATCAGCACCTGCGGGCCCCGGCCCAGAAAATCATTTCACGATCGCTCCCCATGATCCCAGGCTGCGAACCTACTGGCAGTCGCTCGAACCCGGCGGACAGCATGACGGCCCGGTCTGGCAAGGAAGGGGATTCACCAGTGATTGGTCGGGCGGCTTTTTTTTGCGATACCGCTTCCTGTCGGCTTCTTTGCGTCCCCATCTCATATTCAACCAGAACAGAAGTTTTGAACTCTCCCCGTACGAAAATAATCCGAACAGGTCGCCCTATGCCTACGCTCTCGGCCGCATAGACTGGCCCCAGAGATTTGGGAATCATTCTTTCTGGACGGCGGATTGGGGAAACTCCTATCTGCGCGCCGACTACCGGGGATGGGCTGCCGGCATTTCCAATGAACATATGCGGTGGGGACCCGCACGCAGGAATGCCATTCTTATGGACAGCAATGGTCCCGGCTTCCGCCACTTCTTTATCAGTACCTCGGAGCCCAAAGACATTTATGTCGGTCACCTGAAAACCAAGCTGTTCTGGGGTAAGCTGATGGAATCCGATTACTTCGATAATAATCCAGAGAATGATGAACGATATGTATCGGGACTTACCCTGTCGGTAAGTCCCAAGCCGGTGCCGGGACTGAGGGTTGGCCTCAATAGAATTTTTTATGAAATCATTCCACCCGAAGGCATCCCGGCCGGCAACCTGTTCAAAATCTTCGAAGCCTTTACAAAAACGACTCTCACCGATGAGTCGAACATCAGCGGCAACGACCAGTCCGATCAGCTTATCTCCCTGTTTGGCCAGTGGGTCTTCCCCGAAAGCGGGCTGGAAATTTATGGAGAATGGGCGCGAACGGATCACAGCTGGGACTGGCGGGACTTTGTTACCGAACCCTCCCACAGCCGGGGCTATACCCTGGGCCTGCAAAAAACGTTTGACCTGAGCAGCAAAAAAATAGTATCCGTTACCACCGAGCTGACCCAGCTCGAAGCCAGTAAGTCGGGTGCTTTTCGTGGATACGCTCCCTTCTATGTTCACAGCAGATCGCCCCAGGGATATACCAACCGGGGACAACTGATGGGGGCTGCCATCGGACCGGGATCCAACAGCCAGTACCTGGGGGGATCCCTGTATTACGACAAAGGCCGTATCAACATATTCGCCCAGCGGGTCGCTAAAAACAACGATTTTCTTTACCTGTCGGATGCCATGCTTGATGAAGATATTCAGAATCCAAATCACAACAAGTACTGGCTGCATAATGTAGAAATGAGGTTCGGAGCGTCTGTTCTATTCTTCTACAAACAGTTTGAAACAGATATCGGCATTACCTACCGGCGCGAGATTAACCATGATTACATCTACGAAAATGATCAACATCACCTTGGCATAAAGCTCTCTCTCCGATATCGTCTCTCTGCATTGAGATAACATGTTATCTTGTTATCCCAAACCCTTAACTTCATGGTTGGCGACCGGCGGGTATCAACAGGCGGACATCGGACTGTGTCCGACGAGCCGGGCGCAATGAGGGCATGTGCATATATGCCTCAGTAATTTTTCGCATCCAATCGATAGCAAGCAAGCTTCTTGAAATAAAAATGCCCGGCTGACTAAACAGCCGGGCATTTTTTGTTGTTAATTCTTCTAAGAACATAAGCATTAGCCCGCATTTATCGCTGGAAAATGCAGATTAGCTTTTTACTCGTTTTCGTCCAGTATGATCGGATCCAGGTTTGTTTCTGAGCCACTTTCAACAGATATGCCTGTCTCTGTGGTAACAGAATATTGATCGCCGGCCGGTTCTATTACCAGATCATACAGCCCCTCTTCGAGTCCCCGCAACATAAAGCCGCCATCTGTTGTATCGGCGTGGGTAGAGCTGATCGTGTCGCTTCCCGCAACAGCAAAAACCGTCGGCCTTGCATCTACGGGTTCCACCGTCCCGGAGATCGATCCGGCTTCCGCCTTTTCACCGCTCTCAACAAAGGCCTTGAGCACCGGTTTCAGGATGTATTTACCACTCCTTCCTGCTTTGTGGACCGAGCGGGACGCATCGAAATCGATAATCACATCGAGCTCTTCACCGGCTTCAAGTTCGGTCTTGAATTTGATCTTATATCCCGATTGCTGGCCGCTGGGTACTTTGAGGTCGTGCAGCATATCATCCACCATGACGGTGTTGTCATGCCCGAGAATCAGCCGAAGCTCCCGGTATCGTCCGGGATCCAAGTCTGCCGAGGACAGCAAGGTGTCAACCCCGTTTGTCAACTCCAGCAGGTTTATGGTCATCGGATCCACCGGCAGCTCTATCCATTTGCCATCCTTGTCCGGATCCACATCAACGGTATCGTCACTGAATGGTGTATAGTGAATACGAAGTGCCTGAACCTCCACATTTACCTCCTGGTAGTCGCCAGGGGCATCGGTAAGCTTCACGTTCATATGAGCCTTCCCGTGCTTTGGCCCGTTGAAATCCACATCTTGACATGAAACAGCAAGCAGTATTACTGCTCCAAATACAAAGATACTTTGTATAATGCGGTTATGCATTACGTTGAAATTAGCTTTCTTCATATAGTTTGCCCTAACTTTTTTCATGATTATTTGCCCTGTCTGAATTATTATTTTGTAATAATTAATATATACTATATGTAGTATATCTTTTATTATTAGTCTGGATCCGAATTTTTTGTTCCGTAATTTTTATTTTCTGAAAAAAAGACCGCTACTGCGGTTTGAATCCTGTTGATTGAGTGTCAGGTGGGAATGTACGAGAAACGGAGGCAGGCGTATCGAGCTGGCACCTGCCCTGCTGTTTTTTTACTTTGGATATTTATCTTAGATTCATACAACCACATGAATAAAGCATTTTTTCTCGATCGCGACGGTACCATCAATGTAGATTACAATTTTGTGCACCGCCCGGAAGAATGGAGATGGTGTGAAGGGGTTATTGAGGCGCTGCAGTGGATACGCGACCACCATTTTAAAATTATTGTCGTAACCAACCAGTCGGGTATCGCGCGCGGGCGATACACGGAGAAGCAGGTGCAGGCGCTCCATCGCTGGGTGGACCAGCAGCTTCTGGAACACACCGTCTCCATCGATGACTGGTATTATGCCCCGCATCATCCCGAATATGACCCCGATCAACGGTATGTGCCGGAAGATCGGAAACCCGGCACCGGCATGTTTCAAAAAGCTGCTCAAAAGCACCGTATAGATTTCGGGCAGTCATATATGGCCGGAGATAAATTGAGCGACCTGAAACCGGCCGTTGACCTGGGAATTACGCCCTTCTTTATCAAATCGCGCCATGAGCCCCATCAGGATACCGAATGGCTGCGACAACACGGGATTGAGAAATATCAATCGCTGCATGCCGTCACAAAAATGCTGTCATAACGCCTAAAAAAGGTGAATTAGTCTCTCTTTTTTATTACTCTTAATATTACAAGGGTATGGGTGGCAGGTATGAAACGATCATTCGCAGTTCTTATATTTGTATTGTTGTGCAGCAGGGCAGCCTTTTGTCAGCCTCGGGATACGGATACGCTCTCCTACGTGCATCCCTACTGGTCGCCCGACGGTCAATATATTGCCTTTGCTTCAGCACTCAGGGGTAATTTCGATATCTATGTGATTGATTTAAATACCCATGATGTGCAAAATATAAGTTCTCATCCCGCTCACGACTACTACCCGGCCTGGTCGCCCAACGGAAAGTATGTCGCTTTTTTTTCCGAAAGGGAGCGGGAATTGTACTACGACATGCGCCACGCTCATAACGAATCGGAACAATTCCCCATAAGCTCCGCACGGGACGGCGATCTTCCCTCATGGTCGCCGGACAGCCGTAACCTGCTCTACCATTCCAATGAAGACGGGGATATGGAAATATATCTTCGCAATTACCAAACCCAGGATATCAGGAAGCTCACTTCCAACGAAACTACGGATGTCTATCCTTTCTTCTCTCCGGATGGTAATCACATTTTGTTCCTGTCGGATCGGGATGGAAATATTGAAATCTACACCATGGAGCCCGACGGCAGGAATCAGCAGCGACTTACCCACTCTCCCCATTCTTATGAGGTGGATCCCGTGTGGTCGCCCGATGGAGAGAACATTGCCTTTGCCTCCGACCGCAATGACAATTTCGACCTGTACGTAATGGATGCCGACGGCTCCAACCAGACACAGCTGACCACCGACCATCATTTCGATCTTGCTCCACAGTGGTCGCCGGATGGCCGGACCCTTCTTTTCACCTCTAACCGCTTCGGTAATTTCGACCTTTATGTCATTGATATTGACGGGACGAATATGAAACAACTCACGGCACACAGCGGAAAAGATTACTACGCTTCCTGGTCGCCCGACGGGGAAGAAATCATCTTCTGTTCCGACCGCTCCGGCAAAGATGAAATCTATATCATGAACCGGGACGGGACGGGGTTGAGAAGGATTGAAATCAGCAGCAGCCGGTAGGGCGGCTTATCCTCTTGTCAATACTTCGAATGTAGCCGGTCAGCTGCGTTGAAGATAAAAATAGCGTGCCAGACGCAGCGGAGTCCCTTTCTGCCGCTTTTTTTCCGTCGCCTTGCAGAAGTACAGATTGCCTGGTGAGGAAATCCGGGCTAATTGTATATCTCACTGAATTTCTTGCCATTCATTTATTATATTAAGCGACTGAATTTGATAAATCAGTCCCGCCAGGAGTCTGTCGGACGTTGAGGGTCGTGACGAAAGCCAGACGGTTTGAGTCATATTTCCGGGGTCTTTTGAGGCGAATAGTGGGTCTGTTTAAAAAAAGAGCTCGGAATCCGGCCAAAGCCGACGGACTCGCAGTAGATTTTGCCAAGTCCGACAGGCTTACAGACCGGCGTATAATTTGCAGTAACTATTAACCTTACAGATTGTCGTTATGAAAATCCATGAGTACCAAGCCAAAGAATTATTAAAAGAATACAATGTAGCTGTCCCCGCGGGCGTATCCGCTACAACGGTGGACAAGGCTGTTGAAGCTGCCCGGGAGATGAAAGACAATGGCGCCGGCCTGTTTGTTGTCAAAGCGCAAATCCATGCCGGGGGACGCGGAAAAGGGAAGACCAAAAACAGCGGTGCGAGCGGCGTCATTCTCTGCGATACCCTTGAGGAAGTGCGCGAGGCGGCCGAATCGCTGCTTGGCGATACGCTGGTTACGGTACAGACCGGAAAAGAGGGGCAGGAAGTCACCCGCATTTACGTCACGGACGGGGTGGATATCGAACAGGAGTTTTACCTGGGTATTCTGCTCGACCGGTCAAAGAGCAAAAACGTGATCATGGTTTCGACGGAAGGGGGTGTTGAAATTGAAAAAGTAGCTGAAGAAACGCCCGAAAAGATTGTGAAGGAATGGGTGGAACCGGGCATGCAGCTGCAGCACAACCAGGCGCGTCACCTGGCGTACGCCCTCGGATTCGAAGGCGATGCCTTCAAAAAGGCCGTGAAGTTTATCATGGCGCTGTATAACTGCTACGAAGAAACCGACGCCAGCCTGGTGGAAATCAACCCGCTGGTACTTACCCCGGGCGGGGATGTGATGGCGCTCGATGCCAAAATGACCTTCGACGATAATGCGCTTTTCCGTCACAGCGATATTGCTGAACTGCGCGATAAATCGGAGGAAAACCCGGTTGAGCTGGAAGCCTCCGAATACGGGCTGAATTATATTAAGCTGGACGGCAATGTGGGCTGCATGGTCAACGGAGCCGGACTGGCCATGGCTACCATGGATATCATTAAACTCTCGGGCGGTGAGCCGGCCAACTTCCTCGATGTGGGCGGCAGTGCCAATGTGGAAACAGTCAAAAATGGGTTTCGTATCATCCTGGAAGATAAAAACGTGAAGGCGATTCTCATTAATATCTTTGGCGGTATCGTGCGGTGCGACCGCGTGGCCAATGGAGTAATTGAGGCCGTAAAAGACCCTGAAATTGCTGAGAAGGTGCAGGACGTCCCCATTATTGTCCGCCTGCAGGGTACCAATGCCGAGGAAGCCAAAGAGATCATCGACAATTCAGATCTGAATGTTATCTCTGCCGTTCTGCTCAAGGAAGCAGCGGAAGAAGTATCCAACGTGCTGGCGGCCTGATCCTGCATCATGAAAAGAATCCATATCGTCGGGGTAAGTCCCCGCACCGGGACCACACTCATGGCAGAAGCCATTAAGACGTGTTACCATGTCGATTACTATACCACGCATGAAGATCGATTATTTACCCGTGCGCCCGGTCATCCGGATATTTTCCTGACCAAAAACCCGAAAGATGTCATGATAGCGGGACCCAGCCTGCGGGTTGACCCCGATCTGTATGTCATCTGTATGTTGCGCGATCCCAGGGATATTGTTTGCAGCAAACACAAGAAAGACCCTGATCGCTACTGGGCCAGTCTCCGCTACTGGAAAATGTACAGCAGAGAGGCGGGGCGTCTGCAGGGCCACCCCGGATTTATCCTCATACGGTATGAATCTTTTGTATCCGATCCCGATGAGGTACAAGACCTCTTGTCCGCCAGGATCCCCTTTCTGGAAAAGAAGGTGCCTTTCAGCAAATACCATGAAGCGGCTTCCGTTTCGGATTCCTCCCAAAAAGCCCTCAGCGGGGTGCGTCCCATCCAACCGACAAGTGTGGGCCGCTGGCGGGATCATAAAGAACGTATTGCGGGACAGCTGAAACTGCACGGCTCCCTTACGGAAGACCTGATCCGTTTCGGATACGAAGAAGACGAGCAGTGGCTGAACGAACTCGAAGGAGTGGAACCGGACCTGAGTCCCAGTCATTTTCCGGAATATATGACCTTCAGAAAAAGAATCTCCCTGAAGTTCGGAAAATATCTGGAGGCGTTCCGCCGAATGGTGGAACAAATGATGGGTCGCCGAATCAGAATTACACATCCCAAAAAATGGTTCTGAGCACGGATTTTCAAAGAGCTCATTTAAGACAGCCAGCGAGAATAGATTCCTGCCTCACTCATTTTTTTACCGGTCGCCCCTATATAAACCGGTCGACCCTATATAAATACCTGACAACACAGTGGCGGCGCCGATATATTCCATCGTTGTCGTTGGCCGGTTGAAGAGCAGAATATCCCCCATAAAAGCTATAGCAGAACATAAAATACTATGCCATCTGCTTTTGAAGCTCCTCCTTGCACGTCTCATAATACTGCTCGTAGATACTCACGACCTTGCCCATCTCAAAACGCTCGGCCTGCCTGCGGGCATTGCGGGCCATTTGCTCGTGCAGTGATCTATCCTGTAAAATATCAACAGCATAGTTTGCCATGCAGTCGGTATCGTCCAGGTCACAAAGATAGCCGGTCTCGCCATGAACGTTGACTTCAGGCAACCCGCCGATATTGGAACTGATTACCGGCACGCTGCAGCTCATCGCCTCAAGGGCCGCCAGGCCAAACGTCTCGGAGCCGGAGGGGATGAGAAACAGGTCGGCAATGGAGAGCACTTCCTCCACCTGGTCCTGCTTACCCAGGAAACGGACATGATTGCAGATGCCCAACTCACGGCAGCGTTTCTCAGCCCGCTGACGATCGGGTCCGTCGCCCACCAGCAGCAGCTTGGCGTCGATCTCATTTTCCAGTATCCGGTGAAATACATTCACCACTTCCGGCACCCGCTTGACCTCCCGGAAATTGGAAACATGTACCACCACTTTTTCGCCATTGGGACAGATGGCGCGTTTAAAGTGGTTTTTATTGGATTTTTTAAATCGCTTGAGATCAATAAAATTAGGAATAACCTCTATCTTTTTCCTGATGTCAAAACGATTATAGGTCTCTTCTCTCAGGAATTCCGAAACCGCCGTTACCCCATCACTTTGGTTAATAGAGAAATCGACGACGCTCTTATAACTGGGATCACTGCCCACAATCGTAATATCGGTACCGTGAAGCGTCGTAATCAGCGGGACGTGCGCGGCCTTTTCACCCAAAATCTGTTTGGCAAGGTAGGCGCTGGTTGCATGCGGAACTGCATAATGAACATGCAACACATCGATCTTTTCGTACTCAATGAGGTTGGCCATCTGATTAGCTAACGCCAGATCATAGGGAGGATATTCAAAGAGCGGGTAGGTGTTCATGTTCACCTCGTGATAGGAAATATTGGTCTGAAACGTATCCAGACGGGCCGGCCGGTCGTAGCTGAGGATATGCACATTATGATTCCGGTGAGCCAATTCTTTGGCCAGCTCCGTTGCCACCACACCACTGCCCCCGAAAGTGGGATAACACACAATTCCAATATTCATGCTATATATCCTTTCTGCTGTTTACGTTACCGGTCAACGCTATAATAATGATTTTTTACCACTTTTGATTGATTAACAAAAATTTGTCCTTCCCCATTTCCCGGCCTCGATATTAGGTGTAAAGCCAGCTATCTCTTATATTACAGACTTTTAGAAGATTGCACAAAACGTGGATCCATTTTCACCTTTGTCATACTATTTCAACAAGCATGTAACCTTATGGCAGGACATTCCAAGTGGTCTAATATAAAGCATAAAAAGGCCAAAGAAGACAAAAAAAGAGCGAAAATATTCAATAAGCACCTTCGCGAAATATCGGTAGCTGCCCGCGAAGGCGGCGGCGACCCCGAGATGAATCCCCGGCTCGATACGGCCATAAATAACGCAAAGAGCGATAATGTACCCAAAGATAATATTGAACGAGCCATTAAAAAGGGTACGGGCGAACTTGACGAGGGGGATGGTCGTTATGAAGATGCCACCTACGAAGGCTACGGCCCGGGGGGCATTGCTTACTTTATTGAAGTGACCACGAATAACTATAACCGCACCGTTGGGGATATTCGCCATATTTTTACCTCCCACGGGGGTAATCTCGGCACGGACGGCTCGGTCGGCTACCTGTTTGAGCAGAAGGGCATGATCGGTATTGCCCCGGGAGAGCACGATGAGGAGGAGTTTATGCTAAATGCCATTGATGCCGGTGCTGAAGAAATAGACACAGACGGCGACTTTTTCAACGTCACTACGGCACGCGATACGATGTATGAGGTCAGAGACGAACTGGAAGAGGGGGGATATGATATCGAATCTGCCGAGCTTATTCGAATCCCCATGACGGAAGTCAAGGCTGATACGGAGGTAGCGGAATCAAACTTTAAGCTGATGAATAAGTTTGAGGACAACGACGACGTATCCAATGTTTTTACGAATATGAAAATGGATGATGAAACGTTAGCTATTGCTGAACAAATGGATTAGGCCCGGTACCGGGTGAGGAATCTGTTATATTATTTAATAAACATCCATACAAAAATCCTATGATGAGAATTATTCTTGTAACCGTGGCGGCTTTTCTTTTGATGGGTCTTGCCCCCGAAGAGGCCCGCAAGGCAAATGAAGCCTATGATAACGGCGAGTATGAGAAAGCTGTTGCTCTTTTCAAAAAAGCGATTGATGCTGAACCCGACAATCCGAAATTGTTTTACAATCTCGCAAGTGCCCAGGCCAAGGCGGGCAACAGCGAAGAAGCGATCCGTACGTTTGAACAATTCAAGAATATGACGAATGACGCCGAGCGGCGTGCCATGGCTAATTATGATATCGGCAATATCCTGGCGGAAGCGAAAAAATGGGATCAGGCACTGGAGTATTACAAGCGGTCACTGCGCTACATGGCCGGTGACGAAGATGCCAAACACAACTATGAATTAGCCCGGAGAAAGAAACAAGAACAGCAGGAACAAGACGGGAATCAAAATAAAGACCAACAGAATCAGCAGAATCAAAATCAACAGGATCAGGATCAGCAGCAACAGCAGAATCAAAATCAAGACCAGCAGAACCAGCAGAACCAGCAGAACCAGCAGAACCAAAATCAAAACCAGGATCAGGATCAGCAAAACCAGCAAAATCAAGAGAACCGACAGGATCAAAATCAACAGGACCAGCGGCAACAGCCCCGGCAAAGTAACATCAGTCAGGCCGAGGCTGAAAAAATCCTGAGAGCGCTGGAGCAAAAGGAAAAAGACCTGCTCCAGGAATTCAAAAAACAAAAAATGAAGTCCAGCAAGAATACGAATGAAAAAGATTGGTAGCTTCTTTTGTGCAATTTGTTCTGCCGTAGCGCTAATCGGACTATTTCCTCCTCATGCGTTGGCACAGCCTGAGGTCTCCGTAGAGGCTACGGTTTCGGAAACAACGATTTATACCGGAGAGCGTATTCAGCTTTCCATTCGAATAAGTGGAGACTTCAACAATGTTTCCCGTCCCTCTTTGCCCAACTTTCAGGATGGGTTTCGTCTTCTCAGTAATACCCCGTCTACTTCACGAAGCTACCGGTATGTCAACGGGCAAAGCAGCACCTCCTATACCTATAGCTACCAGCTGATCGCCCAGCGGGAGGGCGATCATCGGATTCCCCCCATTTCCGTCACGATCGATGGCGAAGAGTTTACTACCGACCCTATTGAGGTATCCATTATTAACCGCAATGAATCGGCGAAGTCCCAAGACGAACAACAGCCTGATATGTTTGTACAGCTGGAAGTTTCGGATAATCAACCGGTTACCGGACAGCAGATCATTTCGGACGTCGTCTTGTATTTTCAGGATGGACTGGAAGTCAACTCATACCAGCCGGTGCCGGGCTGGAAAGCAGAAGGCTTCTGGAAAGAGGAGCTTAACAACAGGGAGCGCCCCCAGGCAAATACGACCATCATCAACGGTGTTCGCTACCGCAAGGCACGCCTTCTGCAGTTTGCGCTTTTTCCGACAAAAAGCGGCACCCTGAAAGTAAGTCCCTACAAGATCATCGTTTCGGTCCGCTCTACAAGCAGGTCTCGTGATGACCCGTTCAGCAGCTTTTTTGGCGGCATGGGCCGCAACCAGCAGCAAATAGAACTGGAAAGTGACCCAGTAACACTGGATGTTCAATCGCTGCCCTCTCCTGAGGACGACACTTATTTTGGTGCAGTCGGTTCCTATAATATCAGCCGGGAAATAAGTACGAATAAGGCGACAGAGGGAGAATCTATTGAAATTACGACCCGGGTTAGCGGGACCGGCAACATACCGCTGATTTCAAAACCCGAATATGAGCTGCCCGAGGGACTCGAGGTCTATGAACCGCAGGAGGCTTCGGAGCTGAACAGAGGCAATCGCCGTATCAGCGGCACCAAAACATTTACGGATGTGGTCATCGCCCGCTCCGCCGGTGAATACACGGTACCTGAAAAAGAAGTGGCCTATTTCGATCCGGAACGGGATGCATACATCACCCAAACCTTGCCCGCGCTGCATTTTACCGTACGGCCGAACCCCGAGAACATAGTCCAACAAGATCCCCGCGGATCATTGCCTGTAAGTCCCGTTACAGGTCTCGCAAGCTGGACAACCCTTGAAGAGGCCCCCCTGGTATCATACTGGTGGTTCTGGGCCGGCTTGTTCGTTCCGCTGTGTTTGCTGGCGATTGCTTACTGGCAAAAGAGCTACTTCGACCGGATGACCAATGATCGTGCCTTTGCCCGATCCCAAAAAGCCTCGGGTACCGCTGCCGACCGGCTCAACCAGGCCGTGGACCTTTCTGAGCAGGGACATATCAAACAAGCCTATAACATGTTGCAAAAAGCGATCACCGGCTTTATCGGCGACCGGTTGAATCTTCCCGAAGCCGGTCTTTCCAACGAGGATTACCTCCAGGCCTTAAAACAGAATGATATCGATGCCGAACTCGTTAAAAATATCCGCATGCTGCTGGATAAATGCGCTTCTATCAGCTACGCTCCGGAGGCTACCCATGAATATCTGAAATCACACGTTGGTTTAGCTCAAAGCACCCTCGAGAAATTGAAAAAAGTATTATAACTGTGGAACGATCATTGCTACAACGGATATTGCTATTGATTTTTCTTTGTGGAGCTATCCCTGTGTCGGGCGATGCTCAACAGCGTCCACAGGCCCTGTTTGACGAAGCCAACAAGTTGCTGAGCTCCGGTCAGAATATGGAGGCCGTCCAGCGGTACCAACAGCTTGAAAATCAGCAAAACCTGTCCGGTGCGCTTTTTCTGAACCTCGGGATTGCCTACCAGCGGGTAGATTCTCTCGGAAAGGCCAAATATTATTATCTAAAATCGTCTCAATTTGAAGAAACAGCAACCAGAGCCGAACAGATGCTGGATTATATTAACAAACAATTCAGCCATCAGTCAGCCATCCTTCCGAAGCTGCCCTGGGATGTTGCGACCCACTGGCTGCAAGACAATATAGGTGCACGGACCTTGCTGGGAGCCGGACTCATCCTGTTTAATATGGGGATTCTTTTTTTTATAGCCCGCTGGTTTATACGAGGGCTCCCACGGGCGGTAAAGACCATAAGCTTTACAATCGTCGGACTTGCTGTCGCCATTATGGCCACTGCCTTTTATACACAGTATGTAAGCAACCGCTACAGTGTTGCGGTCATGGTGACCGAAGATGCTCCGGTGGCTGAAACCCCCCGGGAAGATGCTTCGCTGGTCAGCCAGGCTTTTGAGGGCTATACCTTTACTGTTGATCACAAACGCAGCAATGCACAACCTGAATGGAGCTATGTTCGCATGAGCAACGGCCTGTACGGGTGGATACCTACGAAAGAGATCATGATACTCTAACCCGTAGTTCTCCCGAGTAAGCCACGCAATAGCGCTAAGCCTCGTGGCAGCCATGGGTGTTCGTTATTTTAAAACATGAACTGGTCATAATATCCTTATTGCGCGACAACCCGGAGTATAATGGGTCCTGGCACTGCCTGAACCTCGAACGCGAACGATAGATAGAGTTATGAAGAAGATGATGATGCAGCTTCATTATTAAACATACTATGAGAGGCCTTTGAAAAACCAGAAATTTTGTTCAAGGTCAAGGCCAGAGGGAGGTTGGAATCGCAGCATATTGCCCATATGTGAGAATTTCAACCGACCGATAACACCGACATTGGGGAAAAGACCGGTTTTGCAAAGCCCTCTATCAAATAAGCCCTTGTAAATCAGCCTTTATTTTTATGTCTACGATAACCGATTATATTGACGCCAACAAAGAAACCTTCAGGGAAGAGCTCTTTGCGTTCTTACGCATTCCGAGCATCAGTACCAGCTCCGAACATAAAAACGATATCTGTGACGCTGCCCGGTTTCTTTTGGACAAACTGGAGTCGCTGAATATGGACCGGACCGAGCTCTTTGAAACGGACGGCAATCCCATCGTTTACGGAGAATTAACGACGGATCCAGCCCATCCGACGGTTCTGGTCTACGGCCATTACGATGTACAGCCCCCCGACCCGCTGGAGCTTTGGAAAACGGCCCCTTTTGAACCCACCGTGCGCGACGGCAATATCTACGCACGGGGGGCCAGCGACGACAAGGGACAGTCATTTACGCACCTCAAAGCCGTGGAGTCTTATCTGGCTTCCGGGGAATCGTTCCCCGTCAATATTAAATTTATTTTTGAAGGGGAAGAGGAAATCGGCTCTCCCCACCTGGTGCCGTTTATCGAAGCCCACGAAGAACTGCTTGCCTGCGATATGGTCCTTATCTCCGACACGGCGATGTTTGCCGAAGATACCCCCTCCATCACCTATGGCCTGCGCGGGCTGGCGTACATGGAAGTGGAAGTAGAAGGCCCCAACCGCGATCTGCATTCCGGGGTATACGGCGGGGCCGTTGAGAATCCCGCCAATGTGCTGGCCGGGATCATCGCCCGGCTGAAAGATAAGGACGGCATAATACAGATCCCGGGGTTCTATGATGACGTCAAGGATCTGACAGACGAAGAACGAGAGGCTTACCGGCAGCTTCCTTTTGACGAGTCGGCCTATAAAAAAACATTGGGAGTGGACGCTTTGCACGGGGAGAAAGGGTACTCTACCCTGGAACGGGCCACCGCTCGTCCCACCCTCGATGTCAACGGACTCTGGAGCGGATACCAGGGAGAAGGGGCCAAAACCGTATTACCCTCCAACGCCGGTGCCAAAATAAGCATGCGGCTGGTCCCGGATCAGGACCCCCAAAAAATCGCCCGGCTCTTTGCTGAACAGGTAGAATCCCTGGCCCCCGATACGGTCTCCGTAACGGTCACCGAACATCACGGGGGACAACCGGCGATAACGGATCTCTCCTTTTACGGGTTACAGGCCGCGGCAGACGCTTTTGAAGCGGTATACGGGCGTGAACCGCTCTTTACCCGCGAAGGCGGCTCCATTCCCATCGTCGCCGATTTTCAACAGCTCCTGGGGGCCCAATCCATCCTGATGGGCTTCGGGCTCAACAGCGACGCCATCCACTCGCCGAACGAGAAATTTGCGCTCAAGGATTTCTACCGTGGCATTCAAACCTCTGCCCGGTTTTTTGAGTTTTTACCGAAATACTCCTGAGGGATAACCTCTTAAGCCGGATTCTTACCCAGTAATTTGGCCCCGGATAAAGCAAAGGTGAACCAGGAAAAAATACGTCTAACTATAGATGCGTTAATTGCACCGGGCATCACTTCAATGCCCCCCGGTAAAACAACTATGCCCGATCCTTTGAATGGACCGGGCATTTTCACAATAATTGCAACAGCCGCTTTATCCCGGATCAATCTCCGGGAGGCCGGGGCTAACCGATTATTTCCCTCCAGCCGATGCGGAAATCATTTCGTTCATCTAGCCATTCATTGGCTTCCGGCAGATTTCTGACCCGCATATTGTCGGCATCCCACTGCAGCTTGGTATTGGCATCCTTGAAACGGATCGCCATGTTACCGACCAGCATGGTCTCGGTAAGAGCGGCCGCATATTCAAAATTCGAGGAAGTCGTTCCGTTGCCCTTGGCTGCATTCACCCATTCTTCATGGATGCCCGGGGAACGTTCCATCGTCTTTTCCGGCTCACCGATATCGTTTATATCCGATTCGGGAATAAACCGCGCATTCTGTCCGTATACATCGGCCATCAGCTTCCCTTCCGAACCATGGAAGATCATTCCCCCGCCGCTGGCTCCCAGTGGCTTGCCGTCTTCCAGCTCCTCGGGGCGGGGCGGCAGTAATCCGCCGTCGTACCAGTTCAGTTTGACAGGGCCCCGGTCGCCCGTGGACGGGAAGGTATAGTGGACCGATGAACCGAGCGGAAAGGCCTCGTTGTTAAAAGGAGTGGAACTGGCATGTACCTGCTCCGGCATCCCCAGGTCGAGCGCCCAGTACGGCTGGTCCATGATATGGGCTCCCATATCTCCCAGCGCCCCCGCACCGAAGTCCCAGCGCCCGCGCCAGGCAAAAGGAGCGATCCCGGGATCATAGGGACGGTAGGGCGAGGGGCCCACCCAGAGATCCCAGTGCATCGTATAGGGAACGACCGGCATCTTGTCAGACTCCTGTACGTCGGCACCCTGCGGCCAGTAGCCCATGGGACGGTTGGTCCAGCAGTCAACTTCCGAGACTTCTCCGATGGCTCCCTGCCGGATATATTCTATAATCTTGTAGGTGCTTTCAAAAGCGTGACCCTGGTTGCCCATCTGAGTCGCAACGCCTGTCTCCTCGGCGACATCGGCCATCCGTCGTGCTTCGTAGATGGTCCGCGTCAAAGGCTTCTGTACAAAGGCATGCTTGCCCCGCTCCATGGCATAAATAGCAATGGCCGCGTGGGTATTATCCGGGGTGGCTACCATCACCGCATCAATTTCATCTTCCTTTTCCAGCATTTCCCGGAAATCGACGTAGCGCTTGGCCTTGGGATAGCTGTATAAGGTATCTGCCGCATAATCCTGGTCCACATCGCAGAGGGCATAAATATTTTCTCCCAGTTCTGCCAACGAATTCGTATTGCTTGCCCCCATGCCGCCTACCCCGATGCAGGCGATATTAAGCCGGTCGCTCGGGGCCTTATATCCTGGCCCACCCAATACATGACGGGGTACGACGAAAAAACCAGCAGCAGCTGTTGCCGAAGTGCTCAAAAAATTTTTCCTTGAGATCCCATTCGCTTCCGTTTCCCCTGTACTCTTTTTCTTATCCTTACTCATAAAGCCATTTTTTTGTTCAACAGTTTAAATTGAGTACCTAATTTAGAAAAATGTTACCGAATAGCAAACCACATCAGTGAATTTTACATACAGCTATAGGTATTGGTTATCGGTTAATAGTAATTTGGGTGCGGATTCGTCAGTCCTGGCTTTACCCTCATCATCTACACTTCCCGGCCCTATTACCTTTAATTATTGCTTTTGTTCACGACTTGTATTCCCAGTCGTCCACAAGAGATGATCAATACCAAAAAACACCTGAACGGAAGGATACCAGTAACTAAAAGAAAGCTTTAAAAACCCAGTTTTTTTCAATACCAATCCCTGAGTGATTTTAACACCACAGTATATAGTAGACTACAGGTGAGGGTGTTGAAATAGCGGAAATATAAAGGGTGGGCAACACAACGGTTTTGCAAAGGTCTCTAAAACTCGTACGTAATAGGCTGGTCGTTCTGGAAATCATAGAGGGTCAGGGCCCGGAGATTATACCAGCCCGTCCAAAACGTTCGCAGGGCTCGAATGTACGCCTGCCGGGCCGAATCTTTCTCTTCCTGGGCAATAAAAAGGTTGGTGATATCGATTTTTCCGATCAGATATCGATTTTGGGCCACCTCGTAGCGTCGCTGGGCAATCGTATCCGCCTGGGCGGCAATCAGGGCCTGCCCGCGCAGCTGCAAAAACTGGCTCACCGTATATTCCACCTCCTGGATAAATTGCCGGCGCTGAAAGTCAATACTGTTTGCTACCTCTTGCTGCTGGTTTCGTGCAGAATTAACCTGGGCGCGGCGTTTTCCCCAATTGAAAATCGGCACTTCAAATCCCACGGTCACAAACTGACGGTTTTGCGCATTATTATACAGATCCCCAAAATTTTCCGACGACTGGTTCAGGCCAAAATTGGCATTTAACGTGGCCGCAAAGCCGGCTTCGCTCCTGGCCTGCGCCAAATTCCGCTCGGCCTGGATTTCATTCAGCCGATAGCTAAGCGATTCACTGTTGTTTTCCATTGCCAGCTGTTTTGCTTTTGATACATCGACCGATATCTCCGGCAGCTCTTCCGGCTCTTCCAGGTCGAGCGTAACATCCGTGGGATAGCCCAGCAAAATTTTGAAGTCATTGAGCACCCGTTCATACTCGATGCGGGCCGTCGTCAGCGAAGATTCCGCATTTCGCAAAGCCAGTTCACTTTGCAGCAGATCATTCTCCGCGATACTTCCCACATTGTAGCGGCCCTGTGAAATTTGATAAATAGAGTCATTTCGGGCGACGTTAAATTCGGCATTCTCCCGGTTAATTTTAGCCAGGTATACATCAAAGAACTGTTGTGTTACCGTCTGGGCAATATCTTCCATCTCCTCCACAAACTGCTTTTGGGCAATTTCGTAACGCAGAGGCTCGGTTTTGTTTCTCCATTTTAAATTATTGAACTGGAAAAGAGGCTGACTCAATCCGACGACCAGCGGCGTACTTTGCCAAAGGTAAGTGTTTTCATTTCCGAAAATTCCCAGCCGTGTGAGTCCTGTGGAAAGAGAAAGGTTTCCACCGGTAGGTAAGATATTTTGATTGATGGACAATGATGCCGAGGCCTCCGACTGTGTGCGCGACGAAAAGGTAACTTGCCCGTTATCCAAAACATTGGAGAAAATAGACTTATTGTACCCCGGCGCATCGCCCGAGAGGGACAGGCTGGGCAACAGGTCGGCCTCAAACGACTCGTACTCCCATTTACTGGAAACCAGGGCATACCGCGCTGCATTGGCAATAGCGCTTTGATCCTGGGCAATGGTTATACACTCCTGGAGCGACAGCGTACCCACATCATTCGATTGCCGGCTCTGACCCTCGATCGTATGCGTTCCAAGGAAGAAAAAAATGAAGATTGTACAGATGAAAAGTCGATTGTTATATCTATATCTATTCATGTCTGAGTGCGTGTACGGGATCTTGTTCTGCGGCTCGTTGTGCGGGGAAGAAACCAAAGATCACCCCAATCGCCATTGCGACTCCGAATGAGATAAAAATGGAGCTCAGCGTAACAATGGTTGCAACGCCCGCTGTTAGCTCTATGATGTAACTAAAGGCAATACCCAACATAATACCTATGATCCCTCCGGAGATGCTGATGGCCAGCGCCTCTGTTAAAAACTGCAGCTGAATATCCCGCTCATGCGCTCCCACGGCGCGCCGTACGCCGATCTCCCGGTAGCGCTCTACCACCGAGGCCAGCATAATATTCATAATGCCGATGCCCCCCACGATGAGGGAAATGGATGCAATAGAGGAGAGAACAATATTGAAAATTTCCTGGGTCCGGCGCTCCTGCTGGAGCAGAAGCTCAGGGACAATCACCTCAAAATCAATAACCGTATTATGCCGGCGCTGCAGCATCTTGCGGGCAATTTCTGCGATCGGCACGCTGTACCGGGTATCGGTCACCTGTACGATCATTTTATCGATCTGGTGATAGTTATTGCCGCTGCCGGCCGATGAATTCCCATTATTATTACTGCTGCTGTTATTACTATTGCGTTCCGCAGCAGCCTGCTGAATCTCCCGTCCCGTCACCATCGCCCGGTTTTTATACCGCAAAAGCGCCGTCGTTACAGGGACATAAATGTCCAGATTGTAGTTTCGAATTCCCAGGTTCTGAATGTTTTCCGTGCTCATTTCCCGCTCTTTCAGCACTCCTGTGACGGTCAGCCAGGTATTCCCCGCCTTAATTTTTTGTCCCACGGGGTCTTCACCCGCAAAAAAACGGGTCTTCACGTCCGAACCGATCACACAAACCGGATCTGCATTCGTAAGCTGAACATCCTTGAATATATTGCCCTCGGCAATTTCAAAGTTATTGATCCCGAAATAATGATCATTTACGCCTACGAGCTTTCCCGATCGCAATCGGCCGCCCCGGATGAAGGAAGTCTCATAAATTATTTCAGGGCTCACATTCTCAACCTGAGGAATCTGTTCTTTGATACTTTCCATGTCTGCGAGCGTCAGACCGGGGGAATACTTTTGCTGTTTTTCTGCCAGGGAAGAAGCATTGGATACCTCCCCCTCAACCTGTTGAATCACCGGTTCAATAATCACATTATTCGTGCCCAGCAGCTTCATCTGGCTTAAAACCTCCTCCTGGGCGCCCCGGCCTATGGCAAGCATGGCAATGACGGAGGCAACGCCAAAAATAATACCGAGCGAGGTCAGAAAGGACCGCATGGCATTCTGCCGGATCGCGTCGAGAGCAATATCAAGGTTATATAAAATAATTTGAAGCAACGTTATTTCACTCTGTACTTAGTTGGCATGCTTGTGAAAATCTTCCTGTTTACTGAGAACTGCGTCCGGCGCTACTATCCGGTCCCGATTGCTCAATAGGTCGCTCCTCTGTTTCCGGGTTCTCCTCATCAGGCGTCAATTCCTTCGTATCTTCCAGCGGATCCGATTTCAATTCTTCCTCGTCGTACTGCTCCCGCACTTCCGCCGGCAGGTAGGTTTTTGGAATGCCCGACGTATCGGCCGGCGTGGATAAAAAGAGTTCATCATCAAGCGAAATACCTTCCCTGATCACCACATCATTGTCATTCATCAATCCGAGGACTACCTGTTGCATAGTCACATTCAACCCGTCTCTTTTGAACACGAAGTTCAGGGAATCAACCGTATGAATCGTCTCCAGGGGCACATATAGTACATCCTGCAGCTTGCTGACATTAATGGTGTTGCTGGTGGTCATAGCGGGACGCAAGGTTGTATCGGCTTCATTTATCTCTATGGTCACCCGGAACACCTTGGAATCGGAATTGGGGCGCTGCTCCCCGATATTGGCTACGCTGGTGACCCGGCCCGTCAACTGTTTTTCCGGCATGGCGTCAAGCCCTATATCCGCCCTTTGACCGGATCTTATATTCTGAATATCCACCTCATTGACATAGGTCTCAGAATTCATCACGCTAAAATCGGGGAGCTCGGCCACGACCGGGTCCCAGGCGCTGATGGAACTTCCCTCGGTAACTTTGGTCCCATCCCGGTTCCGTTTGTAGATGACCATTCCGTTTTCGGGAGCATAAATGGTAAACTTCTCCATCACCTCCCGGATGCGCTGCACTTCTCTTTGTTCCTGCTTTAAATCGGTTTCAATCTCCCGGAGGTTCACTTCGGCCTGGCGGACCTGCGTCTTGTAATTTTTGCGGGCCTGACTCAGTTCCCGCTGTGCTCGTTCATATTCGATCTGTACCTGTCGCTGCACCGCGGGCGATTCGTACTGCGATTGTTCTACCGCGATCTGGGCTTCTTCCACGGCATACTCCAGGTTGATCAGATTATCGCGGGCCTGAGAAAGATTAAGCGTGCTGTCGAGCTGGGCGCTTTCATATTGCGATTCGGCTTCTTCGAGTTCCAGTTGCGCATCCTGCAAATTACTGGAAATTTCCGAGCGGTCGAGCTCAGCGACAAAATCTCCCTTTTCAACCACCGTCCCTTCAGGAATCAGCCGCTGTATAGGTACACTATAAATCCGAAACTCCCGTATCCCCTCCGGTCCCCGTATGCTCGTGGAATTTTTAGCCTGCAATTCGCCTGTTGTCGTTACATTAACTTCGAACGTGCCCCGTTCAGGAGCCGTATAGATAGCCGGAGCTTCGCTGGATTCGCTTCCGAACGCAAACCAAAAGATAAATAACAGGGCTATTGCGCCACTCAAATAGAGATATTTTTTATTCTTTAAAAAAGCCATACTGTATTTTTTTGCCTTGTGATGTCATAAAAAAATTAGAGAACATACTCCTGAAAAGAATATCCCTACTAATACTGTATCAATTCTGAAGATCGTACCGCTCATTATAATTATTATCTAAATAGTACTTATCAACAATAATAATGATTCATCAAAAAAGAAAGCCAACGAGTAGTTATACGAAATCTAATTACAAAAGTTTTACTTTTTTTGACGGGTCCGTATTCTCTCTTTCGGAAAACGCACTGTTTACACACGGGTGCCACGCAGCGAAAAGAAAATTCTGTGGGTTAGCCCGGATTTTTTACCAAGAAATTTGTACTTCAGCAAGGCGAAGGAAAAATAGCAGCGGAAAGGTACTCCGCTGCGTCCGGCACGCTATTTTTATCTTCAACGCCGCTGACCGGCAACCTTCGCAGTATGTCACACGCTGTTATAATTTTTTGGCTTCAAAAATTGGTAGAAAGTTATCTGTATCATTTGGTTACCACAAAGTACCAACATCTTTGAGGAAGGCTCCGAAAAACCAGGAATTTTAGTCAATATCAACCCCTGAGCGAATTCAAAACGGCAGCATATAATGTATGTCTATGTGAGGTTGTTGAATGAGCGAACATGCAGAGATTAGCTAAAAGGACGGTTTTGCAAAGGGTTCCTGGGTCATCGGCTTAAGAGGGGAAAAGAATGAAAGGAGAGCCGGGGAGAACTCCATAACTATTCGTCGACAACCGTATTGTCAAGCATACCCGATTCCGGATCGTACTTCGTCGCATACTCCGTTTCGTCAACAATGGTCTTGGGATCGTTATGTTCATCCACAATAACCACTTTGGGCCTGAATTGTTCCGCTTCTTCGGGCGACATATCCGCATAAGCTATCACAATAATGCGGTCACCGACCTGCGTTCTCCGTGCTGCGGCCCCGTTCAGGCAACACACCCTCGAGCCGGCCTCTCCGGGAATGGTATAGGTTTCAAGGCGGGCGCCGTTGGTAATATTAACCACCTGCACCTTTTCATAGGGCAAAATGCCGGCCTCATCCAGCAATTCGGAATCAATCGTTATACTGCCCTCGTAATAAAGATCCGCTTCCGTGACCTTCATCTGATGCAGCTTTGACTTGAACATCGTAACTTTCATGATCGTGCTTATGTGTCAACTATAAGATTATCAATTAACCGTGTTTCTCCAAGATAAACGGCCCCGCCCAGAATATATTTGTTCCCGGGTGTGATCTCGCGTGACGGAGCCACTTGCCCAAAAGAGTACACCTCAAGATAATCAATTTCAAACCCTTTTGCTTCCAATTCCTTTTTCTGGTGATCCAGCAGTAAGCCGATATTTGTCGCCCCGTCCACAATCTGCTGCTTTAGATAGCGCAGGGAGCGATACAAGCCGGGGGCCCGTTTTCGCTGATCTTCACTCAAGTAGGCATTGCGGCTACTCAGCGCCAGCCCGTCGTTCGCCCGTTTAATGGGACCCATGACCAATTTCACGTCATGGTTAAACTCCGTGACCATCTGCTGCAGGATGCGAAATTGCTGGATGTCTTTCTGGCCGAAAACGGCAATATCCGGCTTCACAATATTGAATAACTTGTTGACGACCAGCAGGATGCCTTCAAAAAAACCGGGGCGCGACTTCCCGTCCATATGGTCATTCAGCTCATCCACCTCAATACGTAAAAACTGCTTTTCCGGATACATCACCTCGTTGGTCGGCACAAAGACCGCTCTAATCCCCTCTTCCTTGCAGAGCGCAAGGTCCTCTTCAAGGGGCCGGGGATACTCATCAAAATCTTCATCGGGACCAAATTGCTCGGGATTCACATAAATGGACACAATCACCTCATCCGCCTGCTGCTGCGCCAGGCGAAACAGCGACAGGTGTCCCTCGTGCAGAGCCCCCATCGTGGGGACGAATCCAACCGTTTTACCCTGTTTTTTGAGCTTACCTACTGCCTGACGGATGTCATCAATGTGCCGTATCGCTTCCATATATAATACGAGGAGATAAAAGCAGAATTTTATTGCAGGAAAACCCTGCAGGATCAAAATCATTCTTCATTTTCTTGCTGAATTGAGTTATACGGCCCGCCCCGGATCGAAGTCCTCCAGCAGTTGCTTTACGCGATTCAGGAACGCACCGCCGTGGGCGCCGTCAATAATGCGATGATCATAACTCATAGAAAGATACATCATATGCCGGATGGCAATAACATCCCCCTCCTCCGTCTCCCGGACCACGGGACGCTTTTCAATGGTCCCGGTCCCGATGATCGCTACCTGGGGCTGGTTGATGATCGGCGTTCCCATCAGGTTGCCCACACTGCCGTAGTTCGTCAGCGTGATGGTGCCGCCTACCAGGTCGTCCGGACTCAAGTCTTTATTCCGGGCCTTCACGGCAAGGTCATAGACCGCATTGGCCAGACCGACCAGGTTCTTCTCCTGGGCATGTTTTATGACCGGTACAATCAAGCCTCCTTTGCCCCCTTCACCCAGCGCAACAGCCAGACCGAAGTTGATATCCTTCTTCAGCAGAATTTGATCATTCTCGCTGTCTACCGAACTGTTAATCAGCGGAAATTCGCGTATCGCCTGGATGATTTTTTCAATAAAGAGCGGCGTGTAGGTCAGTTTTACCCCGGCGCGCTCCTTAAACTCTGCTTTGTGTTCTTCGCGCCAGCGGACCAGCTTCGTCACATCCACTTCCGAGAACGTGGTTACGTGAGCGGAGGTCTGCTTCGACCGGATCATATGCCTGGCAATGGTTTTGCGCATACGATCCATCTTGATCGTTTCAACATTTTGTGAGGGACGCTGTATATCCAGCTCGCCCGCCGAAATAGAACGTTGTTGTCCCTCTACAGGCGCCTGTTTCTGCCGGGCTTCAGTCTGGACCGGTTCCTTGTCACCTGCTTTTTCCGGCTCTTCGACCTCACCCGACTTCCGTTTTTCAAGGTAGTTCATGATATCCTCCTTGGAAACCCGTCCCCCTTGTCCCGATCCTTCGATCATCTCAAGTTCTTCCTGCGAAACACCTTCCTCTTTCGCTATAGAGCGTACCAGCGGGGAGTAGAAGCGCCCGTCGCTTCCGATACGCTGGGGCTCTGTTCCTTCCGGGGGCGCCTCATCTGCAGTACCCTCCTTTGCGGAAGCGGATGCCTGCGGAGCCGCTTCTTTCTCATCCGTCGTTTCCTTCTCCGAACCGGCTGCCGCAGCGGCCTTTCCGGTGGCAATGACAGCGATCGTTTGTCCCACTTCAATGGTGTCGCCTTCTTCAGCTAAAATTTCAACAAGTGTTCCGGCCTGGGGCGAAGGGACTTCCGTATCCACCTTGTCGGTCGCTATTTCGAGGAGGGCCTCATCTTCTTCCACGGGGTCCCCGACCTTTTTAGTCCACTCTATCACCGTTCCTTCCATCACGGATTCCCCCATCTGGGGCATCTGGACTTCAACCCGCTCGCCTTCTTCACCGGCCGTATCTTCTTTTTCACCTTCCTGCTGCTCTGCGCCCTCGCTTTCCTCCTCCTCAGCTTCCGGGGAAGAGTCTTCCACAGGCTCATCCTTATCCTCTTCTTCCGTCTCTTCGGCTTCCTGCTCTGCCCCTTCCTTATTCTCTTCCGCTCCATCGTCAGCAACAGCTGCCTCAGCCGCCTCGGCATCCGTCTCGATGACTGCAATTACCTGGCCCACTTCAATCGTCTCATCCTCTTCGGCTAAAATCTCAACGAGGATGCCGGCCTGGGGTGAAGGGACTTCCGTATCCACCTTGTCGGTCGCTATCTCGAGGAGCGTCTCATCTTCTTCCACGGAGTCCCCGACCTTTTTAGTCCACTCTATCACCGTTCCTTCCATCACGGATTCCCCCATCTGGGGCATTTCTACTTCCACTCGGGCCATCGTTAGTCAGATTAAATCGTTAAAAATTCAGAGAGAAATTCATATACAAAGAAACCACCTTCAGCGTTCATTCAGCAGCCCTCAAAGATCATAATAAATGCGATTAGATCAAAATAGATGCAACAGGATACTACACCCTGTATAGCCTACATTTGGCATTGCTCCTATTCCTTCAAAAGCTCTTGAATGCGTGGCTCCAGCTCCTTGGTCGTAACGGCTCCGACGGCAAAATAGCGAAGGCTTCCATCCTTGTCGATAATATAGGTGGTCGGGATTCCCATGGTCGGGCCGTATTTGTCCATAATGGTGCCGTCATCAATAACAACCGGGTAGTTCACGTCGTATTTTTCTAAAAACGGATCCACAACCGAGCGGCCCTGCTCGTCAATAGAAACGCCCAGAATTTCAAGTCCCTGATCGCGGTATTCGGAATAGAGATCCACAAATTCAGGGGTTTCTTCGTGGCAGGGAGCACACCAGGTGGCCCAGATGTTTAACAGAACGACCTTGCCTTTCTGCTGTGACAGCTTAAAGGTTTCTCCATCCACCAGTTGCACGCTGAAATCTTTAGCCTCCGCTTTATTCTGAGCGGGATACAAGGGAGCCGAATAAGGGTCCAGCCGGGGAGCTGTTTCTGTGGGTTGGGAACCTGACCGGTTTTGATCCGGCTGGTCGGAGGAACAGCTCCATCCCAGCAGGGCGACCAGCGCCATTAAAAAACCTGTCTTTACTTTCCTGACCATCATGAGAAATCCTAATCTTCTTTTTTAATAACTCGCATAAGTATCCCGGTTCCCTTCCTCGTCGAAAAGGATGACATCGTACGGATCGGTCCGGTTCCCCTGTTCCATACCCGGAGATCCGACAGGCATTCCGGGCACCGCTAATCCAACGGCATCGGGACGTTCCTCCAGCAGCTTTTTGACCTCCCTCGCCGGTACGTGTCCCTCCACCACATACCCATCCACAAGGGCGGTATGGCAGGAGCCCATGTTATAGGGGACCCCCAGATCGGCTTTGATACCTGCTATTTGATCGGTGGGTTTCTCGGTCACCGTAAAGCCGGCTTCCTCCATATGATTGCCCCAGGCCGAACAGCACTCGCACCCGGGATTTTTATACATCACTACCTGGTCCGCACCCTGTGCCTGCATTGCGGACTGCTGTTCATAATAGTTATCGATAATGTACCAGATAGCACCGCCGGCAATAACGATAATGGCAGCGGCATAGGCAAAAAAGCGGGTGGGTTTCATAAAAGACGGAGTTGACTTATGATAATGGTTAGCGGAAAGATAAGAATTCTTCCGGTCGATTAGAACTCCAAAATAGCCTCTTTATTAGGCTGGCAGGAACTCAACAGCGTGCAGTGGCATTATGGATCGTTCACGATGTCGGTTGGGAAATGATGCCAAAAACATCGGAAATCCTTATGCGAAAAGTTCTGGATCACACCCTAACAGAAAATACAGGAATCGGCTTAGTACAAATTACTGAAAAGGGTATTATCGAAATTCGAAAAAAGTGATGGCAGGTGTTTTCCCTGAGGGCTGAATTTTACCAGGTGCCATTAGCCCAGCGCATATTCCAGGTCCTCCAGCAGGTCCTCGGGATGCTCAAGTCCCACGCTGATGCGAATCAGGTTCTCCGGGGTTTCGGAACCGGTGCCCTCGCTGCTGCGCCGGTGCTCCCAGGTGCTTTCGACGCCGCCGAGGCTGGTAGCGCGACTTATAAGCCGGGCTCTGCCGACAATATCGATGGCCTGATCCCGGCCGCCGTCAATCAGGAAAGAGATCATTCCTCCATACCCGCTCATCTGTTTTCCGGCGATTTTGTGACCCCCGTGCGAAGCCAGCCCGGGATAAAACACGTTGCTCACCCGGCTGTGATCTTCCAGAAATCGGGCCAGTGTCTCGGCATTTTCGTTATGCCCGCGCATCCGGTACGGGAGCGTTCTGGTGCTGCGGGCCAACAGCCAGCAGTCGTCCGGGGAGGGCACGGCGCCGCCTATCTGTTGAATAAGACGAATCTTATCAAACAGCGGTCCCTTTTCCCCTGCCACCACTGCGCCGCCCAGGATATCGCTGTGACCGCCAAAATATTTGGTGGTCGAATGCACCACCAGGTCGGCCCCCAGGTTAAGCGGCAGCTGATTCACAGGGGTTGGCCAGGTGTTATCGACACAAACAATGGCCTCCCTGTCGTGCGCCAGGGTACTTATGGCTTCAATATCCATGATGTTCATCATGGGATTCGAAGGCGTTTCCACCCAGATGAGGCGGGTCTTTTCGTTCATGTGTCCGGAAATATTTTCCAGGTCCGTCATATCGATAAAATCGGCCTGCAGTCCCCACGGCTTCATCAGCTCGTTGACCAGCCGGCGGTTGCCGGCATAGACATCCCGGGGTATAATGATATGATCGCCCGGGGACAGGGCCTGTAATACCGCTGATGCGGCCGCCACCCCGGAAGAAAAAGCGGCCGCTGCTTCGCCCTCTTCCAATACCTTTAATACATGTTCCCACTGTACCCGGTTGGGATTTTCAAGCCGCGTGTAGTGCCAATCGCCCTTGGATCGACCTTCTTTGTCTATTTCATATACCGTGGACCGGTGAACCGGCGGCACGATATCAGCCGCGTCACTGGCTATTTCCATAGCGGCATGAATAGCTTGTGTATCTTTATGCATAGTTTTTATATTATTTTTTTAAGGCAACAAGATCAAGATTAAATACAATAGATATCTTCTTCAAACAACGTTTTTAATTATACGAGTCACCGGTCCTGATCGCCTTAATGCGCTGCAGCACCGGCGGGTGCGAGTAGTTCAAAAACACATAAAAGGGATGGGGCGTCAGGTTCGAAAGATTGTCTTTGGAAAGCTTTTTCAGGGCGCTGATCATCGGCTCACTCCGGTAGGTGGTCGAGGCAAAGGCATCCGCCTCAAACTCGTACTTCCGCGAAAGCACCTGCATAAAGACCGACACAATCATATCAATGGGAGCGTAGAGCATGCCGAAGAATATGAGTCCGGCATACACCGACATCTGCTCCATATAAAAGGCATCGTACAGTCCCTGGGAATTGAGGAACACCGAAAGCAGGAAGAACATAATCCCGGTCTGCAGGATGCTGATCCCCATATTTTTAATTATATGCTTCTTTTTATAATGGCCGATTTCATGGGCCAGCACCGCCACCAGCTCATCCTCGGTATGATTGTCAATGAGCGTATCGTAGAGGGCAATGCGTTTATTTTTGCCGAAACCCGTAAAGAAAGCATTCGACTTGCTGCTCCGCTTGGAGCCGTCCATCACGTATACACCCTCCATGGCAAAGTTCACCTTGTCGGCGTAGCTGCGGATTTTCCGGCGCAGATCGCCCTCTTCCAGCGGCTCAAAATCATTGAATATCGGCATGATCCAGGTGGGAGCCACAAACTGCACAAAGAGCGTAAAGGCCGTCACTGCCCCCCATGCATACAGCCAGGCATACTGGTCAATAAACGTAAAGAACGCCAGAATCCCCGCCAGCAGCGGTCCCCCGAGCACAACCCCCAGCGCCAGGCCTTTCAGCAGATCCAGCACAAACGTCCCGGGCGTCGTTTTGTTGAAGCCGTATTTTTCCTCGATCACAAAGGTGGAGTAGATACTAAAGGGCAGCGACAGGATGCTTTTGGCAAGGATCAAGAGCCCGATATACGCCAGCCCGGTCCAGATAACACCCAGCTGCCAGCTGCGAACGATCTCATCCAGCCAGTTGAATCCCCCGGCAAACCAGAATACCAGCAGCAGGGCCAGGTTAAAGACCGACGTGAGAATCCCGAATTTGGTCCGCTCCTTCGTATACGCCTGCGACTGCTCGTAGGTCTGTTCATCATACACATCGCTGAACTCACCGGGCAGTCCCTCGTCCAGTGACCGGAGGTTGTAGTAATCGGCCACCAGGTTGAGCACAAAATCGATGGCCAGTGTCGCTAAAATGATGACTGCAAAAATATTCATGGTAAATCAGCTAAATTTGTCCTGACAAGTTCGGGAGTACTCCAACTATTGTTCACACCTGTTCATCCACCGCTTCTTCCATCATAAATACCGGCATGTTATCACCGGTGTACGACAGGCTAACTGCTGCGGGTCTTTCCCCGTTCCGGCAGCCGCTTATGAAAGTCATATAATAACCCAAATTATCAATCATTTTCAAAGCCCAAGGTACGGAAACTGCCCATGATCTTTAAATGGGTAATCATTTTAAAAATGTTGGGTTTTGTCAATAAATTTGTAATTTCACATTTTGCTCTCAACTCTGTCTAACAAACACTATGTATGGCCGACTTACGTCGCGAACTTGGTTTTTGGGATGCTTTGACTATCGGGGCCGGAACCATGATTGGCGCCGGTATCTTTCTCCTTGCAGGAGTAGCACTGGAACTAACCGGTCCGGCGGCTATTTTTTCTTACCTGATTGCCGGGTTTATATGTATCATTACCGCATCCAGCGCTGCAGAACTGGCTACCGGCATGCCGACTTCCGGCGGGGACTACTTTTTTGTATCCCGCGCATTGGGACCGGCCTTTGGGGCTATTTCCGGCGTAGGAATCTGGTTAAGCCTTACTTTTGCCATCTCTTTTTATCTCTTTGGATTGGGAGAATATTTGAGTCAATTTATGCCTCTTACTCCGTTCTGGGGAGCCGTGCTCGGTGGGATTCTGCTGATTATCCTCAATATTGTAGGAGCAAAAGAATCGGGTCGAACTCAAGTGGTTATTGTTCTTACCCTGTTTGCCATTCTGGGAGGATTTAGTTTTTTCGGTTTTTTCAATATTGAAACTGCAAATCTAAATCCCTTTTTTCCACTGGGTTTTGAACCCATCTATGCTACCACCGCACTGGTATTTGTCTCTTTTTTGGGCTTTGTAAAAATTGCTGCCGTCGCCGAGGAAATCAAGGATCCTTCCAAGAACCTGCCGCGTGCTCTCATTGGATCGGTTGCTCTCGTTACCGTTTTATATGTGGTTATTCTTTTGGTTATTGCCGGTATGTTTCCACAGTCAACTATTCGCGAAGTAAGAGATCCCTTAACGACGGCTGCCCGGCAAATGCTGGGAGGATTTGGTGGCATAGCCATTATTTTTGCAGGGCTACTTGCTACATTATCATCCGCTAACGCCAGTATTATGGCCTCTTCACGGATCAATCTTGCCATGGCACGCGACCGGATGGTACCAAAGTGGCTTAGTAAAATTCACGAAAAGTTACTCACACCTTACCGGGCCATCCTGCTTACGGGTATTTTAGCACTTGGTTTTTTACTGATAGAGAGCCTTGAGGATCTTGCTAAAATTGCCAGCGTTTTACAATTATACAGCTATGCCGCACTTAATATTGGCTGTATTGTGCTGCGTGCAGCCAATCCGGACTGGTATAAGCCAAGCTATCGTACGCCGGCAAGTCCATTCGGACAACTTGTAGCTGCCATAGGTTGCCTGGGAGTTATCCTGTACTCGGGTCCTTTTGCACAGATTGCCATCGTTATCCTGATTGTTGCAAGTCTTGGCTGGTATGTAATCTGGGGACGTCAAAAGGTTTCTATTGAACATGCAATCCCATTATTCAAAGAGCGCTGGCAAGAACACGGCTTGAGTCTCTTCCGTCTGCCAACTGAAAAAGCCGAAGCGGAAGAAGTAGAGGAATGGATCCCGACCAAACGTCCACTCAATACCAACAAGCCCCGTCATTTGGTTACGGCGCTTGCAAATCCCGAACATGAGACGGTTCTGCTAAGGCTTGCACAATTTATTTCTACAGGAAAAGAGGAGCCGGGTATTGTAGAAGGCATGCACTTTATTCACGTTCCTTACCAGACACCTATTTCCACTATCCGGGAAAAGCTGGAGCAGCGGCCTTCCACCCAACGAAAAATCGATACCATCCTCGAACAATCCAGCAAAGCATCAGAACATATCAAAAATGGATATAAGGATATCCTTAAAAAGACGGATTTCCGCTCAGTTACTGATGCTGCCCACGATGTTTTTGGAGCTATGATTTCAGAAACCCAAGAACGCGGAGCCGATATGTTGCTAATGGGCTGGCAGGGAGGGTTTAGCGTGGGACGTATATACAATTCACCGGTACAGCGCATTGTCCAAAATTTGAAAGCAGATGTTGGCATCCTCAAAAACCGGGGCCTTGATACCATCGATTCCATTTTGTTGCCGTGGGGGGGAGGACTACATGCCTGGCTGGGACTCGAACTGGCCGTACGTATTGCACGCGTCCATGATGCCGAACTCAAGATTTTACGTCTCATCAAAGCCGGCACCGATCCCTCCGCAGAACGGGAATCGCTGCTTGAGACTATAGCTCCCCTCGTTAAAGATTTTGACCGCCTTCAGCTTGAAATTCGTCATGCCGACGATGTTACAAGCGGCATTATGGCTGATTTTGAAGATACTTCTCACGATCTCGTCATTATTGGCGCCTCCCGTGAATGGGGTATTCGCAATGTCCTTATCGGCACCATCCCTGATATTATTGCCGACCGGGCCCCTTGCTCGGTCTTAATGGTGCGACGGTATGTTTCTGAACACTGGAAAGTAAAAGCAAGTGAAGGGTTTAAACGCGTCAAAGAAAATCTCGGGCTGAGTTCTTCCCCAAAATCCGGGAACAGGTAATCCCGACAACCTTCACAGATCAGTCAAAGTTATTCTTATAAACTATCTTTCTAATATTCTGTTAGTTTGTCTCCAGCATCTTGTCTACATCATCCTTGTGACCTACCAGCAGCAGTCGATCATTTTGTTGAATTTTGGTTTGACCATCGAGTATCCCGATAGGCCGGTATTGCTTGGGCAAACCTATTTTTTGATCGGCCTCGCTCGGCCGCTTAATGGTAATCAGGTTGAGCTGATATCGTTTTCTTATTTCCAGTTCCTCAAGTGAATACCCAACCATGGAATCAGGCGCATCCACCTCAAACATCGCCATGCCTTCGCCAAGATCAAAAACATCCGACATGCCCCGGCGAACCAGCGAGATACCCATACGCTCAGCTACCTGCCGCTCGGGATGAATCACATCCGTAATGCCGATTTGTTTGAGAATTTGTTCCTGAGTGTAGGAACCCGCCCTGCCATACACTTCTTCGACCCCGGCGTTCAGCAAATGCATGGCAATAAGTACCACCGGCTCGAACGTTTCTCCGATGGCAATAATAGCGACATCCACATTGGTAATACCGTGCTCTTCCAGCAGGTCCTCATCAGTGCCATCGAAACAGATCGCATCAGAGACATAGTCTTTGACCTGTTCTATATGCTCCATATTGTTGTCAATAGCTATTACGTAAGCTCCCTCTTCCGAAAGCTTTTTTGCAAGCGCACTGCCAAAAGCCCCGATCCCAATAATAGCAAACTGCAGTTCTGTTCTTCGTTTCATAAAAACGGACGATTAATTGAAAACATCATTTGACCATAGTTAAACATCACTCTGAACGTACTCCAAATAAATCTATCGTATTTTTTCGCCAAGAGCGAAATCTCAACAATACCTTAAATAAATCAAGCGAGATATTTCACTTTATACTACCCCTTAAGATACCATAATACTTTCTTCAGGATAACGATATTTGCGGTTGTCAGATCTGGTGGCAAAAGCAACCATAAAAGTCAAAATTCCTACTCTTCCCACAAACATCGATACAATAATGATACCTTTCCCCCACGACGTCAGATCTCCCGTAATGCCCCGGGACAATCCGACCGTAGCAAAGGCCGAAACCTCCTCAAACAACAAATCCAAAAAAGCGTGATCCTCCACGATGGTTAACAATATGGTGCTAACGCTTATACAGATCATAGCCAGTAGAATAACGGTCATTGCCCGGAAAACAATAATATTGGGAATGGTGCGCTTAAAAAGCTCCATACGTTTTTTCCCGTGTATAATCATTGAAATTGCACGTACCAGAACCGCAAAAGTCGTTGTTTTAATACCTCCCGCTGTGGAAGCCGGAGAACCGCCGATCAGCATTAAGATTAACATACCAAGGATCACCGGCACGCCCATCGCGCCGGTATCCACCGTATTAAAACCCGCAGTTCGGGTTGTAATGCTTTGAAAAAGGGATAATAAAAACTTCTCAGCGGGAGAATGTCCGGCAAGCGTATTATTCCATTCCAGCATGAGCACAAATACGGTACCCACTGCAATTAAAATGGCCGTGGTAACCAATACCACCCGCGTATGGATGGAAAGACGCCGGCGCCAGATTTTTTGATCTGTTTTTCGCTGCATAACTTCCCATATGACCGTGAACCCGAGTCCCCCGAGCACGATGAGCACCATCGTGGTAATATTAATCCCCCAGTTGGTAGCATTGTGTGCATCGGCCAAACTGTTGGTAAATAGCGAAAATCCGGCGTTGCAAAAGGCGGAAATCGCATGGAAAACAGAAAACAGAAATCGCTGTCCCGGGGAAGTAAATTCCATATTCCAACTGAAATAATAAGCAACCACAGCCACCGCCTCTACCAGGAAGGTAAAGCCGACCACCTTTTTCAGGGTAGCCGTAACAAGGCTGGTGTTTTTTTCGGCCACCATATCTTTGATGGTATTCATCTGTCCCACGCCAAGTCCCCCGCTGATAAACAGGAACAGAAAAGTAGCAAAAGTGATAATTCCAATTCCACCGAGCTGTATCAGGGTCATTATTACCAGCTCCCCGAAAAGAGTAAAATGAGTGGCCGTATCCACGACAATGAGTCCCGTCACGCATACTGCGCTGGTAGAGGTAAACAGGGCATCGATAAACACCAATCCCTGACCACCCTGTGTTGCCCCCGGCAGCATCAGCAGTAGAGTACCTCCGGCAATAAGAGAAAGAAAACTATATACCAGAAATCGAGCGGTATTTCGCTGATCCTCAAGCAGCTCCGGCAAATACTGTACAAATTTGATAACAACAATAAACAGGAGATATCCCTTCAGAAACCGAAGGAAAAAAGCTTCGGGTTCTTCCACCATAAAAAATAATGGTTCAATAATGCTAGTCGATGGAACCCACAAGTCGAGAAGAATAAATAGCGAAAATACTGTGAGAACTCCCTCAAACCAGCGTTTTTTCAAATAATTTTGCCGGTCACTGGTCAGTATCAATCGCACTATATAGCTGACTACAAATCCAACCAGCAAAAGGCTCTCTATTTGATAGTTCAACTGCTCCAGTTCGGGCGTTAATTCGAATCCTACCGGGATGAGGATACTGGCAACAACCAAAAGGGCAAGCAGGACATTAAAAACTCTCAAATAAGGGTGAGCAACCTTGTCGATCTCGTAGATATCATCTTGTACAAAATGGAAAAAAAGATTGGCTCTTTTCTTAAAATCGCGCCAGCGTCTAAGGGCCCTATACCATTTTTGTTTCCAGCGATAAGGTATTTTCATAGAATCCAAAGATAGGAATATTTATGAAACCTTAAAGAGATTTGGCATCCTGTCAATGGATTACTTTAGCTGGTAATATAGTTATAGTTAAATGAGATAATCGAAAAATGTATTTTCAATAGGAATTTCATCAACATATTCTCATCTGAATTTTATTAAAAATAGCTTTATTCTGGTTTTGAACTATCTTATTCGTTAAAAATATTCCATAATTGAAAGCTTAGCGGCAGTTGATTTGACAAAGAAAGCTTTCATAGCATAAAAAAATTCAGCATTGAAGTTCTTTACTTCCCAGCTCACACAAATAATATCCACGCGCGGTACGAGGTATAATATAAAGCGGCTGGCCCGGTTTCTGGCCATCCTCACCGCTGTGATCGTTATCTATTCAATATTTTTCCACTTTATAATGCAGTACGAGGGACAGTATTATAGCTGGGTTACCGGCTTTTACTGGACACTCACAGTTATGTCAACACTGGGCTTTGGTGATATTACGTTTACCAGTGATCTGGGACGCGCCTTCTCCATCCTTGTACTGCTGTCAGGAATGCTGTCACTGCTTATCCTTCTGCCCTTCACCTTTATTCAATTCTTCTATGCTCCGTGGCTCGAAGCGCAGTCCAAAGCCCGTGCCCCCCGTGAACTACCGGAAGATATTCGAGATCATGTGATAATTACCCATTATAATCCTATTTCAAGGGCTCTGATGGAGAAGCTGGATCAGTACAATTACCGGTATGTACTGCTGGTAAGTGATTTAACGAAAGCGCTGGAGTATTATGATGAAGGATACAAGGTCGTGTTTGGTGAACTCGACGATCCTGAAACCTATAAAAAAATACGGGTCAACCAGGCAGCTATGGTGGTTTCGCTCGGGACTGACATGGTCAATTCCAATATCTGTAATACCGTGCGTGAAATGGATGAAGATGTTGCCATTGTAGCGACAGCAAATTCTGCAGATTCTATTGACCTGCTCAAGATGGCGGGATGTGATCATGTTATTAGAATTGGAGACATGATGGGACGTGCGCTCTCACGCAGAACTATCGGGCAGGACAGCCGTATCCATGTGCTCGGCCGATTCGACAGCATGATCATTGCTGAAGCTATGGCTTACGAAACCCCGCTTGTGGGTAAAACGCTTAAAGAAAACAAGTTGCGTGAACGTATGGGTATCAACCTGGTAGGCATATGGGAAAGGGGAAAATTTCTGAAGCCTCATCCTGATCTCTCTATTAAAAATGAAAGTATATTGATTATGTCCGGTTCTCCCGACCAGCTGAGAACATATGATGAATTTATGTCTATTTACCGTGTTTCGGATGAACCCGTAATCATTATCGGGGCCGGCCGGGTAGGCCGGGGTATTGCCGAAGCCTTCGATGAACGGGGGCTCGATTACCGGATTATCGATAAAAACCCCGATCGTATAAAAGATGACGAACGCTATATTCTTGGATCAGCCGAAGATTTTAAGGTACTGGAAAAGGCAGGTATTCAGAAAGCACCTTGCGTTCTTGTTACTACCCACGATGATGATATGAATATCTATCTTACTATTTATGTCCGGAGGCTGCGTCCCAATATACAAATTATCAGCCGTTCCACCCTTCAGCGCAATGTCAACACGCTGCACCGGGCCGGTTCGGATTTTGTACTTTCCTATGCCACAATGGGCGCTAATGCCATCTTTAATATTTTAGAACGAAACGATATCATTATTATCGCGGAAGGTCTCAATGTGTTTACGGCTAAAACACCGTCCCATCTTGCCGGCAAATCCCTGAAGGATTCATTTATCCGTCAAGAGACCGGCTGTAATGTTCTCTCAATCAAAACAGGGGATGAACAGATCATTAATCCCCCACCCGATCTTGAAATTCCTGCTGAAAGTGAGCTTGTGCTGGTAGGTACGAACGAGGATGAAATGAAATTTATGGATTCGTACAAGGAGTAATTCCCACCCCTTATCCGTATTTCTCACCATTAAACGTTGTGAGCTAATATGGAAAAGGAGACCCCCAATCCTTTTATTCCTTTTGGAAACTAATTACAACCAAAAAGGGAGCCCTCATATGGAGATACGGGCTAATTGGGTTTAAGTTAACCATTCATTCACCTGTGAAGTAGGTAAATCAAGAGAGTGTCCTCTTTTTATATTACCTTTTAAAAAAGCAGGGATATTGTTCACCAACATAGTCTGAGCGATTGGGCAAAACAACGGTTTTGCAAAGGTTCCATCAAATAGATGAAGGGGGGGGGGTAACTATTGCATCACTCAGTATCCCCTTCTGTTGGCGAACTTTCCTGTATAACACGCCCCACGCTTAAAAAGGAGATCCCCTGCTGATTGGAAGTGCTGATATTCACGGCCTCAATCACCGGCGGTACAACGGCTTGTTCCGACTCCCAGCTGACCAGAAAATTAGCCCCGACCCCACCCCGCAGATCGCGCTCTTCAATGACATAGGAGGTTGAAGCCAGTGGAGCAATCCTGACGCTCGAATCAACATATTGCTGAACGAGCGTCCCTTTGGAATCGTAGTACGCTACTTTCGAAATGGTAAAAGATCGGTAGGGATCGGCATTGCGGATACTCAATGTGGTGGTCAGGTTAAACGTTTTTTCCCGGTCTTGCTGGTAAATATGGGAATAAACCGGCACATACACGATCTGGCCCATACTCGTGGCATCGCGCGTGAAGGACTCAGGCTGCCCGGCGATAACAGAATCGGCCGGCGTATCATGCTGCGGGACCGGTTTCTCAGCGACAGGTCGGGATTCCTGCCGTTCGCTACAGCCCATAAGAACCAACAGCAGGCATACAGCAGTATAAAAGCATTTCATGGCATCAGGGTTATTCCGTTCGACAAAAATAAGACTGCGTGCAAACAATATACGGTACTCATCTTATATTTTATAATAAAGTGAGTAGAAGATCCTTTTTAAACCGGTCCAAAAACAACTATAGCAGTCAGCCTGTAAAGACAACCCAGCCCTGCCCCGGGATTTAAAATTCGGCCGTTGCACGGAACAGGTCCGCACACTCGGCAAAACGGTCGGCCAAACCGACCACAATTAAGCGATCACCCGGCTGTACCTCGAAATCGCCCGCGGGATTTCCCACGGTCTTGTCCCCCCGGCGAACGGCCAGCACCGTCAGGTTATGATTCTTGCGCAGCTGCAGTTCCTGTAAAGTTTTGCCGGCCACCGGGGCCCCTTCCCGAACCACTACGGCCCGGGTGTGCAGCCCTTCCTCATCCAAACCCTGCAGCACCATCAGGTGGGCCTCCTGCATACTGCCCCGAAATATTTCGTAGTCATGCGCCCGAAGCGTTTTGACATGTTGTTCAATCTCCTCCCGGGGAATCATGTAGGCACCCAGCACCTGTGAAAAAATGCGTACCGTCGTTTCCGTCTCTTCCGGTATTACGATATCGGCCCCTAAGTTTTCAAGCCGTACTACATCGGTGAGATACCGCGTCCGAACAATAATCTGCAGGGTAGGATTGTTATGGCGGGCTATCTTTATGATACGGGGACTGGCCGAAGGGGCATTCGTGGCAATCACACACAGCTTCGCTTTTGCAATGCCCGACAGCTCCAGGATGTGTTCGCGGCCGGCATCCCCGTAAATAGCAGGAATATCATTCCTTTTCATTTCTTCGACCGATTCCGGGTTCATCTCAACCACGACATAAGGAATGCCGGTTTCCTGCAGCACCTGGACCAGATGGCGGCCGGCCGGACCATATCCTACAATAATGACGTGATCCTCGAGCGTCTTTCGCTGGTCAGATTCCAAATCCCCGGATTCCTGCCCAAATCTTTTGAGCGGTGTCCGGGCAAGCATTGTTCCCAGTTTGGGACCCGCATTTAACAAAAAAGGCGTCAGAATCATTAACAGGACAGAGACAGCGATAAAAGTCTGCGAACCTATTTCACCCACCCCCGCCGGCGTCATACCGGCCGTCCGCCCGGCTCGTTCCAGCACGAATGAAAATTCCCCGATCTGTGCCAGTGCCAGTCCCGATGCCGCTGCAATGCGCACCGGGTAGCCAAGCACGAGCAGGCCGGTCGAGGTAATAATCAGTTTAAGGAGAATGACCCCCAGAGCGATTCCCACCAACAACAATGGATATTCCAGGACGTAGCGCAAGTCCAGGAGCATGCCCACAGAAACAAAAAACACGGCATTGAAGATAGTCCTCAGGGGCAGAATCTCACTGAGTGCCTGCTCGCTGAATTCACTTTCACTGACGATAAGTCCCGCCATAAAAGCTCCCAGGGCCAGGCTGACATTGGCCATGTTGCTGAGTGCTACCGTCCCGAAACAGATCGCTACTACGGATAAAAGAAAAAGTTCTTGCTTCCTGGTCTTGGCCACTTTTTCCAACACCCAGGGGATGATACGACGGGCGAGGATGAGGACGACCATGATCAGTAAAACCGCTTTACCAAGAATCCACAACACTTCATACCCGGAATCTGAATCTCCTGCAAGGATGGGAACCAGCAATACCATCAGTACAATGGCCAGATCCTGGAAGATGAGTACCGCCAGTGAAAGCTGCCCGGTAGGCGTATCCGTTTCCCCGCGCTGGCTGAATAAACCGAGTACGATAGCCGTACTGCTGAGAGCAACCAAAAACCCGGTATAAATACCGTTATTAAGTGAAACCCCGGACAGAACCAGTATCGCGGTCACGATTGCTGTTGTCACAATGACCTGGAAACTGCCGCTGACGACAATGGCTTTACGGATGCGATTGAGCTTCTCCAGGCTAAATTCGATACCGATGGTAAACAGGAGCAGGATAACCCCGATTTCCGCCAGGATATCAACGAGTTCCTGTTCCGGAACCAGTGCGAAGGCGTTGGGACCGATAACCGCCCCGGCGATTAAAAATCCGACGATAGGAACCAGTTTCAACCGGTAGCACAGGTAGGCGATACCCACGCTCACCATAAACAATACAACCAGCTCGTTTAAAAAGGGAAGTTCTACCGCAAAAACCATCTGCCGTTACATTAATTTTAAACTTACCGGGAAAACCCGCATTCCATACTCCCGTTAATATGAATAATTTGTTCTCCCCTTGCTAATGGAATTTATCTACATTTCCAATTATACCCCCAACCTATCTCTTAAACGATTCCCCGGCGGAACATAACGATAAACTCTATACATGATTTAATCTCCGGCCGCTCCCTTCTTAAGAAAAATTCAATAGAATACCCGGCTGCACGGAGCAGCCATTTCGGACAGCGAATTCCCCTCCTGTCTGTCACGATTCATTGGAGCAGGAAGATGGACAGGGCTGCGGTAAGGCTTATTGAATCCTATGCAAAACCGTCTTTTTTGCTAATTTTGGCGTTACCGGTCGGTCAAATGCTCGCATACGGACTCATATGCTGCAAATGCACCCTCCCTCTCTGGGTTCCTTGACCCTGAACAAAATTCCCGATTCTACAAGGGCACCTTATAGTAGGAATGACCCGTAAACACCTTGCAATAACGGGTGGTGTGAATGAATTAGCCTGCCGATTCGTTTGGAACGTTCAGGATAAATACAAAATCTTTTAATTTATTGACTATGGATCTTGCGAATCGACATTTCATCATCAGCGGGGGGACCGGCGCCCTCGGATCCGCTGTCACGGGTCGGTTGCTTGAGGCCGGGGCCCCCTGCAGCATCCCCTGTTACGATAAATCCGAACTGGAGCATTTCGAATATAAAGATCACGAGAATATTTATATTCAGACGGGCGTAGACCTGGCGGATGAAAAGGCCACCCAGAATTTTTATACCATGGCCACCAACCAGAACGGTCCTCTCTGGGCCTCCATCCATATTGCCGGCGGATTCGGCATGGGCAGCATTGAAGATACCCCGCTTGCCGATTTTAACAAACAGCTGCAGATGAATACCGTGACCTGCTATAATGCCTGCCGGGCGGCTGTCCAGTGGATGCGGGAGTCGGAATACGGCGGGGGACGCATTGTCAATATTGCTGCGCGTCCTGCTCTGGAGCCGCGCCAGGGAAAGGGTATGACGGCCTACACGGTGGCCAAGGCCGGGGTTGCCGCCCTCACCGAATCGCTTGCCGCGGAGGTAGTCGGCGACGGTATTTTGGTCAACGCCATCGCCCCCTCTGTTATTGATACCCCTCAAAACCGGGAAAGCATGCCGGATGCCAATTACGAGGACTGGCCCAAACCCGGGCAGCTCGCCCGGCAGATCACATACCTGTCCTCCCCGTCGAATGAAGTAACGCGCGGCAGTGTCGTTACCGTGTATGGGAAAAGCTGACCCAGGCCGAACTGCTCAGCGAGAAATGCAGCTCTCTCAACAGAAAGAACGGGGCGGCCGATCGCCGGTTTTCACGTATGGCGACCTGCGAAAGAATTGAAACGATCCGCGGAGACTGAAAAAAGATGGGAAGATAGGATTTTCTGAATGCCTGAGTTCTGAAGGCGAATTATGCGATAAATATATCATCAATGACCTCCATAAAAAATATCTATTTTGATATTATATAGTTTAACATTAAACTAATTGGAGTAGTTAAGTTAGTTTAAACAATGCTGCGTTCAGGGATCGCCTTTTTAAATTTTTCATCCCTTAACGCCCAAACGAATATTCCCAAAACTATGAACAAGCAACAACCACTTTTAGAATCGTATAATCTTTCAGGACTTGACCTTTCAAATCGTGTAGTCATGGCCCCCATGACCCGGAGCCGGGCCGGAGAGGGAAATGTCCCCACCGACCTGATGGCTACCTACTATAAGCAGCGGGCATCGGCGGGACTTATTATCACGGAAGGCACGCAGATCTCCCGGCAGGGGGTGGGGTACCCGTGGACGCCCGGCATCCACAGCGAACAGCAGGTAGAGGGCTGGAAGAAAATAACACAAGCGGTACATGAGAGCGGGGGACATATTTTTGCCCAGATCTGGCATGTGGGACGCGTTTCCCATCCGCTCTATCACGAGGGGGATAAACCGGTAGCGCCTTCCGCTGTCAAACCCGAGGGAGAGATTTTCACCGCCGAGGGCATGAAGGAATTTGTGTCCCCCCGCGCCCTTGAAACGGCGGAAATTCCGGGAATTATCGAAGATTATGCACAGGCCGCCCGCAATGCCGCGGAAGCCGGCTTTGACGGCGTGGAGATCCACGGGGCCAACGGCTACCTGATCGACCAGTTTCTTAAGGATAGCACCAACCGGCGGGATGACGCCTACGGGGGCAGCATTGAAAACCGCAGCCGCTTTGCACTGGAAGTCGTAGAGGCTGTTTCCGGGGCTATCGGGGCCGATAAGACCGGCATCCGCTTTTCCCCGGCCGGACGCAACCAGGGCATTATCGACTCCAATCCCAAAGAAGTATTCGGCTACCTGCTGGAACAGCTCAACAGCTACGACCTGGCCTATGTGCACTTGATGGAGCCGATGGGGGATGTCAGTGATCTGCCAGACTATCCTGAAAAGGTCACGGAATTTTTCCGTCCCGTCTACGAGGGGACAATCATCACCAACGCAGGTTTCGACCGGGAAAGCGGCAATAAGGTTCTCTCAGAAGGTGCAGCCGACCTGGTAGCCTACGGGCGGATTTTCCTGGCAAATCCTGATCTTCCGGAACGTTTTGCGGCACATGCCGACCTCAATGAACCGGATCCCGGGACCTTTTACGGAGGGGATGAAAAAGGATATACCGATTATCCCTTTATGGATAATGCCTCAAATGAGGCTGCGGAATAAAACGGTGCGGGTCCGTGCTGTGCGATAAGCGTCTAAATTGGTACATTCGGATCACAGGTTTCGGGAAGATCCACAAGGCCCCGACTCCTGCGCCGATAGCTTGCAGCCGGAATCCCGCCGCATACATCCGTGCATGTCCGCATTACATGCCGTATGTTACTGAAGCCGCCAGTTACGCACAAGTTTATACCGGGGACCAAGCCAGGTAACCCGAACCAGGCATTTAACGTTTAACAGCTAACATGTCGCACGCTCAAGGAATCCATCATATTACTGCCGTCGCCGGCGATCCCCGGCGGAATTACTGGTTTTACACGCAGGTATTGGGACTGCGCCTCGTAAAGAAAACGGTGAACTTCGATGATCCCACGATATATCACCTGTATTACGGAAATGCATCGGGAGAACCGGGCACCATTCTTACTTTTTTTCCCTGGGAACACCTGGAGGATGGCAAACCGGACCGGGGACAAGTGGTAGCGGTTTCCTTTTCCGTGCCCGCGAATTCCAGGGAATTCTGGCTTACCCGCCTGAAGGAACAAGACGTTGATATGGAACCCCCCTTTGAACGGTTCGGCAGAGAAATAATCGGGCTCCAGGATCCGGACGGGCTGCACCTGGAGCTGGTGTTGGAGCCCAAAGCGGAGGCCCTTGGGGGATGGGCCGGCGGGCCGGTCCCGCAAGCCTGTGCCATCCGCGGCATTCACGGCGCTACCCTGGCCGAAAAAGATTATGCGGCGACCGGCCGGCTGCTGGAAGAAGAGCTGGGCTTTGAATTAACCGACCAGTTAGATGATCGGTACCTGTATGAGTCGGCAGGACTTCTTGGCTCAACAATTGAACTCATCGACCGGTTCGGTCCCAATGGCCGTCCCGGCAAAGGGACGGTGCATCATATCGCTTTCCGGGCAAAAGATGAAGAAGATCAGCAGGCGATACGCCGGCGCCTGTTGAACAAAGGATACTATCTTACGGAAGTAAAAGACCGCGATTATTTCAAATCGGTATATTTTCACGAACCCGGGGGCATATTGTTTGAAATTGCCACGGATCCCCCGGGCTTTACCCGGGACGAAAAGCTTGAATCGCTCGGCGGCGCTTTGCAGCTCCCGCGGTGGCTCGAGGACCAGCGTCACCGGATCGAAGCAGAACTGACCCCATTAACTAATTAATTGGTTTATTATGCCTGAACACCGTGGACTCCATCATATATCTGTCATTGCCAGCGATCCGCAAGCGAATTACGACTTTTATGTCAAGAAGCTGGGGATGCGCATGGTCAAGAAAACCGTCAACCAGGACGATCCCACGAAGTACCACCTCTTCTACGCCAACGCGGAAGGGAGTCCCGGTTCGAGCCTGACCTTCTTTCCCTGGCCGGGAGCCCGTCGGGGCGTGCCGGGAACCGGGGAGGCCACGGACATTTCCCTGGCCGTTCCCGAGGATTCGCTCCCTTACTGGCGTGAGCGGCTTGCAAATCAGCATATAACCTATAGCGGGGCCCATCAGCGGTTTGGGAAACAGCTGCTTTCGTTTGAAGACCCCGACGGACTTCAGCTGCACCTGGTCTTTGAGGACCGCAAGGGCGACCTTGACGGCTGGAAACGCTCTGAGGTCCCTGCCGAGCATCAAATTCAGGGGTTCTGGAGTACGACGCTTACACTCGACCGTGTTGAGGATACGGAACATATTCTCACCGCTATCCTCGGCTTTGAGCAACAAGCCACCGACGGGAACGCCACGCTCTACCGGACGAAAAGTGAGCTCGGCCATGCCCTCATTATCGAGGAAACGCCAAAAGCACAGGGTCAGAACGGGGCCGGTATTGTGCATCATGTGGCTTTTCAAACCGAGGACGATGATGATCTGAAAACATTGCGCCACGAAGTTTTACGGCTGGGACTCCAGCCCACCGAAATCATTGACCGGCACTTCTTCAAATCGGTCTACTTTCGCACGCCGGGGGGCGTGCTCTTTGAGATGGCGACGCACGGTCCCGGGTATTTCGTCCATTCGGATCCCTCGGAAGACCAGGCGGAAAAGCTGGAGCTTACGCCCTGGCACGAATCCAAACGCGAACAGATTGAATCGGCCCTGCCGACGATAGAAATTTAAGCCGGGCCTCGTAGCCGTATTCCCCATATCGCATTCATCGCCACAGCATCAGACGCTAAATCACTCACAACCAAATAACGTATCATGGCCCTATTTCGAGTAGATCCGGATCATCCGTTTAGCGGTCCACACCAAAACCAGTCAACCCTCACCCGCGGTCCCGCCGCGGAGGAGGCTGCCGTCGGCATGATCCTCATTCACGGACGGGGCGCATCAGCGGAAAGCATGTTGGCCCTGGCGGAAGAATTTGACCGGCCTGACATCCACTACCGGGCTCTCCGGGCCCGGCGGCATACCTGGTATCCCCGGTCTTTTTTATCCCCTATACCAATGAATCAGCCGGGTATTTCGAGCGGACTGCAGGCCATCTACGACCAGGTCCATGATCTCGGTGAAAACGGCATCTCAACCGATCATACGGTCCTGCTGGGCTTTTCGCAGGGCGCCTGCCTGGCAACGGAGTTTGCCGCGCGGCATCCGCAGCGGTATGGCGGAGTCGTGGGACTCAGCGGGGGACTGATCGGCGATGAGATAGATCCGGGGAATTACAGCGGATCGCTGCAGCAGACGCCGGTCTTTCTGGGCTGCAGCGACCGGGATGCCCACATCCCCCGGGAGCGGGTCGACATTACGGCACAGGTTTTCCGGCAGCTGGGAGCAGGCGTCACCAAGAAGATCTACAAGGGCATGGGACATAACGTCAACCAGGATGAGATAGATCATATCAACCGGCTGCTGTCGGATATTACGGGCATCTAACGCACCAATGACGCTCAACCGGTGATCTTACACACGACCCGCGGGGATTTTAACAGCAGGGCCGTCTATAAACCATTGCTATTCCCCGTTTTATGATCATACATCAGAGGGGATTTTCAAAACAGTTTTAAGAAGCCTTTGCAAAACCGTTCTGTTGGCCAATCTCTTTATTTTCGCGCATTCAACATCCTCACACAGGCTTTATTTGGGATGGGCTTGAATGCGGTCAGGGGTTGATTTTACCTAAAAACCCTTGTTTTCAAAGGTTTTCTTTATGTAGGAAGTACAAGGAGAACGTCTCCTGAAGGCCGACAATAGTCATTTTATTAAATTATTTGCCTTCATTCCGTTAATTGATGATTATTAAGAAAGCGTTACGCAACCTCCCGCACGGTTGGTGTTACCGTCGGTGGGTAGGAACTTGTGCATCCCCTGCTCCGGGCAGGTAGGCTGGGATGACAAAACCGTCTACACTTGAATATAGTATAATGGGATGAGTGTCTCTGATATTCTAATCAATAAAACAATTGATATCATGATACGACAAATAGTTTTTCTGTTTTTAGCGGGATTACTGATAGGCTGTTCGTCAAAGGAAACGATAGAGGCCGATAAAGTGATAGAAAACGTTCATGTGATCTCCATGAACGACGAGGAGGAAGAGGTCCGGCAAAACAGTACGGTTTTTATAGAGGAAGATCGTATTGTCCGGATCGCCGAAAATGACCGGTATGCGGCAGTAGAGGAGGCCGAGATCATTGATGGCGGCGGGGGATATTTGATACCCGGGCTCTCTGAGATGCACGCTCATATTCCATCGGGCGATAACGACCGGTCCTATATCGATGATGTGCTGTTTCTCTACCTGGCCAACGGCATTACGACCATCCGGGGCATGCTTGGGGATCCTCTGCATCTGGAGCTGCGCCGGCAGGCGGAACAAAACGAGCTGCTGAGCCCGCGTATTTACACATCGGGACCCGGTTTCGGGGGTGATTTTGAAAGCCCCGAAGAGGCACGCCGGCAGGTGCGGGATCAGCATGAGGCCGGATATGACTTTCTTAAAATATTTCCGGGCCTCACTCTTGAAGAGTATAACGCCATTGCGGATGAGGCAGACTCCGTGGGTATTGAATTCTCGGGGCATATCCCCGCTTCTGTCGGCCTGGAAAGGGCGTTGGAAGCGGGACAGACGACCATCGATCACCTGGACAAATACGTGGAAGCCCTCGCTGCTGAATCCATAAATACGGATGAGGTTGAAAACCCGGGAGTCATCTTCTTTGGCATGCATTTGACGCCCGAGGCCGACCGCGAACGCATTTCGGAAATAGCCCGGCGTACAGCGGAAGCGGGAGCCTGGAATGTGCCGACGCAGGCGCTCTCGGAGCATGTGATCGGGACCGACGACCCCGAAACACTGGCAGAGCGCCCCGAATTCCGGTATATGTCCCCCGAAACGGTCCAGCAGTGGATCGAAAGCAAACAATCCATTACCGGTAACGAGGCCTACAGCGAAGAGCTGGCCCGGGAATACCTGCAGCTTCGCCGGGATATCATCAAGGGCCTCCACGAGGAAGGGGCGGGACTGCTTCTGGGCTCGGATGCGCCCCAGATCTTCAATGTACCCGGCTTTTCGGTTCACCACGAACTGCGCTATATCGTCGAGGCGGGATTAACGCCTTATGAAGCGCTCAGGACCGGCACCTACCATACCGCCCGGTACCTCGATGACCTGCAAAACAGCGGGACCCTCGCCGAGGGCAAGGTCGCCGATATGGTGTTACTGGAAGCCAACCCGCTGGAGGACATTGCCAACTCGGATTCCATTGCCGGAGTGATGTACCGGGGAAACTGGCTGTCCGGGGATGAAATTGAAGAGCGCCTGAATGCTATAGCGGAAAAACATCAATGACGGGCTGTTTTTAATCAACCTCCACATCCCAGATTCGCTCACAGTAGTCGCGAATCGACCGATCCGAAGAAAAATGTCCCATATTGGCTATATTGATAATAGCTTTGCGGCACCACTCGTCTTTCTTTTTATAGACCCGCTCTACTTCGGCCTGTTTCTCCACATAGGACCGGTAGTCGGCCAATACCATAAAATAATCGCCTTCATTCAGCAGGGCGTTCGTAATGGGATGAAAAAGATCCGGGTCTTCGGGACTGAAATAGCCCTCGTGAATCTGGTCGATCACCTGTTTCAGCTCTTCATCCGAGTCATAGATCTCTTTCGGCTCATACCCCTCCCGGCGTTTATGCTCAATATCATCCACCGTCATGCCAAAAATGAAGATATTTTCCGGTCTTACCTGCTCCCGGATTTCAATGTTGGCACCGTCCAGGGTCCCGATCGTCAGCGCCCCGTTCAGGGCAAATTTCATATTCCCGGTGCCCGAGGCTTCCATACCGGCCGTCGAAATCTGTTCGGAAAGGTCCGCAGCGGGAATCATCTTCTCGGCCAGTGACACGCTGTAATCGGGCAGAAACAGCACGCGCAGCGTATCCGAAACATCGGGATCGTTATTCACGATCTCCGCCACGTTGTTAATGAGCTTGATATGCAATTTCGCCATGGTATAGCCGGGCGCGGCTTTGCCGGCAAAGAGCAGTGTGCGCGGTTCTATATCCGCACCGGGATTGCTTTTCAGGCGATTATAGAGGGTTATGGCATGCATGAGGGCCATCAGCTGGCGCTTATACTCGTGAATACGCTTAATCTGGATGTCAAAGATGGAGTGAGGGTCCACGCTGACACCCCGCTCCTTTTTGATATAGGCCGCCAGCCGCTTTTTGTTGGCCAGTTTGATCTGCCGGACCGAGTCCTGGAACTCCTCATCCTCCGAAAACTGCTCGATTCGCCGGAGCTGGTCCAGCTGCGTAATCCAGTCGTCACCGATGCGATCGGATATCAGGTCAGCCAGCGCCCGGTTACACTGCCGCAGCCAGCGACGCGGCGTTATGCCATTGGTAACATTGGTGAACTTTTCGGGAAACTGCCGGGCAAAGTCCCTGAAGATTGTTTTTTTCATCAGGTTGCTGTGCAGCTCAGAGACGCCATTCACCTTCCTGGCTCCCACGATGCCCAGGTTGCCCATCCGCACCCGGGCATTCATTTCGTTGCTGATAATGCGCATCCGGTCTTTCTTGTCCCCTTCCTCCCCGCTCCCGGCGACTTCAATAGTGTTCAGAAAGCGGCGATCGATCTCCCGTATAATCTGGGTATGACGGGGCAGCAGGTTGGCCATCAGCGAGATGGGCCACTGCTCGAGCGCCTCCGGCATCAGCGTGTGGTTGGTATAATTGGTTGTTTGGGTAACAATATCCCAGGCCGGCCCCCATTCCAGTCCTTCCTCATCCATCAGCACGCGCATCAGTTCGGGGATCGCAAGATTGGGATGCGTGTCGTTGCACTGCACCGCCATTTGATCGGGAATTTTCCGCAGGTCGTCGAACTGCTTCTTGAACCGCTGCATGGCATCCTGCAGGGAGGCCGAAACCAGGAAGTACTCCTGCTTCAGCCGCAGCTCCTGTCCCTTGAACACCTTGTCGTTGGGATAGAGCACGCGCGAGATATTCTCCTCCAGCAGGTTATTACGCACCGCGTCGATATATTCGCCCTGGTTAAAACTCTTCAGATCGAACCCTTCGTCCGAAGTAGCTTTCCAGAGACGGAGCGTATTGACGACTTCATTCCGGTAACCCGGGATGGGCGTATCGTATGCCAGCGCATTGACTTTGTGCGTGTTGACCCAGTCGAAATGCATGCGCCCCTCCTTGTCTTTGCTGGCATTCGTCTCTCCATAAAACTGCACCTTGTATTTTTTGCGGGGACGAACGATGCTCCACGGGTAACCGTATTCGAGCCACAGGTCGGGTTTTTCGATCTGCCACCCGTCTTCAATATCCTGATCGAAGATGCCGTAGTCGTACCGGATGCCGTAACCGATCGCCGGCACGCCCAGGGTCGCCATCGAATCCAGGAAACAGGCTGCCAGGCGTCCCAGTCCCCCGTTACCCAGTCCCGCATCCACCTCGGTTTCGCGGAGTTCGTCGTAATCCAGGCCCAGTCCCTCAATCGCCTCGGCGGCCACGTCCTGCAGTCCCAGGTTGACCAGCATATTGTCCAGCAACCGCCCAATAAGGTACTCCATGGACAGGTAATAGACCCGCTTGGATTTCTGCTGGTAATAGCCCTGCTGGGTATCGATCCACCGGTCGTGGAGGCGATCCATCACGGTCATCACGACGCTGTGGTAGTGATCCCATTCTGTGGAAACATATTGATCCTTGGCCAGGGTATATTGCAAATGCTGTTTGATGTCCTCGCGGAAAGCATCCACGTCCATGCCGGTGCGCGGATGAATAGTCTGTTTAGAATCGGTAGGCATAAAATCGCTGTGCTAATTGGATAATCGGTTAAGTCGGTAAGTAATCATTAAAAACGGACAATTAAAAATGAAAACAACTTCATTCTTTACGGTAGATACCGTAGTCAGGCGTAAAATGGGGACGCGTGAGATTACAGGGCAGATCGAGTTCCAGGAACCCCTTGTAGGCACTGGTAGCCACAAAATCCTGCTCAAAGATACCGTATACAGCCGATCCGCTGCCCGTCATCGAAGCATAAAGCGCGCCGAATTCATACATCTGGTCTTTCAGGTTACCCGCCACGTGGATCCGCGGGAAGACCGCCTGCTCCAGGTCATTGACCAGCGTATAGCGCCACTCATCAATTCCGGTTTCAGTAAGCGTTTCCCTGAGATCAAAGTCGGGCTCGGGATTGGGCCGGCAGTTCTGGTAGGCCTCCGCAGTGCTGCTCGACTTGTCCGGGAAGCAGGTGACAATCCAATAGTCCGGCTGGATGTCAACAGGCTCGATATCGTGTCCCACCCCCCGGCCGATGCCGGCTTCGCCCCTGATAAAGAAGGGGATATCGGCCCCGAGATTTCGGCTCAGGTCGATCAGCTCGTCATCGCTCAGGCCCATCTCTTCAATTTTGTTGAGCATGCGGAAGGTCAGTGCGGCATTGCTGCTGCCGCCGCCCAGCCCGGCCCCGGCGGGAATATGCTTGTCAACCTTGATCAGGTAGTTGTGCTTCAGCCCTACATAACGGTCAAGCGCGGCGACCGCCTTGTTGATCAGGTTGCTCTCACCCGTAGGAATATCCTCATCGCTGATCTCCAGCTTCATTTCGGGGGCCTGCTTTACCTCGAAGCGGTCGCTCCATTCCACAAAACAAAAACCGGTTTCAATCCGGTGGTAGCCGGTCGGCAAGCGCTCCAGCACATGCAGGCCGAGGTTTATCTTCGCATACGATTCAGCGATCCACATGGTAAGTCTCGTTATTGGTTTTGGTTATCTGCTATTTTTTAGAGGCCTTTGTAAATCGATCTATTGACCAGTTTCTGTATTTTCGAGAATTCAAAATACTCACAAATCTCTTATATGCCGTGGTTTCGAATTCGCTCAGGCTTTGATCTTGATCTAAATTCCTGGTTTTGCCAAGGCCTCTATTACTATTAATACAGCATGACATAGCTTACACTTCTACCGGCCGTTAAGCAGGTGGCGAAGCCCGTTTCCGCCCAAAACCCGGGCGGCGCTCCCGCAAGGGGAGACGGGTCTATCTTTCACAAGGATAAAGAAAAGAATTACTCACCCATTAGCCGGGAATCCCGGACGGTCAACTGATATACTCGTCCTTGATACGCATCATATAATCGAAGGCGGCATCGTGCTCGTTGGGAATTTCCCCATCCAGGATCGCTTCCCTGATCGCATCTTTAATGTCACCGACCGCAGGTCCGGGCGAAATATCCAGGGCCTCCATAATCTCATCGCCGCTAATCGGATTTTTCCACTGCCTCATCCGGTCTTTTTTCTCGACCTCTTTGATTTTCTGCTCTACGTAGTCAAAATTACGATTATACTGCTTGACCTTGTAATCGTTTTTACTGGTGATATCGGCCCGGCACAGGGTCATCAGGTCATCGATGTCGTCCCCGGCCTCGTAGATAAGGCGGCGGACAGCACTGTCGGTGACCTCATCCGAAACCAGGGCGATGGGACGCAGGTGCAGGCGTACCAGCTTTCGGACATAGCGCATCCGCTCATCCAGCGGCAGTCCCAGTCTCCGGAAAATACGCTTCACCCACTGCGCGCCCAGCGCATCATGTCCGTGGAACGTCCAGCCGGTTCCCTTCACAAACTTCTGCGTGGCCGGCTTGGCAATATCGTGCATGATAGCCGCCCAGCGCAACCACAGGTCCCCGCCCATTCCGGCCACATTATCCAGCACTTTCAGCGTATGCCAAAAATTATCTTTATGACGTATGCCCTGCACTTCCCTGACCCCGTGCAGTTTTACCATCTCGGGGAAAAAGTGGTGCAGGAGCCCCGTTTTAAAGAGATGCGCAAAACCGGTAGATGGTTTCGGCGCCATCACTATTTTGTTGAGCTCCTCCACAATACGTTCCTTGGAAATAATGTCAATGCGTTCGGCCATCTTTTCGATTGCGCGATAGGTCTCCCCTTCGATATCGAACTGCAGCTGCGTGGCAAAACGGATCGCACGCATCATACGCAGGGGATCGTCATCGAAGGTAGTCAACGGATCGACCGGGGTGCGAATCAATCGTTTTTTCAGGTCCTGGATGCCCCCGAACGGATCCATCAGCTGACCGTAATTCTCCCTGTTGAGCGACCAGGAAAGGGCGTTGATCGTAAAATCGCGACGCAGCTGATCGTCCCGCAGCGAGCCATCTTCCACGATCGGCTTGCGGGAATTACGCCGATAGCTTTCCTTCCGGGCCCCCACAAACTCCAGGTCCATATTATCGTAGCTGATGTGGGCGGTCCCGAACTGCTTGAACACCGACAGCCGGTCGGTCCCCAGCATATCAGCGACCTTTCGGGCCAGCTTAATGCCCGAACCGACCGTCACAAAATCAATATCCAGGTCCCGATCCTCTTTTGTGCGGTCAAGATAGAAATCCCGCACATAGCCCCCGACCACATAGACCTGCTGTCCGACTGCCTCGCCGGCCCGGGAAATGACTTCAAATACATTATTATGTTTGGGATGAATATCTTGCACGATTTCCATTTTTTTATGCCGCGAACTCACAAAGACTCAACTACTTGTTCCTTGAAAGAAACACTCAGCGTCCCCGCGGAACGGTTTTTTGTGCTGCTTTTCCTGGTCCGAATAAAAAGTATACAACTCCGGCTCTTGTTACGTCAATACTGTAAGCCTTGACCAAAAAGATACTCCTTCCGTCCGGCAAGGATCGAACATGCACAAATTAGCCCCCTCCCGGGAACGTACTGAGTCTCCTGTAATACTCTTGTCTCAGTCCATTGTTTAGTGTCTCGGTGATTCTCCGGCCGTTTTAAAATAAGCGTAAAAATAAGAACAAATCCGCTTGCTTTCAGGAATTCTTTGAGGGATCTTTTAGCCCCGATTTATAGTGAGAAATACGGGACAGTAGAATGACATAACCTGTTTAATGTGAAATCATCCCCCGCAAAAACCGCGTTGCGCATCAGCCTGGTGGTATCCGCCGTGTCACTGGGACTCAAGCTCAGTGGTTTTTGGATCACCGGTTCCACCACGGCCATGTCGGATGCCGCCGAGTCGGTCATTCACCTGCTGGCCGTTTCGTTCGTATATTACGGGCTGCTGCTCAGCACCAAACCAGCCGACGAGAAACATCTGTACGGACATGAACGGGTGGAGTTTCTCTCCGTCGGCATCGAGGGCGCAGTCATCATCCTGGCGGGCATCACCATCATCTATCAGTCGATCGACAACTACCTGTACGGACATGATCTGACGGAACTGATGAGCGGTGTCTACCTCATTGGCGGTGCGGGCCTCATTAACTTAGTCCTCGGCAGCTACCTGGTTAAAACAGGCCGCCGTGAAAACAACATGATTGTCGTCAGCAACGGCAAACACACCCTGACTGACGTGTGGACCAGCGCCGGTGCGGTGGCGACGCTGCTGATCATCCGGTTCACCGATTTCATCCTGCTCGACTCGATTGTGGCGGGACTGCTGTCCTTCTATATCATGTACGAGGGATTCAAGCTCCTCCGGTATTCCGTAGACGGACTGATGGATTCGCGCAACCCCTGGATAGACCAAAGGGTCCGCAACATGCTCTCAAAAGAGCTGCCCGGCTCTATGCAGAGCGTCCATAATTTGCGTCACCGCACCACGGGTAATACTACCTGGGTTGAGCTCCATGCCGTTTTTAAAAAGGATATCAACCTCGAGGCCGCACACAACGACGCCACCCTCCTCGAAAAAAGGCTGATTAACGCCGTCAAGGGAGATGTGATTGTCACCATCCACCTCGAGCCCGAGGGACACCACGAGGAGGTCCACGATACCCTGAAAGACGCCGATCAGGATCGACCACTCGAAGATTTTATTTAACTTCAACACCAACCTTGGAGTGATCGCCGAGGTGTACTTCCTGGGTAACGTCCCGGAGTTCCGCATGCCGGCCGATCGTCGAATCTTCAATATTGCAATCCCTCAGGGAGGCCTCCTCCTGGATCAGGCTGTTCTTGACCGTGCATTTTTTTAGCTTGCTGCCGCGGGCGATACTGGCCCTGGGACCGATAATGCAATTTTCGAGCTTTACATCCTCCCCGATATAGACCGGGGGGATAATCTTGGTATCCACGAACCGATCCTGGTCCACCTCCTCGTATTCCTTGTCGACAATGACGCCGGAGGTCTCCAGCCAGGCCGGCAGAGTTCCGCAATCGAGCCATTCATCTACCGTAGCCTTTTTAAAGACATTGTCCTTCTTCAGCAGGCGATCGAGGGCGTCGGTCAGCTGAAACTCGCCCCCGTGTCCCCGTACATTGTTCTCCAGCAGGTATTCGATCTCCCTCTTCAGCTTTCCGGCCTCTTTGAAATAATAGACGCCGATAATGGCGAGGTCGGAGATCGGCTCGCTGGGCTTTTCCACAAAGTCCGTAATCTTGCCATCCTCTTCAACCGCCACTCCAAAACGAGAGGGATCCTCCACCTCTTTCAGCCAGATTACACTGTCGGCCTCTTCAATGGAAACCGACCCCTCCATGTCAAAAATGGTATCCGCAAACACGATGATGCATTCCCCGTTCAGATCTTCTTTCGCACAATACACTGCGTGGGCCGTACCTTCAGCCGTTTCCTGCACGCGGAACGTGGCCTTCGCGTTCTGACGGTCGCTCATTGCCTGCAGCGCATCCTTGATTTCCCGGCCGAAATCGGGGCCCAGGATAAATACTATTTCATCGATGGTACGGTCCAGGGTGCGTGCAAACGTCTCTACGATGCGTTCAACGATCATTTTGCCCGCTACCGGCAACAATGGTTTGGGAACGGTGTGCGAGTGTGGCCGGACTCTTGTGCCCCGGCCTGCCATTGGGATTATTAATTTCATATATTTGAACGAATTTAGATGAAAGTTTATCGTATTTGTTTATCGGCAATAATATAACAGAAGTTCCATACTTTAGCGACTTTGCATCTGAGCTAATCCTCACAAATTAACAGGACACTATTGAACTGGTATTTAAACATTATTAACGGGCTGATCCTTTTATTCGTGATCGTCATGGTCCGTCATACGATACTCCGGGGACGCTACTTTCTGCACATCTTCCAACAAAGCGGATACAAGCCCGGTGAATTCTGGCAGTGGCTTATGCAGCACTGGAACCAGCGGGTCATCACCCCCGAGCACGTGCTCTACAATGTTGTCATCGCCATCCTGCTATTCTTTCTGTCGACCACCATTACGGGCAGCGCGGCCATTATTATCCTGACCCTCTTCGGGATATCCTGGTTCGGACCCTTTGACTACTACCGGGGAGAAAAGCCCAAAAAGCCGCTGGTGTTCACCCCCCGGATGATTCGCCTTACCATCCCTTTTGTCCTCTTTGCGTCCATCCTGCCGGTACTGACGTCCTACATCGCTTTTACCGGCCAAATCCCCTTTGTCCGGGCACAACTCAATACGGATATTCTGTACTCGGCGGATATCTATATTCTGTCGTTCGGATGGGTACTGGGAAACGCCCTCGTCCCTTTCTTTATCTTTATAGCCGCCCTGATTACCAAGCCGGTTGAAACCTATGTACACCGACATTTCATCAGGCTGGCCAAACAAAAGCTGGAGCGCATGCCCGATTTGACCGTTATTGCTATTACCGGCAGTTACGGAAAGACCAGCACCAAGTTCATGGTTCGCGACCTGCTCGGCGAACGCTTTTCGGTCTGCGCTACGCCCGGCAGCTACAACACCCCGATGGGGATCTGCAAGGTGATCAACAACGATCTGGAGGCTTATCACCAGATTTTAGTGCTCGAAATGGGCGCCCGCTACGAAGGCAACATCGATGAACTGTGCGACATTGCCGAGCCGGATATTGCCGTCATCACCAATGTCGGCATTGCCCACCTGGAAACATTCGGCTCCCGGGAGGCCATCGCACGGACCAAGTCCACCTTGGTGAGGCGCACCCGGCCCGGGGGGACGGCCGTCCTTAATGCCGATGACGAACGGGTTGCTTCCATGGCGGATCTCCGCGACGACCTCGATATCATCTACGTGGGACTGCACAACGGGGAGATCCGGGCTTCCCATATTCAGTATGACCAGGAGGGCATGCGTTTTATCGCCGCGGCCGGGGACGAATCCGAAACTTTTACCACCAGGCTGCTGGGCGCTCACAACGTCCGGAACATGTTGCTGGCAATCGGCGTGGCGCGGTCTTTCGGTATGCGCCTGACCACGATGGCGATGGCCGCCGCCCGCATGGAGCCGGTAGAGCACCGGCTGGAGCTGAAGCAGCAGGGCGGGCTTACGATCATCGACGATGCCTTTAATTCCAACCCCGCGGGCGCCAAAAATGCCGTCGATATTCTTTCCCGCTTTGACAGCGGCAGGCGCATCATCATCACCCCGGGCATGATTGAGCTGGGTGATATCCAGGAGGAAAAAAACCGGTCCTTCGGCCGGCAGATAGGGGAGGCGGAGCTGGAATTGGTCATTCTCGTGGGTAAAAAGCAAACCGAACCCATCCGGGAAGGCATCCGTTCCACCGGCTTTGATATCGAAAACGTCCGGACGGTTCAAAGTCTCTCCGAAGCCAATCGCCTGATGCAGGAGTTCGCTCAGCCGGGGGACGTCGTGCTCTATGAAAACGACCTGCCCGACAGTTTTGATGAGTAATATATCCGAATATTACACGACATAATCCGGTGAGTGCCCATTCAAAAGCCTCTACCACTTTTGATTCCCAAAGCGGTGCAAAAACGCACGGCTGAAAAATTTGTCATTGTTTGTAGGCGGCTATTATCCCATTATCTGCTCTATCTCAGCTCGCTCCTTGGGGACATCCGTCAGGTTCTCGTGGCCGTCGTCGGTAATGATAAGGTTATCCTCGATGCGCACGCCTCCGAAGTCCATCAGTTCCTGCAGCCTGGAGGCATTCAGGAATTGAGAAATAGTATCGTCTTCAAGGGCGGGCTTCAGCAAGGCCGGCACAAAATAAAGTCCCGGTTCGATCGTCAGCACCATACCCGGCTGCAGCGTACGGCGCATGCGCAGGTATTTTATCCCCGGGCGCTCGATGCGTTCCACCCCCTGCGGATACCCTCCCACATCATGGGTATCGAGTCCCAGGAAATGTCCCAGTCCATGGGGAAAAAACAGCGCAAAGACATCCTTTTTCATCAGGTCATCAAGAGTACCCGAAACGATACCGGCGTCCCTGAGCCCCTGCATCATCACGCGCGCCGCCAGGACATGCAGATCTTCCATTTTAACATCGGGCTTCGCAGCCTCAATCACCTGCTTCTGGGCGTCAAGCACCGCCTCGTACACGGTCGACTGGATGGAAGTAAACGACCCGCTGGCGGGATAGGTGCGCGTGAAATCGGAAGCGTATCCATTGCACTCAAATCCGGCATCGATCAGAAACAGGTCCCCGTCCTCAATCCTGTAGTTGTTTTCCACGTAATGCAGGATGGCGCTATTCTGGCCTCCCGCAAAAATGCCGTTATAAGCATCCTGCATTAAGCCGTTACGGATCTGGTGATAGTCAAAAACGGCCTTCAGCTCGTATTCGAACTTGCCGGGCTCCAGCGCCTCCAGGACAGCACGGTGAGCAATATTATTAACGCGTGCCGCCTCCCGCAGCTGCTCCAGCTCCCAGTCCGTCTTGAAGACGCGGCAGTGCGTGATGGCTTCCGGAAGCGCATCCAGGTCGATGGGCGTCTTGCGGTCAAACTCTTCGATAAACTCAGCCTGGACCTCATCTACGCAGTAAATTATACCTGGATCCAGCTCTTTGAGCACCTGCGGCAGTTTGCCCTCGTAGTGCAGGTGATCGGGCTGGTACTGCGCCCGGTATTGCTCCCTGCTTTTAACCCGCCCGTGCCAGACGGCGTACTGCGCATCGCGTTTTGGGGCAAACAGGTGATACTCCTGCTTTTCCAAGTCCAGGATCAGATGAAAATCAGGTTCATTTACTCCAGTCAGGTACCAGAAGTTGGACTCCTGCCGAAAGGGAAACTCATAATCCGTCTCATATCGGTACATGAGCTCGGCCCCCTTCATATAGATGATGGCGTTATCTTCTTCATCAAACAGGGAAAACAATTTGTCGCGGTGTAGATGATGCATAATTATTAATCTGATCTATTTACCATAAAATTTATGAAACCGGGTCCGGAAGTTACGAGAAAAATGGCATTCGCAAAACTATACAGCCATTGTTCTATTATCACGTGAACCCGGGATGCCAAAAAATTTACCCAGGCGCCACAGGCACCTACCCTTATCCCCGGCGGACACCTGAAACAGCCGGCATCTTCTTGCTTTGATTTCTTATGGCAAAGAAGGGTTACGCAGCGTACTCCCCAAAAACAGTTTTCACCTGTTTTATCAGAGATGCGCTGCCCGGGGCGGGGGACCGGTCGAGGAATCCGGCCGCATCGATCAGTTCGACCCCGGCCTCCGAATACATGGTACTGTTTTTGGCCTTCCCGTCAAAAAGCAGATCGAGGTTAACCTCCAGCACCGCCCTGTTTTGGTTGTCCTCATTGAGGATCGCTACGAGGCGGCTGCCGCCGTAGGCGGTGGTCAGGGTCGACAGGGCCAGCCGGCGCCGGCCGGACAGCGGGTGAACGACATAGTAGTGGTTGAGGTTGAGATCGGTCAGCTCCTGGTTAAACGTTAAAAACCGAATGTCGGAGGTCCCCGGAGAATGCCACAGGCCGGGAAGCAAGGCGGAGAGCCATTTTCGCAGCTCGGGCGAGGCCTCTGATCCCGCAAATCCCCGCCGGTGCCATCCCTCAAAATGGTAGGTGGGCTGTTCGACCGATGGGCCGATCGGTTCAGGCCGTTTTTCCAGCATATCCACCCGGCTGTCCCTTACGGCATACCAGAAATCAGCTCTGCCGTTAGACATCAACAGGTAGGGGGCGCCGACATTTTGATTGTAGCGGGCCACCTGTTCAGCCGCTTTACGGGATATGGGGACATGCTCGGCTTTACACTCGATCAGGATTCGGGGCTCGAATTCCCGGTTATAACAGATGATGTCCGTTCGCATCCGGCTGTCGGCCAGTGTACCGATCGCTTCTTCGGTGGAGATCCGGTGTTTCGACCAACCGACGGAAAGTAAAAATTCAATGATGCGCAGGCGTACCCGCTCCTCCGGGCGGTTCTTCAGCGGCTTGCGGTGGATGGGATTCCAGAGCATCTTTTGGTCTTCCCTCCAGACGACCTGCGGATATATGTACGCGGCAACACTTTCCATAGGAGGTAAATATAGGAATGATTTGCCTTAACGTTGGAGCTTTTACCGGTAAGGATCCTTAAAAAATTACCTTTTTCTTTCCACAGAGGTAGTATAAAAACTCCTCTTGCTGTATATTCCGAAAGAACACCCGTTGTTACCGGCGAAGCCGGAATTTCACTTCTCTTCCCAAAGGAAGGCAATAAGGAGTACCTCCAGCATATTTTTAAGCAGGCAATATGGTTACCCTATGCATTCGCCGCCTCTTTTTCCTGATCCATCTGGCGGTAAATAAGCAGCTGCTGGACAATAGAAACAACATTATAGATGAGATAATAGAGACTGAGTCCCGCCGCAAAGTTGTTAAAGATAAACAGCAGCATAAAAGGAAACACATACTGCAGGGCCTGCATATTGGGTCCCCCCGCCGCACCGCCGCCGCCACCGGGACCCATGCCGCCGGTTAGCTTGCTCTGCACGAACATCGCTCCCGTCATCAGCAGTACAAAGCCCGCCACCTGATCGCCTAAAAAGGGAATACTGAAGGGGAGGCTCAGGATATAATCCGGGGCCGAAAGATCGCTTGCCCACAGGAACTCCTGCTGGCGGATCAGGATGGAATTCTGGAAAAAGCGCCAGAGTGTAATCAGGATAGGCAGCTGCAGAAGGTTGGGCAGACAGCCTCCCAGGGGATTGACCCCCGACTCCTTATACAGTTTCATCGTGGCCTTTTGCTGTTTCTCTGGATCGTCAGCGTATTTCTCCTTGATCTCCTTCATCTCCGGCTGCAGCTCCTTCATGGCGGCCATGCTCCGGTAGCTTTTCTTTGTCAGCGGATACAGTACCATCTTAATCAGGACCGCAAAGAGAATAATCGCCAGCCCCACATTCATATAATCTTCCACAAAGCCAAAATAGGGAATGATCATGTATTTTACGAGCGGATCGGAAAGCCAGCGCAGCCAGGAATACCCCACATCCACCATATCATAGGCTTCTTCGTGGTACCTTCGTAAATCCTTATAGGCCATCGGCCCCACATACATCTGGTAGGAAACGGTATTTTCCTGCGAAATATCGGTCGTAATAAAGGACTGGTAATGATGTTCCGTTGTGGACAGATCTGTGGCCCCCGTTTGCTGTCCCACCAGCAGTGCTCCCTGCGTGGAGTTATCCGTCTTTATAATCTGGGAAAAGAATTTTGTGCGCGTAGCCACCCAGCCGATCGATCCGTTATAATTGCGTTCATTTTGGCCGGCTTCGCTAAGTTTCAGCTGTTCCATTTCACCGCCTGTGAATACATAAGCCGAGGCATAGGTGGCCTCCGTACTGGCGTACTTCTCCGTAAATCGCAGCTGCGGCTTCCAGCCAAAATCGACCGTCCCCCCGACGATCGTCTGTTCAAGTCCCTCAAAACGGATATCCAGATCAATTTCATAGGTATCACCGCTCAGCGTATAGGTATACACCAGACGCTGCGAATCACTGATATTCAGTGCATACTGGAGCTGCGTCGTTTCGCCTTCTTCCAGGATCACATTTTCATCCTGCGAGAGCGGTTCAAAAACCAGCTGGTCCGTTTCCACATTATAGTTCTCGGTAGTCAGGAATCCCAGCGAGTAGGCCGACTGTGTGGTATCCTGAATCATGCGCACCGGCTGGTGATTCCAGGTCTCATGCTGCTTCAACATCACCTGCGACGGTCCGGCACCCACATTCGTAAAAGTAGCTTTGTAGTACGGCGTTTCGACTATGGTCTCAGACGTATCGGCTTTGCTGGCTGCCGAAAACATGCCCATCTCCCGGATCTCATCCTCTTCCTGGCCCCCTACAGACGGCATACCGGTATCCGAACCGGACTGTTCTTCCCCTGCAGTTGTAGTGTCTCCCGCCGGCTGCTGCACCTGCTGGCTGTCTTCCTGAACAGCGGTTATACTATCCTGCCGGGCCTGTTCCGCCTGGCGTTCGCGAAGTTCCTGTTCGGTAGGCATGGTAAAATAGGCCCATGCAACCATCACTATTAAGATAAGTATTAGTCCGGTTACGGTATTACGATCCAAGAGAAATCCTCAGTCTAAAATTTCGTTTCTGTTTTTGATTCGGGTACGGGGTCGTATCCTCCATCACCCCAGGGATGACAGCGGCTAATGCGTTTGACGGTGAGCCATAGTCCCTTGATCGCCCCGTGCCGCCGGAATGCTTCCATGCTGTAGGCGCTGCAAGTAGGATGATAACGGCAACTGTCGGGCATCCACGGAGAGATAACCAGCCGGTATGCGCGAATAAGTCCTATAAAGAGATACTTCATGAATGATCGGGCGAGGTGGTAGGTAGTTGATCTCGAACTTGTGCGAGCAACGAGGTTACATCGTGCTCAACTTCTGCAAAGGAGGCATCTACGGTATGGGCCATAAATGCACCGTGAAGCGTTCGCTGGATCCGCTGCAATGGATCAGTCAGTATGTGTTGATGAAGCCGATAGGCTTCTCTGAGAAGCCGTTTCATATGATTTCTTTTATGGGCATCGCCCAGGCTTTTTTTAACAATAAATCCCAAGAGACAGCCGGAAGAGGGATCATCCGTAAGATGATAGCGCAACCCCACATGTTTCTTGCGGAGTATCCGCACATCTCCTTCAAAGAGACGTTGAAAATTCTTCCGGCCCCTCAGGATCTTTCCTCTGGGTAAACTAAAATCACCGTTTGAGGCCGAAGACTGATTACTTCGGTCCTTTGTCATCACTTACGGTCAAACGATGGCGTCCTTTTTTTCGACGCTTTTTTAAAACTTTTTTCCCGTTTTTACTGCTGTTACGCTTACGGAATCCATGCTTGTTTTTTCGCTTGCGTTTACTTGGTTGATACGTGCGTTTCATTGGTAAATCGGTTAATGAAAACTTCAATTCGTAGAGAGTCCCATAATTTAAAAATAAATTTAGACAATAAGAACCATAATTTATGGGTTACATTTATATGAATGTGAAGGCAACAAACGATAAAAAAGCAGCTTAAACCATATTTTTCGGTAATAAATGCGGGGTAAAGCCCTAATTAATTTGAACAGGCTCTGTGTAAGCCGTAACTTTAATAATTCACATAAATTACCGCGGATAAGACCAACTCTTATATGTTCGACAAAATAGGCGATATCTTAACCAGTATTTTCGGAACCAAAAGCGAACGTGACCTGAAGAAGATCTGGCCCATCGTTGACGAAATCAACGAGCACTACGAAAAAATGGAGGAGCTCACTGATGAAGAGCTCAAACAAAAAACAGAATCATTCCGCCGGCAGATAGATGAGGCCACCCGGGAGGTTACCGAAGAAATTGACGCCGTTAAAAAAATTCTGAACAGCAATGAAGAACTCTCGGTCGAACGCCGCCGGGAGCTGAGCGAAGAGCTGGACAGCCTTGAGCAGGAACATACCGATACGATCGAAGAGGTGCTGGATGAAATCCTGCCCGAGGCTTTTGCCGTGATGAAAGACACCTGCCGCCGTTTTCTCGGCAAGACATGGAAGGTCGGCGGCAGCATGAATGAATGGGGCATGGTTCCCTATGACGTTCAGCTGGCGGGCGCCATCGCAATGCACCAGGGCAAGATTGCTGAAATGAAAACGGGGGAAGGTAAAACGCTGGCCGCCATTATGCCGGCTTATCTGAATGCTCTCAGCGGACGCGGGGTGCATATTGTGACGGTGAACAACTACCTGGCAAAGCGGGATGCGGAGTGGAACGAGCCCCTGTTCAATTTCCACGGGCTCGAAGTCGATTGTGTGGACCTGTACCAGCCGAACTCCGAACAGCGGCGCAAGGCGTACCGCGCCGACATCACCTATGGCACTAATAATGAGTTCGGCTTCGATTACCTGCGCGACAATATGGTAAGCAACGCCGAACAGCTGGTGCAGCGCGACCATAACTTCGCCATCATTGACGAGATCGACTCCATTCTCATTGATGAAGCCCGTACCCCGCTCATTATCTCCGGTCCCGTACCCGAGGACAACAAGTCGCAAAAATATGAAGAGCTTAAACCGCGCGTCGAGTCGCTCGTAAGCGCACAGAAAAAGCTGGTGGCATCCTTCGTCAAAGAGGCACAGGAGGAACTGGACCAGGGAAATGAAGAACAAGCTGGACTCGCGCTCTATCGTGCGCAGCGGGGGTTCCCGAAGAACAAGAAGTTCCGCAAGATGATGCAGATACCGGCCAACCAGAAGCTGGTTCAGCAGACCGAAGCGTTCTATCTGCAGGATAACGCCCGGCGTCTGCCCGAAGTGGATAAAGAGCTCTACTACTCGGTGGATATGAAGATGAATAACATCGAGATGACCGAAAAGGGACAGGAGTTCATCACGCGGGCCGATGAAGATGAGGATTTCTTCATCATTCCCGACCTGGGGACCGAAACCTCTCAAATTGAGAACGAGATCGAAGAGCTCCGGGAAGAGAAGATCGGCAAGATACGAGACAACGAGGAGTTCAGTGATGAGTACAAGGAGAAAAAGATTAAAGAAGCAAGGCAGGAGGTGGAACAGGAGCGCGAACGCCGCTTTAGCGAGCTGCACCGCCTGTTTGCCGAACGCAGCGACCGCATTCATACTGTCAACCAGCTGCTGAAAGCCTATACCCTGTTTCAGCGCGAAGAAGAATATATTGTACAGGAAGGCAAAGTCCAGATTGTCGATGAGCACACGGGGCGTGTGATGTCGGGCCGCCGCTATTCCGACGGGCTTCACCAGGCGCTGGAGGCCAAGGAAAATGTGAGCGTGGAGGCGGCCACTCAAACCTATGCCACCATCACGCTGCAAAACTACTTCCGGATGTACAACAAACTCGCGGGTATGACCGGTACCGCCGCTACCGAAGAGGGCGAGTTCAATGAAATTTACGACCTCGACGTGATTATCATTCCCACCAACGAGCCGGTCATCCGGGAGGACAAAGAGGACCTGGTGTTCCGTACCAAGCGGGAGAAGTATAACGCTACAATCGAAACGATCCGCGAATACCACGAAAAAGGGCAGCCGGTACTCGTAGGGACCACCAGTGTGGATGTCTCCGAGACCATCAGCCGGATGCTCAAGCGCGAGAGCATTCCCCACAATGTATTGAATGCCAAGCATCACGCCGAAGAGAGCGATATCGTTGCGGCAGCCGGACAGCCCGGGGCCGTTACGGTGGCTACCAACATGGCGGGACGCGGTACGGATATTAAGCTGGCCCCCGGCGTCAAGGAGAAAGGCGGGCTGGCTATCCTGGGGACCGAGCGGCACGATTCCCGCCGTATTGACCTGCAGCTGCGGGGACGGGCGGGACGTCAGGGGGACCCGGGCGAATCGCAGTTCTATGTCTCTCTTGAAGATGACCTGATGCAGCTGTTCGGCTCCGATCGCGTAGCCAAAGTCATGGACCGCCTCAACTTCGAGGAAGGCGAAGTCATTACCCACTCCTGGATTACCAAGTCCCTGGAGCGGGCCCAGTCCAAGGTAGAGCAGAACAACTTCAGCATCCGTAAAAAGCAGCTGGAGTACGATGATGTGCTCAACAACCAGCGGGAGGTTATTTATGCACGCCGCAAGCATGCGCTGTCGGGCGATGAACTGCGCAGCGACATCTATGACATGCTCGAAGACCTGGTGGAGAGCGTGGTTGAAGAACACTACCCCAATGGAGAGCTGGATGAAATCCGGGATACCATTTTACGTTTTCTGGCCGTCGATATCGAGTTGGAGCGCGATGAAATGGGAAAAATGGGTCCCGATATGCTCATCGACCATATCATCGAACGCGCCTACGAAGTCTATCGGCAGAAGGAGGAGATGATTTCGAAGCCGCTTCACGAGGTCATTAAAAATATCGACGCTTCCGACGCCGAAAACAAACCCACCAAGGTACAGGTGATCTTCACCGACGGCATCCGCCGGATGCGGGTGGTTGTGGATGTGGAAAGAGCCCTGGAGAACGAGGGGCGGGAGGTAGCCCGGGCACTCGAGCGAACCGCCATCCTCTCGATTATTGACGACAAGTGGATGGATCACCTCCGCGAGCTGGATGCCGTCAAGGAAGGGATCGGCCTCCGGGCGTTCGGACAGAAAGACCCGCTGCTGGAATACAAGCGCGAGGCGTTCGAGATGTTCAAGCAGCTGCTGGATGAAATTAACCAGGAGGCTATCTCGCTTATCTGGAAGGCCATTCCCGAGATGCAGGCTGACCAGCAGCGCATGCAGCAGGCGCCCGAAAAACGTGCCAAAGTCAACATGGACAAGGCCAAAACAGAGCATTCCGATGCTACAAATATGGGCTTCAAGACCGGCGGGCGGCAAAGTCAAAATGGGGGACCTCAACAACAGCAGAAGCGAAGCGACAAGAAGCCCGAACCGGTCACCGTTGAGGAGGAACCCGGGCGTAATGACTACGTCAAAATCCAAAATATGAGCAGCGGGGAAGTCATCGATATCAAGTGGAAAAAAGCCAAGCGCATGATTGATGAGGACAGCTGGGTGCTCATCGAGAAATAGGAGCTGATGAAAGTATTAGGGATTGATATTGGCAGCCACGGCCTCAGGGGATGTATTGTGGATACCGCCGAAGGCACTATCCTGTCGGACCGTGTCAGTACGCCCCCGCTGGAGGAGACCACGCCGCATAAAATACTGGCCCGCATACACCAGGTGGTCAACAAAGAGTTCCGGTGGAAGGGACCGGTCGGCTGTGCCTTTCCCGCCCCCGTCAACCGCGGGATCGTGTTGTCATCCAGAGGGATTCACGAGTCCTGGGTCGATGCCAATGCAGAGCAGCTTTTTTCCGAAATCACGGATAATCCCGTTTCTGTTGTCAATGATACCGATGCCACGGGACTTGCGGAGGTGCATTTCGGGGCCGGCCGGCACCAGGAGGGCCTGACCATCATACTTACGGTTGGTACCGGCATCGGTTCCTCGCTTTTCATGAATGGTCAGATGATTCCCAACACGGAACTGGGACGGATGGAAATCGACGGGATGACCGTCGAGCAGCGCGTCTCCAACCAGGTTCGCAGGGAGGAGGGGATTTCCAAAGAAAGCTGGGCCAACCGACTGCAGCCGGTTCTTGAACATTTTGAAAAGATCTTTCATCCCGATCTTTTTATTCTCGGGGGACAGCTGAGCCGGAGGTCAAAAAAAGTTTTCCCATTTATAAAGATTATGACCCCTTTCAAAGCGGCCGCCCTTCTGAATGACGCCGGCATCGTCGGTGCGGCCATGACAGCAGCCCGCGCCCGTCAGCCCGAAAAAGAAAGACGGGGGTAGACCGTGCCGGGGACGGCCTGAATCTGTCAGCAATCTTGTAGAGGGGTCAGCTGTCATCGGGCTTTCTCACCACTACGTAAACGTCTCTGCCCGAACGCTGTTCTGAGCTAATGACCGTAAATCCCGCCTGCCGCAGCTCCCCGGCAACCGTTTCGGCCGTCACGCCATGGTGATCACCGGTGGCCCGGCCCTCCGGATCACCGCTTTCCCCGCCCCTCGGCGCAAAGTCTATCACCGCCAGTCGTCCCCCGGGCTTCAGCGCCTGCCACATGCTTTCGTTCATGGCGGCAGGATCCTTGAAATGATGATAGACCCGGCGCAGAAACAGGGCATTACAACACCCCTCCGGCAGGTTCGTCCGCGTCGGATGTCCCTCTAAAACCGTCACATTCGATACCGGTGCCGAATCCACCACCTCCCGGAGATACTCCACCGAATCCGCTCCCAGTTCCGTGCTGTAAACGCGTCCCTCGGAACCGACATGCTCGGCCAGGGCCAGGCTAATGCTGCCGTCGCCCGCGCCGATATCGGCCACAACCGACCCTTCGGAAAGTTTCAACACGTCAATCAGCCAGCTGACGTCCTCTTTCTCCTGCCCGCAGGCCATTGTCGTCCCCATTATGAGAATAAGAGCCGCAAAAAACCACGTCCGCATTATTGTCTTTTTCATAAGATACTCCATGTCGGGTTGATGTTCTGTGATATACCATACGAAGACTTTTACAAAACGGTTTTTCTTGCCAAACTTATTGTGACTGGGATTTTAAAATCCCTCTGGTCTTGATCTTAACCAAAAATCTTTGTTTTGCAATGCCTTCTATGCGCCATCCCGTTTTCCTCACTCCTCAAAAACAAGGGCGTCCGGATCGGCGCCCAGCTCTCGGAGGTACTCTATTATCGCATCATTAAAAGCCATCGGTCCACAGACATAAAAAGGCTGATCAACATCATCGATCTGCTCTTCCAGGAACTCCTTGTCGATAAATCCGTCCAGGAATATATGCCGGTCCGTGGGCTCATCGGTTATAACATTGATGAAGTCGTCGCCGAGCATCGCCTCGAACTCCTCTTCCAGGATAATATCCTTGTCCGTCTTGTTGGAGAAAATAAGCTTGTTGCCCTCAATATCCTCCTCGCGGGCCAGCCGGCGCAAAATAGCAATAAACGGCGTTACCCCCGCCCCGCCGGCCAGGAAGACGCCGGGACCTTTATACTGGATCGTCCCCCACGGCTCCCTGATGATCAGCTGATCCCCGACATTCAGGGTATCCAGCTCATTTGTCACTCCTTCATGGTCGTCATATATCTTAATGGTAAACTCCAGGTCGGGCTCCCCGTTGAGACTCGTAAACGTAAAGGGTCGTTTTTCATCCCGCCATTCCGGCTTGTCGATCGATACCTCCGTCGCCTGTCCCGGTATAAATTCAAAGCCGTCGGGCTTGTCGACCTTAAATTGTTTGACGTCATGCGTAATTTGCCGGATATCGCGAATCGTTACCTTGTAGCTCATAATACGTTCTCAATAATTTTATGGATGATCATTCATTAATATGATAAGAGGCCATTGAAGACCAGAATTTTTGTCCAAGGGGAAGATTGAAAACGCAGCATGCAACCATACGTAAGAATTTCAACCAGCCCAAAAAATGACACTGGAAAAAGCCGGTTTTACAATGTCCTCTGTAAATAATATCAGCTTAGCACGTTATAAAAATGTTTTTTGTCGTTGTTCCATTCAAAAAAGTAAAAAAAAGTTTTATCAAGATGGAATAGAGCCGCAAGCTCTTCCGGAATATAGTTCAATCCTGAATTAAGAAGCCTGATGACCGATAGAAAGCCGATCCGGGCGCGGCGCTGGATAACATTATTTTCGACCGTGAGTAGACCAGGAAGTAATATCCTACTTTGCACTGGGCCCGATTTTGTGGCACCTACTTCAAATATTCCGCCAGAAAATCCACCGTTTTCTGCCAGGCGTCCTCGGCAGCTTCCGCGTTGTAGCGGGTGCCCGACGGGTTGGCAAAGGCGTGGCCGGCCCCCTCATAAATATGGATGTCGTTGGTGACACCCGCTTCCTCAAGCGCCCCCTCAAAGGTTTTTACCTCTTCCGGCGGGATACCGTTATCTTCGGCGCCGAAGATCCCCAGCACCGGCATATCGAGGGTGGACAACTCCCCGGCATCCGTGACCAGCCGGCCGTAATAGATGACCGTCGCATCAATGGCCTCCGGCATCGCCAGCGCTGTCTGCAGCGACCATCCGCCGCCAAAGCACCAGCCGATGGTCCCGACCTTCTCAGCTCCCTGCTGCCCGGTGAGATAGCGGTAGGCCTGATCCAGGTTATCGAGCGCTTCATCCTCATTGACCGAGCGGGCATAGGTGCCGGCGCTGTCGGGCGACTCGGCCACTTTTCCTTTATACAGATCTACCGCCAGGGCCGTGTATCCCTCCCCGGCCAGCTTGTCGGTCATCATCCGGATATTGTCATTCAGTCCCCACCACTCGTGGATCACGATCAGGGCGGGACCGCCTTCCGCGGCTCCGTCCGGCGTGGACAGGTATCCGGTGATCTCCTTTCCATTGACTGTGGCATACGGTACCTCTTCGCCCGACACCGCTATCCTGTCCGGATTCTCCGACTGGGTTGCGGCATTGGCGACCGGACGGTCGCCTTCATGTTCTTTGTCCATGCGGTCGATGTACTCATCACTCTCCCCTGAGCTGCAGGCCATAGCCAACAGCACCAGACTAATGGCCCAGCAAAGCATCCAAATTTTTTCCATAATCCCGTGATTAATTGCGGTTGATTCTTCAATGTATAAAATATTGGGGAGAAAGTTATATCACAATCTTGAGCCCTTTTTACGGGATTTTACGTATATATGAGTGGCTATTGGGAATCGGGGTACAGTCACCGGTATGATCTCTTCTCCGCTGGTACCGGAAGGGAGAGAGATCCTTATTTATTTGAGTTACGCATATATATAAGGGGAGAAAAGATGAAAGTACCGTTCCCCCCTCAGGCAGAAAGGAGCGGCCGGACCATTAGCTAAGTATCAGCACCCTAAACAAATCATCACTATTAATATAACTTTACGGTATGGACTTTGATTTTAAAAAAGCGGAACAGGCCCTGGATAACTTATCTTTTTCCGACCGGCTGAAATCAGTCGGGCATCTCATTAAATACACGTTTACCATTATCGGGGAGGATGAGGATATCATCAAGCCCTGGATCCGCATGCTGCTCTATAACCTCGTGATGGTCAGCGGACTGTTCTACGCCTGGCTGGGCTGGTGGTATGATCTCCCGCTTGAGGGGTGGGGACTCTTTGTCGCGATCGTCCTCTTCATCTACAAGTATTTTTATTACAACAAGCAGGAGATGCGGATGAGCCACATCGTCTACGAAACCATCATCGGCAACGATCCCTCCTACCAATCAGCCGTGGCGGCCTGTAAGCCGATACAGTCGCAGATCCGGAAAATCGCCTGGCTGGATATCGGCATGGCCTTCATTAATAAAGCCAAAAAGACGGGCGGGGGATTCCTGATGACGCTCATCCGGTTTTTCATTGCCGGGATTGAAGAGGTCTGGGACCTGGTCAACCACTACCTGCTGCCCTCCGTGGCCGTCGACCGGCTGGACATCAAACCGGCCGTCAAAAAGATGAAAAAGCTAAAAAGCCAGGTCCCCGAATCGCTGGTCGGGGTCTTCGGCATCGACTTCCTGGGCAGCGTGACGCGGCAGATCGTGGTACCGATTTATATCGGGTTGGCTATTATATCGGTTGGCCTGGGCGTATGGCTGTCCGGTTCCCTGCCCTCCACCGAAATCCAGGGTTCTGAGGTTCCCACCGACTACTGGTTTACCACCCTGCAGTTCAGCTGGGTGCCCGTGATTATCGCCCTGTGGATCGGTAAGCTGATCAGCAGTCTCGTTGCCCGAACCGTGACCGGGGTCAAGGTAATCTACTTCACCATCTTCTATACCAAGATCACCCACCCGGATCGTATTATGGGGAAGCTGCAGGACGACCTGGTCGATTACCTCAAACTGAAGGAAGTGGACGAGGTTAAAGACCTGGACAAGCAGGGGACGGAGGAGGAGTAAGCCCGCCTCCGCATCCAGCTCAAAGGTGTCAAGGGTCAGGACTATTCAGCACTGGGGAATACTGTTGATCCTCAAAAAAGAGAACCGCCCCGCGAAAAGCAACGCTTTAACTCATGAATGTAACACACTGATATCGCTTGTGGCAAGGGGCGCAATATGATCAAAATAGCCAATAGGCTCACTGGTCAATAGGCCCCATTTACTCATCCGGCACCAGGCGCTGGATGCCGTTGCCCTCGGTGGCTACATAGATATAACCATCGGGACCCTGCCGGACATCGCGCACCCGCCCGATATCCTCAAACAGGATCTCCTCTCCTGTAATGACACCGCCCTCTACACGGCACAACACGAGGTAGCTGAACTTCAGGGAACCCACCAGGAGATCGCCCTGCCAGCCGGGATAGGTATCGCTGGTTACAAACGCCATGCCCGAAGGAGCAATGGAAGGAACCCAGTACCACTCGGGCTGCTCCATACCCGCCCGGGCCGTATCCTCCGTAAAAGAAGTGCTGTCATAGTTGATACCGAAACTGATCTCCGGCCACCCGTAATTTTTAGCCGGCTCAATACGATTCACCTCATCGCCGCCGCGGGGACCGTGCTCGTGGGTCCATATGCTACCGGTCCCGGGCTGCCGGTCCATTCCCTGCGGGTTGCGGTGCCCGTAGGAGTAGATCGCCTCTTTGGCATTTTCCTCGCCCACAAAGGGATTGTCATCCGGCACCGTCCCGTCATCGTGCAGGCGATAGATCTTGCCGCCGTCTCTGGTAATATCCTGGGGATTTTCGTCGCGATTGCCCCGGTCGCCCACGCTAAAATAGACGTATCCTTCCTCATCAAAGCTGATGCGGCTGCCGAAATGCTGGCCCTTTTCCGTATTCGGCTCCGCCTTGTACAGCACCTCCTTGTTCACCAGGCTGCTGCGATCCTCACTCAGCTGTGCGCGCAGGAGGGACGTATTTGCTCCTTCTCCCGGCCCTTCCATGCTGGAGTAGGTGATATAGATCCACCCGTTTTCCCCGTACTCCGGGTGCACCGCAATGTCCAGCAATCCTCCCTGCCCGTTGGCCCAGACTTCCGGCACGCCTTCCAGCGACGCCTCCGATCGCTGCCCGTCGCTGACCAGATAGATCTCCCCCTCGCGGTTGGTCACCAGCATCGTCCCGTTCGGAAGCCACGTCATGCCCCACGGCAGCGGGATATCATCCCCGCTGACGATCGTTTCCGTCGTGTATTCCCGGGGCGTTTCGAGTGCCGCTTCGCCCTGCCCCTGTTTTTCCGCCTCTTCTGAAGCACCGCCACACCCCGCCAACAGCAGAAATAAAAAATAGATAACCGGTTTATTCATCATCGTGTTCATTATGCAATACCTGATTTTATAATTAGCCCTAAACATTTATGAGCGCTAATATGCGGTTTTTATCGTATGGTTGCCAATTATTTATGTTATTTATGCGGGGGCCGTAAATACTGATGGGCCCGGCTGGAGACTAATAGCGTCCCTCGACATTTTATATTTATATTGGCACTTACATTTTGGCAAAAGCTGCTTATTTCCCGGAATTAAATAAGTTTTTAAGCCTGAAAGCTTGTAATTTACCGTTTGAAGCGAGATATTTACGGCCTTTGCGTTCGCAACCCGGTAGCATTGTTACAGGGACCCAGGAGGATCTTGAATCAGCACATTGCTGCCGACCGGCTACCCTGAAAACATTATCGGGACGGATGCTTTGATACGAGATGGATAAATATCACATTGTTATTGTTTCCTGCGCCCGTAGCTCAACTGGATAGAGCGTCTGACTTCGGATCAGAAGGCTGAGGGTTCGAATCCTTCCGGGCGTACTTTCTATAAGCCCTTATCTGTCATACAGATAGGGGATTTTTTATTTTGGTGAATAGCCTCTCTTTTGGTAGTATCCCATTTAGTGTGTCTGGGGCTCCTTGCAATAGATTAGGAAGCTAATACAATTCTGGTACTATTTCATCTGTAAATAGTCCTCTGGAAATAGCTTTTTGTCGTAGTTCATTTTAGGGAGCCTTCGGACAAAGGCTTTTTTATTCATGGCCACATTACCCAGCAGCACAATAACCGACTGGTCCCCCGGTATGCTGGCTGAGTCCGCAAGACTCTGCGGAAGTCTCTGTTAAGCCGCTCAATCCAATTGGTTGTATAGATCATTGAGCGAATCCGGTAATCAAACTGCAGGTAGGTAAAGCCGTTGCGATAGCTCTGATCACCCCTTAGTTTCTTGAAGGATCGATAGCGATGGCCCCATTTCTCACACATCGCCAGCCATCGTTTCCATCCGGCCCGGGGGGTTATCTTCGGGAGCATCGGTGCGGAATACCTGTCTCAGATCCTCGGCCAACTCCGGTTTATCGCCCGCTCGTACCCGGGCCAGCAGGTTCCGTTTAATGTGGGTGGTACATCGCTGCAGAGGCGTGCCGCTAAAGCTGGCAGACAGAGCGGATTCTAGTCCCATAATACCATCCGCTACCACCAAGCCTATCTTTCGGGCGCCCCGCTGACGAAGCACCTGCAGCTGTAGCTTCCATCCTGTGGCGCTCTCGCTGGGCATATGAGCGATTTCCAGCACCTCCCGACGTCGCTCGGGGGTCAGCCAGAATCACGTAGAAGGCTTCCATGGCTACGCTCTGCCGGCGTACCTTCACGTGAATGGCATCACCGGGTAATACGTCTCCAGGGGTCGCTCCAACCACTCCGATACCTCCTGGCGCATCCAGCGGGTCCCCCGGGAGACCGATGAGGGGCTGTAGTGGCGCCCGTAGAGCTCCTCGAAGACCTGGCCAACCTGCGCCTGGGTCAGCCCTTGTCCGTACAGGGCGCTGACCATCCGATCAGTTTCCTCCTGCTGGGCCCGAAGCAGCGCCAGAACCTTTGGATAGAAGTTTCCATTGCGGTCTCGAGGGATGCGCAGCTCCGGGAGTTTGCCTTTGCCGTAAACCCGCCCGGGTCGGAACCCATTGGCTTTGTTGCCGGTCTGCCCGTTTAAATGCTCACTTCGTTCAGCTTTCATCAAAGCGTTAAGGGTCATTTCCAAGACCTCATTAAGTCCGTTTTCTTGTTTTAGGTGGTTGCCAATAAGCGTGCGTAGTTGCAGATTACTAATCTTCATGGGGCCTTCTTGTGTCTGGGTTCTTGGTTTAGTTTTGACGCTTCCAAACCTACACAAGGAGGCTTTCTTTTTCTACACTACAGACACACTTTTTGGGACACTATCGGACTAATACCGATATACTATTATGTATCAGTTAATCTGATATCAATGTTTTCTTTCGTTATCAAATTAATATTAAAAAAGCCCCCTACCAGTTAAGATAGGAGGCTTCTACCGTGTGGTTGCCTTGGTCGGCTATTCTGTGTAAAGAGGGATTAAAATTTGTGTGATTGGCTTCGTTCGTACAGTTCACCAATTACAAAATCCTGTAGCTCAAGAGCGATGCCAGGGCCTGTTTATCATTGGTGTGTGGATACATGATATAGTCAACAATATCTCTTACGGCATCAAAATACTGTCGCAGGTATTCCCCTCTTACATGATACATTGCACCTTCAACGCTTAAACCTTGCCTGCCTGAAGAATTGTCAATGACCTTTATGTAAAGTATCTCGTTATCACAAAGGTATTGAGAAATGCGTTCTTTGTAATCCTCATAAACACTTGTTTCTTAAAAATTTACGTTCTAAGTAGACTAAAACTAATACCGTTCCAAATGCAGTGAAGAATAATGGATATTGCGGTTCGGAAAAATATTCAATTTGTCCAGTTTTAGCTAAAGCATCTGCTATTCCATACATAGCAAAGAAATTGTGAAAAATGATCGTACCATATATTTCACGAACCAGAAAATAAAATATTCCTGTGGCTACACCTATCCCTGTTAATAGTAACACCATAGAAAGTGTATTAAAGGGGGGACTGTGGGCATAGTGATAAAGTCCAAAGATGACAGCTGAAGACAGAACTACAAAGATGGCCATAACTGCTGTAGGAAAGTCTCTACTGATCCATTCAATAGCACCCCCAAAAACTACCCAACAAACCATAACCTCAGCAGTCGATACCACAAATACTTGGGAAAAGACATTTGCGAGAACAACGGGTTCCAACGTCGGTGGACCCTGAAGTACGAATATAAAAAATCCCAGGATTGTACCTGTTATAACACCAATTAAGGTTCTGCGTGTATCCCTGAATCCAAATCGTTTCAGTTTGACATCGACTTTCTGAACAAAGTAACAGAGAGTTATAATTGTCCCTATGACTCCAATCAGTACATTGGCGATTAGGGTATAGACCAGTCTATCATCTACTGCTTCTGGGCGATTAAAAGTAAGAATCCTTCCCTCAAGCAAATAGGTCGTACCTGTCCATATTAAAAATAGGATTACAACTACCAAAAATATTTGGGTAGAAGATGTTGGAGAATCTGAGAAATTGGAGTTACGTACTTGTTTGTTTTGTATGTCTTCACCCATAGGCTGTTTCTAAACCATCCCTAGTTCGATTACGATATACGAGCATCGATATGGCGATGATGCCAGCTACAAGTAATCCAATGTCTTCTCTTATTCCGAGTTTGATAGCTGCGGTGAAACCTATAACAGACCATATGCCAGGAATGATAAGCAGCCACCATGGTGCGTGTTGTCGCGTCCAGAGTAGGAGGCCAAAAGTGAATATGGTTGTGGGACACGGGGCAACCCCGAATACAGGGGAGCTGGGGTAAGTATGACCAAGAATCGCACCAATTATCGGATATATTACCATTGCATACACAATAAGAATAGCTCCAATAATACCGTATGCATCGTTCCTGTAGCCAAAGTTTAACTCATTTCGTAAGAAACCAAAATACGCAAACAATAGTCCCTGTAGTAAAAAAATAGCTCCAAAAAGGAACGCAGCCTGATTTATCTGACTGAAGAATGTGATGTGGTAGGCCATCCCCATCCATATCCACATTCCAAATAAGATAAGACTGTTAACTTTGTTAGCATATGATTGCCACCATACTGACAAACCTATGGAAACGAGACCTAAAACATATGCTACAACCTGCATTGGCCAGATTGCCAAATTGTATTCTCGAAATACCTGAAGGAATTGCTCAGTTGTAAATGGTAGGTCTACCATAATATCCCCACTATATATTCTTATTTACATACAAATAATAAATTATCCCATTTTCTATATTAAGTTGATTTTAGGAAACTGATTGTGGGGAAAAACCTTATTATGCTATTTGTTCGAAGTTCTGTATAACGGCCTGCGGTTTAACCGGCTTGGCCTTATGGGCAAATAAGGTAATTAAAAATTGGGTATTTCTGTGAGTATAAGAATTTTGATATGGCAAATGGCGGCCAAGTCCACGTTCAAACCGCTGTTAGGCAATTCATCAGTTCTTCAGTGGCATCCTGGTCCATTTATCATGTTTTTTATGATCATATTACCAGTTGTTGAAAAGTAGAAATTGGATTAATATCCATTTCTTAAAACGACCAACAACACAGGACAAAAATGAAAGCTGCAGTATATGAAAGGTATGGAGATCCAGAGGTGGTGCAGATACAAGAAATTGAAAAGCCAATCCCTGGAGATGATGATATTCTCATCAAGGTAATCGCTACCACGGTAAGTGCGGTGGATAGCATATTTAGAAGGGGTAATAAAATGTTTCCCAGATTGGCCACTGGAATTGTGCATCCCAAAATACCTGTTCTTGGCACCGAGCTGTCGGGCGTTGTGGAATCAGTCGGAAAAAAAGTCCATGAGTTCAGCCCAGGTGACCCGGTGATTGCTGATAGCGGGACGAACTACGGAGCACATGCGGAGTATTTAGTAATCTCTAAAAAGGATCCGGTCATATTGAAACCAAACAATCTCTCTTTTAAAGAAGCGGCCGCAGTTACCTATGGAGCATTAACAGCACTCGCGTTTCTGCGAGACAACGGGAAAGTACAATCCGGACAGAAGGTCTTGGTTCTCGGGGCCTCGGGCAGCGTTGGGAGTTACGCGATTCAGCTTGCCAAACATCTGGGGGCTGAAGTGACTGGCGTTTGCAGCAGTGGAAACGTCCAGCTTGTCAGAACCCTGGGGGCCGATCGTGTGATCGATTATAAAAAGGAAAGCGTGACGGACCAATCCGGCCGTTGGGATGTAATTTTCGATACCGTCGGTAAATACTCCTTCCCGGAATGCAAACATATGCTCACAAACAAAGGGTTATACTTAACCACTGTATTGAGCTTTGCCATACTCGGCCAAATGGTGATGACCTCTGTTTTAAGAGGCAAAAAAGCAGTACTAGCCCTGACCGGTTTAAGACCGGCGGAACAGAAAAACAGCGATCTGGCCTTCATCAAAAATTTAATTGAAAAGGGAGAACTGCATCCGGTAATTGATCGGAGTTATCCTCTGGATGAAATTTCCAAAGCATACAGCTACGTGGATAGTGGCCGAAAAAAAGGCAACGTGGTCATAACTGTTGCACTTGAGGGAGGAAGAAAATACCATGGATAACCCCCTAAAACAGAAAGCACGGCTGGCAGGGATACTATACTTGGTTATTATCATCTGTGCCGGGTTCAGCGAAGGGTATATCCGGCAGTCTCTCATTGTCCCGGGAGATGCTGGTGCGAGCGCTGCCAACATACAGGAATCTGCTCTACTCTGGCGATTCGGACTGGCTGGTGATCTGATTGCTTTTATGTGTGATGTGGGAGTATCTATTCTACTCTATCAGTTGCTGAAACCGGTCAGCCATACGCTTTCCCTGATCGCGGCTTCGTTCCGGTTGATCGCCCATCCGGCTATTGGGAGCCTGAACCTGCTCAACCACTATCTCGCACTGAACGTGTTGCAGCATCCTGGGTACCGAGAAGTGTTCGGGCCGGAACAGCTGGCACCATGTGAAACGCTGGGTAACACGTAAGGAAAACAGGACATAGAGATAAAGCAGTGGTCCGTGTAGCAAGGGGAGAGGATGATGAATCCCGGCTAAACTGGGGTAAGTTTCCCAGTATCCCTGTAAATGGATAAAATAGCTAAAGAGGTGTATCCCAAAAATGAACATCAATGGTGAATAATGGGTTAGGGGATAGTTACTCATTTTTTATCACATTTTCGCTGGTGGCCTTCCTTACTTCGGGTGTTGGATATGCCATTACTTCGTACCAAATGTTGAATCGCTACCAAGATTTCACCAAGCATAATTTTTCTTTTCGGAAATCAATTGACTTGAACTGGCTCAAACACTTTATCTGGGGGATCGGGCTAATTTTTGTTATAGCAATAACATTTGCAGTTTCCCAAGAATGGTTGGGAATCAATTTTGGTTTTAATACAGACATCATTTTCTATTCCTTAATCATACTTTTCATCTTTTATGTTGGTTATTCAGGGATTATTCATCAAGGAACTTTTTCCGTCAATAAGAATTCAAATCAACTCGCCGAGCCTAAAACTTCAGGTGAATACAACCATTCTGGTTTAAAAGAAGTAGATGCATTATATTATCATCGGCATCTTACCGAAATCATGGAAACCCAAAGACCGTACTTGGAACCAAAGCTTTCACTAAGTACACTCGCAGACTATCTCGACATATCTCCGAACCACCTCTCCCAAGTCATTAATCAATATGAAGAAAAAAATTTCTATGATTATGTAAATGAGTACCGGATTGAGGAGTTTAAAAGAAGAGCTCTCAAACCAGAAAACAGCAATTACAGTATACTGGCTATTGCTTATGATTCTGGTTTTAATTCCAAATCCTCATTTAACCAAGTTTTCAAAAAGATGGTCGGCCAAACCCCCTCTCAATATTTGAATACTCGCAAGGTATCCACTTCATAACCGATACTTCGTCTTACTCCTTTGCTCTTAGGGTAGTCTGACTTTCTGCACTGTCCAGCTTTGCTTTTATTCGAGGAAATGATAATTCCATTCACAGCTATATACTGATTTGCCAAAAAGTTGAGGTTCTATCAAATATATAGGTCCAGCCCTATCACTCTGGACGCCTAATACGTTCACCCCTACAGGTTAGGACGATACATAACTGGTTGACTTTGATATTGTAACAAAAAGTCAACAATCCAATGGTACAAAAATCCAGATTCAAAGCCGGTAAAATTATCGAAATTTTGGGTTTTACAATACTGGTAATAGTCAGTATAGCAGTAATGGCTGTGGTTATCTGGATCAATTGGATGAAGTAACTCTAACCAATAGTCCCTCCAATCATGAACCAAATAAAAACCCTTCTACTTTCAACAGTGAGTACCTATCTATGGACTCCTAAAAAAAAGAAAGGATCGGCCTATAAGAACCTGTCAGGTATTTTACTTATTGGCTCTTCACTTTTATATACCCAACCTGTACTTGCTCAACTAAGACCGAGCTTATCATTCGGGCATGAGACATGGCCCTCAATGTCGGTTTCAAATTTAGAGCTTGACCAAACATATAACCAAGGTCTAGACGATCTTAAGGTTTGGACAGATACCAGGTTTATACGCGGATCATATCCTATCATAATGCAAGGTGGACTAATGTTTTTAGATGTCCAGCCCGGATTTCAGCGAATTGAGTTCAGACATGAAAATTGGACTGAAGAATTACCACGTCCTACCGATGCTTATATCATTGATCTTAATATTATAGTTCAGCGTCAACTGAAAAATCGTTGGTCGCTACTTGGTCAGGTTACTCCGGCAATAAAGTCAGGGCTGGAAGAAAAGCTGGCAGGACAAGACTTTGCTATTGAAGGTGCATTTCTTGCCATTCGACAAGCAAATGAACGTTTCGCATTTGGCTTTGGTGCTGCTTACTCAACAAACTTCGGTGCTCCGATTCCCATTCCTTTGTTACAATTTGATTACCAAGCATCACTCTGGGCCGGGGGACCTGCATGGCGAGGCAACGCCTTACTGCCATCAAGTATTGAAGCATGGGTCATTCCAACTCGACGGGTGGAAATTGGCATACAATTGCAATCACTGGGTGATCGTCACCACATAACAGAAATAGGAACTGTTCCTTTAGATAAACCTTACTCAGACTACTTTGATACCGTTCTGGGTCCATCTGTCATTGTTTATCTCACCCCATGGTTAAATCTAAATGTAGAGTCCGGAATTTCTATATACCGTCAAATGCAAATAACTGATGGCAGGAATGAAGTTATCAAATTTGAGCCTGATCAGGCAGGCTTCCTGCGCTGGAAGTTTACAGTTGGAGGTCAATCACCATTAAGAGATGAGTAAAAAAATATTATCTGGAATAGCTTAAAAAGCTAGTATGATGAATTACGGCATACACTGAATAACATAATGAACATCATAACTTTAGTATTTTCGAGGCACTGAAAAATGAAACACTCAAAGAACCCCTCCACAGATTCGTTTACGATTTCCTCTATTATCCCATTTCTGATCATTACATTTGGTATAGCATGGGGAATTATTGCATTATACATCTTCCTGCCGGATCAAATGGCTAGTGTCTTTGGTCAATTAACAGGAGAGCATCCCTTGTTCTATCTTGCAACGTATGGGCCTGCAATTGCTGCACTGACTATCGTTCTATATAAAACTGGACTTAAGGGCACCAAACGGTTTCTCAGTCGCCTCTTAATGTGGCACGCCCCTGCTGCTTGGTATCTATTTCTAATTCTTGTTGTTCCAGCTCCCTTTTACATTGGAGCCGCCATAAAAGGGCTTCCTTTAGCCGAAATGTTCCCTGTTTCATCATTAGGTACCTATCTTGTGGCTCTCTTCATGTTTGCTATAAAAGGTCCGATCGAGGAAATAGGATGGAGAGGATTTGCGCTTCCTCTATTGCAGCGCAAAATGTCACCACTTTGGGCGGGACTCCTAATTGGTATCATTTGGGGATTTTGGCATCTGCCCGCCTTCCTATTAAGTGGGACTCCACAAAGCGCCTGGTCTTTTTCTGATTTTTTTATCGGCACCATTGCGCTCAGTATCATCGCAACGGCCCTTTACAACGCTTCTCGCGGTAGTATCTTGCTCCCAGCCCTATTCCACCTTCAAGTTATAAATCCGCTCTGGCCTGATGCCCAACCCTATGACACGATTCCATTTGTTATTGTTGCTATCCTGGTTGTTTGGCTGAATCGGGAAACAATGCTCAAGAAGAATGGCGGTGTTACAGCGATTCTACTGCCACTAAAATCTAAGGAGAATGAAATGAAAGAGGTAAAAAATAAACGACCGGTATCCCACAGAACATGACCACATCGAAAGATAAAGAAATCATGATATGGTACTTTAAAACAAAAATTTGATCAATATGGATTACCAAAAAGAAACTTACATTCGGCTGAAATCCTCAGGGATATTTCAAAATGTCCTGTTTATTCTGACGGCCGGAATTTTCTTTCTAGCTTGGAATTCACCGAGTCAATACGAGAAAAATGCAGAAGAAGTATCAATCACCACAGGTAATATTAGTCTGAGGGATGTATTCCAAGAAACCCTAGATTCGATGCGTGTGAGCTATGATCTTCCCGGTGCTACAGCCGCGTACGTGTTGAAAGACGGCACAGCAGGAGTTGCCGCTTCAGGATTTGCTGATGTAGAAGTGGGTACTCCCATGACCCCTAAATCTCGTATGCTGGCAGCAAGTATCGGGAAAACTTTTGTAGGAGCGACTGCAGTTTCATTAGCAGATGAAGGCGTGTTGGATCTGGATGTTCCAATAGTTCGGTGGTTAGGTGACAGATCATGGTTTACCCGTCTTCCGAATCACGATAGTATAACATTGCGCCATTTGCTCACCCATCGATCGGGACTTCCTAATCATGTTTATATGGACGAATTTGCAGCCGAAGCCTCCCGGAGATGGCGTGCACAAAATCTTCCGTTTCCACCGGACTCACTGGTTCAGTTTATATTGGATAAGCCCCCATTATTTGAGGTCAGTGAAGGTTGGGCGTATACAGATACGGGCTTTATACTTGTCGGCATGATCATTGAACAGGCAACTGGCCGGGGCTATTATGCTCTTATTGAAGAACGATTTCTGATTCCGCTCAATTTAAAATTCACAAGTCCCTCAAACACCCGAGTTCTATCAGGACTCGCATCCGGATATGCAGCTGAGAACGCATTCGGATTTCCAGAAAAAACAACAACATCAGAGGGTGAGATGGTTTGGCATCCTGGCATAGAATGGACAGGGGGCGGCTTAGTCAGCACCTCAAGTGATTTGGCCCGGTGGGGAGCATATCTGTTTGGGGGAAAAGCTTTATCAGGAGAGGCTCTCAATCTGCTGCTTGACTCTAAGCCGATTGATTCAAGCAACCCAAAAGTTCAATACGGTATGGGAGTTGCTATCTATCAGGATGGGCCTTACGGCAGGGTCTATGGACATGGTGGATGGATTCCTGGATATAGCTCCAGTCTTCGTTTTTATGAAGATTATGGTGTTACAATCGCATTTCAGATCAACACCGATATTGGAATTGTAGAAGATACCAGCTCGGTGGTACAAACCATGGAATCCCGGCTGGCTGAGATAGTGCTATCATCGAAGCAATAAATAATTATCAGAAACTATTATACTTTGTTTAACAACATTTAGGTTAAAACGCCTCTCCAAATTGCAGATAAAATCCAGTGGATTCCTTACTTATGCCGAAATCAATGCGCACATTCGTTGGATCGTCTTTATTGATGTTAAAACGCAAGCCGGCACCGGCCGTCCACTTGTAGTTATCTAGCGAGAAATGCTCAAAGCGGTTCCAAACCTCCCCGTTTGCAGCAAAAACCGTGAAGCCGAACCTGCCGATGGCATGCTGTCGAAGTTCTGCCTGTATCTGGGCGGCATTTTGATCCCGGTACCTACCGCTGTAATATCCACGATTAATACGATCGCCCCCCATGGTTGCCAAATCATTGAAGGGCGGGTTTCCCGAATGAAGCGTAACCAGACTCTGCATTGCAAGTACGGTCCGGCTATTGCCTGACAATTCCAGGTATTTTCGCGCATCCAACTCATAGAGCGTATAAGATTCAGTACTGCCCAACCAGTCCGGGTTCCCCATAATTGTGAATTGCACAAAATGATTTCGGGTAGGCATCATGTTACTGTTTCGGCGATCCCAGCGCGTTATCCAGCCAATCCCTGCCGTTGTGCTCCCACCCGCACCACTGACATCTGGCGGAGCTATTCGTTCTCCATCGCTATCTTCAAACGACACGTTATAAAGCTTGGACAAGCGTACCTGGGGCCCAACAAAGAATCCCGGCTCTATTTGCCGCAACAGGTTCTGTTCCAGATTTACCTGGGTATAGAGCGAGGTCACCTCATCCGTCTCGCTACTAGAGGGGCCTACTCCCCAGTAGCTTTCCGGGAAGTAATTGACAAAATAGTTGCCGTTCAAGGTCCAACTTTCTCCCGGCAAAACAATATCAGGAAGTACGCTAAAGAGGATCTGATTCTTTACAGTATAGATCGCTGAGGTAAACACGCTTGAGGAGCGGGTTTCGGGGCCAGCTGCACCAATTTTAAACTGGGGAACAACCACTGCCCCAAACAGGAATCCCGTCTCAGGGCTTGATCCTATGGCCGGTAAAAAAAGAAGCTTGTTTTTGTATTCGGGCAGAACAACCAAGGTACTGTCCTGTGCACTCAGAGAAGTAAGTGACAAAAGTTGAAATGCGGTTAAGAGGAAAGCTATGATGACAGATTTCATGGTATGGGCCGCTCCGTTTGTTGTTTTACGCGAACTACCTCACGGTTGAACTTCTCCGGTTCTGCGATAAAAGGAGTATGGGCAGAATTTGTAAACCGCACCAGGTATTTCCCTTGGGGAGCATCCAAAAAGTAATAATACGCTTTCACCAGCTGGTTCGGAGTATTATAATCTTTCTCCCCGGTAAAAAAGTATACCGGAATACGCAGTGAGTCGACTGAAGAAAACAGGTCAATATCTCTGGTCTCTTCCCACATTGGCCCGCTGCCCCTGTTTGCCCCTTTGAACCACTTTATATAATCGGTTAGGGTATATTCGCTGGCCCCAAGTGATTTCCACAGCAGTTGGGTAAAGCCGGCATCCATGCCCCCGCCAAAAGAATCCACCATTTTAATGAAGCGGACAAAACGATCGTGATCATCAAAAGGTGGACCACCGAGCCTGTCCAATGCTTTTATTTCATCCCGGGAACCACTTTTCTGAACCTTTTCCTGTAGCCAGCTCCATGAAATACTATCGGCTCTTGCAGGATCCACGACCTGCGATACCGATATGAAAGTCTCATAATCATCAGGATATTCTTTCACAACGTGGATACCGAGAAGCGTACCCCAGGAGTGTCCCAACAGATAAATTTGATCTTTATCAAACCTCTTTTTCAGATATCTCGTCAGCTCATGAGTATCTTCGATGAAGCGATGAAGCGTCATCGTTTCTTCCCTGAATTCAGGGGTATTGGACTTGCCTGCACCACGTTGGTCCCAGTGTACCACAATAAATTCCTTTTCGAGCTCCTTGGTATAGGCATGATGAACCGGCATTTGTGCCGATCCCGGTCCGCCATGTAGCCAAAGTAAAACAGGGTGGTCGTTATTTTCGCCCCTGATTAAAAGCCATTGTTGCATTCCACCAATCTCGAGGGATAGTAAATCTGCAACAGAGTTTGGCGTAGGTATGGATTCTGTACGCGCTCCACAACTTGATAAGAGTTCAAAGGTCAATAAATATGCGACCCATTTTACTTTCATTTTATTTAGGAAATTTAATTTTACGTTTAACCATCTCAGCTTTTAATTTTTCAGGAATATCACGGCACTTGCATTGTTTCGCGTGTTCGATATGCCACTCGATACGTTGGTCAATAGTAGGATTTTTGGGCATCGGGTGCTTCTTATGCCAGTTTTCGTTTATTTTCATTTCTTTCGTGATTTAAATTGGATAGTTGATCGTTACTGAGAACCGGTAGCAGGGCAGAGCACAAAAGGGTCAGGGATAAAAACAGCAGTACCCATCCTAACCAGATGGCCCCTACCGGGAATACAGACGTGATGAATAGATAATCCTGGCTAACGGACCATATAAGAATGGTAAGTATGGCTACTCCTGCAGCTAGCTCTGTGACTCTGATAATAGGAGCTTTACCTGGAGTAATCTTCAGCTTTCTGTAACCGGTAATAATTCCATAGAAAACCTGGCCTGCCCGCCAAAACGTAACAAGCAAAACCAGCCCGATGATGATTCTCAAGCCGGTTACAACCTTGATGATCCGGCCAAATTTTACGGGCCCAAAGCCCGTCCAACGCGACCAATCATTTAATACCTGTGCTATAAATGGCCAGCTGCGCTGACTGTTGGAAAAAATCACAATACCGTCACCTGTTTCTGGAATAACATGAAAGTGGGTCATCCAGCCATGTCCTTGCCCGCCGTGCCACACCGCCTTTTTGCCATCCGGCAACGTTTCAATAAAGTGTCCGAAGCCATAATCGTCTGCCACAAAGCTAAAAATACCCGAAGTATTGATCTGTGGGGTTTGGATATCTTGAATACTTTCCCTATTCAGGACTTTAGGCTGCCGTTTATTGCCCTGAGCCATCCCGGCAATCGCAAAGCGAGCGATATCTTCAACCGTTGAAAACAAACCGCCGGATGCCTTGTAAGGATATACATACGGAGGAACAGAATTGCCCTGTAGGTCATATCCCATGGGCACCCTTGAGGACCACTCTTCATCCCAGTCAAAACTTGAGTTATGCATGCCAAGTGGGATGAGCAGCTCATTCGCCATATAATCGTTAAAATCGCGTCCCGTCACCTCTTCGATTACCAATTCCAACAGGTTAAACCCGGGATTGGAGTATTCGTAGGTTGAACCCGGTTCATAGGTTAGCTGTACCTCTTCGCTAAGGTATTGCCGCAATGAGGGTTTCTCGCTACTGGGCGAATATTCCTCACCAAGTGAGCCGAGTGGTATCCCGGCACTATTGCTTAAGAGTCTTCGGATGGTTACCTCATCCAGATTGTATTCCGATTCAGGCAGGGACCAATTACCAAGGTATTGTTTGACAGGATCATCCAGGTTTATCAGGCCACGCTCTACTAGCTTCATCACGCCCCAGGCTGTAACTGACTTTGAGATGGATTCTGTCCTGCAGACAGCGTCAATAGTCAGCTTCTTTTGCTGCTCAATATCAGCGTAACCATAGGCATTGGACCATACTAAATTCCTATCCTGGATGAGTGCAATGGAAGTACCGGGTATGTCGTACCTATCCATTATTGTCGATATACGTGCATCCAATTGTTGGGTGAATGTTTCCAGAGTTGCTTTCTGTGTCCCCTGATGATTGGAACAAGCAAAGCTTACTAAGAATATGATCGAATAAACAAGCAACAAAGAAAACACCTTTCTTGCCCATATTTTCATAAAGCTATTGAAACCATTCCATCTCATCATAAGTGTAATTTATCTGCTCCAGATCTATTTTGGCACAGGTAGATTTCCCATCCGATTTATGCCAAACCGCTTCTCCGTGTGATGCTACTTTCCTGTCTTTATAATCACGATAATTGCTTAATGGGGTTGTCCATTTGTAGTTAGGGTGCAGGGAATAATACTGGACCAAGGTCTAAATTCGATAGCAGCAATATTTTCAACAGCACAACCCAGGCTTATATAAAGAGCATGATTGTCGCTGTCCACCACTGGCAACGCGCAACTGAAGTCAGGATGGATCTCGATTTCATTATCTTCAATCGTGAAGTACCAAGGCTGAGTATTGTGACCCGATGGTGCTTTTATCCCGTATTCTACTAACTTTTTCTAAATCAATTGTTGGTTTCATTATGAATAGGTTTTGATTTTAGTATTTTCCGTACAGCCGATAGTTGGGTTAAAATCAACAATGCGACTCCGACCAATCCATAGACAAGCTGAAGCGGTGGTTCGGGTTCATAGCCGATCATGGCTATTTGCACCCCGATCCATATAATCAACGCCATACTTACCAATATAGCTCCCGGCCGCGCCCACATTTTTCGCTGCCACGAGCCGACGAATACGATCATCGGAAAGATCCCCAGAATAGAGAAAAGTATGATGCCGGGAATCAGAAAATCTTGAAAAGGTGAACTCTCTAGAAGGGCCATTGGAATCTGCAGTAAATTACCGGTGGGATCCATTAGTAAAGCGGTCCCGCCATAGAGTCCACTTGCTGACTGAAAAAAAAGTAAAGTCAGAAGCGCATAAAAACTGATAGGCCTTTTGTCAGGCGTATTCATGAGCTGGCTCCCTGATATTTTTAAAAATAAGAATCGAGCAGATAATCGAGACCACCCCAAAGAATGGAATAATTACGATTGCCGGCATAATGTTTTGTCCAAGCATTCCCATGGCTACAACTTTTGCGGTCAGGGCTGTCATCAATATCGAGAGGAAGATGAAATATACGGGGGTAAGCAAATACCCAAATGGTTTTCCCCGGATAAACAACAGCCCGGAAACAAATGAGAGCGGCAACAGCAAACCGAGGTCCAATCCTTGTACAATTAACGTTGTGTAATGCTCCACTTGGCCAGGGATGATCGATCCGTCCAGCAGGGGCGGAACAACTACCTGCATCCACATGAGTCCAATTGCTATGCTGTTGAATATCAGAAATCCGCCAATAAATTTTACCGGTGTGCTTTCGCTGAATCGCTCAGAAATACTGGGAAGGTCGAACGAAAGTAACGCTTGGGCAAAGGCAAAAAAAGTGGTGCCAAGTAGTGTGACGTAAACCAAAAACAACACGTTGTACATTCCCATCACAAGGTAGAACAGGTAAGTTACCAGAAAATAGGCCAGCGTGCCTGCCAGAAGGAACCGGCCTTTCATAGAACCACTGCGTGCCCAAATTAGTGATAGTATCAATAGTGGCACTCCGACAAACAGGGTTACATAATCCTGGGCAATGCCCTGTGGAGCAACATCCTGCGACATATGTTTATAGAGTCCTTTCCCGTAAACAGTCACCGTTTCCCCTCTTACCGTTTCGATGTCATACGGGCCGGGACCACCGGTCGAAAAAATGCCCGTTGATGCCGCGACAACTGCCAGAATTATTATGATTGAGGATAAAAGAGTTATGGATTTTCGGTATTTCATAATAGTTCAGCAATTATTACTGCAGTTACTTATATATACAGAAAATATTGTGCCAATGTACTATCCTCTCATTTATTTAATGGGACTCTATTTAAGGCATGTTGCTATTGCAATCTTGCAATAAAGCCAAGCGTAATTTCGCAAATTTACATCCACTTACCGCCGGTAAGAATATTATTACACACTGAGATAGTGGGGGACTATCTGAGCCGCAGATACTGGTCTCGTCATTGACTATTATCAAGCAAACCTGTTAGAAATAGAATCTTTAAATCATTCCCCCGTTAAAACCAATATATGCTCCCCTTCAGGTGCGCCGGGGAAATCAGAAAACAAGGTGAACGAGAGCATCTCTTCCCGCGAATACCCATGGCTATCGGCCATGGCCTGATTGACCTTTTGTATTGAATAATCCTCTGGATCATACACCCAAATAGGAATGGGATTATCACGGAAAAACTGATCGAAATTTCTAATCTCCATAATCTGCCCCCGCATCTTAGAATGGCGTTACCTGAGTTTTCAATATTCCTTAAAACGATAAGAAATTCAACTAATGGTCAGCCTTGATCGGCTGATCTTTTCTTATTCTTAACTGTTTTAGAAATACATTAAAAAAAAGTAAACAAATCAGACAGAGTTTAGTTTATACATCCCGTATTACCGACTATTCATGGTATTGTAGGTAATAACTGCAATAAAATTGCAAGCTTTCGCTAAGCTATCCGTACCCACTAAACCCCGATTGTTTAAATAAAATAAATGAAATCCCGATAGTTTAATTTAACCATATGTTAAAACCCGAGAGCTTAAAAGGCATGTAACTTTTTCGCAGTTCAATCGTCTTACATACGCTGTTTAATGATCACCTGCAATTTTTTATACGCTATGAAATTAACCGACCTACGCTCTTTCACTACGCTTTTTGCATTACTGGCATTCTTAATTACCGGTTGTGACACAACGAGTACCAACACGGAACCGGAAAAAGGAGAGGGAACAGTTGAGCTGCAATTTAAAACGGTTTCCGGCAGTTCCACTGCTAAGACCGCTTCATCGGGCACCATTGCCTCCACGCACGATTCGCTCACCATAAAGGGCACCAACGGGACCTTACAGGTTGATGATATTCGTTTTATCGTTTCAGAATTTGAACTGGAGCCCGCAGATACAGAAGGGGACTCTGAGGAGATCGAGGAGTTTGAATCGCAACCCTTTTTTGTTGACCTGCCCCTCGGGGAAGAGACACTCAGCCTTGCCAACAGTCAGGTCCGGGCCGGTTTGTATGAAGAACTGAAATTCAAGGTTGAGGACCTGGATTTCGATGAGGCGGAAGATGAAGAAAAAGAGGAACACCAGGCCCTGGCCGATTCCATCCGTTCCGGGTTTTCTGACTGGCCGGATGAAGCCAGCATGGTATTAACAGGTACGTTTACCTCCACGGATGGCCAGCCACAATCGTTTAAAGTTTTTGCCAAGGCCGAAATTGAGATTGAGCGGGAATTTAATCCGCCGCTTGAGGTGACTGAGGATAATATACAGCAAGTTGTTTCGGTTCGCATCAATCCCGCAAAGTGGCTGGAAAACGAGGATGGCTCCGTCCTTGATCTCAGGCAGTACGACTGGAATGAACATGAGGAGCTGATAGAATTCGAAGTTGAGTTCGAAGACGGCGTAGAGGAGATCGAAGTGGATGACGATGATTTTGAAGACGACGATGAGGAGGACGAAGACGATGACGATGATAATGAAGACGATGATTAACTTGTATCTTATAGAAGCCTTTGAAAAAACAGGATTTTGTTCAAGGTTAAAGCCCCAGGGAGGTTGCCCTCGCAGCATATCGCCCATACGTGAGGATTTCAACCGACCGATAACGCCGAGATTAACCAAAAAGAACGGTTTTGCAAAGGCTTCTTATAATCAGCTAACAAAACTTACTCAAAGCCCGGGTTCGACTCCGGGCTTTGATTGTTTACGGCTATTTTGGTTTTACGGAGAGCGGGTTCGTTACCGGCTTTTCGGACTGTTAAAAAGTAATTCCATCGTAAATCCAGCAGAAATAAATAAGTCACTCCTCAAACTGCGCAAACAGTGCCGGAATTACCACAAGGGTCAACAGCGTAGAGCTAATCAGTCCCCCGATGACAACTTGTGCAAGCGGTGACTGAATTTCATTTCCCGGCTCGCCAGCTGCCAGGGCAAGCGGTACCAATGCGAGGCCGGCGGTGAGAGCAGTCATTAAAATCGGGTTGAGCCGCTCCATAGATCCCTGGCGGACGGCTTGCATAAAGTCCCTGCCTTCTTCCAGCAGGTACTGGTAATGGGAAACCATCAGAACACCGTTTCGGGTGGCGATACCGAATAGCGTAATAAAGCCAACCAGTGATGCAATAGTGACTATACCACTGGTAAAGTAAACCGTAAGAATACCGCCGATCAGCGCCAACGGCAGGTTGACCATCACCAGCAGCGCGGTTTTAAGAGAGCCAAATTCAAGATAAAGCAACAGATAAATACCCAGAATAGCCACAATGCTGAGCAACGAAATAATCCGGGATGCCCGTGCCTCGCTTTCAAACTGTCCGCCATACTCCACAAAGTATCCCTGCGGAAAGCTCACGCTGCCCGCCACATTGCCCTGTATTTCTTCCACCGTGCTACGCAAGTCGCGTCCCGCTACATTGGCCGAAACCACGATCTTTCGCTGCACATTTTCCCGGCTGATGGTGTTCGGGCCGCTGCGTGATTGAACGCCGGCCAACTCGGTCAACGGAACGACCGCTCCGCTTTCTACCGTAAACTGTGCGTTTCGCACCGCTTCGATACTGCCTCTGTGTTCCTCGTCGTAGCGAACAGTCACATCAAAGGACTTTTCCCCTTCGAGCATCTGGGAGACCACTTCTCCGCCGAATGCGACATCAATCGTCTCCGAAAGTTCTCCCACGGTCATGCCGTAGCGGGACATCGCCCTGCGATTGGGACGTATTTGAATCTGGGGCACATTCTGCTGCTGCTCTACGGAAAGATCCACCACTCCCTGCACGCCCTCCATCTGGCCCCGGACCTGCTCGGCCAGCGTCCGCAGGCGGGAGAGGTCTTCTCCGAAAATCTTCACGGCGATATTGGCTCGGGTTCCCGACAGCATATGATCAATGCGGTGACCTATGGGCTGGCCAATCGTGATGTTCGTACCCGAAACTACGCTGAAGTCTTCCCGCAGCTGGGCCAGCATCTCTTCCTTGCTCATATCTTCCGGGAGGGTAAAGTCGGCATCAATTTCTGATGAGTTGACCCCTTGGGCATGTTCGTCCAGCTCCGCGCGTCCGGTTCGGCGGGAAGTCGACTTTATGGCCGGATGATCCAGCAATATCTCCTCAATACGCCGGCCTATATCATTGGATTCACTGAGAGAAGTACCCGGAATGGTTACAGCACTGATGGTAAGGGTCCCTTCATTGAACTCCGGCAGAAAAGAGCGTCCCAGGAATGGTATAATGACCAGTGTGCACAGAAACAGTACCAGCGCAGATATGATGACCGTCTTCCGGTAGGCAAGAACCGATTCGAGTACCTGGTCATACCCGTGTTTTAACTTCTTTGTAAACCAGCTCTCCTCCAGCTTGCCCCGCCGGGCCTGACGTGGCAGCAGGTAGGAACACAGTGCCGGGGTGAGTGTTAAAGCAACAACCAGAGAAGCCCCAATGGAAACGATATACGCCAGTCCCAATGGCTGCAATAGCCGGCCCTCTATACCACTTAAAAAGAAGAGCGGGATAAAGACGATCATGATGATCAGGGTCGCGTTGATAATCGACGTCCGAATTTCTTTGGACGCCTCAAAAATCACATCCATATAGGGACGTTGCTCACTCGATGGTTTTTCAGTATTCTCCCTGAGCCTTCGAAATACATTCTCCACGTCAATAATGGCATCATCCACAATCGCGCCAATAGCAATCGCCATGCCCCCCAGCGTCATCGTGTTGATCGTAATATTGAAAAACTCCAGTACAAAGATGGCAAAGATAAGCGACATCGGAATGGCCGTGAGCGAGATCACCGTGGTTCGCCAATTGACCAGAAACAACATCAGGATAATCACAACCAGAATTGCCCCGTCGCGCAAAGCTTCCGCCACGTTGCCAACGGCCAAACTTATAAAGTCAGCTTGTCGGAACAGGTGGGTATTGACGCTATAACCTTCCGGCAGGCTTTGCTCAATTTGGGCCAGCGTTTGATCTACGCGTTCGGTGAGCTCCAGTGTATTGGCTCCCGGCTGTTTTTGGATGGATATAATGACGGCCGGGTCGGCATTAACGGAAGCATCCCCTATTTTTTGTTTGGCCGCAATGGTGACCTCCGCTACGTCGCCGATCACAATGGGCTGATTTCCGCGTTCGGTAATCACTGACTCTTCAAGATCTTCCACTGAATAAGCCCGCCCGATCCCACGGATGGTATATTGCTGGCTGTGCTGTTGGAAAAAACCTCCCGAAAAATTCCTGTTGGCCTCTTCGGCAGCGCCCAACACCTGGTCGAGTGTTATATTATACTCCTTAAGCCTGTCGGGGTTGACCTGGATCTGGTATTGCTTTTGTCCGCCTCCGATCGGAATTACCTGGGCTACTCCGGGAATCGCCAGCAGGCGACGACGTATATCCCAGTCCGCTACCGTACGGACTTCCAGCTCGGAGTGCTGCTCACTGTCCACGCTCACCAGCATAATCTCGCCCATAATAGATGTAATGGGTCCCATAACAGGTTGGGAAATCCCTTCCGGCAGCTGCCCGGAAACAAGCTGGAGTTTCTCACTTACAATCTGGCGGGCTTTGAAAATATCAGTGCCCCAGTCAAACTCCACCCATACAATCGATATGCCTTTTGAGGTGGAAGACCGCACGCGGCGAACGCCGGTTGCCCCATTTACCGCTGTTTCCACGGGAATCGTTACCAGCTTTTCCACTTCTTCAGGGGCCATGCCGTGCGATTCCGTCATTACGGTAACCGTTGGAGCGGTGAGATCCGGAAATACATCCACCGGCATCTGGTAGACAATCCAAGCGCCGGCCAAAAATAACACAATTGAAGTAATAACGACAAGGAGACGCTGCCTGAGCGATCCCCGGATAATGGCATCTAACATATTAGTATATTCTTTTGGTTTAGCCCGGTTTTCTCACAAAGATATTGGCAAGAAAGCGGGATTAGTGAGCGTGTCCGTGCGCCGGAGCTTCGGAGGAAAGCGAGGCCAGTTTTACCTGGTAGGCGTTCTTTGTAACCACATGCTCTCCCTCCCGGAGCCCGGAAGTGATCGCTACCCATCCCCGGTCCCCAATGCCTGTTGTTACCCGGCGCTTCTCGAAGGCTTCACCCGAGACGTGTACATACACGTTATACGTACCTTCCTCTTCCAGCAGTGCCGACTTCGGCACAACCAGTGTCTTTTGCTTGGTGACGGTATTTACATGTACGGTAGCAAACATGCCCAGGGGCAATCCGCTTTCCGTATTGTCAAGCTCATAAATCAGGGGAAGGGTCCGGCTTTGCGGGTCAATGCTGTTGGAGCGGCTAATCAACCTCCCATTTAAGTCACTGACTTCGTGCAGTTGGCCACTCCCCTGTACGCTGAAGGCCGCATTACCGGCATTGGCGATACGGCTGTACTGAGCCGCAGGGACCTCTGCTCTGAGCCACACTTTGGTGGCATCCGCAATACGATAAAGCGGTTGGCCGGCCTCAACCTGCATGCCCGGGGTGACGTAGGACTTGACAATAGTACCATTTAAAGGAGCCTTGATCTCGAAGCGATAGGATTCGGTTGAGCTTCCATATCCATTGATGGCCGTGGTATCCACCTGTATAACTTCACTGATCGTCTGGTAGCGGGTCAACGCCTGCCGATATTCAATCCGGGCTTTCTGGAGCTCCGTCTGCGGTATTGCTTCCTTTTCGTACAGGCGCCTGGAACGCGCTACATTGGATTCGGCCAGCTCCAGCTCCGATTGCGCATTGATAAACTGCCGGGCGTAGTTGTCACCTTCCCCGGATTGAATAGCCGGGTTCAACACCGCCAGTGAGGCGCCCTTTTGCAGCTGCTGTCCCTCAACGGGCAGGCTGGTGTTCTGGCTGGACAATATAATACCGGAAAAGGGAGCAGAGACCATCGCCTGGCTATTTTGAGCGGCCATAATTTCTCCGGTCGCATCCACTGTCCGGGTAAGCGTTCGCTGCTGCACTTCCTGCGTTCCAAAGGGTATGTCCCACTGCTGCTCTTTTAAAAAAGTAATCAGGTTGGGGTCCTCCCCGGCGTGGGCATGGGGTACTTCGTCAGCTGAATTATACACCGGAATCCCGTTTACCCGTATCGTGTCGTTGACCATGCCGTAAATCTCGATAGTCAGGTCATACCGCCCGGCTTCACTAAAAGTGATATCCGGGCCGTAAATACCGGCCGTCTGCACCTCGGTTTCCCTTCTCGATATCTCAGTGCCGTTATCCGAGCGGAACGTAAAATACACCTCAGAGTTGGAGATAGGGCTGAAATCGGAAAGGCGGGTCAGATGAACCGCAAAAGTGGCTTCCCGGCCGACGATGATTTCCGGGTATTCCATAAAAAGCTCAGTCTCGCCGGTCCATTGGGTCACAGAACCGCTGCCCTCACGTTGCGTCCCGCTATTTTGGGAAGCATTTCCCTGGCCGTGTTCATGCTGATCCTCCTCCTGTTCGTGCGTATGTTCCTGCTGGGATTGCCCGGCCGGCTGCTCATGGCTGTGGTCTGCTCCTTCGCCATGGCTGTGGCCGTCATCGCCGGAACCGCAGCCGGCGATCGAGAACCCTGTGGTTATAAATAAGAGTATGATTAAGCGCTTCATAGGTCTTCGGTATTTTGAGTTAGATTTTGCTTTCCATCAGCCCATGGCGTGTGGTGTCAATAATATTTTCTGTTCTTAGCCTGACTTCATCAGCTTCGAAATCCACCCCGCCTCGTTCCACGCGTCCCCCTTCCGGGGGGACTTACAGGCAGCCATACCTGTATGTTGAACTGTTTCTGCGAGAACATGTATTGTATTAGTGTTCATGGTCGCCGCCTTCGCCGTGGCTGTGCCCGTCACTTCCCATTTCGGAATGAGCGGTCCAGCTGTCGAAGGTTTCCCCGGCGGCATCCAGTTCAATGGACTGACTCTCCCCGGCGGCAAGATCGAACGGGGTAGTCGGGCCAAGCTCTGTTCCGTTTGACAATTCAACTCCAACCGATACCGGTGGGAGCGCATCCTGGGTAGTATTTTCTACCGTGCCGGTGAAAGAGCTGGTTTCACTGTTATAAGACAAGGTCAGGCGGATACCCTTTCGGACGTCCTCGTAGGTCTCGCCGGGTCCCAGCATCATCCCGGAATCTTCGCCTCCATGAGGGGACGCAGTTTCCCCGGAGTGGGAATGTCCATCTTCCCCCTCAGAGTGATCATGGCCCTCCTCAGCTGTGTGCTGGTGGCCTGCATTCGTATCATCATGGGCGTGCTGTTCGGTTTCGTGGCTATGATCGGCCCCTTCGCCATGGCTGTGCCCGGAATCATCTGAGCCACATCCGGTTATGGTTAATCCTGCTGCGATCGATAGAATAAGAAGTATGCGTTTCATAATATCAGTTGTTTTGAGCGTTAGAAATTTGTCCTGCGGTTTTTGCGTCCAGTCCAAAAAGAGCCTGGTTGTATTCTGCTATGGTTTCGTAGATCATCGTCTGCCCATCTACATATGCCCGGGTGGCATCAAGCAGTTCAACAAGCGAGTACCGGCCCTCCTGGTAAGCAGCGCGTGCCGCTTCCAGCATCGAAGCCTGTAAGTCATCTTCCTGCATCGACCGCCACTGCTCTAATATAAGTTCCACTCGCTCGTAGGCGGTTTCCACCTGGTTGCGTACCTGCTGATTTTTTAAGGTAATTTCGGTTTCACGCGAACGCGCTTCCGCCTTCCTCATGGTCACATTCCCGCGATTCCGGTCAAAAATCGGGACCTTCACAGAACCGCCGATGACAAAACCTTCTGCACCGTCTGACTGCTGTTTATATCCAACATCAATATTCAGATCCGGCAGGCGATCCCGCTTTTCTACTTTATAGCGTAGCTTCGAAGCTTCAGACCGTTGCTTCAAGGCCTTCAAATCCGCCCGATTTGCCAGGGCGTATCGGATAATTGCTTCTTCTTGAAGGGCAACAGGAGTTACAGTTAGGCTATCTGAGAGCTGAAATTCCGTTTCCGGATTCTCCCCGGCAAAAAGGTAGCTGGCGAGCCGGTTCCCGGTTTGCCGCAGATCCAGCTTAACCTCGTCGCGCTGCTTTTTATACCGGCTGAGTTCCACGTTGAAGCGTTGTACCTGCAGGCCGGAAAAGGTGCCTTCGGCCTGTCTTTCCCGGGCCGACTCCCGGGCCTTCCGGATCACTTCCAGTGCCTGACTGTAAATCTCCCTCTTTTGTGACAGTTGCCAGTACTCGGCATATAGTACCTTTACCTGTGCCAACAGCTGCAACCGGTTATATTCAAACTGAAGCTCAGCTGCTTCCCGTGATTTGGAGGCACTCCTGCTGCGCAGAAAGGGCTGTCCCAACAACTCAACAGGCTGAGACAGCATATAAGTCGTTTCCCGGTAATCAATAGTTCCGGCATTGAGCTGTTCCCGGTTAATACTGACTTCCGGATTGGGATACGATTTGTAGCGAATCGCTTCTCCCTGCTTGCGCAGCCGGTCGTACCGCGCCAGTTCCTGCTGAAGGCTGTTCTGCTTAAAAAGCTCTACGGCTTCATCAAGTGAAATGGACGTTGATTGCGAATGGACTGTCACGGGAAAGATTACCAGCAATAGAGTCCACCGGATATACCTGTTCATGGCGGTCAAATTATAATTTGAGTGTACAGTTAGGAAGAGGGGATCCCTGGCAAGGGCAAGTTAGGCTACAGGAGGGCCGCGACTGGAGAAAGAAGAAAGGTGATATTGGTGGGCTAACAGCCTCGGCGGCGGCAAGCCGAAAAGTGTCGGGGACTGCTCAAGCCCCGGATTGATGGAATTATATTCAGTATCAAACCCATGAACTGCATACGACTGCATGTCCGGTTCTACCTGATATGGGGATGTCAGAGTCCCAATAATATCAGAGGCCGTACTCACCTCATGCTGGTGATTATCTTCCTCTTCATTATGATCATCCTGCCTCGGCTCATCATGACTTTCATGGGCGTGCATATGAGCATGGATATCAAAATAATCCTCAACATGCAGGGAAATCGAATGGATATGAAGCCCCTGTCCAAAAAAAACACAGAAAAGGCTTCCCAGCAATATTAGATGGGCCAAAAATCTGTTGACGTTATGCGTACTATAATTAAACACCTTTAAGGATAGTTAGAAGGGTGGTTAATATCAACATTAAAAGAAAGTTCTGTGAAATGATGCACCATCAAAAAAGCCCATTAACAGTTGATAAAGATTCTTCTTTTAGAAACATTACCGCTATACCGGAACGTTGAACAGACCCCCGGCGAAGTTTTGAAATGTCCATTCGGATACTTTTTACGATGAGCTGCTGTGGATATTGCCGGCATCCCGGCAACTTATTTGGAGCACAAAAAACAGAACGCGATTTGCGGAGGTACCGTAAAAACGGTCCCAATAAATCCACCAACCTGCTTTTAGAGCCAATTCGTTCAACGGAAATCGCTATTGATAACAGCTCCCTCCCGGATGTCGGAAGCGGTAGAGGAGGTAATATCCCTTACGACCGGTTCAGGAAATGCGTCTTCCCCGGCACGGCGTCCATCATGGCCGCTTTGGTTATGGTATGGGAGCCGTGGGTGTTATTAATGGCGTCCTGGACCAGACAGAACTGCCGTTGTTGGGCGTCCTCCCTGAAAAACAGCTCTTGCTGGCCCGAGTGGTCGACGCTGACGGTGCCGATCCCGATCCCCCGGAGCGCATGTCCGCCCCGGAGCAGGTTCTCGATGCGGGGTATTGCCCTTTTCATGCACTCGTGGTGGATATAACCGTCAATATTGGTGTACCCATCCGTATTAAACCGGAAGGTGAGTCCCCGGTGCTCGCGGTGCTGGATGCGCAGGTAACAAAAATAGGTGCGCGCCCGCATTAGGTACCCCCGCATCCGGTAGCAAAGCCGGGAAATTCCTTTCATAATCTCCCCCCGGATTTCGGTGACGTCGGTCGACTGGCTGCTGAAGGTATGCATGTAGTTCAGCTGGTCCCTGGTCGCCAGCTGGTCGGCCAGTACCCGGGCCCGATCTTTGCCGGCCACCATTTCGTACATCAGCTTTCCGAAATAGGCGCCAAACAGCTCCTGGAAAACCGGGTAGCCCCGCCGGATGCCGTCGGCGATAGTCCGCAGGCCTTTTTGCCTGAGCTTTTGGTACCGTTTGCGTCCAATGCCCCAGACCTCGTCCAGCGGCTTGGGACCCAGCTGCTCGGCGGCTTCCTCTTTATCCAGGACCAGGGTGATCCCGTCGGGCTTGTTGAGATCGCTGGCCAGCTTGGAGTAGGTTTTGGAGTAGGAGATACCGATCGAGCAGACCAGGCCGACCTCCCGGTAGATCAGGTCCCGCAGGGTCTTGCCGTAGCAGGCAATTTCGTCCCGGCGCTTATTCTTTAAGAAATTGATATCCAGGAAATACTCATCCATCGAATATTTTTCCACCGTGGGGGCGAAATCACCCAGCACATCCTCAATGAGTCCGCTGATGCCTTTGTACTTTTCATAGTCGGCCTGCAGTCCGATGATATAGGGACAGATCTGTTCGGCCTCGTAGGCGCTCATAGCCGTCTTGACGCCCAGCGCCCGGGCCTCGTAGGAGCTGGTAGCCACAATACCGCGCGGGATGCCTTTCTCTCCTTTGTACCACCCGCCGATGTAGACCGGCAGCCCGTGGAGCTTAAAACACTGCTGCTCCACCTGGGCATAGAAACAGTTCATGTCCAGGTGCAGGTACAGCCGCTCTTTGATGGAGGCGTGCTGCATGTCGCGGCTGACGCAGCGGTAGTCGGTAATCTTATGCACATCGTCGTCCGGATGATAGGTGCCGGGATCGACGGCGGGAAATTCAACCATGAAAATAGTATTGAACTATTGGGTGTTTTATTAGTAATATACATGAAAAGAAATATGAAAACTAAAAATAAGTATCTCCAATGCAAACCGTATTAAAAGAAAAGGTTAACGTGGATGCGGTCTTCCGGAGTTTCAAGGACCAGGCCGAGCACACCCGCAGCGGGTGGGAACACAAGCGCATCCAGCCGCGCTATGTGAAGCGGAAAAAGGGCGAAGTGCTGACCGTCACGGAGGTGCGCCGCTCCTACGCCCAGCGCAAGGGGAAGCGACTGCAGGTCCATTTCGTGATCTGCTGCGAAGGCGACCGCTATTTTCACCTGGTCTACGACTCGGATAAGATCCTGTGGATCCTGCTCTACGAGTTCGATGACCAGATGCTCTTTGACGAAAAAGAGGTGGACGTCGAGATTCAGTGGAATGGGTTATCAGGAACTGAAAGGTAATTGGAATGGATCAGAACAACGGCTATTCCGGCTTCAGGAGATCCTCCCCCTCTTCCGGCGATCGCGACTGGCGGGCCTGCTCCCGTATTTCTTCATCATTACTTTCTAATTCACCCTCCCCCTCGGCCGCCACTTTGGAATCCTCTGACAGTTGATTCTCCGTATCTTTTTCCCTTTCCCTTCCCTGGGGAGCCGGGGAATCCCCGGTTAACTGTACCGGCACACCTTTGGGAAAGACCATCTCTCTCGCTTCATCCGGCATAGAAATTCCTTCTTCCTGGTAGGCTGTCTTTATCAACCGCAACAAAGAGGACTTGACTTTCAGCAGGTTGTGCTTATGGGCATTCACCCAAAAGTAAAACTGTACATTGACGGTAGAAGCGGCCAGCTTATCCAGTAAAACCCAGGGCTCCGGTTCCCTGAGTACTGCGGGATGATCCTCTAAAATTTTCGCCCCTATTTCCTGGGCTTTGGTGATACTGTCATCATAGCCGATCCCGATCGTGAATGTCGTCCGCTGATTGGGATTGCTCGTAAAATTGAGGATACTGCTTTTGTAAACCGTGGAATTCGGAATTTGGATATGATTGCCGTCCAGCGTCATAAGCAGCGTCGCACGAACGGTAAGTCGCTGGATAAAACCGGTGGTGCCGCTAATTTCCACAAGATCACCGGCGCGAAAAGGATTTTGGATGCTCAAAAAAATACTGGCCAGGAAATTTTCGGTAATATCCCGGAATGCGATCCCCAAAACGATCCCCAGCAGGCCGGTACCGCCCAATACCGTGAGGGCCACACCGGTTAAGTCAGCAATATGAAAAACCACATATAACCCCAAGAGAAAGATCACGACAGCGACGCCCCTTGCGGCAATATCCTGCAGCAGGATATTCATCTCCCGTTTCTTTAAAGAGGCGCGGGTGGCTTTGGCTCCCAGCAAAGAAATGCCCCAGAATATAACTAAGACGAACAAGCCAAAGACCCAAAAGGGGATAGCACGCATGATGCTGCGCCACAGCTCCTGCATACCGGTAAAGGCGGGTTCGTAATTCCAGATATCAGGCTCCGTTACCTGGATTTGATTGACGACCGCCGCTACATCCTGTGTATTCCGGGCAAGTTCCCCAGCCCACCTTTTGAAATCATCGGTCTCTGTTGAGCCCCGGAGAAAAACAACCCCGTCGTTGACCTCCACTTCGGTACCGGCAAACCAGCCGGTTGCGGCCAATATTCCCCTGAGGCGCTCCCGGATCTCCGAGTCTGTTGCCTCCGGGCGGACATCCACCTGTTCCGGCGCAGGTGTTTCTGCAGCAGTCTCATTCGGTACCGTCTGGGTATTATCCTGTGCCCATGCCAAAACCGGTAATGCGGTCAGCAAAAAACAGATCCAGCCTAAACGAAGATTTCTGTAATACATACCACCTGTCTCATGATAATGGAAATAACTTCCGGCTTGATGTCCGGAACTCCCGGCAGATCTTATGCGGAAAATCAATTTTTGGCAATCACCCACACCGCATGGATAATACCCGGGAGATAGCCGAGTATGGTCAGCAAAATATTCAACCAAAAAGCCCCGGTTAGCCCTACTTCCAAAAAGACGCCGAGAGGGGGAAGCAGTACCGCAAAAATAATTTTTAAAATATCCATCTTGTGATCTCTCATTTTTATTGGTTAGCATTTTCAACCGGCATACATCCCCTGCAGGCTGACGGTTATCCGCGGAGCGGCACGATCTGTATAAACAAGGTAACAGATCCGCACTATTTTAAAAACTAAATTTATCGGAGGAGCCGGCCAAGCCCGCCCGTCCGGCAGCAGGGGACCTGTTCAGACTTATTAACCCGCTTAATTGGCCGGCAAAATCAGACCGCTATCCATAACATGAGTTGCGTTTATCTAAAGGTTGGATGTTGACACCGTTGCCATGCCGGCTCATGCTCCTGTCGCCTTCCAATGCCAAACCTGCTATCCGGACCGGAAAATGAGTCCCCAGTTGCCGCCCTTCTTCCAGGCCTTGCCCACAAAGGTCCCGAACACCTGCACCCGCTCCCACTCCCCGGGCGTAATATGGATAGGCTCGAAAGCGGGATTTTCGGGCTGCAGCGTAATGCCGTCCGGTTTTTTGCGAATGGTCTTCAGGGTTGTCTCCCCGTCGTAGAGGATGGCCCCGATCTCCCCGTCGCTGGGCTCGCGCGGATCGATAATAATATAGTCGCCGTCCCGGATATCCGCTTCAATCATACTTTCGCCGTCCACGATCAGGGCAAAGTAATGGTCGGACTTCTCGGGGTAAATTTCCACGGGGAGGTGCCCCAGGTTTTCGCTGATCGCCTCGTGCATCCCGCCCGCGGCGATGCGTCCCTTCACCGGGATACCCGGATAAAACCCCTCCAGCTGGGAGCGCTTGGTAGGATGGATGTCATAGTTGCCCCGGCTGTGCTTGGTCAGGTAGTTTTTCTTCTCCAGACTGGCCAGGTGCTGGTAGATGCTGTTGGAGGAGCTGTAGCCGAATTCCTCCTGCATATCCGCATAGGATGGAAACTGGCTGTACTCTTCATAGTAACCGAGAATAAATTCCCAAAGCCGGCGCTGTTTGTCAGTCAGTGTTTTCATAAGAGAGCAATAATACAAATTTTACATGAAAAAACATATGAAAAAATATAAAGTGATATGAATTCATATTTTTTTGTAAGGATTTGCCCGCAAAGAGATCATACTATTGATGAGAGCCATTAATATAAATGCCTTGGGGAGCCAGCCCTGACCGGCTGGCTCTTTCTGATAATACTATTTTGAGTTCACCGGTCCGGGCAGGATTATTTCCCGGAAAGATCCCTGGGGAAAAGGATCTCAAAGGAGGTTCCATCCTCGGGAGCCGTGGTAATGGAAATATTGGCATCCAGCAATTTGCACAGGTGGCGAACAATCAACAAACCGATTCCCTCTCCATGATTCTGCACTTCGTCCGGAGCCTGTTGGTTAGCCGGCGAAGAAAGGGGCTCGGATTCTACCGGTGAGGAAGGTTTCGTTTTTGTGGTAAGAGTTTCCGCATGGGTAGCACTCAAACCGGGGCCGGTATCCGTTATTTCAAGCGACCACTGGTGGTCGGATTGTTCTTTCCACTTCACTTTAACATATCCCTCACTGGTATATTTCAAGGCATTTAGAATTAAGTTGCGCGCAATTCGCTGGACTTTTTGGCTATCGCTTTTTACAATAAGAGATTCCGGGCCGTCACAGGCCAGTTCCAAGTCTTTGGAGGTCGCCATCGGGTGCATGCTCTCACAAAGTTCGCTTAGTATCTTTGTCGCATCAAATTCGGACAATTCAATTTCTTCATGCCGGGCCTCCAACCGGAACAGGTCGAGCAAATCATTAAGCAGCTGTTCCAGGCTGTCCGCAGATATCGACATTTTTTCTATAATCTCTGCCGCCTCCCGGTCAATATTTTCATCTTCCAGCAAGAAAAACCCCATTTGGATATTTTTCATAATCCCCTTAAGGTCATGAGAGGTACTTCTCAGGTTATGCCTCCGTGATATATCGCTTGGTTCTTTAAGGGCCTGCTGCAAATCACGCAACCGGGCTTCTGATTCCTGTTGCTGGAGCTCGGCATACTTTTTAACGCTATATAAAATGCCTTCATTAATATCCTCAATCAAAAATCGATGGGCTTTTTTCAGGGAAGCAACGCTCAAGGTATTCTCCTCCTGAAAAGCATTGATTTGATCCATCAGTACGAGCTCCAAAATATTCCATTCTCGCATCGTCTCCTGCAAAGCAAGTCCGTACTCCCAGCGCTGCGAACCATGCATTTCTCCCAGAACGTCCGATAATGCCTGACGTTGATGAAGCATGCCGTTGCAAAAATTATCGATAAAAGCAGGTATGCTGTTCTGAAAGGCACTTTGCGAGATGGAAAGCAGATCTTGGGATTTTACTCCTCTTTCTGTTATCTCCTGCTCCCACTGTTCAAGAATGGCTTCTTTTTTATCAGATAAATACTCAGTTAATACCTTTAATTCCGGATGGGGTTCTTCGGGCATTGTATTCTATTATGATCCTGTGGTATAATGATATAACTATGAATCACTACTCACTGTAAAAATTTTGTTACTAAATAAAAGGCTTTTTGTCCAAAGATAAAATAGGCATGCGACAGTGGATTGAAAATCATTTTAATAGCACATTTTAAATAGCGAAAGGATATTCGCCTATCCTGATCGACAAGCATTAACGGAAGATACAACCAATTGTTTCCGGATTTAAAAATCTAATATCAATCGGCCCCATATGCCTTATCAATAAATGCCCGCCCATTCAAATATAGGAAGGCTTTGGCATTGTCTAAAACTTCTGTCTTGTCAAGGGTATCCGAAAAAGTAAAACCCCGGGGGCCATGGAAGAGGTATAGCACTTGATTTTTTTTCATAAAAGCCTGCTACAAAAGAGACATTTTTTCTTGATCTTATGCTATATAATGATAAATTAACACTCAAAATAAGTATGCGTTGAGGGTACAATCGTCCCCCACGATTAAATCGTGCACCAAATAACAGGACCTACAAGGAACCGGAATCATATCATAGAAGAATGAAAAATATACCAAGCGTCGCTGCCTGCTGCCTGCTGCTTTTCTTAACCGTCAGCTGCACTACTGAAGCCGGCGAAGAAGAAAAGCGTCCCCAAAAAGTCAAAAACGTCATCCTGATGATCGGTGATGGCATGGGCACCGCCCAGATCTATGCCGGACTCACGGCCAACAAGGGCTCGCTCAACCTGGAAAAAACGACGTATTCAGGCTTTATTAAAACCTATGCATCCGACGACTATGTCACCGATTCGGCAGCAGGAGCGACCGCCTTTTCCACCGGACACAAAACCTATAACGGGGCTATCGGGGTCGACTCCACCAAGAATCCGGTAACCACCATCCTGGAAATTGCAGAAAAGCGGGGGTTGGCTACGGGACTGGTGGCCACCTCATCGATCACGCATGCTACTCCCGCTTCATTTATTGCTCACCAGCCCTCGCGGAGCATGGCGGAAGCAATTGCGGCCGACTTCCTGAAAACGGATATCGATGTGTTTATCGGGGGTGGAGAAGAATATTTCAGTGACCGCGAAGACGGGCGGGACCTGCTTCGCCAGCTGGAAGAAAACGACTACCGGGTTTCGAATGACATCGGGGAGATAACGAGTACAAACAGCGGAAAACTGGCGGGGTTTTTACCGGTACGCCCCTGGTCGAAAGACCGGGGTGATCAGCTGATGGAAACCTCACAGACGGCGGTCAATATACTGGACCAGGATGAAGACGGTTTCTTCCTGATGATAGAGGGATCACAAATAGACTGGGGCGGCCACGACAACGACCTGCAATACATGATACAGGAGATGCTGGATTTTGATCGCACGATCGGAAGGGTGCTTGAATTCGCTGAAAAAGATGGGGAAACTCTGGTTATCATTACCGCTGACCATGAGACCGGTGGACTGACGTTAACGGGCGGAAACCTGGAAACGGGGGAAGTCGAAGGGGAATTCTCCACCGGCAGTCACACCGGTACGCTGATCCCCGTCTTTTCTTACGGCCCGGGCGCCGAGCACTTCAGCGGCATTTATGAAAACACCGCGATCTATAACAAAATGATGAACGCCCTGGAGCTGGACGCCGAGTAGAACGAACAATACTACTCTTCCCGCTGCAAAAACGCCAGCTCCACCAGGTAGTCGTCCAGCTTATCCTGGGGAATGAGGTGGGAGTCAAGTTCCAGCCGTTCCACCATGTGCCGGTTGCGCAGGGCGCACCGCCGGTAGAAACTTTTCAGGGCCTCCATATCCTTCAGGATGAGCTTTCCGATAAATTGCTCCAGGAGCTGATGCCGATCGGTATGATCGAGGATTTCATATAGCAGCTGGTCCGATTTTCCGCCCAGGAAGCGGCGGACCTGCTCCTGTTTTTGATCTGTAATCCTGAGCGTATAATGCAGCGGGGTCAGCCTGTTTAGCAGCCGGGAGGGCAGCAGAAAGGGTGTGGCTATCTGCTTTTCCACGATATACAGCTGGCGGAGGAGAGCTCCCAGGGCCCGGCGAACACCCCGGTGTCCCTTGAAAGCGCCGAACACATACTCCGGAGCCACCTCTTTTCGGTGCATCCGAAGATGGAAAGTCAGAGCCTCTCCCTCCGGCACCGCTGAGATGTAGTAGTAGGTTTCGGGCGTTTTTTTAGCCCGGTTGAAGGGCGGCCTTTGGGTCCGTATAAGCTCGTTTTCCCGCAGCAGCGCTTCCTCCTCGCTGGAACACAGCTCAATTGCTATGCGACGGACCATCCGAACCAGTCTCCTGGTCTTCCGGGAGCCGGAGCCCGAGGTTACGCGCCGGTAGGTAAACAGGCGGCGGCGAAGGTTCTTGGCTTTCCCCACATACAGCAGCAGGTCTTCCCGGCTAAACATTTTGTAAACGCCCGGCCGGGTGGGCAGCGTGTCAAAAAAATCTTTCCCAAGACGCTCTTCCAGCGGGTTGTCGGTCTCAAACAGAAGCGGGTTATTCATACTCTGTTGGCTCATGCTGTTTTGCCGAATCATACCCCCGGCAACTGACAACATGGTGTCAGGGGGATTGCCCATCATTGAACTTCCCCGGAAGGCAGAGACGGCAAGGGGTTTCACCTGATCCCGGAAAAGGGCGAAGAAATGTGAGTGGACTTTGAAGGTGGTCACTCCGAACTGCCTTATGTAGTTGGAACGGCCAGAAACGGCCGATCGGCCAGCGGCGACGGTACCCTGAAAATGCGGAGGATCCTGTCTTTTCCGCATTCACCCAAAAATCTGTATTACCACATTCACACCAGGAAATTTGTCCCCGGACAAGACGAATTCCAAAAACGTGCTGATAAGCACTTGCGCACTCCATTTTTGCTTTCTATATTTGTTAAAAGAGGGGTTTGAAAACCCGGGAATTTCGATCAATATCAACGCCTGAACGTGTTCAAAACCGTAGCATATGATACAAGAAAACATATGTGAGGATGTTGAATGTGCGAAGATGCAGAGATAGGCCAAAAGAACGGTTTTGCAAAGCCCTCTGAAAATCAAGAGAATTCATACGAGACTTGAGTGCTGTCAAAATAACTTCTTCCTATGGAAATCAGGTGTGTCGTTAACGGTTGCGCTTTACTGTTGATTATCTTTTTATCATTCCAGGCTTGCAGCTCTGCAGGGACAGTCCGGCATCCGTCGAACGGAAGCGAACATGAGGTTACGGATCCGGCAAGAATTGAACGCCGGGATTCCCTCCTTGTCGAGAAGTATGCCTCCATGCTGGATACTGACCGGTCGCTCATTGAGCAGTCATTCACCCTTTACCAATTCATCGAGCAGCAGCTAAATACCCCTTGCAGCGATACGCCGGGCGAGCAGGAAACCAGTTATGGTGAACTAACCCAGAAAATTTTTAACCGGGTGTATGACCGCAAGATTCCCGCCACCTACGAGGATCTCAGGACATCACCATTGATTCCCAAATTTTCAGCCAGATCCTATTTAGCGGAGGGTGACCTCATCTTTTTTGAAGAAGAGGAGGCCGATCAGCTATCAGGAGAGCACCCTCAACCCGCGCAACCCGCGGGAAAAACCGTAGGGGTATATTTACAGAACAACAGGTTTCTCATCTGTTCGGAGGAGGCCGGGGCGGTGGTGGTAAACAATCTGGACAGCCGCTATTGGAGCAGGCGTTATAAAATGGCGGGGAGACTAAGATAAAGTGCTATGAAAGAGCTGATCCAGCGCATTCATGACAGTAATGAGGATATCCGGTCAGAGGTCATTGTTTCCGACCTGCTTGCCGGCGGCATGCATACAGAGGATATCTCCGTCAGGTTCGCCGGGCAGCTGAAGCGCCCCCGCAGCAGAGATATAGCGGGTGTACGCCTGGCATCCCGGGACAAGGGACGCCAGCGGCTGGAGATCATCCTCAACCGTGACAGTATTTATGATACGCTTCCCGAAGGAATGTTTCATCAGCCATCGGCCGAAAACCCCTCGCTATCGGTTTCCTCAATGGTGGAGGAATACCACCGGCAGCAACAGGAAGAAGAGGAGGCCCGCCGGTTTTTTGCTCCTTTTGAAAACGAACTGTTCCTGCAACGCACTTTTACCGAATCAGAAGAATATCGACAGCTCTCACAAATCCAGCATTCACAGTTGGATCCTTCCGTCTTGGCACAGCTCGGGATCGACCCCGATCTTCCTCAAGCCTTTACCGCAACATTCATGAGGATCCTGCCATACCTCTCTCACATTGCGGGCGACCTTGCGAGGACCGAACAGCTTTTTTCTCTCTTACTGGACGACCCGATACGACTGAAAGCCGTCCCCTGCTCCAGGGCCGAAAAATATGGCCCTCCTCCCTTGCTGGGAGATGCCACCCTGGGGGACGATCTAACGGCCGGGAATACGCTCCTGCCCGACCATAGCATCTTTCGATTAACGGTCGGACCTGTGTCCCGGGAAAAACTCCCCGGCTATACGGATGAAGGGTGGAAGGCAGCAGCATTGCAAACGCTGATTAATTTCGTTATCCCCGTAGAATGGGAGATAATGGTACAAGTTGAAATAACTAAAGAAGGAGCCCGGTCTTTCTCCCTCAACGATGAGGACCGGACCGGTGCACGCCTGGGATATACAACCACTTTACCGGAATAAACGTACTACTATGGATAAAAGAACCCTTATCATTGCCGCCTCATTTTTGGGCCTGTCGCTGGCCATGTTCTTCCTGATGACGGCGATCATCAAGAACTTTCTTGCCACGAAGAAAAAAGTCTTTATATATGCGGTCATCGCCCTTGTTGCATTTTCACTGGTAGCCTTGCTGGGATACCAGGGCCTGATCTCCAGCCCCAACATGCAGCTGCTGGTGTTTCAGTTCTGCCTCTTTGGCCTGGGGATGGTGCACGCGCGGGCCCTCTACCACTATATGGACTGGGATCAGCAGGATGCTTTCCAGCCGGATATGATGTTCAGCCTGTTCGTATGGCTGGTCGGTCTCATTCCTTTTTATGTGATCTATTCTCTCATCTCCGGCACCCCCGGCTATCCGTATCACATGCTGGGAGCATCCCTCTTTTTTATCGTCCCGGTACTCTTTCGGAAAACATTTATCGCGGCCCGGGCGATGCCTCTCCCGGAAATGGAACAATGGTACTATCCGGTTCATGCCAGCGTCCCCGACCCCGAGAGGCATGAACTGGAAAATCCATTTGTCATCACCTTTGTTGTTCGCAAGAAAGCAAACGATCCCGAGCCTATCAGCTTCAGGGCTAAAGCGCCTGCAAAGATGAAGTTAGGCCGTTTATTCTACTACTTTGTGGAAGATTATAACGAGCAGCACGCGGACAACATGCTGGAATACAGCGACCAGTTCGGACGTCCCTACGGGTGGATATTCTACTTTAAGCCCCGCTGGTACCTTCTTTTCAGCAAGCGTTACAGAGATCCGGCAAAGACCGTTAAAGAAAACAATATCGGGGAAAATACGGTCATCGTTTGCGAGCGGGCAGATATCCTGGAAGAAGAGGTAAAAGCTCTTGAAGGGGAAATATCTTCTTATTGAGGGCTTTGAAAAACCAGGAATCTTGATCAGTATCAACCCCTGGACGCATTCCAAACCACAGCATATTAACCTGGATTATTCACCAAGAAATTTGGTCATGAACGAGGCGAAGAAAAAAATATCAATGGCTTAATCTTTACTTGTTACTAAATCCGGATAAGCATATGTGAGAATATTGAACGCGCGAAAATGCAGCTGTTGGTCAAAAAACGGTTTTGCAAAGCTCTCTTATTGAGAAAGTTGCCGGCAAATATCCAAATCTCGCCGAGTTTGCTCCAGCGCTTCTTTATAGCGCTCTACATTTTGCTGATAATCCCCGATCAGCTGCTGCGCCTCCCGCAAATCCCGCAACTTACGCTTGCTCTCCTGGAGGGCCAGCATCGTTTGAATGACATAATCGTACAGCTTATACTGACGCAAACTGTCGTTTTGGGGAATGGATTCCTTGACTCCTGCCAATTTAGTACTTATCACCTGTTCCAGGTACATCACATTCTGCCCCGACTGATTGATAGAATCCAGGGTGACCTTGACCTCCCGGATGCTTTCCGCAAAATCGGCCTGAAACTCAAGCTCCCGATCCAGCTTCGCGTATTGGGTCCTCAGAACCTTATTCTCTTCCACCGGAATCTGAACATTTATATAAACCGCTCCTGTTACAAAAAGAAGGGTTACCAGGAAAAAAGCTAAAAAAGTCCAAAAGGCTCTCCGTCGTTCTTTTTTATTCAATGCTTTCATAATCAGGTTTGTATGTTATTCGGCTAAAAAGTTGATTCTTTTTTTCTCGTGGGAAGGGGGATGTTTTTCCTCCTTGACAAATATATCCTTACCGGATCGGCGGCCGATATAGTCCAGTTCATCCAGCTTGGCATAAAGGCCTGTAATCTCCTCCAGAAACCGCGAGCAGGCGTCCACCGCTTCCGCAATGGCCGTATGGTCGTATGCGTGGTCCACGACCCGACTGATTACCTTTTCAAACTGTCCCTGGTTCAGGTCGCACCATTCCGCGAAATAGGTAATCAACTCTTCTTTCCCCGCACCCCGGCGCATGGCGATAGCATTCTCGATCAGTCTTCCCAAGCTCGCTATATATTCAATCATATAGACAGGCGGGGCGTATCGCAGGCGACCTTTAAACCGGCAGAGCGTCGTTCCCAGGTAGGAAATAATATCCCTGCTGAGCTGGTGTACCATCACAGCAAGCGGGTATTCCTGCTCTCTGTCAACTATTTTCCGGATGATCCGGATGCACAGCGTTTCGAGCTTTTGCAGCAACTGACAAAATTGGGTATGGGCATCAATCAGCAAAGGCGAGCTGTACAGCGCCATACACGGGGGGATATACTGCTCATTCAGCCGGATGCCGGTTGCATCCACGATAATTTCGCCGATACTTATATTAAAAAAACCATAATCACTTTGCGCAGCACCCGCCGCCTTTTTGGGTAACAGTCCCACTTGCGAGCCCGGCCGGATATAGGGCCGGCGGGGAGGTATCTCCCCGGGATCCGGTTCTCCAACCTCCTGCGGGTTAAATGGATCCGCGGAAAGCACCAGCAGGTACCGCTGTTCCTGCTCCGTCTCCGCAATCTGCTCCGGCACTGCTGTTGTGTAGTGGCGTGGTTGTCCCGACGCGTTACCGATATCGAAGATAAAGCCGCCGGGCGTCACAGCCTTGCAGCGAAACACTTTCACATGAATCGTGGCGGTATTTTCAATGGTTATGTTCAGGTTAGAAATAGGCCCGTCATCCTGAGAAGAGGGAGGCAGAAAGCCATAGTTGAGGGGTGTCAGCTGCGTGGCCACGCCCCGCATGAGCTGTTGGCTGAACGCCCGCTGCTGATCGACGAAATGTTGTTTCCGGATCTTCATGCCGTCCACCCAGTTTACCATATGATATTTTTCAGACATAATAATTCGGTTTTGTGATGAATAACAAATCAGAATATGCCAAGAACCTTTTTCCTGTTATAGTCGACCTTTATAAAACTGATGCAGCCGGTTTCCTTGTGTTTGAGTACTTCCAAATTTCCGATAGAAATTTTTTCCCCTTGTATATCCTGCAGCAGTACCAGCAGGCTCTGTTCCTTGCCATTGGCCCGGACGCGCGTATCAAATCCCTCGCAACAAAACGGGGATAACGTTTCGGGCGCTCTTTGTTCTTCCGCCACTTGCAGCAGATAATCCTCCAGCTGTATTCGGCTCAGTTCCGGCGCCCGGTTTTGCGGTACCGGCTTGAGGGGCGGGGCCAGCGGCACCTCTGCTATGGAGATGGTGTCACGCAGTTGCTTTTGCTCCAGTTCTGCTCTTTCAGGAAGATCCAGGTCAAACTCCGGCTCCTCGACCGGCCGGGCAAAAACCGTAATGCGCTTTTTAGCGGCATAGCGTTCCTTCCCGTTCACAATAAGCGTTACGGTTTTAACCCCGGAGGACTGAAATACATAGGTAGGATTTTTTGTCGTATCGTCCACCTGCATTGTTTCACCAAAGCTCCACTGCCACTCATTGGCCCCAGCCGTGTTATCGGTAAACCGGACCGGCTCTCCCACCCTTGCGGTCGGAGGCATGCTGAAGTCAGGATACCGGCTGGTACGGGCTGCGGGTTCCCTTTTTCGAACAATCACTTTTTTCCGGACAGCGCACCCCCCGTCCACCTGCATGGTAACCGCGTATTCTCCGGGATGTTTAAAGACATGAAGGACTTCTTCACCGGCCGCCGGGGGACTCCCGTCCCCAAAGGTCCACTCCCATTCGATGGCCTCCGGGCTTTGATCCTTAAAAGATACAATCTGACCGGCAATCAGCTGGTCCCGCTCAAAAGTAAAGTCAGCACCGGTGCAATCGCTATAGGTGAGGAATTTATAGCCCATCACAAACAGGCCGATAACAGCCGTCAGCGCTATGGTTATCCAAATCGAACGATCAAATACCAGCTTGTTATTTGGTTGCTCTTCCCGCATTTCCATCTAATCCGACAGATTTCCGGTTATCGTTTTCGTCTACTACCAGCCGATAGGGAAAAGAATGGGCTACCCGCGCCCGGATTTTTGCCAACAGGTCCTCAAGCAAGAAATCCCATTCTCTGGCAGAGGTCCTCACCCGCTCATCCGATGTCAGTACAATATCGATGGTTCGCATCAGCCCCTCCTTCTCTCCCATCCCGTTTGCTACTCCTTTTGTTATCTCAATTTCCTTCACCCGGCGGCCGAGCTGCTCCCTGCAAAAAGCTTTTATATCTTCTGCCGTAACCAGCCGGTTGCCGGCAAGCAGCGTTCGTTTAAAAGAAATCAGTTTTTCCCGGTCGGAGAGCCTGTCTCTTCCTCCTACGGTCGGAGTAACCAGCAGCGTACTTCCGGGCCGGATGTTACTTCGTCCTATCACCTCCAGTCGTGTCCCCGCAGCAATATCATTGGCACGGCTGCCGGCGGTACTCGAAAACTCGACGAAGAGACTGTCCCTCTCTTTGAGATTCCGCATCACCAGGTACGAGGTGGTTTTATCAACCGTCATTCCGGCAACTTTATCCTCCAGGTCCCCCATCAGCACGTTAATCTCGCTGACAATCTTTTCGAGTGCCTCGGTGCCGACCGCGGCATACGAAGCCGTCTCATCCTTGAGTGTTTCAAGCAAATACTGCAGTTCTTCTTTAGCCTCGAATGCACCGAATCGGCCGACGCCCCTGCTTCTCAACAAGACACTGTTCTCTTCGTTTGCTTGCGCATCATCCAGGTCGCGGACATGATAGGACTCGTTCTCCGAGTCTACTATTTTCCTGATATCAAAGAAAAAGTCGTTGCTTTTCAAGGGAATAATATTCAGGTTTTCCCGAAGCCTATACATCAGGTCGTGATCCCGCCTGTTCAGGACCGGAAAACAGTTTGCAAAACAGAATACATCGTCCAGCAGTTTTGGGGACACAACCTTCGGAAACTCCACCCTGATCCATATCAGATGATCGTCAACCTTACCCAGGGTGTCCGTGTCAAAAATATCCTGTATTGTTGCCGGGAGGTTTCCTCTTGCCGAAGCCAGTCTTTCTATATTTCGCACCGTAACGAACCGGCGCTCATAAAATGTATTGATCTCCCGGCAGGTCCGGGCGCTGGTCCGGTACCTGCTCGTTAACAGCTCTTTCAGGCCGTCTTCCTTACCGGCCGCCGGGGGATATCCCCGGCTTTTCTCCAGTTCCCGGCCGTTTAAAAACCAGCGGCTGCTGCTGAGATGGTTGAAAAAGAAATCCTTTTGGCCTGTATTCAGGAGACTAAAGCAAAAGGTGAGCTCCTCCACCGATTCGATCGTATCGCTGACATCGAGTCCCACATACAAGGCAGCCGGGGGCAGGAAGGCATCGCCCGCCGCATATCCCAGTACGCTTTTATATTTGTGGTCAATTAACTCGCAAATACGGTTGCCGGAAGCCTGGCACTTCACCCCGGCATCAACCAGCGGAAAACGTCCGGTGGGGCTGAAGTACAGCGCTCTGCCAGCCCCTGATTGCGGTCCCCCGCAACGAAACTGCTCCTTTTGATCCACATAACCGTAGCCATCCAAAGGCAGGGCAGAGGCAATGCCATGAGCAGGAGCGGCCCGAGTGGCAGCAGTAGGGATGAGCAGGCGCGCGAGCTCTTCGGTGAGGCGGGACTGGGAGAGCTTTTTCTCCCGGTTTATCTTGGCCAGCTCTGCGGCACAGGCGTTCATCAGCAGGGCCACGATGGGATCAAAGGCGGCTTCATTCTCGACCCCCGGGTAATCCCACATTTTGGCTGCTGTTCGGAGCATCCGGCTCTTTATGCTGTCGCGGTTCTCTGACATCTCTTTTTGCTATTTATAAGACATGGGCGCAATATAACATTGCTCCTCATGGCTAAAAGGTTTTCTGTTGACCGTAATCGTACCGGTTATGGTAATATCAAGGCGCTTGCTCAATCGCTTGATACTTCCTCCCCCCGTCTCTTCCTGCAGCCATCGTATATTGACCCGCACCTGCTCGAGCCGGGGTTCATACCGGTTTATGCACCGGAGAACAGACCGGTTTATCTCTTCCCTGATCGTATGATTCTCGGAAATATTGCCGAATTCATTTTCCCAGATACTGTTACCAAACTTATCATCGTGCTTGTTCTCATTAAAATGAGATGTAATCATCAGGTGAATATGATCGCTTATCGAGTCTTCGAGGCTGCAGCGGGCAAGCTCCTTTTTCCTTATGACCTTTCCCAACCTGAGGGGCAGCGAATAATAGGAGTGCTTCATCGGTCCGTATGATGCGGTTATCAGTTACGTAATAATGGTCTTTGCAGCATCCGCTGTGTGTCCGAATTCTCCCATTTTCGATCCCTGGGGCCATGGAAAAAATTGGAAACAGCCATCTCCTCCTTGCAGCAGACGCTGTCGAAAACCGGGAGGAACAGGAGGCCTGTCAACCTCCTCAAGCAGGCATAAATACACCGTAGCTGAGCCTTCAGAGAATCAACCCATTCCATCCGCACTGCCCTGCTAATCCTGCTCATATTCTGCTTCCCATTCATTCCCGTCCTCTCCCTTCTGGCCATCCATTTTAATCAAAAAGTTCTTGGCCGGGAAAAAAGGCCGCAAGTGGATATCAAGATTAATGTGATCCTTCTTATTGGGATCCTGCTCAAAGCGGCGTATGTCAAAATTTTCAATCAGCTTATCGGGTCCCGTCACGCCATCAAGGAACCTGACAATCTGCCGGAGGAGGTTTTTCTTGGTCCGGGAGTTAAAGTTTTCGAAAGCACGGCGATTCAGAAAATCCATCAGTACCTTGGTGATATAATCAAAAACCCGTACCACCGAATAGGTTTGCAATCCCAGGTTATCGCCATTAAACAGGGTTTTAGCAGAAAAAGCCATGACCTTCCCGTATTCACTTACCATCGGGACCAGTCCCAACTTTTCAACATTTGCTATCTCGCTTTTCTTCAACGGAAAGCGCACCGAATCCGCTTCAGTGATGCTGCCGAACTTCTTGCCGGCGGCGACCTGCGACATCCGGGTTCCATATATTTTTCCCGCATAGGCCCCCGCGGCGGGCACGTACAAAGCTTCATCCTCGCCCACTTCGCCGGCTTTGTCCCGTCCCCTGATCCAGTTACATGTCATAATCACGTTGGACCGGTACTTCTCTCCTCCTGTCAGGTTGGCCGCTTCAAACATCTCCATAACATCGTCGGGGGTATCAAAATTGCCGAAGTCGGTGACCAGCATAACCTTATTCTCATGAGCGATGTTCGCCCATTTTTCCAGCACTTTATTGGAACCCAGGTAGCCGGGGATGACCAGCAGCGAATAATTATCACGGAGATCAAGCCGGTCATAATTGCTTTTCAGCTGTTCCGATACGGCGTCAATAAAACGGCTGAAGTCCAGATCCTTCAACTGTGCCATATCCGCATTCATAAGCGAAACATTTTTAACCTTGTCCTCTTCCGAATTTTTAAAGAACAGGGCTGCCGACCGGTACGAACGCTCAAGATCCCGGGTCTGATGCAGCGCCTCTTTCAGGTTAGCCTTTAACACGCGATCTGTTTCATCCAGGGTTTCCTCGCACCCGGCAACAATGTCGACCGCATCTCCTTCCCCGCTCAAGGCCCCCTCCCACACCTTGAGGCGCTTAAGCAGATCCTGGCGATCTGCCTTCTTCGATGCTTCATTTAAAAATATCTCCTTACGCGCCCGGCGTTCGGGATTTAAATTTTGTACCTCGTCAATGACCCCCTCCAGCAGGTCAAACCCTCCGGCCGTAATAAACTGCTTCGTACTCGCACTGAGCTGTTGTTCCGGTTGTGCTATCGCTTGCTGTTCGTCGATGCGTTTCTCTTGTGATTGCATAATCTCAAATATTAGTTTGTTCTAATTCCTGTATAAGCGCCTGTATAGCTGCTAAGAAAGCCTCTTTCTGATCAGGATCCGATATGACCTCCCGCAGTACTTTATTGGATTTCATGTGCTTGATGATTTTCTGGTATTCATCCCGTTCTGCCGTAAGATTCTTCAGAAAGCTGCTTTGCCGGCTCAATCCCTCCGTCCCGAAATCACCCAGGTTCCGGAAGGTCAACTGCTCCTTCGTGAACTGCCCGTCCTTGTCTTTAAACTCCATCTCAACCTCAGGCTCATAATGTTCAAAGACCTCCTCTATCGTCTTCAGTCCCTCTACCACTTCGGGACTTATGGCCGGATCGCTGGTGAGCTTTTCAATGAGCAGCGTCCGGTTCTCCGGGATATCGGTGATGGCTTCATTCGCATCCTCAGGTACTTCATTTCCTCCTATTCCATAGGTATTCATAGCTTTTCGATTTAGTTAATCTTCCATTGTACTTGTTGACTTCTGTCCAGGGACAACTGTACCCGGTCCCCGGCGGTCACCCGCTCTTCTATGATCATCCGCGACAGCGGTCTTCTGATTTTGTCCCGGATTACCCCTTTAAGAGGTCGGGCTCCATAGGTGGGCGAGTATCCCAATTGGGACAGATGTGCTTTTGCTGCTGCGTCTACTACAACAGAGATACCTTTCCTGCCCGCGGCCTGCACCAGTTCCTTTAGGTGAATTTCAAAAATACGCAGGAGCGCCTCCTCGCCAACAGGCGCAAAAGGCACAATCTCGGTCAGCCGTCCCAGGAATTCCGCCCTGAAATATCCGCTCAGTTTCTCCATCAGCTGCCGGCCGGAAGGAAGCTGATCCTGTTTCTCCAGCACTTCTGTGATGTAGTCGCTTCCGATATTGGAGGTAAACAGAACAACGGCGTTGGAAAAATCCCCTTTCTTTCCCAGCCGGTCGCTGAGCGTGCCTTCATCCAGAATTTGAAGAAAAATATCAAAAACCGAGGCATGCGCTTTTTCTATCTCATCGAACAGGACCACCGAATAAGGCCGCTCGCGTATTTTATTTACCAGCAGTCCACCCTCCTCATATCCCACATACCCCGGCGGAGCCCCGTGAAGCAGTGCAGCCGAGTGCTCCTCCTTGAACTCAGACATGTCAAACCGGATCATAGCCTTCTCATCCCGGAACAGGAATTCTGACAGTGCCTTGGCCAATTCGGTTTTGCCCGTGCCCGTCGGACCCATAAAAAAGAACGAGCCGACCGGCTGTCCCCCTCCGAGCAGTCCCGACCGGGATTCAAGCACTGCCTCCGAAACACTTTGCAAGGCCGCATCCTGACCCACCACCCGCTCGCGGAGGACCTCCTCCATGCCCAACAGGCGCGTTCTTTCCCTTGCCTTAATGTTCCCGGCGGGAATCCCGGTTTTGCCTGAAATAACTCTCGCTAAATCAGCGGGCTTAATCTTCCGGTCTGACTGTTCGACAAGCGCTGCAATACGGGGGATAATATTCTCCATATATGCGATAAACCGGTCGTTATCGTCCAGGTCGTCTCCCTCTTCGAGGGACAGGTCCGCGTGCGTTCCCGTCAACGGACGGGCAACCTCATAAAAAGCGGTATACGCTTCGTGCAGAGCCGATAATCTCCCCTGTTCAGGGTCCTCTCCACACCGCTCAAACGTGCGGTTTAACCGGTCAAATGCCGCCTGCGACCGGTTGACCGTGATGCGCACCCTCGCCATGGAGCGATCGAGCAAGTCAATGGCAGCCGCGGGCAGGCGGCGATTTTTATCATAGCGCCTGGACAGCCGGATGGCTTCCCGGATGACCTTGCCGGTAACCTGCAGGCTGTGATGACGCTCATAGGGCGCTATCACAGCACGAATGATATCAGCGGTGGCCTCGTCCCCGGGTTCTTCCAGCGTTACTGTTTCAAAAAGACGGGCAAAACGCTCATTATTTTCAATGTTTTTGCGATAGTTTTCCGGCGTTGTCGAACCTATAACCGTAAGCTGTTCCCGCCGAAGCTCCACAGCCAGAAGGTTTGCCAGCGAAGAAAAACGCTCATGCTTGTCCAGCAGGGTGTGGATCTCCTCGATAACCAGGATGGGCCTTTCCCGATCATTCAATGCGTCCAACAGCCGTTGAAATCGATCTTCCAGTTCGCCCTTGTAGGTGGCTCCCGCCTGCAGCGCGGCTAAATCCAGTTCCAACAGCCGGGCCCTTCGAAGGTTAACCGGCACGTTTTGTTCTTCTACCTGTTCCGCCAAACCGGCTATCAAGGCCGTTTTTCCGACCCCCGGCTCTCCGGTGATCAGTAAATTGGCTTTAGTGTACCGGCACAGGATTTCGAGACAGTTCTTTATTTCCCGCTGTCGGCCGACCAGGCCGATCTGTTCCTGTTGGGCAAACTCCCGGCGTATGTCCCGGCAATAAGGGCCGGGCAAACCATCCGGGGAAGCGGGACCTGCCTTTTGCCGGGGCACCGGCAGCCGCTGGTCCGCCCCGGGAGGAACGTCCGTTCCATCTGCGTCGGCAAGAATCTCCTCCCTGGAAAGCGAAAACGTTTTGAGCTGATCGACACTGAATGCCAATCCGGGCGTACACAACGCCGCCAGCAGGCAAACCGCATCCACCTTCTGCCGGTTGAGCTCAAACCGCAGCTGGTCGGCTTCCATCAAGAGTTTATAAACTCCGGAATCGGTGGCCACACGGCCGGCGGCTCCATTCGCCTTGGGATATTCTTCCAGGCGAACCGACGCCCACTCCTGCAGATAGAAGATATCTTTGTCCCACGCTCGTATGAGCTCATGGGTCGATATCTGCCGGTTCAAAAGTGCCCACAACAAGTGCGGCGGACCATACGAAGGATGCAGGTATTCTTCCGCTTTGCGGGCGGCGATATGCAGAACTTCCCCCGCTTCTTTTGAAAAATCAATATCACTGTCAATATCCGTATGTGATAAAGCTACTGACATAACAAAATAAATAGGTAACGTCTTCTCTTTTATCGAGGCCTTTGCAAAACCGTTATTTTGCCCAATTGCTGCAAGTTCGCGATTTCAAGAGCCTCTTATAGTCTCTCTGCCGAACAGGCTATCCGGGATTCCTGGTGCGCGTCTCCTGATGACCCGGCCTCCCAACCACAGGTCATCGGCCGGATGACCCTTTTATCTTCCGACACCCCCGCTTAGTATACCATGCAACGTCGTATCGCTCCTCAAAACAACAGATGAAACCACCCTTTTGCCCGGGAGTCTCTGTCGGTCTTGGCAAAACATACTGCGGGTCCGTCGAATATGGCCGGATTCCCGGCGATGGAATACTTCCCTTAAAAAACAGCCGGGCTTCTTTAGAAGCGGGTAAGCCGCCCGCCCTCAGGCAGACGACTTCCCGAAAATACCGGCTACACCCACTCGTTGACGTGGGTTCCCTGCCCGACGGTAATCTCCCG
>NZ_FQUS01000039.1 GCF_900129315.1 Fodinibius roseus
TGCATTATGCGTTTCCGAGCAATTACAGTGCACAGTGGGTCCGCCTGCGTTCGGACAAGGGAGGCAGGGTCACAGCGTATTTCATTTATGAGTAATTTTTGTAATGAGGCATGCTATGAATTCCAAATGTCTTTTTGAATAAAAAGGCAATTTCTAATATCAATTGAAATATGAATCTATTATAAGGAATGGAACCCTTACCTCTGGAAGCATAAAGAAAACGTACAGATAAAAAATTATTGTTATGGCAGGAATAGCCAGGATTAAAGGTGTTATTCAATCAATAATTGAGTGATAAAGGATACAAAAAGCTTTTTTTTCGTTTTGATCATACTTTAAAAATTAAAAATATTTATAATGAAAAGAGATACATTTCTTAAGCAGTTTGGTGTAGGGGTATTTGGACTTGTCAGTGGTAAAAATTGGAATAAGGGTAAAGTAAAAGATGCAAGCTATCTGCTGGAAGCTGAGCATTTTACAAACAAGGGCGGTTGGATCCTGGACACACAATTCTATGATGAGCTTGGCTTTTCTTACCTACTGGCTCACGGCCTTGGGCGTCCCGTTGAAAATGCAAGCACAACGATTACTTTTCCAGTCGAGGGGGAATATCACGTGTGGGTACGGACCAAGGACTGGGTCCCGGGCAATTGGGAAGCGCCGGGTCGCTTTAGGTTGCATATTAACAGTGAACCCATCGGAAAAGAGCTGGGGACCAAACCTAGCTGGGATTGGCAATCGGTTGGGTCTGTAAAATTAGAAAACCGACAGGCACTGATAGAATTGGAGGACCTAACAGGTTTTGACGGCCGATGTGATGCCATTTATTTCTCTCAAGATCCTAACGATGTGCCGCCGAATGAAGAAGAATCCCTGAGACAGTGGAGATATAATAAGCATGGACTGCCTGATTCTCCTCAAAAAGAGCTGGAATTTGATGTGGTAATTGCAGGAGGCGGCATTGCCGGGTGTGCAGCGGCATTGTCGGCAGAATCCGAGGGACGCAAGGTAGCTCTCATTCAGGATCGCCCGGTACTCGGGGGAAATGCCTCATCCGAGATTCGCGTCCATACACTGGGTATTAAGGGGAAGCGAGAGGATATTCTCAGCCAGCTGGACACCCCGCATTACGATAACGGTTCGCCTGAGGCCAAGCAGGCGGAGGAGAAACGACACAGGAATATGGAAGCTGCGGAAAACGTTTCCCTTTTTCTCGGCCATAGTGTATATAAAGTTGATACCGACGGCAATACCATTCGTTCGATTGATGCCCTTGAACTGGAAACGGGGATTCGTCGTCGGTTTTCCGCCCCTGTTTTTATAGATGCCACTGGTGATGGCTGGATCGGATACTGGGCAGGAGCCGAATATCGGTATGGTCGTGAATCGCGCCATGAGTTTGGAGAAGGGTGGGACCAGTATGGAGAGTTATGGAGTCCGGAAGAACCCGACAACAGAGTGATGGGATCGAGCGTGCTCTGGCGTAGCAAAGAGAAGGATCAGCCGGTAAAGTTTCCCGATGTTCCGTGGGCAAAGGAGGTAGCAAAAAATCATAAGGCTACTTCCGGAGAGTGGTACTGGGAATACAGCGACAATGACGTGCACCAGATCGATGATGCCGAGGATGTGCGAGATCACATGCTCCGTGCTATTTATGGTTCGTTTGCCAATGCCAAGAAGGAACCTAAAAATGCACGACTCGATCTCGAATGGGTATCTCATCTCGTTGGCAAACGGGAATCAAGACGACTGATGGGTGATTATATTTATACAATGAACGATGCCGTTGAATCCCGAACCTTTCCCGATACCGTGGTTACAGAGGAGCGTGAGGTGGACGTTCACTACCAGCGAAAGTTGAGGGGATATCCGGTCGATTTTATAGCAAAGGCGATGTTTCTTAAACCTAAGGAGGAGCAATATTACCTGCCGTTTCGTACTTTGTACAGTAAGAATATCGAGAATCTGATGATGGCCGGGCGATGCTTTAGCTGTTCACATATCGGATTAGGAGGGCCACGTGTGATGAATACCTGTGGTCAAATGGGGGTAGCGGTTGGATTTGCAGCTCATCTGTGCCTTAAATATAATCAAACACCGCGGGGTGTCGGCCAAAGTAATATTTCCGAACTACGCTGGCTTTGCGGATATGACAAGGATAATTCCTGATTCAATAGTTACGGCTGATGGTAAGAATGAGACATTTTGTGAACCTGGCACTCGTACCTTTTTTTCTAACACTGGCGGTGACGGGACTTATGCGCTTTTTGTTGCCTTTTTCACTTGTTACGACCCGGGTACATATTATGTCCGGTTTTGCAGTATTGATACTTATAGGGCTTCACCTGGTTTCCCGGACGTCTTATTTTAAATCGATCCTTCTGTCTCCAGGCAAGGGTAATGAAAGAGGATACCGAAATCACCTGTCACAGAAGACCTTGTTGAGTATTTTGGGTTTATGGATTTTCTTGCTTGCTGTCAGCCTGTGGGGACTCCCGCCGGCTGCTCAAATAATCGACGCCAGTTATGAGTCTCGTCACCGGGCTACTATCTTCCGCTCGGATCCGCAAACAGTATACAAACCAGTCAAGGAAGGAATGCATCTAAAGCGAGTGACGGATACTGATGCAAGTCTGCTTATCCAGCTTGACTGGAGTGCGAGTTATATTGATAGCTACGGGCAAAACAACAATCCGTTTTCGAACTCTCGTCCACAGATGGCAATTTGGGCTGAAAGTGACACGGGTACGCTCATCGAGACGCTGTTTCTCTCGGAGAAGTCAGCTTTCAGTGAAACCTTTGAGTGGGCAGGTTATCCGCATCGGCGCGTAGACATCCTTCCCATTTGGAGAAATCGATTTACTCTGACAACCGGAATAGCACCGGATGGCGGGCAGGCCACCTTCTTTTCGGGGGCAACACCGGAACACAGTTTTTCTGTTCATAACTATTTAAAGACTAACAGTAAGCCATTTTATCTGTATGTTGAGCTTAACGCACCAAATGATTCGAATAACTACTTTAATTCCGATTATGTGCCTGATCAGCCGGGATATACTAAACCAGGTATCGGTCAGCCTTCGGTGCTCTACGGAGCATATATAGAACCTACAAAGGAAAAGCAATACTTGTTGCTTGACTTGGTCGGTCATGGAGGCGGCAATAGCAGTGACGGAAATATTCACTACGATTTAGGACCGATCACCACAGCCAAAAAACTGATTGAAAAAATTCTTGTCCGGGTTGAGGTCATTGATTCCGAGGAAGAAGAACCCCAATCCGATTCCTGAGCTATGAGAAAGAGGTTGAAAGAAAGAGTGAACGTGTGGCTGCTGGTAATGGGGGAGAGGGTTGGGAACCGAAAGAAACGGGAGTGGTACTTGTCTAGAACCGGATTTATATTACCTGTATTAATCACAGCAATTGCTTCCTGTAGCGAAGCCCCTCCCCCCAGGCACATAAAGGGGACTACTATGGGCACCTATTACACGGTTGCTTATCGCGCAGATATTGATGTAAAGAAGATAAAGTCCGGGATAGAAGAAACGTTGTATGATATTGAGGCTCAGCTTTCCAACTGGGATAATGAAAGCTGGATTAGCCGGTTTAACAGGAAGCAATCAACCGGATTTGTTTCCATTCCGGAACATGCCTATCAGGTGTTAGAATTTACGTTGCAGCTGGCTAATCAAACAAATTATGCGTTAGATCCAACATTAGGGAAGCTCATTAATCTCTGGGGATTCGGCCCTTCGAAAGTCGATCGTCCACCGAATAGCAAGGCGATTGAAGAGGCTCTGGCAGAAACAGGACCGGAAAAAATAACATTAAAGAAAACGCCTGTCCGCATGGTTAAGAAATATGCCAACCTGCAACTGAATCTCTCGTCTGTTGTCAAGGGATATGCTGCTGATGTACTGGCTCGAAAGATTGGTCAAAAAGGCATTACAAATTATTTCATTAATATTGGCGGGGAAATACGGGCCAGTGTAAGCTCTGAGAAGGATTCTTCCTGGACTGTGGCAATTCAAAAACCAGCGGTGAATTCACGAAGTAGCCAAGCTTACACGATGACAGAATTATTCAAATCGGGTCTGGCTACCAGTGGTGACTATCGCCGGTTTATGGATAATGAGGGGCGACATTATCCTCATATAATCGACCCGCAAACGGGTCGGCCTGTAGAAAATGATTTGGCCAGTGTTACCATTAAGGCTCCTAATTCCATGAAGGCTGACGGCCTGGCCACTGCCTGTTTGGTACTGGGTCTGAAAAAAGCACAAGTGTTAATTGCCGGAACGCCAGGTGTGGAAGGACTTTTTATTCAGCGTATTAAACAGGATCAATTTCGAGCGGTAACTACCCCGGGATGGGAATAGGCAAAACTCAAAAGATTATTATTCCCATTGGATTTAATAGCAGGTCTAATTGAAAAAGCTGGAGGAAAATAATTTAATCATAAGTAATGAGGGAAATGATATGGCAAATTCGATATTCTACCGCCGGAGGATCTTATCAGTTTTGGGTGGGATGGTCTTGCTGTACATAATAAGTGGCTGTAGTCTGAAGTCTGAAATCGATACCCGGGAAACCGAGGCTGCAGTATATATCAGTACTGCCAATTATAATTTGGATATCCAAAAAAAAGGATTTCGGTATAGTTTTAAGAAGCCTGATGGTACACTTATTGCGGAGTCCCATCCCGTATCAGGATTACTGATGCATCGCTCTGATACGCTGCTCGCTAATATAGAATCGACAAAGTTAATTGATAGTGCAGAGGAGCATATCAACCTTTTGGTTACAGCGGAGAATGGTTTACGAGCGGTCGTAACATTATGGCCGCTTCCCCATTCCATAAAATTTCAGGTCCGGCCTGAAAAGAAGGGAAAATACAGTATTGCCGCCCGCACCGCTGGTCTAACACCATCTTTTGGATTGGGCGATCATGCTGCATTTGGGGATGGAGAGTGGGACCGGGGTGTAAGAGCAGGTACCGATCTGACGGGTATTGAAATGGATCCCTTGAGAGGTTATCGCATGATCAGCAATTTTGTGATCTTTCCCAAGCAGGGATTGGCCGCTGTAAATATTGAACCAGGTGAAAAAATAATTCGATTGACGGAAGAAGAAAACCTGCAGGGAGCACGGGAGGTAGCATCGATGCCTGCCATGTATTACTTCATAGGGTCGCCCGGGGAGATCTACCAATCATTTCTTGACGCCCGAAACAGGGAAGGGTACCCGGTATACAAGCCGAAATATGAATGGTTCGGTGTTGGGTGGGAAGCATTTGGAGCTTTGGCCTGGAATACGAACAGGGAAACCGTTACACAAAATATAAATGAGTATCTTGACTTGGGTTTTCCCCTGGAGTGGATGGTAGTCGGTTCGGGATTTTGGCCCCGGGCTGAGGGAGAAATGGATGAACACGGTACTCCCTACAACGCAGAAACAGATCTGGAGGACTCCAAAAAATTACTTGCAACTACAAGTTTTGGCATGTGGGATGAACAGTTATATCCGAGTCCCAAAGAGATGATAGACAATTTTCATAGGCTGGGACTGAAATTTATTATCGGACTTCGAACCGGTTTTATTCCCGGTGGACCATTTACTGACGAGGGGCTGAAGAATGGCTATTTCATTGAAGATGAGGCAGGCAATCCAAGACTATTCGGCGTGGGCTTCCCCGAGCCTGACGTTTATATTGTAGATGCTGGAAATACCGATGCGGTTAACTGGTATGTCAACTTATGCCAGAAGTGGGAGAATTACGGGGTTGACGGCTACAAAGAAGATCTTTTTGGCTATCCGCAAACACTACCGGATGATTTTGTAAATCCTATTAACGAGGCTCTTATGGACAAGGGGGTGTACGTAATGGGCCGTAACAATTATCTGGGTTCACCGGTCGATATCCATCGGTACAACGACTTTAACTATAATCAACCACAGGATCGAGGCCCAATTAATGGATTGGCTTACGCTTATTCGGGCTTTCCTTATGTGTACCCGGATATTGTCGGGGGAACTGGGATGGCTACGGGGCGGTTCGGGGATGAGTCGAAAGAGAAGCTTAGAGTTTATCTCATGCGGTATGCACAATATGCGGCTCTTAATCCGTCTATGTCGTTCGGTTATGGACCCTGGAATTTTGATGACGAAGTTGTTGAGGTCACCCTACAGGCTGCACAGCTTCATGGTCGCCTGCAGCCCTATATTTTTAGTAATGCTATTAAAGCTTATAAAACCGGTTTTCCCTATCCGATGACTCCCTTGCCGCTGGCCTTTCCGAAGGAAGAGCTTGTATACAGCCTGGCCGATACTAACCGTCGCAGTTACCAGTGGATGATTGGAGAGTCCCTGTTGGCCACTCCGTTGTACGGGGGGGACTATGCAACGGCAAAAACACGGAATGTTTATCTGCCGGAAGGCACGTGGATAGAGTACGACAATGGTCAGCTGCATGAAGGTCCGTCTACACTCGAGAATTATCCACTTCCCGTTGGCAAAACACCACTCTTTGTTGGTGGTAACGGTATTGTAGTTGAAACGAAGGAGGGACAGCTCAAAGCCAGAATATATCCGGTAGCAGCTCAGGCGGAAATGGAATTTTACAGTGAAGATGGGACAACCCGAAGCGTTATAACCGTTGATAATCCCGACTGGAATAATTTGCAGGTAATAAACCAAACAGATAATAGTTCACCCGCAGTTAAAAAGGTGAATCACGCTTTTGAATTCAACATGGTTCCCGGAAATGATTATCTCGTAGAATAACATCTCCTATCATTAAATTGGCTAACCATTGGGAGGGGCAATATGATGATTCGCAATAGAGTTGTACGGAGATCCAGAGCAATGGTAAGCGAGATTTTTAACGCATCTGAAATTAATAATCCAGGTCCAATTAAGTTAGATATTAAGATGAAGTTGGAATAGGTGGCTATTCAAAATTAAATTTATTTCTTATGGTAAATAGGATTTCTTCCAACAACCTTATTTTTTTTAAAAAAAATCTACTTATATCATTGTTGGCCTTGATTATCAGCTGGTTTGCAGGATGTTCTTCAGATACCGATTTGTATTGGAATCAGAAACAATCGTACCGGTGGGCGCAAGTAGATCCGGGTTATTGGGACCACGTTGGATTTGAAGAACTATCTCCAACCGAGACGAATATTGATTTTGTAAACCACCTGTCTGAGAAGAATATGGGTGATAATCGCGTATTACTTAATGGATCGGGTGTGGCGGTTGGTGATATGGACGGAGACGGCTTGGCTGACATATATTTTGCACAACTTGAAGGACCCAATAAGCTGTATAAAAATATCGGTGGAATGAGATTCAGGGATATCACTGAGGAAGCAGGCCTCGAGCACGAGAATTACCTGACCACCGGTGTTGCGTCGGCTGACATAGAGGGAGATGGAGATCTTGACATCCTGGCAACAGGCTTTGACGGGGGAAATGCTCTTTATATTAATAATGGGGAAGGAAAGTTTAGCCTGAAGAAAAATAGTGGAATAACGTCCGGTGACGGAAGTACCACGATGACCCTGGCTGATATAGATTCGGATGGCGATTTGGATTTGTATATTGCTAATTATAAAGTAAAATCCGCACGAGACAAATACAGCTTATCGGATCTGGTATTGGAAAATATTACTCAAAAAGAAGCCGATACATTAAAGCTGGTCCCTCCGTACGATCAGGATTATATCCTGCTGGGAAATAAGAGCAATTACGATGTCCGTGAACTCGGAGAGGTCGATGAACTTTTTATAAATAAGGGGGATGGTTCGTTTAAGAAAGTACAAAATACGGAAGAACGATTTTTGACCGAAAAAGGGAACCGCAGGGGACTAAAACGCGACTGGGGACTTACCGCCAAGTTCCAGGACCTGAACGGCGACCATTTGCCGGATTTGTACGTTTGCAACGATTACTGGACGCCGGATCGAATCTGGATGAATCAGGGCAATGGAAGATTTAAGGCGGTAGATAAGAAAGCTGTCAGAAAGTTCAGTCTGTCCTCTATGGGGGTTGACGTATCGGATATTAACAGGGATGGGTATGTGGATATCTTCACAACCGAAATGCTCAGTCCTCATCATACAAACAGGTCGCGCCAGTTCGTAACGCAAAGTCCGTTTATTGATTCCCGCGAAGAGATTGATCACCCGATTCTGGCAGTCCAAAACGCCCTGCACGTTAACCGGGGCGATAACACGTTTGCTGAAACAGCATTTTTCAGCGGGATTGAGGCTACAGGGTGGTCCTGGGGAACCCAGTTCTTGGATGTGGATTTGGATGGTTATGAGGATATTATCATTGCTACGGGCAATACCGCTGATTTCCAGGATTTGGATACCCAGGAACGACTTGGCCGGCAAATGTCACGTACAGGCAAAGATATAGAAGGATTCCTGCTGGAATTTCCATCATTGGAACTTCCGAATAAAATCTTTCAGAACAACCGGGATCTAACCTTTAAAGATAAAAGTTTTGAATGGGGATTCAACGAGCATGATGTGTCCCACGGATTTGCTACAGCAGATTTTGATAATGACGGGGATCTGGACCTGGTGGTAAACCGCTTTAATCAACAGGCCTCTTTCTTTGAAAACATAACCAGCAGACCCAGAATTGCGGTCCGTTTAAAGGGTAATCCACCCAATACACAAGGTATTGGTGCAAAGGTTCGCTTATCGGGGGGACCTGTGGAGCAACAAGAAGAGGTTGTTTCTGGCGGAAACTATCTGTCGGATTCTTCGTCAGAAGTGGTATTTGCGGCGAATCCTGACAACCAAAACCACACCATAACCGTGAGTTGGCCCGATCGGAAATCAACGGTCATAGAAAATGTGAATGCGAATACCATTTACGATATTCAGGAACCTGAAAATGATATTACCGTAACCGGAGCAACACCTACTGCAGCCGATAGTGGGGACTATGTTTTTGAGGATGTTTCTTCGCGATTAAAGCATACGCATCATGAAAGCGATTTTAATGATTTTGGTGTCCAGCCGCTTCTTCCAAATGAGCTAAGCCAACTTGGTCCCGGTGTTAGCTGGATCGATTTTGATAACGATGGGGATGACGACCTGTTTATTTCGGGTGGAAGAGGGGGCAGGCTGGCCATATATGAAAATTTAAGTAATGGCTCATTTCGTCCTAAAATACTGGAACCGGTAACTGAAAAAACTGCAGTAGATCAAACCGCTGTGATCGGGTGGAGTAACGGTAAGGGTACCACCATAGTAGTCGGCAAATCTTACTATGAACAACAAGGGGGGGAGATAATCTCAGCAAACACTTATTATCTCAATAAGGATGAGATAAAAAAAAGTACGGGGGTTCCTTCGAGTTTTTCTTCAACGGGACCTGTGGCAGCCGCTGACTATGACGGTGATGGCGATTTGGATTTGTTTATAGGGGGACGGTTTGTCCCGAGACATTATCCAATGAATGCAAATTCCAGGTTATTTGCGAATGACAGGGGCAATTTTACAATTGATGAGGAAAATTCAAAAATGTTCCGTGAGGCGGGCTTGGTCACATCGGCAGTATTTTCAGACTATGATCGGGATGGCGATCCCGATTTGATAATCAGCACGGAATGGGGATCCATAAAATTGTTCAGGAATAGGAATGGAGAATTCAGGGAGGCTACCAAAATCGCAGGCCTAAGCGAATACAAAGGATGGTGGCAGGGGCTGGCTACCGGCGATTTCAACAATGACGGCCGACCCGATATCGTAGCAACAAATATGGGGCTTAACAGTGAATACCAGCTTAATTCAAGCCATCCCCTAAAAATTTATTATGAAGATTTTGACAGAGACCGGGAAATTGAAATTCTGGAAGCTCATTATGATGAGATAGCTGGATCCTATGTTCCCAGAAGACAACTATATGATTTAGATCGATCCTTGTCCGCAATTACGAGAAATATACAATCACACACTACGTTTGCCCACTCTTCCCTTGAAGATATATTGAATAGAGATTTGACGAATGTTCCTTCCAGGGAAATAAACACCCTGCAACACATGCTGTTTATCAACGAAGGAAAAGCATTTTCGGGACAGCCGTTACCAGATAAAGCTCAATGGAGTAATGCCTTTTATGCGGGAGTCGCCGACTACAACAACGACGGAAATGAAGATCTTTTTTTGAGTCAGAACTTTTTTGCTGTTCCCCCAACAAAGGCGCGATGGGATGCAGGAAGAGGATTATGGCTCCATGGAAATGGAGAAGGCGATCTTACTCCCGTTTCGGGAAATGAAACAGGTATCAAAATCTATGGAGAGCAGCGAGGGGCGGCCCTCGGTGATTTTAACCGGGATGGTAGAGTTGATCTGGCGGTTTCGCAAAATGGGGATTCCACCAAGCTTTATCTCAACGACACGAAAACCAGAGGAGTACGGGTCTCTCTTGAAGGCCCGGCAGAAAATCAGGATGGTATCGGATCCGCTATTAAGCTCATATATGAAGATGGAAAAAAGGGCCCCCTCCGGGAAGTGCAGGCCGGAAGCGGTTACTTGTCGCAAAACAGTAAGGTACAGGTTCTCGGTTTAGCCGGATCTCCCCAAAACATTGAGGTACACTGGTTTGATGATACAGTGCAGATAGTGGCGATACAAGCTGATAGTATGAACTACAAGATAACTTATCCGGATTGATATTTGATTATTCGTTATGATTAAGCTGAGTAATTTTTAAGAATCAAAGAAATCTATGATCAAAAAAGGATTTGAAGAGAAGCGGTCGGTACGAACCGAAACCAGGAGCACGGATCTGGTAGTCGTTGGTGGCGGTATGTCAGGGGTATGCTGCGCGATGACAGCTGCACGGGCCGGTATTACAGTGACGCTGGTTCAGGACCGCCCCGTGCTCGGGGGCAACGCTTCCAGCGAGGTGCGGTTGTGGATTCTGGGAGCCACTTCCCACATGGGCAACAACAACCGGTGGGCCCGTGAGGGAGGGATAATTGACGAACTTCTGGTTGAGAATACCTACCGGAATCCAGAAGGCAATCCATTGATATTCGATACCATTCTGCTGGAGAAGGTTTCTGAGGAAGAAAATATCAATCTGTTGCTTAATACCTCCGTCTATGATATTGAAAAAAAGGATAAAAGCACTATTGAAGAGGTGAAGGGATTTTGCAGTCAAAACTCTACCAAATATCTGCTACGGGCCCCCCTGTTCTGCGATGCCTCCGGTGACGGGATTGTGGCCTTCCAGGCGGGGGCGGCGTACCGGATGGGCGCCGAAGACCAGATGGAGTTCGATGAGCGATTTGCTCCCGAGGTTGACGACTACGGCGAGTTGTTGGGGCACTCACTTTATTTTTACACCAAAGATGTTGGGGAACCGGTCGAATATGTGGCCCCTGGTTTTGCAAATAAAGAGGCCGGAAAGCTCCCGAAGGTCCGGAATTTTGACCTGCAGGAGCATGGCTGTCAGCTCTGGTGGGTGGAGTACGGAGGACGGCTGGATACGGTCCACCAGTCTGAAGAGATTAAATGGGAGCTGTGGAAAGTAGTCTATGGAATCTGGGATTATGTGAAAAACAGCGGGGAGTATCCGGAGGCGGAGACAATGACTTTGGAATGGGTGGGTATGATCCCCGGTAAACGGGAGAGCCGTCGATTTGAGGGTGACTATATGCTTACCCAGCATGATATTGTCCGGCAAAGGGTCCAGAAGGATGCGGTAGCCTTCGGTGGATGGGCGATGGACCTGCACCCGGCTGACGGAGTCTATAGCCACGAGAGCAGTTGTACGCAGTGGCACGCAAAGGGAATCTATCAGATTCCCTACCGATGCTACTACAGCAAGAATATCGAAAACCTTTTCCTGGCCGGACGCATTATTAGTGCCTCTCACGTAGCATTTGGGTCCTCACGAGTGATGGCCACTTGTTCCCATGGAGCCCAGGCGGTGGGCATGGCTGCGGTTATAGCCACGGAAAAAGGGCTGTCGCCCCGGGATATTGCTAAGTCGCCTCACATACAATTTCTGCAGAATGAGTTGAATAAGCGGGGACAAAGCATTCCCCAGGTGCCGCTGAAGGATGAAGATAATCTGGCCAATATAGCGAGACTCTCCTCGTCTTCAGAGTGGGTAATGGACGGGCTGTCGCCGGATGGGAAGTGGAAAAACTTGGTTCACCCGTCGGCCCAGATGCTACCGTTGAATTCCAACCAAGCGTACCGTTTGACCTGTTGGGTAAAGGCAGCTCATCCAACCACACTCAAGGTCGAGCTCAGGACAAGCTCTAAACAATATAATCATACTCCCGACGTAACGCTTGAGACCAAACATGTAGAACTGGTAGAGGGAAAACAAGAGCTGACCCTCGCATTTACCAATGCCCCGAATCAGGATCAATACGGGTTTGTTTGTTTCGGTGAGAACCCGGATGTGGCCTTTAAAACTACAACAAAACGCGTATCGGGATTGCTGTCTGTCTTTAGGAAGACTAACAAGGCAGTTTCCAATTTCGGTCGCCAGGATCCCCCGGAGGGGATTGGTGTCGAATCGTTTGAGTTTTGGACGCCAGAGCGGCGTCCTGGGGGACATAATTTCGCTTTTAAGATCGAACCGGCTATCGCCGCTTTCGGAGTGTCTAATGTAACCAATGGGGTGACGCGCCCGACAAATACTCCCAACGGATGGATTCCGGATTGGGAAACCGACTATCAGCCAACAGTTACGGTGAGTTGGGACGAAGAGAAAAAAATAACTGAGATTGTGCTGATGTTCGATACCGATTTTGATCATCCGATGGAATCCACCCTCAGGGGGCATCCTGAGCGAGTTATGCCATTTTGTATTAATAAGTACAGAATTTTTGACTCAGAAGGTACTCAAATTTACCAAAAGACAGACAACCATCAGACCATTAACCGAATCGAATTTGAGCCGCCAATTGTAACCAGCAGTCTACACATCCAGATCGAACAGCCAGACCCCGGGGTCTATAGTGCTCTTTTTGAGGTTTTGTGCTATTCCGATTCTACAGTACTCTAAGGGATCATTCAATACTTAAAATTATTCTTTGAGTAGTCTCTTGCTGGCCGTGGTTGCGTTGGTCATTTTATTGCGGGATTGAATTATCCTCTGAATTCCTGTGAAGTCAGTGAGTCCGTTGCGGACAGATCCTGCCGATGCGTCCTCCCTCGGAGTGAAAGGAAAGACGTTCCGGGGTTCAGATCAGGCCAATAGGAATAATCACTGAAAGAATGGATTATTTATTAGTCTCAGTACAGGGTGTATTTAGTAATGAGGTAAGGGATAATTCCCTCATTATTATAATTATAGTTTTTTTACATGGTATTCCTAACATATTTCATACCGTATGTTTCATCTTAGTCCATTCATCATTTCATTAGACTACCAGACTATTTATTTACTATATTCCGAGGTAAGATTGAGTAGATGAACCCGTTGCATCTCTGATCCTGGGCTAATGGGAAAACGGAGCGTATTTTAATGAAGGAATCTACGTATTTTTTGCACATGCAAATATTATGGAAAATAAAAACTCTCCCCCCAATGAAATACTCCCCGCAGCGTATTCTATTTTCATTAATCGTTCTCATTTTGGTCTGCGGGCAGCAGGCGTCCGCCCAGGACGGGGGATGGCAGGCTGATCCCGACCGCATAAAATACTTGGAAGAGGAGCGCCCTCAATACAACTGGCGGGAGTCGGGCGTCCCGGAGTATCAGCTGCCGGACGTGCTGGAAACAGCCGATGGCTCGAGGGTGCAAACGGTGGAAGAGTGGCAACAGCGACGCGGCGTAATTCTCAATCTGTTCCGGACTCATATGTATGGCCACCGGCCGGGCCCCCCGGAAGATCTTTCCTTTGATATCATTGAAGAAGATCGGGAGGCCATGGGCGGCCGTGCCACCCTGCGGCGGGTAGCTATCAGAAGCCGGCATGAAGGACGCCGCCACGAATTCGAGCTGATTCTTTTTCTTCCCAATGAGACGCCAAAGCCCGTGCCGGTCTTTTTGCTCATGAACAATCGCGATCCTGATAATACCGATCCGACCCGAGAGGAGAAATCAGGGTTCTGGCCTGCTGAAGAGGTCATCGACCGCGGGTACGGCATTGCCGCTATTCAGAATGACGAATTGGCTCCCGACGAGGAAGACCATTATCATGAGGGCGTCATTCGCCTTTTTGAAGGAGAAAAAGCTGCGGTCGACCGGGAGTCGGACGCCTGGATGGCCCTGGCCGCTTGGGGATGGGGAGCCAGCCGGGTGATGGATTACTTTGAAACCGATTCCCGGGTAGATACCTCCAAAGTGGCGCTGCTGGGACATTCCCGTGGCGGGAAGGCTTCGCTGTGGGCGGGGGCCGAGGATGAGCGGTTTTCTTTGGTTATTTCCAATAATTCCGGCAGCGGGGGCGCGGCATTGAGCCGGCGGGCTTTCGGGGAAACCTTGCAGGCGGTGAACCGCTTCAGGCACTGGTTTGCCGGTAATTATGATGCTTTTGACGATAAAGAAGAGACCCTGCCGTTCGACCAGCATATGCTTCTTTCCCTGATCGCACCGCGTGCTGCCTATGTGGCCAGTGCCGATGAGGACCTGTGGGCCGATCCCCGGGGGGAATTTCTCTCGCTTGCGCATGCTTCCCCGGTCTACGCACTCTGGAACCATGACCCCATTCGCGCAGATGAGATGCCGCCGCTGGACCAACCACTTGTCAAAGGTCCCCGCGGCTATCATGTCCGCAGCGGGGGACACAATCTCACTCCGCAGGACTGGCATTACTATATGGATTTTGCTGATCACTTGTGGAGGTAGGAGATTTGAAAATGCCGGCCCGGTAGCCTGCAATTTTTGGGGATAAGGTTTTTGAATAAAGCAGATTATTCCTCATAATAGAACCGCATATCAATTAAAACATATATCAATTTTAAAGGTAGCTGATTACAAATGCTTAAAGGCGAAAACTGTGTTCTCCTCATTCTGTGTTTTATTCTTGTTGCTCAATCCCCGGTTGCGTACGGGCAAAGTGATGAAGATAAGCGACAGGCCTACCTCGAAGAGCTGATACAACTGCAGGAGGATCCGCCGTCGGACGATTTTGTCACTGTTCACGATGCGACCTGGCTCGACTGGGTGGAACGCACCGGCGCCCTGCCGCCAAACTTTGCTGAAATGCCGTCGATCCCTTTGCTTCCGGATCCGCTGCTGATTGATGAAGGGGGAGAGAACATTCCTGTTGAAACGCGTTCGCAGTGGAAGCAGAAGAGAGAGTGGATCAAAAAAAAGGCAAAACATATTTTGTCCGGCACCTTCCCGCCACCGCCGGAGAATGTGACTGCTCATGTTCTGGATGAAAAGATGGAAGACGGGGTCAAAATTGAGATGATCGAACTGCGATTTGGCGAGGATAACAAAGCCAAGCTTACCCTGGAACTGTTTACTCCGCCTGGCGAAGGTCCCTTTCCCGTATTTATGACCCAGTGGAACCACCGGGGATGGGCCCAGATCGCCGTTCGGCGGGGATACATGGGACTGGTATACGCGGGGGCCGATGCAAAGGACGACACCCGGGAATACCTGGAACTGTGGCCCGAATATGACTGGAGCACGCTGATGACCCGGGCCTGGGGCGCTCACCGTGCGGTGGATTATCTATATACTCTCGACCGCGTGGACCGCTCAAAAATCGCTATTACCGGGCACTCCCGCAATGGCAAGCAGTCGGTGTTTGCAGGGGCTTATGACGACCGGATTACGGCTGTTATCAGCAGCAGCGGGGGCACCGGGGGAGAAATCCCTTACCGTTATACCGACAAGCGTCACTCTAACGAAGAGATCGAATTTCTGGTCTCCCGAAGAACCCACTGGCTCCACCCGAGGCTGCGTTTTTACTGGGGCAGAGAGCATAAAATGCCGATTGACCAAAACTCACTGCTGTCCCTGATCGCTCCCAATTCTTTGTTGCTCAGTTCTTCCATACGGGAAGGGAAGGCCGGCGGAGATCCGTGGGCGATAGAGCACAACTATCAGTCACTGAAAGAAGTATATGAATTTCTTGATGTCCCCGAAAAGCTGGGTCTTCGGCTTCGCGACGGACTGCACGCGGTTGAGGCCCGGGATATAGAGGCGTATCTGGACTGGCTGGATGTTCAGTTTGACCGGACCACTACCATTGAATGGGAAAACGAATTAGTATATAATTATTCGTTTGATAAATGGAAACGGTTAAGCGGGGAAACTGTGGATCCCGAAAACTTTCCGGTGATTCCCGCTGACCGGCCGCTGCGTGCGCGCAACAATGGGGAGGAAATAACTTCGTCGGACGAATGGGAAACCCCAAAAAAGGATATCAAGGAGGATATTAAATGGCTATTGGGGGACAAGCCGGCCGGGGTTTCTGCCAGTCCGATACGAGGCCTGACCGGCAGGGACGATTATATCAACAGTTTTATCAGCCGGCCCGAAGTCTCGAATGGCAGAAGCAGGAATATCGCTCCTTATAATGCCATGGGTGACTATCTTATTGGCAGATTGTATTATCCCACCGATGCGAAAGGGGAGATGGAGACAGGCGAAGACGACAAGCTGCCGGTAGTGATCTATTTACATCGTTTTTCTAATACGGGATATGACGCTACCAATTTAAATGCGCTTTTTGAGGATATTCTATCAGAGGGAATGGCGGTACTGGCCATGGATTTGATAGGTTTCGGTACGCGCATAGAAGAGGGGACTAATTTTTACGAGCGCTATCCTCACTGGTCCAAATTGGGCAAGATGGTCACCGACACGCGTGCCGCCGTGAATGCCCTGGAAAGTTTGGATTTTGTGGACCGGGACCGAATATTCCTTTCCGGGTTTGCCCTCGGAGGGACGGTAAGCCTGTTTACGGCGGCATTGGATGACCGGATCGCCGGTACGGCTGTCTCGGGTGCTTTTACTCCTTTGAGAAACGCCACAGACGATGTCGAAGGATTAAAAACCTACTCGCATCTGCATGGACTGCTTCCGCGCCTTGGCTTTTTTACCGGGGATGAAAACAGGATTCCCGTAGACTTCCCTGAAATTCTTTCTGCTATCGCTCCCCGGCCGTTGTTGGTGTTTACCCCTGAATTGGACCGTCATGCGGATATTGAACATGTGGAGCAGAGTATAAAACAGGCCCGGTCCATATATGAAATGTTGGATGCTTCCACAGATCTTCAATATCGTTCACCCCATGAATTCACGGGCTTTTCGCCTTCCCAGCAAGAGCATCTGGTGGAGTGGCTGGATGAGATGTCAGGTTTATCAGGAAAAAATTAGAATAAACTTATCGGGCTGTTGCCAATGATCCGATCTGACCCCGCTCACCGCCGCGATGCCGAAGGGACTGCTACCGCTCATCTTTATGTCAAGGTAAGACCTTAATTAATTACATTATATCTATATATTATGAACCGGATACACCTTATAAAGCGATTCATTTTCTTAGCTGCGCTCATATTAATAGGCAGTATCAGCCTGCCGGGCTGTGATTCCGGCAGCGAATTATCGGTCGAAGATTTTAACTTTGATGGTCCGCATGGATCCGACGGTGCGCGTATCGAAAAACTGGGTGAGAATCATTTTAAGGTAATGCTCGCCCATGCGCCAAACCACCCGGAATGGCCCAATAAATTAAACTTTGAGATAACGCAAAACGCGAAGGGCAATGATTTGCGGCTGGAGGTGGAATTTGACGGGGGCACCGGCATGTCCTTTAATGAATACTTCCAGTCCTGGTCCTACGACCGGCAGCAGTGGCAGCCGATTCACTGGGAAAAAGGCCATCAGGAGTCACCGCAGTATGATATATTAACATTTCCCACCTTCGAAGAAGACCAGGTATTTGTCGGTACACAAGTGCCGATGTCATTCAAGGAAGCTGAGAAGCTTCTCAAAGAATGGGCGGAGCATCCGGATGCCTCGCTGCATACTGTCGGTAAATCTATACAGGGGCGACCGCTGTACCGCTTAGAAATTAATGATGCCCGGAGCACCGTCTCACCGGAAGACCGCTGGGTACATTATTTTGCGAACCAACACCCCGGGGAGCATAACTCCCAGTGGCGTATGGCGGGGATGATCGACTGGATATTGAGTGAAGAGGGGGCTGGTTACCGGCAGCGGAATATCTCCCATTTTATCCTTTATATGAGTCCCGATGCCTCCACACACGGCTGGTATCGCGTGAACGAAAAAGGGGTGGATATGAACCGGTCATACCGGGCAGAAGGTGCTCATCCGGAGGAACAGACTCATGAGGCCTATCAGTGGCAGCGGGACCTTGAGGGGTTGATGGACTCGAACACACCGGTAACTTCGATATGGGCCATGCATACCTGGCAGGGCATTGTGGAGCCCCTGTTGCGAACCGGGCCTGAAATGGGTTCCGTGCTGGGACCATGGACCGAATTTCGGGATATCATACAACAAAATGATCCGGATAGTTTAATCAAGCCTCTTGTTGTGCGGGAAGGTATGCCCGGTTATGGAGCAACGAGCTGGTCGGACGGGCCTCACAAGCAATTTGGTATTACGAGTGTTCTTTGCGAGGGGGCTGGCTCCCTGTATACAAAAGAAACAAATATAACATCCGGGGAGATTTTAATTGAAAGTATCGCAGCCTATTATGATAAGAGAAAATAACAGGAAGAATATAAATCAGCCGTTTGGCGGGTTTTTCTAATTTCGTTATCATAAGCCCAAAATAAATTCAAAAAACATCAAATCCCCGAAGTTACTAAGGGTCACAGCTATAGATTTGTATTTTTGTACAAGAACTGCATTTTCAGGAGACAGTACTTGCACTATTTAAAAAAAATAGTTAACTGGTAACTTATATAAGTAATCGTAACAGAACGGGTTAGTATTTATAGGGTAAAGTCCTTTAACATGTAATATTGATATCGGAAGAAAGATTATAAAAGATTGTAATATTGTTTATTTATCAGTAGTATTTAGTTGTTCTGTTAGGATTGCTTAGGCTTTGCCTAACATTATAAACTATCAGGATGTTTTTCGTAAAAATATTAACTTGTGGGGTCTACGGATTACAGGCAAACAGAATGAGTACATTTGCTTAGTACATATTGATATTTAACACTTTAAGTACATTATGGTAGTTATTATACGTCTCACAAAATATAATTTATACTGGTAATAAAAGTGTAAGATGAAGGGCATAGATGACCATATACTGGTACAAAGAATTAAAGAAGGTGATAGAGAATCGTTTAAAAAACTCTATAACAGGTACCACCAACCACTCTATTACCTGTCAAAAAAATATCTCAAAGATGAAATTTTTGCTAAAGATGCCGTTCAGGATATTTTCGTAAAAGTGTGGAAAAAAAGAGATGAACTTAATGCATCATCATCCATAAAGAGCTTCTTATTTACGATGCTGAAGAATCATCTCCTCAATATGATTCGGGATAAAAAGAATCATCGAAAAATTTTGAATGAACTGAAGCATACCGATTTTAGCTCATCTGTGTCTAACCCCATTGAAAACAAGGTGATCTACTCAGAATATTTAGATTTCCTAAAGAAAGCTATTAAAAAATTATCGCCGGCGGAAAGAAAAGTCTTTCAAATGAAAAGCTTTGAAGGGCTTTCCAACGATGAGATCGCCGAAAGAAATGAAGTTTCTGTTAATACGGTAAAAACCCAGTACTATCTGAGTTCTAAGTTTGTACGTAACTATCTGAAAAAACACGCCGATCTATTCATCTTCTTAATAGTGTCGTTGTTTCAGGTCAAAGATTCTTTCTGACCATGACTTATAGTATGGCAGCGACATGGATATAGCATTTTAATTTTATAAATGTTATTAGTATTCTCTCCTCTTCTAATACTTTTGATCTCCTGATGTGTATTAATAACGAAGATTGATGCGTATTAACAACGGAGATGGTCGGGAAAGTCAACAAAAACTGGTTAAAAGTAAGTAATGCAACAACTTGATTGGATTGTAATATTTCTGTTTTTCTTAGTCATGGTTTTTATCGGGTTCTGGTCGTTTCGGGAGGTCGATGATTCGGGAGACTTTTTCGTAGCGGGGGGTAAGTTGCCCTGGTGGCTTTCAGGGATTTCCCACCACATATCCGGTTACAGCGGTGCCGTTTTTGTCGCTTATGCGGGACTCGCATATACCCATGGCTTTGCGATCTATATATGGTGGGCGTTAACGATAGCCATAGGAATTTTTGTGGGAGCCATTTTGATTGCACCACGGTGGACGCGTTTGCGCTCTAATTTTAATATCGAGTCGCCCACGGAATATTTGAAAACCAGATACAACCTGCCCACCCAGCAGCTGATGGCCTGGTCGGGCGTGTTGTTAAAACTGTTTGATGTAGGGGCGAAATGGGCGGCGATTGCTGTTTTGCTGAAAGGATTTACCGGAACTCCGCTGATATACGGGATCCTGCTGGCCGGGGGGATCTCCCTGATTTATATAACGGTAGGGGGTTTATGGGCCGACGTGTGGACCGACCTGGCCCAGTTTGTTGTTCAGATCGTTGCCGGTATCATCATGTTTGTCATAGTGCTGAAGATGCTGGGCGGAGTCGATTCTATTTTCACGATGTGGGATCAGCTGCCGGAGGGCAACGGACAGCTTTTCAATGACCCGTATACCCCGGGCTTTGC
>NZ_FQUS01000064.1 GCF_900129315.1 Fodinibius roseus
AAACCGTCCTCAATAATTTTAACGGTTTTTACGCTCTATTGCAGATAAATTTTAGGGAGAGGTAATCGTTGAGTCACAGAGATTATTATATACAGTGCACATCCTGCCTGTTATATTAATACGTTAACCTTTTAGAAAAAATGTATATATTATAAACAGCATAAATTAATATGCCTCTAGCTCCATTTGCCAAATATAAATAGATATCTTTATATAATGATCGACTTAAAACCTGAACACAAAAAAAATTTGATTGACAAGATCAAAAGAGTCAATGACAAACATATCATTGACGAGATCTACCGCCTCTTAGATATTGATTTTAATGATACTGTTTATGTAACGAATGATAGGCAAAAAAAAGCTATTTCACAGGCACAAGAGCAAATAAAAAGCGGTCAAATTTTATCAGATAAAGAGGCTAATGAAGAGATCGACAAATGGCTGAACAAGTAAAGAGATAGTCGACAAGATCCTGACACCATTGAGTTTCGAAAACTGTAAATAATTATTATTCGAAGAATCCTCTCTCGCAGATTTGTGAGAATAGTATAGAACCAAAAGGTGTCAATTTTGGTAATAATATTCACTCTTGATGTGTAATGTCTGAAAGGCCATACTCCTGTAAATCAATGAACCCTGAATTCTGTAAGCTAACCTGAAAATCATCGGCATTTATTATAGGACCAAGAGGTAAATCAGACTGCTGTAAACGACGGATAAGATCGGATTTACCTGAACCATTCGGGCCAGCAAACATTCGAACTCTTGAAACAGCCATTAATCAAGTTCGATAACTTTAGGGGTAGAACTTCCTCTTCGTGTTTCCAGTTTTTTTATTCTGTGCTCTTTACCGGACGTATCTAACCTTATAAGATAGCCATCCTTTTCATATAACGTTTCAAGTCCCAATGCCATATTTTTGCGACGTGCATCACGGGAGATCTGTCGAAGAGCTTTATTAAGATCTTTCGTTGTTATTTCCTTTCGTCGACTCATAATTGTGCATAATTTTTAAATGGACAACTTCTCAAGTTTAATATCTTCTCATACTTCATTATATAACAAGTTTTTAATATCAATTACAAATAAATACCACTGCATTAACCTATTTGAACGCCACCTTCATGACCAACCGTCCTCAATAATTTTAACGGTTTTTACGCTCTATTGCAGATAAATTTT
>NZ_FQUS01000058.1 GCF_900129315.1 Fodinibius roseus
CCTGAATCCGTGAGTTATGAGGATAAATTACGTTCTTTGATTTAATTTTTTGAATTTGCTCTGTTCGTTGCCCGCTGACTTGTTCAACGACAACATTGGAGGCTTGCCCGTTGGGTTTCAGCTGCGGGCGGGCCCCGCCCGCAGATAGGCGGCTGCCCGGGGAGCTACGACGCCCTCGTTGCCTGTCGGCAACTGAGCTATTGGACTCGCAAATACCCCCCCCATGTACTTAATCGGGGGCCAGTGAGAGCGCCGCTTGGGCCCAGCCGTGGCCCTCGAATATGCGGAGGCACCACTGGCGGGCATGAGAAATCCACCGCCCCGCCATATAGATCAGGTTTTGCATGACGGTTCGCAGCCGCAGTCGTTTGCTTTGAGACTTACGGCCCGGGACCAGCCCGGAGCCGAGCATCTGCTGGCCGAGCAGCCGCAGCAGGTTGTAGGCTATCATCCCCAAATCAAGCACGTGTTGGTTCCCCTGAAGCTTCCCCGAGGGTAGCCGCTCCAGATCCAGATCCGTTTTAAGTTCGCTGTGGAACTGCTCGCTGGTGCCCCGCTTCTCGTAGAAGCGTTGGATGGCTTGGGGCGACCAATCCAGGGAAGTCCAGTAGGCCTCAATAGTAATTTCCGGTTCGACCAGCAGTTGCCCGTCCGGGCTGGCCTGCCGCTCGATGGCTCGCCATACCACCCGGAGCCTCTGCTCGGGGTGGCCGGGCAGCGGCAGCTCCCCTTGCCCGTAATAACCACAGGCGCCGCAGTCGATATGTTCGCGGGCCTGGTCGCTGGTCTGTCGTTTGGCCTTTTTAAGCCACTCCGCCAGGTCGTCGCGGCGCATATTGCGTTTAACGACAAAATCGGTATCGGCGGTCTGCCCGAACAGCAGCAGGTTATCGGCCGCATCGTGGCCGGCGTCGGTAACAAGGAGACGGCGCGTCGAACTTGCCGCCTCAGCCCGCTTGAGGACCTGCTTCAGCCACTCGAGAGTGCCCTCCCCGTTGCAGTGGGTCTTGCCGGCCCGCAGCTGATTGTCCAGCATAAACCCATGGGGGCCTATATAGGCGAAGATGGGGGCGTAGCCATCAAACTTCTTGTAGGTGCATGAGACGCCCTCTTTGGCCGAGCCGGAATTGTCCATCGGGGTGACGTCAATGTGGATCGGACAATACGGTTCCCCGTGAAGCTCCTCGGTCAGCTGCTGTGGATGGCGGGCTAGCAACCGGGTGGTAAAACCACGGAAGGCCTTCCCGGCTTCCTCGGGCAGGGCCTCGATGCGCTGGCGCAGGATCGGCGCCGACGGGAGCCGGGAAAGTCCCAACACGTGTGGGAAATACGGATCGCCGGCATAGTCCCCGACCGCATCGAAATACGGCTTGCCGCAGCAGATCAGCCCCACCATCGTCTTGGCCAGGTCGGCGTCGGGAATACGGTCGCTGCGCGTAGGACCGGGGACGAGCGTCTGCATGTGATGTTCAAATTTTGCCTCGGTCAGCTGCTCGCCAATAAAGGCCAGACCAGCGTGGGAGGTAATGGGAGTGGATGTCAATTCAATATCGAAATTCATGGGGCCGAAGGTTATTTTGCAACTTCACCTGTTAGGTGAATATACAAAAACTGGTAACTGCTTGTTATTAGTAAAGTTATATAACTAATTTTAAATTAACTCACGGATTCAGG
>NZ_FQUS01000007.1 GCF_900129315.1 Fodinibius roseus
ATTGGCTTCTGGCAATGTCATCACCGCCTGCGGGCGATGGGTCGCCCCTGGAATCACAAACGGGTGTATCGGGTTTACACGGCCCTGAGGCTTAATATCCGTCGCCGGGCCAAGAAGCGGTTGCCGGCTCGTGCCAAACAGCAGCTGTTCCAGCCCGAAGGACCCAATGAGGTGTGGAGCCTTGATTTTATGCATGACAGCCTCTGGGATGGACGCACGTTTCGCATGTTGAATGTGATCGATGACTACAACCGGCAAGTGCTTTGGATCGAAACGGATACCTCGCTGCCGGCCCCACGGGTGATACGGGTGCTGGAAAACCTGAAAGAATCCCGCGGGCTGCCCCAGATGATTCGGGTGGATAACGGCCCGGAGTTTATCTCTCGAAAATTAGACCTTTGGTGCAAAGACAATAATCTTACCCTGGCCTTTATACAGCCAGGCAAACCAACGCAAAATGCTTACGTTGAGCGGCTTAATGGCAGTATTCGTTCGGAGCTGCTGAACGCTTATATATTTAAAACCCTGAGCGAAGTGCGAGAGAAAACCCAGCAATGGAAATATGATTATAACCACAATCGACCCCACAAATCGCTGGGGTATAAAACACCGGTAGAACTACTACCTTAACCGAAATCCTCTACTTTTAAGTGGCCCAAAAAATGGGGAAGCTGACACTTCCATTAGAAATGCTAATGGGTGCCTTTCCTTTTCTAGGCCAGTTTTTTCCCTGACTTTATCTAAATGCTCTTTTTCTGATTCAAAGACTCCAATTTTATTACTGTAATCACCTTTCTCTTCTGAATTATATTCTCTAGAGGTACAAGGATATTTTAAAAAAGATGCTAAAGTACCAGCTGTAAGGTTTAAGCCAAATCTGTCACTTAAAATCTGGAGTTTAGTTAAGACGCGAAAACCCTGAGCATTTCCATCAAAATTTATAAACTCTTCCTTTTGTTCTTTGGTTAAGTCAATTTCTTTATATTCCTCTTTGGAAAACAATTCTTTATAATAGTTTTGAATTATATCTTCGCCATAATGACCAAAAGGAGGGTTCCCAATATCATGGCAAAAGGCAGTAGATGCGAGAATTGTCGGAATCCTTCTAATTAAATACTCTTTAAGTGTCTGTTCCTTTTTTAAATTACCTTCTAAGTCGCCTTCAACATGATTCAGAAACTTGTCCCTACTACAAATATCAAAACCAATTGATTTAGCAACAGATTGAACTTCAATTGAGTGTGTCAGCCTTGTATGGATATTATCATCTGTAGTTAGAGGGAAAACTTGAGTTTTATCATGCATTCTTCTAATTGCTGGAGAAAAAGCGATTCTTCCATAATCACTTTCAAATTCATTTCTTTTATCTCCTTCAAATCTGCTATCTCTTGTAGAAGGTCTAAGGCGTTCTTCAGATAATAGTTTTTTCCAATCCATTACAAGTCTATGTATTTAATATTAATTTAGTAATAAATACTATTGAAATAGATTAATCAAGCTACCTTTAATGTTTCTGAACTTATGTAAGACTGTTGCGAGAGAAACCCGCTACCGTCGAACAAAAATTTCAATGATATCGAAATGAAATTAGAGAGAGGTGACGAGAGATGGGCTGTCCCCCAGCTGTCCCGAGGAGCGTTCGACTCATAAATAGAAAGAATTTTCATAAAACAAAAAAGCCGCTAACTCATTGCGAGATAGCGGCTTATCGTTGAGCGATCCGGACGAGATTCGAACTCGCGACCTCCTGCGTGACAGGCAGGCGTTCTAACCAGCTGAACTACCGGACCGTATAATACTTAATTTCTTTTACGTCACTATCGTTTCCTCATTCGGACTGTCACATTACCACACCGGGTTTCAGTACAGAAGAAAAAAACCGCTCTGTTCTTCTTCGTGACCGGCGGCTGAAGGACGCACTTTAATTCGTCAATAGCAAACAGCCTGTTGCCGGCCAGTCTCACAGATGGTTCGTAATCGTGATTTCGTACCTGAACTAAGTCAAATCACCGGACCGAATGAGAGCTCTGAATATAACGACCTTTCGACTCCCATGTCAAGTCAAAATTTGATTTAATCAAAAGAACTTTCCGGCGACTCTGTCTCGGGGTCAAAAGAGGAAAGTTTGAAGCCCGGGGCTGTCATGAAGAAAAACGTTTTTCTGTTTTACACTACAGGAGTCTGCATCGAACATTGTATATTTAAAACTTTTGATTCACTGAAAGAATTTAGTTACCATAGGTATAAACCAAGGAATTTCGTATGTATCAACCAACATTTGTTGAAGTATCGCACGATATCAGCGTCGAGGTAAAACCGATTTACCTCGAGGAAGAATCCCATGCGGTTGCACATAAACATGTATTTGCCTATTTCATCACGATCAAAAATTTAGGGTCCCGGACCGTGCAGCTGCTCAGGCGTCACTGGGAGATTGAAAACGCTTCGGGCAGCACGCACGAGGTGGACGGGGAAGGCGTAATCGGGCAAAAGCCTACGATAGAACCGGGCGGGGAACACACGTACAACAGTTTTTGTGTGCTAAAGTCGTTCCGGGGCAGTATGAAGGGGTTTTATACCATGCAGTCAGACGACGGGGAGCAGCTGAAGGTGAGAATCCCGAAATTTCGGCTGGTATCACACGTATTAAATTAAAGGCAGATAAATATAGGAAAGCGTCTTCTTTATATAATACCCTTGAAAAAAAAGGAATGTTGATTAATATCACCCCTGGACGTATTCAAAACCGCAATATTTCACCCGGATTAGCCACCAAGAAATTTGGGCTATGCTTAATGGTTGATAGGCCAAACAATATTAAGGGCTTAATTCTTACTGTTTCGTGAATAACCCGGGTTTAGCACATGTGAGGAATGTTGAATGCACTTAACATGCAATAGATTGGCCACAGAACGGTTTTTGTAGAGCTTTCTATAAAAAAAGGAGGACCGTAAGTATCAGTTACGGCCCTCTGTCGGGATGGTGATGGGATGTATTAGGGATACAGTATATTAACTCTCCAAAGCCGTTTCTATTGCCTTTAAAATCTGATTACTTTTTGGTGTCGTATCACTGCGGAAACGGCGGACGAGTGTGCCCTCTTTATCGACCAGGAATTTTTCGAAATTCCACTTGATTTCACCCGTAAAATCGGGGTTAGAAGCCGATGTGAGATAGTTGAAGAGGGGATGCTGGTCCTCGCCCTTGACGGATATTTTTGAAAACATCGGGAAAGATACATCGTAATTTACCTTGCAAAACTGCTTGATTTCTTCATCCGTACCCGGTTCCTGTCCCCCGAAATTGTTCGCGGGAAACCCCAGTACGACCAGCCCCTCATCCTTGTACTTTTCGTAAAGCGCTTGCAGGCCTTCATACTGAGGGGTAAAGCCGCACTCCGAGGCCGTATTTACAATTAATAATACCTTTCCGTTATATTTGTCGAGTGAGGCTTCCTTGCCGTCAATCGTTGTCAAACTAAAGTTATGGACGGAATCTACAGGCTTCTCTGCGATAGTTAAGCTCATCAGTGAAAATATAATCAGTAATCCGAGTGTTTTCATAGGTTGTAAACCGTTATTTTAAAGCGCAATAGTAAATAATAAATGTAATTTTATGATGAATCATTCCCTCAAACGCAGGTATTCACAGTTTCGGTCACAGGCAGCTGTAATCGTATTCGCGGTGTGCTTTTTATTGAGCTCGGCCGGGGTGGTGAGAGCACAGATGTTTTCGATGGATGAAGAGGCACCCCCGCAGTTCAGGCAGCCGGTTAACGAACTTTATATTGGTTATGAACCGACAACGGTAACCTATGAAGGAAGCCAAAATACGAATGAAGCCGGCCAGTTTGCCTATGATGCCCCGGTCCTTCGGGTGGGATACAGCAGCCGGATGTTGAACCTGTACCTGGGAACGGGGGGGAACATTACGGGCAGCGACGACGTTGCCTATTTTGATGTGGGAGGAAATATCAACGTTGGCTTTCCGCTCTATTTCACAGAGAAATTTAGCCTGCTGCTCCCGGTGCGCATATCGTCGCGGCTCACCAATATCACGAACGAAAGGACGGGCATCAGCCTGGACCGGTTTCGCTTCGGAAGCGTAACAGCCGGGGCGGGCCTGCAGGCCAATGCACGTCCGGTCCGGAATATGCGCATCCGGGTGGGAGCCATACCGAGTTACGGCTTTACCTTTGCATCAGGTGGACTGTTCGGGGGCTCGCTGGGAAGTGTGGCCCTGAAGGGGCGGCTCTATTTCGACCGGCTTTTTGGGAACGTGGGGCTCAGCGCCGGGTATAAATACGATTTGCGCAATTACAATGTGGAGGAAGAGAAATATGACTACCGGATGCAGGGACACAGCATCCAGCTGGGAATTACCTTTTAGTTCATCGTTATGAAAACAGAGCAGCTACTTTTGGAGTTGGAACAGCTGGTCGAGCAGGCGGGCTACACCATCCGCAAGGAAAAGGGAACCTTTCGGGGAGATTCCTGTGTGATGGAGGGGGAAAAGCTGGTGGTACTCAACAAGAAAAAGCCGGAACAGCAGCAGGTGGGCCTGCTGGCGAGAGTGCTTCAGGATCAGCCGCTGCACGATATTTATATCAAGCCTGCTGTACGCAGGCAGCTGGAGGAGCTCTGGGAGCGCTTTGAGCAGTTTAAGGATCGTGAAATTGAAGAGTTAGATATAGACCTGGAGTAATGCAGATAACATTTTTAGGTACCGGTACATCCATGGGGGTTCCCGTTGCGGGCGGATTCGGCCGGGAACATCTCAGTGCTGACCCCCGGAATATTCGCTGGCGCTGCTCCGCATGGGTGCAGACCGAACAAACGTCTATCGTCATCGATACAGGGCCGGAATTTCGTCTGCAGACCCTCCGGGCGGGTTTAAGCCATATCGACCTGGTGCTGATTACCCATGAGCATATGGATCATATTTCCGGGCTGGATGACCTGCGGCCCTTCTGTTTTGAGCAAAACAAGTGTATGCCGGTCTATTCCACAAAGGATGGGATTCTTTCCATACGGAGGCGCTTCGACTATATGTTTGGTCCCGATCGCTACCGTGGAGCAACGTCGCTGGACCTGATTGAAATGGCGGAACCTGTTTCGTTCAGGGATACCACGATTACGCCCCTGCCTGCCAGGCACGGGAATGTCGATGTCCTCGGCTTCCGGATTAACGACTTGTCCTATTTCAGTGACGTCAAGGTGATTCCCGGGGAGACCAAAGAACGGATCAGGGGATCCCGGGTCCTGGTATTGGACGGACTGCGGTGGGAGCCCGACCACCCCACGCATATGACAATCCCCCAGGCGGTTGAGGTGGCCCGGGAGCTGGAGGTTCCCCGGACCTACCTGGTGCATATGAACGGGTATGTTGACCATGAGGAGAGTAACAAAAAGCTCCCCGACGGGATCAGTCTGGCCTACGACCAGCTTACGGTTGAACTATAAGTAACGCTGTGAAACTGCCAGGGAGAGCAGCAGGGGAATTGACTGTACGCGGGGTTTTATCCTCTACAGGAATTTCTTGGTTTCTTCTTTTTCTTTGAGCTGGTTTACAATCTGCTTGACGCCTTGCGCTTCATCCAGGTTGCATACCAAGATAGCGTCCTCGGTCTCAACCACGGCCAGGTTCTCCACGCCCACCAGAGCAATCATCTTGCCGCTGTCGCTTTGGATGAGGTTACCGGTGGCGCCGGCCAGCGCGGCGCTGTCGGCTTGAATAACATTGCCGTCCCGGTCCTTGTCACGGAGCTCATAAACGGCCTTCCAGCTTCCCACATCGTTCCAGCCAAAGGAGCCCGGCACTACGAAAACATCATCCGACGGCTCCATAATGCCGTAATCGATGGAGATTGAGGGACATGCATGATAGAAGGCATCAACCGCCTCTTTTTGGTTTTCACTGCCGATGGCAGGCCGCAGCTGGTCGACCTGCTTTTTTATGTCCGGCAGATGCCGCCCGAATTCCCGGAGAATGGTTCCGGCGCTCCAGACAAACATGCCGCTGTTCCACAAGAAGGTACCGGACTCGATAAATTGCCGGGCGGTTTGCTGGTCCGGCTTTTCACGAAATTGTTTTACCTTTTTTATATCAGGCCCCCGGTAGCTTTCCGAAGAATCTTTATCAAACTCGATATAGCCGTATCCGGTCTCGGGCCGGTCGGGCTGAATGCCGATGGTCACCAGATGATGACCTTCCCGGGCTTTGGTGTCTGCTGTTTCTAAAATAGAGAGGAAACTGTCGGTCTGGCTGATCAGGTGGTCGGCGGGAAGCACGGCCATCGTGCCATCGGGATCCTGCTCGCGGATAAGCGCAGCGGCAAGGGCAACGCAGGGAGCCGTATTTTTGGCAACGGCCTCTCCCACAATATTTTTTTGGGGGACCTCCGGAAGCTGCTTCCGCACCAGCGACACGTAGCGGTCGTTGGTGATGACCCAGATCCGCTCGGAAGGGATGAGGGGCGCAATGCGATCGGCTGTGGCCTGCAGCATCGTGCGATCGCCAAAGAGGGTTAAAAATTGTTTGGGATGTTCCCGGGTGCTTCGCGGCCAAAAACGGGTGCCGGATCCCCCGGCCATAATTACAGCATGCAGCATAATATATAATACAAGTTAAAGAGGATGAATTCTGTATGTAAGGAAAAGTAGCTAATATTGCGGCAATAGTGAAGCGAAGATCTCGCCGGCTCTTTTTTCCTATCTTACAGAGACCTTTGCAAACCGTTGTTTTGCCCGGTTTCCGCGTTTTTGCTATTTCAAAATCCTCACCTGTAGTCTATCCACTATGGCATTGAGATCGCTCAGGGGGTGATATTGAACACCCTCCACTGGTTTTAAAGGTCTCTTCGTAATATTCAAAGGCTGTTTGTCACGAAATTGGAGGCGATTCACCCTACGGAGTCGACAGGGGGACGTGTTTGCTCCACCTCCGCTTTGGTAAGGGTGAAACTGAAGGTAGAGCCCTCGTTTGGAGCGCTATCAATGAAGAATTCCTCCCCGTGCGCCTCCATGATGTGTTTTACGATCGCCAGACCGAGTCCGGTCCCGCCTTTTTCACGGGAACGCGATTTATCAATGCGAAAAAAGCGTTCGGTCACGCGTTCGATATATTGCTGATCAATGCCGATGCCGGTATCCTTTACGGAGACGAGCATCTTGCCGGGATCATTGGAAAAAGGTTGGGCGCTCACCGTCACCGATCCGCCCGCCACATTGTATTTGATGGCGTTTTCGACCAGGTTGATGAGCACCTGTTTGATCTGGTTGCGATCGGCGCGAACCAGGGTATTTTCATTAAACGCTCCCATTTCCAGCGTCACATTCTCTTTTTGTGCTTTATACTGGAGATTGTCTACCACATCCGAGATCACATTGTGGAGATAAATACTCTGCACTTCCGACTTCAGCTCCCCGGTCTCCAGCTTGGAAATTTCCATCAGGTCTTTGGTGAGCAAGATCAGGCGGTTGACGTTGCGCATGGCTTTTTTCAGGAACCGGCGGTTGACCTCCTCATCATCAATAGCCCCATTGAGCAAGGTTTCGATAAAACCCTGGATTGCAAAAATAGGAGTTTTGAGCTCGTGTGAAATATCGCCGATGAACTCTTTCCGGTAGTTTTCGATACGATTGAGCCGCTGGATTTCGCGCTCTACCGTTTTGCTGGCCCGGATGGTTTGCTTGATGAGGTAGTCAAGCTCATCGTGTCCCCCGGTAGAGAGGTTATCGTAGTCCTCAAACCGCTTGCGGGCGATATTCCTGTTAATGCGGTTAAGGGTTTCCATGCGCCTGATAAGCATCCGGTAGGTGATGGCGTAGACGATACCGAAGGTAAGGATCATCAACAGGAGCCCGAAGAAAAGGAGATTTTCAAGGCTGCTTTCAAAAAAGAAGTAAGACAAGCCCATGCTGACTCCACCGACTCCGATCGCTGAAAACAGGCCGGCCCTGAAGGAGAGGCGCGATGATTTGGTAAACGGAGATTTCCTCATTCTTTAAAGCGATATCCGACTCCTTTAACGGTTTCAATATACTCCTTTCCCAGTTTTTCACGAATTTTGCGAACATGTACATCCACCGTTCGGTCAACCACATACACATTGTCGCCCCATACGTGGTTAAGCAGCGTCTGGCGATCCATAACCTTGCCTTTGCGATTGGCCAGAAAGTACAGGAGTTCGAACTCTTTTCGGGGCAGGTGGAATTCTTCTTCGCCCTGGGTCACTATATACCGGTCTTTGTCAATTACGATGTCGTGCACATTAATCTGGTCAGCCATTTCCTCGGTTTCCTCGAAACGGCGCAGTACCGCTTTTATGCGCGAAATTAGTTTGGTGGTGCTGATGGGCTTCGTGATATAATCGTCGCCGCCTTTGTCGAGTCCCTCTACTTCGGTCTTTTCATCGCCCCGGGCCGTAAGGAAGATAATGGGAATGCGCTTGATTTTTTTATCACTGCGCATGCGCTCCACCACCTCAAGTCCGTCCATTTTGGGCATCATGATATCCAGAAGAACCAGGTCGGGCCGGTGCTTGCGGGCGATATCAATGCCCTCCAGTCCATCTTCGGCTTTCAGAACATCGAAGCCTTCTTTTTTGAGGTTGTATTCGATTAGATCGAGCAGGTCCTGTTCATCATCGACGACTAAAATTGTTTTTCTGTCAGGCACGGGCAAAAGATTAGTTGTAAAAGTTACGTGATATGAGAAAAATAGTAATCTTAACGTTATCCGTTAATACTACAAAGAGCCCGTCTCAAATTAAAACCACAGTGTGTTAAATTATTGTTATGTATTAAGCTGAGCAAGGGCCATTTTGACCAGCTCCTGTACATTTTGTGCTGAATTCCCATTCTTAACGGCCATGGAAACGGCTTTCTCAGAGTCTCTTTTCTTGAATCCCAGCGACTGCAGGGCCGAGACCGCTTCTCCTTTGAGGTTTCCTGAGACGGAACCGGCTGCTTGTGTATAGGTCGCATCAACCATTTCGGACACTTTGTCCTTTAGCTCCAGGATCATTCGTTCGGCTGTTTTTTTACCGATGCCTTTAATCTGGGAGAGCTTGCCTTTATCCTTTTGCACAATCGCGCCGGTAATCTCTTCGGCAGGCAGCCCCGACAGGATTGTCAGTCCCAGTTTGGGTCCCACGCCTTTGACCGTAATCAGCAGCTCAAAAAGATCTTTTTCATTTTGGCCTAAAAACCCGAACAGGCGCTGGTCGTTGTCGGTGATATGGTGGTGGACCAGCAGCTCAGCTTCTTCTCCCAGCGGGGGAAGCTGTTCCAGCGTTTGCGTCGATATTTCCAGCTGATATCCCACATCGCGTACCTCAAGGATAAGCTGGTTTTCTGACTTGGAATGAACCGTGCCTTTCAAGTATGCGATCATGGCTGTTAGGTAGACTGTTTTTCTTTAATAATGAATAAGGCGTAAACCGCCGCGGAGGGTTGCAGGTATTGTTCTTCTGTTCGTTGCTTCACGCATGGTCGGGGTCCTGTCATTCTGAAATTCGATCGGGGTTATTGGCTGCGAAGCTCTCCCAGCTCGAGGTGCTGTTATTCTGATGCGTCTTCTTGTTCGATTTCGGAATCCGGTTTTGAATGCTGTTCTGTTTCATCAGGTGGCACCAGGCTACGGCAAGGGCATCCGTGGCATCTTTGGAGAGTTTTTCCTCCGGCAGTTTTACCATTTTGCGTAGCATAAAAGCGACCTGTTCCTTGCTGGCATTGCCATTGCCGGTAATGGATTTTTTTACCTGCTTGGGATAGTATTCGGTGACCGGAATGCTGTTATTCGTGATCGCCAGCATGGCGGCTGCCTGGGCGCGTCCCAGTTTGAGCATCGCGAGCGGATCGACGCCATAAACGGGGGTCTCGACGGCACAGCTGGTGGGATGAAAAGAAGCGATAATCTTTGATACTTTGTCAAAAATATGTTGCAGACGATCGGCGTGGTCGTCCATGTGCGCCATATTGATGGTATCGCAGCGCATGGCAACCAGCTTGCCGTTTTCTTTGGTGAGAACAGCATAGCCGGTCGTGCGGGATCCGGGATCAATACCTAAAAAAATGTCAGCCATAACAGTTCGTTCCTCCGGTTTCTTAAAATATAACAGATTACCCGCACCATTCCATATGCTTAATTCTTAACATATAGAATCCTTTGTAAAGTCCACAACGTCATGGTGAACCAAATGCAATTGGGATGTACCAGGGTTTTCAGGATCACTTGGAATGATACTTTTGGAGAAGGTTTTGAAAAATCGGGAATCATTGTCAATTTCAACCCCTGAGCGTATTTAAAACCACAGCCAATAAAGCATATGTAAGGATGTCAAATGCGCGAAAATGCAGTAATTGGCAACGGAGCGGTTTTGGAAGTCTTCTATAATCTATCGCCATGTTTTCCTGCAGCAGGCTTTGAACTAAATTCAGCATGATGCGGTTTGCAATAAACCTCTTAAATATATAATAAAAAAAGTCCCGGCGGATCTTCACCGGGACTTGCAAGGTACATGTCGGTCCTTTAAATGCTACTTGGCAAAGGTCGTTTGCGTTCGCATTTCTTTGATATAATTTACCACTGCATTATGACCGTAGGTTGAGGCCAATGTTAATGCTGTGTTATCATTGTTGTCTTTTAGCATGTGATCAGCGTCGTGAACCAGCAGTTTTTCAACAACATGTGTTTGCCCCGTTTCTGCTGCAATCATCAACGCCGTCTTTCCTTCCTGGTTGCGGACGTTGATATCAGGGTTGTGAGTGAGTATGATATCCAGGATACGGAGATTGCCAACCTCTGCAGCTACCATCAGCGGAGTGTTGCCTTGCTGGTTGATGATGTTGACATCCATTTCTTCCGCAAGCAATACGTTGATGCTGGTATAGTCAATACTGCGAATGGCCTCAAATATATTTTCTTTAAGAGTGTCAGTTTTAACGGTAATAGTATCAGTGTTAGAATTAGCTCCGGCACCAGGTACCACTAAAAGGGTTAGGCTGACGCACAAGATTAATCCTTTGAAAGTTTTCATAGGTAATATGGAACGTTGTTTTTATCTATTTTATAAGAGCTGTCTGCGCTCTCAATTAGTGAGCCCAAAGATACGAACCTTACCAACGGAAGGTTACGCAAGGACCAGCTAATGATGTAAAACAGAAAGCTTTAGGGGGGAGGGACAGGCTACCTTAATAACTGAATATAGAAAGGATAAAAAGCTAATTGATACCGATATCGTTATAGTACCTTTGAATTAGATAAACAGGCAGGCCTTAGTCTAATATAAAGGAACGATGAAGATCCGAAAAAGCTGTGCGGCAAGCTATCCGCCCCCGAAATAAAGGGTCACTTGTATTCCTTGAAGGTGCCGATTCTTGCAAAATAATCCCTCGCCGCTTCCATGACCCTGGGGGCCAGGATAAGCCCGGAAATCATCGTGGGGATGGCCATGAGGGCGAACATTCCGTCGATGAGATCGATGACGGCCCCGATTGAAGCGACCGAACCGAAAACAATGGATCCCACATAAAAGTAATTGTACCAGTGTTGTCGTTCGGCCCCGATCAGAAACCCGAGACACTTGGTGCCGTAATAGGAGTAGGTGAGCATGGAACTGATGGCGAAGAAGACCACACAAATGACCAGCAGGTACGTGCCAACGGCCGGCAGTGCTTCGTTAAATGCATTAAGGGTAAGAGTTACGCCGTTGGCTTCGGTGGATTTCCATACGCCGGTGACCAAAATGGCCAGGGCGGTCATGGTACAGGTAATGATCGTATCGATAGCGGGGCCCAGCATGGCAACGAGTCCCTCGCGGACGGGCTCCTTTGTCTTGGCAGCCCCGTGGGCCAGGGCCTCGGTTCCAAGCCCTGCCTCATTGGAGAATACCCCCCGCTGGATTCCTATGACGATCAGTGAACCTACCGCGCCTCCCATTACGGATTTCCCGGTAAAGGCGTCGGTAAAAATAAGTCCCAAATAATAGGGGATCTCCTGGATATGGATGGCTAGGATGACCAGCACGCAGCTCACGTAGATGACAACCATGGCCGGAACCAGCCGCGAGGTGACCTTCCCGATGCGGGTGATGCCGCCGAATATGACGAAGGAAATGATGACCACCAGCACCAGTCCCGTGATAAGATCGCCGCCCATGTGCGCATTGGCAGCGACCCAGCCCTGGGGAATATAGATGGTATCCCGAAGAATCTGGGTGAGCTGGTTGGCCTGAAAGATCGGGAGGGGACCGAAGATGCCGGCGGCGGCAAAGAGGGCCGCCAGCGGTTTCCACTTTTTGCCGAGTCCTTCGGTAATCACGTACATCGGGCCCCCTTGAATTTTGCCCGCCGAGTCTTTGCCGCGGTATAAAATAGCAAGCGAGCAGGTAAAGAATTTGGTGGCCATTCCCACGAAGGCGCTCACCCACATCCAAAAGAGCGCGCCGGGACCGCCCATAAAGATGGCAACGGCAACGCCGCTGATGTTCCCCATGCCGACCGTGGCAGCAAGGGCACTGGCGAGTGCCTCAAAGTGGGAGATGTCCCCGGGGTCATCCGGGTTGTCGTATTTTCCGCGTAATATTTCGAGGGCATGGATAAAATATTTAAAGGGAGCGAAGCGGGAGTAGATCATAAAAAATAATCCTCCGCCCACCAGCAAATACACCAGCGGCATCCCCCACATAAAGCTTGAAAACGCAGCCAAATATTCTTCAATAAGTTTCAGAACGGATACCTCGTATAACTTTAATCATATTGATTATCAAGCAGTGTGAATATACTAATTAGATCGGCAAAAAAAGATGAAATCAGTCCCCGGGGGCGCAATACCCGCTTTGCGAAGCAGACTGGCTATTTGTGCCCGGTGGTGTTGACCATGGATAATAAGGTGATGCAGGATATCGGAAAGCGGCGTTTCAAACTGCCCTTTGGAATTCATATAGGAGATGTTCCGGTCCAGGTCGGAGCGATTCTCTTCAATCAGCAACCGCCACTTCTCTGTATAGGTTTTCAGCTTTTGCAGGGCAACGGATAACCCGTAGTCGGGCCAGACTTCCAGGTCTTCGTTCGACAGGTCTTGAATACGATCGTACCATACCTCCTGGGTGCCGGCAATATGGCCGTAATAGGAGATAGCCTGCTCGGCGCCCGGAAAATCCAGATGGTCTTGCAGGGTTAACAGAATCTGATCATTGGCCCATATGTCGTAGGAAAACAAACGAAGCAATCGATCTGCAGGATGCATAGTGTTATGGATGGTTTATGATTAAACGTTAATGGTTTATATGAAGCCTTTGCAAAATCGCTCTTTTGCCCAATGTCGGCGTTATCGGTCGGTTGAAATCCCCACCTGTGAGCTATATCCTGCGAGGACAACCTTCCCGGGGCCGTGACCTTGACCAAAATCCCTGGTTTTTCAAGGGCTTCTATATGATCATATCAGAATCATTGCTATTATACAAATTTTGAAGTAGGAAAACGGTACCCTATTTTAAATTGAATTCTGATAGCAAACTTTGGTGGCCACCCAAATAACCAGTATTTATTGATAAATAATGTTAGCTTTACAGAAATAAAAACAGGAGGTATCACACGCCATGCTGTTAGCACTGGATATCGGGAATAGCAATATCGTGATCGGCGCATCCGATAACGGAAAATGGATTCATCGGTGGCGCATACAAACGGATGCGGACAAGACCGCTGATGAGTACAGCGTTCTTTTTCAAAACTTATTTTCGGGTAGCGGCCTAAATTATCAGCAGTTTGTCCGTGTGATCGTATGCAGTGTTGTCCCCCGGTTAACCCAGACGATCAGCGAGGTGTTCCGGCGACATTCACATCTGGAGGTGACGATCGTGAACGGGACAACCGACACGGGCATAACGGTAAAAAGAATCGACCGGCAGAGCGTGGGGGCCGACCTGATCGCCGGTGCGGCGGGAGCTTTTGAGATGTTCGGGGACGACTGTATCGTGGTGGATTTCGGTACGGCAACCACGGTGATGGCCGTACAAAAGCCGGGAGAGTTAATGGGTGGTGCGATATGCGCGGGATTGAAGGTAACCATTGATGCCCTGGTCGGGAAGGCCGCGCAGCTCTCCCAGATTCCGCTGGAACCGCCGCCGGAGGTGATAGGGACCAATACGAGGGAGTCTATGCAGTCGGGCCTGGTACTGGGACACCTGTGTATGATAGAGGGACTCATAGACCGGATGAAAAAGCAGCTCGGGTCCGATAGCGTCAAGGTGATTGCCACGGGAGGATTTTCGGAGGGGATAGGAGGCTATACCGATTATTTCGATGTCGTCGACCCGATGCTTACGCTTGATGGACTACGCGTGATTGCTGACCGGCAACAATGATCAGCCACCTCCCTTAAACCCTAAACCCCGAAAAAGCCGGATATTCCATTCAGGATAAACTGTACGCCTATAGCCATGGCAATAAAGCCCATCATCCGCGTGATAGCGTTCATGCCCGTGGGGCCAATGTATGTTGCTGAGAAGGGAGCTATTCGTAGCACTCCGTATGCGATAAGCGCCACGAAAACAATGGCAATCGTGATGATGACCAGGTCAATAAACCCCTCGGCCTGCGAAGCCAGTCCGATAACGACGGCGATGCTGCCGGGACCGGAGAGCATAGGCATGGCCATGGGACTGAAGGAGACGTCCTCTTTTCCTTTGGCCGCCTCCTGGGCTTCTTTAGAGATTTTTCGGTCGGGTTGTTCCGGATTCAGCATCGAATAGGCCGCCCGCAGGATAATCAGTCCCCCGGCAATACGTATGCCCGGCAGACTGATACCGAAGAAGCTCATAATATAGGTCCCCGCCCACAGGAAGAGAAGAAGGATAAGAAGCATGTAAAACGATGCTTTTTGGGCGATGGTGATGCGTTCGATACCCGTACTTCTTTCTGTCAGGGATAAAAATACCGGCATTGCGGCCAGCGGATTGGCTACGGAAATAATAGAAGTAAAAGCGGCAATCAGCAATGCTGTTGACCCCGAAAGGTACGTAGTAAAGAAGTCGCCTTGGCTGAATAAAGTTTCAAACATAATCCTCTATATAAAATAGAAAAAGGAAAATAATATATGAATTCATTTTCCCAAAGCGGGTTTTACGGCGCGGTATCGTCCCTTACCAGGAGCAGGATGCAGATACGATTACGGGGGATGTTATTTCGACCTTTGCCCTTTTCCCGGCAGCGGGAGGCGGACAGGAGGGGTGATAAACAGCTGTAGGTTCTTCCCAGGACCGCAAAAACCCTGGCCACCGAAGGTGCAAGCAGGGAGACCAAGGCAGTCCGTTGACGCAATTTTATTTCGAAAGACAATTTGTCGTCAGGTGTTAAGAATCCACTCAGAAAAAACCACATTGTATATAAAATTAATAGTATTTTTCGGTAGGATATTACGTTTAACCTCGAATCACTAACCCACATTGAAATAACTATATCACCGTGGAAGATACAAAAGATCTGTTGCGTCGGGTGAAGGGAATTGTCCATGCATCAACAAAACATCGCGAGGAAAAACTGTACCAAGTATGCCGGTTATTATCCGACGAAGTAGAAGTATTCGACTGGGTGGGGTTTTACCTGGTGGACCCGAATGCGGATCGCGAGCTGGTGCTGGGGCCCTATGTGGGTGAGCCGACGGATCATACCCGTATTCCTTTTGGGAAAGGTATTTGCGGGCAGGCCGCAGAGACCAACGAAACGTTTGTGGTGCAGGACGTAAGCAAGGAGGATAACTACCTGGCATGCAGTATTCATGTAAAGGCAGAAATTGTGGTGCCCGTCCGAAAACACGGTAAATTTGTTGCAGAGCTTGATATTGATTCGCATTCCAGGAATTCCATAACCAACGATCATCGCAAAACCCTGGAGAAGATTTGCGACCTGGTATCAGTACTGTTTTAAAACCGGACGTTGAGTAGTTCAAACGCCATCGATATTATGTTACGGGCTGTGACAAGTACCTGTCTGCCCATCGTATTAGGTGAGACCTTTGCAAAACCGCAGGTTTGGCCAATCTCTGCTTTTTCTCGATTTCAGCGTCCTCATGTATCGCCTGTATGTACTCTGCGGTTTTGAAATCGTCCAGAGTATTGGTATTGAACAAGCCCCTGGGTTTTCACAGGCTTCTGGGTGAGAGGGACGTTTATCACGGCAGGAATGGTAACCCATGAAAGGCCGGCGGCGAACGGCCTTTTGAGAGAGCAGGTTGTTGAAAAAATTGACCCATATCCGAAAGGCTTTACGTATTATATGGTGCGGGGAATGGCTTCAGGGAAGGAAAGCTGCCGGAGACTGAGTGAAAGAGAACAACAAAGTCCGTGTATTTATATGAATGTGTTTCTAATTCACCAAAATCGTTACCTTAAGGCTGAAATTCCATCTCCTAACCAACCACTATTAATTATGGATATACAGTACATTATTGACCGGGCGCAAGGAATCATTTTAAATCCTAAAGAAGAATGGCGTAAAATCAAAGAGGAGCCTGCGTCCAACGCTGATCTCCTGCTGTATTATGTCTTGCCGCTGGTCGTCATGGCCGTATTCACCGGTTTTATCGGTAGCTGGTCGTTAACCATCGCCGTATTCCAGTTGATTTCGCCTTTTATAGGGATCGTGATTGCTGCGTATGTCATCAATGAACTGGCTGAAAAATTCAATTCGACCAAGAGCCTGAATAATGCCTTCAAGCTGGTTGTTTATGCCGCAACCCCCTCTCTGCTGGCTGCCATTGTAGCCAATTTGTCGTTTCTCCTGGGATGGGTCAGCCTTTTCGGACTATACGGCATCTATCTCTTCTGGGTGGGCATCTCTCCCATGATGGACACCCCCCAGGATAAAAGGCTGGGGTATGTTCTTGCGTCGGCCCTGGTTATTGTCATTATCCAAATCGTACTTTTTACCCTGATCGGACCCTCAATGATGTGGAGGTAATGAGATGCCGGCCGTAAGGCGGGTTTATTGCCGTTCACAGGCTGAACTCAAGAGAGATATATTGTGTATGACCTTTTTGTAAAATCAGTTACGTATATACAGAGTAGAACCTCATAAATCATCAAGAAAAAAGATAGATACCATGCAAACAAAGGTACCAATAGCAATACTTATAGCGACATTTCTTTTAATTTTGCAGGGATGCGGGGATAGCTCCTCGGGTCCGGACGAGACGGAGACCACCGAAGTGACGGGAACCGTGACGGCCCCGGATGGAGACACCCCGCTTGCCGGTGCAACGGTCTATGTATCGGGTGAAGGTGCAAACAAAGTAGTGGCAAAGGCAAAAGGCGTTTCCTCTTCGACCCTCAATGCCGGTGACTGTGAAGAGCCGCAGGAGAGCTACGCCGCCTATACCTGCACCGAAGCCGACGGCAGTTTTACTTTTGACGTCCCCGTTTCGAGCAGTGATGTGCTGCTGAAGATCTTTAAAGGCATTTTCGCCTTTGAGCAAACCATTGACATTAGCGGGGGAAGCGGTGAAATAGGAGAAGTTAACATGCCCAGTGCCAGCGAGAGCTTTGACGGAGAAATTGCGGTCGTAGAAGGGGCCTGGGATCGTATGGAGGATATTCTTGCAAAAGTAGGATTTGGCGAAGTCGAAACGGACGAAAGCTCCTCCGGTTACGGGCAGCTTGTACCGGGCACCGAGCAGTTTGACCTCCTGGACAATTCCGCTCCCCTTTTTGAAGATAATGACGGGGATGGAGAGCGGGATCTCTTTAATTACGATATTGTCTTTATAAATTGCGGGGCAAGTGAAGCACCCGTTTATCCCAGTAAGGCGAAAACCCATAATCATGCGGCGCACCTGAAGTCGTCCGGCGACACTGAGATGCTCAGTTCGGAGGACCGGGACGCTTTGAAAACGTATGTCGAGGAAGGAGGTATTCTGTATGCAACCGACCTGGCGTATGATTATGTAGAGCAAACCTTTCCCTCATTTGTTGACTATTACGGGAGCGAGGAAACGCCTGCAGATGAGCGAGAAGGCATTGGAAATGCAGAAGTTGGTAACTCCGGCATTGAAACCGACGGGAGTGTGCTGCAGGACAACCTGGAGTCGTGGTTGGCGAATGTAGACTGTTTTGAAGGAGAAAGCTGCCTCAACAGCGACGATACGGTCCATATTACGGACTTTTTAGCCGGATGGGGCGTGATCAAAGGACCGCACAGCGGGGCCACAGATGCTGTTACCCAGTGGGTGGAAGGCGATGTTGAATGGAGCGGCGGGTCGGGCGTGCGTCCCCTTACCGTCTCATTTGAAGCCGGAGAGGGAAGTGTGTTTTACAGTTCCTATCACACGGTCGAATCGGAGTTTACTCCCCACTGGAGACCACAAGAGCGTTTGCTCCAGTTCCTCGTGTTTGAATAGGCGTAAACTGGTGCAAGTATAATCTGACTATTGATTAAAAGAGCAAACAAAGGCTCTTCCCTTTTTAGGGAGGAGCCTTTGTTATTTATGATTCCGTTTTAGGTTACAGTGTGATCCGGATGGTATCGCGATATCTTTGGTATGAGGTACCGTTGATCTATTGATCGCGGCGATCATTCGCTGATTTCGATCGGTTTTAACGGGACCCCGATAACCAATTTAATTTGTTGCTGATAACGACCGTAGCAGCCTTATTCGGCTCGTAAAAAACGACTGGAAAATAAATTTCAGTTCTCTCCCGATAGTCTTATTTTTGATACAGAAGGCTGTCTTGGAATCAGCAGGAACAGAATTTATGACAACGAAAAATAAGCTTAAGTATATTTTTATCGCAGTGGTTGCGGTGCTGGCAACTATTGCCCTCGCCGATGCGCTGGGCTTTTTTAATGAAAAGCCTTATACCGCCGTTTCCCACGGCTCCCATTCGCACTATGTGCCCCATGATCGAAATCCGGATGTATCGATAGATAACTTTCCGATGGAAGAGCCGGGTCCCAATGAAAAAATTACGCCGGAGGGCCAGATCGTTCCTATCGATCAGCAGGAGGAATAGAGGATGAGTCCCGAAGGTTTTTTATGCGATTTATTTCGGGGGGCTACTGTGCCTTGCCCGCTGCCAAATTTTATGGTGAATAATCCGGGTTAACCGAGGACAGAGCGGATGCGGTAGCGATCGACGAGAAAGACACGGGTACTGATTGCTGAGCTGAAAACCGGGGACCGGCTACTTTCGCATTCCGTAGGTAATTAACTTATTGTTGTCCACCGATTGCGTACTGCAATGCTCCCCGCAGGTGGTCCAGAAACAAAGGTTCAGCATAGGCCTCGTCGGTGTGCCCCAGCCCGGTGTAAAAAGCCCGGCCCCCGTCAATGTTGTGATACCAGGCGATCGGATGGTAATCCCCGTTTTCCCCTCCTTCATAGCTGGATTCATCCAGCTCCATCAAAACCTTAATTTCACTACTGATATTCTTGTAGTTATACCATTCGTCGGTACGAACCCATTTTTCGGGTAAAAAAGTGGTAGCGGCATGGGAGCGGTCGAGCACCTCTATCGTGGCCTCCTGTACTTGCGGGTGACTGGTGAAATAAGCACCGACCAGGTTGCCGTACCAGGGCCATTCGTACTCGGTATCAGCAGCAGAATGAATGCCTAAAAACCCACCTCCATGTTGGATATACTGCTCAAAAGCCTCTTGTTGGGCATCATCCAGGATATCACCGGTGGTATTTAGGAAAATCACGGCATCATAAGCCTGCAGGGTGTCCGGGTGAAAATACTCGGCATCTTCTGTATGATAGGCGCGGATCCCCTCTTGATCGGTCAGTCGTATGACTGCTTCAACACCCGTTGGGATGGAAGCATGGCGAAAGCCTTCGGTTTTTGTAAAAATAAGGACCGATTCTTCTCCCTTCTTGTCCTGTGCTCCGGCCGGGTGATAAGAAAGACTGAGAACGAAGAAAAGTCCGATAAACAGCGGTGTGAGATAACATTCAAAACGATTCCTGTCCATAGTATGAGAAAGACATTTAGAGTTAAACAAAATGTGAGGATAGTCAAGGAAGAGCAACGCCACAATAAAGGCCGGGCCTTAACCTGTTCCGATCTGTGGGGCATTGGAGCATCCCCACAAAGAGGAGGTTATGTTCTCCCAATAGTATCGCAGGATCATGTTAAATAATAATCTACCAAAATGGATAGTCAGGGCAAAATATAATAAAAGGCTTCACCGATGCCGGTGAAGCCCTTAAAGAATGGGGTTATTTATAACAGGATCTTAAAAATTGATACCCGCTACAACCGAAAAAACGCCGTTTTTACCGTCTCCTTCTTCAAAAGCATTGGTAAGGCCGGCGGAATATCGCACGCCGACATTAAATTTGGTGATATCAGCCCCGGCGCCGACGACCACACCAAAGTCGGTACCTTTAACTTCGTCTTCAAAGTCGGGAGTCCCTTCTTGCTCCGCATTCATATTTAAGCCCAGGTAGGGTCCAAAGTAAACATGGGGCGTTAGCATGGGATTATCCAGGATAAAGGCGAACTTTGCTACAACGGGAATTTCAAGGTAGTCCAGTTTGGCTGTTGTTTCGACATCTCCCCCTGAGTACTTGGCTCCCTTTTGAGCATAGAACACGCCGGGTTGAATGGTAATGGGACTCATCGGTATTCCCAGATCATACGTAAGTCCGGCCATGATACCCGATCGCGAGTCAAAGGAATCGTCGGTATCATTGAAATTGGCTATGTTAAGCCCTCCCTGAACACCTAACTGGGCCCGGGCATCGGGTGTCGTTATAAAAACCAATCCCGCCAAGAGAAAAACAGATAGTAATAATTTTTTCATAAGATATAATAGGTTGATTAAGATTCAACGGTAACTGATACTACTTTTGTGATGAATAAGTTTCATTGAAATATGCAAAAGAATGATAAAGCTAAACAAAAAATAACATTTTTTAAGAGGCCTTTGCAAAACCGTTGTTTTGTCCAATCGCTACATATTCGCAAATTCAACATCCTCACCTGTAGTCTATAGATACCCTGCGGTTCTGACATCACTCAGGGGTTGGTATTGAACAAAACCACTGGTTTTCAAGGATCTCTTTAAGTGAAAGCCGGGCGAAAGGATACGTTTTTAGCAGATAAATCAATTTACGATTATAGATACAGCCCTCAAATAGCACAATCGGGGCTGTTTTTGGGTCAGTTATTTAAAAAAGCCTGCGCTTTTTGTGATTTATCCCACCTCTTATAGAGCTTTACCAGCGTCTGGCGGGCGCTTTGAGTCCTCCAGTCAGCCACCCCAAATTGTTCCCGGAACACTTCGTGCGTATTCAGCAGGGTCTCTTCCGCCTGGGCAAATTCTCCCTGGCCTATCCAGGCCAGTGCTAATACTCCCTCCGAAGCCGCTATTTTCCAATGACCGGCCGGCAGGTGGTTTTTAAAGCTTTGGCAGGCCTTTCGGGCCAGGGGGACAGCCTGGTCGATATTTCCCCGATCGAGAAGCACCCAGGCCAGCCGGAGATGGGATGAAGCGATATACGTATGTCCCGTTTCAAAAATAGTCCGGCGGATTTGCAGGGCCTTCCGGTGATGGTCTTCAGCAGCGGCCAGGTCTCCCTGCAGGTGCAGCACTTGTCCCAGGCCGGTAAGCGCATTGGCAATAGCTACGTCCGGTTCCTCGGAATATGTTTTAAACAGGGGTATTGCCCGGGCCAGTTTTCTTTGGGCTTCATCCATTCTCCCCATATCCATAAGCAGGTATCCCAGGTCCATTGTTGTTCCCGCGATACCGGGTGAATCCTGCTGCTTGTATATTTCTATGGCGCTGATATACTGTCGCAGGGCTTGCTTTTGCCGGCCGGTTTCGGCGTATAGGTTGCCCAGCATGCTCAGAATATCCGCATAATGGGTATCTGTTTCACCATATTCTTTTTGGTATATACGGGCAGCCTCTTTAAAAAGTGCTTCGGCCTCTTCATATGCCCCTTTGCGAAACAGGAGAAAGCCCAGCAGCTGCGAGGTTTCGGCTACATCCGGGTGGTCGGGACCCAGCTCCCGTTTATAGGTAGCAAGGGCTTTGCGAAGCAGGGGTTCTGCTTTGGGGTACATGATCAACCCGGAATAGACGCTGCCCAGCGCTTCCTGCAACTCGGCCCTAACCAGCGGCTGGGATTCCAGGGAGGAGGATACCCTTTGGGTTCCCCGATCCAGTACTTCCTGTACCGATAGGTTCTTGGCCTCCGGCTCCCGGAAGGGGTCACTACGCTGGAAAATTTCAACAAGCAGATCTTTAACCTGTTCTGTTTTTTGTGCTTCCAGTTGTGCTTCGTTGCGTTCCTTCGCGAGTTGAAAGGTATAGAAAATCGTCAATACCGTAATAACAGCCACTGCAGCTGCTGCAATACCCATTCTCTTTTTATGTCGTTTAAAGAACTTGGACAGGCGGTAGCGGGTAGAATCCCGCTGGGCCGAGACCGGCTTGTCGGCCCTGAACCGGTCCAGGTCCGCAATGAGCTGAATGACCGACTCGTAGCGTTGTCCTGTCTCTTTTCGGAGGGCTTTGAGTGTAATCGCGTCCAGATCGCCGCGGAGCAGGGTAGTCAGCCCCGGTTGGTCGGTGTTGCGTTTATCAGCAATGGCTGAAGGGGATGGATGTTCAGCATCATTCAACCTTCGGCTCGGGGGCAGTGGATCTTCATGCATGATCATCTGTTCGATAGCGCGAAATCCCTGCTCTTCAATATCAAGGGGATGCCGGCCGGCAAGGAGCTGGTACAAGAGGGTACCCAGCGCATAGACATCCGCGGAAGTAGTGACCGGGTCGCCGGAAATTTGTTCAGGTGCGGCCGCCTCCAGACTCATCAATCGCATGCTCCGGTGCGTTTTAACGGTGGATAACTCATAGAGCGTCTCATCAAGTATTTTGGCAATGCCGAAATCGAGGATTTTAACGTGCCCGTCCTCGGCAATAAGGATGTTTTCCGGTTTCAGGTCGCGATGAACAATGAGGTTCTTGTGGGCGTGTTGCACAGCCCGGCATACTTCCCGGAAGAGCGCCAGCCGGTCGGAGATGGTCAGCCGGCGTTGATCACAATACCGGTCGATCGGCACCCCGTCAACGAACTCCATGACCAGGTACGGCAATCCGTCCTCGCTGATGCCTCCGTCAATCAGCCGGGCTATATTTGGGTGGTTTAATCCGGCCAGAATCTGCTTTTCCAGCCGAAAACGGCGGATATTTTCAGGGGTATCCAGTCCGCGGCGCATGATTTTTAAAGCGCCTTTTTGCTGAATGTCGGAATCGAAGCGTTCGACTTCGTACACTTCACCCATGCCGCCCCGGCCCAGGAGATCGCTAACCTTCCAGTGACCGACCGTCTTCCCCGTTAAGGAGCCGGAGGGCCCGTCCTTCTCGAGGTGCGCGGTTAAGTCGCTGAGGAGGAGGTGGTTTTTCCGGAGCTGTTCTTCCAGCATCTTGTCCGATTCTTCGATAGAGGAGAGCAGGCTGCTGACCTCTTGCCGGAGCTCCGGATCGCCGGCACAGAGATTTCGAATGTAGGTGGTTCGCCGCTCGGGGGAAAGGGTGAGGGCAAGGTCAAAAATATGGCTCAACTTCTTCCAGTGTTGTTTGTCCATAATGCTGAATTTCTTGGTGACTAATCCGGGATATTATGTTGCGGTTTTAAATACGTTCGGGGGTTGATATCGACTAAAATCCCTGGTTTTCAAAGTCCTCTTCATATAGTATGATCGGTTAAGAGGTAATACCTTACATATTATTTTGATAATTCCCGGTAAATCCATCCCCGGGCCTTCAGCCAGTCGCGATCGACCGTTCGGGTGGACACATCCAGCAGCTCAGCAATCTCCCGGATCGTCATGCCGGAAAAAAAACGCATTTCGACCACCTTGCTTTTGCGTTCGTCGAACCGGGCCAGCTTATCGATCAGGTCATTGAGTTCCAACAGCTCCTCAGCATGGTTGTCCAGATCGATCATATCTTCCCTGAAAGGTATGCGGTCCCGGTCTCCTCCTCTTTTTTGCGCCTTTCTTTTCCGGGCGTAATCCACCAGAATTTGACGCATGGCACGGGCAGCAATGGCGTAAAAGTGAGCGCGGTCCTGCCAATTGGTCTGAGTCTGATCGATCAGTTTTAGGTAGACTTCATGAACTAATGCTGTTTTTTGCAGGGTATGATTATCGCGTTCTTTTTGCAGCTGCAGTTTGGCAATATCACGAAGCCGGTTATACACCCGGGGATATAGCGCATCAAATGCTTCTTCATCGCCTGAGCTGGCGTTGCGAAGTAACTGCGTTATATCATGTTTTTTATCCATAACCGATGAAGGGTGTCGTATATCCTCTGTTATTTACGCATACATAAATAGCAGTGTTATGATAATAACATAGAATGTGGTGATTGCCGCTGCAAGAGTATTACGAAGTTTATATCGCGGGCTCCAAAGATTACATTATTGCATATTAATAAAAAATTTGGGAAAAGTAAGCAGAGCATAAAACAAGGGAGACCCTGCTTGCCTATGATGCCACTGCTGGAGGCGGTGGCATCATTTTTTATGCCACAGGGCAGCTTTGCTGGTTGTCGCATTCCGGGTATTTTTTAAGAATATCTCTGTTGCCGTCTATTTGGGTCAGTATGGAATTAGGATTTACTTCCGGGGATGTTGCAGGAGAGCATGACACCCTGATTTCCCTAATTGCAGGTATCTACTACTATTTTTCAGAGGTTGTACGGAAGCGTTCGTGGATGGATTACCGATTATGGGTGGCTCAACAGAGAGGGAGGGAAGCTTTAGCGGGTAACAGCGAAGCCGCAAGGTCAAATCGAGAATAATCAGTCCCCCCCCTTTGTAATAGCTTCGGAAGATCGATGCAATTATATGCATCCTCGTGTCGTACTTTGCCCGGATTTTACGCATATATAAGGTGAAAGGGAAGAAGTCCCTTATATCTATTCAACAAATAGAATCATATAAGTCGAATACAGCGATCTACTATGAATCCAACAACAAATACGAAGAACAAACATGGAAACACCATTTATCGCATCTCGTACCTGCTATTATCTTTTATGCTGGTTCTTGGGTTGGGTCTTATGGGCTGCGAAGGCCCGCAGGGGCCGCAGGGCGAGCGGGGGCAACAGGGAGAGCAGGGACCGGAGGGCCCCGTCGGCCCCGCCGGGGAGGACGGCAGCGTGATGTATGCCGATGAAGGCGCACCCAGCGAAGAAATCGGGGCCGTTGGCGACTACTACCTGAACCAGAACACCGGCGAGCTGTACGGTCCCAAAGATGAAGACGGATGGGGTAATCCCATTATTGTACTGATGGGCGAAGATGGCCAGGACGGAGCCGACGGGCAGGATGGCCAAGACGGCAGCCAGATTCATTCCGGCAGCGGTGCACCCGACGGATCGCTGGGTGCGGTAGGTGACTTTTACCTGGACAAATCAAGCTATGAACTCTATGGACCCAAAACCGGTGATGGATGGGAAAGTCCCATCAATTTGAAAGGTGCCAACGGTAACGCAAACGTAACGCTGTATATTTTTAGCAGCCATGATTTTACAACAGGAGAAGCCGAAATGGATATTGATGTAACGCGAACCGAGATGGAAGAAAGTGAATGGCGGGTATATTTAGTAACTACTTTTATTAATCCCACCTATTATCACATGCCGGGTTATGGTTCTGGCCAAAATACACTCTATCAGATATTTCACTATTACTTTGGTTCATCGGTTGGTGCCCGGTTTGTTATATCTGTGGCAGACGGCCCCGGGGAGACGTATGACGAGATTCATATCATCCGTACCGCCGCCAATAATGTAAATGACCAAACCTCTGCCTCATCATTGGTACCTCAAGAGCTGGATTACTCAGATTACCATGCTGTACTCGAACATTACGGATTGGAAAATGTGAGGCGCACTTTTTTAGAACAATAAGGAGTAGAATACAGCTTAAAACAATGAGTAGAATATAGCTGAAAACGGACGGGACGGAGACTCTATCACTTTATCTCAATCTCGCCGGAGCAACGCCCGCTCTGTGTTTAGCATCGGACCTCTTGCGATCCGCGCTCATTCATCTGCGGCCTTGCTAAAGCACGTCCTGCAAATACTGTCCGGTGTGGCTTTCATCGATCCCGGCCACCTCCTCAGGCGTACCCGTAGCCACAATCTGTCCCCCCGCAAAACCGCCTTCGGGACCGATATCGATGATATGATCGGCGCATTTGATGACATCCAGGTTGTGTTCGATAATGATGACGGTATGCCCGCTGTTGACGAGTTCGTTAAAAGAGTCCAGAAGCTTGGCGATATCCTCAAAATGGAGGCCGGTGGTAGGCTCGTCAAAGAAGTAGAGCGTATGGTCACCCGCCGGCTTGCTCAGGAATTTGGCCAGCTTTACGCGCTGGGCTTCCCCGCCGGATAGCGTTGGCGCGCTCTGTCCCAGTTTAAGGTACCCAAGCCCCACATCTTCCAGCGTTTGCAGTTTACCGGTAATGCGGTCCTCATCCACAAAAAACTCGATCGCTTCCGAGACGGACATCTCCAGCACGTCGTGAATATTTTTGCCGCGGTATTTGACCTGCAGCACATCCTTGCGGTATCGTTTGCCGCCGCACTCTTCACAGGTGAGTTCAATATCGGCCATAAACTGCATTTCAATCGTCTGGATCCCTTCGCCCTGGCAGGTTTCACAGCGGCCGCCCGGCACATTAAAGGAAAAATGTCCCGGCTCATATCCCATAATCTTAGACTGCCGCGTATTGGAAAACAGGTCGCGGATGCCGTCAAAGGCTTTCGTATAGGTGGCCGGGTTCGATCGCGAGGATCGGCCGATGGGCGACTGGTCTACCATTTCCACCGAATCGATATGGTGGAGTCCGGAGATCGCGCGATGTCGCCCGATGGAATCCTTGTAGGTCCCGAATTCTTTTTGAATGCCGGCATAAAGGGTATCGTGCACCAGCGTTGACTTGCCGGAGCCGGACACGCCGGTCACGCAAATCAGTTTTCCCAGCGGAAATTCGACATCCAGGCTTTTGAGATTATGTTCTGTCGCGCCCTCCAGGGTAATGACGTTGCCATCACCTTTGCGTCGCTTGTCGGGGACGGGGATCCCTTTTCTTCCGCTGAGGTATTTGCCCGTCAGGGTTGGGGATTCAAGCAGCTCCCCGTAGCTTCCGGTAAAGTTAAGCTCTCCCCCGTGCACGCCGGCAAAGGGGCCGATATCGATGATATTGTCGGCCGCTTTGATCATTTCCGGATCGTGTTCGACCACCAGCACCGTATTTCCGATATCGCGGAGGGATTTTAAAATGTTGATCAGGCGGTCGTTATCGCGGGGATGCAACCCGATGGTCGGCTCATCCAGTACATACAGGCTGCCGATAAGGGAGCTGCCCAGCGAATTGGCCAGGCTTATGCGCTGCGATTCACCCCCGCTCAGCGTTTTGGCCAGCCTGTTAAGCGTAAGATAACTGAGTCCCACTTCATCCAGGTATTTCAGCCGCTTCCGGATTTCATATAATACCTGGTCCGCTACTTCTTTCTCAAATTCGGTAAGCTCCAGGTTTTCAAAAAAATCGCGGGCGGCACTGATGGTCATTTCGGACACTTCGCCGATGTGCCGGTCATTGACTTTTACGTACAGCGCATCTTTTCGCATGCGATACCCCTCACAATCCGGACAGCGGCTGTATCCGCGGTAGCGCGAATAGAATACGCGTTTGTGCACTTTATACGACTGACTTTTGATCTCCTCAAAAAACGGGCGGATGCCGATATATTCGTCTTTTCCTTCCCAGAGCACATTTTTGAACTCTTTGGAAAGCTGACTGTACGGCGTGTCGATCGGGTAACCGTAGCGCGCCGACACTTTGATGAGGTCACGAAGGTGCCGGCTGTATTTTTGTCCGCTGAAGGCCGCAATGGCACCATCGCGTATGGTTTTGCCGGGGTCCGGGATGACCAGGTTTTCATCAATGCCGGCCACGCGACCGAATCCTTCGCAGGTATCGCAGGCGCCGAAGGGATTGTTGAACGAAAACATTTGCGGGGAGGGCTCATTAAACTCCATACCGTCCATTTCAAACCGCTCGGAGAACGGGAGCTCTTCGCCATCGCGAATTTTGACAGAACATCGTCCCTGTCCCTCACGAAATGCGGTCTCCAGCGAACCCGCGATACGTCCCCGGTTGTCGTCGGTCTTCTTGACGGCCAGCCGGTCCACCAACACGCGGTGATCATCCCGGTTGACGGCAGAAAGATCGACCTCTTCGGTAGTCAGGTCGATCATACTTTCCCGGTCGACCTGCAGCAACCTGGAAAACCCTTTTTCCTTGAGTACCTGCAATTCATCCGACAGATCATTGCCTTCGTGCCGGGGAATAGGAAAGAGGATGTAGAATTTGGTCCCCTCGTCAAACTGTTCAAACAGCGTGTTAATGACGGTTTTCGTGCTGTCCTTTTGAACTTCGCGTCCCGATTTGGGTGAAATGGTATGACCGATACGAGCATAAAGAAGCCGCATGTAGTCATAAATCTCGGTCGTGGTACCGACCGTCGAACGCGGATTGGTAGAAGCCGTCTTTTGCTGGATGGCCATGGCCGGAGAGATCCCCTGCATAAAGTCTACATCGGGCTTATCCATCCGCTCCAGGAACTGGCGCGCATAGCTGGAAAGGCTCTCCACATACCGGCGTTGTCCCTCTGCATAGATCGTATCGAAGGCCAGGCTCGATTTGCCGGAGCCGGACACTCCGGTCACGACCGTCATCCGGTTGCGGGGAATCTCAACGTCAATATTCTTTAAATTGTGGACCCGTGCGCCCTTGACGATAATCGGGCGATCCTCGCTGGGTTTCTGTTCTTCTTTGGGGGAGATTGCTTCGGGTTGCGACATTCAGCAGAATCTTGCGTTTATATAAACGGCTAAAGATACGAATTTTATGACAGAAAAAGGAGGTTAATCCCATTGAAACAATCCATAATAACATGCATTATTGGATTGTCGTTCAGGGATTAACACGCTATCGAATGTTACAAGGGATACATTATGAAAAACAAAAGACCCATAATACTTATTACTGAAGGGATATTGCTGTTCCTGGGAATACCGCTGTTATTTTACTGGCAACTTGTTCCACTGCCCAAAATAGGGGCACTGCTGTTGGTAGCGGGGTACTGTGGATATCAGCTTTGGAGAGATGCTGAATTCGGTAGGAGCCTGCTCGTGGGCTCCAAAAACAGCGATACCAGCAAACATATTTTGACTCGTTTTCTCCTTGTATGCGGTGCTCTGGTTGCATTAGGCTGGATTATTCAGCCGGAGCAGTTTTTTGCGTTTCCCGCAGAGCGACCTTTTCTGTGGATGGTCGTTATGGTATTATACCCGCTGCTGTCGGCTCTTCCACAGGAGTTCATCTACAGAACGTTTTTTTTTCACCGCTATGACTCGTTGACCTCCCTGAAATACAGCACGATCATTTTAAGCGCTTTAGCTTTTTCCTTTTTGCACATTGTGTATGATAACTGGTGGGCAGTGGGACTCAGTTTTGTCGCCGGCCTGCTGTTCGGAAGCACCTATGCTCGCACAAAATCCCTGTTTTGGGTTACCGTTGAACATGTGATCTATGGCTGGCTGATCTTTACGCTGGGGTTCGGAACCTATTTTTATGAACCGTTTTAAAGTACGGCTGCATTAGATATGACGGTTAATAATGGACCATGTTACAGCTGCTATTCCCTGCTTTCGTTCTGAACCCTTTGATTTTCCGCAGGCTTTTCCCAGCCGCCGCCGAGGGCGCGGTACAGATCCACACCTGCCGTCAGCTGCTGCAGCCGATCATTGATATTGCTGATTTGAGCAGAGAGCAGCTGTTGCTGGGTGGTCAGCACTTCGGTGTAGTTGGCTTCTCCGTACTGGAGCAGTTCGCGCGAAAACTCCACCGCATGTTCCAGCGCTTCCAACTGGTTCTGGCGCAGCTGCAATTTTTGCTCGGCCTTTTGAAATGCACTTAAGGTGTTGGAGACCTCGCTGCTGGCATCGAGAATGGTACTTCGAAGTTCCAGCAGGGCCTGCTTCTGCCGGGCTTTGCTCCGCTTAAGCCGCGCCCTGTTTTGTCCCCGGTTGAAGATCGGCTGGGTCAGTCCCGCCGCCAGGTTATAGAACAGGGATCCGGGTTGAAACAGATCTTCGGTCTGCAAGCTCTGGTATCCTCCCCGGGCAGTAAGCGTAAAGGAGGGATAAAAATAAGCCCGGGCGTTATTTGTCAGTTCAAAAGCATTGCGGAAGGAATATTCGGCGGCTATAATATCCGGGCGGTTGCGAAGAAGCTGCGCCGGAATACCGGTCGCCAGCGAGTCAATCGGATGTTGTTCGCTCAGGCTGGTGCGTTCTATGGATCCGGGGGCACGTCCCAATAGCATGCTGAGGGCATGTTCCTGGACGGTAATCTGCTGCTCAATTTCCGGGATCGTTACTTCCGCGGCGTATCGATTGGCGATACTTTGCTGAAGCGAAACGCCCGTAACCATATCGCTTTCCTTCAGGCTTCGGACCGTTTCAACATCCCGGCGGCGATTTTCCACGGTCTGCCGGGTAATTTCAAGCTGTTTATCCAGCGCCAGAAGCCGGTAATAAGTACTGGCAACGTTGGCAATCAGCGTCGTCTGTACCGCCCGCCGCGTGGCTTCGGTTTGCAGGAGCGCTGCAAAACTCGCTTTTTTGGCGCTGGTCAGCTTTCCCCACACATCCAGCTCCCAACTAGAACTCAGCGAAACAGCATACTGCTCGCTGGCCGGGATGGAAATATTATCCAATCCTTCACCAAAATTGACACTGTTATCCGACTGCTCATTGTAGGAAACGTCGGCGCCGGCACTAAGATTCGGCAGCATGCTCATGCGTCCCTCGAAAAAATTAGCCTCGGCAATTCGTATCTGTTGAATAGCGCTTTGGAGCTCCAGGTTGTGGTCAAGGGCCTCTTCAATAAGATCGCGCAGCCGGGGATCCCTGAATACTTGCTGCCACGGCATATCAGCCAGGGTCGTACTGTCCAGTTCCACCTGTTCAAAGGGATACAGATTTTCCGTTGCTATATCGGGCTTTTCATAGGGTTTTGTGGCTATACAGGAAGAGAGCGTGACGCCCAGCAAAATGACTGCTATAAAAGGGACATTGGACTTATAAGGCATGGTATCTGGAAATAAATCGTTCAACTTAGCAAATAGGTTCATCAGCATCAGGGCAAAATAATTTTCTTTTGTTGCTCACGCACGATTTCGGGGGGACCCGATATCTTCTCCTGGAGTTTCTGGAAGAGAATAAACAGGACCGGCACCACCAGCAGCCCGATGAAGGTGCCGATGAACATCCCGCCCGCGGTACCGATCCCAATCGACTGGTTGGCATTGGCATTGATACCCGTGGCAAGCGCCAGCGGCATCAGCCCTGCAATAAAGGCAAAGGAGGTCATCAGGATGGGTCTCAGCCTGGCTTCAGCCCCGTTGATCGCGGCTTTGGCGATGCTCATTCCCTCCCGGCGGCGCTGCAGGGCAAATTCCACCACCAGGATGGCATTCTTGGCCAGCAGTCCCATCAGCATGATCGCTGAGATCTGAAGATATATGTTATTCGCCACGCCAAAAATGTTGGCAAAAATAAACGATCCCGCCAGGCCGATAGGCAGCGGCAGAATAACGGCCCAGGGTACGAGATAGCTTTCATACTGGGCGCTGAGCAGGAAATACACAAAGAGCAGGCAGAGCGCAAAAATAAAGAGCTCCTGACCACTTGCCTGACTTTCTTCCCGGGTAAGTCCCGAAAAGGCATAAGTGTAGTCGGAAGAAATCTGTGCATCAAAAACCTCTTCAATAGCCGCTATGGCATCGCCGGAACTGTAGCCGGGATTGGTGGCCCCGGTCAGCTGCACAGAATTAAAGAGATTGAAGCGAGAGACATTCTGGGGTCCGTATACCCGCTCCAGGTCGACAAAGGAGTTGATCGGAGCCATTTCTCCCCGGCTGTTTCTCACGGAAACCTTTTGGAGGCTTTCCTCAGACCCCCGTTGCTGAGGGTCCGCCTGCACGTAGACACGGTAAAGCTTGCCAAAACGGTTGAAATTCGATACATACAATCCCCCGTAATACGCCTGCATGACATTCAGAATGGATTGTACGGTATAGCCGGCGCGCTGGGCTTTGGCGACATCCACATTGACCAAGTACTGGGGATAGTCGGTGTTAAAGTAGGAGGTCGCATACTGTATCTCCGGGCGCTGAAACAGGGCCTGCTGTACCTGTTTGCTGGTTTTGTCCAGTTCGCTCAGCTCGGCATTGCTCAGATCCTGTACGTTGACCGTAAACCCGCTGGTGTTTCCAAAGCCCGAAATAACGGCGGGAGAGAAGAAAACGATGTCTGCTTCCCGAAGGCCCGATGTTTTTTTCTGTAGTTCGGAAATAACCTCGTTAACGCTTTGCTCGCGCTGATCCCAGTGCTTTAACTTTCCGACGATAAACCCATACTGGCTCCCGGAACCGCTGATAAGACCAAATCCTGAAATGGCCAGACGCGAGTCGATAACATCCATATCGGCGAGGATGCCGTCAAGTTCTGCCATCACCTCCTCGGTTCGCTCCAGGGACGAAGAGGCGGGCAGGCTTACATTTGCAAAAAACGTTCCCTGGTCCTCATCGGGAACAAAGCCGGAGGGAGTTGTTTGGAATAGCAGGGCAAACAGCGCTATAGCCCCAACGACGACGGCCACGGCAGACCAGGAATGGCGGGTGAAAAATCCTAACACCTTTTTATACCGGTACTTGGCGACATCAAAGGAGGTGTTAAACGCTATGGCAAATCGGTCCACCAGCGTTTTTTCGTCTCCCACCTGCTTGTGTTCCGGTTTCAGAACCAGCGCGCACAAAGCAGGACTCAGCGTCAGGGCGTTGACGGCCGAAATGATAATGGCCGTAGCGAGGGTAATGCCAAACTGCTGGAAGAATACGCCGGTGGAACCGGTCATGAAGGTAACCGGCACAAATATGGCCGACATGACCAGCGTAATGGATACAATAGCCCCGGCGATCTCATTCATCCCCTCGACGGCGGCTTCGGTTCCCGACTCCGCCCCCTCCTCCAGCTTGGCATGAATAATTTCCACGACGATGATGGCATCATCCACCACAATTCCGATGGCCAGCACCAGGGCAAAGAGCGTGAGCAGGTTTACGCTGTAGCCGAAGAGATTCAGAAAGAAAAACGTACCGATGATCGATACCGGTACGGCGATGGCCGGAATCAGGGTAGATCGCCAGTCCTGCAGGAAGACAAATACCACGATAAAGACCAGGAGGAAGGCTTCTAAAAAAGTAACAAAGACCTTGTCCATCGAGGCGCTCAGAAAGCTGTTGGCGTCATAAACGGTGGTGTATTCGATGCCTTCGGGAAACGACCGGGAGGCATTCTCGATTTCCGCCTTCACATTTTCCACCACCTCCTGGGCATTGGACCCGGCGGTTTGTGATACGAACATCCCCACACTGGGGGCCCCGTTGGCGGTACTGATGATGGAATAGGTTTGCGAGCCCAGTTCCACCTCAGCAATGTCTTTCAGTTTAAGCAACTCCGAAGAACCGGATCCCTCTCTGATAATGATATCTTCGTATTCGGGTACCGTCGAAAGACGTCCCTTGTATTTCAGGGTATACTGAAACGACTGCCCGCTGTTTTCCCCGATGGCCCCGGGAGCGGCTACAAAGCTTTGCTCATTCAGCGCCGCTATGACATCGGCGGGCACCAAATCGTAGGAAGCCATCACATCCGGCTTCATCCAGATACGCATGGAGTAGGTGTTGGCTCCGAAGGCATCCGCCGTTCCCACTCCATTTACCCGCTGCAGGCGGGGGATGAGGTTAATGCGGGCATAATTTTCAAGGAAGGTCCCGTCATGTACGGCTCCGGGGCTGTACAGCGTAAAAATAAGCAGGCGGCTGGTCTGTTGCTTCTCGGTAGTGACGCCGGTCTGTGTCACCTCCTGCGGGAGCTGGCTGGAGGCCTGAGCCACCCGGTTTTGAACGTTTACCGCTGCAATATCGGGGTCGGTCCCCAGTTCGAAGTAGACTTGAATTTGAGCTCGCCCGTTGTTGCTGGCGGTTGAGGTGATGTAGGTCATGCCTTCCACCCCGTTAATCTGTTCTTCGAGGGGAGCTACCACACTATTGAGTACGGTTTCGGCATTGGCTCCCGGATAGGTCGCCGACACCTGAATAGTCGGGGGAGCAATTTCGGGGTAGAGGGAAACCGGCAGGGCGTTATAGCCCAAAAAACCGAGAATAATGATGATAATGGATATGACCGTGGATAATACCGGTCGTTCTATAAAGCGTCTTATCATTATAGTGAATTTAGAGTCTTAAAATTGATGCTTCTAAAAACTGACAATCCTTAATAATCTTAATCAGCCGGTTGCTGTTCCTTCACGGTCAGCGACTGGTATAAACTGTCGGCATTGACCGGCCGGGGGTTAATTTCGGTCCCGTCCCGGAGGTTGCCAAGGCCCGCGGTCACGATCTTATTTTGGGCCGAGAGTCCCTCTTCCACTACAAAAAGCTGTTTGGTAGATAGAGGAAGCGTAGTGATTTCGGTACTTTGTACGGTATTGCTGTCGCTGACCGTATAAACAAATCGCTTGTTCTGGATCTCGTAGGTAGCCGATTTGGGAATGACCACAGCCGAATCCCGGCGGAAGGGGATCTGTACGCTGGCTGATCCCCCGCTCCGGAGTATCTCCTTCGGATTGGGAAAGAGGGCCCGGAAGGAGGCCGACCCGGTTTCCCTGTCAATGAGTCCGCTTGCCAGCTTTAAGGTCCCCTGCTGGGCATAGGTAGAATTATCGGCCAATATCAGATTCACGTCGGGCATGTTGGCAACCTGTTGCTGTAAGCTTGTGTTCGGTCCTTCTGTTGAAACATTACGGGACATCTCCAGCAGCTCGCGCTCACTCATCGAAAAGTAGGCGTATATTCGGGAGATATTGGAAATGACCGTCAGGGGCTCGGATATGGTGCTGCTTACCAGGCTGCCTATGCGGTATGGGATGGTGCCCATGACGCCGTCGGTCGGACTTTTGACATTGGTATAACCCAGGTTGACTCGTGCATTTTCCAGGCTTGCCTGCGCCTGGGCCAAAGCGGCCTGCTGCGATTCCAGATTGTTTTTGGCCGATTGCAACCGGTATTCACTAATAATCTCTTTTTCCGCCAGTTTGCTCAGGCGCTGCACTTCGTCCTCAGCGGTATTAATGGCCGCCCGCGCCGCTTTAACATCTGCTTCGGCTGATCGCACTTCCTGCTCGTACTGTTCACTGTTCAGCCTGAAAAGAATTTGGCCTTCCCGCACAATATCGCCTTCATCTACCGGCATGTCGACAATATACCCTTGTACTCTCGGGCGAATTTCCACGGTCTGAATACCCTCCAGGGTAGCGGGATAACTGCTGGTTAATTCAATAGATCGGGGATACAGGGTTAAAACGGGATAAGGCTGAACCTGCTGTGAGTCGGCTTGCCTGGCTTGTTCGTCCGAACTCCCGCAAGATGCGGTGAGGAGTGAAGCGACGAATAAGAGCAGGATTCCTGTGCTAAATGAATAATCAAACGTCATGAGATGATATTTTGTATAGTTTGTTTTTATAATGTTACCCATAAGGTTGATGATCTCAACAAAGCCCTTCGGAATCGATTTGCTTATATATTTTGGCGAGAACCGATTCGAATTGTTGCAGATCTTTCTCGGAGATATCGCAGGTGATGTCTCTGTTTATTTGCCTTGCCAGCTTTTTTGCCTTCTTCAGTATCTGTATACCGGGTTTGGTAATCAGTAATATTTTTCTTCGCTTGTCTTCCGGATCGGTGGTACGTGCCACGAAATGTTTTTCTTCCAGCCCGTTTAAGTGCCTGGCTATAGCAGACTTATCGCGATTGAGGATTTCCGTCAGGTCTTGTAAAATTAATCGTTCTTCATTATTCACTATGTTGAGAATGAAATATTGTTCGAGGGTCAGATCAATATTTTGCCGGGCGAACTTCTTGTCCAGCAACCGGAGGATTCCTTTTACGGTAAATCCCATTTTACAACCAAGGGTATCACAGCGCAGCTTTCGTTTTAAAGACATATGGATATTGGGTCAGTATTTTTTGAAACGATCAAAGAAAACCATATTAGTTGACATACGCAACTAATTAACGGATAGAAAAGGTTCTCTTAACACGAATTTATTTTTTTATCAATTCGAAGGGGATATATCGGCTTGAAGGATGACTGGAGCCCCTGGAGAACTTTGTGGGCTGCCACGGATCCGGAAGCGAGTAGTTATCCCCGTTCACAAACAGCTTGCAGGGCCTGCTAAGGTCTTTTAAGACGGTGAAAAATATGGGCACAGGAGAAATTTTTGTTTTATTTCAGCCGGCCATTTAGCTTCTTGAACGTACGTATGGCTCCTGCCATTTTTTTCTATAGGAAAAACTGTATGTTAGTAACGTCTATGATAATTGGCCAGCCTGTATTTTTTTGATGGGGGCCCATTTTTGAGAAGAGGGTAATTTTCATTACCTTTTTTAAATGTTTTTAGGGCCCATTTAGTTTTTTGTTAGCAACAAAAGCACCTATTTATAACAAAAGCAATTATTTAAGCAGTTTTATGGATTTATTTGACAAGCTTCAGTGCCGTCCCAGTCCTTTAGGAAAATTTACATCTGAAGGCTATGGTTATTATACCTATCCTAAATTAGAGGGACCATTGGGCCCTGTAATGAAATTCAATGGTAAGGATGTTATCGTATGGAGTATTAACGATTATCTTGGGGTCGGCAGTAATGAAGAGGTCAGGGAGTACGACAGAGATATAGCACGGGACTACAGCCTCAGCAGTCCCATGGGGGCACGGCTGATGACCGGTAACTCCGACGATCACGAGAAGCTTGAAGAAGAGCTGGCTGATTTTGTCCATAAACCGGATGCTTTGTTATTAAATTACGGGTACCAGGGAATCATGAGCGTGATCCATGCGCTGGTAGATCGCAATGATATCCTTATCTATGATGAATTGAGTCATGCCTGTATTGTGGACGGTAAGCAGCTGGCAATGGCAGAAAAATTTGTATTCAAGCATAATGATATCGACAGCTTTGCCAAGCAGTTGAAACGCGCCCATCGCAATGCGAAATCCAACTCCTCAGTCCTGGTTGTCACAGAGGGCGCTTTCGGAATGACCGGCGACCTCGGCATACTCAAGGAAATGATTGCCCTCAAGGAGGAATATCCCTTCCGACTGCTGGTAGACGATGCGCATGGTGTGGGTACGATGGGGGATGATGGCTCCGGTACGGGGACCCATCTGGGCTGCCACGACGGCATTGATATTTACTTTGGGACCTTCGCCAAGGCTTTTGCTTTAATCGGTGCGTTTGTCGCAACAGAAACCCGCGTTGTTGAATTTTTGAAAGCCAACGCCCGCAGCCAGATTTTTGCCAAATCGGTACCCATGCCTATTGTAAAATCGGCGCGCAAGCGGCTGTCCATGATTCGTCAACATCCAGAATGGAGAGAACAACTATGGTCAAATACCAGAAAGCTGCGCAGCGGCCTCCGTGAGATCGGCTATAACGTACTGCCGGCGGAATGCCCCGTAACTCCCGTGCTGACCAAGGGAAGTACGGATCTGTGTCAGCTTATCATGCGAAGGCTTCGCGAAGAGCATGGCGTATTTGTAAGTGGGGTGACCTATCCGGTCGTGCCAAAGGGGACAGTCCTTATTCGTTTGATTCCGACGGCGGCCCATACCGACGAGCATATCCAGCAGACGCTGAACGGCTTTGAGTCAATCAAGGATGTAGCGTTAAACAGCGTCAGTGCCGAAGTCCAGAAGAAAATGACGGCATAGACCGGGAGTAAGACAGGGCCGCTCTTTCCTTACTTTTAGCCGGATATGCGGGGAACTTTTATCCAGAAAGTCCATCCCTGACCCATCCTGCTACAACCCATCCTGTCGCCGGATACGGAAAGAAAACCCGCCCGATCGCTTAAAATGACCAGACAGACAAGTATTAAAAATTACGAAAACAGGTTTTTAAGCATCTGGATAACGCCCGATTTCTTATCTTTTTTAGGGCTGCTGCCGCTTTTACCGCCACTTAGCTTGTCGTAACTGGGACGGGGAAGCTCCAATCCGCTGTCTTTGCTTTTTTTCTTGCTTTTGCGGCTTTTCTTGTTGCCGTTGCGTTGTTTTTTGGAGCCGGACTTTTTCTGATTTTTTTTGCGTTCCTTCAGCTTTTGCGTAACCTTTTTGGGAAGGTCCAGTTCCTTGGGAACCTGAGTCAGTTCTTTTTCAATTCTGTTGATATCACTGCGATCCTGCTTGGATACCAGGGAGACGAGGCGAGTGGCCTTTCCGCTTCCCACCAGGTCGGTGCGGTACCGGTACTCGTCGGGATCGCTGGGTACATCATAGTTAATGACTTGGGCGACGTTATCGATATCCAGCGCTGCGGCCGAAATATCCGCTACCAGAAGAAACTGAATATCACCATTGGTAAAATTGGCAAGCCGCTGTGCGACTTTTTCCTCTGAAAGCTTTTCGTGAATGCTGGTGGCTTTGAAGTTGTGTTTACGCAATGTCTTATAGAGGCGATCCGTTCCCCGTTTTGATGCGGTAAAGACCACGCACCGTTCCTCCGGAGTCTCTTCAATATGAGCCATAAACGTAGTGATTTTCATGCGGTTAGGCACATAAATATATCCCTGAGAGAGGTTTCCGGGCACGTTGGGCGGCTTGGAAAGCATCTTTGATTTTGATGGGTCAAAACCAATAGCGATACCGTCGGTCAAGGTGTTTTCAGCAAAATTTTGCACCTCATCCGTCAACGTATCGGTAAAAATAAGCGTTTGATGCTCAGATATAACTCTTTTCAGGATATTGTTCACCTTGGGGACCAGATTTAGCGAGAAGAGGGTATCCATTTCGTCGATGACCAGGTAATCCACATGGCGAAATATGTAGCGCAAATCCTGTAAAATTGCGAGCAGTGGACCCGGATTGCCGACAATGACCTGTGGAGTATCTTTCAGCAGCTCTTTCTGCTGCTCCTCTTCGCCGTCAAGATCGATCGAAGCACATTCAATTTGTGCATGGTATCCCATGGCCCAGATCAGCTCATCTATCTGCTTTGATTCCGCAGAATTGGGCGTAAGGATCAGGGTCGTAGTCTCTTCGACCTTCTTCTTTGCATCTATCTTAGCCAGGGCGGGAATGACAAACGTAGCGTTTTTATCTTTCCCGGGCTCGGCCTTAATCAATGCATCATCGCCTTCCAGTATCTTTGGAAGCGCCTTTTCCTGTAATTCCGTGAGTTCAGTATAGTTTACATCGTGCAGCCCGCTCATAATATTGGGGCTTAACGTCATATCTTCAAACTTCAACGTTCCAACCTTTCATTTAATTAACATTATCTTGCATAAATGCATCGCTTCAAGAACAAACGATACTCATCAGGTAGCAGAATATACAAAACTTATTGGGCTTGCTCATCTGATTTTACAGACGAATGGTGCTCTTTTCTAAAAAGTTTTGCAATAGCACAGTTATAACCCGACACTGTTATATAAACGTATGTACCACCCACCATTATTGCCATGCCAAATATGCCCAGCAGTCCCGCTTCGGGACCAAAGACCCCGCCGGTCCAAAAGTCAGGTCCTTTTTGTGCGATTTGAATGACCGAGGTATCCAGCTGGGTGCCGCTGACCGGAAAACCAAAGACGGATGCCTGCACAAAGTTCCAGCTGAAATGGAGCCCGACCGAAAGCCCCAAGCTTCCCGTCAGGATATAGGGAAGAGCCAGCACAATGCCTGCCAGCATAATATTGAAAGTGGATATGGCCGAGGCGTTGGGATTGTAAAAATGCAGCAATCCGAATAACAGCGAGGAGGCCAGCGTAGCGATGGCTACGGCTCCACGGACTCCAAGCCAGGGATACCGAAGCCCTTCGGCAAGGTTCAGGAGCTGGTACCCGCGGGAAAACCACTCCTCATAAAAACCCACCATAAGCATTGCGCCCAGGGAACTGAGTAATGCCCGGGTGAAGGGAGGTCCGGCTGACATGTCCCAGCCGTAACCGGTGATAGTCAGCCAGTCGAGCGACCACTCCGTGACAAAAATAGTGCTGATGGCCACCGCAGCGATCAGGGTGCCGACCCAGAACTCTTTCCACCACAGGCTGTTAAACCACAAACCGTATTCGCTCAGTGGACGTTTATCCAGCAGGCGGGCAGCGAGCCAAATGCTGGTTGTCACCCCGATGCACTGGGCTATCGTGGGGATGATGCTTAGCGAACTGTCCAGGAAACGATTAAACGCCAGAGAAAGAAATCCCACCAGGAAAAACATCAGCATGAACTGAATGAGCACACGCCAGCCGGCGCGTAGCCGCTGTTCCTCGCGGTTGAAAAATAAATTCATTATATCGGGAAACATTGGGAGTTCTGTAGCGGTTACTTTAATATGTAAAGGAGGTGGAATCTACATTAAATGATGAAAAAGTCTAAAAAAAACCAACCCTATGAGCGATCGATTTGTTTTTCATGCTTCAAAAGATGAAGTGGAACGCCAGTTTAACGTGCATTCAGAGCGGGAGGATTATTTTGAGTCGCATTATAATATTACTCCCGGGTCGTTGATATCGGTCGTGTACCGGGAGAACGGTGCACGATTGATTTATAACTTTAAATGGGGGTTGATTCCTCCGGATGCAAAGGATGAGCGTGAGGGAACAGAAAATTATCAGACAACGATCGAAGATATACGGGAAGAGGAGTGGAAAACAGCGTGTTTGCAGAAACAGCGCTGCCTGATTCCGGCTCATGGATTTTATAAGTGGAAAACCACAAAAAAGAAAAATACCCCTTTTTATATCCGGTTGCTTTCGAACGAGCTGATGGCTTTTGCCGGCATTTATTCGGTTTGGGAATCTGAATCGGGACGCGACGTTTATTCCTGTTCCATGCTCACCACCGAAGCAAATGCATTGGTACAGCCGGTAGGCGACCGGATGCCGGTCATTCTGGACCCGGAGCATTATCAAACCTGGCTTCGGGGAGAAGCGTTGAGTGAGCAGATGCTTGATCGGCTTTTACAGTCGTATCCGATGAGTAAAATGGCGGTCAATCGCGTCTCGGAGGAGGTCAACGATACCGATAATAATCGCCCGGAGTTGATCCAGCCTATCCCAAAGTAGGACCACAGATTAAGCTGATTACCCTGGTTTTTGTGATTACCTATGTTACCCGGGTGTCCCCTGGATAACATAAACTGCGTAGCCCGGTTAATCATTGTATGGTCAGGGATCCCTGTAGATGCGCATGGTCGGGTAGGCTAATTCAATATCATCGTGTTCCTCAAACGCGCGGAGGATATTTTCCCAAATGGCCTGGGAGATTCCCCGCCGGTTGCGCGGATTCGCAAGGTGGCGGATCGTCAGGCAGATGCCGCTGTCCTGTACATCGGTATAGACAATGGGAGTGAGATGCCGGTAATAAATGAGGTAGGCCTTTTGGGCGCGCCGTACCTGCCGGTCGGCTTTTTCTATGAACTCCTCGAGATGCTCGTCTGCAATTTGCTGCAAGATCTGTTTTGCTTTATCCCAGTCGCTTTCGAAGGTGACAAGCACCTCCAGTTCATTCCAGATAAAATCAAAGTCGCTGGTATAGTTAGCCAGCGCGTCGGAAAAAATCAGGTGATTGGGCACATGCACTACCCGGCCGGTGCTTTGATCGCTGCGCACCCAGTTGCCAATTTCAAGCACCGTAAATTTAAAAATTCTAAGATCAATGACATCTCCTTTGGTGTCGCCCACCTGGATGCGGTCTCCCACTTCAAACGGCTTGCGCCAGAGGATGAACAGCCATCCGGCTAAGTCTGAAATCGGATCTTTAAGGGCGATCGCCAGTCCCGCAGAAAGCAACCCCAGAAACGTTGCCAGCGACTGTAGTCCCTCAAACCAGATACGTCCGACAACCAGAAATCCGATAAAAACGGAAATATACGTGAGGTTTTTGCGCCACTTGTACTGGTCTTTCGCCTCCGGTATGTGCTTATTGACCGAGCGCACGGCAAGATAGCGAATCAGCCATATGACAAATATGATCCCGAGGGAGAGAACGACTTTATTACTGAAGGCCGGCGAGCTCTGAATGATATTCTGGAGTTGGTTCGTGAAATCTTCCACAGAAAAGGACTTTAGGATAATAAATTAACCGTAGCAGGGTTGATAATACAAGAACGGAAATTTTCTTGACATAATAACATTGTAAAAAAAAGGAATTTTGGATAACTTAACGAGTCTAATATTTACCGATAGTTGTCTTTATTATGCTGTATAATATCATTTTAGTTCTTATTGTTCTTGTTTGTATTCTCTTAACCATCGTCGTTCTTCTGCAACCGGGTCAGGGCGGTGGACTTTCCGGCGGCCTGGCCGGCGGCATGCAGGGCGGTGCCGGCCTGGGGGCACGCCGCACGGCCGACTTGCTGTCAAAATCCACCAGCGTGCTGGGTGGCGCTTTACTTGTGCTCAGCTTGCTCGCCAACTTTGCCATTGACCGGGGTGGGACTTCCGAGAGTGCGGTACAGGAAAGCGGCGTTGAAGTGCCTGTCCAACAACAGAATAACTTTGACAACTCGTCTCAAAGTCCGTCTGCTGTGCCCGATATGCCGCAAAACCAGGACGGAAATAACGACGCAGGCGGTTCGGGTTCGGACGGCGGAAATAATTAAATCAAGCCCCGCCATCTCCGGAGATGTTCAGTTGATGGTAGAAAGCAGGGCGTCCATAAAACGATCAAACGCCTCGATATGCGGCAGGTGCCCGATGCCGTCCAGTTCGATGAGCGTAGCATCGGGGATTTCCCGTGCGGTGCGTTTGCCCAGCTTGGGATACTGTCCCATGGTCGCGGCCACCGAATCGGGAACCAGTCCGGTGCCGAGGGCCGTACGATCACGCTGGCCGATAATAAGTACGGCCGGGACTTCCAGATCCGAAAATTCATACAGCACGGGCTGGGTAAAAACCATATCGGTGGTCAGCGCCTGGTTCCAGGCATAGCGCTCGTAACCGGGCTGACCGAAAAAGGCCGTCCGCAGGTAGAGCCACTCGTCATAGGCGGGGCTCCAGTTGTTGTCGTAATAGCTTTGGGACATATACTGTTTGACGCCTTCATAGGTTTTGTCCAGCTCCTGCCGGAACCAGTGATCAATTCCCTGGTAGGGCACTTTTTTCTTCCAGTCTTCCAGCCCGATGGGATTTTCCAGAACCAGCGTTTCCACCGTTCCGGGGTACATCAGCGAGAAGCGTGTGGCCAGCATGCCGCCCATAGAGTGACCCAGAACCACGGTTCGACTGATTCCCAGGGAATCGGCCAGCGCCTTGGTATTCTGTGCCAGCTGCTGGAAGGTGTAGTGATAATAGTCGGGTTTGGTCGACTTGCCGAAGCCAATCTGGTCGGGAGCCAATACATTAAACCCTTCGTCCAGTAATGCCTGCATTACTTCCCCGAAGTAGGCCCCGTTGAAGTTTTTCCCGTGGAACAGCAGGATGGTCCTGCCATTGGGATCGCCGGCTTCCTCGTACATGAACGCCATTTCCATCGACTGCTGCTGTGACTCAAAGGTAAAATACTCGGCCGGGTAGGGATAGTCGTAGCCCTCGAGGTTGATGCCGAGAGCGGGACGCCGGTCCTGCGCGAACAGGGAAGCTGTGCTCAAAAGTACCAGAAGTATGATAAAGACGGGCCTTTTCATGGCAGGGGTCGGGTTATCCATAACAGTTAACTATGCAATGTAGTAAATTTTTTCCCCGGGTTACAGAGCAACGGGGATATTCCTGCTTTTATTTTTATAGGGCTCATCTAATTAACCGAACATAGGTTTTGTTACGATCCCGTGAACTCTTTGACCGACGGGGACGATGCTTTTCCCCGCATTACCTCGGCAAACAATCGGTGCGATTTAATACGTTCTGCATGATCATAGACATAGGAGGCGATCATGATTTCGTCGGCTCCCGTCTCATCCGTAAAAGCGGATATTTCGTTTTCAACCGTCTCTTTGCTTCCGATAAAAGAGTAGGTGAGCATCTGTTCTACCGCCATTTTCTCCTGCAGGTTCCAGACGGTATTCATGTCATCGACCGGGGGCGGCATTGGCTTGCGCTCGCCGGTGACAACGCCCATGAACATCTGTTTCAGCGAAGTGGCCAGCCATTCGGCTTGCTTGTCGGTATCGGCTGCCACCACATTAACACAGGGCATGACATAGGGTTCCTCCAGCTGGTCGGAGGGCTCGAACTTATCCCGGTAGACTTTCAGGGCGGCATGGAGTTGCTGCGGGGAGAAATGGCTCGCAAACACGTAGGGGAGTCCCATCGCCGCAGCCAGGTGAGCGCTGTCGGTGCTGGATCCCAGAATCCACAGCGGAACGTCGGTCCCTTCTCCCGGGATTGCGCGGACATCGGAGCTGCTGTTGCCGGCGGAAAAATACTGTTGCAGCTGTCTGATGTTGTTGGGAAACTGGCGTACTTGCTGCATCCGGTCGGGACGGATGGCCCGGGCTGTAGCCTGGTCAGTGCCGGGGGCGCGTCCCAGTCCGAGATCGATCCGCCCGGGATAAAGAGTAGCGAGCGTTCCGAACTGTTCGGCAATGACGAGGGGGGAGTGATTCGGCAGCATGACACCGCCCGATCCGATGCGAATGGAATCGGTGGCTTCCGCCACATAGCCGAGCAAAACAGAGGTGGCGGAACTGGCAATATTCTCCATATTGTGATGTTCGGCCATCCAGAACCGGCTGTAGCCCATTTTTTCTGCCTGCCGGGCTAAATCGCGGCTGTTATGGATAGCACCGGCGGCGGACTGTCCCTCCGTGATGACCGCCAGGTCCAGGATGGAATAGTTGATATCGGCAAGTTGTTTTGTACTCATTTCTCAGGTTTTGAAATTATGAACGTTATACGGTTCCATAGTCCGGCAATCGTTCAGTATTCCGACCGCGCTACCAAACTTTGATAATTTCTCCTGAAACGGCGCCGAGCACGCTCTTTCGGAAAGCGGTTACTACGCGGTCCATGGCTACGGGAATATGACCCGGGAACGCATCAAAGAATTCCGGGGAATCTTCCACTACGCCCGGACTTACCGCATTGATGCGCACGTCGTTTTCCAGTTCCATTGCTGCAGCCGCTACAAAGCTGTTGATCGCCCCGTTAACCGCTGCCAGGTTGGCCGAGGCATAGACCGGGTCGTCCGAAAGAATGCCCGATATCAGGGTAAAGGATCCCCTGGGATTGATAAAGTGCTGACCGGCCAAAACGAGATTTACCTGTCCTGCGAGCTTGCTATTCAAACCAACCTGGAAATCGTCGCTGTCCATTTCCTTCAACGGGCCAAAATGTCCGCCGCCGGCGGCACTAACCAGGGCATCAAAAGATCCTACCTCCTGGAATAGTTTTTTGATCGATTCCGGTTTCGTAATGTCGGCCCGGATGTCGCCGCTTTGCGAACCCACTTTTATGATATCATGTTCGCCTTCAAGATCGGCCGTTATTTTCTGTCCGATGGTGCCGGTAGCACCGACGATGATAATTTTCATATGTCTGAAGATTTTTCAAGTGATGATGATTCGGAAGAATACTAACAAAAAAGAAGGATCCTCCGTTTGGGAAGGGGAGATAATTAATCGGGGTAGTCTTTCAGGGAAAAAGGGGCTGTTTGTGCCAACAGGCTTGTACAAAAACAAAGAACGATTTAGTCCATACGTATTTTGGTCGTCCGATACTGTTATCAAATCATAATGATTCAATTGGTTATAAACAGAAGTCATAATCCAGAAATAACATTGATCTAATACCATGGTTAAGACTTGCCTGTATGTTCGACTTTAAATTTAAATATGAGGAAGGACTCATATAAAATTACAAATATCAAACTCTTTAAATTGCAAATATTATAATGAAAAAGTATTGGCTATTAGTCATTGGCTTTTTATATGTACATGGAATTAGTCAGGCTCAGGATAATCAGGTTGGAGGCAGGGTAACCAGCTCTGACAGGGAGGCTTTGCCCGGGGTAAATGTTATGGTCAAAGGGACAACCCAGGGAACTTCAACCGACATCGACGGGAACTATAGTTTAGAGGCTGGTCAGGCAGATACGCTCATCTTTTCATTTGTTGGATATGAAAAGAAAACGATACCTGTGGCCGGCCGCGAGGTTATCAATGTGTCTTTGCCAATGGCAATCGGTGAAATTGGTAAAGTGGTAATTACAGCCATGGGGGTTACCCAGCAAAAGGAGAAAATCGGTTATTCAACACAGGAAATTGAAAACGAATCTCTTGAAAATACCACTGCTCCTAATATAGCAAACCTATTTAGTGGCAAAGTATCAGGACTGACAGTAAATAATCCAACCGGTCTGTTCCAGAGTCCGGAAATTTTATTGCGCGGCAAGGAGCCTCTTATCGTCATCGATGATGTGCCGGTCGAAACCGATTTTTTTGATATCTCAAAAAATGATATCGCCGAGATTAATGTGCTCAAAGGAACTACAGCCTCTGCCTTGTACGGTTCGCGGGGAAAAGACGGGGCTATTTTAATTACCACGAAAGATGCTAAAACAGAAGGACTGCAAGTCAATATATCAAACAGTACGATGCGCACCGCAGGCTATGCCGTCTTTCCGGAAGCCCAAAAGCAGTATGGCAATGGCTCTAATGGTCAGTATGAGTTCTGGGATGGCAAAGGAGGCGGAGTTTCTGATGGAGATATGATTTGGGGGCCCAAGTTTGAGGAAGGTAAAATGATTCCCCAGTGGAATAGCCCCATCCGTGACACACAGACCGGTGAGACTATTGAATGGTATGGCACGGTAGAGGGCTCAAAGTATGATGACAAATCGCGTTATGAGCGCGTGCCCATTCCCTGGGAGTCCCATAACAATCTGCAAGAATTTATGCGACCGGGTATATTCAGTACTACCGACTTTTCCCTGGCCTATAAAAAGGATGACGCCCGGTACCGGTTCTCCGGGAATTATGGCTATCAGCAGGGACGTGTGCCGAATACTTCGGTGGATCGCGGCGGACTTTCGTTTGCATCCACCTTTAATATCGGTTCTTCCATCACGCTGGATAACAAAGTATCCTATAATAAGGTGAAATCGCCCAATTATCCCGCCTACGGATATGGACCCAACAATCATATTTACACCCTCCTGATTTGGCAGGGGGCCGATGTGGATCCTCAGGCGCAGCAAAATCACCTTTGGGTTCCGGGACAAGAGGGGTACAAACAGGCGAACTGGAATTATGCCTGGTATAATAATCCCTATTTTGGCGCCTATGAACGTAATCAGGAATATGATTCTGATGTATACCGTGGACAGCTAAAGCTGCGGTGGGATGTGACAAATAATTTTTATGTACAGGCACGCTCCTCGGTCAATAAGAAAGATCGCTTCGAAGATCAGGAGCGTCCCAAGTCGTACCTCCGGTACGGCGATCCCCGGGACGGCTTTTACAAAACCTGGAATGTGGACGCTCTCACCTTTGATAACGACTTGCGATTCCGATACGAAAATCAGCTGACTTCCTTCTTTAACTTCCATGTAATTGCCGGCGCAAACTCTAACTTCCAGAGCTACGAAGAATACTATAACTCAACCGACGGCCTGGTGGTCCCCGGCGTGTACAGCCTGTCCAACACCAAGCGAAATGTACAGGGATCCACCGAGCAGCGGAAAAAGGCAATCCGAAGCTTGTATGGAACAGTTGACCTGGAATTTTTGGATGCTGTTTTCCTGAACCTGTCGGGACGTAACGACTGGTCGTCCGTGATGCCGGAGTCAACGAACTCCTATTTCTACCCCTCGGCATCATTGAGTACGGTGGTATCTAACCTTGTTAGCCTGCCGCGGTCCATCTCAAATCTGCGGGTATACGGCTCATGGGCGAAAGTGTCCAGCGATCTCGATCCGGATTTTAACAATCCCTATCAAACGGTTGCTTACTATAATAAAACGGGTACCTTTAATGGCAATCCGCAGTTGAGCTATCCGGAGGATATTGTGAATCCCTTTATCAATCCGCAGCAGTCGGTTACCAAAGAGGTAGGCTTGTCAGCCGGGCTGTTTAGCAACAGGCTTAACTTTGATGTAACTTATTATAACATCATTGATAAGAACCAGATCATTGACTTGCCGATTTCGCTGGCATCGGGTTTCGAGACCCGAAAAATTAACGGCAACGAGTATACCACCAACGGGGTGGAGGTGACCGTTAATACGGCCCCGGTGCAGAGCCAAAACTTTAATTGGAATATCACCGCCAACTGGTCGCGGCGCGTTGAACGGTTAACCGGCATTTATGGTGATCAGGATGAGTACAAAAACTTATCAGAGGGTGAGCGGGCTGATAACTACTATGCGACCGGATGGATGAAAGCCCCGGACGGCCGCCTGGTACTGGATGAGGAAACCGGGTTGCCTACGCAAGATCCCTATCCCCAGCTAAAAGGACACCTGCTTCCCGATTGGCGATTTGGCCTTCAAAATCAATTCAAGTACAATAAGTTCGCTCTTAACGTCGGCATTGACGGCGCTGTCGGCGGAGTGATGAACTCGTTGACCGTAGAAAAAATGTGGTGGGGCGGCAAGCATCCCGAAGCAACCCGATGGAGAGATGAGGAGTATGCCGCCGGCGAACCGGTATACGTTCCGGAAGGCGTGAATGTGGTAAGCGGAGAACTACAGACCGATACGGATGGAAATGTGATCAGCGATACCCGCGAGTTTAAGGAAAATACCACAGCGGTAGGCTGGCAGCAGTGGGCTCAAAACTATCCGTACCGGGCAAAAGTTACCCGGGATGAGAGTGAGCTGTTCGCTAATGTTTTCGATCGCAGCTTCCTAAAGCTTCGGGATGTTTCATTGACCTACAGTATGGCCCACTTATTCCCCAATTTAGGTGTAAAAAAGCTAAATCTGACGGCCTTCGGCTACAACCTTGCCATCCTGAAGAAGGCAAAAGTTATTGATCCCGATTTCGGCAATGACGACGACCTGCAAGATCCTTCAAGCCGGTATATAGGGCTTAAGATCGATCTGTCTTTTTAATAATGAATTCATTTAAAACTATAAAGATCCCAACAATGAAACAGTCACTATACATCCTTTTGATGATGGTATTCGTCATTACCTCGTGTAATGATTTGCAAAAGCTTGACGATAATCCAAACAGTGTATCCGAGACCCCGCCGCAGTTGCTATTGACTGAAATAGCATCTAATGCTTTTCAGGTAGAAGGGCTTGACCCTTTGCTGGCAAGCCGGATGATCGTGAGTACATCGGGAGAGAGCGCACTTCAGTACTATAAATGGAATCGCGGAAGTTTCGATGCCTATAATCGTTTGCGGAATGTCACCAAGATGATTGAGGAGGCAAAGCGTGTTAACAAGCCGGTGTACGAGGCACTGGGTAAGTTTTTTCGGGCCTATTACTTCTATAACCTAACGATGACCTTCGGTGATATTCCCTATTCTGAAGCATTGCAAGGTGAAATGGAAAGCATTTATGTTCCGGCATATGATACCCAAAAGAAGGTATTCGAGGGTATTTTAACCGAGCTTGAAGAAGCCGACAGCCTGCTGCAAGAATACAATGATGTAATCGAGGGGGATATTATCTATTCATCGGACGCCTCCAAATGGCGGCGGCTGGTCAATTCCTACCGGCTGAAGGTGCTAATGACCTTATCCAATAAAGTAGGGAAGACCGACTTGGATATTCCCGCTCGATTTGCATCCATTGCACAGAATGAGCCACTCATAGAATCGATTGCCGACAACGGTCAGATGGTATTCTATGATCAATTGGGCAGCCGGTATGGAGAATATAACGAAAGCACGTACGGATCTGATATTTATGTCGATTCAACGTTCATCAAGCGGCTGCAAGACCGGCAGGATCCCCGATTGTTCATCTATGCAACTCAAACCAAGAATGCCAGCGAGCAGGGGTTGGCCAGGAATAATTTTGATGCTTACGAAGGTGGCAACCCTATCGGTCAGTATGGCAAAAACAGTGATAAGGCGGCGGCAGGCAATATTTCACTCGTTGATTTGCGCTACACTGAAGATCCTACGAATGAACCCCACGTGCTGTTGGGTTATTCCGAGCTTCAGTTTATTTTGGCAGAAGCCCGGGTACGCGACTGGATAACCATGTCGTCGGCGGAATCCTATTATGATGAAGGCGTGAAGGCCAGTTTTGCCTTTTACAATACCTACGCGGAAAATTATGCCTCCTATGTCGATGAACAGGCGGCTGAGGAGTACTTGCAGGGAGAAGCGGTAGATTTGTCGACCGCCGTAACAACGGAGGAAAAAATAAAGCGCATCGCTTTGCAGAAGTATTTGCGTTCGTTCTTGCAGGGTGGATGGACGCTCTACTTTGAGCAGCTGAGAACAGGTTACCCGGAATTCCTGCAGCCACAGACAGGATCTCCTCCCACACGATGGATTTATCCCCAAAGTGAATATCAAAATAATAAGGCCAATGTCTCAGCGGCCATTGATCGTCAGTTCGGAGCTGGCAATGATGGAATTCGTGAAACGTCCTGGTGGCTTAACTAATAGAGTTTAGCTTATAAATCAAAAGATTTTCTAACATATTCCGGCAACACTTCCCTGGACTGTCTGTTAACGAGAGCAAATACCTACAAACAGTCGAGGGTTAACAAGAAACGGGTCGTGCGTATTGCCCATATTACCGGTGAGCAGGTAAGCAATAATACCGGGGACACATAACCGTTCTCCCACCAAACCCACCGGGCTATACCATGATTAATTTATACAAAGATGGCACTTTTGAGCCGGAATATATAACCTATGCTATCTGTCACATTAATTAATATACTTGATATGAAGAAACAATTTGTACTCTCAGCGCTAATCCTGATCTGGCTCCCGCTCGCTGGCTGGAACAACAACGCCAAGGCTCAGAATAATTCGTCAACAGAAAAAGTGGTGCTTATAACCCTTGACGGGTTTCGCTGGCAGGAGCTTTTTACCGGGGCGGATTCTTTGCTAATTGACCATGAAGAGTATGTATCCGATGCTGCTTCTTTAAAAGAACAGTTTTGGCGCGAAACTCCGACCGGGAGGCGAGAAGCGCTGCTTCCGTTTATATGGAATACGATTGCGGAGATAGGCAGCATCCATGGTAATCGCGGGGAGGGAAGTAAGGTAAACCTGATGAACGGGATGGTGTTTTCCTATCCCGGGTATAACGAGATTTTGACCGGCAAAGCGGATGATGAGCGTATTAACAGCAATGACAAGATGAATAATCCCAATGTTACGATTCTCGAAAAGCTGAACAAAAGCGCAGCCTATGAAGGTAAGGTGGCCGCTTTTGGCAGCTGGAATGTATTTCCGTATATCATCAATGAGAAGCGAAGTGGCGTGCCGGTGAATGCCGGTTTTGAGAAGGCCGAGGGTGACAATCTTACGGAAATCGAGCGATTTCTCAATAAGGCTCAACCGCACACCCCCAGCCCCTGGGGATCGGTTCGACTGGATATCTTCACCCATAACTATGCGCTGGAGTATATGAAAAGGGAGCACCCGGATATGGTCTATATCGCCTATGGGGAGACCGACGATTTTGCCCATGACGGAAACTACCAGGCCTACCTGAATTCGGCTCACAGTACCGACGCTTTTTTGAAGGAACTGTGGCGCTTTACGCAAGGGAACCCGTATTACCGGGGAAAAACGACTTTTATCGTGACCACGGATCACGGCCGGGGAACCAGGCCGTTGGATACGTGGCGAAGTCACGGATCGGAAATCGAGGGAGCCGGACAGGTTTGGCTGATGATGTACGGACACCAGGCGGAGGCCCGGGGAGAAATGAAGAAAGAAGAGCAGCTATATAGTACGGGAGTTGTCAAAATGATAGAAACTATTGTAGGCGAACAGCGGTAAGTATGCGGTGAGCCCAACTCTTATTTATTACCGGATTGCATCGTTCTGCGGGAGCAGTGCACGTGTCCCGCATTTTTCGCTCAGAGATCCCTTTACAACGATATGCTACCATCCGGCGACTACTTTTCCCGGTCCCTTACACTCCGCGTCTAATCCCTCACTTACCGATACAGAAACGCGAAAATATGGAATCCAGGATATCCTCGTTGGTGATCTCGCCGGTGATGGTTCCCAGGTCTTTCAACGCCGAGCGCAGGTCGATGGAAAGGAAGTCGCCGGTCATGCCCTGGTCGAGGGCCTGCAGAGCGCTTTGCACGTTTTGCCGGGCTTTTTGAAGGGCGTCACGGTGACGGCTGGAGGTGACCAGCAGGCTCGAGGCATCGTAATGCTTGTTCTCCAGCGCCCGCTGCTTCATCAGCTTTTTAAGCTCCGCTATTTTTTCATCTTCCAGAGCCGATATCTTCAGGTCGTAATCCATGCGCTCGTCCTCCAGATCCAGTGCGATATCCTTTTTGGTGCCAATCAGTACGAAAGGCGTATCGCCGGCCGCTTTTTGAAACCGGGCGATATCCTTGCGCTCCGCTGCCGTCGGTTCGCGGGACAGATCCTTGAGATAAACCGCCAGGTCCGCTTCCCGGAACGCTTTCTGAGATCGCTTGACCCCCTCTGCCTCGACCACATCCTCCGTCTCGCGGAGTCCCGCCGTGTCGGTAAGGATGAACCGGAGTCCCTCGTAGCTCCAGTCCACGTCAATGGTATCGCGGGTGGTTCCGGCGATTTCGGTAACAATCGCCCGGTCTTTGCCCACCAGCGTATTCAGCAGGGTCGATTTGCCGGCATTGGGCAGTCCGATAAAGACGGTTCGAACCCCGTGCTTGACCAGCCGGCCGGTTTCGTAGGTGGCAAGTAGTTTGTCAATTTCTTCTTCCAGTTCGGCGAGCAGCTCCCGGAGCTGTTCCCTGTTGGCGAATTCCACATCCTCCTCCACGAAATCCAGCTCCAGTTCCACCATGGCGGTTGCGTCAATAATTTGCTGCCGAAACTCCCTGATATGCTCGCCCAGCCGTCCCTCCAGCTGCTGGTGCGCGGAATCCAGCGCTTTGGCGCTTTTTGCATGAATCAGGTCGGCCACCGCTTCGGCCTGACTCAGTTCCATTTTGCCATTCAGGAAGGCCCGCTGGGTAAACTCTCCCGCCTCGGCCGGCTGAATGCCGAGGGCCAATATTGTCTCCAGTACGGCCTGGGTGACCAGCACGCCCCCGTGGCAGGAAATCTCTACCGTCTCTTCTCCCGTGTACGACCGGGGAGCGTGAAAAAGGGTGGCGAGCACCTCATCCACCACGTCCCCCTGCGCATCTGTGATTTTTCCGAAATGGACGGTATGGCTCTCTTTTTCGATAAGATCCGCTCCCCGGAAGGCCTCGTTTACTTTTTCAATGGCATTTTTTCCCGACACCCGTATGACGGCAATCCCGCCTTCGCCCACCGGGGTGGCGATAGCCGCAATGGGTTTTCGTTCTGTAATAGTGGCGTCATCTGTAGGATCGGAGGCTGTAGTCGTGTTGTTCATAACGGGTAAATATAACGACTCTGGTATCGTTAATCAGCATTCATATCGGATGAAAATAATGCAGGGGGGAAGGGGGATAACTGAAAAGAAATATTGACTGGCGCAGATTTTATTTTTACTGTTGGTGCTGCCGCTTACTGTTTGATCGCGGGAAAGAAGAAAGACGCAAACCAGAAAACGGCTGACGGGTAATTTAGTATTAAGATGAAAGTAAAGGTAAAGGTATAAGATGGGAAAACAGGTATTGCATATCGACTGTCCGGATGAAAAGGGACTGGTCTACCGGATTACGGAAGTGTTGTACAACTACGGGCTAAATATTGTTAGCAACCAGGAGTTTGTGGACGCTACCTCGAATCATTTTGTGATGCGTACGGCCTTTGAGGGAGACCGGACGCCCGAGGGGGTGGTAAGAGATCTCAACAAGGCGTTGCCGGCGGACGCGAATATTCGCCGGGCCGAGATCGGCCACCGGTCAATCGTCGTTATGGCCACCAAAGAAGCCCACTGCCTGGGAGATTTACTGCTCCGGTACAGTTATGGTGAAATACCTGCGGATATTGACGCCGTGATCAGCAATTACGGGGAGCTGGAAGCCCTCTCACGGGCCTTTGACGTCCCTTTTCATCAGGTAAGTCACAAAGGCCTGGAGCGGAGAGCCCATGAAAAGCAACTGCAGGAAGTTATTGACCGGTATGACCCGGATTATATCGTCCTGGCAAAATATATGCGCATATTTACCCCGGAATTTGTCAACCGCTACCGGGGACGCATTGTCAATATACATCACTCCTTTTTGCCGGCGTTTATCGGGGCGAACCCCTACAGGCAGGCGTTTGAACGGGGCGTAAAAATAATCGGGGCCACGGCTCACTTTGTGACGGAAGACCTGGATGAGGGACCCATTATTGCCCAGGATGTGCTACCGGTCAATCATACGCACACGGCCGATCAAATGGCCAATGCGGGACGGGATGTGGAAAAGACGGTGCTGGCCAAGGCCGTCAAGTTACTGCTGGAGGAACGGATCTTTATCCATAATGGACGTACAATTGTTTTTGAGTGAGCTAAGTAAGAAAGAGATATTGAGTCTGTATTTAGCTTTATGTTCTTGATTCTGTGACATCGAGCAAAGACAACCCGGCCCAGTGGATTACTGATTATTGGCCCTTTGGAGAAGTCATCCTTGCAGTTCGTGTAAACGAACTCACCCCGGCGGATTACTGCGGGCAGGTCCCCCAAACCGGGTGGTGTTTCTGGGAAAGGGCACTTTCAGATGAAAAATTTTCTGGTTTTTCATCAATATCGTTTACGCACCAGCCGCTGAGATCCTGGTTAAAACTGGAGGCCCCATCAAACATCCACCTCATATCAATTACATTACTCACATCCCAGCTGCTTATATCGCCATTAAAGCTTGAGGCTCCACTAAACATACCGCTCATACCAGAGCCATAGATCTCAGCAGTATGACTATTGCTGCCAGTTACCTTGCTCACATCCCAGCTGCTAAGATCTTGATTGAAGTTAGAGGCGCCAGCAAACATCCTACTCATATCCGTGACCTTACTGACGTCCCAGCTGCTTAGATCGCCATTAAAGCTTGTAGCCGCAAAAAACATACGGAACATAACAGTTACGTTGCTTACATCCCAGCTGCTTAAGTTGCTATTAAAGCTTGAGGCTCCATCAAACATATAGCTCATATTGGTGACCTTGCTGACGTCCCAGCTACTTAGATCGCTATTAAAGCTTGAAGCCAGAGAAAACATACTGTCCATACCCGTTACATTACTCACGTCCCAGTTGCTCAGGTCCGCATTAAAACTCTCTGCGTAAGCAAACATCCCACCCATATCCGTTACCTTGCTGACGTCCCAGCTGCCTATATCAGCATTAAAACTTGAGGCCACATCAAACATGCTTCTCATATTCGTTACGTTGCTCACATCCCAGCCACTAATATCCCGATTAAAGCTTAAGGCCCCAGCAAACATACCACTCATATCCGTAACATTACTTACATCCCAGCTGCTGATATCAGCGTTAAAGTTTTTTGCCCCATTAAACATGCTGCTCATATCCGTTATTTTGCTCACATCCCAACTGCTTATATCTTGGTTAAAAGATTCTATATCTTGGTTATAAGATCCATTTACTGTACTTAAGCTTGGCATGTTCGTAACGAGCGAGGTGCATACAGCAGACAGATCCTCCCCATTTTCTATTTTTTGCTCCAGAAGGGTGCTATCAACTGCCACATATTCTACGCCATTAACCACTCCTTTCTGGCCCGGCTCTGCATCCGGGCACATGATGGTAACTCCATTTTCATGGAGGTAAAATGTACTGTTGCCGGGGTCAGGGCTTGTTCCCCTATCGCTGCAGGAAACTGTGATAAGCGCTAAGACAAGTAAGAAAAAAGCATAACGCATGATGTTCAGGATGATTTCTGCTGAATAGTTATGATATGAAGGGAAACAGAAAACAGAAAGAAGTACCTCTCGATCGTCTTATGGTATCACTCCATTCCGCCTGGTAGTTGTTAAGGATGCCGTAATTTCAGGTTTATATCTGCGGAGGTTATCCATCGGCGGATACGGGATCCCTCAATGGTAGTACACAATTTAATATTAACATAACTAATTAAATTTCAAAAAAACGCAAAAAGAGGTGTACTAAGGTTACATGAATAATTTACTGTATGCATGTAAGAGAAGAAACGGGAGAGGTCAACTTCTACCTACTCCACGTCCCCCATCAGTTTTTTGACAGGGGGCGCGGCAATCAGCGCCACAATTCCACCGCCTCCTACGATCATAGCAACCCACCAGAAGAGGCTTGTGGGGGCAAGCGTTTCGAGCTGGCCGGCCAGGAGTCCGGCAAACAGATTGCCCACGGCCGCGGCGACAAACCAGATGCCCATCATTTGACTGACCCGGCTTTGAGGGGCCAGCTTGGTCATGGATGAGAGCCCGACAGGCGACAGGCAGAGTTCGCCGCAGGTATGCAGGAAATAGGTTACGATAAGCCAGGAGGGACTTACGGGATTCGCCTCCGTGGCGTTGACTGCTCCCCACGAGAGCACAAAAAAGCCGGCGGCCAGGCCGAATAATCCCAATCCGAATTTAACCGGGATAGAGGGATTCGCATTTTTGGACGCCAGCCAGGTCCACAGCCACCCGAATATCGGGGCGAAAACGACAATAAAAAACGGGTTGATAAGCTGAAGGGTGCTGGCCGGCGTTTCCCAGCCGATACCGATCCGCTGAATCAGCCACCAGATAAAAATCAGAATACCTACCGAGGAGATACCGACCACCCATTTGGCAAAGTCCCAGAGATTCTTGCGATTGAAAACCCGGTATACCATGTACAATACCGGGATCGCAATAAGCAGCGTAAGGATAGAAGCGGTCGTAGCATCGAGCCAGGCAATGTCTCCGATAGAACGGTTGGTGAGATCCTGGGCAAAGAGGTTAAGCGAAGAACCCGCCTGTTCAAACCCGCTCCAGAAGAGCGCCGCCAGGATAAAGAGCCAGAAAATGACCCCTAATTTCTTCTGTTCCTCTCTTGTGTGTCCCCCGAAGAAGATGATGTAGCCGAAGAATAGGATGGTTATCGTCACCGCCGCCCCGCCCAGGTACTCGGCCAGGGTCTGGAGCGTAATGTTGATGACACCGGAACTCATCAGGAAGGTGAAAGCAACGATAGCACCGGCTGTAACGGAGAGAATCGTATAAAATCTACGGCTCCGCGCGTTAAGGACTTCCCGGCTCTCGCCGGTTTTGAGGTCCCCGGCATTGCCTAAAAATTTGTAGCCGTATTTATAGGAAATCAGTCCGAGCACCATTCCGAATCCGGCCAGTGAAAATCCGTAGTGCCAGTTATAGCCCTCGCCCAGGAGCCCGCAGAGCAGGGGACCCAAAATGGCGCCAAAATTAATGCCCATGTAGAAGATAGAAAAGCCGGCATCCCGTCGCGCCCCGCCCTCGGGATACAAGTCCCCCACCATCGAACTGACGTTGGGCTTCAGCAGGCCGGTGCCGATGACAATGAGTGCCAGTCCGATATAAAAGAACATGGTGGTGGGGACCGCCATGCTAAAGTGTCCCGCCGCGATAATGCACCCGCCGACAAACACCGCTTTGCGCTGACCCCAGAGTTTATCAGCAACCCATCCGCCCGGGAGGGAAAGCACATAAACAAAAAAGGTGTATAACCCGTAGATAGCGGTGGCTTTTCCGACGCTGAAGCCGAGGCCGGGATTGTTTCCCATCGCTTCTGCGGTCATAAAGAGCACCAGCAGGGCGCGCATGCCGTAATAACTGAAACGCTCCCAGAGTTCCGTAAAAAAAAGTGTTGAGAGTCCCCGGGGATGGCCGAAAAAATCGTTCTTTTGTCCGGTGTGAACCGATCCTGATTGTTCGTTTGCCATTGCGTACACCTGTTATCTTAACATTGCCATTACTCAAAAGTCAACGCTTCTGTATGCGGTGCATGATAATTAAAGCGCCATAGTGAAGCAACTTTTAGTAGCGGGACCTTTTGCAACCCGTCATTGACCCGCCGGCCGGGCCACAGGTTTTGCCTGAACGCTATTCCCCGAACTGTCCCCCGATCAACTATTTTCAGCTGGTGGTTTATGGAACATGATAACGCGATCGGCCGGGAAATTCAGTGCAGCATTCCAGTAACCGGAGAGCCACCGGAACGTCTTCTCCGTAAAGAAGGTAACGTGCGTATAATCCAGCCGGTAATGCCAGTCGGCAAAAAAGTCCCGGTTATCCTCGGCTATTTTCGTCATAATACCCAGGTAACCGCCGGGTCGCAGGCAGCTCCACAGCCGATCGAGTTCTTTTCCGGGATGAAAGAGATGTTCCACCACCTCGGTGGCGGTAATAAAATCATAGGTCTCCTCGAAAACGGAGGGGGCCCGCTCATAAAAGGAGTCGTAGATACGCATTTCATGACCCTCTTCCTCAAACATGATATGCAGGGTGGGACCCGGTCCCGACCCGAAATCAAGTCCCTTGCTCTCTGGTTTCAGCAGCTCGTTCATCGGGTGAAATAACTGTCCGAGGAAGGCGCGATACCCTTCGTCACCGGGATCATTTTCATGGGTTTCGTAACGCGCGAACTCTTTATCCCTTGAGGGACGGTTTTCGGGAGCGGCGAAAATCAGACGGCAGCGCCGGCACTGGCAGTAATTGCCGGCATAATGCTCTGAATCATCTTCATAAAAATGCCGGACATCGGAATGAGCGCATAAAATACAGGAATCAGGCGGCATGGGGAAGAATATGCATGGAGATTTATTTGTAGCTTTGAAAATACAAAATTGTAACGGCTAAGAGGAATCCCGTGCTTAAACAGACAGCACCGCGTTAGCGGGGAGATTACCTGACCTGCAAAGCCGGGGCCCGGGGCCTTGTTATATCCTAAACCAGCAACTCATCATTAAGAAGGCTAACAACAGGTGGGCATTATCGAAAAAGAAGCATTTACAGCGGTGGAATCAACGTCGAAGCGGATTGGTAATCAATCATCCCGCGCGTTTGACCTTGGTCTTTTCTTCAGGTACCGACTCCCCGACCGATCGATAGGAGCGATCGTGATACAGCACGCCCGGATGGTCATTTTGCTGTTCAATTTCCACCACCTCGCCCACAATGATAGTATGATCGCCGGCTTTAAGCTTATCATACGAACGACATTGTATGACGGTTGAGATATTGTTTAAAATAGGACTGCCGTATGCGCTGCGATAGTAGTCGACATCCTCAAACTGTTCTTCACCCGTCCGCCCGGAAACGGCAAAGTGATCGCACAGGCTGGATTGTTCCGGCTGTGGAATATGAATGGCATAATGGGTAGCCCGGGTTATTAATCCGTGAATTTGAGCTTCGTGATCGATATTGAAAGAGATGAGCGGAGGGGTAAGCGATAAGCTCGTGAAAGAGCCGATGGTGATTCCTCTTTTCTCTTTGCCGATAGCAGCGGTAGCGATCGTTACCGGAAAGGGCAGCTGCCGCATGGCTTTTTTAAGAGATTCAGCTGTTTCTTCTTTGGAAATAGTCATACTGATTGTTGGTTTACGATGCCTTTGCAAAACCGTTCTTTTGTCCAATGCCGGCGTAATCGGCCGGTTGAAATTCTCACATATGGGCTATGGCTGCGAGGGCAACCTCCCTGGGGCCTTGACTCTGAACAAAATTCCTGATTTTTCAAAGGTTTCATTTAGTGTTAGCCGGAAATCAGAACTGGGGTCCCAGCGAGGATAAAAAGGTGCTTTTGTCAATATACTGCGATAGCTCGATAGTCGATTTGCCCAGGTTCTGCAGCCGCTGAACAACTTTTTTATCGACGATTCGGTCCTCCTCGAATTGAGAGGCGTTGATATAGATGCCGCCGCCTACCTGGTAGGCCCCAAAAAAAGAAGCAATGGGCCCCAGTTCCTGGCTCACGGAAAGGTAGTGATGGTCCGTGGCGCCGGTTGCTATGAGGCCGACCGGCCGGTTTTCCAGCGGGGCTTGGTTTGACTGCCACTTTCCCCGGGGAATAAGATCAAAAAGATTTTTAAGAACGCCTGAATAGCTCCCCCGGTAGACCGGTGTTCCTATGAGATAGGCCTTGCTGCTGATGATGAGCTCCAGTGCCCGGGCCGTATCGCCGCTGTACTGCTCCAGCTTCCGGCCGTCAGCGGTTTCAAGATCATACTCCGCCAGATGGAGGAGGTCGGTTTCGATATCAAATTCCCCGGCGGCGGACTGTAATGCTATTTCTACGGCTGTTCTGGTTTTTGAAGGGTTCGAAACACTGCCGACGATACCCAGTAGGTTGCTCATAATATGTTTAAAATTTTAGCCCGTATTTCTCACAAAATATGAAAAAACTCTACCTTCCTCATGGCCGATGAGTTATAGCCATTTTAGGGTATGGGTTACATTACCCTGATGAGAAATCCGGCTCGGTGATATTAATTACTATTATGTCTATAAATAAGAATATTCATGTGTTGAAACCGGAATTATCTCATCCTGTTCAATGATCAGAGGTCGAACAGGGATGAGATATACTCCGGATACCAGGGCTAGTGGTAATGGTAATGTTAAACGGGGACGGTTTCCGCTGGCCTGGTCGACGCTGTTTCTCTGACGGCAGGGATAATTTCATTACCGAAATGAGGAAGCTCATCGGTGAAATGGAGAAATCCGGTAAGTACGAGGTCCACGCCGATGGCATCGAGCTGGCGAATGCGCTCGACTATTTGTTCTTTTGTACCGATAAGACCCGTTTTGAAGCCGTCATTGTATTGGACAAGATCGTTGAAATCGGAATCGGCCCACATGCCCTCGCCCTCCGGTGCTGACTGCCCGGCGCGTTTGACTTGCTCTTTAAAGCCTTCCACGGCCTCCGCTGTGGCGTGCTCGATAATATTTTCCAGTACTTCCTTTGCTTCCGCTTCGGTATCCCGGCAAATCACAAAGGAGTTTACGCCTACTTTGGGAGGTTCTGTGCCGAACTCCCTGGCATATTGACGAACCTGATCGATCTGGCCCTTTATCTTTTCAAGGCTTCCTCCGTTGAGAAACAGCCAGTCCGAGACCCGGGCCGCCATTTTTAAAGCGCGCGGGGAGTTCCCGCCCTGGAAAATGTCCGGGGGCGTAATGGGCTTGGGCTCGCAGGGAGCCTCATCAATCTGGTAGAAGCGGCCGTTGAAGGAAAAGCTTTCCTCGGTCCACAAGCCTTTCAGTACCTTGATAAACTCTTCACTCCGGTCATACCGCTCGTCGTGGGCAAGCCAGGATTCGCCGAAGCGGGTGAATTCATCCTTAAACCAGCCGCTGACCACATTAAGGTGGAAGCGTCCATTGCTGATCCGGTCGGAGGTGGCCACAAAGTTGGCGATAGGTCCCGGGTTCCACTGTCCCGGGTGAACGGCACCGATGAGCCGTAATTTCTCGGTATTGGCGGCAAGAGCATTAGCGATGCTCAACGCCTCCAGCTGTTTTTCGGCATTGTAACTTCCAAAAAAGCGGGCCTGGGCCAGGCCGTAATCAAAGCCGACCTGCTCGGCGGTTTGTGCCAGTTCCCTGTTGTATTCATAGGTCCAATCCGTTTTCATCGGCCAGTCGGTAATGACCAGTCCGCCACTTACGTTGGGAACCCAGTAAGCAAATTTTGTATCCATTATGTTAATGTTGTTTCATGTTAGTATTAAAATGTACGACCCGGGGGGTTCTTCGGTCGATAAAAACCGTATCAATAAAAAAGCCCGCTCACCTGAGAAGATGAGCGGGCTTTTGATTTTCTTCTGAAAAGAATCTTAAAAAATCATGTGAGCATTGCTCTCTTACAGGTGGTTTTCTTGTATTCAGGCATACAGCAGAGCGCCATCATACAACACATATAAAGAGAGCAGAACATTCGCATCGTTTTCACTTTGTAATTATTTCGTTCATTCGCCCCTAACTTAAAAGTAGTATTGCAAAAAACAAAAATTTTTTATGGTTTTGTTTTAACGGTAAGAATCGTCTGTCCCTTCTGTTCCTCCCGGTTAAAACCGTGACCGTCTTCCGGCAAAAAAAAGGAGATGAAACGCAGGACGTGCGGTAATGGCAGAGTAGCTGGTTTATTTATTTTACTTAAAGAGGTCTTTGCAAAACCGTTATTTTGCCCCGTCTTGACATTGTCGCAATTTCAACATCCTCATATATTTTTTATACACACTGTGGTTTTGAAATCGCTCAGGGGTTGGTATTGCCCCCCTGGCTTTTTAAAGCCCTCTTGATAGAGAGCCAGGACGCTTAATCAGGCACGGGAGACTACGGGATCAGTCACGCGGGACTACGGGCGAATTTTGATATCAATTTTTTCCGTCGGATCTTTCGATTGATTCCGGATCGCAAGCTGTTGAATCACATTATTGGAGAGCTCCACAAAGGCCTGCGCCGACCGGGACTCGAGTCCCTCTTCCAGTACAATCGGCTTGCCGGCATCTCCGCTTTCACGGACGGCCTGCTCCAGCGGTATTTCGCCCAGGAAGTTGGCTCCGATTCGCTCAGCAAGATCGCGGGCGCCGTGTTTGCCGAAGATATGATATTTTTTGCCGGGCCTGTCTTCGGGGATAAAATAGGCCATATTTTCGACCAGTCCCAGGACCGGGACGTTTACTTTCTTAAACATGGCAACGCCTTTTCGAGCGTCATCCAGGGCCACCGTTTGCGGGGTGGAAACGATGACGGCTCCCGTCAGCGGAACGGTTTGTACCAGCGTCAGCTGGATATCGCCGGTTCCCGGGGGAAGGTCGAGCACGAGATAATCGAGTTCCCCCCATTCAACTTCTTCCATAAACTGTTTGACTGCACTGGTGACCATCGGTCCCCGCCAGATCATGGCCTGGTCGGGGTCCACCAGCAGTCCCATCGACAGAAAGCGGATGCCGTACTTCTTGAGAGGGATCAGCTTTTTCTGGGTCGTGATATTGGGACGCTCATGCGTATCCATCATCGTGGGGATACTGGGACCGTAGATGTCGGTATCCAGCAGTCCCACCTTCGCCCCCGTGCGGGCCAGTCCGCAGGCCAGGTTAACCGCTACTGTAGATTTGCCAACTCCGCCCTTGCCGGAAGCAACGGCGATTACATTTTTGACGCCGGAAAGCAGCTCCTCTTCCCCCTCATCTTTTTGTCGCTTCTTTTTTTTACGGTGTCCCTGGCCCGGAAAGGCCTGCTCCTCTCCCCGACCGTCTTCCCGGTCCCGGAATTTAGAGATATTGACCGCCGTGGTGACATCCAGCACGGCCCCTTCGTCCACATACGTGCGAATGGCTTCTTCGCACTTTTCTTTGAGATGGGACTCCAGCTGGCTGTTTTTTTCGGGGAGATCGATCGTGAAGGTAATAAAGCTGTCTTGCACGATTAGATCTTCAATCATGTCGAGGGTGACGAGATCTTTCTCCATCTCGGGATGCATCACATGGGTCAGGGCCGTGCGTACTTGCTGCTTGTTAATCGGCATGTTAAAAAAAGGTTGGTTTAAGCTCGCTAAAATTAGTTTTATAAGATAAGGATTTATATCCACATGCTAAACGTATTCACCCGTCTTTCTCACACATAAAAATTCAGGCTGAGCAATCCGGGCTAATACCTGAAGAATTCATTCTTCATTCTATTCAGAAATGCGTATTTTATGCAACTGAAATTATGAATAGCCCCAAAGCCGGATATTCAGATAAAAATATTTTCCTCCTGGAAAACCCGGTATCGGATCTGTCCGGGTTGTTTATGGGTTGTGGTCGTTATTACATTTGATAAGAGGTGGCAAGAAAGTTAAAACTGACAGCTCATTAAATTCCGGCTCACAGGAAGCACAACAGGTCCGCAATGAGCAAACGGTAATTAAACAACAGGCCATGCTGAAACGAACACCCTTTTATAAACTCCATGAGGAAGCGGGAGCAAAGCTTATTGATTTTGGCGGCTTTGACATGCCCGTGCAGTACGAGAGTATCCGCAAAGAACATAAGGCTGTTCGCAATGCGGTAGGGATGTTTGACGTATCACATATGGGCGAATTCCTTATCACGGGCCAGGAGGCCCTGCCGTTGATTCAGCATGTGACGATTAATGATGCCTCTGCCCTGAAGCCCGGGAAAGCGCAGTATTCGGCCATGTGCTACGAAGATGGAGGTATTGTCGACGATTTGCTGGTATATATGCTGGGGGAGCATGAGTATATGCTGGTGGTTAATGCCTCGAATATTGAAAAAGATTTTGAATGGATAGCCAGGCACAATTCGTTTGAGGCCGAGTTGCAAAACCGATCGGATCGTACCTGTTTACTGGCGGTACAGGGACCAAAATCGGTGGAAACCCTGCAAAAACTCACCGAAACCAACCTCTCCGGCATTACGTCTTATACATTTGAGACCGGCACGCTGGCAAATTGCGACGAAATGATCCTTTCGGCGACCGGCTATACGGGAGAAGAGGGATTTGAGCTCTACTTTAATAAGGATCAGTCGTCCCCCGAGGGCGTATGGCAGGCTATAATGGATGCCGGCGCGGACTTTGGTATCGAGCCCTGCGGACTCGGGGCCCGTGATACGCTGCGCCTCGAGATGGGTTTTGCCCTTTATGGGAATGATATTACCGAAGATACGCATCCTCTCGAAGCGCGAATGGGCTGGCTTACCAAGCTGGAGAAAGATAACTTTATTGGAAAGGATGCGCTTGTGGAAGCGAAGGAGAAGGGGCCGGACCGGCAGTTAGTGGGGTTTGTCATTGAGGATAAGCGAGCGATCCCCCGATCCGGATACGACCTGTTCGATGAAGAGGATAACGAAATCGGTTTTGTAACCAGCGGTACCCGGTCCATTACGCTGGACAAGAATATCGGGATGGGCTACGTGAGCAGGGAGTTTAGCGGGGAAGGTTGTACGGTTCATGTAGATATTCGGAACAGGAAGGCCCGGGCTGTCATACAAAAACCCCCTTTTATAGAAAGATAGTTTCTTAAGAAGCAGATAAGCATTAACGGTTAATGTAATGAGTCACGAATTCATGAATAACAAGATTGACGTTTTTATATCATCCCAATCATTTCAAGAGGAAGAACTGAGAGACAAAACAGCGGTTGTGGTTGATGTGTTGCGGGCAAGCTCTACCATGATTACCGCCCTGCATAACAGGGCCAAGGGTGTAATTCCGGTTGCGGATATGGGGGATGCCAGCAAGATTTCCCAAAATCTCGACTCCCCTCACTACTTGTTATGCGGAGAAAAGGACGGGGTTAAAATTGAAGGCTATGACCTGGGAAACTCTCCCCTCGACTACGACGGGGAAAAGGTAGAAGATAAGACGATTATTTTAAATACGACGAACGGGACCAAGGCGATCAAACGTGCGGGCCTGGCAGACAGGGTTCTAATCGGTTCCTTTCTTAACTTGCGTACACTGATAACGGATCTTGAGAAAGTGGAAACGGATATTGTCCTGGTCTGTGCGGGATGGAAGGGTCGCCTGGCACTTGAGGATTTACTTTGTGCTGGAAATATTATTTACGAACTTACAGACGGAATATTACCCCATAATGTGCAAGACGGGGCCAAGGTAGCTTTTGGTCTTTATGAGAAATTTGGTGATGATATAGAACAGGCAGTCAAGACCTCAAATTATGCCGTTCGGTTAAAAGATCTCGTAAGCGAAGAAGATATTGCTTATTGTTGCCAGCGCAATAAGATGCAGGTACTGCCAGTAATGAAAGAAGGTATTATTTCGGATTTCTATGGCAAAGAAAAATAGTTCCGGCAGGTTTCTGGGAGGACTTACGGAATCCCGGAAAATGGAGATTATTGGTATTTTGGTGATGGCCCTCGGCGGCCTGATAGGGCTCAGTATATTAAGTTATCATGCCTCCGATTATAATCTCATTCAGTCGCTCTCGACCGATAACCTGTTTAGTGTTGACCGGGGACCCGCCCTGCGTATTCAAAATGGGCTTGGTGTGGTGGGAGCCTACCTGGCGCATTTTTTTGTGTATAGGCTTTTCGGCTATATGAGCCTTTTCATCCCTGTTATCATTCTGTCCTATGGCTGGGTTATCTTTCGGAATCATGATGCCGGTCAGCTGCTCTGGCCCACCGCCTACGGCATTTGGAGCATGGTTCTCTTATCCACAATCCTGGGGTGGTTTAATGCGGAATATGACTGGTACTCTTCGGTATGGAATGGATCCGCCGGCATTGCCACGGCGCGGGTGTTACAAAATATAACCGGGATCGGATCGATTATTATCCTGGCCGTCCTGTTGGTAACCACGGTTCTGGCGCTGCTGGACCGGGACCTGCAGACGACCGTGGATACGGTCAAGGGATGGTTCTCGGATATCAGAGCGTCGTTTGCGGACTGGCAGGAAGAGCGGCAGGCTCAAAAAAAGAACAAACAGCGGCAACGTGAAACGGAAGCCCAGCAGGCGAAGGTTCAACAACAGCAACAGGCTGAGCAGCAAATGCGCAGGCAATCCCAATCCCAATCAGGGTCCCCGTCGCGATCCCCCCGGCAGTCTGCTCCCTCATCTGACAGGGAGACCGGCAGGAAAGGCCCGCCCGAATCAACTTCGATTGATGAAATTGTAGAACGATCACAGCAGCAGGATCGCGAGCGTATACGGCGTGAGCAGCAGGAGGTGCAGTCGCTGGACCAGCGTCCCCGCGCCGATATAGAAAAAAAACAGATTGTCGAAGATCATGAGGATGATGTCGATATCTCAGTATATGTGGGCGAAGGAGATGAAGAGGCGGGAGACCGGGAACTCGATCGCCAGAATAAGGACAAGGCCCGGGAAGTGCCCAGGGTTAAATACAAGTTTCCCACGGTGAAGCTGCTGGATTCCCCGCCCAACGAAGGCAATGAAGTGGATCTCAACGAGATCAAAGAGAATAAACGCATCATCCTGGATAAGCTGAAGCGCCATAAGATAGAGATCCGCAGCATTAATGCCATTGTGGGTCCCACCGTCACGCTTTACGAGCTCGACCCGGCTCCCGATGTGAAGATCAGCAAGATCGAGAGCTATGCCAATGATCTGAAGATGGCGACCGCTGCCAGGGGCCTGCGTATTATGGCCCCCATTCCAGGACGCTCGGCGGTTGGTATTGAAGTGCCCAACGGCAAGCGCGAGATTGTGTATATCAAGTCGGTCATCAATACGAAGAAATTTGTGGAAAGTGACTATGAGCTGCCGCTGGCGTTCGGAAAAACCATCGAAAATGAAGTTTTTATGGTCGATCTCACCCGGATGCCGCACCTGCTGATTGCCGGAGCCACCGGATCCGGTAAGACGGTGGGGATTAATACGATCATCACCTGCCTGTTGTACAAGTGTCACCCGGATAATCTGAAGTTCGTGATGATTGATCCGAAAAAGATCGAATTGTCGCTCTACCAGAAGATCGAGGACCACTTCCTGGCGACTATACCGGGTACCGAAGATCCCATTGTCACGGATACCGCCAAAGCCCAGGAAACGCTGGAAAGCCTTACCATGGAGATGGATGAGCGGTATGACCTGCTGAAAGAGGGGATGGTTCGGGATATCCGATCGTATAACAAAAAATTTGATAACGGCGAGCTGGATGAAGAGGAAGGGCACCGCCATCTGCCATATATCGTCGTGCTGGTCGATGAGCTGGCCGACCTGATGATGACGGCCGGTAAGCAGATTGAAGAACCGATCGCGCGGCTGGCCCAGCTGGCGCGGGCGGTAGGCATCCACCTGGTGGTGGCCACCCAGCGACCCTCGGTCAATGTCATTACCGGGACCATCAAAGCTAACTTTCCCGCACGAATTGCGTACCAGGTGGCTTCCAAAGTGGATTCGAGAACGATCCTGGATACCGGCGGGGCCGACCAGCTGATCGGCAGCGGCGATATGCTGTTTACCAACGGCGGGGGCATGACCCGCATCCAGAACGCTTTTGTATCGACCGAAGAGGTGGAAGAGATCACCGGGTTTATCGGAAACCAGCGCGGGTATAATAAAAAGTACGAGCTACCAGTTATCCAAGAAGAATCTTCCAGTGGTGATATCCCCGATCCGCTGGAGGATATCGATGAGCTGTTTGAGGCGGCTGCAAAGATTATTGTCCTGCACCAGCAGGGTTCGGTGTCGCTGCTGCAGCGCAAGCTGAAAATCGGCTATAACCGGGCTGGGCGTATTATCGACCAGTTGTTTAATGCTGGTGTCGTCGGACCCTATCAGGGCAGCACGGCACGCGACGTACTGGTAGAAGATGAAGAAGAATTAGAACAATTATTAGATGAATTGGACGAATTCAATCGCTAACCTCTTACGGGTATTAGCCTGTACGATCTTTTTGTTAGGTGTCACGAAGCCCCTTCTTGCCCAGGAGAACCCGTTTTCACAGCTGAAAGAGAAGTTTGAAAACGGTCAAATTTTTTCGGCCGACTTTCAACACCGGTCCGTAGACTCCTATACCGGGGATACCGTATCCAGCGACGGATGGATATGGGTGGGCCGTGAGCAGTACAAGGTACGGGCCGATCATCAGTCGGTGGTAGTGAACGGAAAAACCTCCATGGTCTATGATAACAACCGGAACCGGGTTATCATTAGCACATATGAGCCATCGGAAGATGATTTTGCTCCCTCGCGCATTCTCAACGGCATAGATTCAACGTTCTCCGTGGAGGCCGAGGAGCGCCGCGAGGACCAGTTTTATATTCGATTGACCTCTGACGATACTTTTGCTATCTACAAAAAGGTAGAGATTTTTCTTTCCAGCGACCTTATACCTCTTAAAATTCGGGCCGTAGATCCGGTGGATAATGTTATAACGACGCAATTTAATGACGGAAAATTTGTTCCGGCCAGGCAAGAGATGTTTCATCTCGATTACCCGGAAGGAGCCGAAGTTGTTGATATGCGGAACTAATAGGATGGGATCACATTAATTGCTAAAACCAGTGGAAAATTCGGCTTAATCCATTATGCTTAAACGTTTTTTGAAAATTGCTCTTGCCCTGATGCTGGGAGCCGTATTTCTGTGGCTGGCGTTTCGCAATGTCCGCCTGCAGGAGGTTTGGGATTATACCAAGAATATCCAGTTCGGGTGGGTTTTGCCGTTTGCGATAGCAGCGTTTTGCAGCCATGTATTTCGCGCGGAGCGCTGGCGGCTGCTTATTGAACATGACAAGAAAGGGCTGGATAGTTCCACGCTTATCTCGGGAGTGCTGGTAGGCTATCTGATGAACCTGGTAGGTCCGAGGCTGGGCGAGGTTTCCCGTCCGATGTATGTGGCCAGAAAAGAGGGATTAAGCACCTCCAAGCTGATCGGGACCATTGTGTTGGAACGCATTGTGGATGTGATGGTCATGTTTTTTCTGATGGCCGTTGTCTCGGTATATATTATCGCCGATCTCGCCCTACTGAAACAGATTTTCGGCGATGACACCATCAACTTTCTGACCAATGAATCCAGCTTGTTGACCTACGGGTGGACCATCCTGCTTTTAGGTATTGTTGCTTTTATCGGCTACCTGCTGATCCGGGTTATCATATACCTGGGCAGGAAGTCGCCCCTGCTGCAAGGCTGGATTGATCGGGTCAGAGATGCGCTCGTGATGTTTAAAAATGGCATCCTTTCGGCGCGCAAGGTAGAGCGCTGGTGGCTTTTCATGCTTTATACGGCCCTTATCTGGTTTTGTTATACCCTGATGACCTACATCCCGTTCTGGATGTTCGATATGCAGGAGGCCTACCAGCTGGATATGCTGGATGCACTGGTGATTACGGTTATTTCCGCCATCGGCATTGCAATTCCCTCGCCCGGGGGACTGGGTACCTATCACTATTTTGTCAAGCAATCGCTGCTGGTGCTGTTTGCCGTCCCGGCGGTCACCGGCATCGCCTACGCAACGGTTACGCACGCCGGGATGGTTATTTTTGTGGCCTGTATCACGCCTATTGTACTATTTATCGATAAACTTCGTTCAACTAAAGCGGGTAAACCGGTGGTGTGACCGCCGGTAAATTATTATTTTTGTACTTTAGTCGAAACAGAAGAGCCTCAGGCAGGTATAAACGTCCGGCAATTGGGCATTAATGGTTGCTAAAAAATTAGTACATTAAAACTGATTTTCATCGGCATTCAGCCTTTACTGAAATTATCCAACAACCCATGAAACGCATTCTAACTGGTACTTTTCTATCGTTTTTTATAGCAATAGCTGCTTTTCCACTGGCTGCCCAGGACCGGCAGGGCGGGGATGATGATGCGATGCTTCCGGAAATAGATCCGCAGGATATTGAAATTCGCAGCGAGTTTAATGCGCGTTTTCCCGGACTTCGGCGGCAGCCGATCCTTGGTTTTGAGCCGGCTTCACGGGTCTACAGGATAGATTCCGACCGCATGCCCTATATTGAAAGCCGCGAAGAGGTCGTGGCCGACCTCCCCATAAGTGATATGGCCCGGCCTGATCCGCCTCCCTATGCCCGGTTGCACTATTCCCCGGATATTAACGCCTTCGGACGGGTGGGCGGCGGCAGCTATACCAGTCCCGAAGCCAACTTCTGGGGCGTAACGCGACTGAATGATAAGAGTTATATCGGAGGAGACCTGGATTTTTCGTCTTCGGAGGGACACCTGGACGGACAGGCGAGCAGCTTTCGGTTTTTGACAGCCAACGGAGAATTTGCCACAAAATTAGACGAACAGACACGCCTGGGATTCGATCTGGGTCTGCAGAACAGCTTTAATCATATGTATGGCGTGGAAACGTCCCTGGATATTCCCGACAGTCCGCGCAAAGAGCATGGCGGATTTGATATCGGGGCGAATCTCGAGCGGATGAAAAACGGCGTGGCAGGATGGCAGATGCAGGCTCATATGCGATATTATGATGCCCGCGTGCTGGCCGGCGATCTTTCCGGGGAGACGGACGAGGGGGTGTATAACGTTTCGCTGGCAAAAAGGTGGGCGGGAGCCAGCCCCATGGAAACCATTACCGCAAAACTGGGCGGACGGATGGGGGATTACAGCAATAGCATGGTGGCCGACCAGTGGATGACGGGCCAGGCGGGCGTTGAATACCAGCGGCTGTTTAACTATGAGTTGCACGTGACTGTGGATGCCAGCATTTATTACGGATCCGACGCCTTTGAGGACAAGGTCTATTTCGGTCCCTCTGCAACCGTTGAACTGCCGCTTTTTGAAGGGGCCACCCTGATCGGGAATATCGGCGCCAGGCCCTACGTGCGTTCGGCGGAGCAGCTGCACACCACCAACCGGTTTTTGAATTCCGGCAATAACTTTCGGCATACCTATAAAATGTACGGGTCGGGTGAGCTGAAACTGACCTATTCCGAAGTCGGCACGCTGTCGGGCGGCATCCGCTACGAGGATATCTCCAATCACCCCGTCTTTGAACGGAATGCAGTTGCCACAAACCCGGATCAGCTGCTGTTCTACGAGGTGCGATATGCCGATGCCACGAACGTCCGGCTGTATGCCGCGGCTACCCACCAGGTGGTGCCTGAAAAATTTTGGCTGAGCGGGGAAGCGTATGCGCAGCTGCCGGAGCTGCGGGACGGGGGGCGTATCCCCTTCTCGGAAAAGCTGGGCTTGAATTCGGGATTCGGGTTGAAGCTGTTCGACGGGATGACGATCGAAGGCTGGGCCGATTACCGGGGCATTCGGGAAAACGACCAGGGACAGGATATGGAGGATTACCTGCTGGTGGGGGGACAGCTGGACGTATCGATCACCGACAAGATCGGGGTCTACGGGAAAGTCGTCAACCTCCTGGATCAGCAGTACCAGCAGTGGGAAGGATATGTAGAGCGTCCCCTGCAAATTTATGGCGGACTCACTTTTAAATTATAGTTAGTGGACAAGCAGGATGGATCAGGAGTTCTTGCAAGCATTTGTTGAAGTTGTGCGCGAGCAAATGGCTCAGAGAAATAGCGTGAGAATTGAAGGTGTGGGATCATTCCGCGTCGAGCACAGGAAACAGTTTCAAAAGCAGTACGACAATGGTCGTGTTGTGATGATGCCTCCCAAGGATACCATCAGCTTTACCCCTGAAAAGCAGCTCCAGTCATGACAACGGTTAACCAAGAACAATTGATAAGATTACTTGCCGAACGGACGGGCATGGATGAGGAGCGTGTGGATCGGCAGATTGCGGAGCTGACGAATCATATTCGACAGGTCGAAACCGGACGGGACCCCGTTCGGATAGAGGGATTTGGTACGTTTAGGACGGTTCAGGATCGATTGGAGTTTATCCCCTCGGAGGTCCTGTCTACAGAAATTAATAATAAATACGCCGGCATGAAGCCGATTGAACTCATCGGCGCTTTTAAAGAGCCGGATGGCACAGACGTACCGGTGGCGGGCCGGCCGGATGAAGCGGAAGTACAGGAGTCTCTGGAGAAAGAGATTGAGGCCCCTGAATTAAACGGCAATGGCTCGGATTCCCCCGAAGAGGAAACCCCGGAAGCGGAGCCCGTACCGCCGGCTGAAGTATCGTCCGGGGCTCCCCCGGAGGAGAAGCCGGGAGACAGGGACCCGGGGGGCCGGAAGGAAGAAACACAGGACGAGGATGGGGTAGATTCTGCAGAACCGCCGGTATCGACCGCCCCTGCCGCCGTGAAGGCGGACAACGGTACGCAGGAGACAACCGAATCTCTTGATAACGATCCGCTGGGGAAAGCTATTGTAATTCTCGCCGTTATTCTTACTTTATCTGTCGCCGGCTGGTTAGCTTATGATTTCGGCCTGTTTGGATCCGCTGGGGCCGGCAGCGACAGCTCTCCGGCTTCCTCCGGCATGCCTGCTGAGCAGCAGCGCATGGAGCAGGAAAATGCCGGATCGTCCGGTGAGCAGACCAGCGGAGAAGAGGTTGAAAATACCCAGCCTGCGGAACAGCCGCCGGAACCGCCCGGCGGGGAGGGCAATGAGACACCGGCTTCAACCGTTGAAACAGAGCCGTATGGGTTGTATGGCGAATTTAACGAGGATGTTGACACTGGCTTCTTTACCATTGTAGTACACTCTCTGCGCACGATGGAGCTGGCCGAAGAGAAAAAGCAGGGCCTGGTGGCAGAAGGTTTTCGCACCAGGATAAAGGAGACGGATGTCAGCGGAAGTACGTATTACCGGGTAGGCATCGGACAATTTTCCACTATCGGAGCGGCCCAGGAAGCGGTCCGGGAGCTGCCCGAACCTTATCAAAATAATAACTTTATTAATCGTTTTTAACCATATAGTTGTAATATAGAGGATCAATTTTATGCAAGCCTTACTTTTCTTTTGGATACAGTCTCAACCAGACACCTCAGCCGCAGACACCTCATCAATAGCTGACAGCCTGAGCTTAGCCGCCCAGCAGGAGAACATGTCGATGCTGGAATTGCTTGCGGAGGGGGGCGTGCTGATGATTCCTCTGTTTCTGCTGTCAATCGTCGCCATTTTTGTGATTGCCGAACGGTGGCGGTCGCTCAACAACTCCCGCATTGAAGTAGACGGCTTCCTGCGTACCGTTGAGGGGATGCTGAAGGACGGAGATCGCGAACGGGCCCTGACGTATTGTGATAGTATTGACAAGCCGCTGGCCCGCATTCTTAAAGCCGGTATTCGTCGCCTGGGTCGTTCTATCCGGGATATTGAAAGTGCCATCAGCAATGCCGGGAAAAAAGAGATTTTTCATCTCGAAAAGCGCATGAACTGGCTGGCAACGATTGCGGGTGTTGCCCCGCTGGTCGGGTTTACGGGGACGGTTACCGGAATGATCGAAGCCTTTATGGATATTCAGTCGCTGCAGGGGAATGTGAATCCCAGCGTGCTGGCGGGAGGAATCTGGGAAGCGCTGATCACCACTGCGACCGGTTTGATTGTGGGTATCATCGCCTACGGGTTTTATAATTTTCTACTTGGTAAAATAAATCGTACCGTTCATGAGTTAGAAAATGCATCGGCGGATTTTATCGATATGCTGCAGTCGCCATCCAGTAAAAAGAAACAAGAAGCACAGAAGGTACGGTAATGGACTTTAGAGAAGATGAAAATAAAATGGAGCCGCTGACGCTGTTTTCACAGTCGTCACTGACAGATATCGTGTTGTTGCTGCTGATTTTCTTCCTGCTGACCTCTTCCTTTGTTACGAACTTCGGCATTAAAGTGAATATTCCGGAAGCGGAAACCGGCGCGCAGACCGACTCACAATTCATTAATGTGGCCGTTACGAAAGAGGGAGAGTTCTTTGTAAACGGGGAGCTGACCGGGAAAGGCATGCTGGCCTCCGCACTGCAGGAAGCTAAAAATGAGAATCCGGAGGGCACCCTGGTACTGCGGGCCGACAAGGATGCTATTGTCGATAATGCGGTCCGTGTCATGAATGTCGCCAAAGCGTTGCAGTTAAATATTGTGATGGCTACGGAACAAAATTCACAATAACAGTCCTTACATGGAATTACCTACATTCCAAAAAGAAGAAGATCGTTTCGCCCTGATGGTTACGGGTGGGGTGCATGTAGCGCTGGTGATCATATTTCTGTTATATTCCTTTACCATTCAAACCAAGGCCCGTCCCTCTTTTATCGAAGTCCAGTTCGGTGAGTTTCAGTCGGGCTCGCCGGCCGAGTTTGCCGAACAGCAAAATGAGGAGGTGGCCACGCGGCCTGACCCCTCGGAAACAGAACCGGAAAATCCGGATCCTGATACTCCGGATCCCGCCGAGGAGCAGCAGGAAACGACAGAAGAAACCGCCAAGCAGGTTGATCTGGCGGATCAGACCGAGGAGATAGAGGAGGAAGAAGTTCAAACTCCTGATACGGATGAGGTGGATCCCGAAAAAGAAACGGCGACGGAAGAGCAGCAGGAAGTGACGGTCCCGCCCCAGACGGAGCAGGATGAAGTCCGGCAGGAGGGGGCGGAAAGCAGCGGCGACCCGCAGGGAAGGACCGGCGATATTCAGTCGGACCAGGGCACGGGTAACGAGCAGGAGAAATCCGCTCCCTATGAATTGCGCTGGGAGGGAGACGTCGACCGTGCTCCCATGGTACAGCCGCTGCCCGAAAACCCCACGGATTTGGAAGCAACCCTGACCATCCGGTTTGAAGTAAAGCCGGACGGTACGATCGGACGTATTGTCCCGCTGAAGAAAATGAATCCCGAATTGGAGCGGGAAGTATTGCAAACCCTTCGAAGCTGGCGCTTTTCCCGCCTGCCCTCCGGCGTGCCCCAGCAGTCGCAGTGGGGAACCATCACCTTCCGGTTTGTACTCGAATAGCTGACTGTTTCCTGAAAAAGGAGACCCGTTTATGCTCTTTTGGGAATCGAGCTTTGCGAGATTTTTCAACTCTACATGCCCCCCCGGTATCAATATTCAGAGAAACCAAAGTAAAACGTGGGATTACATTTAAATTAAGATATCCAGCCCTATAGCCAACCTGTAGTACTATCAAATTTATTTTCTTCAGTTACTTTAATTTTATATGGTATGAATTAGTAACAAAATATTTTTTGAATTGAATAGTTATGGCCCGAAACGTATGTGTATATATAGCAGATGACCATTAATTCTGCTCGACAACACAAGTTCATCTTGGGCGGCTTGCCAAGAATGTTCAGACTATGCTGCAAAATGAGCAACCCATTGAGCTGAATATTGTGCCGGATAAATCGATGGTTATGGGGAAAAAAGAGACAGAACAGCTTGATGATGGAGGGCTATATTGGGAAGGAACACTTCAAAATCGAATAGGTGAGGTCAGGTTGGTAGCAGATAATGAAGGGGTAGTAGGATATCTTAAAGCACCATCGGATTCTTTATTCTATAAGTTTCAGCCCATTGGGGATGGACTGCATGCCGTGATCCAAGTTGATCCAAGCAAAGCCATTCCTGATCATTCTTCAGATAATCCTTCTGGTCCTCCAGATTACGGGGATTGTTCCAGAGAGGCTATTTACTATGTTACGGCACAAAACCGGACCGGGGAGTCAAGCTATTTTCATACAGAACGAGTTTGTATAGAATGAATGAAGCTGAACAATTAAATGCGTTAATTAATTATGCTTAGCATATGTAATAATAAGAACAAGCGAATCATGGGATATATTATTCAATTTGTAGTTCTGGTTGGATTACTTATGATTTCGACAAGCGGTCATGGTCAACCCCTCCAAGTTGAGGTTTCTGTAGCCGGACAGGGTATTGAGGGATCCCCATCTGTTTATGGAAAAGATTTGAGGATATATCCCGGCTTAACTGTGGCATACCAAGTGGCAGAGTACCACCGTATTGGGCTCACGTTGTCAGTTCTTTCAGGGAGCCTGTATGAATCCCGGAATCCGGGAGAAGAATCGGGGACCAATATTCAAATGACCACTTACCCGATTGGGTTACAATACCAGTATCGTAGGTTACCGAATGCTTTGTTACAACCATACCTGAAGGCTTCGCTGCTTGTAATGCCGACAAAAGATGAGTGGGAGACAGACACTCCGGCCTCACAAGCAAGTTCTGTAAACGGGGGTGCCAACCTTGGGTTAGGGGTCGACTGGAAATTAACGCGTAAGTGGGGCATGTTCTCGACTATTAACTACCGGTTGGTTTTTGAGGATAAGAAGAGGCCACTGCAACATATTGATTTAGCCGGCTTTAATGCACAGCTGGGATTAAAGGTATATCTTTGAAGCAATTAAGTATCCCTGTATTTTTTGTATAGCTAATCAAACTAAGTGGTTTCTTACACCCCTCGTTAGGGCTTTTTAGAAAACTAAAGTCTGACTGAACAAAGATCTATGAAAGCGGTTCATTTGGAGTTACAGCATCCGCCCATTGGCAGAAGGCAAGTTCTAAAGCTTTTTTTATTTAATAGACACTATTTGTCTCAATAGACCTCTTATAAATGGACTCAAATCGTCTGACTCTCGGCACGATTTTACTCCTATGCTAAATGTCTTTTTTGCCCCTTTTTCCTCACTACAAGGGGTTGACCGTACTTACTTAGAAAGGACATCTAATTGGATGTAGATGTGCTTTCTCGGGGGAATGTTGTACCGAATCATCCCGCAAGCGGGCGTATATATCCCTCTTCTTTATCGAAATTCAGAGGTACTTCCTGGCCGGTGTCGGCCGACTCATAGATCGCTTCCATAATAATCATGTCGCGCTTCCCCATCTCACCGAGCACGATGGTCTGGTCGTCTTCGAGGATACAGCGGGCGAAGTCATCCATTTGCAGCGCCTGCTGGTTGACCTGCGGAAAATCCATGGGGCCTTCGCTGGTGTCCCCCCGGATGCCGCTGTAGCTGTAAGCGGGACTGAGTTCCGCCCAGCCATCACTTGCTTCCAGGCGGAAGTTATTTCCGCGATCTTCGTAACTCGACTCGCCGTGCAGCACTACGTTATTGGGAAAATTCAGATCCCATCGAATCGTCCCTTCCACTTCCGGGAAATTATCGGGGTTTTGAGTTTCATCCCAGGCCATGACCGACACCGGCAGCTGTCCTATCGTATAGAGACCCGCCTGGATCACATAGATACCCACATCCATCAGGGGTCCACCGCCCGCCATCTCCTTGTCAAGACGCCAGGCGTCGGGGTCGTTCAGGGGAAAACTGTGGGCGCCGCTCATCTGTTCTGCGGCCCCCAGTACCTCCTGGCGGCCCAGCCGCATCATCTCCTTATTATAGGGCTCGAAATGCAGCCGATAGCCGATCGAAAGCTTGCGTCCGGCTTTCTGGCAGGCATCGATCATTTGCTGGCAGTCCCTGACCGAAGTGGCCATCGGTTTTTCGCAAATGACATGCTTGCCGGCCTCAGCGGCCCGGATGGAGTACTCGGCGTGCATGCTGTTGGGCAATACCACATAGATGATATCGATATCGTCATTGTCAGCTACCTGGTCGTAGGTCTCGTAGTTATAGATGTTGGATTCGGGAAGGTCGTATTTCCGGGCCCATTCTTTCTCCTTCCGCGGCGTGCCGGTTACGATGCCCGAGAGCTTGCACAGTTTCGTCTCCTGCAGGGCCGGTGCCAGCTGTCCGGTTGCATATCTGCCGAGTCCGACCAGGGCCACCCCGAGTTTTTCGTTTTCGGGAAGTTCAGCCAGTCCCGCAGCCGCCAAAAAACGCTTTGTACTATCAATCATGGCAAGGCCCGGCAGCATAGCCACTGAACCGAGACCGAGTGAAAGATGGGAAAGAAAGTCACGTCTTGAATAACTCATAATTAACTCCTTGTTGTTGGTATAAAACAGTTGTTAATATCAGCAGCTTGTGTTTAATGGGGATGTAAGCTGTATTTGGCACATCTGATTTGTTTTTATACAGCTTTTATGACGCTGTCGGCGAATCCCTGCATTTCTAATACGAATAACATGATGAAAAACATGACGGAATTCGTATATTTTACTCAATTTCTATTTAAAAAGAAGATTCCCATGGGATATCATAGTCAATGGTCATTGGTATCGGTAATAGTAGCGTTCATGCTCTTTAATGCTGTGGTGAGCACGGCAGTGGGACAGCAAACCCTGCCTGATTCCCGGCAGCAGATTTCAGCGGCTGTAAGCCCCGCACCCGGGAGTATGCAGGCCGGGGCGATGGTGCTGGGATATAACGCCGATACCACCCTGTCCACGCTGAGAGAGGGAACGAATAACTTGATTTGTATTGCGGACGACCCGCGGGACTCGCAGTTCCACGTGGCCTGTTATCACAAGGATCTCGACCCCTTTATGGAACGGGGACGTGCATTGAAGGCGAAGGGGATGTCGCGGAAAGAAGTGGACCTGATTCGACGTTCCGAGATAAATTCCGGGCAACTGCCGATGCCTGAGAAGCCGATGGCCCTATATTCTTTATCGGGTCCGGCTGACGCTTTTAATTATGACGATGCCACAGCAGAAGAGGTTTCTCCCACCTACGTGGTCTATATTCCGTTTGCCACCGAAGCTTCGACCGGATTGGCTACAAAACCGGCCAGCAAAGGAGCTCCCTGGATTATGGAACCGGGTACGCCCTGGGCGCATATCATGGTCACAACGGGCGAAACCATAGATAAACAGGTTGAGACTGAAAGCCCGTAATTTGTTATTTTCATCGTTTTCAGGGGAAGGATAATTACAGAAAGTGCACATGAAGTTACCGTTTGTTTTGGCAAAGCGTTTTGTGGCCGGTGAATCGTTTGAAGCCGCCGCACCCAAAGTTAAAGCACTGAATGAAAAAGGCATCAAGGTTACGCTGGACCTGCTGGGCGAAAATGTTGAAGACCGTGGAATGGCAGACGAGATGGTAGCCAACTATATAGGTCTGCTGGAAAATATCAGCACCGTCGACAGGATGGAGAGCTCCATTTCGATAAAGCTTACCATGCTGGGACTTGATATTGATATCGATTACTGCCGGACTAATTTGTTTAAACTGCTGGATGTTGCTCGTGAACAGGACCAGTTTGTCCGGATCGACATGGAGGGGTCGGATTATACGCAGCATACCATTGACCTGTATAAAGACGCTTTCAGGGAATACGGGAAGCATGTGGGCATTGTCATCCAGGCCTACCTGCATCGAACGAAGAACGACCTCACGGAACTGGCCGGGTTGGGGGCGGATGTGCGGCTGTGCAAGGGAGCCTATAACGAGCCGGAAGATATCGCTTTGCAGGATATGAGCAAGATCCGGGAAGCATTTAAAGATTATATGAAAATATTGCTTGACAAGACCCCCTGTCCGCGTATTGCTACCCACGATGATGAGCTGATTGACTGGACCCGTAAATACACCACAGACCAAGACATCGGTCCCTCGCGCTTTGAGTTCCAGATGCTGTACGGCCTGCGGCAGGAGACGATGGAACAGCTCACCCGGGAAGGATATCAAACCCGCATATATGTACCTTTTGGCACGATGTGGCTTCCCTATTTCAAGCGCCGGCTGACGGAGCGCAAGGAAAATATTTGGTTCGTACTTTCTACCTTGTTCAAGAAGTAAAAGCAGGAGGACGGGGATGAAAAGCAGAAGGGAAAAGAGAAGCAGCGGCCGTTCGCATGATTTTCACTTCTTTCTCCGCAGCCGGTTTCACAGAGCTACACACCTTATTTTGATATGTTAATGCAAATGGACATCAAACGGCTGAGGCTGATGCTGCCTCTCCTGGCGGGGGCTGGATTACTTTTTATTCCCCTGGCGGGGGATTTTCATATCGAGTCGGCCATTCTGGCATCGCTGGCGGGTTGTTTTTGGGCCGGTCTCAGGGCATGTGGTCACAGCCGGCAGAAAAGTGACTTTTATTCGGCCCTGACCGTAGCCGGTTATCTGTATGTGGGGGGACTGCCGCTTGCGGTGAATGCGCTTGCCGGCGGCTGTTTTTCCGTCCACGGGCTGGCTTTCTGGCTTATTTATCCGCTACCCAGCGTCTTTTTCGGCTATGCTGTGGGACGATTGGCAAGAAAATGGGGGCTGTGGTACCGGCGGACCGCAACCACCGTCATTTTGTTGATCATCGGAGTCGGGGTCTTACTGGTTGAGTTTTTTAATTACCCGCAGCTGTATTTTTTTAACCACGTTTGGGGAGGCTGGGCAGGCCCTATTTACGATGAGGCGATCACGGTCAGCGGCGCTGCGTTTTTTTTCCGGTCGATGACGGGACTCTGGGCACTGCTGCTCTGGCATATTCCATCCGCCGGAAGCGATAGGCTTGCTGTGTGGATCGTCGGGATCTCCGCCGTGGGCCTGGGAGTTGGTTACACGCAGCTGGCCGAGACCGGCATTATATCTCCCCCCTCGTATATCCAGGCCGTTCTGGGGGGGAGCCTGGAAACCGAGCACTTTCAACTCTATTACGACCGGGAGTATTACAGCGATTACGAAATCCGCATGCTGGCCCGTGAGCATGAATTCTACCTGGAGCGGATTTCTGATAAGCTTAAACTGAATCCGGCTGACTTTAGTCACAAAATCGAAAGCTATCTATATGCTCATCCCTGGCAAAAGAAGCGATTGGTGGGAGCAAAGTTTACCAGCTTTGTGCCGGTGTGGTTGGCCCGGGATCAACTGCACATAGCCAAACAACAGATCACAGGAAGCCTCAAGCACGAGCTGGTGCATGTGGCCGCCAAGCAGTTCGGCAACGCGCTGCTCAATGCCAGCTGGAGCATTGGTCTGGTAGAGGGACTGGCGGTTGCGGTAGACGGGGGGTCGTCGCCCACCACGACGGTCGACCAGATGGTAGCCGCTGAAAAACCGTATCCCGGCCCCGAAGCCCTGCGGCAAGCGTTGTCCCCGTGGGGATTTTACAGCGGGCGATCCGGCGTGAACTATATGACCGGCGGTTCGTTTGTGCAGTATTTGCTGGACCGGTATCCCGCTGAACATATTAAAGAGGCCTATCGCACCGGGGATGTCGGGGACGCTTATCCGCAGGACTGGCAGCTATTGGTCGGGGGATGGCACCGTCACCTGGATTCCGTAGCAGTTGATTCGACAGACCGGCGGAATGCCCGGCAACTTTTTTCTATACCGTCCCTGTTGGAGCAGCGGTGTCCCCATGTCGTATCAGCCTTTGCTTCCGCGTGGGATAATTACCGGTACTACCGGGCCGCAGGTGATACGGCAGAAGCCCTGGTTGCGCTTGACCGGGCGCTGGTCGAATCCGATAGCCTCCCGTCCATCCAGGCGGAGTGGAGCTACCGACACCTCGAAGCCGGAGAACCTGGCGCGGTTCGCAGGGTCGCCTCGTTAAAGGATACAACACTGGACCTGCAGCTGTTGTATGCGGACGCTTTTGCCCTGATCGGTAATCGGGAGCAGGCCAGGGCCCATGTAGAACAAGCCCGAACTATTTATGCCTCCGGTCCCGATACGCTGCGAAAAGAGGCGCTGGATACCCGCACGGGTAACCGGCAGTGGCAGATCTATCGCCGGTTGACGTACGGGCGGGAGCTGCCCGATTCCGCCACCTTTGACAAAGCGTTGTACCGCACGAAAATACGAGCGGTTCGGGCCTCCGTCGAACAGGAAGAATGGGCAAGCATGATGGGTTATGCCGAACAGCTGCTTGAGCATCCGTTGCGGGACGACTTTTTTGATGATTACCTGGCATTGATTCATCATTTGTGCTTTCAGCGGGAGGATGAGGCTGCCCTGGAATGGATCCGGAAGTTAAGCCGCACCGGACTGAGGGACCGGCACCGGCAGCGATTGAACCGGGAAATCGATTGGCACTACTTTTTGAAAAACCGAGAAAATTTTGAAAAACCCTAAAGCCGGAAATGCCGCTTCGGCTATAAGTAGTCAAGACAATCTGTATTTGGTTTATTAAGATAAACTATGTAAGATAGGTCAGTGACTGGTTCAAATGAAGAGGTGAAACTTCGTTTCAACCGGCCAGGGAGATCATGCTGTTATTTACAAAATCTGCTATGCCTTTAGCTGGGATGGAGTTAGCCTTTTTAGTAAAAGTTCCGGCGATGCATGACAGGAAGAGAAATTCGCTCATTTACAATTTAATTTAATAAAGAATTAAAGCACCTGTGTGGGCAGTCGCTATGGAAGAGATCGATTTAAGGCTTTCTAAGTGCATTAAAAATAATAACTTAGCTATTATAAAGGAGTCAGCGGACAGGTTGAAAAAAAATATTGTTAATATTTAGAAAAATTAGGGAACTTATGAGCTGTATTGAGCTTTTAATTAAACGTTACAACGTCAAAATTAAATAATCGGAATCAGGCGTTGGCCTGAATTATAATTAATCTTAGGAGGTTTTATGTTAAAGAAGCTACTTTTAGCCGCAACCATGTTATGCCTATTTGTGCCTGCCTTGCACGCACAAACGGAGGATCATCCAACGTGGATGAGCATCCATCTCGGGCATAACGAATATGATGGTGATCTCGGGAATGAGATGCTTGAGTATGAGGTCGATACAGACTGGTCTGCAGGTATTGGGTTACACCAGTATTTGAGCCCGTCTTTCGATTTTGATGCCATTCTGGAATACGGATACCTGGATTATAAAAACCAGGAAGATCCGAATGATGTCAAAGCTCACAACAGCTTTGGTACGAAGTATGTAAATGCCAACCTCATGCTGCGATATAAGTTGGCAAACGGATATATTTTTAGCCAGAATGCAACCTTACAGCCATTCCTGGCTGCAGGTGTTGGTGTTACTCCCTACTTTGGTGGTAGCGACAATATCTATGAAAATCCTACTGGCCCCGTCAATGATATCGACAGCCGGATAGGATTGGGTATTCCCCTTGCCGCCGGGTTTGATATCAGCTTATCCGAGAAGACAAAGTTATTCTTAAAAGCCACCTATAACCGTACCTTCGTTGATGGATTTGACGGTCAGGCCGGCAGTGGCGCAAGTAACATCGATGGCAAAAGCCACGATGATTTCTTAGTGACTTCTGTTGGATTCAAGTTTAACATTAGTCCTGATCCCGACGCCGACGGCGACGGCATCCCCGACGATGAGGATCGCTGTCCGCAAACCCCCGGACCGGAAGAATTCGATGGCTGTCCTGACACGGATGGCGACGGTATTCCGGATATAGATGATCGTTGTCCTGAAGAGCCGGGCGAAGCTGAATTTGACGGCTGCCCTGACACCGACGGCGACGGCATCCCCGATTATGAGGATGAATGTCCTGAAGAGCCGGGCGAAGCTGAATTTAACGGCTGCCCCGACACGGATGGCGACGGTATTCCTGACAAAGATGATAATTGTCCTGAAGAGCCGGGCGAAGCTGAATTTGACGGCTGTCCTGACACCGACGGCGACGGCATCCCCGACTACGAGGATGAATGTCCTGAAGAGCCGGGTCCCGCATCCAATAACGGTTGTCCGCAAGTTGACTTCGACTTTGAAGATGTGAACTTCGGATTCGATCAGACAAATATCGAGCAGCAGTTCGAAAGCGAACTGAATCGTCTGGCCGATGAACTGATTGATAACACCGATCTCAAAGCAACCTTGAGAGGTCACGCCGACCGTATCGGACCTGCGCAGTATAACTTGCGCCTGTCTCAGCGTCGAGCCGAGTCTGTCAAGAGTTATCTTGAGGGACAAGGTGTAAGCGGTGACCGCATCTTTACCGAAGGCCTGGGTGAATCTCAGCCTCTGATTGAGAATGCGAACCGAGAAGAACGTCGACAAAACCGTCGAGTAGAAATCGAGGTAGAGCAATTGTAACGCACAAAAAGCTCAAAAACTGAAGAAAGGCCCCGCTTTAATTAGCGGGGCCTTTTTTTATTTATAGGGAGTTTTTGTAATGTGATTCTGCAAAGCTCTTTAACCCGAATTTCTTGGTGAATAATCCGGTTTAACCATATACGTATCAGCATGAGAAATACTGGTTAGGATAATCCGGGCCAAATAACAGATTAAGCTATGAGACTTTGGATTGTAACACTCTGGTTCGTAATCAGCGTCATCGGTAATCCTGCGATGGCCACTTCTCTCACAGATGATTCAACACTGGTTGTTGTCTCTTACAATATCAAAGCTGGACGAGGAATGGATGGCCAATTGAATCTTCGCCGCACGGCAGATGTGATTAACCGATTGAATCCTGATATTGTTTTTCTCCAGGAAGTTGACAGTGTGACTCATCGAACCGAAGAAGTCGATCAAATGATGAAATTGGGAGAATGGACGAATATGAAGCCTGTTTTTGGAGCGCATCGGCCGTATGATGGTGGAGCGTACGGTAATGGAATACTCACGAATATCCCCATCAAGAAGCAACAAATACACCAGTTGCCAATGACAGCAAAACCACTCACGGCTTTATCTGTTCAACTTCTTAATAAAGACTGGGAATCACCTATCTGGATTACTGGGATTCATTTGTATATGACTGCAGAACAGCGCATGGCCCAGGCAAAAAAGCTTAATAAAATTCATCAGGATTATATAGTACCTGTGATCATCGGAGGTGATTTTAATTCTACCGCAGATTCCCAAGTTATGAGATATCTGTCCGAACAATGGCAAATTCCCGCTAAGAAGGGCAATTCCGGCACGTATCCCGCCGATGACCCCGTAAAAGAAATTGACTACATCATATTTAAGCCCAACAAATATTTTAAGGTTCTCGAATCTTATGTAGCGGAAATTCCTCTTGCTTCGGACCACCGCCCCTATGTACTCAAGCTAAAGCTTAAGTAATACTTAACCGCTTATTTTGCATCTATTCGTCGTGAATAATCAATGAGCCAGTCAACTGACCAGCACAGCCAATATTTGTCGTATAAGGGGCGGTTATGTAAAGCAGTCAACGGGTGTCGGCGAGGTCTGTCCCCTTTATGCGTATTCTAAATGAATCCCAGGGCGATAACCAAGCAGCTATCATCTAATATCCGCAGGCAATAAATAAAAAGAGCCAAAAAAGCACAGTATATTCAATAAGTATATTTGTTAGGTAATCCGGGTCAAAGGGTGAGCGAAGCTTTGATCACAAATTGCAGTGCCTTGTCCAGTCCCAGCGTGTGGTAGCGGACTTCGGTATTCAGGAGGTTCCGCACGGAAAAAGTGGTTGCCAGCCGCTGATTCCAAAACCATTTTTTGGCGGTTATATCCACCTTCAGGAAGGAGGGAGTTCTCGTACGGAAGGTCCCGTATTGCAGCGGGTATTGGGGCTGGAGCGACCGATAGCGTTTGCCGTCAAGATTTTGATATTCTTTCCACTGTGATGAACTTCGATAGGCGGTCAGCAGGGAAAACGACAGATCGCTGGCGGGCTGAATGTTGAATTCATAGGTCATGCGGTTTTGCGGGGTCTGCTGCCAGTACGAGCGGTAGCGGTTCGTGCCGCTCAGCGTATACTGCATCATCACATTGAACTGGTGGCTCAGCCTGGAATTCAGTTGCTGGGAAAGTCCCAGCCGAAGGTTGAAGCGGTTTCCCTCTTCAGAGGTGAATTCGAGATCCTGTGGCTGGGTATACAGCCCCTGAAACTGCTGCTCATGAAGAGCCACCACCTGCCAGGGTATATTCAATGCATAGTGATGGAGGGCCTGCCCCTTAAAGTGAAAGGATGTTGAGGGCGCGAGTCGAATGCGGTTGGTCAATTGAATACTCCCCGCTCTATTCCTTTGGGAGCTGATGGGCGTGTCAATACCGATCCCCAGCTGTGAATAAAGCGTATAGCCGTGTCTGTACCAGTAGGTACTGCTCTGCTGCCGGTAATAGAGCAGCTCGTCGTAATCAATATCCCCCTCTACGGTCCAGCCGTCCGTAAGCTGGTGCCGGGAGCTGAGGGAGAAAGAGGCCGCGGTTTCACGGGCAGCAATATCTACATTCAAATCCGCATCAAGGGTGTGACGGGCATGGAGCCGTGCATGGAGCGATCCGAACAAGGTAGCAACGACCTGCTGACTCTCCATCTGCAACCCGCGGGTATCGCTAATCTCAAGTGAAGCGCCGGACCTGAACCGCATGTTATGTTGCCGGTAGCGGGAGGATAGCGAAAAGTGGTGGCTCAGCTGCTGCCAGTCGAAGTCATAGCCTTTGTTATTGAGCCGGTAATCCATGAACTTCCGATGGGCCAGATAGCGTCCGCTGACCTTCCAGGGACCGGATTCCCGCGCTGCCTGTACCGCCAGCTGGCGATAGCCGGTGAGCGAAGGTACTTCCCGTCCAAACGGCTGGAAAAAGACGTATTCTTCATTATTGCTCGATAATCCGCGGGCTCTGATGTTCCAGCGGTCGGACTGATAGCCGATTTCGGCAAGCCCGTTTGTTACGGTGGTTTTGACCGCATGCCAGACGTTGTCCACATACGAATAATTTCCGATGCGATGGTGATTATTCAAGTTTGTCGGCTGATGCTGCCGCAGGGAAAACTGTCCCCGGGCATACCAGCCGGAGGATCGATAGGCGAACCCGGAAAAATAATGAGGTCCCCTGCGGTCGATATTGGGGGTTACCTTTGACGAATCGTAGCTCCACGGTCCCGGATCTTCTATCTGGTTGCCGACGGTAAAGGATCCGTAGACACTTAGCCCGCTGTCCGGCCGGGGGGTATGCAGGTTGAGATACCCCGCCCGGCTTAACGTTTGGTTATATACCCGGGGTTCGGAGCTGTAGCTTATCCGGCTGATCTGCTCTATGGACGAGGGCAGCATGTTTAGATTTTGCCAGTTAAAAAAAGAGAAATCAATGGGAATGTCATCCAGGTATATCGTGGGCTGGGGACCGTAGAACCCGTACAAGCCGGTGTTTACGCGGTAGGTGAACCCGTCCGTCGTTACTGCATCCCACTCGGGGATGGTATGCAACAGGTCGTTGGGATTGATGAGTATGGAGGTGTTCAGGCTATCGCGCTTTTCGGCGGAGTATTGAGCTGTGCTCTGCCAGGGCAGGCAACAGAGAAATACCAGTATGCTGAGTAGTAATCGGATCATTGCAGAAAGTTTTTAAGCCAGGAAGGGGTGGCGAATGAACGGCTGATCCCGAAGGAGATCAGTCCCACGGACAGGGGATGATAGGTCAGGGTCCGGTTGTAGGCAAAGCCGGAGTGAATACGCCACGGGCTGTTTCCCGGGCTATATTCCAGGCGCGCAATCAGTTCATAGGCGAATTCGCTTTCATGGGGATCAAACGGGTATGCTGCCCAGCCGTTTGTCGGGGGATAGACCTTGGGGTTGTCGAAGGAGATGAAGTTGTTGCCAAAGCGCAGTCCGGGCGCCAGTGTCAGTCCCCGGTAAAGCGTAAAAGGGTACTCCCATCCGATATAAATGAAATAGGATGAAAAGTCGGCCTCCCCGTAATCCGGGTTTGCAACATTATAATCGGTATAGCGCAGGCCCGCCTCCAGGTTGCCTGCATGATAGGTTACCCGGGTGCCGAGATGCAGGCTCGGCGAGCTTTCCCAGTTGTCGGTAAACGCATTTTGCAGAACCGATACGGCGCTGTTTGCATCCACAGTGAAGCGCTCGTAGCTTCCCTCCTGCGTATAGCCCGCCCGGGCCGCAAGGAACAGGAAAAAACCGAGGATAACTACTTTTTTTATCATAATTTTTGGATGTCTGGGCCGCATTTTCGGCAAAAAAAAGTCTGAACGAGCGTGCACGGCAGATGCTGTGAAATCACTACTATTAAAATGGCATGTGAATGCTTCACAGCGAGAGACTATCTCCCTTATGTTCAGTAAGGCCGTGGGAAATGATAAAAGTTACTGTACTATCAAATCCATCTACAAATAAAATATAATTGGTTTTTGTAGTCAGGCGGCCGGCCTGTTGCCGGGGATATACTAACGATCAGGCGAACCGGTCCGTCAGCCGGTCAATCAGGTAGCCGCTCTCCTCGAGGGCCTGGTTGGCAAAGCTGCCGAAGAAATCGGTCACTGCTTCAAATTCCTTGATAAATCCTTCTTTATCGTCCTCTTTGACCATCCGGGTCAGCCGGTCGTTATGCTCGATAAAGTTAAGCAGCAGCTGCCGGCGTTCTTCATTGGCAAATACGATATCCGCATAGAGTTCGGCGCTCTGGGCAAAGATCCGCCCGGTCATCATGAGTTCTCCACGGTATATGGGACTGGAATACTCCAGGATGTCCCGGGGATCCAGGTCATAGGTTTTCATAAATGACCCGTGCAGCAGGGCTACGAAATGGCGCAGTCCCTGTACCAGGTGCATTACGTGATCGTGCTTTTGCGGGTCGGCTTCAATAACCCGCATTCCCCACAGCCGGGCTTGTTCCACCATCCATGCGGAGGCCGCTTCATCGCGTCCCACACAGGCGACCATAAGCTGCTTGGAGAGATTGTTGACGTCAGGGCCGTGCATGGGGTGGAGTCCCAGTACCGGACCGCTGTGCGCTTCTTTCATCACTTCGATGGGATCGGTCTTATTGCTCGTGAAGTCCGCAAGAACGGTACCCTTGTTTAACTTCGGGGCCAGGCGACGGATGACATCTGCCGTTACGTTGATGGGCACGGTGACAATAGCGAGGTCCAGCTTCGGGGCCATCTCCTCGAGTTCATACCAGTTGTGCTTATCGATTTTGTATACCGTGTGTCCCGATTGCTCGAAAATACGCGTATACAGCCGCCCCATCCCACCTCGGGCCCCCACAATTAACACGTGTTTGGGCTCTTCGGTGGCGCGCGGGAACTGGCTGGAGGACTGGCTGGCGCGGGAGGAGGCCATGATCATCCGCAGAAAATCTTCCGCCCAGTCGGGATCCAGTCCCCGCTCCCCGGCCATCTGTCGAAATTTGTCGGTTTTGTCGTCCTCCCGTTTGGGAGCAAAAATGGGCAGCTGGTTCCGGATCTTCTTTTCTATCACTTCATGTACGATGCTGCTGCGTTCAGAAAGCAAATCCAGCAGCTGCCGGTCAATTTCGTCAATGCGGCTGCGCTGGGGTCCTAATTTTTTTTCGTCTTTTGTCATGCTATCTTGTAATTAACCAAACTGTTTTGTGTAAAGCGAAGCCGTTAAATTAAAGTTTTACTATCAATTGCCCTAAAAAAATGTGATTTTTATAGAATGATTATGTGCCGATTTCGTTTTCTTATAAGGTACATAAAGCTGAAATCGCAGGACCCGGAGACCTCCTGCTTCCGGAAGCCCTTCCCTGCAGTCTTAACAGGAAAAATACAGTTATCAGATGTCTCAATTTGATTTACAATCTCCCTGGCCTCCGGCCGGTGATCAGCCCAATGCCATCAAAGAGCTGGTGGAAGGCGTTGAAAAAGGCGACAAGTACCAGACGCTGCTGGGCATAACCGGTTCCGGGAAGACCAGAACCATTGCCGACGTGATCGACCAGGTGGAGCGGCCCACGCTGGTGATGAGCCACAACAAGACCCTGGCCGCTCAACTGTATCGCGAGCTCAGTGATTTTTTCCCGAACAACCGGGTGGAGTTTTTCATTTCCTATTATGACTACTATCAGCCGGAGGCCTACCTCTCTTCTCAGGATAAATATATTGAAAAAGACCTGTCAATCAACGATGAGATACAGCGGCTTCGGCTGCGGGCGACCAGCTCGCTGCTGTCCGGCAAAAGGGATGTCATCATCGTTTCATCGGTGAGCTGTATTTACGGTATCGGGTCGCCCTCGGAGTATGCAAAGCTGATTATCAAGCTTCAAAGCGGGATGGAGATCCCCCGGAACAAGCTGCTCTATGACCTGGTGGACCTGCACTATACGCGCAACGACCGGGAATTCAGCAGGGGAACCTTCCGGGTGCGGGGGGATGTGGTGGACCTGTATCCCGCCTATGCCGAGGACGGACTGCGGATTTCTTTTTGGGGCGATGAAATTGAGAAGATGGAGATCGTGGATACCGATTCCGGGAATGTGCTGGAGCAGGTGGACGAGTTTCATATCTATCCCGCATCGCATTATGTGACGACCCAGGACCGGCTGGAGCAGGCGATCGACCAGATACGCGATGAGCTGCACTGGCGGGTCGGCACGCTTACGGACGAAGGCAAGCACCTGGAGGCGAAGCGGCTGGAGCAGCGCACGCTTTTTGATATCGAGATGATGCAGGAGATCGGCTATTGTTCCGGCATCGAAAACTACTCGCGATACCTGAGCAATCGAAAGCCTGGAGAGCGTCCCTATTGCCTTTTTGATTATTTTCCCGATGATTTTCTGCTGGTGGTGGATGAAAGTCACCAGACGGTCCCGCAGATATCGGCGATGTACGGCGGGGACCGGTCCCGGAAGACCGAGCTGGTAGAGCACGGTTTCCGGTTGCCGTCGGCGCTGGATAACCGTCCGCTCACCTTCGAAGAGTGGGAGAGCGTGACCAACCAGGCTATTTTTGTGAGCGCGACCCCCAGCGATTATGAGCTTGAGAAGAGCGGCGGCGTCTTTGTGGAACAGATCGTGCGTCCCACCGGACTGATGGAGCCGGAGATTGAAGTACGTCCCGTCGACAACCAGATCGACGACCTGCTGGAAGAGATCCGCAAGCGGGTGGAGGAAGGAGACCGGGTGCTCTGCATTACGCTGACGAAACGATTGAGTGAAGAGCTGAGCGAGTACCTGAAAAGTGTGGGGATCTCGGCCGCGTACATGCACAGCGAACTCAGTGCCATGGAGCGGGTGGAGGTGCTTTTTAAATTCCGGCGCGGGGACTTCGATGTGCTGGTTGGGATCAACCTGCTGCGGGAGGGGATCGATATCCCCGAACTGAGCCTGGTGGCCATCCTGGATGCCGACAAAGAAGGGTTTCTGCGGTCCGAAACCTCCCTCTTCCAGATCGTGGGACGGGCGGCCCGAAACGTCAACGGCAAGGCGATCATGTATGCCGATAACATTACCGACAGCATGCGGACCGTCATCGAGGAAACGGAGCGCCGCCGCAAGATTCAGAAGGAATACAACGAAGAACACGGGATTACCCCGAAGACCATCGAAAAAGAGCTCAAGCCGCTCGTGGATCCGGCCCTCATATCTTCCCGGAATTTCGACCTTGATGACGAGGATGAAGTATCCAAGGAGCCCCTTGAAATGGTGAAAGTAGCCGAGGAAGGCATTAAGTACAAAGCCAATCCCGCGATGAAGGAGATCACGTTCGACAACAAGGAGAAGTTCCTGGAGTACCTGCACGACTCGATGAAGACGGCCGCCCGGAATATGGAGTTTGAAGAGGCTGCCCGCATCCGGGATCAGATTGAACAGCTGAAGGGGGAGCTTTAGATTACCGTTCATTGTTATTGGTTATGACACGGCCACAAGAGGCATGAAAGTTGAATGGCAGCACTCGCACCGCCTCTGAAAAAGGGATATACGATTTTTTAATTTGCCAGCAGCCTACAGTGATGTAACCAATAACGGATAACCAATAATCAATAACCAGGAATGAGTACGCTTACCTATCTGAAAAGTTTCTTCAAAGACAAGGATGTCGCTTCCGTGACCCCCACCTCTAAGTTTTGCATCCGCCGGGTATGCCGGCCGATCGACTTAAGCCGGGATCAGACGATCGTGGAATACGGAGCGGGCGCCGGCGTTTTTGCAGACTACCTGCTGCCCAGAATGACCCCGGGCTCCCGGCTGATCCTTTTTGAAACCAACGAGCTGTTGTTTGAAAAGCTGCGGGAAATTGATGATCCCCGGGTCTCGCTGTTCGACCAAAGCGTGGAGTTTGTCACGGATCTGCTGGGGGATGAGCTGATCGGCAGGACCGATTTCATTATTTCCGGCATTCCTTTTTCCTTTTTGGATGAGCAGTCCAAAGCCTCGGTGCTTCAGCAGAGCGTAGACCTGCTGAAAGAGGGCGGAAAGTTCCTGGCCTATCAGACCTCCGGACATCTCAAAGAACCGCTCCGGAACGCATTCGGGAACCTCAAGACCAGCTGGGAGTGGCGGAACATCCCTCCGATGACCATCTATGAGGCGGAGAAGCGGTAGTGAAAAGGCAATAAGAAAAGGATAGATGTATCCCTCCTGTCAACTGTTTCCTATTTTGCATTAATCTTAATTAATTAGTGTATACAAATAATTTACATTAGTTATATTAACTATTTATGATTTTTAATAGTATTATTTTATATAAAAAATATTTTTTATTAGTTCGCGAAAAATAATTATCTATTAGGAGGTTTTTGAAAAAGCAGGAATTTCAGTCAATTTCGTAGCCCTTTGCAACGGCACTCAAATTTGAGCTATACGTACTGTTCGATATGCCAAACTATATCAACGGCTTAATCTTTAATTTCTACTATTTCATTAATAATCCGGGATAAGCGCATGCGAGGATGTTGAATATGCAAGTAGGCAGAAATTTGCCAGAAGAAAGGTTTTGCAAAGGGTATCATTAAAGCAACAGGATGGTTTATTACTGGGTTTTGACCGTTGATATGCGACCGTTAGGAACATAAAGACGACATTGAACATTGTCTGAGCAGATTTCTTTTAAAGACATTCGCAAAGGGGATGAGGAAGCCTTTGAAAAGCTTTTCCGGCAGTACTATAAGCAGTTGTACCGGTTCGTCTGGGGATATGTGGAGTCCCGTGCGGTAGCGGAAGAGCTGGTACAGGATGTTTTTTTAACCATTTGGGAAGAACGGGAGGACATAACCATTGAGCGGTCCCTGAAATCCTACCTGTTCGGTGCCGCCCGCAACAAGAGCATTGACTGGCTGCGCCACCAAAAGGTCGAAAAAGCTTGGCGGAAAGAGGAGAAAAAAAGGAAACAGGCGCAAGAGCGGCCCGGCTTGAACCGCCAGCTCCATAACCGGCAGATGCTCAGGGAGGTCAAGCGGACGATCCGGGACCTCCCGCAAAGACAGCGGGAAGTGTTCATGCTTAGCCGGTATGAGCAGATGACGTACAGGGAGATAGCGAAGACGCTGGAAATTTCAGAAAGTACGGTAGAGACCCATATGAGCCGGGCCCTGGAGTCCCTTCGCAACAAATTCATGCCCCTGCTTACCCTGGCAGGCGGCGTGTTGCTTGTCCCCCCTGTTTTTTAAAAGACCTTTGCAAAATTTCGCCATCTCATACTCAATCTTCTGCCGTTCTTTCCGGTTTTTCCATAAAGCCCGGAAGGCATGGCGGACTTGGCAACCCTACTGCTACTCCGCCGTATTTGACCGGATACCGAGGGTTTTTGTTAAATAGTTCCCCATTTGTCTCAAAAAGACCTCAAAATACGACTTAATTTGTCCGGCTCTTCCGGCGTCTCTAAGTCCGCCAGACGACTCATCTCGGTTATTCCGATTTTTTTTAAAAAAAGATGTAGGGGTAAACCTCTGCCCGCACGTCACACCTGTAGAAAGCAGGAAATACATGCTACTGCTGTTATTTGCTATCAGGAATTCAACTTTTTAATAAATGTACCCGGAGCAAGTCAAAAATTACATTTCAGGAAGCTACTCGGCCGAGGACAAGGCATTTGTCGAGCAATGGGTCAAAGAGAAGCCGGGCCGGCAAAAGAAACTCAAAGAACTCAAGGCGGTGTGGGAAAAGACCGGGTCGCTCCGGCTCCTCGAAGAGGAAGATGTTACCAGCGCATGGTATTCATTTAAGACAAAAATGGAGGAAAAATCAGCGCCAAAGTATCCTTCCGCAGCCGGCCATTCGAATTACTATAAAACGAATTACCGTACAAAAAAGGGCGTCACCTCCTGGTCCGTGCTGTTTAAGGCGGCGGCTGTGTTGCTTGTGGCGGCGGGACTTTTTTCCGTTTACCTGTCTGAATACGCTCCCACTGAAGAAGCGACGGTCTCGGAAGCGCCCGTTGAGCATACGATACGATCGGAACGGGGAGAGCGGGCCACGTTTCGGCTAAGCGACGGGACGATAGCTACGCTGAATGCGGGAAGCACGATCCGGTACAGCGAGTCCTTCGGAAAAAACACCCGTGAAATAGCATTGGAGGGCGAAGCATACTTCAGGGTCAATAATGAAGGTCAAACGGATCCCTTTGTTGTAAACACCGAAAAAGCAAGCGTCAGGGATATAGGCACGGAATTTAATGTGAGAGCCTACAACACTGAAAATACGGATATAGTCGTATCAAAAGGCCGGGTAGAAGTGTCGACTTTAAAGGATTCAGCCGCGACAGGCAACCGGGTGACTGTCACAGGCGGGGATATGGTTCGCGTGACCGGCGAAAATTCACCGCTGGTGGTACAAAAGGCAGACCTCGAATATGCGCTCGCCTGGCTCGATGAAAAACTAATGTTTAAAAAAGAACCCTTCCGGGACATTAAGAAAAGGCTTGAACGATTTTATGACGTACATATAACGGTCAAAGACAGTGTGCTGAACAGCAAGAAAATAACAGCCTCCTTTGAGGAGGAAGAATTGGAACAGGTGATACGCGTATTGGCGCTCTCACTGAATGCGGAATATGAGATAAGCGGAAGGACGGTCTTGTTAAAGAGGAAGGATCAGCAATAATATCACAAAAAAGATGTCGAAAATAAGTAAAAGCCAGAGCAGAGGATTCGTGCTATCAATCGTAATGGTTATGGGACTTACCCTTTCATTGAGCGGGCAAAATATTACGGAAGTGCTTTCAACAACCGGGATGAACCAGGGAAGCTCCTCCCAGGTTGTACAAAACCGGGTGTATACGATTGACCGGCCGGTCAGGGGCCTGGGGAATATCCTGGCATACCTGGAGAAGGAAACGGGACTTACCTTCGTCTATCGGCAGGAACTGGTCGCCCCTTATTCCGACATGAGCCTGCAGGAAGACAGCCGAAATACCCTGGAGGGATTTTTAAACGATCTGCTCGAAGGTACCCCGCTTTCGTATACGGTATCCCGGGATTACATTGTTCTGACGGATAAAAGAAGCTTGCGAGCTGCGCTGCAGGATACGGTTATAAAAGGGGAGGTAAGGGATGCCGCCAGCAATGAGACAATGCCCGGGGTCAATATAAAGGTAAAGGGGACCCCCCGGGGCGTTTCTACCGGTAAAGAGGGTAAGTATGAGCTGGTGGTGCCCACCCTGCGGGATACGCTGCTCTTTTCGTTTATCGGCTATAAAAATAAAGAAGTGCCGATCAACGGGAGAACCCTGCTGAATGTAACCCTGGAGCAGGAGACCTCCGAATTGTCTGAAGTCGTGGTAACCGGCGTTGTTAACCGGGAGGCTCAAAGTTTCACCGGCTCGCATGTCACCATCAGCAATGAGGAATTAAAGCGGGCGGGCGGCAACGACAACCTGTTCAAATCGCTTCAGAATATCGATCCCGCCTTTGTGGTATTTGAAGACCTGGCCCAAGGATCGAACCCGAACAGCCTGCCGGAAATGCAGCTGCGCGGCACGTCCACCTTTCCGGCTGAGGAGACCGGGCTGAGCTCGGAGCTCAAGGGAAACTACCTGAAGAGCCCGAACCAGCCGCTGTTCATCCTGGATGGCTTCGAGACCACCGCTGAGGACGTGTTTGACCTGGATGTGAACCGCGTGGAGAGTATCACGATCCTGAAGGACGCCTCCGCCAAGGCGTTGTACGGGTCGAAAGCAGCGAACGGGGTGGTCGTCATCGAAACCAAGCAGCTGTATGCCACCGATCCCATTATTACCTACAATGCCAATATGTTTGTAGAGGCTCCGGACCTGTCCAGCTATAACCTTACGAATGCACTGGAAAAGCTGGAAGCCGAACGCATCGACGGGGTCTATGAGGATGATGATCCCCAGGATTATATTGCCTTGCAGCAAACCTACAACGCTCGCCTGAAACGGGCGCGAGAGGGACTCAATACCGACTGGATGTCCAAACCGCTGCGCAATGCCGTAGGCCAGGATCACTCGATATCCGTTGAGCTGGGGACCGAAGACTTGAAACTTCTGGGGGGCGTATCGTTTGGTGACGACCAGGGGGTTATGAAAGGATCCTACCGCAGGAACCTGTCGGGTAATATCAAAGCCTCCTACCGGGTAGATAACTTTTTGCTCAGGAACAACCTGCAGGTGAATAAAAAAAGCACGCGGAATTCGCCCTATGGCGAGTTTGCCGAGTACTCGCGAATGAATCCCTACTGGACCGCCGAAAACCCCGACGGGAGCATTCCCTACTATGCAGAAGTAGGAGTCTATCAAAATACGAGTGGGGCGGTTTCCAGCAATGTCCGGTTTACAAACCCGCTTTACAACTCTACGCTGGATTCCAAAAACAGCTCCAGCTACCTGAATTTCAAAAACAATTTTTACCTGGAATGGCATATCCTGCCCGAGCTCAGAACAACCGCCCGGGTGAGCGTAAGTACCTGGGATAACGAAGCGGATGAGTTCTACCCGGCCGAACACACTATGTTTGAGAGGGGAGTATACCTTGACCAACCGGAGAGAAAGGGATTATACCAGCTGAACAGCGGGGAGCGCAACAGCTTGTCCGGCGACCTGAATATGACCTATACCAATGAAATCGGGAAACATTTTTATATGGGGAATGCGGGCTTCAAGATCAGCGAGGAGAACTACAGCGAGCTTATTCACACGGTGGAGGGGTTCCCCAGCGAGCGGCTCAATGACCCTATTTTCGGCCGGTCGTATGCATTGGATTCCAACCCGGATGGAGTGGAGGGGATAAACCGGGAGGTCAGCCTGCTGGGCATCGGCTCCTACATGTATGACGAGCGGTATATGGCCGACCTGACGCTGCGGAGCAGTGCTTCTTCTCAGTTCGGAGCCGACAAGCGCTGGGCCGGTTTGTGGAGTTTCGGTCTCGGCTGGAACCTGCACAACGAGTCGTTTCTGAAGGACCAGCAGGTTGTGGACCGGCTGAAGCTCCGGGGATCGGTCGGTTCCACCGGGAATCAGAATTTCAGGACGAACGAGTCGATCAGCACGTATTCCTACTACCTGCAGTCGTTTTACGATGGGTTTGTGGGATCCTATACGCAGAATATGGCGAATCCGGGTCTGCAGTGGGAGAGCAAATTCGATTACAATGCGGGGATAGACGCAGACCTCGCCAACCTGTCCCTGCGATTCGACTACTACGAAAGCTATACGGAAAATCTGGTGACCGATCTCACCATCCCGAGCTCCACCGGCTTTACAACGGTCAAGGAAAATGTCGGGCGGATCAAAAACAGCGGGATCGAGGTCAAGGCCTCCTACCTGCTGGTCTCGCGAAGCGAGGGATTTCTATCCCTGAATGTCGGCGTTGCTACCAACAAGAATGAAATCATTGACCTGTCGGAGGCCATGAGCAATCACAACGAGAGGCTCGAAGAGCAGGCTGCCAACCGGTCAAACAGTGAGCCGGTCCTTAAATATGAAGACGGGCGGTCCATGAACGATATCTGGGCTGTGCCGTCTATGGGGATCGATCCGGCTACCGGGAATGAAATCTACGTGAAGCGGGACGGAAGCACCACCTACGAGTACGATCCCGGGGATATGGTGGCGGTCGGCAACAGCGAACCGGACTACCGGGGCAATTTCGGGGTGAACGGAGAGTATAAAGGATTCGGCCTGAGCGTAATAGCCCGCTTTAAGGGAGGGGGACAGATGTATAACCAGACCCTGGTCAACAAGGTGGAGAATGTGGATATCCGCTATAACGTGGACCGGCGGGTCCTTACGGGGCGATGGAAGGAGCCCGGGGACCAGGCACAATTTAAGCGGTTGGGGCTGTATTACCAGGATGATCCTGATGGGGATAATTCCAATACAGATTTCAGAAGAAGAACGCGGCCGACGTCCCGGTTTGTCCAGGACCTGAATCAGCTGGACATCGCTGCCATAAGCCTTTACTATCATTTCAGTCCCCGGCTGCTTGAGCCTATCGGCGTGCGGAGGCTCAGGATAGGGGCCAATATGAATGATGTGGCCACTATTTCTTCGGTGAGAATCGAACGGGGCCGGCAATATCCGTTTGCCCGCCGCGTCTCCTTCTCATTGTCTGCAACGTTTTAAAAAATGGATAAGCATACCCAATAGCTATGAAGACACAACGGCAACCTATAGTAGTAGTATTTTTAACAGCTATCATGATCATGCTCACAGCCTTTTCCTGCCGGGACTGGCTCAGCGTTACCCCGAACTCCCAGATACGCGCGGATGAGCAGTTCGAATCGGAATCCGGGTTTAAAAATGCGCTGACCGGCGTGTATGTGGGAATGACCTCGACGGACTCCTACGCCAAAGACCTGAGCTGGAATATGGTGGATATCCTGAGCCGGCAATACGCCCCGTTTACCAGCGGTGCGGATTATTATGACTTGCAAGAGTACGAATACGGGACGACCTTTGCAGCCGGTAGGATTGATGCCGTCTGGCAGAAGTCCTATAACACCATTGCCGATATAAATAATATCCTGGAGTACCTTGAGGAAAACAGGGAGGTACTGGATGACTATGACCATGACATCATAAAGGGGGAGCTGCTGGGCCTGCGGGCCTTTCTGCATTTTGACCTGCTGCGCCTGTTCGGCTACGGCAACCTGGAGGAGCGCGCGGGGCTGATGAGCGAGGCGGCCGTCCCCTATGTCACCGACTACAGCAAAGAGATCCCGCCCCGGCGGAGTTATGAGGAGACCTTCCGGCTCCTGAACGAGGACCTCGAAGAGGGACTGGAGCTGTTGCAGTCGGACCCCATTTATGAGGATCCCGACCGGTCGGATGAATACGAGAATACCATAGGAGAGGAAGACTTTTACGATAACCGAAAGGTGCGCATGAATTATTATGCGCTCAGGGCCCTCCAGGCCAGGGCCCTGCTGTGGCAGGGAGGAATGGAGCATATGAACAGCGCCCGCCGGGCGGCCGAGGAGGTGATCAGTGATGGGCCGGCCGAGCTCATCGACGGACAGACCTATGACGTCGGCTCGGATCCCATTTTATCCCCGGAGGTGCTTTTTAGCCTGGATGTCAACGGCTTTGAGGATATCGTGAACCCGTTGTTGACAGCGACCGATGTCACGGATTATGATGCGCTGTATTTGAGTACGGAAACCACCAACGAACTGTACGAGACCGATAACGTGAATGTCGGTCCCCCTGATATCCGCTACAACAGCCTGCTGGACGATCAGTCGCTGGGGTATGTCAGTGTCAAACTGCTGCAGAGCGACAATACCGCTATTCCCTCCCGCAATATATTACCGCTGATCAAAATGCCGGAGATGTACTACATCGCGGCGGAATATTACCTGAACAACGGCGAGCTGCAGCCCGCTATCAATTACCTGAACAGGGTGCGGACCAGCCGGGGGATCATAGAGGAAATTCCGGACGACGCCGATGCGGAGACGGTTGAAGAGGAGCTGTACAAGGAGTACCGGAAGGAATATGTCAGTGAGGGACAACTATTCTTTTTCTACAAGCGATGGGGCGTACCCTCCATCCCGGGGCTCTCAGAGAGCGTGAATGCAGATGATGATATTTATGTGCTGCCTTATCCCGACAGCGAATCCATCTTCCGGTAACCAGGGAATATGAGAAAGAGAATATGCTATTATTTGAATTGATAATTGTCAGAACACGAAGGCTATGAAGAAAAAAGAACTTGTTATCTGCGGTGTTGTGCTGCTTGGAGCCGCGGTTTTCAGCGGATGCGAGCAGGAGGAAATCATGTCGTATGATGAGGAGTATACCGCTCTGAATTTCACGGCCGATTCGACCACCTATTCTTTTCTGGATAACCCGGAGGATGAGTATGTCCAGGAGATTACCCTGCAGGTCATGGGCGACAGTACCGGCCATGATCGTCCCATTACCCTTGAAATCATAGAGGACTCCCTGACAACCGCGGGAAGCAGTGATTATGACATGATGGAAGGGGTGGTGCCGGCGGGACAATTTACGGGGGTCCAGTCCATACGATTATATAACTCCGAAAAGCTCGACAGCAGCCGGGTGTCCCTCCATTTCAGAGTGGAAGACTCAGGAGACTTTAAACCGGGCAATGCCGAATCCGATGATTTCCTGTTGACCTGGACCAATGAGGTTGTACTCCCCGAATGGCGGTGGTATTCCTATTTCTTTTGCACCGAGCCGAGCAGCACGGCTTACCGGATTATTGTCGAGCTCACGGGGTTTACGGAATTAACCCGGAGGGACGTGTATTTTGATGTTGGGGTATCGGGGATGAGGGCGCTGGGAAGAGAGTTCGGCGACTATATCAAACAGTACAACCAAGAGCATCCCGACGATCCCCTCCGGCATGAAGACGGTCCGAGGGAGGGCGAGTTGATCGAACCCATTTATTATACCCAAAGTGAATATGATTGAGATTAAGTTATTATGAAAAGAGAAAGCATACACCTGTTATTGTTTCTGACCCTGATCAGCCTGGGAGCGGTCTTGTCCTCCTGCCGGGATGACTCCACTACCTACGCAACATCAGAAATCCCGGGGGTCGTGATCGATACGACGGGAATGCCCCAACTCCGCCTGTTGCAGTTTGAAGAGCTGGAGGTCGCACCGGAACTTCATACGGAGGGAGTAGGCGAATCCGATCTGAGCTATGAATGGCGCCTATACTATGCGCAGAATGATACGCTCTCTGAAGTGATCAGTGAGCAGCGAAACCTCGAAGGCTATGAAGTGGAGCTTACCCCGAATGAAGAGGATGACCCTTACCAGGTCCAGTACACGGTTACGGATGAAAGCAATGGACTGGAGTATATTATGGCCTGGCCGCTCTATGTGATGAACAGCCTGGGCGAGGGGCTGGTGATTGCCGAAACGGATAACGGGTCAGATACCGATCTGAGTCTTATTATGGCGCCGGAAGTGACAGAGGATTACTCCGAAGTAAACATCCAGCGAAAGGTCTACTCCACCATTAACGACGAATTGATACCCGGCCTTGTCCAGGATATGCAGCCGGTCAATATTTATGGAGATCCGGTCCTGTTAGCCATCACGGGGCAATCCGTCATGAGAATCAGCAGGCTGGACTATTCATATCACTCTATGAACGAGGAGCTTTTCCACTATGCTCCTTCCCAATTCAGCCCGCAGAAATTAGGGGGTATTTATCAGGGCACCGTCCTTGTAAATAACGGGGACCTATACGAGGAATATCTGCGTTCGAGCAGACGCTTTACCGCTCCGATTGATGCACCGTTTCCGTTTACGGTCCCCGCGCAGGTGGCACTGGACGCTGTGCTCTATGAACAAATACCGGTCACCTTTTATGACGAGGTGAACGAGCAGTTTATATACTACGAAGCGGGAGAAGAAATGAATCTTATGCCTTCCGGATCGGGGGAGACCTTCGACCCGTCGGAGGTAACCAACAAGGAGAACATGGCGGCCGGTGTGGCTGTCAACGGGGATTTCAGGCATTTGCTCAGGGACAAGGATTCGGGCAGTTTTACGCTGTATATATTTAATGATGAGGTATCCAACTACCCCGACCCGGTAACGCCCCCGCTCCCCAAAGCTATGTACGATTTCTCAGGCGCCCCGGCTATTGAGCAAGCTGAATACTTTGTATTGCCCGACAACCAGCGCGTGATGTATTATGCCACGAGCACTACCGTCTATGCTGCGCTGTACAGCACCAGCAGCCCCGTATTCGAGGAGCGCTACACCGCTCCCGCCGGGGAGGAAATCACCTCCCTGCAGCTGTACCAGCAGTCGGGCTATCCCAGCGATGATCCATTTATAGATACCAACCACCGCCAGCTGGTGATGTCCACCTACGATGGCTCAGAGGGGAAGGTGTACCTGCTGCCGATTACCAACCTGGGCGTGGGTAATATTGATGAAGGAAATATCAAAAGCTTCGGCGGTTTTGGACGCATTACGGCCATTAAGCCCCAGTAAATTATTAAATGCAAAAGAATGATTTTGAAAGCAGTCCCTTACATATAAATATAATTAACGGCTGGATTTACTTCCCGATTTTCCCCTACCTTTAGGGATAAGGGCGGATCTCCTGTCTATATGCCGGCCGTGTACGAAACCAGATGTAACAAACTATGGTAACCGTTTAACCTGCTAATCAAGTAACTTATACCTATAATTTTTTGAAAAACCAGGAATTTTGTCCAGGATCAGGGCCAGAGGAGGGTTGGAATCGCAGCATATCGCCTATATGTGAGGAGTTCAATCGACCGATAACGCCGACATCGCTCAAAAGAACGGTTTTGCAAAGCCATTACTTAGTAAACAAAGATTAAATGAGTAAAAAGAGAATGACGAACAAGATTTTGTATGTGCCCGTTGTGTTATTGCTGGCGATGTTGATGAATGTCGCCTGCCAGTCAAGTGAAACCGTCCGGAAAAGCCAGGCACCGGCCGTGACCCATACGGCAACGGATACCACCGATGCCGACTCGGATACGACGGGTGCGGAGACGGATTCCACTGAAACCGAGGAACCGTCGTCATACGAGGAGATTGTGGAGGAGGCGGACAGGTCCGCAGAGGGCTTGCTGAATCTGTATTATAAGGATGAGAAGCTGTACCTCGAGGTGCCCTTCGATCTTTTGGGGCGGGATATGCTCCTGTCGTCGACTATATCCGAGATCAGCGACAATAAACTGGGGACCGTCGGAGCCAAGCCGCACAATCCCCTGCAAATTCAGTTCGCCCGGGTCGACTCGGTACTGTTGCTGCAGAAAATTCAGAAAGATGCCATTGCCCCGGACAACAATCCCGGCATTCACCGGGCGCTGGACAGGAACAGTATAGGATCGGTGCTGAGAAAGTTCGATATCGAAGCGTACAACGAGGAGGAGACGTCGGGGATCATCGAGGTAACCGATTTCTTCGTCAGTGATACCGAAGAGTTGTCGCCGTTCGGGCCGATCGGGATGACTATCTCGTCCGCTCTGATAGATCAAAAGCAATTTAAAAAGAACCGGTCCTTTATCGGCGGCTTTAAATCCTTTGAAGACAATCTGACGATCAAAAGTCACCTTTCGTACGAATATACTCTGAAAGAACAGGCGGGGAGCAGCACGGAAGAGGACACCCCCTTTACCGCGGTCATGACCCGTACCCTGCTGCTTCTGCCGGAGGACCGGATGCGACCCCGTATCGCAGATCCGCGCATCGGTGTTTTTACGACCCGCAAGAATAAATATTCGGGGTCGGGGGACAAAGTGGAACCTGTGCGCTACGCCCGGCGATTCCGGCTGGAGCCCAGGGATGTCGAAGCCTATAACAACGGGGAGCTGTCGGAACCGGTGGAACCGATCACCTTTTATGTGGATTCCGACTTCCCCGAGAGCTGGCGGGCCACCATCAAGTCGGCGATCAGGGACTGGAATGAGACGTTTGAACGCATAGGATTCGAGCATGCGGTCCGGGCCCTCGATTACCCGGAAGAGGATCCCGAGTTCGATCCGGACAATCTTAAATACAATGTCGTGCGCTATGCGCCCGCCTCGGTGCAAAACGCCATGGGGCCCTCCTGGATCGACCCGCGAACGGGGGAGATTCTCAATGCTTCCGTGTATATCTATCATGATATTGTACGGCTGCTGAACAGCTGGCGCTTCATCCAAACGGCCCCGGCCGACAAAGCGGTCCGGCAAACGAAGCTCCCCGAATCATACCGGAAAGAGGGCATCGGCTATGTGGTCCGCCACGAAATCGGTCACACGCTGGGATTCATGCACAACATGGCGGCCTCCCACGCGGTCCCGGTCGATTCCCTGCGGTCGCCCTCGTTTACCAGGAAGCACGGCACCACCTATTCCATTATGGACTATGCGCGCTACAATTATGTGGCTCAGCCGGGGGACAAAGAAAGGGGTGTACAGCTGACGCCGCCGAAATTCGGGTTGTATGACTACTATCTGGTGGACTGGAACTACCGCTACTTTCCCGAAGAAGTGTCGAAAGAGGATCAGAAAGAACGGTTGACCCGGTTGGTGGATGAAAAAGCCGGTGACGACCGGTACCGCTACGGTGCCCAGGGAGCCTACCTGGATCCCCGTTCTCTGAGTGAAGACCTGGGGGACGATGCGGTTGAGGCCTCAACATACGGTATTGATAATCTTAAATACGTGATGAATCATATAAACGAGTGGGTGGAAGAAGAGGATACGGATTACAGCTACCGCCAACGCATCCGGAACGGCATGATCATGCAGTATGTCCGCTACCTGAATCATGTATACCGGAATGTCGGGGGGATCTATCTCAATAAAAAATATGTGGGTGATTCGCGTCCCCATTACCGTTCCGTACCGCGGGAAAAACAGCGGGAAGCTTTTCGTATGCTGCTGGAGGAATTGAACCGGCTGGATTGGCTTGAACAGGAGGAGGTGGTAACAAATCTGCCGCTGACCGGCAGCCCGTCGGCTGTTATCCGGAATCAACTCATCGAAGTGATTTTGGGAGCCCCGGAACGAGTTCATCTTTCCGCCTTAAAATCCCGGGAAGAAAATCCCTATAGCCCCGAGGATGTGATGGAGGATATATTCAACTCGCTCTGGAAGGAACCTTTACAGGAGAAGTCCACGCTCACGGAGGCCGAGCGCGAATTTCAGAAAGCCTATGTTCAGGCGGTCATTGCTAAAAGCGGGCTGGAGAGAGCAGGTGCCACCGGTACCTCCGCTTTTGCATCAGACGACAGGGATGCGCATGAGCTTAGGATAAAGTTGCCCGAGTTTGTGGAGGAGCACCTGCGGACGGAGTTCGGAAGCGACCTCTATCGGAAGTACATTGCCCCAATCTCCTCGCATGTCAATGCCGGAAGGTCGGACCCCGTGTCGGCCTCTTTCGGCACCGCCCGCATTCGCTTTCACACGAAGCCGGTATTGGATCACTTGAATTACACTTATTTGAAGAAGGTCAAGTCGCTGCTGGAAGAAGCTGTGGCAGATGATACCGCTGCTGCCGGTGCCCAATCACACTATGAACTGTTACTGCGCAATATTGAAAACGTTATTCGCTAAGATGTCATTTAAGATCGTAATGAAGAAAATAAGTCTTGCCGTTGTGCTCCTGGCTATGTTTGGTGGGATATCAATGGCGCAGGAAAAAGAGGATTCCACCCGGACCACGGATTATGAGGAGCTGTTTGAGGACAAGCCCGTGGAAAGTTCGGAGGGTATGATGATCCTGCGCAAAATGGACGGGAAGGTCTATTTTGAGTTTCCCACGGAGCTGCTGGATAAAAAAATGCTTCTGGGCGCCTCCGTAGAAGCCACCAGCAATGCCGCGGATGCGGCGATGGGAGAGCAGCCGGACGCCCCTCTGCCCATTTATTTTACGATGGATGATTCCACCATCTACCTGCGTGAAGTCAAGGTATCGCCTGTGACCGGGGACAGCGCGCGGGCCATACAATCTGCCCTTGAGAAGAATAACCTGGGCCCCATTCTGGATTCTTTTGATATCGAGGCCGTTACACCGGACAGTTCCGCGCTGGTTTTTGACGCCACGGGCATCTTTATAAACGGCAGGGATGCCATTGATCCTTTCGGTCCCTATGCCGGTGTTTCCTCTTTATTTGCCAGCAAAAAACCAACATTCAAGAAAGGCCGCTCCCAGCTGGTCGACGTCTCGGCTTTTGAAGATAATATCACGATCACGAGTTATCTGTCCTACGACATATCCTCCTCCTTTTTGGGATTTCAGACGGAGAATGAACGTCCCGCCACCTACCGCATGAAGCACACCCTGGTGTTGTTGCCGGATCAGACCATGCGCCCGCGAATCAGTGATCCTCGCATAGGAATTTCTTCCAATGAATTTTACAGGATTTCCGGTCACGACAACGGCACAGAGGAGGTGCGGTATGCCAACCGGTGGGAGCTTCGGCCGGAAGACCCGGAAGCGTTCAGAGAAGGGAAACCGGTCGAGCCGGTGGTCTTTTACATTGATAATACCTTTCCCGATGCCTGGGTCCGCTACGTGGAGGAAGGCGTAGAAGACTGGAACAAAGCGTTTGAACAGGTGGGGTTTAAGAATGCGCTGGTGACTCGCCCGTTTCCGGAAGATGACCCCGACTTCGATCCCAATAACATTAAATACACGACGATAAACTATGTGTTTAGCAATAATGAAAGGGCCAAGGGACGAACATGGGTGGATCCCCGCTCCGGGGAAATTCTAAGTGCGTCGGTTTCACTCTACCAGGGAGTGCTGGACCGGCTGCGCAGGAGCATGTTTATCCAGATTGGGGCGGCTGAAAAGCGCGTCAGAACGACCGATATTCCGGATGAACTGCTGGGCAAGGCCATCAGGGACGTGACCGCACGGCAGGTGGGGCAAACGCTGGGCCTGACCCGCAATATAGGGGCTGCTTCGGCTATTCCGGTGGATTCCCTGCGATCACCGTCCTTTACCAGGCAATACGGGATCACTCCCTCCATTATGGATAATGTAACCTTCAATTATGTCGCCCAGCCCGGTGATGTCGAGCGTGGCGTAAAAATGACGCCCAATGATTTGGGAGTGTATGATTACTATGCCATCAAGTGGCTCTATACCCCCATCCAGGAAGCTGACAGCCCGGAAGAAGAGGTTCCTACGCTGAGAAAATGGATTGCCGATAAAATTGACGATCCCATGTATCGCTACCGGGAATACGATTCGAATAGCACCCGGGACCCGAATTCACATCGTAATGTACTGGGCTTGCTGGGCAGCGACCGGTTACAAGCCGCACGCTATGCGATTAAAAACCTGAAGTACGTATTTGAGCATATGAACGAGTGGGTCAATGAGGAGGATGAGGATTACCGGTTTCAAACCGAGGTAAACTTTTCGGTTCTTAATATCGAGTTTTACTGGTACTGGCGGCATGTTTTAACCAATATCGGGGGCATTTACCAGCATCGGAAGTATGAGGGCGACCCATTTCCGGCTTTTGAGGTGGTGTCCGAAGCAAAGCAGAGAAGGTCGCTGACCTTTTTGCTGGAGTCGCTGGAAGCCACCTCCTGGATGAATAACGAACGCATCAACCGGGAGATGAATAATATCAACGGGGATGTACAGAACCGCAAAATAGCGGTCTTGTTCCCTTATATCCTGCGATGGGGCGTGGACCGGATTGAGGTGAGTCAGCAGAAGGCATACGGCGCTACGTACACACAGCAGGAGTTTTTAAATGATGTATTCGATTATGTCTGGGAAAGTACCATGGCAGGAAGCATCCCGACCAGGGCGGAACGCATGATGCAGACGCTGTTGACCGATTACCTGATTGACAACTCACCGATCCGGGATGGAACAGGCGAGGAGGGAAGTGGTGCGAGTGCCAGTGCGTATACATGGACCGACAACGACCGGGCCCTGCTGCAATACGGGCTGCCGGATTTGTCCAGCCACAATAACCGCATATTTGCCCTGTATGGGGATGGAGCCGCAATGTCACAACTTACTATTGAACGTCTTACGGGCCTGCCGGCCCGCGCCAACAGCGAAAGTACAGCAGATATCTCGGATACGATGTACACCTTACTGAAAAAAAGTAAAAAGGTGCTGGAAACGGCGGTTGACGAGCAGGAGGGGGATGTTAAAGAGCAATATGAATATCTGCTGCTGAAGCTTACCAAGGCACTGGAAGCGGATTAAAATATGGAGACCATGTATGTTATGGTCTCCATCTAATAACAGAAGCCTTTGTAAAACCGTTCTTTTACCCCATGTCGGTGTTATCGGCCGGTTGAAACTCTCACATATTGGCTTATATGCTGCGATTCCAACCTCCCTCCGGCCTTGACTTAGAATAAAATTCCTGGTTTTCAAAGGCTTCTAATAAAATCAACTATATGCACTACCTGAAAAAAGAGTGTTTCTCCTTACTTACTCTTCTTCCTGGGCCTCAGCTGCGCTATTCCGTTCTTCGGCTGCCCGGTTTAGCTCGCGAACCGTATTCTGATTTTGATCTTTTTCCTTGACGCGGGCCGACTTGCCCTGACGCTCTCGCAGGTAGTAGAGTTTCGCCCGTTTGATATCGCCCTGTTTGCGCAGCTCAATTTTGTCGATAAACGGTGAAAAGAGCGGAAAAATACGCTCTACTCCGATATTACCGGCCGAAATTTTACGAACCATAAACGTTTGGTTGGCACCGGAACCCCGGCGGGAGATAACGAGCCCTTCAAACTGCTGGATTCGTTCTTTGTCTCCTTCCCGCACGAGATAGTGCACATTTACCGTATCCCCGGTTTTAAACTCGGGGTACTTATCGGTCATTAATGTCTGTTCTGCTAATTTTAACTTATCCATGATAATTTTTACTACTGTTCGTTTCTAAATTTTTTATACATCTCAGGACGTACTTGTTTGGTACGCTCCAGCGATTGTTTCAATCGCCATTCTTTCACTTTTTGATGATTACCCGATCGCAGTACCTCCGGCACATTCATCCCCCTGAATTCGGCGGGACGCGTGTAGACCGGTCCCTCCAGCAGATCGTTTTGGAAGGAGTCGGTCAGTGCGCTTTCCGCATCGCCCAGCGCGCCGGGCAAGAGGCGAACGATCGCATCGGTCATCGCCATAGCCGGCAACTCGCCGCCGGAAAGTACATAGTTGCCTATGCTGTATTCCCGGGTGATCAGTTCATCCCGCACGCGCTGATCGACCCCTTTGTAATGGCCGCACAGGAACAAGAGGTTTTCCTTGACGGAAAGCGCATTTGCATCCTCCTGTTCAAACAGTTCGCCGTCGGGCGCGGCAAAAATGATTTCATCATACGGCCTCCGGCTCGTCAGCTGTTCGACACAGGAGAATATGGGCTGAGGTGTCAGCACCATGCCGGCGCCCCCGCCATACGGGTAATCATCCACCTTCCGGTGCTTGTCTTTCGAGTAATCCCGCAGATCGTGAATACGGATCTCCACCAACCCCTCTTCCCGGGCCCTGCCCACAATACTGTGATTCAGGGGTCCTTCCAGGAGCTGCGGTACGGCCGATATGATATCAATACGCATCATATTTATTATTAGACATCCCCCAGTTGTTCGAGGTTCCGGCAATGTATCTGCCGGTGCTCCTCGTCGACCTCCGTAACATACTCGTCCACAAAGGGGACCAGCAGCTGTTCCAGGTTGCGGGTGGAGATCTGCAGGATGGGATGAGCGGGGTTGTAAAGCACCTCTTCCACGGTGCCGATCCGGCTGCCGTTCATCCGGACCTCAAAAGAGGTCATATCCACCGGGTCATCCTGCCGGTCCAGCAGGTGTTCTACCTGTTCGCGATCCGCATAAACCGCATACTGTTTCAGCCTGTCGGCCTGTGTGCGATCAGTCACGTGCTCAAATTGTACAAAGAACGAAAGTCGATTGTGTTTTTCCTGCACCCGGACCGACTCCACCCGGGCGGGGACCAAGTCCCCTCTGGCATTTTCTATACGTACCAGATCAAGCGAATCAAAAAGTGTAGGAGCGTCCAGTTCGGAGATGATCAACACTTCTCCCTGTACGCCGTGAGACCGGGCAATATACCCGATTTTCTGATACTGGTTTTCAATTGATTCCAGCATAATGGGCTTGGCCCTGCCGATAATACGTTCGGCAAAGCGTTGCTTTGATAATGATCGTTTATTTTATTCTTCCTCGCCGTGCTTATCGTCCCATGCACGCCGAACGGTTACCCGGTCTTCCTCTTCCGTTACAAAACCTTCTAATTCCTCCAGCGGCGTATCCTCGATATGCGAAATGGCCTCTTTGGCGAGCATCTCGCTGGAAACCGGCGTACCGGATTGATCTGTTTCCTCTTCCGCTTCCTGCTCATCGTCCCCGGCATCTTCTTCATCTTCAGAAGCTTCCGCTTGTTCGTCCTCGTCCTCTGCTTCATCGGGTTCCGGCTCTTCATCTTCAGAGGCCTCCGCGTGCTTGTCCTCCGCTTCCTCTTCTGAGTCCGGCGCCGATTCTTCTTCGGCTGATGAAGCTTTTTCCTGCTCCTCCGTTTCATCCCGGTCGTCAGCGGAAGGCTCCTGCTCTTCGGTGTCCTCCTCATCCTCTTCTGATGCATCCGCGGACGCCGCTTCCTGGTCTTCGTCTTCCTCATCCTCGGAATCCTCCTGAGCCTCGACTTCCGCTTTCTGTTCCTCTTCTTCTTCAGCGGTTTCTGTTTCTTCGGCCTCTGCATCGGCTTCTTGGGCTTGTGCCTCCTGAGGTTCTTCCGCTTCCGTTTCCTCTTTATCGGAAGCCTCTACCTCTTCTTCTTCATCCGCTTCTTCCTGCTCATCTTCTTCCGCAGCAAGCGCTTCCTGCTTGGCCTTTTCGCGGGCCGCTTCTTCCGCTTTTTTCTTAAGCTGCTTCTGGAACTCTTTCTCCTCGGCTTCGAGCAGGGCCTGTTGGCGTTCCTTGCGCGTGGGCACTTTCTTTTCCTTGGCTTCACGCTTTTCACGCCATTCTGTTAGGGCTTCTTCAATCTCTTCTTCCGACTTACCCCATCGCACCAGGTGCATTTCGTACATGATCCCCTGATTCTTAAAGATGGAACGAACGGTATCCGAAGGCTGCGCTCCCTGCCTTAACCAGTAAAGAGCGCGTTCCCGGTTCAGTTCAAGCTGATTCTTGGGGGTGATGTTATCAAAACGACCCAAGTCTTCGATGATTCTGCCATCTCTGGGTTTTCGGCTGTCGGCCACTACGATATGATGGATCGGTCGTTTTTTTCGACCTCTACGTTGTAATCTAATTCTTAACAATGGATTATCTCCTTATTTATAACTTTAATTTTGCGTTGATTTCTATAGAGGATATTGTCGGAACCTTGCGCAATACAAGTGCGTAAACAAAGATGCCGGACTGGGCTAAACAGTACGCGGCATCCGATCATATATTCGTTTATCTGCCAAAGGGTAGTTTGTTTTTCATGCCTTTCATGCCCTGCATCATTTGACCCATCTTGCCCATGCCGGAAAATGATTTCATCATCTTCTTCATTTGCTTAAACTGCTTGAGCAGGTCATTGATGTCAGAAACGCGGGTCCCCGAACCTTTGGCAATACGTCGCTTTCGGGTGGCGTTCAGAATATCCGGGTTGTGTTTCTCTTCCGGGGTCATAGAGCAGATAATGGCCTCGATAGGCTTGAAGGAGTCGTCGTCGATATCAGCGTCCTGCAACGCCTGCCCGGCTCCCGGAATCATACCAACAAGATCCGAGAGGTCGCCCATTTTCTTTACTTGCTGCAGCTGCTCGTAAAAATCCTCCAGGTCAAAGCTGTCAGACTTTATTTTTTTCTGCAGCTCCTGTGCTTCTTTTTCGTCAAACTCTTTTTGGGCTTTCTCGACAAGCGAAACCACATCTCCCATGCCCAGGATGCGTTGCGACATCCGGTCGGGATAGAAGGGAGAGAGAGCGTCCAGCTTTTCGCCGGTGCTTACAAACTTAATCGGCTTTTGAACCACCGTCTTAATCGACAGGGCAGCCCCGCCGCGGGTGTCGCCGTCAAGCTTGGTCAGCACGACACCATCGTAATTGATGGTTTCATTAAATTCCCTGGCCGTATTGACCGCATCCTGTCCCGTCATGGAATCGACGATAAACAGGGTCTCATCGGGCTGAACCGCCTCTTTAATCTCGGCAACCTCATTCATCATCTTTTCGTCCACGTGCATCCGTCCCGCCGTATCAATAATAACGGTATCCAGGGCCAGGCTTTTGGCCATGGATACAGCTTCTTTGGCTACGCGGACGGCATCTTTCTGTCCGATGGAATACACCGGCACATCGATGCTGTCAGCCAGCGTTTTCAGCTGGTTGATGGCAGCGGGACGATAGACATCGGCTGCCGCCAGTATAGGGCTCCGGTTGTTTTCCTGTTTCAGGTACCGGGCCAGCTTGGCGCTGAAGGTTGTTTTACCGGAACCTTGCAGGCCGGCAATAAGAATGACGGTAGGAGGGGTGTCGGCAACGGCGATGTCAACCCGTTCCTGCCCGAGTATCCCGGTCAGTTCATCATGGACAACCTTCGTAAACTGTTGTCCTGGGTTGACGGCCGTCAGCACATCTTCGCCCATGGCGCGATCCTTGATATCGTTCGTGAACTGTTTGGCAACTTCGTAGTTCACGTCGGCATCCAGCAGCGCACGGCGTATCTCCCGGACCGTCTCCGCAATGTTGACATCCGTAATCTTAGATTCCCCCTTCAGCGACTGGAAGGCCTTATCTAATTTTGACGAGAGATCTTGAAACATGGGTGTTCGTGGATTCTAAATGGTTTTCGTTCGTGCGATGAAATAAGCACGGGCGCAAAGTCTCGCAAAATAAGGACAATGAAGGCTATTATCAACAGGATATATATTTTAAAAGCATATAGAATTATTGGCAGAGCTTGATACAATATTGTCTGATGGGTTTTCCAAAAGGCTTCTGGCAATAATTTCAAAGCCTTTTCGGATTTGATAATAAACTTTTGTTATTTTCGAAGGCGTAAACTAATGGAAAGAAAAGACTGAGGTAATAAATTTATGGCGGATGGACAAGGATATGGCTTGTTAAAAGGGAAAAAGGGGCTCATCTTCGGTGCACTGAACGAGCAGAGCATCGCATGGCGCATTGCGCTGGCCTGCAAGCGGGAGGGAGCGGAGTTTTCCCTGTCGAATGCGCCCGTGGCCCTGCGTTTCGGAGAGCTGGATAAACTGTCGGAACAGACCGGAGCGGAAGTCTTTCCCTGTGACGTAACCAAGGAAGACGAGATTGAGGAATTGATGCAAGAGGTGAAAGAGGAGCACGGGAAGATTGATTTCATCCTTCACGCCATTGGCATGTCGCCGAATGTTCGCAAGAGTGATAGCTATCAGAAGCTAAATTACAACTGGATGCAGCAGACCCTGGATATCTCCGCTATTTCGCTGCACAAGGTTATTCGCTATGCGGACGAGGCCGGAATATTGAATGAGGGAAGCAGCATTGTGGCCCTCTCCTATATCGGAGCACAGCGGATCTTTTCGAAATACAGCGATATGAACGACGCCAAGGCGCTGCTGGAGAGCGTGGCCCGGAACTACGGGAGCCGCCTTGCAGACCGGGGCATCCGCGTCAACACGATATCGCAGGCGCCGACCAAAACATCGGCCGGGAAGGGCATAAAAGGATTTGACGGGATGTATACCTTCGCCGATAAATTAGCGCCCATGGGCAATCCGTCGGCCGATGAGTGTGCGGATTACTGTGTCACGCTGTTCTCCGACCTGACGCGCAAAGTGACGATGCAGAACCTCTATCACGATGGCGGTTTCGTCAATGCCGGCATCGACGAGGAGATGATTAACGACCTGGCAAAACTGTACGGGGAGGAAGACCGGGAAGCAGAATAGTTTACTTCTGTGAATGTTTTCGATTTTCGGGTTTATAACATGTTCCACGAAGAAGAATCCGACCAGCAACAGCTTGATTTCAAGTGACGAGAGTTTTGCAGTTGGCTATAAACTCTGCAGGTAAATGACCGGCCTCCAATCCAAATCCCCGTTATACTGAGGGCACGTCTACTGATTTATGATACCTGGAGGGCACCCGGGGTACCGTTTTTAACGATAAAGGAGGCTCTTGTTTTAACAGGTGCACCTGAGCTGGTGACATAGGGCAGGATACGAAAATCCGCTCTAAACTCCTCCGGCGTCAGCCTGCAGCGGACATAGCCCCGCTGGGCATTGAAGAATTTGATATGAGGATTTTCCCGTAACAGCCGTTTGCCGAGTGAATTCGTATCCTGCCCGTCACCGGAAGATGAAATACTGGTTCCCATAAATTCGGTACCGAGAACCGGGGAATCGGGATTACTGAAATCTTCCTTCAGATTATTTACCCAGTTTTTATGGGAATCCCCCGTCAGTACCACCATGTTTTTGATATCATTGGTTTTCAGTACCTCAAACAGGCGATTTCGCGACGCTACATAACCATCCCATTTATCCATGCTGTAGGCCGTGCCCTCCCCGGCTTTTCGATCCCCCTGGGCCATCATAATCTGCTGAGGTAAAATGTTCCACCGGGTATCAGAATTTGCTAAGTTGTTAAACAGCCAGGTTTCCTGCTCGTCGCCCAGAATGGTACGGGAGGGATCCAGCCGCTCGGAACAACCCGAATGAACGCCGTCGTCACAGGCGAAGTCCGTTCGAAACTGGCGGGTATCAAGGACATTGAACGTTGCCAGGTCTCCAAAAGTAAAATCCCTGTACAATTGCATGTCTATATTCTCGGGTATGGATGCCTTTCGCAGCGGCATGTGCTCGTAATAGGCCTGAAAGGCGTTGGCGCGCCGGGCTAAGAAGTCTTCGTTATTATCATAGGGAGGCCCTTCTCCGCCCCAGTTGTTTTTGACTTCATGGTCATCGGGCGTCACAATCCAGGGAAAAGCGGCGTGGGCGGCCTGTAAAGAGGGATCACTTCTATACTGTGCGTACCTGATGCGATAATCTTCCAGCGAATAAATTTCATGGATGGGCAGATGTCCCCGGCCGATTTCGCCCTGTCCGCCTTTTTCGTAAATGTAATCTCCCAGGAAAAAAACGACATCCAGACCTTCTTCCACCAGGTGATCATAGGCGGTATAGTATCCCGATGCATAATGCTGGCAGGAGGCAAAAGCAAAGTTCAGTTCATCAGGTTTGGCGCCATAAGCGGGTGCTGTTTTGGTCCGTCCGATGGGACTCGTTTCACCATTCGCACGAAACCGGTAATAATACCAGCTGCCGGGAGCCAGTCCGTCGACCTCCACGTGGACAGAGTGTCCGTATTTCGGCCCCGCAACGGTGCTGCCCGAGCCAACAAGCTGGCTGAATGACCGGTTTCTCGATACTTCCCAGCCGACTTCCACCTGTTCCGGGGGCATCCCTCCCCCGATCAACGGGTTGGGGGCCAGTCGGGTCCACAACACAACACCGCCCGGAAGGGGATCGCCTGATGCTACGCCAAGGGTGAAGGGGTAGTTCAGTGATTTGGCGGAGGTATGCAGGAACGGGAAAGCAGAAGTCAATCCAAGCCCGGTTAAGGTAATGGCCGACTTTCGCAAAAAGCTGCGCCGGTCCAGCCGGTTGGTTTGTGGCTGCTCAACCTGTTGTTCTTCCCCTTCAGTATTATCTTTCATGCCGGTTTTATTCATGAGTCTTTTATAATGTTAAACGGTAACGAAGGCGTTGTGCGGTAACCTCAAATCGTAGCCTGTTTTTCTCCGAATATTATTCTGAGATTAAAATAGTATATGCCGCTCCCATAGTCTTTAAGGAAATGTTAAGGAAATATTAGCATTATGATAGATTCCTGAATTGCCTTTCAATGAAGTAATTCAACTTGTTCTGGAAAGGTACAGGTTATTTTGGGTTCACTTTTCATTTTTCTGAAATCTTCTCAGCAGTTCGCCCAGGAATTTGTTGGCATACACCTTGTTAATATGATCCATGTCCGCCAGGATGACGAGCCGGTCCTTGCTACGCGAAAGCGCCACATTGAGCAGGCGCGGAACCGCCAGCCCGTTTTTTTCTTCATCAAAGGGCCGCACCGAGTAATGCCGCCGCCGGCCGTATGAGTCCTCCCCGCTCATGACAGTATCAAAAATGATCACCTTCTTTTCCCTTCCCTGGAAGGTGTGGATCGTTCCCACTTCCACGACATCCAGTCCCTGCTCATACAGCTCGCCCCGGATATCGTACACGGTGCTTCGAAAAGGCACAATGACGCCGATTTCCTCCATCGGCACATGGTTTTGGAGGATCAGTCGCTTCAGTATCCGGGTCAGGATGACGCTGTGGACCTCATTTACGGGACTGAATCCCCGTCCCTCGTCTTTCTGGGTAAGCTCCGGGCCGTACTTTTGACTGTCAATCACATGGACCGTGGGCGCTTTGGCTGTTGTCGGGGCAGATGTCATCTTCCGCTCGTTGCCGGGGGCGGCCGTTTTCAGTCGTCCCTCATAGAACACCGAACTCAATACCTCCGCCAGGTCTTTGTTCAGCCGGTATTGCGTGTCAAAAAAGGTGGTCAGCGGGCGGTTCCGGTCGTGCCACGCAAAAAGGTCTTCGGTGCTTTTTGCTTTGGAGGCATAGGTAAAAATATCTTCTTCCAGGAACTGACGAGCTTCCATGTCGCCTGTTATGGCGATGGGGGGTAGCTGCATGGGATCACCCACCACGACAATATGGTCCCCGGCCATGGCCGTCAGCACCATCAGGTACGGCAGGTTCGCCATCGACGCCTCGTCGATGACGACGGCGTCAAATTCCTGCCCGTCAAAGAGGTCGGAAGTACACACTTTAGCCAGGGTCGTTGCCACCAGCTGCATGCCTTCAAGCTCCCTGCGTTCGTTGACGGAAATGAGGCGGTCAACTTTTTCCTCCAGCGCCGCCTCGCCCCCGTGCTTGTCGAGCCGTTCGCCCAGCCTGGCGATCTCATCATCCAGCTCCTGCGGTACCGATTCCCCGTGATCCATCAGGTTGTCGATCTCTTTTTGGAGCTTTTGATATTTCCCCAGCAGGTTGGAAAGGTCGGCGGCCTGCCGTTCCTGTTCCTTTGCTTTTTTTTCAATATGCCGGTCGAACAGCACCGTTTCCAGCCGCTCGCTGTCCAGCGCCATTTCCCCGAAACGCGTCGCCTTTTCTTCCAGGTGTTCTTTTTCTACCGCCGTCAGCGCCTCCAGCGCACTTAGCAGTCCCACATCCACCGCCCGGTTGGTATTCGCCGCGAAGAGCACCCGTTTCCCCTTGATCAGGTAGTTGGCAATCATAAAGCCGAGGGTGGAGGTCTTGCCCGTTCCCGGGGGACCCCAGACATACAGTACCTTGTTTTGAAGGGCTTTGAGCAGCGATTCGTGCTGGGCGTCGTTTCTTCTGCTGTCGTCGAGCACACGTGTGTCCGGGTCCTTGCTGTGGTGCCGGTCAGCGTCGGGGTAAAACAGGCGTCCTATCCGTTCCCGCACCTGCCGGTCTTCCCTGTCCAGTATTTTTTGGAGTTCGGTACGGAGCCGGCGCAGGATAAAATCATTCTCCCACTCCAGGGTTACCTTTGGGAGGGTGCCGCCAAAATTATGGGGAAAATGCAGGATCGCCTTTTCCTCGGATATTTCAACCGGGTAAAGCTCGAATTCTTCCTCATAGCCTTCCATTTCCGCGCGGATGATTTCCGCGAACCGGAGGGAGGTGTTTTTTGACTCAAACTCGTAATAGAACACCCCCGGCGGGTGATGGTCCGACAGCACCCCATCAAACAGGACCTCGTGGGCCGGCTTTTCGCGCACCGCCTCTATCTCGGCATTGACCGCCTCCAGCGCCCGCTTGATGAGTTTTTTGACTTTTTTGTCAGACAAAGGGATATCGCTATTAGTTATAAATTATTGGTGTCCGGAGAAACTTTTAAAACGCTCAAAAAAGAGAGCTGGTTTTCCCCATTTCTTTCTGCTCGGCCCGCCCGTTCCCTTTCCGCGCCTCATCTGCCAAGGCCGGGAGCATGGAATCGCAAACTTTTTCCAGATTAACCGGGAGACCATATGAACAGGAATTTGGAATCAATTTACTATTTAAAAAACGGACCATATAGCCTTTTATCAATAAAAGTATAATGTATAATTTTTTACCGGACACTAATGATTCTCCATTCGTAATTCCCAATTTACTACTGGTCCCAGAGCTCAGCCCGGATGGTATCGGCACTTTTCGGGGAAATTTGATATTCCAGTTTAATGCGCCGGCGGTCCGGAATTTTCTGTTCCACCAGTTTGGCGCTCTGCGCCGTGTACAAGATGAGATCAGCCTCCCGGACGAACAGCGGCAGGGACTTCCCGTAGGTTGCACCCGCCACGAACGAGCCGCCAAATTGAATACTCACCTTTAATTCATTGATGATTTTGGGAATGGTCTGGTCCTCCGCGGTCACCAAGCCGATGGTTTCAATGGCCGCCCGATCCACAATGGAGAGCAGCGTATCGGGATTGATGCTGTAGACAATCGGCAGCAACCGGCCTTTTTCAGCATACTCGCGAAACTTGTTTACCAGCTGTACGGGCACGAAAAGAGCGTCGTAGTTGACGGTCTTGTTGTATTGATTCGCATTCAGCACGCGGCTTCGCACGCCCACTTCCCGCTGAATGGCATCGGCAATCATTTTGCCAAGCTCATCTGTTTCGCCAATGCTGGCACAGCTTTCGATCCGGTCGGGCCAGTCCATAAAGCTCAGCTGCTCCTGGAAAAGCTCATCCAGTTCCGACTCATCGAGGCCATAGCCGATCAGCTCTTCCAGGAGCTTACGCATCTTTTCGGCACCTATCTCCAGCCGGTCGGCTTTATCCAGGTTGGTATTCTGCCGTTCCACGATAAAGCCTTTACCGCGTTCGCCACGGATAAGCCCTTCATCCGCCAAAATGTGATACGCTTTGCGTACCGTATGAAAACTCGACTCCAGCTGCTGTCCCAGCTGACGCGTAGAGGGCAGCGTTTCGCCCACCTGGAACTGCTTGGTGGCGATCATCAGGCGGATCCGGTCGGCAATATATTTGGCGGAGGTTTTCACTTATTTTCTAACGCGTATTCTATGAGGTTCAATTAGCAGTAACTTGCCTGAATAATGATCTTGAAGTGGATGATTTAAAAAGTAATTATTCAATCGCTCAAGAATTTGATCAATGACTTCAGGCCTATTTTTAACCTGTAATGCAATAATGCCGTGATATTGATGAGGCGGATAAATTATAAGATCAGCAAAATCGCCATTAAGTGTTAATAAAATAGCATTCAACGATTGAGCTTCTGAAATAACTTGTTGGTCTGGAGCATTCGTAGGAAGATGGTCTCTTAATAAATGGACATTATATCCCTGATGCTTTAAAAAATCACTGACAGATCGTGGAACACAATGATCTATAAAAAACCGCATCAGGCTGTCAATTCAAATTCCGAAAGATCTCTGGCGTAACGAAGACAGGCTTTGATATCATCTTTTGTAAGGTCAGGAAACTCTTCAATAATTTCTTCAAAATCATATTCTGAAGCAAGGTAGCCCAAAATCAGACTTACCGGTATCCGTGTATTCTTTATTCTCGGTTTCCCTTTTAAAACATCAGGCGTACTTTCAATATGATTTTGCCAGTCTTTCATGATCTTATTTATTCATTCATACTAATATATGCAAAATTTTAGTTTCTTTTATAAAGCAACAATCCCAATTTACAAGGCCTTCTACTTACGCTTCTCCACCAGCTTTTTCAGCTCCGAGACCAGCATCAGCGATTCGATGGGCGTCATGCGGTTGGGGTCGGAGGCCTCCAGTTTGTCGATCAGCATTTCGAGGTTGGGATCGATCTGGGTTTGGAACAGCGACGGCTGGGTAATCTGCTCCTGCTTCTCCATCTCCCGGGCGGCTTTTTTGACCGCCTCTTTCTTTTTCCTGGCGCCTTCCTCAAGAGTACCGTTGCGGTCGGTGACATCCAGGCTGTGGCTCTCAAGATTTCCGAGGATCTCTTTGGCCCGTTCGATGACAATGGAGGGCAGGCCCGCCATATCGGCGACCTGGATGCCGTAACTGTGGTCGGCGCCGCCGCGGACCAGCTTGCGGAGAAAAATGACTTTGTCGTCGTGCTCTTTGACCGACACATTGTAATTTACGATATGGTCGTACATATTTTCCAGTTCGTTCAGCTCGTGGTAGTGGGTGGCGAAGAGCGTCTTGGCGGCCACGGAGGGCTGGTTGTGCAGGTATTCGGCCAGCGACCAGGCAATACTGAGTCCGTCGAACGTGCTGGTGCCGCGGCCCACTTCATCCAGCAGAATCAGGGAATTGCGGGTGGCGTTATTAAGGATATTGGCCGCTTCGTTCATTTCCACCAGGAAGGTGCTCTCGCCCGCCGCCAGGTTGTCGGAAGCCCCCACGCGGGTAAAGATCTTGTCCACCAGTCCGATGTGGGCCTGCTCGGCCGGCACGAAACAGCCGATCTGCGCAAGCAGCACGATAAGCCCGGTCTGGCGCAGGATAATACTCTTGCCCGCCATATTGGGACCCGTGATAATTAAAATCTGTTCGTCTTCATTCTCCAGGTGGATGTCATTGGGTATAAACGGGTCGCCGGGCGGGAGGGTCTTTTCCACCACCGGGTGCCGCCCCTTGGTAATATCGATCACCTGGTCGTCGGCGATGGCCGGCTTGCAGTAGTTATTGCGGTAAGCGACCTCGGCGAAACTCTGCAGGCAATCGAGCTCGGCGAGGGCCTGGGCAATCTGCTGCACCTCTTCGGCAAAGTCCGCCACATACAGGCGCAGCTCTTCGAACAGTTCGTATTCGAGGGTTTTGCTGCGCTCTTCGGAAGAGAGGATTTTCTCCTCGACCTCCTTCAGTTCAGGGGTGATGTAACGCTCGGAATTCACCAGGGTCTGTTTGCGGATGAAATGATCCGGCACTTTCTCGGTATGCGTGTTGGTGACCTCGATATAGTAGCCGTAGACCTTGTTGTAGCCGATTTTTAGCGAGTTGATACCGGTTTCGGCGGCCAGCTCATCTTTAATTTCGCTGATATAATTTTTGCCGTTGCGGGCAATATCGCGCAGCTCGTCCAGCTCCTCGTTAAACCCGTCTTCAAAAATTCCGCCGTCGCGCACGCTGGCCGGGGGATCCTCTACAATGGCCTTTCCGATGCGTTCCTGCACTTCCACCAGCAGTTTCAGGCGATCCAGGATATCATTCAGCAGGGGCTCTTCGAGCTGGTTAAACTGCATTTTTATGCGGGGAACCTGGGCCAGCGACCGCTTCAGCTTCTCGAGGTCACGGGCATTGGCACGTCCCACGCATATTCGGGAAATAAGCCGCTCCAGGTCGCCCACCTGTCCCAACTCCTTGCGCAGCTGCTCCCGTACGTCGTGGTTCACGTGCAATGCTTCCACCGCGTTCAGCCGTTCCCGGATCGGGCGCATACGTTTGAGGGGACGCATGATCCACTTGCGCAGCAGGCGTCCCCCCATGGCCGTGGCCGTATCGTCAAGGATCGAGATAAGCGTACCCTCACTTTGTCCCTCCTGTATTGTTGTGGTCAGTTCCAGGTTGCGCTTTGTCGAGCCGTCCAGCGCCATATACTCCTTGTTCTCGAACGACTGCAGCCGCTTAATATGTCCAAGTGACGCCTTTTGAGTCTCCTGCAGGTAGTGCATCAGCGCACCGGCTGCCGTGTGGGCTATTTCCTGTTTTTCCACGCCAAATCCTTTCAGGGAATGCGTTTCGAAATGGTCGGTCAGGAGGTTGTACCCGTACTCGCCCTCGTATACCCAGTCTTCAATGAAGGTAAGGTTGTAATCCAGCAGTTCTTCGGGGACATTGTTCTTCAGGTTCTGTGGCAGCAATAGTTCGGAGGGGGTCACCGACTGCAGCAGATCGCTGAGCTGCCGCCTGGTGATCTGGCTGAGCGCAAATTCGCCCGTGGATACATCCGAGAAAGCCACGCCGGCCGTTTTTCCTTCCCAGTAGACGGCTGCGGCATAATTATTCCGTTTGTGTTCCAGTAATTTTTCGGACATCGTAACGCCGGGCGTCGTAATCTCCGTCACTTCCCTGGAGACGATCTTGCGTCCCGCTTTTTTTGCGTCGGATGGATTTTCGACCTGCTCGCAAACCGCTACCCGGTGGCCCTTTTTCACCAGTTTCGGCAGGTAGGTGTCCAGGGCGTGATAGGGAAAACCAGCCAGGGGCGTCTGGTCGCTTCCATTGTTGCGTTTGGTAAGCGTGATCCCGAGCTCTTCGCTCACCAGTTCGGCATCGTTGGCAAAGGTTTCATAAAAGTCGCCGACCCGAAACAGCAGAATCGCTCCCTCGTGTTCCTCCTTGATATCGTGATACTGGCGCATCAGCGGGGTTAAATCTTTTTTCTTTTTTTTCGTGGAACTCATCAGTGATTCTGGGTTGAATACGTTGTGTATTTGTTTCAGTCAAAGGTATGAAATTGACGGTTCTTTAAGAAGCAGCCGTCTTACGGTGTGTTCTTTAAAAACAGCAATAGCGCATGAGAAATCAATTAAAAATCCGACCTTTCCCGGAAGTGTAATTTAAGTTAGCATTAAGAGCACTCAGCAGTTATCTTTTAGCTCTTTACTAATTTATGAGAAACAAAGTGCAGAAGTACAAAAAATTCTGGCAGCTCATCGTCCGGCTGCTGAAGAAGAAAGACATTTTTTTTAACGCGTCTGCTATCACCTTCAACCTATTTATTTGTGCGATACCCTTTACGCTGCTGATGATCTCTATCATAGGTTATGTGCTTACCTATGACGAAGCGTTCAATGAAATTCTTCGTTATGGACGCGAGCTGTTTCCCAGTTTTACCTATGAGTCAGAATCAGGAGATGTGTACCGGGGCGCCGTGACCCTGGAGACACTGCTTAATCCGCTGATCGGAGCACGGCAGATTTTCGGAATTATGGGGACAATTATCCTGGTTTTCTTTTCCCAGGGGTTATTCCATACGCTCAAGCACGTCGTGTTTGATATCTTTGATATAAAAGATCGCCGTCATCCTATCTTAGAGATGGTCTACAACTTTTTTACCTTCGGGTTAGTGGGCAGCGTTTTCCTGTTTTTCAGCCTGATCATTTCACTCGTATCCCTGGTATCCATCAATGAGCTGCCGCTGCCATTTACGGATATGGTGTTTGAGCTGGGTTGGCTGTATGAACTGCTCAATCTGGTTATCCCTGTTTTATTTACCTTTTTTCTGTTTTTTATCATTTTCCGGTATATAACGGAAAAACGGATGCAGCTGAAAGTGGCTCTGCTCGCCGCCCTGACCTATACCATCCTTTTCGAGCTGGCCAAGTTCGGGGTCGGCTGGTATCTGGAGTATGCCCTCCATTCCTACCGCTATTTTTACCAGGGATACACGATCCTGGTTATCATTGGTGTGTGGGCATTCTATTCTGCAGCCCTTTTTGTTTTTAGCACAATCATTGCCCGGGCTTACCAGCAGGTTTTTGTTGAAGATCAATCTATCCCGAGGAACCCGTATACCGTTATTTCATAAGCTTTCCTCTTTCGAATCAATTATGCATTAGCTGCTTAACTTCAATCACTAAACGGGTTAAAAAAGTAAATATATACTATGTCCGGCCATAAGCTTCCCCTTTCATTTTACCGGCAGCCCGATGTTGTCCGTCTCAGCCGTCAGTTAGTGGGCAAGGTGTTGTGTACCCAAACCGGAGATACTCCGGTGACGAGCGGAATTATTACCGAAACGGAAGCCTATTCCGGCCGCAACGACAAAGCCTCCCACGCTCACGGCGGCCGCCGGACGCAGCGCACGGAAACCATGTACCGGGCCGGAGGTATCGGGTATGTATACCTGTGTTACGGCATTCACCATCTGTTTAATGTGGTGACGAACACAGAAAATGAGGCCGATGCGGTACTGATTCGTGCCATTGAGCCGCTGGAAGGCCGTGAAATGATGATGCAGCGGAGAGGAGCAGACCGAATTTCTCCTTCCCTGACGGCGGGGCCCGGTCGCCTGAGCCAGGCGTTGAATATTACGACCGCCCTTGATGGGATCGATCTCACCGGAAATACCATCTGGATTGAAGACCGGGACCGTTCGTTTGCCGATCATGAAATGGTGGCTGCGCCCCGTGTCGGCGTTGATTATGCCGGTGAGGATGCACGGCTTCCCCGGCGTTTTTATGTGCGGGGAAACCGCTGGGTCAGCGCAAAATAAAAAGGCCCATCCCCATGGATGAGCCTTCACAAGGTATAAAAAAAGGGAACTATCAGTTCTGTTGTCCGTTACCCATACCGGCAATTTCCTGGAATCGCTTCATCACTTCGGGATTGGTGCGTACCGCCTGCATAATCTGTTGAAACCGCTGGGGCTGCAGGCCATTATCCTGGATGATACTCACCATTTCCTGCTGGGATTTTTTTTGCATTTCCATCAGCTTGGGCTGGATCGCTTTCATGGTCTCTTCCTCTTCTGCGGAAACTTCCACGGAGTCCGCCATTTTGGGATTGCGCTTGCTCATCATAATCTTTCGGAAGCGCTCCATTTCCATATCTTGCTCTGCAAGCATAGAATCGACTTCATCTCTCATTTTTTGCTGGACTTTTTGAGACTCGGTAGTGACATCGGCAAATTTTTCAAGCTCTGCATCCGTGATGCTATCCGCCTGGGCAGGTTGCTGCTGCTGAGGTTGTTGAACTTGAGCAACGGCCGATCCGGCCATAAGTAACAACCCGGTTAAGACGGGCATTATCGTTTTGAAAAACTTCATAAAGTGAAATCTAAATTAAAAATTAACATCCTTTCCCTAAGAAGTTGGACTAATATAGAGATTATTTGTTCCGAATTAAAACAACCCGCAGACAGCTGATATATTGTGGAACCATTTGAACGTACGTCGATCAACCATCCGTAATCATAACAAGTTCGGTCCTGTAAGGGTTATATCAGAGTACCAGTGATGAGCAGCTTTTATTTTCTGGCTACCGGAAGAAACAGGTTTGGCAAAATGGTCGCATTTATAAACCGTAAACCAAGCCTGGGGCAAGGTAGGGGGATGGTACGTTGACCGGGAGAAGAGTTAGTTTCGTATTGTTTGGAGCGGACTCCTTTTATATTTTATTAGTAGGCTTTGCAAAACCGTTCTGTTGGTCAACTTTTGCATTTTCGCGTATACACCATCCTCACATATGTTGTCGTGGATGTTGTGGGTTTGAATACGTTCAGGGGTTGATATTGACCAAAATCCCCGGTTTTTCAAAGCTTGCTTTTAATTTTATACAAGGCATAAAGCCAGGAGCATCCACCACATACCTCATCGAATATGCGTATTGTCTCGCTGCTTCCAAGTCTCACAGAAATAGTTTCGGCACTGGACAGGAAGGAGCATCTTGTGGGACGTTCGCACGACTGTAATTTTCCGCCCGGTATTACTGCTTTGCCTTCCTGTACGGAGCCCAAATTTCAGGCAGATGGAACCAGTTATGAAATGGATCAGCGGGTTAAAGCGATTCTTCAGGAAGGACTCTCCGTTTACCGGGTGGATGCGGAGCAGCTTGCAAAACTGAAACCTGATATCATTTTAACTCAGGATCATTGTGAGGTTTGTGCCGCTTCGCTAAGTGATGTGCAGGAAGCGGTGCAATCGACCCTCGCTGAAGAGGTTACTATTATTTCGGTGTCTCCTACCGACCTTTCTTCGGCGGTGGATGCCGTTCGCATTGTGGCTCGTGCTATAGAGGCCGAAAAAGAAGCGGAAGAGCTAACGGCACAGATGAAAGAAGACCTGCGGGAGATTCAGCGGCAGACACGGCCCCTTCGCCGTCCCGATGTTCTCTGCCTTGAGTGGCTGAATCCGTTGATGGCTGCGGGCAACTGGGTGCCTGAGCTTGTGCAGCTTGCCGGAGGGACCCCGCTGGCTGCGACAGCAGGAGCCTATTCACCAAAGCTGGAATGGGAAAAAGTGAGGAGGTTGAATCCCGGAATTATTACCATAGCCCCCTGCGGATATGAGATTTCCAAAACACTTGCGGAGCTTGATACGGTAACGAACCGTCCCGGATGGATGGAGCTGAAAGCCGTACAAAACCACCAGGTGTTTATCATGGATGGCGATCAATATGTTAACCGCCCGGGTCCGCGCCTCGTTGATACTACCCGTATTCTGGCTGAAATTATTCATCCTTCACGCTTCCGCACGTCTTCGGGCCGATACCCGGACTGGATTAACCTTCGCGATTACCAATTCAAGCAAAATATTTGCTGATATGCCTGGATTTATTGTCATTATCGGTGCTGCTTCCGGGATGGCTCGTGCTCCGGCTGGCAAATTACACAAGCGCTGATATGCAGCAGGGGCAGCCGGCAAGCACGATTGAGCGCCTCGTTAACCATGCACACTTCACCCTCACTCTTAACCTTAACCAGCTAACAAGAATGTCCCGAACAAGCGCAGGCATATTACTCTTCCGCCGAAAACCGCATTTGCAACTTTTGCTCACCCATCCCGGCAGTCCGATGTGGCAGGACAAAGACGAGGGGGGATGGATTATTCCCACAGGCAGGGTTAGGGCCGGGGAAAATCCGTTGGACCGGGCACGGCAAGAGCTTGAAGAGGTTTTCGGCTTCATTCCCGACGGCAATTATCTGGAATTGGGATCCGTAACCGAAGAAGAGACCGGCGAATCCATTCAAATGTGGGCCGTCGAATATGACTTGCCGGAGGGGTTTACTTTTGAACCCTTCTGGTTCGAGATGGAGTGGCCGCCGGACTCGGGCCAGTTCGAATCCTTTCCCGAAATGGATCGCATCGAGTACTTTAACCCGTTTGAAGCCCGAAAAAAAATTCTTCCTTCACAACGTGCGTTTATCAGTCGAGTGATTGATGTTTGCAGCCGCACAGAACGGGAATGAGATAGTTATGGTTGTAGTGGGTAGATGTCAATGAATCCGGAGTCCAGGCAAAGGAGGCTGTCGAGAAAAAATATTCCCGTCATCTCCCGCAGTTGACACGTATCATATAGGCTAAATTTAACAGAACAACTTGAGGGGGCGTTCGTTAGTTACAGTGGTGAGAATAGGTATCCGACCGGTAAGTGCGTTAGCACTCTATAAAATTAAGATCAACATAACATACACATTGTTAGATTATGGCTGCTAAAAAACTTTTGATGATTGTTGGGGACTTTGGCGAAGATTATGAAATTATGGTGCCTTTCCAGGCGCTCCAGATGGTGGGACACACCGTCCATGCCGTTTGTCCCGGTAAAAAGGATGGCGACTCGGTAAAGACAGCTATTCACGATTTTGAAGGTGACCAGACCTATAGTGAAAAGCCCGGGCATAATTTTACGCTGAATGCTACCTTTGAGGAGATCAACCCCGAAGACTACGACGGACTGGTGTTGTCAGGGGGACGTGCTCCCGAATATTTGCGGCGCGAGGAAGGCGTCATCGAGATGATTACCCACTTTGTAGAGGCGGACAAGCCCATTGCGGCGCTCTGCCACGGATTGCAACTACTCTCCGCGGCCGACGCGGTCAGGGGCAAAACACTCACCGCCTATCCGGCATGCGGGCCAGAAATGGAGGCTGCGGGAGCTGATTATAGAGATGTGGCCGCTACCGAGGTGGTGGTTGACGGTAATCTTGTAACCTCCCCGGCATGGCCGGGTCATCCCAAATGGCTGGCTGCTTTTCTTGAGGTGCTGGGGACGAAAATTTCTCATTAGCCCGGATTTCAAAGCACTCGGCCGGGTACCCTTGTCGAAGGAGGGATGAAAGGAGGTCCGCTACTCCTTAATATTATATATAAATTGACAAAGGTTTCAGCAAAAGATACATTGCTCCCTCCAACGGCAAGCGGCAGAGACTATTATCTTGCTAAGTAGTTGTGGGGTGGTCAGCCCGTATTTCTCATAAAAATTTATGGTATAATGTTGTAACTTTCTGATACAGATAAACTTATGTTGATTTTTGAGGTCTATAAATCATTACAATGTGTAACATACTGCGAACGTTGTCCATCAGCTGCGTTAAAGGGAAAATAACGTGTCAGCGTAGCGGGCCAAGTACGTCTTCGCTGCTTTATCTTCGCCTTGCTGAAGAACAAATTTTTGATGAGAAATCCGGGTTAGATATAGTATCTTCTTGATCATAGTGGGGTGATTAATGGAAATAACGGTTAAACCGCATAGCATTTCTTTTTTGGGGCTTGCCTCTTTTATCTTTTTTTTCGGATGCACTTCATTCGATGGCTGTGCTCAGCAGGTAATTGACAACCTTTCTCTTCCCGAAGGATTTTCGGTGGAAATCTATGCTTCTGATGTACCGGATGTTCGACAAATGGTTCTCAGCAACGGCGGCATGGTGTATGCGGGCAGCCGGGATGCCGGCAAAATATACGCTATAGCTGATCATGATAACGACTTTCAAGCCGATACGGTTTATACCATTGACGAGGATCTCCGGTTACCCAGCGGGGTGGCTTATCGCGGGGGCTCGCTGTATGTGGGAGCGGTAAGCCGGATTCTCCGGTATGATGATATTGATGAGCGGCTCGAAGACCCCCCGGAGCCGGTAGTCGTGAGCGATTCGTATCCTTCCGAGGGGCATCACGGCTGGAAATTTATTGCTTTTGGCCCCGACGGCAAACTTTACGTTCCGGTGGGAGCACCGTGTAATATCTGTGACTCTGATAAGGAAATGTACGCCAGCATAACCAAGATGAGTGCCGACGGGTCGAATCGCGAGATTATAGCGCACGGGGTACGCAATTCGGTAGGGTTCGACTGGCACCCCGAAACCGGGGAACTTTGGTTTACCGATAACGGCCGCGACTGGATGGGCGACAATCAGCCGCCATGCGAGTTGAATCATCTTACTGAAAAGGGGCAGCATTTTGGTTATCCCTACAAACACGGGTCGGGTATTTGGGATCCTGAGTTTGGGGAACAGGGAAAAGACAGCGGACAAACATTTCGGCCGCCCGCCCGGGAACTGGGCCCGCACGTAGCCCCGCTGGGTATGATATTTTATACCGGCGACCTTTTCCCGGAGGAATATCAGCATGATATTTTAATTGCCGAGCACGGAAGTTGGAACAGAAGTGAAAAAGTCGGGTATCGTATAACGCGGGTCTCGCTTAACGGTGACAAGGCCGGATCGTACGAGTCGTTTGCAGAGGGCTGGTTACAGGAAAACGATGCCGTATGGGGACGTCCTGTGGACCTGTTGCAGCTCTCAGATGGTTCGGTTCTTATTTCAGATGATCACAGAGGTGTTATTTATCGCGTTACTTATAATCCATAATTAATCTGTATATGCTAAGAAGCCAGCGAAGAAGACAAATACGCAATATCGGACTGTTATTGCTAAGGATCGGCCTGGGCATCATGTTTATGCTGCACGGCTACCCGAAAGTTTTTGGCGGTCCCGAAATGTGGTCCGAAGTCGGATCTTCTTTGCAAAGTATCGGGATCAGTGCCGCCCCCATGTTTTTCGGCTTTATGGCGGGTATCGCTGAATTTTTTGGCGGCTTGTTTTTACTGCTGGGATTATTTTTTATCCCAAGCGTTCTCTTTCTGCTGGTGGTAATGCTGGTTGCCACCGCCACTCATATCGGAGCGGGCGATCCTTTTACGCTCTATTCCCACAGCATAGAATTAGCGATCGTCTTTTTCAGCCTGTTGTTTATCGGGTCGGGCAAGTATAATCTCGATAAAAAGCTCGAAAAACGCCGCCGCCGTTATTAAGCGTTTTCCCGGAGGGTCTGGTCGATATTTTTATTTTTTTTATTGTCAACACTGTGCCGTGAAAACACAAGAAATATCAAGAAATCAGTTCCACTGAGTAAAATAAAGTGGTCTTCTTCACGGTCCTCCAAGCCTGACAGACTCCATGGCTGTTGTGTTTTTACGCCTCTTGAATGGTATACGGCATGGAGTATGTTAGGGAATGTGAGGTAGCCTTCTGCTTGTACAAACCGCAAATAAACGCAATTTGACTTACGTTATTTTATTATGAAAGCTATGGTCATGGATCGCGCCGGGGAACCGCTTCAACTGCGGGATCTGCCGGTTCCGGAACCAAATGAAGAAGAGCTGTTACTCAACGTGCAGAGCTGCGGCATATGCCGCACCGACCTGCATGTTATAGACGGGGACCTCGATGATCCGAAACTGCCGCTGGTACTGGGACACCAGATTGTGGGTACGGTTAGAGAAACAGGGCGTAATGTCACTAATTACAAGGTGGGCGACAAAGTGGGCGTCCCATGGCTCGGCCATACCTGCGGTGAATGCGAGTTTTGCCGGTCCGGCCGGGAAAACCTGTGTGACCGCGCCCGGTTTACCGGCTACGATATGAACGGCGGATTCGCGGAGTATGCGACGGCCAACGTTCGTTTTTGCTTTCCTGTACCGGACGACTACCCTGCCGTACAGGCAGCCCCGCTGCTGTGCGCGGGTCTTATCGGGTACCGTTCGCTGAGGAAGACCGGGGACGCACAAACGCTCGGATTTTACGGGTTCGGATCGGCTGCCCATATTCTCACCCAGGTAGCGCTGTATCAAAACAGGGAGGTGTATGCCTTTACACGTCCGGGGGATAAGAAAGGGCAGCAGTTTGCGCGCTCTCTGGGGGCCGCCTGGGCCGGCGGTTCCGAAACCCTGCCGCCCCGGCAATTGGATGCGGCCATTATTTTCGCTCCGGTCGGCAAGCTCGTCCCCCAGTCCCTGAAAGCGATCAAGAAGGGGGGCAAAGTGGTATGTGCGGGCATCCATATGAGTGATATTCCGGGCTTCCCGTATCGGGACCTGTGGGGGGAGCGGTCCGTGGAGTCGGTGGCCAACCTCACCCGGCAGGATGGCGTGGATTTCATGCAGCTGGCGCCCCGCATCCCGGTAGAGTCCAGGGTTGAAACGTATGCGCTCAGGGAGGCCAATAAAGCGCTTGATGATTTGCGGGAGGGAAATTTTAACGGATCAGCTGTTTTGGAGATCGGCTAATTGCTTTTAAAGGTTCCCTCTTAGGCCGTAGGGGATGAGGTTTTATTCAGGTTTAACTGCAGAGTACGTCAGATTGAAATATTCATACCTACCTTCAGGAGGCACAGTAAATGATAAACACGAATTTTTTAACCAGGGTTATTTCGCAGGCCCTAACCAATTTCTCGGTTTGGTTGGGGGTAATAACGAATCTTATAAACCATCCGTTAAATTTTTAACGGTTCCTGATATCGAGGGTTATTATTTGTATTTTTATGGGTTATAGCAGCACAACACTTCTCTAATTTGTATAATTTAAAAAACTGTTCATATGCACGATGTTGTACTCATACCCGGCGACGGTATCGGGCCGGAAATTACAGATTCTGTAACAACCATTTTCCAGGAGGCGGGCGCTCCCGTTAACTGGATACGCTGTTCGGCGGGACTCACGGCATATGAGGAGCTGGGCAATCCCCTGCCGGAGGAGACGCTGGAGGCTATCGAAAAGCATCGTGTGGCGCTGAAGGGGCCGTTAACCACGCCGGTTGGTTCCGGATTTCGTTCCGTGAATGTAGAGCTTCGCAAAAGATTTAAGCTATACAGCAATATTCGTCCCGCCAAATCACTCCCCCACATCGAAAGCCGTTATGCGGATATCGACCTGGTGATGTTCCGGGAAAATACCGAGGGATTGTATATCGGTAAAGAAAAATGGGTTGCGAAGGACAAACATGCCGAGAGTATTGCCGTTGTAACCAGGGAGGCCAGCGAGCGGCTGATCCGGGCGGCTTTTGACTACGCCCGCGAGAACGGCCGAAAAAAAATAACGCTGGTGCACAAAGCCAATATCCTGAAATATACCAGCGGCTTATTTATGGAAGTCGGGGCGGAGCTCGCGGAAGAGTACCCGGATATTGAATACGAGGATCTTATTGTCGATAATATGGCCATGCAGATGGTCATGTACCCGAACAACTACGACCTTATTGTGACGACGAACCTTTTTGGGGATATCCTTTCGGATCTTGCCTCCGGCCTGGTAGGGGGACTCGGTCTTACGGGGGCGGCCAATATCGGGGATGATGCCGCAATATTTGAAGCGGTACACGGTTCCGCTCCCGATATTGCAGGACAGAATAAAGCCAATCCCATTGCTTTCCTGCTCTCCTCGCTGATGCTGCTCGACTATCTCGAAGAGCAGGGGACCGCTGACAAAATCAGGCAGGCTGTTTATGCGGCACTGGCAGACAAGAAGGTCTGTACCCCCGATATCGGGGGCAGCGGATCGACGACGTCTTTTACCGAAGCGGTGTGTAAAAACCTTGGTTAGACAAAGAGTAGTTTAACGTAATAATTATTCACTTTTAAGGGCGCGCTATTCCGTAATGCGACGGATACCTCTCCGCCAAATCCGTGATCTGTTCCGGGGGTGACTTTTTTTTGAATTCAATATTGATTCAAGTTCATATAATGGATATGCTTTCGCTCAATCACTGAACATTAAATTAATCAGAGCCGCCCGACTTGCCTGCTTACGCTGACATCGTTTTTTCGACTGCTGTGCGCCAGCCCTTTACCTATATGCTGTCCGGTGAGGAGGCGCGCTCGGAAGCGGAGGTGGGAAAACGGGCCTGGGTCCCGCTCCGGAAGCACAAGGCGATTGGATTTATTGTTAATATCCATAACCAGGTGCCCGATTTCGACACTCGTCCCGTCGTAAAGATACTTGATGATACCCCGGTACTCTCAACAGAGCTGCTTGAACTGAGCCGCTGGATCCACAGGTTTTATTATTGCGGGTGGGGAGAAGCCATTCAGGCGGCACTGCCGGCCGGACTCAGCTTCCATTCCGAGAAGAAGCTCAGGGCGGCCGGCGGACCTGTCCCGGAGCATCTGGACGACCGGGAGTCTGAGATTGTCAAAGAAATTCAAAAGCATGGATCCTATTCCCAGAAAGAGGCTCATAAGCGCTGGAATGACGAGCTCGTCGGGCGGCTGGTGGGACAAAAATTACTGGAGATCTGGGAAGAGCCGGCGGTGAAGATGGAGGCGCGGACCGAAAACATGTGGCGGTGGAGGGATGAAAACGCCCGGGATAAAGCGAAAAAACTGGTAGAGGAGCATGAAAAAGCGGATAAAAATTACAAATGGGTCCGCGCGCTGAAGCTGCTTACAGAGCTTGATTTGCCGGAATTTCAGCGGAATTTAACGCCCTGCGAGTTGCTGGAGTACTATACGCTCAACCGTATTGCCGACGAGGGATTGATACGGGCCGAGGAGGTAGAGTCCAATAACCTGAGCCTGAGACACGAACATGATCCCACCCGGTTAAAAACGCTGAATGAAGAGCAGGAAGAAGCCTTTGAGCAGATTCACACCGCTCTGGAATCCCGGAACTATGCCTCGTTCCTGCTTTATGGCGTGACCGGAAGCGGGAAGACGGAAGTGTATATCCATGCGCTGAAGAAAGCCCTGGAGCAGGGGAGAGGGGGACTGGTGCTGGTCCCGGAGATCGGGCTCACGCCGCAGATTGTCAAGCGGTTCTATATGATATTCGGGGATGACATAGCGGTGCTTCACAGCCGCCTGACCAACCGGGAGCGCTACGACGCCTGGCGAGCGCTCCAGCAGGGAGAAAAACGGATTGCCATCGGGGCGCGCTCCGCCGTCTTTGCGCCGGTCCGGAACCTGGGACTGATTGTTGTTGACGAAGAACACGATGCCTCTTACAAGCAGAAAGATCCCGCCCCCCGCTATCACGGCCGCGACGCGGCGATCATGCGGGCGCATATTAACGATGCGGTCGTGGTTATGGGTTCGGCGACACCCAGTATGGTCTCCCTGCAGGGAGCTAAAAAGGGGAAAAACACCATGCTCACGCTGAGGGAGCGCCCCTTTGAGGCTACCCTGCCCGAGGTGGAAGTACTGGATCTTAAACAGTACCGGTCTGCGATGCGCGGTCCTATTGCAGTGCCGCTGTTCCAGGCCATAGAAGCGGCCCTGGAGCGGGAGGAGCAGGCGATCCTGCTTTACAACCGGCGGGGCTTTTCCTTCTACCTGCAGTGCGGGGAGTGCGGGGAGATCCCGGAATGTCCAAATTGTTCGGTGAGCCTGACCTTTCATAAATCCAAAAAACAGCTGCGGTGTCATTACTGCGGCTACTCAGAGCGCCAGCCCCGTCGGTGCAAGGAGTGCGGACAGGAGGCCGTGCATCCGAAAGGGAGCGGCACCCAGCAGCTTGAGGAACAGATCGCTGAGCTGTTTACGGAAGCGCGGACGTTGCGAATGGACTTCGATACCACTTCCGGTAAAAATGCCCACGCCGATATCCTGAAAACCTTTGAGCGCAAGGAAGCCGATATTTTAGTGGGGACCCAGATTGTCGGCAAGGGGCTTGACTTTCCCGATGTGACGGTGGTCGGTGTGATTGATGCCGATACCGAGCTGGCCTTTCCTTCCTTCCGGTCGGGCGAACGGATGTTTCAGCTGCTCAGCCAGGTGGCGGGTCGCTCGGGGAGGGCCGGTAAAGAGGGGAAGGTTTATTTTCAGACCTGGCAGCCCGATCACCCGGCCATCCAGGCGGCACAAAAGCACCAGTTTAACGAATTTGCCCACCAGGAGCTGGCCCAGCGGAAAATGCTGCAGTACCCGCCCTACTCCCGCATCATCCGGTTTGTCTTCAAAGGAAAAAAAGAGGGAAGGGTGCGTCGTGTGGCCATGGCTTATACCGAAAGCCTGATGGAAACGATCGGTCATCCCGATCCGGTACTGGGTCCCTCACCCGCGCCGATCAGCCGGATGCAAAACTATTACCGCTGGGAGAGTTTGGTTAAAATAAAGCCGGACAACGGCGCCGGGGCCATCGAACAGCTTCTGGACCGGACGTTCGAACGATATGAGAAGCACAAACCCCGGGGAGCCAGCAGCGTGCGCATCAACGTAAATGTAGACGCGCTGGAGTGATGAACCCGAATTATTCGTGAGGAGGTATGAATTAAATTCTAAAGTGATTAATCTTGCATTACTTGTCCGCGGTTTATCACACAGCCCAACTGTGATGAAATGATCCGGATTATTTTATTTTAGCGCCTCTACCCCGGCTTGTGCCACTGTATGATCGTTGTCAACCGTGCTTCCCGATACGCCTATGGCCCCTATAATATAGCCCTCTTTGTTTTCTATGGGTATTCCGCCGGGAAAAGAAATTAACCCGTCATTGGAATGTTCGATATTGTAAAGGGCACCGCCGGGCTGGGATAATTTTCCTATTTCCCCTGTATTCATATCGAAATAGCGGGCTGTCTTCGCTTTTTTAACAGCTATGTCAATAGATCCCAGCCATGCCCCGTCTTGTCGTACAAAGGCTTTAAGGTTAGCGCCTCCATCTACGATGGCAATATTCATCTTCAGATCCAGTTCATCCGCTTTCTTTTTAGATGCTGCAATAGCTTTTTCAGCTTGTTGTAGAGTAATGTCCATAGAAATTATAGGTATAGAAATGAAATTTAGAGTGTCCGTTCAATAGGAAAATGATTCTCAATAGGAATTCGTTTCCCGGATACAGGCTTATACGGATTCTTCATTGCATACATACACAATAGTCCCCGCAGCATTCGTTATAATTACTTGCAATCTATGGAATAAATTCGATTATTACAGTTCAAAAAGATATCATTTTATAGCACGAGGTGCCTATGGGTGAGTTCAAAGTAAAGCTGGCTGACAATCAGGAAGAAGTGCAGCGCTTTATGAAATATGTATTGAGAGACCTGCGGGCATTGGATCGCATGCTGGAGGAGGATGGCTGGTTCGAGACTGATCCAATCCGTATCGGGGCCGAGCAGGAGCTTTGCCTGGTCGACCAGCAGGCAAAAGCCTGGCCGCGTTCGATGGAGATCCTGGACAAGCTGAAAAGCAAGGGTGCGGAAGGGTTTACCACCGAATTCGCCAAATTTAATCTCGAAATAAATTTAGAGCCGCTTGAATTTACGGGGGACTGCCTCTCGCAGATGGAGGAAAACCTGCAGCAGAAGGTTGACCAGGTACGGGCGGTTACCGAAGAGATGGGGGGTGAAATCCTGTTGACGGGGATCCTTCCGACCATCCGCAAGATGGATATCGATCTCAAGAATATGACGCCCCTTCAGCGCTACCGGGCGCTCTGCCAGGCGATCATCAGGCAGCGCAGCGAGGATTTTGACTTGCGAATACAGGGAATGGACGAGCTGCTTATGAAGGTCGATTCCCCGCTCCTGGAGGCCTGCAACACGGCTTACCAGGTTCACCTGCAGGTAAAGCCGCAGGAGTTCGTAACCAGGTATAATATTGCCCAGCTGATCACGGCCCCGGTGCTGGCGGGCTCTGTGGGTTCTCCCATCCTTTTTGGCAAGCGGCTTTGGAATGAAACCCGTATTGCCCTTTTCCAGCAGTCCATAGATACGCGAACCGTGGGGGATCATCTGCGTGAAAGCAGCCCCCGGGTCACCTTCGGCAACGAATGGGTGCAGGAAAGCATCCTGGAAATTTACCAGGAGGATACCGCCCGTCACCGGGTGATGTTGAGCTCGGAAGTGGAAGAGAACGTGGAGAAGATGCTGGATGAAGGCACCCCGCCGGCGCTGCATGCGCTGCAGGTCCACAACGGCACAGTCTACCGGTGGAACCGTCCCTGTTACGGGATCACCGACGGCAAAGCACACCTTCGGATAGAGAATCGCGTACTGGCTTCGGGTCCCACCGTCACCGATGAGATCGCCAATTCTGCTTTCTGGCTGGGACTCATGAACAAGATGGATGACTATTACCCGGATGTTTCCGAAAGGATGGATTTTGACGACGCCCGGCTGAATTTTGTGGCCGCTTCCAAGATGGGACTCGATACCAATTTTCGATGGTTCGGCGACAAGCGAATTAATGCGGTGGATCTGATTACAGAAGAGCTGCTGCCCATAGCGCGGGAGGGGTTGCAGGAGGCGGGCATTGACAGTGATGACATTACCGGTTACCTGGATATCATTAACAGGCGGGTATTCTCGGGACAGACGCCCTCGTACTGGATGCTCAATAACTATGCAAGGCTGATGAAAGAAAATGAGTCCAAGGAACACACGCTGGCCACCATCACAACGGCCATGATCAAAAACCAGAAAAAGGGCGAGCCGGTTCACAAATGGGGACGTGCCCGGGCTGAAGACCTGAAACACTGGAAGCCCTCGAGTCTCATCGTGGAAGAGTTCATGACCACCGACCTGTTTACGGTACAAAAGGATGACATTTTGGAATTTGTAGCCAACCTGATGGACTGGCAGGGCATCCGGCACGTCCCTGTTGAGGATGATAAAAAACGCCTGGTAGGACTGGTAACCATGCGAATGATGTTTAAAGAATATAGCCAGGCCGTCAATGAGGGAGAGGAGGTGATGGAATCGGTTGAAGAGATTATGATTGATAATCCGATAACGATTCATCCGGAGGCCTCTATTATAGAAGCGATGGAAATTATGGAAAGTCAGCAGATCGGCTGTCTCCCGGTGGTGAAAAATAACAGGCTGGTCGGTATTATTACCGAACATAATTATATGAGTATTGCAGCAAGGCTGCTAAAAGTATTGCATTCAAACAGTAATTCCGATAATGAATCCGATGATAACTGAGCACAAAACAGACGTTGCGTCAAACCGAACGATTGGATCGTTGAAAGGCCAACAGGAGGGCCCCCTGGTCGTATTACTGACGGGCATGCACGGGAATGAGTATATTGGTGTTCAGGCCGTAGAAGAGGTGTTGGGAATTCTTAAAGAAACGGACGGTTTGGCGCGGGGGGAGGTATTGGCGATACGGGCCAACCTGACGGCTCTGAAGCACAAGGTACGTTATATCGACGAGGATATGAATCGCATATGGTTTCCCTCCATCATAAAAAAAATTCGATCTACCCCGGAGGAGAGCCTCTCCTCAACGGAGCGTGTCGAGGTAAAAGGGCTGCTGCGTATACTGGATCAGGTCGAAATACAACACGATTCTTCTGCCACGATAATGGTCGATATCCATACGTTCTCAGCAGAGGGATCGATGTTTACGCTGCCGGACCAGGACCCGGGTCAAATCGATCTGCTTTCGGAAATCTATGCGCCGATGGTCCTGGGTATCGGCCGCTCCCTGCACGGGACGGCCCTGAAGTACTATCAAAAGCGCGGGCTGTTTTCTTTCGGCCTGGAGGGCGGTCAGCACGAGAACAGCATGACGAAGCAGAACATCATTGCCTCGGTCATGCTGCTGCTTCGGGCCGTCGGCTGTATCGATTCCGGGGAATACCGTCCCGATATGATGGAGGACTTTCAAAAGCATCTGAAATCACAAACTCACCATTTGCCGGTACGGACCGAGTTGGTCTACCAGCACCTGATTGAGGAGGGAGACCAGTTTAAAATGCGTCCCGGCTACAAAAACTTTCAGCCGGTAAAGGAGGGACAGTGGCTGGCATCCGACCGCAACGGCAGAATTGTGGCCCAGTGCGACGGCTATGTTTTAATGCCGTTGTACCAGCGGCAGGGCCGGGAGGGATTCTTTATCATCAAGGAGCAGGACGACATGCAGTCAAGTTAGCCAGGTTTTTAATCTGGGTATGAACGTTTGAGGCAGAGGATACGGTTGTGGAAATGAAGGTTGAATTGTTGAACGTCCCTCCTGATAATCAAATCCCCCGTATTGAATCTTGCCAATAGCTCTACAGAAGCAGTCCAGAATAACAAAGAACCGTTACACAATAAGGAAACCAGTCGGTAAAGGCCTGATTTTTTGTTATTTTTACCCTCCTTTGACCAACCGGTTCAGGGAATTCGGAAACTATGAGCACCAGCACGATTATGAATGATTATCAATTTGTGGACGGTACGCGGCTCTCGTCGGTGATAGAATCACTGATCTTTGCGAGCCCGGAGCCCATTTCGGCAGAGAAAATTTGTGAAATCATTGCCAAGGGGGAGGAAAACCTGGGACTGGAGACCGATGCCGTCGAACCTTTTGTGGATAAACTGAATCGGCGGTACGAGGAGAACGGACTTGCTTTTCAGATCGATTTTGTGGGCGGTGGCTATACTTTTGCAACCAAAAAACGATACGAGCCCTGGCTGAGTATCTTTCAGCACGAAAACGCCTACCGAAAGCTCTCGCAATCAGCCATCGAAACGCTGGCTATTGTCGCTTACAAGCAGCCGGTTACCAAGCCCGAAGTGGATGATATTCGCGGGGTGGATTCCGGGTACATCCTGCGGCAGCTTCTGGAAAAGGTGCTGATCGAGGTATCCGGCCGTCTGGATGCGCCCGGGAAGCCCCTGCTCTACCGTACAACAAAACATTTTTTAAAGCATTTCGGCATCAACTCGATAGAAGAGCTCCCCAAGCCACGCGAGATCGAAGAGATTCTGAAAGACGATGATATGGCCGAACACCGGCAGTTCCTCTTCGACCGGCAGCTCGAACTCAAAGAGCTCCGGGAAAAAACAGAGGATGAAGATGCCACCGAAACGGCGCTGTCGCTTATCGAGGCGGTTGAGCATATTGATGAGGATGAGGTGCCCGACCTGGACGAGTATACCGCTGAAGAGCTGCAGCTGGATGAGGCTGAGGATGGGGATGAAGAAGATGAGCAGCATGATACGGACGAAAATGTAGATGAAAAAGAATTTGAACCCTCAGAACAAACAGGAAAAGAGCATGAGTCAGCGAAGAAAGAAGAGGAGTAGAAAGAGTAACAAAGAGGCTCCTCATGCCATTGATCAAAACTATGGCGAAGAGGAAAAGATACGCCTGAATAAGTATATCGCTCACTGTGGGTTTTGCTCCCGGCGAAAAGCCGATGACTATATCGCGGCGGGGAAGGTGGAAGTCAACGATGAGGTGGTTACCCAGATGGGCGTCAAAGTGCAGCGCACTGACAAAGTGGTGGTGGAGGGACAGCAGCTAAGCCTGGAGAAATTCGTCTATATTTTGCTCAACAAGCCCAAAGATACCATTACGACAACCGACGACCCGCGCAATCGCGATACGGTGATGGATAAAATTGAGGACGCCACCGGCAAGCGGGTCTATCCCGTGGGACGCCTTGACCGGCATACCATGGGACTGCTGCTGTTGACGAACGACGGGGACCTGGCCAACCGGCTCATGCACCCCAGCTACGAGGTGCGCAAGACCTACGAAGTGGAAACGGAGCGCAAGCTGGGCAAAGATGAGCTGCAACAGCTTGCCGAAGGCATAGAACTGGAAGACGGCCCGGCCCGGGCCCACAACCTGGTGAGTACCCCCAACGGCTTTATGCTGTCTATCTTTGAGGGACGCAATCGCCTGGTCCGGCGTATGGTCGAGTATTTCGGAACGGAGGTAACCAAGCTTAAACGAGTAGACTATGCCGGACTGACACTTGAAAACGTTAGCATGGGACGCTGGAGATATCTCAGGAAAAACGAAATCAACGCCCTTCGCAAACTGGTAAAGCTCCAGCCCCTCGATTTTAACCAGTAGTAGTGCTTGTGTACCTGTCTTTATTTATTCTGTGCACAAGAGACTTTTGAGAAACCGGAGATCTTCAAGCCTGAGGAAGATTGAAATCGCACATTTAGCCCACATATGTGGGATTCAGCCGACCGATAACGACCGGCATCTGGCAAAAATCCGGTTTTGGAAGCGTTCTATAAGATAACGAATGGCAAAGTGTATCCTTCTCGTCATCTTTTTTCTTCTCACAGCTATAACTAACAGCTTTGAGGGGTGCAGTAGGGCTCGCACCCGTTTTTCCCGTCAAGAATGAAGACAAATCCCCTATCACTTTCGGTGAAAAAGGTGTTTTTTAGTTCTCTTCTGAGCTGTCAGGTTAAGACTGAATACCCTTGTATGTAAAAAAACTTTCAATTTTAGCTTATATAGACTAACTTAACGGTGTTAATGGGCTTTTATTATAAACAAGCCCATTATTTGCCCATTGCGGGCACAGATGAACTTTCGAAAAGGGGACCATCACGTAATATATCAGGGCTATGTTATATTATACTTCCTTTTGTAGTTCAGTCAATTAAATTGTTAACAAATAATGAGGTAATTTATGTTTAGAAAGTTACTATATGCGGTTATCGTATGTCTCATTTCTGCCGGCACGGCTTTTGCGCAGACCGGCAGTTTGAGTGGGACCGTTACGGATGCCAGTTCAGGGGAAACTTTACCTGGTGTAAATGTTTTTCTTCCCGAGCTTGACCGGGGAACTGCGACCAATGCTCAAGGTGAATATACAATCGAAGACATCGAATACGGTACATATACCATTCGCGTCACTTATGTCGGGTATGCAACCGTTGAACAAGAGATCACTGTTGATCAGGGAACTGTAACTTTAGACTTTGCTCTCACTTCCGAACTTCAAGAGCTGGATGATGTTATTGTTACTGCTTACGGCATTGAACAGAATTTAAATGAACTCCCCTACTCTGCACAGCAGGTAAGTGGTGAGACGATTTCTGAAAGTCGTACAAGTAATTTTATCACTTCCTTGAGTGGACGTGTCGCCGGACTAAAGATTAGCAATAATAATGGTATGGGTGGTTCTACCAATATCGTTATGCGAGGCTATAAGTCTATTTCCGGAAATAATCAGGTTCTTTTTGTTGTTGACGGCGTGCCTTATGCGAATGAAGAATTCAATACAGATGATGTTGAAGAAGGTTTTGCCGGTTATGACTATGGCAATACCGGTGTTGACATCAACCCGGATAACATAGAGTCTGTAAACGTTATGAAAGGACCCGCTGCCGCTGCACTTTATGGATCACGGGCGGCTAACGGAGCCATAGTTATACAAACAAAGGCCGGGAATAAAGGCAGGCGTCCTGTGGAGGTAACCTTCAATACCGGTGTAGAAGTCAGCCGTATGGATCCCAGTACTTTTGTAGATCATCAGATGGAATATGGTGCCGGTTATTATGGCGCTGAGGGGTATATTTATGAGTCACTTGGACTCAGTGGCTTTGGCGAATCCGATATTAATGGAGATGGTGAGGATGAATTAATAGGTAACTATTTTGACGATTCTTCTTTCGGACCAAGATTTGACCCAAATACGGAGGTTTATCAATGGGATGCCTTTGTTGAAGGAAGCCCCAATTTTGGCCAGCCTACGCCTTGGGTAGCCCCGAAAAATACTCCGAAAGACTTTTTTGAAACGGGGACTAATTTTTCTAATAGTATCCAAATTAACGGAGGTTTTGAAGGCGGGTATTACAACATGGGGTACAGCCAAAATAATACAACCGGTATTATGCCCAACAGCAAGCTTGATAAAAACAAGTTAAATTTTGCTGCAGGATACGATGTAAGTGACAGACTACAGGTTTCTGGAAAAATCCAATATTCCAGAACTGATGGACGTGCCCGACCGGCAACAGGATACAGTACTACCCTTAGTATGTTCCGACAATGGTGGGCAACCAATATTGACATTGCTCAACAAAGACAGGCCTATTTTAGAAATCGAACAAATGAAACATGGAATTGGGCCTCAGGTCAAGCGGGTGAACAACCTATTTACTGGAATAATGTTTACTGGCAGCGGTATGAAAACTTTCAAACGGATTTGCGTGATCGTTATTTTGGTTACGTGGAAGCCAATTATGAAATTTCTAATTGGTTGGGCGTCACCGGTCGTGTTAGTCTCGATAGCTATCAGCAGCGAATTGAGGAACGCAATAATAAAACCAGTGTAGGTCATGGCGGAGATGATCCGGAGCTGAAAGGTTACAGGCAACGCAATCAATCTTTTGCCGAATATAACTACGATCTGCTGGCTAATTATGACAAACAGCTGTCAGAAAAAGTGAACATCGACGGCGTCGTGGGCATGAATATACGCAGAAACCACAAGGTGGGCATAACAGCTGAAACCAATGGCGGTTTAGTGGTCCCAAGTCTCTATTCATTGGACAATTCGGTCAACCAAATTTTATATCCTGAAGAGACTGATGAACAAGTAGGGGTGAACGGTTATTTTGCCAGTTTTAATATCAACTATGATGAACTGGCATACCTTGAAGCTACAGGCCGAAGAGATAAATCTTCCAGCCTGCCTGAGGGAGAAAATGTATATTATTATCCTTCCGTCTCGGCAGGATTAAACTTTAGTGAATTTATAGAAGCAGATTGGTTGACATTCGGTAAGCTCAGGGGAAGTTGGGCGGAAGTTGGTAACACAGCTCCTCCCCATAGTATCTTGGATACGTATGATCGTCCTTCGAATTTTGGTTCTGCTGGATTATATACCCTGCCAAATACCAAAAATAACCCTACTCTGAAGCCCGAACGTACGAAGAGCTGGGAAATAGGTCTCCAAATGGAGCTCTTTAACAATCGATTCAGTTACGATGTAAACTACTACGATCAAAATACCCTCAACCAGATTTTGGCAACTGAGGTATCGCGTTCTACTGGATACGCATTCAAATATGTTAACGCTGGTAACGTAGAAAATCGAGGTTGGGAAGTTACGGCAACGGGTCGGCCAATTGTTACTCAAGACTTTTCCTGGGTTATAACGGCAAACTGGAACAAGAATATTAATAAAGTAAAATCACTTGCTCCGGACATCGACAACTATCAGCTTGGTGCACCGCAGGGGGATGTAACAATTAGTGCAGCTATAGGTCAAGCGTACGGCGCTATCCGCGGAGGAGACTTTATTAGTTCTATCGACGGAAACGGTGATGGTGAGCTCAATGACTCCTGGAGTGAATATGGGGGGCGCCGGTTGATAAATCCGGAGACTGGATTTTATCAAATGACATCTACTTCCAATAATATTATCGGCAATTCAAATCCGGACTGGACGGGTGGTGTTTCGAACCGGCTGAATTATAAAAATTGGTCGCTCAATTTCTTAGTTGATGTCCAATGGGGCGGCGATATTTTCTCGCTCGACCAATACTACGGTCAGGCCACAGGTCAATACCCAGTTACAGCAGGTTTGAATGACTTGGGTAATCCCAAACGAGATCCTGTTGCAGACGGTGGTGGTGTCATTCTGGAGGGAGTTCTTCCAGACGGATCGGAAAATGATGTAAGGGCAGAAGCCGGCAGTATCCTGGGAGCCTATGGATATGTTACTAATCCAGCAGCGAACTTTATTTACGACGGGAGTTATGTCAAGCTTCGAGAGATTGGGCTTTCATACAGCCTGCCGCAAAATTTGGTTGACAAAATCGGTGTTATTCGCGGAGCTTCCCTGTCTGCTATTGGGCGCAACTTATGGATAATCCATAAGAATCTGCCTCATGCGGATCCGGAACAGGGCATAGCTGCTGGCAATGTGCAAGGCTATCAGGGAGCAGCCCATCCGTCCACTCGAAACATGACTTTTAATTTAAAACTGCAGTTTTAGAGTTGAATACTATGAAAAAACTAATATTACCGATTTTTGCCTTAGTACTGGTACTCAGTTCGTGCACGGATGAACTTACGAATTTAAATGAAGATCCGAAGGGTGCGTCTGAAGTACCGGGAGAAACACTGTTTACAAATGCCCAAGTAAGTTTGGGGACATACCTTAATAGTGCCGATGTTAATCTGAATATATTTAAATTGATATCCCAATACTGGGCATCATCAACGTACACTGATGAATCTCAGTTTGAGCTTACGACCCGTTCAATCCCATCCAATCTTTGGAGCGAACTTTACCGAGATGTTCTTAACGATTTGGAAAGTTCTGCACAACTGATTGAGGAAGACGAGCTCCTAAATACTGATGTGAAACAAAATCAGCTGGCTCAGATTGAAATTTTGGAAACGTTAACCTACTACGAGCTCATCAATATTTTTGGGAATATTCCGTATACGGAAGCACTAAATGCAGATAATCCCCAACCGGTTTATGATGATGCGGAAATGGTCTATATGAGCCTTATGGACAGCCTCGATACTGCGATTGGCAATCTTAATCCATCTGCTGATGGATTTGGGGAAGCAGATATATTCTATAATGGTGATGTTGGCCAGTGGGTAAAATTTGCAAATTCTCTTAAAATGAGAATGGGGATTACCATTGCAGATTCTCATCCCGATGTCGCTCAGGCAGCGGTTGAAGAAGCGTCACCTAATGCCTTTACATCAAATGCGGATAACGCGGTTATCCCTTTCGTCTCAGCTCCACCACACACCAATCCAATATGGGAGGCTGAGATACAAAGTAACCGGGATGATTTTTTGCCTGCTAATACCCTTGTGGATCATATGAATAATTTGGAAGATCCACGTCGTCCCATTCTTTTTACTGAATATCAGGGAGAATATAAAGGTGGTATTTATGGATTAAATAATACCTATGCGAATTTCTCGCACTTTGGTCAGATGGTTTTAGAGCCCGACTTTGAGGGTATGATCCTTGAATATCCAGAAGTTGAGTTTATCCGGGCTGAGGCAATTGCCCGGGGCTGGAATGTGAGTGGTACCGTAACTACCCATTACAATAATGCCATCAGGGCAGACATGGAGTATTGGGGGGTATCGGACGCAGACATAACCAGTTATTTGACTCAACCGAATGTAATCTATGATCCCACGGGTGATTACAGGGAACAGATCGGACTGCAAAAGTGGTTAGCGCTCTATTTGCAGGGTCTTCAGGGCTGGACTGAGTGGAGACGATTAGATGCACCAACCTTGAATGGGGTAGCTGATCCCAATGTGCCTATCACAGAGGATGATATTCCTACGCGATTTACCTATCCTGTGGATGAGCAAAATCTTAATGAAAGTAACTGGGAGGAAGCTTCATCTGCAATTGGAGGAGATCAATTGGGGACACAGCTCTTCTGGGATGTTGAATAAGAATAATTAGCATTCCCATCCTTATATACATAAAAGTAAAAAGCCCCTTCCGGCGACAGAAGGGGCTTTTATATTGATATAAAGAATCCAAAGATGACTCGCGTGCCTTTTTAGCTGCCTCTTCCACTCTTAGGCTTATGATACCTTCTGTGTAGTGGTTTCTTTTATATAAATTTTTTATTTGTCATTTTTTAAAAATAATTTAGCGATGTCAATTATTGCTTATTGTACATAAGCATCGATAATTTGAAAGGTTTCAGTAAATTTAGAGCAGTTTTAGTGAATAATATATGTTGACAATACTCATATTATTGTCCTTTCCATTAATCCACAGAAAAATATATAAATAAACTAAGAATGAGGTAATTTATGTTTAGAACGTTACTATCAACGTTTTGTCTTATAGCCTTTTTTGCGCAGGTGGCTTTTGCGCAGACCGGAAGTATTACCGGTCAGGTTATTGACAATAACGGCGAATCGGTACCCGGGGCCAACGTGCTTTTGGTAGAATCGGGTCAAGGCACGGCAACGAATGCTGAAGGTAACTATACGATCAGTAGTGTTGAAGCCGGAACCTATACATTACGTGTGACATTTGTAGGTTTTGCAGAATATAATCAGCAGGTAACCATTGAGTCGGGGGAAACAGCTGAAGTAAATGTTACACTCCGGGCTGGAGCAATTGACTTGGATGAAGTGGTTGTAACAGCGTTGGGCTTTGAGCGTGAAGTGAGATCTATCGGTTATTCTGTACAGGAGGTAACAGGAGAATCGGTGACTGATTCCCGCGAATCAAATATAGTGAATGCTTTAGCCGGTAAAATTGCCGGTGTGCAGATAAACAGCTCAAGCGGACAGCCTGGCAAGTCTTCTCGCATCACTATCCGGGGAAATTCTTCGATGTTGGGAGATAACCAGCCGCTATTTGTTGTAGATGGCATCCCCGTGAGCAATGCTTCGGATGGAAATCCTACAGAGAATATACTTTTTTCAGGGGGAGCTTCAAATCGAGCACTTGATATTGATCCCAGCACTATTGAAAATGTGAGTGTATTGAAAGGGGCAAGCGCTACCGCCCTTTATGGATCACGTGCAGCAAATGGAGCAGTTATTATTACAACCAAAAGCGGTCAAAAAGATCAAGATCTAAGAATTGATTTCAATTCATCTGTAGGCTGGGGAACAGCTATTATTGATGGCTTCAATGATGAATATTTACAAGGTATTGATGGATATTATCATAATGGCCTGCCTTCGGATAACGGTGGTTACGTGGAACCTGGCTCTCCCAGTGATGAGCCTCAAATAGGGCGTGCATGGGGACCTCATAAAGATTCTGTTTCTACCCAGGTGTTAAATGATCTGGGAGTGGACCAGATTCAAACATATGATCCCAGGGCCGACTTCTATGAAACATCACAGAAGACCGATAACTCCATAAATATTTCGGGTGGAACCTCACAAAGTAATTACTTCTTTTCTGCAAACAGAACAGATCAAAGTGGAATTGTGCCCGGCAGCGATCTGGAGCGTACCAGTTTGATGGGTAAATTTGGATCAGACCTTGGAGAGTTGCTTAATGTTCAAACGTCTGTTAATTATATAAATACTGGGAACCAGTGGATGAGTGAAGGAAACGGTCCTCAGAATTTTCTTTACGGGCTAAATTTCGTGCCTATTAATTATGATTTAACTCCTGCTACGAGACAGGACGGGACACAACGTATGCATACCTCTTCGTATAATAACCCGTTCTGGCTGGCTGAAAATAATCCGTATAACAGTAGTGTTGATCGATTTATTTCAAACTCAGAAATTACCGTTGACATCTTACCGTGGTTGACTATCTCGGAGCGTATTGGTATAGACACTTATACCGACAGTCGAAAAGGCCGTAAAAATATAGGCACTCGCGGAGTTACGTCCGGAATGTACGATCAAAAGATTAACCGTACCCAGATTAACTCAGATTTTACGATCTCGGCGCAACAAGATCTCAATCAGGATTTTTCCGTTGAGTTACTGTTAGGCAATAATATTAATACCCGGAATTATGACTACACCCTGCAAGAGGGTACCAACTTAAACATTCCAAACTATTTTCATATTTCGAATGCAAATACGGTTACCGGTGATGAGGAGATAGAAGAGTATCGCTTGTACAGCTTTTACGGGCAGACGACCGTTGACTATCAGGATTATGTCTATCTGACCCTGACGGCACGCAACGACTGGTCATCCACTCTTCCAGATGATAATAACTCATATTTTTACCCATCAGCCAGCCTTGGGTTTGTCTTTAGCGATGCTGTTGATTTCTTTGACGATAGCTTTGTCTCGTTCGCTAAGCTCCGTGCTTCTATTTCTCAGGTCGGTAGTGATGCTGATCCCTATTCGCTTTCTACCAATTATGTTCAGGCGAATCCCGATGATGGAGTACGAGGTAATATCAACTTTCCTTTTCAGGGAATTAATGGATATAACTTAGATTTTGAGCTTGGGAACCCGGAATTGAAGCCGGAGATTACGACCGAGTATGAAATTGGGGCTGATCTCAGATTTTTTGCAAACAGAGCCAATGTGGATATTTCTTATTATGATCGATCAACCGAGAATCAGATCTTTCCTGTTCCCATGTCCAATGCCTCCGGATACGACAGCTACCTAGGTAATGCAGGAGAGATTCGTAATTACGGTGTAGAGCTTGCATTAGGATTATCGCCCATCCAAACAAGCGAGTTCCAATGGGATATCGATGTTAATTTTTCCAAGAACACCACTGAGGTTGTAAAGTTAGCTGAGGGTGTTGAGAATATTTATCTGGGTGGTTTTACCAGCCCGCAAATACGGATAGAGCCGGAAAAAAATGGATATGGCGTTCTCTGGGGCAGCCGGTACCAGCGATCTGAAAACGGGAAACTGCTCATCAATCCAGAAAGCGGCTTTCCAATAAGAGCTGGCAGTGACGGTCCTATTGGTAATGTGCAACCCGACTGGAATGGAAATCTGAGGACGACCTTCCGCTATAAAGGGGTTTCCTTATCCGCCCTTTTTGACCGGCAGCAAGGTGGAGATATTTTGAATATGGATCTATATTATGCTACTTATTATGGTTCGTCCGAAAATACGGAGCAGCGTAATACCACCTATGTTTATGATGGTGTCCTTGCCGAAGTGAATGACAATGGTGAATTGGTAAGTTCAGGAAACCCTAACGATGTTGAAATTACCCGGGACCGGACGTACTGGCAAAGTGTTTACGGCATTACATTCGAAAACTTTATAGAAGACGGTAGTTATCTGAAGCTGAGAGAACTCAGTTTAGCATATACGCTTCCGCAGTCTCTTATAGCAAAACTGCCAGTCCGGTCGCTTACTATTAAAGGGGTTGGGCGTAACTTGTGGATTGATACTGATTTTTCTTATGGCGATCCGGAGGGTAGTTTATATGGCAGTGGTAATGCTCAAGGTTTTTACCATATGCTTGCTCCGAGTACTCGCAATTATACTGTTAGTTTGCAAGTATCATTCTAAAAATTTAACTATAGCCATATTTATTATGAAATTTTCTAAACTTTTAACCAGTGTATTTCTATTATTTACTATTGGCTTACTGGTTGGCTCATGCAGTGATTACCTGGATGTCAACCAAGACCCAACGGCCCCGGATGAGGTTCCGCCTGATCTGCAACTTTCCGCTGTTCTGGCAAATTTCAGCTATGAAGTAGTTGGAAACGAACCTGCGAGGACAGGTTTATTATGGGTACAGCAGCTGGCCTATAATGGAGAGCCGCCATCCGAAGATAACTATGATTATACATCAACCGGTCCTGATAATCTCTGGGGAGCTTCCTATATTGATGTATTAAATAATGCCAAAACGTTAAATCAGGATGCTACTGAATCAGATAATTATGCTTATTCTGGTATTGCCAAGGTGATCATGGCCTGGAACTATTCCATCCTCACGGATCTTTTTGGTAGTGTACCTTATTCAGCCGCCTTGAATGCAACAGATCCGGCTCCGACTTATACCCCGCAGGAGGAGATTTATCCGGCGTTGCTGGATACGCTTGACGCTGCAATTCAGGATTTTGGATCTGAAAGCATTAGAACGCCGTCTTCCGATGACCTGTTGTATGGGGGAGATATGGATAAATGGGAAAAGCTGGCTTATACCTTGAAGGCACGTCTTCATATGCACTTGACAAATGCATCCGGCTATGATGCCAATGAACAGGCTCAGGCAGCATTGACGGCCCTGCAAAATGGGTTTGAAAGTAATGCTGACGACGCCGATTTTCAGTATTATGATGAAACCGGCTCCGAAAATCCATGGTATCAGTTTGCCATTGATAGCAAATGGGATACTCGTGATCAGTTGAGTGCCAACTATGTGGATCTTCTAAAATCCCTGGATGATCCGAGACTGCCCATCCAGGCGCGACCTGTAGGAGCTATAGACAGTGATGGTCCGGTGGCTGGTTTTTCTGATGAGAACCCGGAATACGAAGGCCACGAAAATGGCGAGCAGGGATCAGGTACGGACACCATATCATCTATCGGTGAATTTTACAGTGCTCCTGATGCACCGTTGAATATGCTCAGTTATGCTGAAGCCAAATTTATAGAGGCTGAGGCAACGTTGATTACACAGGGTGCAGCTGCGGCCCAGCCGGTCTATGAGGAAGCAGTTCAAGCTTCAATGAATAAGCTCGGTGTCGCTGATACTGAAGCGGATCTGTACATTGCATCGCTTCCTCCTCTGGTAGTCAGTAATGCGCTGGAGGATATTATGACTCAAAAGTATATAGCTACTTTTCTGAGCTATGAAGTTTACAATGATTGGAGACGCACGGATTATCCAGAGATTGAACCTGTCAGTAACACTCCTTATACCCCCAATGGCGGGATTCCAGTACGTTTTCCTTATCCGCAGTCTGAGTATAACAACAACCAGCAGAATGTAAGTGAGACGGGAGTCCCCAACAATTATTCAGCCCTTGAAATGAACATTTGGTGGGACACTGACTAAGTGAGTTTTCAGGTTTTAATGTTACATTTTAAAGCCTCTTCCGGCAACGGAAGGGGCTTTTTATTTTGATCTATTTTATAAAGATAATACGTATACTACCAGTAGAGGCAGCAGCCCAGACAGTAAAAGTACTCCCCCCTCAGCATTAAGGAATTACCGGGTAGTGACTTTAAATAAAAAAAAGAGATATTAATTGATATGATGAATCAAAGAAAAGTATTCTATTCCATTCTTGCAGGATTATGTATGATCGCAGGCCTCAACCTGCAGAGTCACGGGCAGAATTTTGAGGGAGTCATCCATTACGAATTTGAGGGGGCTTCACAAAACGGGATTGGTGATATTCCCTACATGATTAAAGGCGACAAGGTACGCATGCAGTTCGGAGAGGGGCAGTCCAAAGGGGCGATGATATTTCTTCCGGCGGAATCAAAAATGCTGTTTGTCATGGACAATATGAAAAGCTACATGAATGTGGACATGGAGAAATGGACGGATAATGAAAATCATGATAGCAAGTGGGATGATTCTGAAATGACCCGGACCGGTCAGTCTAAAACAGTTGCGGGCTATAGCTGTGAAATATGGCAGGTTACAAACGGCAGCGAACAGCTGAGCATGTGTATGGCGGAGGGACTCGGTACGTTTATGTCGCCGGGCAATCCGATGGCCCGGCAAAATGCGCCCGCGTGGGCCAAAGAAATTATAGCGGATGGGTATATGCCGCTGGAAGTGGTGGAGGAATCGGCTGACGGCAGCACAACCGTTCAGATGAAGGCCAACAAGATCGAGCAGAAGTCGCTTTCGGATTCGCTTTTTGAAGTGCCCGACGGCTACAGGGATATGAGCAGCATGATGCAACAGATGATGAAGCAGCGGAATAATTAAAACTATTGATCAATCAATTTTTGAGATCAGTTCACGAGCCTTTTGGCGGTAATCCGGTGCCGTATCTGCTTCCGCAACCTGCTTGAGATAGTATATTGCTTCTTCAAAATGCTGCTGCTCGGCCAGTAGTTTGCCGGACAGGTATCCCGAAACGACCCAGAAAGAGCGGTGAGAGGTATTTGGGAGTTCTTCTCCCAGCTCAAAGGCCTGCCGGTACTGCTGCAGGGCCTCATCCGTACGGTTCTTTTGTTCCAGAATGCGCCCCTTCCAGGTAAGCAGCTCTTCCCGCAGCACCTTGCCGTGAGGCAGCTGATGATCCTTCCATCGTTCAAGGGTTTTGTCAATAAACCGAAGTGCTCTGTTGTAGCGGCGCCGCTGGTAATAACTCTTCGTGAGAATACGCGCGTAGTAGTTGTTGCGGGGATATCGGGTTGTCAGCTGTTCAAAATAGGGAATGGCCGCCGCATAATCTTTTTCGTAATTGTAGTTGATATTTCCCAAAAAATAAAGCGCCTCCGCCCGGGCAAAGGTAGCTTTTTGTGAAGCTTCCCGGATAAGCCGCAGTCCCTTTTGCTTGTCCCCCTCCGGTAAAAACCAGGAAACCGTTTTTACCACAGGATAGGCTTCGGGCAAATAGGCCGAATAGTAGCGCTTCAATCCCTCTGCCAGCTTCAGGTCTTCCATATCCGGCTGCAGCTCCAGCAAATACTCATAGGTATTCATAGCTTTGCGGGCGTAATTCAGGCTGCTGATCCACTCTTGCCGGTTCGAATACTGACGGCCGATATAGCCGTTGGCAATGGCCTGGATAATAAGCGCATCGGCATGAGAGGATTGCCGGTGCAGGAGCTTGCCGGCCTGGTAGTTCGCTTTTTTCATGACCGTGATCAACTCGTCATCGCGGGAGGTATCCTCCAGATCTGATAATACCCCCCACCATACTTTCATACCGTCCATAAGCGTCCACAGGGGATGTTCGGGATAGTCCTCTTTCCACGAAGAAAGGACCTCTTCTGCGCCCTCGAAGTTAAAATTATAAATGGAATCAACGGCCGCCTGGGCATCAGACCGGAAGCGGGCATCATTCACCAGCTCCGGGACCTGGGCGACGGCGGGGATGGTGGTCACCAGGATCAAAAAAAGAAGGAGGCAGTGTTTTACAGTCTTCACAGGAAGATTTTTAATGATTAATGCATACAATACCCGTCCATATTCCCTCCATAGCTGCAGAGATACAGGAGATCGCCAGGTCAGGATCTACCCTGTAATAACTCATTGATGGATAGCCTTATTGCAGGTGATTTTGGAACCACTGCCGGGTATGGGTTAAAACCCGCTGGAAAGTGTCCGGGAACGCTTCTTCCTCAAAGGGATGGGAGGTGTCAAACGTATGTCCCGAATCAGGCATCAGTTTCAGTTCCTTGTGGCCGGAGGGACAGTGATTAAAAAGTTTTTCGGCATCGCTGTAGGGTACGGCTTCATCCCCTTTGGAATGAATGAACAGGGCAGGCAGGTTGAGCTCCTGTACGCGTTTAACCGCCATTAAGCGATCAGCGTTCGCCAGCGCATCCTCGTAAACAATTTTTTTAACCGGCATAACCTGCCCGGTACGGCCGTTTATAATTTCCGTTACCCCCCGTTCCTGCCAGTCCGCGATCATCCCTTCGCTCCACCGTGCGTTGTAGTCTGCCACGGCTGACCACGTGACCAGGCACTGTACCTCCGGGTATTCTGCGGCCGCCGCCACGGCCGTGTGTCCCCCGCGGGAATGCCCCAGCATCCCGATCCTGGAGGGGTCAATGGTTATGGAAGGGAGTTCTGAAGTATCGATATCGATCGCCTCATCTTCAAGGGCTTGTATGACGGTTCCCACGTCGTCCAGATCCTGGCTCAGGGTTTCCCGGGCAAACAGGTCCAGCTGATCAAATTCGGTCATGCTTTTGCCCACTCCATTGAGCGAAAAGTTCATCGCCAGCACGGCAAAGCCGGCTGAGCTCAGGCTGGCACAGGCCTCCGGGAAGGCGCCCCAGTCTTTAAACCCTTTGAAGCCGTGCAGAAACAGAATGAGGGGCAGGGGTTGATTTTTATTTGTATCCTCCGGGATATAGAGGTCGTAATAGATCGGCAGGTTTTCGGTTGAAGGTATGGCGCCGGATTGTTTCATAATTGTACATTATAGAATGATGGTATTGACGTGAGGATTTTGTAAAATTGTTTTTTTCGCCTCGTTTACGACCAAATTCCTGGTGATTAATTCGGGTTATTATGCTGCGGTTTTGAATGTACTCAGGGGTTGATCCTGACCAAAATTCCTGGTTTTCAAAACCCTCAACGGGTGAATGTGGACGACAAGTTTTTTGATATCATTGCAAACAAGAATATAAAATAAACCGCGCAGTAGCAACGGTCATTTAGTTCGTTGTACCTGCGGTTATAGCTTTTAATTGCTTTTTCTGACTCTTCGGGGACTACCTAAAGCAGGAATTCATGAAGCAGAAGCTTATGAACTTATGTGAAGTTACGGCTGAGAGTTGAGGAATCCACAGCCTGATAACAAATCATGCCAGCCAGCTCTCACGGTCCAGGCTCCGGTACTGGATGGCCTCGGCAACGTGGTTGGATTTAATGGCTTCCGAACGCTCGAGATCAGCAATTGTTCGCGACACCTTTAAGATGCGGTCATACGCCCGGGCCGAGAGTCCCAGGGAAGTGATCGCCTTTTTGAGCATGCTGGCACCGGCCTCATCCAGCAGGCATATTTTGCGCGACATCTTGGTGTTCATCTGGGCATTGCAGTAGACGCCGTTGATTCCCCTAAACCGCTGGGTTTGAACTTCCCGGGCTCCCACCACGCGCTTGCGGATGCGGGCGGAAGGCTCTCCTTTGGATTTGCTGGATAGCTCATCATAGCTCACCTTCTGTACTTCAATATGCAGGTCAATGCGATCGAGAAGGGGACCGCTTATTCTACTGAGGTAGCGCTGCATTTGAGCGGGAGAGGCTCCCGCGGGATCGGCCGGATCGTACCAGTCGCCGGTGGGCGAGGGATTCATTGAAGCGACCAGCATGATCCGGCTGGGGTAGCTTACGCTCATCCGGGACCTGGAAATACTGACCGAGCCGTCTTCCAGCGGCTGGCGCATCACTTCGAGGGCACTCCGCTTGAATTCGGGCAGTTCATCCAAAAAGAGAATGCCGTTGTGAGCCATCGATATCTCCCCGGGCCTGGGAATGCTGCCTCCGCCCACCAGGGCCACATCTGATACGGTATGGTGCGGGGACCGGAATGGCCGGGAGGTCACGAGCGCCTTGCCGCTGGGCAGCAGTCCGGCCACGGAATGAATTTTGGTCGTTTCCAGGGCTTCATCAAGGGTGAGCGGGGGCAGAATGTCGGGCAGGCGCCGCGCCATCATGGTCTTGCCGGAACCCGGCGGCCCCACCAGAATGATATTGTGTCCCCCTGCCGCGCCCACCTCCAAAGCCCGCTTTACGTTTTCCTGTCCCCGAACGTCGCTGAAATCCAGGATTTGCTGCTGTCCGTTTTCCCGAAACATCTGCCTGACCTCCACCGACAGGGGGTCATGGCTCTCTCTGTCCCGCAGCCATTCCATGACCTCGCCCAGGTGTCCGAAGGCATAGACGTTGATCCCATCGACGACAGCTGCTTCGGGACCGTTTGAGGCGGGGACGACCATGTTTTTCAGGCCTTTTTCGCGGGCCTGTACCGCCATCGGCAGGATGCCTTTGACGGGACGCAGTTTTCCATCCAGGGCCAGCTCGCCCAGCACCAGCGTTTCATGCAACCCCTCCGTTTTTATTTGTCCCGATACATCAAGCAGCGCTACAGCAATCGGCAGGTCGAAGGCGCTGCCTTCTTTGGGAAGGTCGGCCGGCGCCAGGTTCACGGTAATACGTCCGTCGGGAAATGAGGCGCCGGAGTTGCTGAGGGCCGCTTCAATCCGGTCGCTGGATTCACTGACCGCACGGTCCGGCAATCCTACCAGGAAATATTTGGGCATGCCGCTCGTTCTGTTTACTTCGACTTCGATAAGGCGGGCGTCGACTCCGATGGTTGATGCGCAGTAGACTCTTGATAGCATTTTAATACTCCTGAACTGAATCTTTTGAGTTTCTTTTACGTAGTAAGATCCTACAGGAGCACAATCCTTACAAAAAAATTAAATGGGTGTTTTATCATGAAGACCTCAAAATCGACACACACGTTTACGGAAGAAATCAAGGGCACCGTCTCAGAAATTATAAGCCAGGTTAAAAAGCTGGTAAAAGAAGGGAATGCCCGCCGGATCATGATCGAGGATAAAAACGGGAAGGTCTTGTTTCAGTCCCAATTGACGGTGGGCCTGGCGGGAACGGCTGTCCTTACGGTTATAGCTCCCATCGTATCTGCTATCAGCATGTTTGCCCTGTTTATGAATGATGTCAAGATTATTGTAGAACGCTATCCCGAAGAAGAAAACGGTGGGGGTGATGAATACGAGGTGGAAGCGGAAATCATTGAGGTCCGGGATGAGAATGAGGAAGGAGATGATGAAGAGGCGGAACCGGCGGACGAAACGGAAGCGGGAGGGGGGCAAGAAGCGGAAGCTGCGGCCCCGACGCCCGGCGAAGAAAATGAAAAGCAAGAAGCTGAAAAAACCGTGGGAAAGTCTGAAGAGCAGTGAGTGAGCAAAAAACAGAAGAATCGCTTTAGCTCGAAGCCTGTCACATATGTCGCATCAGCCCCTGCGCATTACGATATATATATGTACCCGTCCAACGTAATAGAAGGCTCCGGACTTAGAATGTGTCACCAACATATTCAGTAGCCGCTACCCTCCGACGGCCACTTTTTCCCTGACCTCTTCTTCAGCTAAAAAGCGTTCGGCATCCAGGGCGGCGCGGCAGCCGGTTCCCGCGGCGGTTACGGCCTGGCGGTAGACGGGATCCATGGCATCGCCGGAGGCAAAAATTCCTTCGAGGTCCGTAGCCGTAGATTCCCCCTTGGTTTTAATATAGCCGACCTCATCGGTCGTGAGCACTTCTTTGAACAGATCGGTATTGGGCTTGTGCCCGATCGCGATAAACACGCCGGTCACATCATCCAGGGTGGTTACCTCCCGGGTCTTGTTATTGATCACTTCCACGCCCTCAACCACTTCATCACCCAGCACTTCGTTGAGCTCGGTGTCCCACATAAATTCAATTTTTTCGTCATTAAACGCCCGGCTCTGCATGGCTTTTGACGCACGCAGCTCCTGGCGACGGTGCAATACCGTCACCTTGCTGGCAAACTTGGTAAGGAACGTAGCTTCTTCCATGGCCGTATCGCCCCCACCCACCACAATGACATGCTGGTCGCGGAAAAAGGCCCCGTCGCAGGTTGCACAGGCCGAAACCCCCTTGCCCCGCAGGCGCTGTTCGCTGTCAAGTCCCAGCCACTTGGCGGAAGCCCCGGTGGAGACAATAATGGATTTGGCAAAAAGCTCCGTTTCTTCGTCCACCGTTAATGTATAGGGACGATCTTCAAAGTCAATATCCGTTACCATCCCGTAGCGGCAGTCAGCGCCAAATCGCTGGGCTTGTTTGCGGAAATCCTGCATCATTTTCGGCCCTAACACCCCCTCGGGGTAGCCGGGATAGTTCTCCACATCCGTCGTCTGCATAAGCTGTCCCCCGGGCTCCGGACCTTCAAAGACCAGCGGGTTCAGGTCGGCTCGTGCGGCATATAGCGCGGCGGTCAGCCCGGCCGGTCCACTTCCCACGATGACGACGTCAAATGTTTTACCTGCGATATCTTCCATTATCTTTAAACCGTTTACCTTATTTGATTTCATCTTAAGGTACAAAAAAAAGTGCAAAATATTGAGTTGGTATTTCCTATGGGACTCATAGAATGCATTGATGGATATTACCTGTTGAGTCCCGCCAAACCGGCTTGTAAAGAGCCCTCGTAAATACACAATGAATTATTTTCGCCTTTTTCTTTTCAGCTCGTATATTTCGAGGGAACAAACTTATATCATTCGGAAGGTACTCTATGTCTAATACCTCGCTGCTTACGGTTACGATTGTTGTTCAGGATCAGAAAGATGTCATAGAAGCAACGCTGACCTCACTGTATGAGTGCACCGATCTTTCCTTTGAACTCTTTGTGATTGATGATGCCTCATCGGATGGGAGCAATGAAGTGATTCAATCTGTGCTTGATTATTACCAGCATGAGCAGACGTTCTATTACCAGCACGAACAGCGAGCGGGACGCGGATACACACTCAACGAAGCCCTTGTTCAATGCAGCGGCGCTCTTTTTTGGGCCCCGGAAACCATCCGGGAAATAGATGAACCACTCCTTGCAGAGTACCTGGAACAGCTGAAGGATGCCCCGGAAGCGGCGGTGTTGCAACGACACGGGCTACCGTCCGACCTGCCGGGATGGATCGATCTTGTCAACCGGGATCAGTGGCCGACAGACGGGGCGTTTCTCTGGAACCTGCAGAACGTGCCGTCCGACCAGCGGTATTTCAATCCCTTTTTAAATGCGTATGGCAGCATGGACCTGGCGGGTCGGCTCATGGAATCCTCTTTCCTGCGAAGTGACAGCCCGTGGTCGCGACCCAGTCCCATGGAAAAAATCCAGGCGCCGACCCTCACCTTGCGCCAGGAGCTGTTGACTACCTTATTGCGTGGTCTTGAAACAGCCGGGAATGACCGCAATCAGATCCTCAAAGCGCTGCAATCGCTGGAAACGGGAAGCCGGCCCCTGAGTGAACGGGATTTCGACATTGAGCTGCTCAACGAGGCGGTGGCTATGAAGGAAGACGGCCGCTTTAACGCCGCCCTGGAAAAAATAGAAGAGGTGCTTGACGACCAACCCTCTCATCCGGCTGCAAAACAGCTTAAAATCCAGCTTCTGGAAAAAAAACGCCGGTTTGTGGAAGCCTCGGAGCTAAAGCACGAAATCAGTAAGACGGAAAGGGAAAAGGAAAGAGAAGGCGAATCGGAAGCGTCCGGAGGGGAATCAGTAGAGAAGGAGCGCCGGGCACCCCAGGCACCCCCGGAGGAAAAAAAGGAACCGCTGCGGCGAGAACCGGACATCAGCCTCATCATTCCCACGGCAATCCACGGGAAAGCTGCGCTGGAGCACGGGCTGCTTTCGGTCTCGGAGCACTGCGATCCGGATGAGATCCAGCTGATTGTTATTGATAACGCCAGCCTCGACGATACGCACGACTACCTGGAAGAGCTGCAGGAAAAGGATTTCCTCGGGTGCCAAGTCATTACGAATCAGCAAAACAGGGGATTTGCCGCTTCCGTAAACCAGGGGTTGGAGCAGGCGGATACGCCTTATGCCTGTATTGTACATAATGACGTGGCGTTCAGGAGCGATGCAGTGGGACAGCTGAAAAAGATAATGGAAGCCCATCCCGACTACGCGCTGGTGGGGCCCGCTGCGGACAAGACGCTCAATCCCGACCAGGCTGTCCGGAATATTGATTCTGACAGCCCGGGGCTGCTGCCGGCCGAATATATTGACAGTTTTTGCATGATGATGCGCACCGATACGGGATTGCGGATGGATGAAGCATATGAGCTGTCATTTTTTGAGGATATCGATCTCTGTTTCCAGGCACGTTCTGCCGGGTATAAAGTGGGCATCGCTTCCCGTATTGAGGTCACTCACCATTTGGGTACCACCACTTTTCCACTGGATCTCGATACGGAGAGCAAGCAATACTGGAAGAACGTGGCATACTTTAATGATAAATGGGGGATCGAAAAATTTTCTGAGGAGGAGCTCAAGTCATTGAGCAATTTTGACCAGCTCCTTGCGCTTGACGAGCTGGTCAATCCGCTTTTCCCGGAAGAGGAGGTCAAAACCCAGTTCGAGCGGCTTTTTACCGACGAGATGCGCACGGAACTGTATAATACCGAGCATGATCCGGAGACGCTTTGTCAGCTGGTGCATCTTTTGATGGTGATGAACAAGCGCGATGTCATGCGTCGCTTTGAAGACCGCCTCGAAGATGTGGAGCTGCCTGCTACCCTGATATACCAGCTCGTACGGTTTTATTTCAACCGAAACATCTATTCGCGTTGCACGCATTATCTCAGCCAGCTTGAGCCCCAGAATGAGAGCCTGCGCGCCGACCTGTACCGGCTGGCTATCCATATTGAAAATAAGAATTTTGATGAGGCCGTCCCCATGCTCCGCCACCTGCTGGATCAGGCTCCGGCCAATCCTACCTTGTATAAGCTGGCGGGGGATATCCACAAGTTTAATGGCAATGAAAAGGAGGGGGATTCTTTTTACCGGCTGGCAAAACAGATCAACCCGTTTAAATTTGACGCAACGCCCACGGATGCTTTTGGCTTTGAGGATTAACTGAATTATTCACGCATGCATGCGAAATTTTCGGGTACACTAATCCGGCTTAAGGGACAGTGAGCCTTGAAAGAAGGGAGAAGGTAAAACAGAAAGCTCATACATAAGACTGAAGTCGCAGGAAAGCAGCTCCAAATAACCCGTAACGAATACGCCAACACCGGAAACGGTCACTCATAATGGGTCATCATTTCTACCGTCTGCAGGAGGCTGGTCAGGCTTTCGGCCTTGGGCGTCATTTCCTTTTTTTCGTAGCTGTTGATGAGATTGCGGATGCATCGCGCCAGGATAGCAGGTTCCCGGGAAGGCTCAAAGTGCTCGCTCCTGGGTGTTACACCGTTCTGCTCCAGAAAATAGAAGCACTGGTTATAGGTGACAATTTTGCCGTGATCGAAGGGGTCAATCAGTATCTTTTCCTGCTCAGACTTATACATCAGCATAAAATGGATCGGCATGGCTACTCCCCGGAAGGGGAGATCGAGGCGCCGGGCGATAAACAGCACGATCAATCCCAGCGAAATGGGCAGTCCCTGCCGACGGTCGATGACCCTGTTGAGGTATGAATTTTCCGGATTGTAGTAGTCCGTGGTACTCCCGGAGAACTCCAGTTCGGTAAATACGAGATCCAGTACTTTGTGCATTTTTTGACTGTCGGACAAGGAATACCGGACATCGGTCGCAATGCGTTCGGCGAATCGATCGAGTTTTTGCCGGTATTCGGCGATCCGTAGGGTAGGGTTGTCAAAGCGAGCCAGGATAAAGGCCGCTTTTTCCAGCTGCTCCAGGTTATCCAGGCCGTTCTCCAGGACGTCTGAAAAATCTTCCTCCACGCTGCTGTAGGTGATCCACTGGATGATTTCGCTGATCTGCGCCCGCTCGTGCTCGTCCGTTATTTCGCTTTTATGCTGGTCGAGCAGGGGAACCGCATTCTCGCCCAGCTCAAAAAGACGGCTTCGGACAGCCGACTGTATATAGGGGTCGGGATCCTCCAGCAAGAAAACGAGCGATTGTATTTCTGTCTTATCAGCCATTATGGTATCCTTCAAGTTCGAAAAAAATCTCGGTCGGATCAACAAACGATAATGATCCGAAGATCGTGCAGAAAAATAATCATTCTGCGGGACTTTTATGGAACAAAAAACATAATTTAAAAATTGCGGAATCAAAACGTATATTTCGAGGCGGTATGCCCGTGCTCATTACCAGTTAAGCCATCGCTATGAAATTATCCGTCCATTCCGAGACCGGCCGCCTTACAAGCGTTATTGTTCATACACCGGGACACGAGGTCTCCCTTGTCAACCCGGAGCTGAAGGACCAGCTGCTGTTCGATGATATTATTTTTGAGGAAGATGCCCGGCGCGAGCACTTGTATATGCTCAAAATTTTTAAAACCGCCATGCCGGAAGAGGGCACGATTTATGAAATAGGAGACCTTTTCCTGGAATGTTTTGCACAGGAAGAAGCCCGGTCTTTTTTCATCCGGGATCTGATCGGGAGGCTGAGCGAGATGAACCTGCATACCATTGAGAAAGAGCTCCTGCAGCTGTCCCCCGATGCATTACTACAGTTTGTTATTGAAGGAGCAACCCCCGCCATCCGCGGGTTTGCGATGTCGCCCTCCCCCAATCTCCTCTTTACCCGCGACCTGGCCGCCGTGGTGGGGGACAACCTCCTGCTTTCGCGTCCCGCCAAAAAGCCCCGGCTTCGCGAGGCGATACTTATGGAGACCCTGGCAAAATATCACCCGCTTTTCGCGGGGATACGGGACAATATTATCCAAATCGGAAAACAGGAATCCATTGAAGGTGGCGACGTACTGGTGGTATCCGACCGGCTGGTGTTGATCGGGATGAGCGAACGCACGTCCTTCAGCGGCCTCATGAAAGCCACGGAGCAGTTGTTGAAGAACGGTATTGAACAGGTGTTGGCTGTGGATATCCCGAAGCAGCGGTCCTCGATGCATCTCGACACGATATTTACGTTTTGTGCCGAAGACGAGTGCCTTGTTTTTCCCCCGGCGATCACCGAGCGTAAGGAAAATGTGGTCGCTCTTTCCCGTTCTTCGAACGGGTCGGTTGTTACGGAATCCATGCCTTCGCTGCAGAAAGCCCTTGAGCATTACCTCAAACGGGATCTGACGTTTATCCCCTGCGGGGGAGAGGAGAGAACGAATCAGTTTCGCGAGCAATGGACCGATGGCGCCAACGTTTTTGCATTGGCACCCGGCATCATCGTGGGATACGAGCGGAATACCAATACTTTTCGTGAACTAAAGAAGCATGGCTATCGTTTGATGAATCAATACGAATTTGTAGAAGAGTTTGAAGATGATACCTTTATCCCCGGCAACGAGAAAATTGCAATTAAATTTATGGGCCATGAGCTCTGCCGGGGCCGCGGGGGCGCCCGCTGCATGACGCTGCCCATTGCAAGAGACAATTAAATAATTTTTTATCTTGGATAACAAACCTTCCCTTAACAGTACCGATCATCCGTTCGAAGAGGTCGCCGTAGAATCCGGTCGGCCGGCTCCCCGGAAGAAAGAGCCGGAGCTCGACAACAAGACCATTGCCAAGCATGTGGGACTCTTTCTCGTGACATTTGTGATGGTCGCATGGGCCGGCGCCAGTTTTGTGGGATTCAGTCCCTCGCTGTTTCCCGTGGCCCTGCCCACGGAGACGGATTTTTACCGCGGGGTGCTGTTTTCAAGCCTGCTGCTGGGATTTTTGGGCGTTCACGAATTCGGGCACTATTTTGCGGCTCTCTATCACAAGATCAAGGTTACGCTGCCCTACTTTATTCCCATCCCCCTGGGCATCGGAACCCTGGGAGCCGTAATCCGGATCAAGCAGAAGATTAACGACAGTTACAAAATGTTTGATGTCGGTATCTCCGGGCCGCTGGCCGGCTTTGTTGTTGCCCTTACGGTGCTGCTCTATGGATTTTCAACACTGCCCGATGCTTCCTATATCCAGCAGTTCGATGGACACGAAGAGGTTAAGGAATATGTGGCCGAGCATGGGACCTATCCCGAAGATCCGCCGGGCGAGACCGGGGGACAAACCCTGATACTGGGCAATACCCTGCTGTATGGCTTTCTGGCATCCTTTTTTGAGAATGTGCCACCCATGTGGGAGATGTACCATTACCCGTTCCTGTTTGCGGGGTGGCTGGGACTCTTTTTTACGGCCCTGAACCTGATGCCGCTGGGACAACTTGACGGGGGACACATTTTATATTCGCTAATCGGTTTTAAAAAACACCGGACGGTCGCCCGGCTCTTTTTCGGCCTGCTGGTGACGCTTGCCGGAATCGAGGTCATTCCCTTCATCCATCTTTCGCTGGTTGAATACGGCCTGGGTCAGCAGATACTCAGCTGGCTGATCTGGGGCGCGGTCCTGTTTCTCCTGCTTCGAAAAGCCTTCCACAGCGACCACCAGTGGATAGCCCCGACGATGGCTGTTTCTATGGCGCTGGCCGCGGGATACCTATATTTGCATGTGGGCAGCATTACCGATTCGGGATCGTTGATCTGGGTCTTCTGGTCATTTTTTACCGCCTACCTGGTGGGTATTGAGCATCCCCCGGCCCTCTATGAGCGTCCCCTTGACCCCACCCGCAGCTTGCTGGGATGGCTGGGGATGGGTATTTTTGTGGTTTGTATCAGCCCGAATCCCCTTTATTTAATTTAATATAGCAATCTTTTCCTTATCTTTGGGAATATGAGGATGATCGATTCGCAGGCAGAGGCTATTGGACCACCGTGTCACCGTTCATTTGACCGGGTCTGGGGCAGAAGATGGATGTAATGTAACATCGAATGAAGCTGATGAGTGTTTCAGAAGCTGTAACCCATAACAGGTTCAGCAGGACATGGCAGGCTATTGCAAAGGTTTCTGGTGAGAACTTTAATTCACAATATTAACAATTTTTTCATGCGTTTTTTCTCTTTGTTGCTACTTTCTGTTTTATTTGTTTCATGTTCCAGCTCAACGCCGGAAGATTTATCCGGGGAAATAGACCGGCTGGTTGCCGAAGAAGAGTATTCCCGGGCCATAGAACTGCTTGAGAATGCGGATGACCGGGAACATGAGGCGGACATACCTCAACTGAAAGAGAAAACATATTTGAACTATGGGCTGTATCTGGAGTATCGCGGTCCCGAAGAAAGCAGCATGCGCGACCGGATGACGTCGGCCCTGGAGCAGTTTATCAAGGTACTGGAGATTAACCCGGAAAATGAAAAAGCGAGGACGGAGATTCAGCAAATTATGGGTATCTACGAGACGATGCCCGACCGTTCGCCCGGCGATGAGATTATAGAGGACCTGCAGGCCCTGGGCGTAGAGTATTAAATCAACGGACAGCTTTCAGCAGTTAGTCGTCGGCATGTACCTTTTGTCACGACAAAAGCATATACGTTTAATTCCAATTTCGCAGCGTTTTGCGGCTGCCCCCAATGTTGAGCTATACGTAATGTTTGATAAGTCTCAACCAATGACTTGACCTTTACTATTTCGTGAATAATCAGGATTAAACATGTATGAGGATATTACATGCGCGAAAATACAGGTATTGGCCAAAAAAAGAACGGTTTCGCAAGGCCTCAAAAAGTGATTTTGTCTATCAATTCTACCTCCTTGGAAAAGATTTGAATACATACACATTTATTAACTATGGCTACCAACACCCCGACCATAAAAAATCGAAAAGCCCGGCACGAATATCATATCGAGGATACCTACGAAGCGGGTATCGTTTTGAAAGGAACAGAAGTAAAGTCGCTGCGGAATGGCAACGCCAGCCTGGGTGAATCCTTTGCGTATCTTCAGGATGGCGAGGTCTGGCTGCGTGATATGTATATCAAACCGTACAAGGAGGGCTCGTACGCCAATCACGACGAGCGCCGACCGCGCAAACTGCTGCTCAATAAACGAGAGATCGGCGAGCTGGATAAGGCGATTTCACAGAAAGGGTATACCCTCATTCCCCTCAAGCTGTATTTCAAGAAAGGGTATGCCAAAATACTGCTGGGCATCGCCAAGGGAAAACAGCGGCACGACAAGCGAGAGGATATCAAGGAGCGTGACATGAAACGCGATATCAACCGCAAGTACAAGGGAACCTATAAAGTGAATCTGTGACGGGGCGACCATGTTTGGTTTTAAAAAATGGCGCCGGAAACGGCTGATGAAGCGGCCTTTTCCGGATCAGTGGGACTCCTTTCTGTACCGGAATGTCCCTTATGTCGATCTTCTCCCCAGGTTCCTCCAGTCAAAGCTGAAAGGCCTGATCCGCATATTTGTGCATGAGAAAACGTTTGAGGGGTGCGCCGGCCTGGTAATAAATGATGAGATACGCGTGACAATTGCGGCCCAGGCCTCCATCCTGATGTTAGGCACCGATGATCTCTCCTTTTTTTATGATGATCTTCGATCCGTACTTGTCTATCCCCGGCCGTACGTGGTCGAAATTAAAAATCGCCATAACAGTTTTTTTGTTCAGGAAGGATTCCAGCAGCGCCGGGGCGAGGCCTGGTCGCGGGGACATGTCGTCCTGGCCTGGAATGAGGTGCAAAAGGGGGCATCCGATATTCATGACGGACAGAATTTAGTCTTCCATGAGTTTGCTCACCAGCTGGATTATGAATACGGGGCTACCGACCAGATAGAAAGTAGTAACGAGGAATCGCACTACCTTTCCTGGGCCCGGGTGGTGGGTGCCGAATACCAAAAGTTTCTCAGGGCCATTAAACGGGACCAGCAGACGCTTATCGATGCCTACGGGGCCACGAACCCGGCTGAATTCTTCGCTGTCATTACGGAGTGCTTTTTTGAAAAACCGCGGGAACTCAAAAACAGGCATCCCGAGCTATACCGACAGCTCCAGGACTTTTACCAACAGGATCCCGCTTCTTATATCACAGCGTAGAAGGTACCGCTTCTGAGTGTCCTGAGCATGGAGAACCGATCATAGCAATATTATTAAACAATGGCTGAAATGGAGACTCTACCTGCCGTTGCTAATACAGGCTTTATAGCCTGCAGTCAGCAGTGTTGTTATAACTATTTGTAACGTAAGAACGTTATGCGTCGGGTTACAGCCTCGATGGAACCACGGCAGATTCAGCTAAGTTCTACAGACTCTCTTAGTGAAGAGGCGCATTTGCCCTCAATTCCGGGCTGTGTTTCAGGGTTTGGTAGATTACGCAATACCGCTCCGTGAGTTCGATTAACTTTTCAACTTTTTCCTGTTCCGCATCGGTATCCAGATCAAACGTAAGAGTAATGGATTTGAATCCCACGGGCGCCTCTCTTGAAACGCCGAGGGTTCCCCGGAAGTCAAGCAGGCCTTCAGCCTTGACGGTTCCTTCCTGAACCGTGATCTCCATAGCCGTAGCTACCGATTTAAGCGTAACGCCGGCACAGGCCACCAGCGCTTCCAGCAGCATGTCGCCCGAACAAGCCTGTGAGCCATCCCCGCCCGTTGCCGGGTGGAGTCCCGCCTCGGCGACACCGGCATCCGTGGCTACCTCGCAGGAGATGTTTTCTCCCAGCTTGCCTTTGGCGTGGAGTACGATTTCTGCCTCCCGGGGATTCGTTTTGTATTCTTCTTTTAACGGCTTTTGAAGGGCACGCAGTTCTTTGGAGTTCATAATATTATAGACCTAATGTCTTAATTGGTTCTATTGAATAGGCGGTGACTGATAAAAAACATCACATTGACCTGTATATCGCAACCGCGATAGTATGGAGGTGCTAATGTTCAGGTTGCAGCCTGCAGCAGCATTTGATAACAAAAGGCCGCCCTCATCGGACGGCCTTTTCATGTAAACCGGAGATAGCCTGTAAGCCGAATTCTGTATCCCGCTTTGCGGGATGGCAATCATTTATCTGGTCCCTGAATTGCTTCAGGGCTCGAGCACTCCACCCGGCAGTATAGCGGCAAGCAGCGCACTGCCTGTATGAGCTTGCACCCTGTGAGGTTTACCCTGCCTCCGCATGTCACCACCGGAGCGGTGAGCTTTTACCTCACCTTTTCACCCTTACCTCCCGACGCAGAGCGCCGGGGGCGGTTTGTTTTCTGTGGCACTTTCTTACTCCCGAACGCATTCGGGAATTCTTCCCGTTAGGAAGCACAGCGCTTGCAGGTGTTCGGACTTTCCTCCCGCCCGTGGGTTTTGCACAGGCGGGCGATTGCCCGGCTATCTACTATAAAATACAAAATTTTTGTCGAAAAAAATACCGACCCGGTCCCCCCCGGGCGTGAAACGAGGGGGGGACCGGGATTAAAAGTCCTTGCGCAGGTATTTTCGCAGGCTACAGCGAAAGCTGTTCTTTGGCCGTTTCAAAAAAGGAAGGATGCACAACGATACGTCCGCTGTTTTCATCAATGATGATTTTATTCTTATGTCGAACTTCGACTTGGGTCTGTGGCGGCAGGGCCATGCCCAGGGCGGCGCCTTTTTCCATCGGTACTACCGCCAAGCCATTTGCAAGTCCGTTGCGCAATCGTTTATAGCTTTTTAAATAGCGGGGGTTGATATTTTCTTCAACTTCCTCCCGCTTATTCAGGAGCATCTCTTCCTCTTCTTCGGTTTCTTTGACGACCTTGTCGAGGTTTTCCTTTTTTTCTTCATACAGCTCCCGGGTTTCATCGAGCCGTTCCTGCGCCTCTTCGATCTCGGGATCAACTTCATTAAGCCGTTTCTCGATCTCCTCCTTGCGCGATTCGGCATTTTCGATAACTTGTTTCTGGGATTCTATCTCCTTTGTCAGCGCATCATATTCCCGGTTATTGCGTACCGACATCTGCTGTTCTTCATATTTATCCATTTTATTTTGGGCATCTTTGATCTCAAGCTCAAGGTTGTCCCTCTCTACCTGTAGATTCTGCTTCTCTTCCTCAAGCCGTTTGATCTGGGCCTCGTAGCGATTGATATCGGTTTCAATATCGAGAATTTCTTCCGGCAGATCACCCCGTAGCTGTTTTAGCTCATCAATTCTGCTGTCAATATATTGGAGATTAGCTAATTGTTGAAGTACTTCTTCCATAGATTACGTTTATCGTGATTTATTCCTGCGGATTTCGGTTATGATCAGGTATGAAAACCTGCATTGGATTGGTGGTTACTTGCGTTTCAAGAACTTCCAGGTGTTCAAATGCTTCACTCAGCTCTTGCTGAAGTGCAGCCACCATCGGCACTTCACTTTCATAATGGCCTACATCGACCAGTAAAAAGTTTTTGGTATCGGTAAAATAATCGTGGTATTTAATGTCGGCGGTTACAAAAGCCTGAGTTCCTTCGGCAATAGCTTGTTTGGCCAGTGAAACTCCCGCGCCCCCACAAACGGCTACCTTCTTTATGCGATCTGCAGTACCGGAAAACCGGATGGCCGGTACATTCAGTACATTGGATATGACCTCAAGGAATTCCTGCTGGGTCAGTCCCTTGTCGCGATAAAATCCAACGACCCCCATACCGACATTGTTCGACGGACTCGCAACCTCCATGACCTGAAAGCTGCCCCGGTGCAGCAGCCCGTTTTTCTTTAGTTCTTTTTTAAGGGCTCCCACGTTATGCTGGTCCATAATCGCCTCGTAGGTATGCTGGTCCTGCTTGCGACCCTCCACCTTGTAGTAATGAGCCTCTTCAGCCGAATAATAGTTTAACAATTTCAGAACCGATTCGCTGTCGGAATGACTGGTTGTGAGTACAATCTTACGGCTCACATGATAGCTGTTATCCAGAAATTTCAGGTTCTTGAGCCCCAGATTCTTGGCCAGCACAAAAGATACCCCGTCAAGGGCCGCGTCCAGGTTGGTGTGTGCGGCAATAAGCGCGATATCGTTTTTTATCAGCTCGAAAATGATTTTTCCCTGCTCATTGGTGGGGTTAATCCGGTCAATGCTTTTGAAAATAAGGGGATGGTGGGCAACAATGAGGTCGCAGTTTCGGTCGATAGCTTCTTCAACGACCTCAAGGGTAATATCAAGGCAGGTTAAAATGCGGGAGGCTGGCTGTTTGGGGTCGCCGACTAATAATCCAACATTATCGTAGTCGAGTTTTGTACTGGGCGGTGCCCACTGGTCGAGAAAGGTGGAAATATGCTGGACCTGGGTATTCATGCGGGCTATCGGCCTCCGTACTTTGATGGTTCGGTTTCGCAGCACCTGAGCCGATGCATAAATAATTCAGAATCGAAATAAAAGATACTCAGAGTAGAGTGCAATGGTTTATTATTCGATCTTTTAATTCAGACTCGTAAAATACCATTTTAATACCTTTGATAAAAGCTTATTTTTAATATCATTCGGTTCCTCCATGGTTATATGCTATGGTAAGAGCAGAAATGGCAAAAATACTAATTTAAAAATTTTAAACAGCCTTTATGTCCGAAGAGATTTGCGAGAATATTAAAAAAGTGACCGACCGTATTGCTCAGGCATGTAGCCGTGCCGGGCGCCATCCCGAAGGGGTTCAGCTGGTTGCCGTCAGTAAGCTGAAACCCCTGCAGGATATTAAAACCGCCTTTGGGTGCGGACAGCTTCACTTTGGAGAAAACCGTGCGAGGGAACTCCAGGATAAAATGGAGGCTTACGATGAGGATCGCGTGCAATGGCATATGGTTGGGAACCTGCAAACCAACAAAATAAAGTACATGGTAGAGCGGGTAAACTGGATCCATTCGATAGAGAAGAAAAAGTATCTCCGGGAAATTGAGAAACGGGCGTCGCGTATTGATCGGGTTATCAATACGCTTGTCCAGATTAATATCAGCGGGGAAGATCAAAAGAGCGGCTGCACCGCCGGGGATGTAAAAGAGATCCTGGAATATGCGCAGGGACTCCAGCATGTGAGGGTCCGCGGTCTGATGGGCATGGCGACGTTTGTTGACCCGGATCAGGCCGAACAAGTACGACCGCAATTTCAGATGCTGCGAAGGATACGCGATGAGCATCGTTCGTACGAATCCGGGAACGTCCGGCTCGAACATCTTTCCATGGGCATGACCAATGATATGGAAGTTGCCATTGAAGAGGGCTCGACTATGGTGCGGGTCGGCCGTGCTATTTTTGGCGAACGTAACTATGAATAACATGTTACGTATAAAAGTATGTTTCAATTTATTTGATATTTAGTACATTACAAGGGTACCCCTAAACGAGGTTTGGTTATGACTGTCTGGATTTTTTTAATTGTTATTGTATCCGTCGTGGGCGGACTGATTATTGAATATCAAAAAAACAAGATGGCCATGATGGGCAAAAGCCGGCAGAATGAGGAAGAGGTGGAAGATCTTCGCAAGCTGGTAAACTCGCTGAAGGGACGTATCGAAAACCTGGAAGCCATTGCGGCAGGAAATCCCGATGAATTTTCAACCGGGGCGGGACGCGGTATGGAAGAGATTGAGATAGAGGAAGAGTTATCGTTGAAACAGGAAAATAAACAGCAGGTCGCTGATATTGCAGACAAGCGGAGAGAAAAATAATGGAAGATGTCATAATTGTATCCATCGTATTCGGTTTTTCAGCTTTTGTATGTACGGGCATATACAAGCTGATCATGGCCAAAATGAATCGAAGTCAGGGCATCGACAGCGAAACATTCCAGCGGCTTGCAGAGACCTTCATCCAACATAAAGAAGAGATGAATCGCCGGGTGCGAAACCTTGAGGCTATTATCGCCAATGAGCAGCATCTTTCCACTCCTCAAATTGATGAAACGAAAAGCCAAAATGACAGTATGCTGAAAAACGATCTTAAGAATAACAATAAAAAGAGGATTCAATAATGGGATTTGAAGAAATGGTTGTTTCACTGGTTGGTGCGGTTGGCGGTATTGTACTGGTTGGATTTATTTTTGCTAAAATTGTCGGACTTACTAAAGCATGGATAAATCGAAACAATACGGCCATCACGGAAGAAGATTTTGACCGGCTTGCGCAGGCGTTTATGGAGCACCGGAAAAGGAGTGAGCGTCGTATTCAACACCTGGAGGCTATTATTGCCGGTCAGGATGATAAAGGGTCTCCTCGGCCCTTGTCTGAAACGGGCGAAGAGCCGGAGGCTTCCAGTGCGACGATTGAAATCGAGGACGAGCAACAGGATGAATCGTCGGATGGCAATGACGGTAATTTGCGGAACATGTTGCACGAACGGTAAGTTAACAACAGGTATAATTTTTACGGAATTTAGGGCATTTTGCTATGAAATTAACGGCACTTGAGATCAAGCAACAGAATTTTGAGAAATCGCTGCGCGGTTATGACAAGGCTGAAGTGGAGGCGTTTCTGAACCTCATGTCGAACGAATGGGAACACATGGTTTCCAAAAACCGCGAGCTTCAAAAGAAGATTGATGATCTGGAGGAAAAGCTGAAGCACTACGAACGGGTGGAGGAAGCCCTTCACGAAACCCTGCAAACCGCTAAGGAATCGGCCGAGCAGAAGCTGACCGGCGCGCGCCGTGAAGCAAAGACCAAAATCGAAAAGGCCGAAATGGAGGCGGAGACCATTATTCGCGATGCTACCCAGCAGCGGCAACAGGTGCGGCAGAGTATCATCAGGCTGCTGGACCGGCGAAAGGAAATTATCGGCGGCATCCGGTCCTACCTGGAAATGGCCCAGGAGTCGCTGGAACAGTTTTCAAAAGATGAGGCTTCTCTTTTCAATCTTCCCGATGAAGAGGGGGAAATTTCCAAAAGCCTGGAGGAGCGGGTGGAACGACGGCAGGCAGAGATGAAAAGCAGGGAGGAACCGGGAGACGAAGCACAACCCCTGCCTCCGGGCACCGAAGATGTGGACGATATTATTGATGAACTGGATTGATATTGAGAAATTAAAATAGTTAATGCAGCGAGAAACGGTCAAGGAATTTCGAGAAAAACGCGATAAGGCCCTCGGGTATATCCGGGAACAAACGGATGCCCGTCCGGACTACCTGATTATTCTGGGAACCGGGTTGGGACATCTGGGCAACAAAATCGAAATTCGGGATACGGTTTCTTATGCCGATATTCCTCATTTTCCCGTATCTACGGTAGAGAGTCACGCAGGCAGGCTGATTTTCGGAATGCTCAGCGGCAGGAAGGTCGTAGCCATGCAGGGACGTTTTCACTATTATGAAGGCTATACCATGCAGCAGATTGCCTTCCCGGTGCGGGTGTTGAATGCGCTCGGTACGGAAACGATGATCGTCAGTAACGCCTGCGGCGGAATGCACCCGCACTACAAGAGCGGCGATATCATGCTGATCAGCGATCACATTAATATGCTGGGCGACAACCCCCTTATCGGTCCAAACGATGAAGAACTGGGTCCCCGGTTTCCCGATATGAGCGAGCCCTATACGCAGCGGCTCCAGGAGCTGGCCGAACGGGTGGCCCTGGATAACGCTATTAAGATGCATAAGGGCGTGTACCTGGCGCTGAGCGGCCCCACAATGGAGACCCGGGCCGAATATCGCTTTCTGCGCATGATCGGTGCCGATGTGGTGGGGATGAGCACGGTGCCGGAAGTCATAGCCGCCGTTCACATGGGGATGGATGTGCTGGGTATTTCCGCTGTAACGGATGAGTGCCTCCCCGACGCGCTGGAACCGATTGACATCGAAAAGGTCCTGAAAGCGGCCGAAATAGCGGAACCCAAGATGACGCAGGTTATCATGGGCGTGCTGGAAAGGCTGTGACAGGATTAGGATGACAGGGCTTTTAAACCCCGGGGATGGTTCCCTTTTTAGCATGAAATCCGATTTAGCGTAGGAATGGCTGACCCACCTGTGAATCAGTTGGTAGTGAAAGTGCCGCTAACCGTAACAGAATCAATGGAGGCCTGTTGGACATATTTTTTAAATGCTGCTATGTCACGTTCGCCCGGAGCCAGAGTGGTATCACGCACTTCCCGGGAGAAGGTCTTATCTGAAGTGTAGATATTAAAGTATACTTCATATTGATCGATATGGGTATTCTCACTGGTATTTCTTACTTCGTATTCCACTTCGGCAAAGGTACTGTCATTGCTCGAGGTTTCCGTCCATACCGTGACGTGAGCGGATAGATACTTTTTTCCGTTGATATCTTCCGGGTCTAAATATATTTGCGCGGTTGCGGTCTGATCCTCATTAACCTGTACATTGACACTTGAAGATTCATAGCCGGACTTCTTGGCTGTCACGGAATACGGACCCGTAGGGACTTCATTCAGCTCAAAAGTGCCGTTCTCCCCGGTGGTAATGGAGTTTGTGGCGGGACTCGTCGTTATGTTGACGCCCCCCAAGCCCTCCTCTGTCTCGCTGTTGAAAACCTGTCCCTCTACACTGCCAAACAGTTCGGGAGAAATGGTTTCTTTGGAGCATCCCAAAAATGATGCAATGCAAATAATAAAGGTCAGTAAATATCTAATACTCATAAAATAAGCACGGTCTGGTTAATTATTTTTTCTTATGATGACGGGAAGGTTCCTCCGCGTCGATTGTATGTTGAATGCCGGGGTAGTACTGTTTTGGGGGATGAGGTTAAATATATTGCCTATCTGGGTAGCATCGTATTGCATGTCATTCCCCTGGAACAGAAAGAAGGCTCCCCGGTTCTCTCCCTGTTGCATAAAATCAAGGGCGTTCCTGTTACCTTCCATATTGATAATAGAAAGCAGTGAGTTGCCCTGTTGGGTTGATTTCGCATAATTACGCTCGCCTGTCATGTTGATAATACCCGTATTGTCACTGCCATACTGATGCAGCAGGGCTTCGTTGCTGTTTCCTCGCTGATGGATAACCGCCCGGTTATTGGCAGTATAATCTAACGCCGTTTCGTTTAATAAATCCAGGAGCCCGGATGCATACTTCAGGCCGAATTCTCTGACTGCGCTGTTATGGTCAATACCCGGATTTTCGACCTGGTTGATAAAGGCTTCACTATCCTGGGCGGTTCCGGTTTCTGTACCCAACAGGCAAATCGCTGCTGTGAGCATCAGTAGTAGTTTATAATTTTTCATAAAGGTAACCTCCATGTTTGATAAATTTAGCTGTTCAATTCGGGTCATAATCCAATAGAAACGCCCGTGGATATATTCCACTGTTGATCGTGAATGGAACCCCGGCTTACCCCGTCGATACCATCCTCGATCAGGTACCGATAATTAAATCCAAGGCGGAGCCCGACGTTGTCCGACAGCCGGTAATCAAGTCCCGCTTCGGCATTTGCCGAGGGAAAAAAGGCACGGTCTGTAAAGTCCGGCTGTTGGTCGTACATTAAAATGCCGCCCCCCAGCCCGATATAGGGCGAGAGGGAAAAGTCCGGGGCCAGATACTTGTTTAACGTCAGGTCTATGTTGGTATAAGGTTCCGAAAAGACATCCTGTGCGCCTATTTGTGACCGGTGTCCATTCAGTTTGAGCGATTTGCCCGGACCAAAGAAATACTCTGCCTGCAGTGCAATGCCGGCCGTTTTTTCGGATACCGGGTAGCTGCCGATATGACTGCCGAAAATCAGGTTGGTCGAAAGGTGAAACCCCGACCTAAGCTTGCTGTTTTGGATCATTCCAAAGTAATTGGTTTCGGCTCGCTCTTTCCATTCCTTTACCTGTTCAAAATCTTTCCGGTACTGTTGGTATTGGGTTCGATTCTCGGGGCTCCAGATGCCCTCTTCCACTCCTTCCACCACCAGTGTTTTAACCGCCTCGTCTATGGCTTCGGTTACCGCCATCACCGGTGGCTCGTTGTAGGTGAAGCCTGCCTCGGCTTCCAGCAGGCGGTTGGTGTCCACATAGCGGAATGCTCCGCTTTCGAGCTCCTGGGAGATTATTGATTTCGTGGTATGCACCGTTTTAAGAATACGTCCGTTCTGCGTAGAAACGGCCCGGAGATAAATCGTTACCTGGTCCTTCCGGAACTGCCCGGAGCCGCCGGTACCTAAAAAGCGAACGCCTCCCCCACCGGTAATAACGTTGGTATCATAGCCGATGATACCGCCTTCAAGCAGTACCCCGCCAAAAAGAAGCGGGGGCAGTTTCCCGCTCTGGTTATTTTGCTGCCGTGTTTTACTGATAATTTCCCGTTCATTGAGCAGGTTTGATATTCCCTCCCGCTCAATAGGGGTAAACCATCCCGAATCCTCCATCGATTTGATAAGGATAGAGGTGGCGCCCTGGGTTACGGCAGTTGACCAGCTGGCGCCCCGGTTGGTGGGCTTATACTGTCCCGTTTGATCCCGGAAGCGATAGACTGCAGCCACCACCTTCTCTTGTGGCGCCGGCATTCGGGTAAGCGATTCGTGCACTTTGCTGTTTATACCCGGCTTTACGCGTTCCGTCTCCAGTGGCTGAAGGGAGGAAGCACAGCCTGCCAGTAACAATAAGCATAGGAATAGGGGTGTCGGGGGTATCTTGTACATTCAATTCAAAAGTTACCGTTCATTATTGTTTTATTGCGTTTTACATCAAAAAAGCCCAGAGGCGACGGGTTCAAGTCGCCCCGGGTGAAGTCTTGTTATTAGTTCTGAGTAATCGCCGCGGAATTATTATCACCAATTTGATCAACCGTGGCAACATTGTTATCCGAGTACTGGTATATAGAGGCATCACTGTTTTCAGACAGTATATTATTACCAACGCCCTGATTGACTGTCGCGTTATTAAAATCTCCATCCTGCAGTATATATCCGGTATTGTTAAATGCCGAGCCGCCATTTATACCTTGGTTAATACGTACTCCGTCACCGGTTGTGCCATTGCTGCTACCATTTTGAATAATGGTACCTGTATTATTTTCGGCGGTCCCTGCTCCGGAACCGGGTCCGGCAGCGGCAACATTCGACCCTTGTAGTATAGTTGTCGAGTTATTACTGTTACCCTGCTGATTTATTGTTGCAGAATTGTCAGTGGATGAGGAATTTCCTCCAAAACCCTGTAATACGGAACTCCAGTTGCCTGTGCCTGCCTGGGAAATTGAAGCGTCAACATCTACTGCAGAACCAAACTGAGACTGGCGAATAGACCCTGTATTCCCAGATCCATTTTGTGAGATATTCGCTATTGCATTCTCTGCGGTACCTAACACTCCCTGGAAAATATCTGCAAACCCATCTGAACCGGACTGAGTTACAAAGGCCTCAGAATTTATAGAGGTTCCCTCATTAATACCCTGTCCAATATAAGCCGTGAAGTTACCATTTTGGTCTATTTCCGCTGTATTGTTCTCAGCAGTACCATTTTCATCGGCATTTGGATAAAATACAAATCCAGATCCCTGGAAAATATGCGCATCGCTACTAGCAACTTGGGTAACTGTAGCATCATTGTCATCTCCATTCTGTATTGTTTCCGCACTGTTTTGTGCAAATGCCACTGTACTGGCAAACACCAGAACAAAGAGTAATGTGGTTAATTTTTTCATAATATTGAGTTATAAAAATTCAAAGCAAATTCCTATTAATTGTAAAAACCGTAGGAGGCCTGTTTAAACCTCCCCGGTTAAATAATTCAGGTTAAAAAATTCCTCCAGCTCCGGACTGGTTTACAGTAGAACTGTTGTTATTTCCGGATTGTGTAACACCGGCACTATGATGACTACCACCCTGTGTTATCGTAGAGGAGTTACCAATGCTTGATTGACTGACATCGGCAGTATTCCAACTTCCGGTTTGATTAATTGCAGAGGTATGATCTGTTCCGGTTTGTGTGGTCCATGCCTTACCATGAAAACCAGAGGAGTTGACAGTAGAACTATTGCCTTCTCCGTTTTGATTAATATCGGCAACAAGATCACCGCCCAATTGGAAAATTTCAGCAGTATTTATGTCCTCTTCTGGACTACCAGTCTGTTTTACATCCGCTTTATTATTTCCACCGAAAATTCCCCCTAACTGAACGATATCTGCCTCAGCATGATGTTCCTGCCAAACACCAGCTTTGTGATCAGTCCCAACCTGCGTCAAGGAAAGTTCATTTTTATCTGAGGAAAAGATTCCAGTACCGTTCTTTTGGTAAGCGGTTCCGGAGTAATTGCCATAGGCACCAAGAACATTTCCGCTTCCGATCTGGTCAACAGTCAGTTCATTATAACCCGCTTGCTTGGAACGACTTTCATTCTCAGAACCCGACTGTGTAACAAAGGCCTCTGAATTTGCCTGGTCCTGATCTACAAAAGCATAGTTTTCGCTTCCAAATTGCTGAGTAACTTCAGCGAGATGGCCAGTCCCAAAATGGGAATCCTGATCAACGATTACTTCACTTTCTGAGCCGGTTTGGGTCACTGTAGCTTCGTGACTGTCCCCGTTCTGATCTATTGTTGCTTCGTTGCTCTGCGCAAATGCCAATGAACTGGTAAACAGCAGAACAAAGAGTAGTGTGGTTAATTTTTTCATAATAGTATGTATTTAATTGTGCGTAGTAAAATAGTTAGGGAATAAGAGAGGGAAGGCTTACCACGCCTTCCCTGTGAATTTGATTTTTATATTCCGCCTCCGCTTGACTGCATTACATCAGCCGTATTATTATCGCCTGTCTGGGTTACTGAACTTGAATGGCCATTACCCCATTGTTCCTGGTTTGACCAATTGCCCATACCCTCTTGGGATACAGTAGCATTTAGGTTTCTTCCATTTCCTAACTGCCAGGCTTCGTTGTCATCACCAAGCTGAATAACTTCTGCATTATTACTGTGGCTTGATCCATGTCCTGTGAAGTCCTGGGAAGCATAGTTCCCTATACCATTTTGATCTATGAGTATAATGTCACCCATGTACCCATTATTGGATCCGCTAAGATTCTGATCAGCTTCGTTGGACTCGCCATCCTGATATACTTCTCCCTGATTATGAGATCCACTCGCATCCTGAGTTGCGATATTTGACGATCCATACTGTTCTGCGGTCAAGCTTAAAGTATATCCACTACCGGTAGACTGGCTCAGTGTATTTTCAGAACCATCTTGAAGTCCCCAAACACTTTGTCCACTATTAGAGCTGGGAGCATTTTGTGTTTGAGTAGCTTCATTGCTATTCCCATTCTGTTCGATATAGGCAGAGTTTAAAAAATTATCTCCGCCACCAGTTTGGCTTTGGGAAACAGTTGCAATATTACCAGTACCGAATTGCAGTACATCCGATTCCTGTGCTCCACTATTATTTGTAAACTGATCTACATCAGCTTCATTGGTGGAACCCACTTGTTCTACATATGAGTCCTGATTATCTCCTTCTTGATCTACAGTTGCTTCGTTGCTCTGTGCAAATGCCATTGTACTGGCAAACACCAGAACAAAGAGTAATGTGGTTAGTTTTTTCATAATCTTTAATTGTTTTATTTGAATAATTATGTAAGTAAGGGATTGATAAGGAAAGGAGTACTCTCTTCCCTGTAATCACCTATTATAGTCGATTAGTTTTGGATGATAGAGGCACCATTATTACTACCAACCTGGCTGACGGATGCAGTATGGCCATTACCAGTTTGCATAACGTCCGCTACGTTGAGATTGCCATCCTGAACGATAAACTCAACAGTGCTGGCACCGTCTTGATCAATACGCATTTCATTGTCATTACCAAATTGGATCAGACCTTGGCCGCCTTCGATATTTCCGCGGAAGAAGTTACTGTTAACCCCGGTTATCATCTTGCTTTCTGTACCGGCAGCAGCACCACCGTTTTGAGTGATATCCATGGAGTTTCCTTCCCCTTCCTGGTAAGCGCCAGGACCATTGGAACTAAAAGCACCAACGGAGTTGGCACCATCCATTTGATCAATGAGAATGGTGTTGCCTGAACCACCCGAAGGGCTTACCTGTGCTTCAATGTTGGCAACGTCGTCACCGTCTTGGTAAATGGTAGCATTGTTCTCAGAACCTGCCTGATCAGCATCCCAAACTCCATTTCCGTCATTGGTTTGGGAAATTGTGATACTACCACCCTGACTTTCTGCAGCATTTGAACCCTGTTCTGCATGTGACTTCACAAGGTTGTCATCACCATCCTGCGTGACACCAAACCAGTTTCCTCCGCCTAATTGGTTCAGGCGTTCCACGGTGTTGTCGTTACCTATTTGATTTATGGAAGCTTCATTCATAGCCCCCGAAGTATAGGTCTGATTTACCGTAGCGTTGTTGTCATTACCATCTTGATCAACAGTAGCGTCATTCTGGGCGTATGCCATCGAGCTGGCAAACACCAGAACAAAAAGTAGTGTTGTTAGCTTCTTCATAGTATGTGTCCTCTTTTTTATTAAAGTTAGCTTATATTAAGCTATTCCGATTATTCGGATTCAGATTTGGAAACTATTTCCAAATCAAACAGGAGAGCAACAATGAAGAAGGCATGGCGTTGAACAATTATTAAAGAGTTCATAACTTGCTTTAAATAATATATTCAACGGGTGGCGTCAGATTTTTTCTGACTTCTGCAGGCAGTAATGCCTGCAGAAAGTTCCTCTGGCGCTGCCCTCTTTGTTTGTCTCATCTCCTATATTTTTCGCGCAATTTCATATTGTTTCGGGTTAATATTCCTATACAAGTTTCAATTAATTATTGCCTGAAAATTCTGATGGTATCGTAATACTTGTTGATTCTCCTGATAGTATATTCCGTATATCTATGCTTACCCCGTCGGGCCCCGGGTTTACATTTATATTGAACTCCCCGAATTCATAACTGCTCTGTTCATCGAGGTTGATATTGTCTTCTCCAAAGCGATCCCCGATGATCTGTCGTGTAAGCTGTGACAGTACCTGACGCTGCAGCGATTCTTCAAAATTGGCCAGGGGGTCCCGGCTAAAACCCGAACGCCCTCCCTGGAATTTATTCTGCTGGTTGGCGGAGTTCATCAGCCAGCTGTAATTGGCATATGAGCCGCCAAAGGCAGGGTTTTTCGGCTGGTAAACGAAGTCCTGGGCTTTGGCGGTAGTCGAAATACCCAGTATTACACTAACCGATAGAATAAATGTGAGAGGTAATTTTTTTATATTCATAGTCTTTTTTTAAGTAATTAAATTAATAGCCCGACAGCGAGTTCGATGTAGAACGCTGACGCAGGAGCGTTCGGTAGCAGACCCCCACGGCATACCGGGCCACTTTTTCGGTATAGGCGTACTTGGGCTGAAGCCGGTTCTGGAATACCTTTTCATTATCGATGCTAATGGTAATCATGGTTCCCCGCGAGGGAGTAGGCTGCTCCGATATCGTGATCATAAAGTTGCCGGCCCCGGGGGGAGATTCCCAGTGCCGGTAAAAGATGTTGTAGAAATCAATGCCCATTTTGCTGCGGGTCTCGTCAAGTACCATGCCGTTAATCGAGATGGTTGAACCCCGGTCGGAAGATGCTTTTTTCTGATGGACTTCAGCCTGTTGTTCCTGGGCAACTACTTTTTCAAAAGCCTCTCGAAATTCGCTGAGTTTTTTATCTGCTCTATTTTTCTGCGATTTATTCTCAGCTGGTATACGTCGCGTATTCTTTAAACTGTCACTGTTTTCAACAACAGAGCTATCCCGGTTAGATACAATTTCGTCCGGGATGGTGAGCGTTTGTCCGGTGTAGATGATATGAGAAGCATCAATTTTATTCGCATTGGCTTCATAGATTTTTTTCCAATAGCCGGAATTGCCAAAATCTTCCGCAATGCTCTTCAGGTTATCTCCGGCGTTGACGGTGTACCGGTAGGACCCGGTATCTTTTTGGTCCTGCGCATACAGCGTTGAGCCACACGCGATTATGCTAAAAAGAGATACAATGATGCTATATCTTAACCCCATAAATGAACGCCAACTAAGCTGTTATTTTGCCTGCGAAATTATATAGTCTCTCAAGAGTTATATTGTCCGACAGTTACAACGAAGAACAATAATCAGGCTTGTCTTTCAAGTGAACATACTCGTACCCGATCGCTTTCGTTACTGCTCAACTCTTGTTCCCGGATTTATTGATATCTATCTCTATTATTTTGATAAAAAGCCGGGATGAATATCTTTTTATTCGTTATTCAGGTCTATGGGATGCAAAAAAGATGCCAGGTGTTAGTCACCGAGGTAATTCACCGCCTGTGGGTTTATAAACGGTTTTTATTATTCTCCCTTTTATAATAAGACAGCTGGATCAGCCGGGTGAGTAAACATTTCACACTTCAGCATGTGTAGTATTAGGACAGGAGAGATTATACTTTCTTTAGCTTTTTCAAATAGGCTGGTTGGGTTGAACGGGGTAGACTTCCGCTTTTCTTATACGAGGAGAGCGATAGAGGGTATTCACGCCTGTGAACCGTTGGCCTGATTGTGGGCTTGTATAGATCTGCAGGAAATGGAAATGAACCAACACTTTTATGTATTATAGCTTACCGCGCGGTTCCAGTGCAGAGCAATGAAAAGGATAACGGCGCCGACTTCAAGAGATCGTCCCACCAAAGTCGCGGAGGAAGGCACAATATCCAGGTACGAGGCACTGTTTACCAATATGCCTGTATTTAGCAGTGCTACCATTATTTTGGCCTTCAGAGGATTTCCCCGCGATCCGCTTTCCAGGTAGCGCGGCAATATCCAGTAGGCGGTCCCCATCGTCAACTGGATAATCCAGCCGAAAATGCTTACTTCAATATGGAGGGGGAGCAGCGTCCATGCGGGGGACAAGCCCGGGTAGGCTTTGCTGACAAGGATGAATGCCCCCATGAGGAAACCCGCAAACAGGTAGATCAATGAAGCTTTTATCATCCAGCGGCTGGGGGTTGGCATTTCTTTATGACCGTTTAAGCGTTATTGATTATTCTTTTCATTCTTCGTATCCCTATTTCCCACGGCCGGTGTTCTTTCTGGCTTGTTGCCGCTTTTTTTTGCGTTGCCTCCGCTGCTGCTCTTTTGACTGGATACGCGGCCATATTTCAATGATGTAGGTCAGTGCGGCCCCGGCCTGTGTTATGGCCGAGAGAGCGATCAGGACATTCCAGGCCGGATTTTGAGACAGATAGTTTAAAGGTTCGGCCACGGCCCGCAGCAGCAACCCCGCGTTCAGCATAATGAATGTCAGCCAGCCCCATTTCTGAGCCCGAAACCCCTCTTCCCGGTTTCGACCGGGAAACATCCACATGGACACTCCGAAGATGATCTGTGTGATCCAGCCAACCATCAGCAGATGCCAAAATAGAGGAACTAACCCGGGAAACTGTATCCCGTTAACTTCAGAGGCCAGTGCCAGTATTAATGCTGCTAAAAAGTAAATAAGTCCCGTTTTTATAAACAGTCGAGCTAATCGCGGCATGGCGGATCAAAATCCTGAGGTTTGTTGCGGTCGCATTTTTTACAGTTCAGCTCCTTGCCCAGCCGGCTTTTTCGTCCCTCTGCCGTTGTTGTCCAGGGGCGCAAGGTCCACGGCGGATTGTGGCGCACGTGCTGGTTATGACCGCATTTCAGTTCGGCAACCCATGCGTTTTCCTCATCTTTGTGATAACCGATAATCGGTTGCTTCATACCATTATTTCCCGCCCTCCGAACGAGCCGATGAGATCGATTCCCTGTAATTGGAGTGGCAATCCACGCATCCCTGCTGAACAATATGGTAATGATGCAAAATTTCCTGCATGTTTTGCTGTATCGCGGCCAATCGCATTGAATCAGCGTGATGATGTACGATCATGTCATATTTCACAAACTGTTTCATTTCCGTCCCCAGGGTCGATTTTACTACCTTTTTATCCTTTACAGTCATAGCAGGATGATCGGATATGTTACCCGCACTTTCTATAATCAGTTCAAAATTTTCGGTATAGATACCATTATCGACCTGATACATATTCGTTAATAATTGCTGCATCATGGGGACCAATGGCATGGTTTCTGGTTGGGGCGACTCTTCCCGGGGAGACAAGACCCATCCCGCGACGACAGAAGTAAAACCGACAAGAAAGGTTATGATCAATAGGATATTTTTCATGTGATGGTGTTTATTGTTGAATTAACTGTTCAATGTCCAGCTTCTGTATGGCACTTATCGCCGCTTCCATGGCGCCTTCGGCACATAAGCCGCTCATCGAGGCCTCCTTAAAGCCTTCTCTGGCCGCCTCAATGCACGCCTGGCGAACCTTGCGGGCAAGTCGCTTGTCAGCCGCTGGTATTGGTTCATTTTTATTCATGATTATTCCGGTTATTTGATCGGCTGTACTTTCCCTCCATCTCCATGCGAACAGAGAAAGAGGATGCAATTTTGCCGGCCATCTCCTTGGCGTATTCTGCATTTTCTCCCCTGAAATGCTGGTCAGTGGTGGCCTCGAATAAACCATACCAGCGACTGAAATCTTCTTTTTTGACCGGCAGGGGCAGGTGCCGGCGAAAGGGGCGTCCCTTATAGCGCCGGGTCTGAAACAGCAAATTAGACCAAAAATCCACCATTTTGGGCAGGTGCTCTTCCCAGTCCACCTGCGCGAAATCATTGAAAATGTAGCCCAGCCGTTCATCCTGTTCAACGCTATGGTAAAAACTGTGGACTAATTTTTTTATGTCTTCGTCATCTTGAATATCGCGCATAATTGTTAGCTATTGTATGTTATTTTGGGATTGTATCATCTTAATCCAGTAAACAGTAATTGCAAGGGCCGGAAGCAGCGCCGCCGCTGCCAGTAAGTAGAAGATCCAGGAGCCGGTCCACATGGTCGGCCAAAGGGGCGTAGGGAGCAACAGGCTTCCGAGTACGATAACAATAGACCACACTATTCCGTTGAAAAACGAGTCGGGGATATTCACGGACCTGTGCCACCATGCCATGATCGCCAGGGTGAAGGCGCCAAGCAGTAACACGTGCAGGTAAAAAATCCGGAGCCCGTGATCGGAAAACAAAAATGAGGAGGGAAGAACCGAAGCCGTCAGCTGCATCAGTGCTTTAAGTCCCACCAGGGCGAGGGGCCAGATCCAGATCGAACTTTTCCATCTGCCGGAGGAGCCGATGGCATATAAGGCCTGCAGTAGTCCGATTGCGGAGACCGCACCGCCCAGCCGGGCTGTCAGCAGCAGCGACGGCGACAGCAGCGTTTCCGAAATTCCGTACGGGAACGTCAGGGGAGCGCCGATAGCGATGCATCCCAGCGAAAAGTTTTGTGAAACCGGCCAGTCGTCCGGCTCGACCGGTAGTTTCAGGATAAAAAGGGACAGCAGCGCCAGGACCACCCACCCTTCGGTAAAAGTGGCCAGGAAAAAATGAGTCAATCCTTTCATCAAAAGATGGTTCGCCGGGTCCACCGCCTGGACGACGGCCACGCTCCACGCCCCGAGGGAACTTATCAGTAGCATCGTCAGGGCCCCGTCGAACCATGTCCGGCTGGTTTTATCCCGCAGTGCCGGCCGGGCCTGCCAATAGCCCCGGATGAAGGCATACCAGCAGAGCATGACGAAGCCGGACAATATGACCGACAGGGGGAGGGAGGTTGCCCCTATAGCTACCGGGCGGTACCCGTATGCCAAAAAGAACGGGTAGGAAGCCAGGCCAAACAGCAGGGTACTCCCGACGGCACTTTTCATCCGGGATGCCCCCCGCTGGCTGACGCCTCTTCCGCGGAGCATGCTATTTCGCATAATCAGGAACGGCAACGGTACCGCCCATCCAAAAAACATGAGGTGCGAGTGGGCGTGACGAATGTTCCCCAGGGAGAGGCCCCATTCGGGAAGCCAGTCAATCATTCCCAGCCGGTATAGAAAACCGGTCAGTGCCGCTAAGACAAAGGACGCCAGGGCGAGGTGCCACAACCATCCGATTCTTTTCAAGGTTTTACATTCCGATTGCATAGGGATACACTTCAGTCCGCCGCCGGTATCGCTGGCCCGGAGATGCCCGGTCCCTCCGATAAGTTCGTGACAGCTGCCTGTTCCATTTTAAGAGTTTTATGTCTTAATATAACAATAATTTATTCCTCAATAAAAAATTCAATAGTTGTCATGCAGGCAAGTTGTGGGGTTGGCTTCTTTATTGCCTCCATTGTGCATAAGACCTGGAAAGTACCGTTTGTGCAAGAACGCTGAAGGAACTAACTTTCGTTTGACACTCTTTCATGTCCGTTGACCGCGTTGTCAGGAGGAGACTGCCAGGCATTTCTCGGTTAGCCGGTCAAACAACTTATCGAGCCGGTCCTGCTGGGATTCAGCCGTATGGGGTATGGAAGCCAGGTTTTCGTCCCGGTAAGGTTCGGTCTCTGCTATTTCGAGACAATAGTTTATTCCGTTTTCGAGGTTGTTTTTGAACTTTTTGAGCTTCTTGAATTCCGACTCGGAACTCTTCGCCTGTTCGACAAGGTCCTCGAAGTAGTCGACATACAGGACCATTTCCTTGGCAAACATATGGGGACGGTCGGCGGGTACCAGCGAGCTGCTGCGGCCATAGATATGATCGATCATTTCCCGGAGGGTGTATTCGCCCTCGAAGTAGGCGATATTGGGACCCGGGCAGATCGCCTGCGGGGCGCGATGTTCCGCCAGAATCCCCAGGGCGATGAGCGCACCGTTCCCCAGGTGGTCACAGAGGCAGGCCTTGCTGAGTACTTTTTCCCGCTCTTGCTCTTTTTCCCCCTCCTCCAGGTCGCTTTGGGCGATCTGATCCAGCTTCAGCAGCTGGTACTGGTTGGAAGCCGTACAGATCGGCTGTTCGGTAAATTCGGTATTGGATTCCAGGAATCCCTTGGGACAGGGAGAGCCGGGTTTGTCCTTTTCAATGCGTTTTTTATGCCACTGCTCGGAGCCGGTATCCCGGACATTATTAAAAGGCACGCCCAGCGGGGAAACGCCGCTCAGGTAGAGATCCTGTTCTTTGGCTTTTTCCAGCAGGCTTCTGGTCGGCCGGTCCACGGTTGTGGCTTCAGGGACCAGCAGGAAGGGGCTGCCCCAGCCGGTTGCATCCATATCGAAGTCCTGCAGGAGCCGCTGCGCTTCCCCGCTTACCCCGATGCCGCCCTGTACGGTGAGGCGGGGTTCCGTAATTTCCCAGCTGGTGGAAAAGCCATTGCGTTCATCCTCGTAATAGCTTTCGATCAGCGGTCGCACGGCCGAACTGAGCTGATCCCTTTTCTCCCGGAACTCCTTCAGCAAGCTCGGCAGGAGGTACCCGTCAGAGGCAAAAGCGTGTCCCCCGCAATTCAGTCCCGATTCGATGCGATACTCAAAGACTTCGAGTCCTTTTTTAGCCAGGTACTTGCCCTGGATGAGCGCCGATCGGAAGTCGCTGACCTTGAGGATGATCTTTTTTTTGATCGCTCCCCTGCTGTCCCGGTAAAAATCCCTGAACTCGCTGAGGTAGTTATAGAGTCGCGGGTTAAATCCCGCGGAGAGCACCAGGCTCGAGGAAAGGTCGCTCCGGGCATATCCCCTGAGGGCAGCGCTGGCATCGCTGAACTCCTGGCTCATCGGCGCGCCGCCTTTGGTGTAATTTATCTTGTCCACCTTGGCCATGATGTTTACATCGATGGAGCCGGGCCGCATCAGTCGCGATAATTCACAGGAAAGCCGGTCCCGCAGCGTGCCTTCCTCCGTCTGCATGAGCTGGTCGTACTTTTGTTTCAGGGGGTGTCCACCGGGCAGCAGTTCGAAATACTTTGCCTTGTCATTTGATTCGAAAAACGGCTGGTTTTTGACTGAATCAAAGGTTTCCCGGACAATCTCATTTACCGTATTCAGGTAAGCCGTTATACGCCGGGCTCGTCCATCTTCGACCGTGCGGCCGATATTATCATAGGGCAGATCGAACTTCCGGCAGTAATGCTTCCGGATGCGCTCGACCAGCAGGTCGTCCACCACGGAAATCACCGAATCGATGCCGTAGGGACCGACCCGGATAGGAGAGTCGATGGAGTGTCCGGTTCCCATTACGGGGATGGAAAAGTTATGAAGAGAAGGTACCATAAGAAATTATACTAATTTACAAGCTTGGCTTGGATTTATTGCCGGGGAACTGGTCATTAGCAGGGCAGCAAACCTCAATTTAGTGAATGAGGTGTACCCCCTGCGTTGAACAAATGTTTTAAGGTTCAACGCAGCGCAGGGACCAATCCAGCAGTTATTAACAGGTGTAGTGTTCGTTTATATTATATCTTAAAATACCGATACTGCATTGTTTTCAGCAGGCTTGGCGCTATCCCAAATTCTTGCTTGTGGGAAAAGCGGCCGCAGCCAGCGGGTAAGAGCTGTGCCTTAAACCGCCTGGCCGTCAGTGTAATGTGCGTTCCAGCTCCAAGGCCTTGGGAAACAGGATGTTATTTTCGAGGTGGACATGCTTGTGCAGGTCCTTTTCAAAGCCTTCCAGGTTTTCAAAGAGCACGCGGTAGGTCGCACAGGCGTCCCGGGGAGGCGTAAAGTCATTGCTCAGCCGGCGTATTTTGGCCATCGACGCCCCGGCTTCATCATGTTCTTCCTCCATCATGGAGATGGGGTCGGCGGCCATCCCAAAGTGGGCAACATCGGGTTTTGTATCCGTTTTTTCTGCCTCGACCAGCTTTTTGATATAGGGAAAAAGGATTTCCTCCTCTTTATCCAGATGATCGGTAATTTCGGCATGCAGCCTGGTAAATTCGGAATAAATCTCTACCAGTTCCTTATGGCGGTCGCCGTGAACTTTTGCCACTTTTTGGGCGTAAACCGCAATTTCCGGCAGCTTATTGCGCGTAAACCGGTGATGATTGTTAATAATATAGTCGGTCAGGAAATCAATCGCCCAGTCATTATAATTGGTATCTTCTTTTTCGTCGCTGTCCAGATCTTGCAACGCCTTTTTAACGATTTCGGGATCCAGGCTTTTACCGGCCGCGGCCTCTGCAACTGTTTTGTTTCCGCCGCAGCAGAAATCGAGACCAAATGATCGAAAAACCCGGGCAGCCCGGTAGTCATCCGCTACAATTTGTCCCACTGTTTGTTCTTTTAGTGCTTCCATAACATAGGTGAATTATAGTTAAGTGGTTATAAGAGGGCTTTGAAAACCGTTCTTTTGGCCAATCTCTGCATTTTCACTCATTCAAAATCCTCACATATGTATTATATATGCTGCGGGTTTGAATTCGCTCAGGCTTTGATATTGATCAAAATTCCTGGTTTTGCAAAGCCCTAAATAATGTTCAATTTCATATTTAAGAGTATTATGTCTTAATATATGATAAATTTTGCTAAAGGTATAATTTTTTTGGGTGGTGACGGTACAAAAACCACCCGTTTTAATAAAGGCAGAAGCTATGATTCGGAGCCGAGGCGTGCCTGGGCCGCGGCCAGCCGGGCGACCGGCACCCGGTAGGGGGAACAGGAGACGTAATTCAGTCCCAGTTCGTAGCAGAAGCGCACGCTGGACGGGTCGCCACCGTGTTCACCGCAGATTCCTATTTTCAGGTCTTTCTTTACGCTGCGTCCCTTTTCGGTGGCGATACGGACCAGAGTGCCGACGCCCTCTTCGTCCAGAACCTGGAACGGGTCATTCTCCAGAATGCCCTCCTTCAGGTAAGGCTCGAGAAACTTGCCGGCGTCATCCCGGCTGTAGCCGAAGGTCATCTGGGTGAGATCGTTGGTCCCGAAGGAGAAAAACTCCGCCTCCTCGGCAATTTTGTCCGCAACCAGCGCGGCCCTGGGCACTTCAATCATGGTCCCCACCTTGTAGTCGACCCGTTCCCCTTCCCGGGCAAAAACTTCATCGGCCATATGGTCCACGACCTCATGCTGGTGGATGAACTCCTCTGAGGTCCCCACCAGGGGAATCATGATTTCGGGTTCGACCCGTTTGCCCTCTTTTTTAAGTCGGACCGCCGCTTCCAGGATCGCCCGGGTCTGCATTTGGGTTATCTCGGGATAGGTGATGCCCAAACGGCAGCCGCGGTGACCCAGCATGGGATTGAATTCCTTGAGCACCCGAATTTTTTGGTTGAGGTCCCGCAGCGGTATATCCAGTTCGCGGGAGAGGCTTTTTATTTCCTCGTCTTCTTCGGGCAGGAATTCATGCAGGGGCGGGTCCAGCAGCCGCACCGTCACCGGAAGTCCCTCCATGGCTTCAAAGATCTCCACAAAGTCCTCCCGCTGGTAGGGAAGCAAGCCCTCCAGGGCCCGCTTCCGCTCTTTCTCGCTTTCAGAAATAATCATCCGCCGCATGGCCTTAATCCGCTCCTCCCCGAAAAACATATGCTCGGTGCGGGCCAGGCCGATCCCCTGCGCTCCAAAGTCCCGGGCCCGCAGAGCGTCCTCAGGGGTATCCGCGTTGGTTCGGACATCCATATCGCGGATGTCGTCGACCCAGCGCATAAAAGCATGGTAATCGTCCCCGAACGAGGGTTCCTCCACCGGTTTTTGCCCCTCTATAACAAGCCCCTTGGCCCCGTCGATGGAGATCCAGTCCCCTTCGTGAATGGTTGTCTCCCCATTACTGAATGACTGGTTTTCATAATTGATGATAATGTCGCCGCAACCGGCCACACAGGGTTTGCCCCACCCCCGGGCTACGACCGCAGCGTGACTGGTCATGCCACCCCGTGAGGTGAGAATGCCTTCGGCGGCGGACATGCCCCCCACATCTTCAGGGCTGGTTTCGATTCGCACGAGAATAACGGGGTCTCCCTTTTCATGCTGTTGTTCGGCTTTTTCTGAGCTGAATACCACTTTTCCCACGGCAGCACCGGGCGAGGCCGGTAGTCCCCGGCCGATAATGGCATCCTCCTCAATATCCGACTGACTCAGCTGGGGATGCAGCAGCTGATCCAGGTGTCCGGGCTCCACCAGGTTGGCGACCGCTCCTTTGCGGGATATCAGCTCTTCCTCCACCATATCCGTCGCAATTTTAACCGCCGCCGCTCCCGTCCGTTTACCGTTGCGGGTCTGGAGGATAAAGAGCCGGCCCTGCTGGATGGTAAATTCAATATCCTGCATATCCTGGTAATGCTGTTCCAGCTTATCGGTGATCTCAACCAGCTCGTCGTAGCTTTCCGGCATATCCTCATTGAGCTCATTGATATTGCGGGGCGTGCGGATGCCCGCGACGACATCTTCGCCCTGGGCATTCACCAGGAATTCCCCGTATAGTTCGTTGGTGCCGTCCGCCGGGTTGCGGGTAAAACAGACCCCGGTCGCACAATCTTTGCCCATGTTGCCGTAAACCATCGCCTGCACGTTAACGGCCGTCCCCACCAGCCCGGTGATCCGGTTGATTTTGCGGTAGGTTCTGGCCCGCTTGGCGTTCCAGGATCGAAAAACGGCGTCAATGGCCAGGTGCAGCTGGTTATTCGGATCCTGGGGGAAATCCTTACCGGTGCCCCGGCGATACACCGTTTGATAGCGATTCACCAGCTCCTTTAACTCTTCAACCCCGAGCTGGGTATCCAGCGTAACCTCCTCTTTCTCTTTGAGTGCCTGCAGCTCTTCTTCGAATTGTTCATGCTCAATACCCATGACGACATTGCCGAACATATCGATAAAGCGTCGATAGCAGTCGTAGGCAAACCGTTCGTTGTCCGTTTTCTCCGCCAGTCCCTGTACCGACTGGTCATTCAGTCCCAGGTTCAGCACTGTATCCATCATGCCGGGCATGGAAATAGCGGCTCCCGAACGGACCGAAACCAGCAGGGGATCTGAAGCGTCGCCGAAGGAAAGATCCATCAGCTTCTCCAGGTAACGAACACTCTCCTGGACCTGCTCTTCCACCCCTTCGGGCCACTGGCCGTCGTAGTGGGTGTAGTAGTCACAGATTTCAGCCGAGAGGGTAAAGCCGGGGGGGATGGGCAGGCCAATGGCACTCATTTCGGCCAGGTTGGCTCCCTTTCCCCCCAGAAGCTGCTTCATGGATTTGTCGCCCTCTGCTTCTCCGTCGCCAAAAGTATATACATATTTTTTAGTGCTCATAATATTGTCCTCATACAGTCTTTGAAAATTTACGTTTGGTTTTGGACAGTTCCAGGTATCGGTCAAAACACATGGCGATGTTGCGCAAAAAAAGCCGCCCCTTTTCGGTAACCTGAAGATGGTCGGGCGATACAACAACCAAACCATCATCCTCGAATGGTGCCAGTTTTGACAGGGCATCCGCAAAGTAATCGGCAAAACGAATGTTCCATTTTCTCGACATATGTGAAAAATCGATACCCATCCGGCACATCAAACGTATGATAACATTTTTACGGATAAGATCATCCCGACTAAGGGACAATGTTTTAACAACGGGGGGATTCCCGGCGTCAAGCTGCTGGTAATATGCTCCCAGCTCTTTGCTATTCTGCCAGTAGTATTCCCCCACATTGGAGATACCCGACATGCCAAAGGCGTAGAGGTCAGCTCCAGAATGGGTACTGTAACCCTGGAAGTTTCGCTGGAGCGTTCCCTCATCCATGGCCCGGGAGAGCTCGTCACCCTCCCGTGAAAAGTGATCCATCCCGATGAAGCGGTACTGGTTATCCGTCAGGTATTTGATGGACTGCCGCAGCATGCCGAGTTTTTCATCCGTGGAGGGCATTTCTTCTTCGCGGAGTAATTTCTGAGCCGGCATAATGCCGGGAATGTGGGCGTAACTGTACACCGCCAGCCGGTCGGGACGCAGCCGGAGTACATCGTCCATCGTCTGTTTGAAAGTATCAAGCGTCTGCCGGGGAAGCCCGTAAATAAGATCAAAATTGATGGAGCTGATGCCGGCTTCGCGCAGCCACCGGGTCACCTGTTCCGTTTGTTCGAAAGGCTGGATGCGGTGGATCGCTTCCTGCACCTGCTTGTTTGTATCCTGTACCCCCAAAGACGCGCGGTTGCAGCCAATGTGGCTTAATGCGTTGATATGCTCGCGGGTGCAGCGGCGCGGGTCGATCTCGACCCCGAATTCGGTAGATGGAGTAAGCGTAAATCGTTTTGTGATCGCAGCCCCGAGCCTTTTGAGCTGTCGCGGGGTGAGGAAAGTGGGTGTTCCCCCGCCAAAATGAATTTGAATCACTTCTGAATCCCTGTGCAGCAGCCCGGCAATCAGATCCATCTCTTTCTCGAGATAATCGAGGTACAGGTCCCCGCGATCCTGGTCTTTGGTGATCACTTTCGTACAGCCGCAATACCAGCAAAGCGAAAAACAAAACGGGATATGAAAATACAGGGAAACGGGATGCGCCTCGCGGTTGTGGTCCGCCAGGTAGTGCTGAAGCGCGGCCATAGCGCGGTCTTCCGGCTCGCTGAATTGAACGGCGGTAGGGTAGGAGGTGTAGCGGGGCCCCTTGACGTTGTATTTTTTAATAAGGTCGAGGTCTATATTAATATCCATACCGGGGTTGCTGCCTTTTTGATTTATAAATGGTTTATGGTTATCAATCGCCTTTTAGACGTCAGATATAATTGCCGTGTCATATTTTATTTGAACGGATGAAGTAAAAAAAATCCTAACCAAAGTTGTATAGCAGGAAGCCTACTCATGACGTAGGGGAATAGCCTACTTTTTGGGCAACCCGGTTCAAAAATCTTTCTTCAGGAACAGACGGTTGCCCCGCCAAAGGGGGGTAATCGTCCATAACAACAGGCAGACGGCCGCGACGGTGATGCCTGCCGCACTTCCGAAAAAGCGATTGAAGACCGCTCCCGTGTATCCCATCAGGGCAGAGATATCAAATTCAAGGAGGACCGTAATGCGCGCCAGATCAATAGGGTTGGCCAATGCCAGCCCCAGCATCGGTTTTTCGATGGGGTAATCCCCAAAAGCAAAGACCGCCAGCAGGATAAGTCCGTCATAAAGTACCGCCAAGAACAACCAGCTTACCAGCGCAAAACCGAGTCCCTTGACGCGGTCCTCAAAAAAGCGAAGCCCGAACCAGAAACCGAGTCCCGTAAACAGGAGCGTCAACACATTGCCGAGCAGGAGGATTAGCAGGATGGACCGGAGGCTGGCGGTGATAATCATCCCGCTGTACAGGATGGGCAGCAGGGTGCCTGCGGTAAAAGCCAGCGCCAGCGGCAGGGCGAGTCCCCCGAACAACCCCCAGAAAAGCGTGGGCCGGTCGATCGGCTGGGCCAGCAGCAATTCGGTAAATTCGCGCGACTGGTACAGGTATAGCGCCCCGTAAATCATTCCGACGAGCGGGATCAGCAGCAGCATGATGTTGGAGATGCTGAGCAGCGCTTTGGGACCGGCGCCGCCGAAGCGAATCATCGCATCGGCAATGAGCAGGTAAATAAACCCATAACCCACAATCCATTTTCCCCGTAGCAGGTCCTTCCATTGATATTGTAATATGGTCAGTGCTTTCATGCCGCTGTTTCCTCCATCATTTTTGCCACGGCGCTTTCAAGCCGCTGTTCCTGTTGTCGTTTCATGAGTTCATGCATGGGACCGTGATACCGTATTCTGCCCTCGACCATAAAGATGAGATAATCCGTCAATTCCTCTATTTCACTCATGATATGGGAAGTCAGCAATACGGTTTTGCCCTGTTCTTTCTCCTCGTGCACCAGTTGTTTGAACCGCACACTCGATTTTGGATCGAGTCCCGCGGTGGGCTCATCGAAGATGAGTATCTGCGGGTCAAACATCATGGCCAGGATGGCCCCCACCTTTTGACGCATGCCGCCCGAAAGGGCCCGCATCCGCTTGTCCACTTCGCTTTCCAAATTAAAATAGGAGAGCAGCTCGCTGTCGCGCTCCGTTCTGCTCCCGCGCATGGCTTTTATGAAAGACAGCAGCTCGCCTACCGTCATGTTTTCCGGGTAACGGGCCACCTGCGGCATATAGCCGATGTTGCGGCGGTAGTCCCACTCGCCTTCGATCGATTTGCCGTCGATGTATATTTCTCCGGCGGTCGGTTTGACAAGCCCCAGCAGCGATTTAATCGTCGTCGTTTTTCCGGAGCCGTTGGGACCGACAATACCGGTCGCTTGTCCGGCGGGAATCTGCAGGTTCATATCCTGCAGCACGGTGCGGGCCCCAAATTTTTTCTGTAGGTTATTGATTGAAATCATGATACGCTGTTCATTTGCGGTTCGGTATCTATAAGGGTTTCGGGCGTCAGGGCCGGCATAAACTTCTCGGCCGCATCAAGGAGATCGATCAGAAGGCTTCGCAGCAGCAGCAGCGACTGCGGCTGTTTTTCCACCAGGATGGAAAATAGCCGTACGGGCCGGTGCGGTACATCCCCGACGCCATCCCTGTTCAGGTCATATCCCTCGTATTGACTCCAGTAATTTCCCCTGAACTCGTTAAAGTGCTGCCTGCTGTTGGTTGACACTTCAAATGAGTTGGCCAGAAAGTTGTTCCGGTGGAACAGGTTATCCGTGGAGTTGGCCATCAGCTGAATAGCCCAGCCGTTCTGGCTGAACCGGTTTTTTTCAATCCTGTTACGGCTGGAGGCCTCCATATAGAGCCCCACCGAGTTATTTTCAAAGGTATTCCCGGTTATGGTGCTCCTGTTAATCTCTTTCAGCAGCATACCGTACGCAGAGGACCCCCGGTTATCCGCAAAATGATTATCAATTATGGCGACATTGGAGGTATACATGACCGCCACGCCTCCGCCGTTATCCCGGAAGGTATTGCGTTCGTAGCGGCAGTTATCCGAATACATGAAGTGGATGCCGTAGCGAATATTCTGTTCGCTGGTGTTTTCCGAGATCGAGGCCCCGTCCACGAACTCAAAATAGAGTCCGTCGCGGTGTCCGCGTATATAGTTATTCCTGATCTCCACATCCTTTGTATACCAGAGGTGGATGCCGTTCCCCGAATTGGTCTCCCGTTGTCCCGACGCCGTTATGTGATTATTCCTGAGTACCGTCCCCTCCGACTTGGCCAGGTAAATCCCGAAAAAATTATTGACGAGACGTACATTTTCGATAAGCACATGGTGAGCATTTTCAACGAGTATGCCGGCGTAGTCGTCCATAAAACCCGCTTTGCTGTTGTGGACACCGATATTTTTGATCGTAACACGGTCGGCTTCAACGACCACGACAAATCCCTGGCTGTCCCCGTCGATGATCACGTCCCCCTCGCCCAGCAGGGTAACAGGCTTGCGGATACGTATGTCAAATTCGACATACCGTCCCTCTTTGACCCGTACCGTATCGCCCCTCTCAGCCTGCTCGATGCCCTCCTGCACCGAAGTCAGGGGACCGTCTTTGGAGACGGTAACCTGCGTGGCCTGGGTGATCTCAACCGATCCCAGCAGTATCAGTCCTGTAACCAATCCTATGATTAGTGTTAATAGTCGCATAGCCTCAATCCTTTTTTTTGCTTTCTTCTTTAACAGGTCAAATCAAAAAATGTACAGTACACGCAATCCGCCCGGCAGCTCCCTGCTTACCGGCCTAACTGGGACAGCTCTTCCCATTCCAGCAGTTTGCCGGGGCGTTCGGCGATATGCCGTTTGGCCTCCTCCGGTGAGGGAAATGCCAGCAGCGATTCGCCCATCGGACTGTTGACCACCTCGCTTTTGACATATTGCGCTTTCGTTGCCGGCAGCCAGGTTCCCCCCTCATTGTAATTGCTCACATATCGGAGGGCCCCGTCTGATGTTTCCGGGTGTTCCCTGGCATAGGCGGTCATGCATTCAATGGCATCAAATTTATAGGCCTTGCCCTTTTCGGTGACCATCTGGGAGGCAAAACGGTTATCGGTAATCATCATCTTGCAGTGGGCGCATTCGTCGCTCCCGTAGTGAATCTCCGCCGGCTCCTGGCTGCAGGCGGTTGCCAGCAGCCACAGGCTTAAGACAAAAGTAAGGGGTGTGGGTTTAATATTTAGTAAATACAATCTCATGGTGCTTCTTTATTTTCATTATTCATCCTCTTTGCTTTTCCACCAGACGAGTCCTGCTATGCTCATGGAAAGCAGCGACAGGTAAAACCCGATATGGGGAAGAGACGTCGCATCGATATTGAGCAGCTGCTTGCTGCCGATGAGCGGCGGCTGGTAGGTCATGCCCGGCACCTTGATCGGGGCATCCGGATTCAAGTTATGTCCGTAGTCATAGCCCCAAATGTAAAAGTCCACCAGTCCCGCTACAGCCAGCAGCACAAACAGCCCGAGCCAGTACAGGATCCACTTTCGCTTGCCCGTAAAGGCGATGATCAGTCCGCTTATAATCAGAAAGCCAAAAATAAACGGCATGATTTTGAGTTCGGGAATAGAATCGGGTTGAATCTCCTTCATCCCGATATAGTGGTTGAGCCCGTTGATATTATTGAGGTCATTTTTCTCCTTGCCTACAATATTATCGACGGTGATATTCATCCCCAGTCCCTCGGGGTATTGCGGGGCTTCCATACCGATGCTCCAGATGGGAACAAAATAAACGCCAATTAATAACAGGGCGGCCAGGGCCATTAAGATGCGTTTTTGGTTATCCATTGTTGCTGTACCTGATTATATATTGATTAATGCGTAGCACGTTAAGAGGAAGAGAGCTGTCACCCTCCCTTCCACGAGGATTGCGGCCATGTTACTGGCCTGTTCCGTAGGAAATTTCAACATCAGAGTCAGCCGGGGAGACGCGCACGTAGCCCGACATCTCCTGGTGCAGGGCAGAGCAGAAATCGGTGCAGTAAAACGGCACCACGCCCGCTTTTTTGGGCTCCCATTTGAGGGTCAGTGTCTCTCCGGGCATAATGAGCAGTTCCGCATTGTTGGCTCCTTTTACGGCAAAGCCGTGCGGCACGTCCCAATCCTGTTCGAGGTTGGTGACATGGAAATACACTTCGTCGCCAACCTTGATGCCTTCGATGTTATCAGGGGCATAGTGGCTTCGAATTGTGGTCATATACACGTGAACAGTGTTCCCGTCGCGCTCGACCCGCGCCTCTTTTTCGCCCTGGGTGACATAGGGATGGGCGTTGTCAGCTATCTCATAAAAACGCTTTTGATTGTCCATTACTTTCTCAGCGGCTATACCCTGGGCGTAGTGCGGCTCCCCCTCGGTGGGGAAGTCGAGCAGCAGCTCCATCTTGTCCCCGGAAATGTCAATCAGCTGCGCTGAGTGGAACATTTCGGGTCCGGTCGGCAGGTAGCGATCCTTGGTGATCTTGTTCAGCGCCACCAGGTACTTGCCGTCGGGCTTCTGGCTGTCGCCGCCCGGAATCATCAGGTGTCCCGGTGAGTAGTAGACGTCAATGCGGTCTTCGACTTCCAGGGTTTCCAGGTCCCACTTGACAATTTCCGAGGAGATAAAGGCCGTGGTATAGGCATTCCCTTTTCCGTCAAATTCGGTGTGGAGGGGACCCAGTCCCGGGTTCTGAACCTCTCCGTGAAGGATAGAGTTATAATTCAGCACCGGGATGCCCATCTCCTCGCCTTCAAAATCCTCGTCTTCAATTGCTTGCTGAATTTTTGCAAAAGAGTGGACCGGGATAACGGTCGAGAGCTTCCCGCCCGCCGCAATGTATCGCCCGGAGGGATCCACGTCCACCCCGTGGGGCGATTTGGGAGTGGGCAGGAAGTAAACGAGTCCCTCGAGCTCGCGGGGATCGAGCACGCGTACTTCTTCGATCAGCTCACTTTTGGCGACTCCGCCTTCTTCATGGTCGATATAGTTGCGGTAGTGCTCGCCCGGGATCATTTTCCCCCGGCCTTCCGCCGCATACTCCGCCGCTTTTCTCCAGTTTACCGCTGCGATATAATCCTTGTCATTTTTCGAGGCGTTGATTTCCAGCAGGGTGTGGGCCTGCTCGCTGTTGTAGGACGTAAAAAAGGACCAGCCGTCAGAGGGACCTTTGCCGGCGTGGGAGAGGTCGTAGTTGAAGCCGGGCATACGGATTTGGAAATCCACACTCATGGCGCCCTCATCGGATACTTTGATAAAAGAGAGGGTCCCATGGAAATTCTCCTTATAGCTGTCGATACTCACATCCATATTTTGCAGTTCCTCTTCATCCATCGGTACGCTGAAGCGCGTGGCTGCCGACACATACTCTGTATTGGGCGTGACAAACGATGAGGCGTGATTGCCTGCTGAATTTGGAATTTCAATGATTTCCTGGGTTTTGAAATCGTCCAGTCCGATGCGGGCAATACGCGGGGTGTTGTTTTCATTGATAAAGACCCAGCGTCCGTCGGTTTCTCCGTTGGTCTGGGAAAGCTCCGGGTGGTGGGCATCGCCCCAGGGCACGAAACCGTCCGTCGTTTGAAACATCGGTTTGGTTTCTTCGGAATAGCCCCAGCCGCTGACCGCAGCCTGTGAAAAGACCGGAATCGTAAAGATATGTCGTCCCGAGGGCAGTCCGTAGACGCCCAGTTGACCGTTATATCCTCCGGAAAAGAATCCATAAAATTCATCGTATTCCCCCGGTGCAACGTACACTTTCTCAGCAGCGTCCGCCGAAGAGCCGAACTCTCCGTTTGAGCTGCATCCCATAGAGATAAATCCTAACAGTACTATTGCCGCCAGCGACCACAGCCAGGATTTTTTGATCAGTTTAATCATCATAATGTTACCCTTTTATATGTTGGTATTAATTAATGGTTGTTTATTGTTGTGATTCCTGTACCAAATATTCAACGACTGCGCGTGCGTCTTCACGGCTCAGCTGCTGGTCGGGCATCGGTGTGATATACTCCGCCTGCAAAGACTGGGCGATGGGATGTTTTTGCAGCATCCCATCCGGATTTAAAATCATATTCATCACGAAAGCCGGCGTTCGCGTATTCATGACACTGCCGAGCGGTGGACCCACATAGCGGTTGTCCATTTTGTGGCAGGCACCGCATTTCATATCAAAAATTTTCATTCCCTCTTTGGCCAGCTCTTCGTCCACTTCTTCGATCGTGATTTCTTCATCTACCGGACCCACGCCGTTCAGCATCTCGAAATCCGTTAATTCCTGTTCCTTTTTGGTGTCACCGTCTGTTTCGGTTTGGTTTTCGGTCTCCGAACCTTGTCCGCAGCCGGCGATGAGCACGACCGCTAAGGCCAGCACTCCGGCTATTTTAGATATCTGCATAATGGTAGTGATCTATTATTTAGTATTAAGAGTATTTTATCTTTATTATTGTTTGACTCAAAAAACGTGCCATCCTTCAAAAACGCTTATTTTTGTGGATTTTCATCAGATTTGACGGGTCATGCGGGACCGTTGCCATCCCGATTATGAGTCAACTATTGCAGATGTGCAACAGTTGATGACTCCTCCGGTTGCAGTATTGCAATGATCAGGGCTCGCCCCAGACGAAATGACCGTCGGCTGTTATGCGCAAATCCTGCTCCATGCCTTCCTTCGACATATCCTCCAGGCTGGTCGTCTGGAGCATTTGCTCAATATCATCGCGTGTTTCGGCCCACATCGCATGCATGGGACAGGGTTTTTCGCTTCCGCACCCCGGCAGTCCCAATACGCATTCCGTAAAGATATCGGGACCGTCAATGGCGATTACCACCTCCCGCAGTGTAATATCACTGCTTTCTCCGGAGAGCCTGACGCCCCCTTTAGGACCTTTCATGGATTCCAGAAGTTCCGCTGCAGTCAGTTGCTGCAGAATTTTGGTAAGAAAATGAAAAGAGATGTCCAGTTTATTACTGAGGTCTTTTATGGAAGTGTAGCCTCCATTTTGATAGGAAGCCAGCAGCAGGGTAGCCCGCAATCCGTACACACACGATTTTGACAAGAGCATATTAAGAGACTATTTAAGAGTAATATGTCTTAAATATATCCCGATTTTGGATATAGTTCAAATATATTCACTATTTATTTATATTTGGAAATCTTCGCACGGCAGGTTTACAGGTAGCCTTTCCGTTTTTCCGTAGCCTGATAGCGTGTTTTTTGTAGAACCCTTTGTAAAACTGTTGTTTTGACCAATGTCGGCGTTATCTGGATTACTTGTTGGGAAAACGAACCGGGGAGCAAGGAATCCCGCAGCCGCTGGTTAATCTGAGAGAAGCGCCTCCACCGTTTGGTTGTCGGTAATCAGCACATCAATAAGGCTGCCTTCCAGGGCTCCGCGGATAACATCGGTTTTCAGGGGACCGCCGGCGATCCCGACCACGGTATCAACTTCTTTCATCTCCTCTATGGATATGCCGATGACGAGATCCTTCAGGCTTGAATCAATCTCGTTCCCCTCAATGTCAAAAAAACGCAATGCAATGTCCCCCACCGCATCGGAATTGAGGATTTCTTCATGCACTCCCGGAGACAGCTTTTGGTTGTCATGGTCGAGCACAGGATTGGTTTTAAGCGCTCCCAGTCCCACGCAGAGCGTATTGATCCGGGAAAATAAGCTCAGGGCTCCGTTGACCTGCCGGTCCGACAGCAGAATTTTTTTGGCTTCAATACTTCCCACAATGCCGGGAGCAGGAAGCAGGGTTAATCGACTGCTGAGAAGCTGGGAAAGCCGCCTGGAGATATCCGTCGCATGGGCTTTGGCTTCCGGGGGACCTACTCCCCCCAGCGCCTGTACGACGTGAATGTCATCCACCTGTTTTTCAGGCATTGCATCGATCATAGCCTGCAGGGTAGTGCCCCATGAGACGCCTATGACATCTCCTTTCGTAATGGTCCGGTGGAGATAATTTGCGGCAGCCGAGCCAAGCTCTCTTTTGAGCGCTTTATCGGATATCCGGGCATCCGTATCAATAATCAGGGCTTCTTTGAGCCCGTATTTTTTTTCCAGGGCTTTTTCCCATTCCATGAAACTGTCATTGGGAGAAACGACAGATATCCGAACAATGCCTTTCTCCCGGGCCTGTTTGAGAAGGCGCGAAACTTTCGGACGCGAGAGGTGCAGGCGATTGGCAATCTGCTGCTGGTTCAGACTCTGATCATAGTACATGGAGCTGACCTTGCTCAGCAGGCGGTTTTGTATGGATTTGTCACCTCTTACCATAGGAATGTGGATCTAAATGCGTTCGTTATTGGATACCTTTGATCTTCGGCATCAGGATTGACAGTCCTGCCAAAGATAATCAAACGATTGTAAAACAGAAATCTGTATAAACAGCAAATATGCCTGCGCATCCCCCTGGCCACCTGTTTCTCCCTGTTACCAGTTATACGGAAACAGTGAAAAGTAATAGTTCAATGAAATGTAAAAAAGGCTAAAATTTTTTTATTGACATTGAAAAAAAATCTTGTAAGTTGCTAACAGAACATATATTCATTAGTGAACATATGTTCATTTATCCGCCGGTAGTTTATTTATGCTGCAGGAGTGGTAAAAAACTTTTACAGCAGTAAAAATAGGGATGAGTGCGGATTAACCGTGGGAAAGCTTATTAAATAAAAGGAAAGGATAGTTATGTTAGCACAAATGAACATGGTGGAAGGCCAAAGAACCACAAGCGGGATGGATCTGGATGAGCTTTGGCGGAACGTACGGTCGGGAAAGGAGAAAGCGTTGTCGCAACTTTTTTGCGTATCCTATTCCTGGCTTTTTAAATACGGCTACAGGATCGTTCCAAGGGAGGCGTTTGTCAAGGATGCGATTCAGGAGCTCTTTCTGATCCTGTGGGAAAAAAGAGCGTCCATTAACGAGGCACGGTCCGTCAGGTCCTATCTCTGCTCATCGCTCAGACGTCTCATCTTTCGCAGAATGCGGAAAAAGAATAATCGTACGAAGCGAAATTACCGCTACAACCAGCATTATGCTGAAGAGCTGCACAACCGGGAGGAGTTAATTGTTCAATTCGAAGATAATCAGGAAAAAGAACGCCGCCTTTCACTTGCTATCGGTTCGCTCAGCGACCGGCAGAAGGAAGCCATATTTTTGAAGTATTATGACGGTCTTACCAATACGGAAATAGCACGCATAATGGATATAAACAAGCAGAGTGTGTATAATCACGTATCGGCGGCTATCCGTAAAATGCAGGATTATGTGCAGGGGTAAGGACCCGTTGCGACTGAGGGGTTGAGGTCCATAACCTGATATCTCCGGCGTCGAAGGAAGCTTTAAAAAAATATGCTCCGGAAAGGTGGGAGTGGCACCGAAAGATCCGCCCGCGACCTTGGAGAGCCCGTTTGGATGTATCTCCCGACTGATCGGGATGGATATGACATCTTTTGCCCATGCTCTTTAAAAACTTTAATAAAATTTTGTCGAAAAAATATAGTATAATTTTAATGTGGATGACTCTTTATAACAAACGTTTTCAAAATATTTGTATAAAGGGGAAGAGGACTGATTTGATTTCGGATTGCAAGACTATTAAGAGCAATGCCATTTAAAGCGAGATAGCAGGCCCAATAATTCGCTTTTGGTGTCTTGATGTCGCGGCTTACTTTCAAAATTTATTTATAATCTTAAAACATGTATAGCAATGTCAGAAAACAACTATCCAAAACTACATAATGCAGCGTGGCCCGGAGTTGTGGGGAAGGGACCGGATTCCGAGCCGACCATCGGTCTCGATACCATGCTGGAGATGACGGCTGTAGCTGAGGTCGACGGAACAGGGTTTGATGGTATTGATCTTTTCCTGTACGACCCGCATATCGATATCGACAGTTCCGAGGATGATATAAAAGCACTGGCCGGTAAAATTGCCGGCCATGGTCTTGAGGCGGGAAGCCTCGTGGCGCCGGTTTGGCCCGATATTGGCGGCGGTTCGGCTATGGGAAGCAAAGAAGATCGTAAGAATTTTGTGACTCAGGTAAAAAAATCGTGCGAAATAGGCAACGTGCTGCGCGAGGAGGGCGTGCGTCCCAATGGGGTCATACGCATTGATTCTGCCGTGGATCCGGCTACGTGGGCCGAAAATCCGGAGGAGGGGACCCGGCTGATTGTCCAAACCTGGCGCGAGGCCTGTGATGTTGCGGCCGACTACGGCGAGGACCTGGCGGCCGAGGGTGAAATTTGCTGGGGTGGCATGCACAGCTGGAAGACGATGGAGCAGACGCTGGAAGCGGTGGATCGACCGAATATCGGTTTCCAGGCCGATATGGCGCATACCCTGCTGTACCTGCTGGGATATAACGCGCCCGACGACCGGATCCTGCCCCAGGATTTTGAATGGGGAGACCGGGAGACGCTGACCGAAGGACTGGAAGAGATGACGGCCGCCCTGCGTCCGTGGACGATCGATTTTCATGTGGCGCAAAATGACGGGACGGTATTCGGGTCGGGAACGCACGACAAGACGGGCCGGCACTGCCTGCCTGACGATCCGGATGGACGGCTTGACATTGCCGAGGATGCCGGGCACTGGCTGCGCGACGAAAACGGCGAGCTGACCAAGGCATTCAACCACATCTGTTGGGACGGCTGTATGTTCCCCAATGAAGTTATGTTGCAGCAGGAGACCTGGAATGGGATTCTCGCGGCCATGATCGAGGTTCGCAACCGGCATGGCTGGTCGGAGTAGCGTTTCAATATCTATTTAACCCTTAAGTTATAAGAGTACAATGGCGGACAAAAAAGAATTGCGAATCGGATTGATAGGCTGCGGATTCATGGGCCGGACCCATACCAATGGGTACAAGCGGGTCAATGATTTTTTCCCCGAAGTCGAATACCGTCCGGTGTTAAAAACAGTTTGCGCGCGCACAGAGGAAAAGGTGCGGGCCTTTGCCGACCAGTGGCAGTATGAGTCGATCGAAACCGACTGGCGCGAAGTCGTCGCCCGTGACGATATCGATGCGGTTGACATCTGTACCCCGAACAGCACGCATGAAGAAATTGCGGTGGCTGCTGCAGAAGCCGGAAAAATGGTGTTATGCGAGAAGCCGCTGGCCCGGGATGTCGAAGAAGGCCAGCGGATGGTGGATGCGATTGAAAAAGCGGGCGTGCCGAATACCGTCTGGTATAATTACCGCCGCGTCCCGGCCGTATCACTGATTAAAGATATTATCGATTCGGGTAAGCTGGGCCGCATATTCCACTACCGCGCCAATTTCCTGCAGGATTTTACCATCAATCCCGACGTACCCCAGGGCGGGGAGGCGCTGTGGCGGCTTGACAAGGAAGTGGCCGGCTCGGGTGTTACGGGCGATCTCCTGGCCCACTGCATCGATACGGCGATGTGGCTGAACGGGGGTATCAGGGATGTCTCCGCCGTAGCTGAAACCTTTGTGAAAGAGCGTATGCACCAGGAGACGGGCAAGGAGGAAAAAGTGGAGATCGATGACGCCTGTATTTTCCACTGTCATTTTGATAACGGGTCGCTGGGTCTTTTTGAAGCGACCCGGTATGCGCGGGGACACAAGGCGCTCTATACGCTGGAAATCAATGGCGAAAATGCCTCGCTCCGGTGGGACCTCCATGACATGAATCGCCTCGAGTTCTTTGATTACGAGGACGATCCCGAAGTGCGGGGCTGGAGCTCCATCCATGTGACGGAGGGGGAGCAGCCGTATATGGACAAATGGTGGGTGCCCGGCCTCTCTATCGGTTATGAGCATACCTTTGTGCATCAGGTAGCGGACTTTCTTTCCAGCCTGGCAGAAGGAGAACCCTGCTCTCCGACCTTCCGTGAGGCACAGGAAACCCAGAAAGTCTGCGAGGCTATTCTTGATTCCGCCTCGTCCGGCAGCTGGAAAGAGACCGGTGTCGACTGGTCCTGACACGAGCATTCTTTCTCAGCAGTAATTCTTTGTATTTGATACTACTGCCCGTTCCGGGCATTCGTGCTGCAGTCAGGCTGACAATCGGAAGGCAAAACGGGCCATCCGAGGAGTGTAAAGCACTTTTGCGGGACCGCAAAGATATGGCGATCCAATTGAATAATAATAGTACACATACCGGACAGGGAACGGAGAATGATGAAAAAAGGGATATTTCATTGTTTGATGTTCCCTGACCGGCACTATTCAGGTCCTCTGTCGGGAGGATCACTATATATCTGTTCAGTCAACATATGCACCATTGACGTTAGCTGTAAATGAACCCAATTTAATGTCAAACTCAACAACCGAAACTAAAAGTTATCTTTCTTCCGGCTACTGGAGGGACAAGGTCTCCAATCACAGGCAGCTGGGCGGTATTGAAACCGCCGTTCTGAATGACGGGCAGGGCAGGGGGACCAGGTTCGGCTGGGTCAATACGGGCGGGGGACTTCGGTTCAAGGTTATCCTGGACCGGGGGATGGATATCGCGGAGGCTTTTTACCACCAGTACAGCTTATCCTGGATTAGTCACCTCGGAGTGACGCCGCCCAATCCCGCGGCGGTTCGGGGAACCACCTGGCTTGACTCGTTCGGCGGGGGACTTCTTACAACCTGTGGGTTGACGCATGTGGGGGGACCGGAAGAGGATGACTACGGGGAGCGGGGACTCCATGACCGGATCAGCCACACGCCTGCAAGCATGGTATCTGTTCGTCAGCCTGACTTATCGTCGGATCAGCCGGAGATGAGCCTGACGGGAAAAATGGTCCAAAGCACGGTTTTTGGTCCGCACCTCGAACTGAAAAGAACGATCTCGGCTATCCTGGGCGAACCGGTCATCCGGATCCGTGATCAAGTGACCAACCTCGGGAATGAACCTGCTCCCCACATGCTGCTGTATCACATGAATTTCGGCTGGCCCCTGGTGGACGAGGGAGCCGATATCGCGTGGGAAGGAGACTGGGAAGCCCCGAATGAACAGAGCAGGAGGATATTTCATCCCGACAACAACTTTAAAAAATGCAGCGCTCCCCTAAATGAGCACCGGGGCGACGGGGAAGCGGTGGCGTTTATCGATGCCGCCCCGGATGCGGATGGAAACTGCCGGTGCGGTATTACAAACGGTTCGCTGGGTTTGGAAATGAAGCTGGAGTTTTCCAAGGCTCAGCTTCCATGGCTGACCAACTGGCAGCACTGGGGGGGAAAGGAATACGTGACGGCGCTGGAGCCGGGGACCCATCCGCCCATCGGACAATCAACAGCGCGCGAGGAGGGCTCCCTGATCCAGCTTGAGGCGGGCGAAAAGCGGATGTATGAGATTACGCTGACGGTTGATGAAATTGGGAATTGAGTTACAAATGAAAAATTAAAAAATAGCAGCTAAAAAATGACAGCCAAAAGTTTTAATTCCATATTTATATAACACAAAACAAAGCCAGAAGACAGATGAGTAATCATTCACAGATAGCACAACAGGCACTGGAGCAGGGCAAGGGAATTTTGAGACTTGCACCGAACTGGGTGCCGCGGTCGTTCTGCGTGCCCGGCCGACGCATTAAACTTCATCCGGACGATTATTATGCGCTGGGAGGTGAACGGGGCGGTATTGACGAGCGGTGGTTTTCATCTACGACACCGGCTGACAACGGTCCCCTGACCGGCGAAATCGAGGGATTGAGTGAGGTGGTGTTTGACGATAACGGGACAACCCGGCGCATACTCCTGCGGGAGGCCGTACAGGAGCTCAAAGGCGATCTGATCGGCGAGAGGATCTGGAAAGCACATGAGTCGTGGCCCATGTATTCCAAGTTTTTTGATAATAAAGGAGCGTTGCCTCACCACGTGCATCACCGCGATAAGCACGCCAGGCTTACCGGACAGAATGGCAAGCCCGAGGCGTATTATTTCCCCCCGCAGGTCAACAATTACGGGGGCGATTTTCCCTATACTTTTTTCGGACTCAACCCGGGGACAACCAAAGAACAGCTGATGGAGTGCCTGAAGAACTTTACCGAGGGTGATAACAAGATTACCAATCTCTCCCGTGCCCAGCGCCTGCAGCCGGGCACGGGCTGGGATGTCCCCCCGGGACTGCTTCACGCGCCCGGCAGTCTCTGCACCTACGAGCCGCAGAAAGCCTCCGATGTGTTTGCCATGTACCAGTCGCTGGTCGGAGATGCCATTGTGCCGGAGGAGCTGCTTTGGAAGGATACGCCCGAAGACCGGGTGGGCGATTATGATTTCCTGATAGAAGTACTGGATTGGGAGCTGAATGTGGATGGGAACCTGCAGGAAAAATGTTTTATGGAGCCGGTGCCCGTGGAGTCGCCGGAGCAGATGAAAGCCCAAGGCTACATCGAAAAATGGATCTGTTATAAATCGGAGGCTTTCAGTGCGAAAGAACTGACGGTTCTGCCGGGACAATCCGTGACGGTCAAAGACGCCGCGGCCTACGGGATGATCATGATGCAGGGACACGGTACCATGGGCGAGTGGAAGATTGAAACGCCCTCGCTGATCCGGTTCGGACAGCTTACCCACGATGAATATTTTGTGAGTGAGCAGGCCGCCGCGGGAGGAGTGGAGATCGTCAATCACTCCGCAACCGACCCCATTGTGATGCTTAAGCACTTCGGCCCGGGAAATCCCGATCTCAATCTTTAATCGTGTGTTATGCAGCAGAGGACTTTTACACAGGTTTTTATCCCTCGCCATATTTTTCGTGAGCGTCACATGACGCAGGGAAACGGCTCCCCTAAGCTAACGAGCGGAGCGGTGTCGTCCGGTGAAGTCTTTTACAGCGATTTTACTTTGTTATTAACCGTTAATCGGATACTATAATTACCCGGCACTACAGATCAATGCAAAAGGAATAACCCAATTACATGTATATGAAATATTTTTTACCTGCAGTACTCGGAATGATTTTACTATTCGCTTCCCCGCTGCACGCACAGTTTCCGGAACCCCCGAAAGATGAGGATGCGGGATTCGAGCAAATTTTAACCCGGGAAACCTTTGACCACTGGGAGGGCGACCGCGACTACTGGCGCTTTGAAGACGGGAAACTGATCGGGGAGGTGACAGAAGGCAACCTGCTGGATGAAAATACCTTTTTTATCTGGAAGGAGAAGGTTAAGGATTTTGAGCTGAAAGTGGAATACCGGGTATCGGCGGAGGGAAACAGCGGCATCAATTACCGGAGCGAGAAGGTAGAAGGCATACCGCATGCGTTAAAAGGCTACCAGGCCGATGCCGATGGTCCGAATCGGTGGAGCGGTCAGCTCTACGAGGAGCGGGGACGCGAATTTCTGGCCCTGCGGGGACAGGTAACACATGTGGGCGAAGATGACAAGCCCAGGGAGATCGGTTCCGTTGGACAGGAAGAGGAACTCGTGGCTGTTGTTAACGACGGCTGGAATGAGTACCATCTGGTTGTTCGCGGGAACACGCTCATCCATATGCTCAACGGGCAAGTCATGAGCGTTGCCATAGATGATGGAGAAAGCAGGGCCAAGGAGGGTTGGTTAGGTGTACAGATTCACCGGGGTCCTCCCATGAAAGTGGAGTTTCGAAATTTCCGGTTTAAGGCGTTTTAGAGACCAACAAGCGGGCAGGGCCTGTGAACTGCATCGGAATTAGATACCCCGGATTATGCACGAAATAGTAAAATTGAAGATTAAGTCATTGATGTTGTTTTGCATATCGAACATTAAGTATAGCTTAATTCCCTGGTGAAAAATCCGGGATATGAAGTCCGCGGGCCGGCAGAAAAGAAGGGCGGGAAATAATATGCCGGGGACCAATAAAAACCTAGTCACAGGAATTAATTAAACGATGTAACCAAAATTTAAATGAAGAAAAAAAGATTACATACAGATAAAACTCAAATGGGAATGGGTCCCTTTTTCATAGCGGTAATGGTATCCATGCTTATGGTTGCTTACGAGTTTTCCTTCCCCGCTGAAAAGACGTTGTTACCTGTCGATGTGCGTGACTTTCCTGTGAGCCTGGATACGACCGAAGAGAGCCAGGATACCACCGGTGAAATTCAGACGCTTCCGGGCTTTGAAGCCCAGTTGATTTATGAAGTGCCCCGGGAAGAGCAGGGGTCCTGGGTGGGATTGACGGTTGATCCCCGGGGACGTCTGATTGCATCGGATCAGCAGGAAAAGGGGATGTACCGTATAACCGTGGGGGATAGTCTGGAAAAGCCGAAGGTGGAAGTGGAGGAAATGATTATGCCGGCCTCGGGCGCCCAGGGCCTGGAGTGGGCGTTTGACCACCTGTATGCCAACGTAAGCGGCAAAGGGATTTTCCGGTTGAGAGACACCCGGAACAATGACCAGTATGACATTTTAGAGTATCTCGGGGGACCGCAGGGCCGGGGGGAACACGGCAATCACGCTATTTTTCTTACGCAGAATCAAAAAGAGCTCTATGTGGTGAACGGCAACCATACCCTTCCCCCCGATTTTACCTCCAGCCGTATAGCCAACTGGGAGGAGGATATACTGCTGCCCCGCCAGTGGGACGCGCGGGGACATGCCCGGGGTATTATGGCGCCAGGCGGGTATATCGCGCGGATCAATCCCGATGCCAGCCGGTGGGAGATGATCAGCATCGGCTATCGCAACACCTATGATGCGGCCCTGAACCGCGACGGGGAGCTGTTTACCTATGATTCCGATATGGAATGGGATATGGGCATGCCCTGGTACCGTCCCACAAGGATCCTGCACGCCGTCAGTGGCAGCGACTATGGCTGGCGCAGCGGCAGCGGAAAATGGAAGCGGTATTTCGAGGACAGCTTGCCGCCGGTATACAATGTAGGACCCGGTTCGCCCACCGGCGTACTGTTTGGGACGGGCGCCGAATTTCCGGCGCGCTACCAGCGGGCGTTATTCGGACTCGACTGGACGTTCGGAACAATGTATGCCTTTCACCTGACGCCTGAAGGGGCCAGTTATACCGCCGAAGCCGAGGAGTTCCTGTCCGGCAGTCCCCTGCCCCTGACGGATGCCGTTATTGGTCAGGACGGAGCGATGTACTTTCTGACGGGCGGAAGGGATAAGGAGTCCAGGCTTTACCGGGTCGTTTATACCGGAAGCGAATCTACAGCGGAAGCGGAGCCGATCGATAACCCGGAAGCGGAGGCGGCGCGTGCGGTGCGTCATAAGTTAGAGGCGTTTCACGGGAAGCAGGATCCCGAAGCGGTTGAGACCGCCTGGCCGTACCTGGGTGATGAGGACCGGTTTCTGCGTCACGCCGCCCGGATGGCTCTTGAGGCGCAACCGGTGGAATCATGGGCCGAAAAAGTATTCGCCGCGGAACAGTCCCAGGCAAAAATTACCGGCGTCGTGGCCCTTGCCAGAACGGGATCGGAAGAGTACCGGGAGGAGGCCGTCAATGCCCTGCTTGACCTGGATCTGGTGACCCTGCCGCCGGACCAGAAACTGGGCTATCTGAGGGCGATGTCGCTCATTTTCATGCGTCTCGGTGACCCCGGTGAAGATCTCCGTCCCCGTATTACAAATATCCTGCAGCAGTTGCTGCCCTATAAGGATGACCGGGTGAATGTTGAACTGGTGCGACTGCTTGTTTATCTGGAAGATGCCCGCGTAATCGATAAGGCGCTGGCGTTGATGCAGGAAGAGGGACTCCCGGAGACGCCGGACTGGGGCGGCCTTCTGGCGCGTAACGAAAATTATGGCGGCACCATCCAGGATATGATTGACAATCCCCCTCCCACAGACAAGCTCGAATACGCTTTTATGCTGCGCAATATGAGCGAAGGGTGGACGATCGAACAGCGGCGGGAGTATTTTACGTTTATCAATAATGCCGCCGATGCCATGGGGGGAGCCAGTTATACCGGTTTCCTGGAACGCGTACGGGATGAGGCCCTGGTGAATGCCTCCGAAGAGGAGCGGGAAGCGGTGGAAGATCTTACGGCCCAGAGCCTGGCCCAGGAGCCTCCATTTGAGATTACCGCACCCGAAGGACCGGGCCGCGACTGGACCGTGGAGGAAGCCGTGGAGGAGGTGGAAGGCCGGCTTGAGGACCGGAGTTTCGAACAGGGGCGAAACGCCTTTTTTGCGGCAAGCTGTGCCACCTGTCACCAGTTTGACGGCTACGGGGGGGCAATCGGCCCGGATCTCACCACCGTGGGACGTAATTTGTCTACCCAGGGACTGCTGGAGGATATCGTCACCCCCAGTGAGGTGATTTCAAGCCAGTACAACAGTTCAGTAGTGGAACTGGAAAACGGTAATACGGTATCGGGACTGGTGGTAGAGGAGGAAGAGTATGTGAAGGTATACCCCCGGAATCCCGATGAGGCACCCACGATCATCCCCCGCAATGAGGTGGTTTCGATAGAACCGTCGGAGGTATCCCAGATGCCCCCGGGCTTGATTAATACCCTCAGTGCGGAGGAGCTGCGGGATCTTGTGGCCTACCTGAAATCAGGCGGCGACCCGGAAGATGAGATGTTTGAGCAGGGGGGAAGGTGAAAATGGAGAAGAGCAGGAGGAACAGTAGAGTGTAGCATCATTTGCCTTGTCCCCTGAAACCCCTGCCTCCCTTCTACTGCCTGTACAACAGGTATGAAGTGGATCTGGCAGGGGTTTGTTAATTCTTAATTTAGGCGCCTATGTTTTTCGATACGCTTTCAGAATTATGGCTTTGGCAGCTCCTGGGACGAATGCATCCGCTTATCGTTCATTTTCCGATCGGGGCGCTGCTCATTGCCTTTTTGCTCGAAATGCTAACCCTGGGAGGCCAACGGCCAGAGCTGCGTTCGGGTATACGATGGCTGGTATATATTGGTGCGGGAACAGCATTGATGGCGGTATTATTCGGACTGATGCTTGCTTACGGGGGCAACTATTCCGAGACGACCCTGTTCTATCACCGGTGGGGAGGCGTTGCAACGGCTGTACTGGCATCAGCAGCTTCCTGGTTTATGTACCGGGCGGAAAGAACCGGAAAAAAGAGGGATGGTAACCTGTACCGCGGTGCCCTTGCGACGACGGTCCTGGTATTGACGGCTGCGGGACATTTTGGGGCGAGCCTTACCCACGGAGATGATTATATAACGTCCGTACTACCCTGGAATTATGATTCCATTGCAGAGGGTGAGTTCGATGAGTTGTTGACGGAAGTGAGCCGGCACATGGAGATGGGGGACCTGTCGGAAACCTATAAGAATGAGCTTAACGTAGGTGTTCGGCGCATTTTTGCACACAGCTGCTATCGTTGCCACGATTCGGATGAAGCGGAAGGTGGCCTGGTGCTCAACAGTGAAGAGGCGGTCATGGAAGGGGGCGACGGGGGATCTGTTATCATCCCGGGCCAGCCGGGGGACAGCGAGCTGATGCGCCGCATTACGCTGCCTAAAGGACATGACGACGTCATGCCCCAGAAGGGAAGTTCGTTAACAGAGGGACAAGTGGAGCTTATACGAACGTGGATTGAGGTGGGGGCTCCCTGGTCAGACGAAGAGGTCAAAACATTTCGCGAGGCTCCCATTGCCCTTGATAAACCGCCCCTGCCACCCGATACGGAGTCGAATTTTCAAAGCCCGATCGACCGGTTTGCCAACGCCTATTTCGAAGAACACGATATCAGCTGGCCCGAACCTGTGGATGATCGGACATTTATGCGCCGGGTATACATGGATATCATAGGGCTGATGCCTGAGCCAAGGGAAATGCAGGAGTTTGTGGAGGATCCCTCACCGGATAAAAGAGATACACTGATTGACGCTCTTCTGAGTCAAAAGCATGATTATGCCCAGCACTGGTTAACCTTTTGGAATGACCTGCTGCGCAATGACTACACCGGTACCGGCTTCATTACGGGAGGCAGAGAACAGATTACAGACTGGCTGTATGATGCCTTGTATCATAATAAGCCGTATGACGAGATGGTCCGCGAGCTTACAAACCCGGGCGAGGCGTCCGACGGATTTATCCGCGGCATTGAATGGCGGGGCGCGGTCAATGCGAGTCAGACTACAGAGATGCAGGCCGCACAGAATATATCGCAGTCTTTTCTCGGGCTAAACCTGAAGTGTGCATCGTGCCACGACAGCTTTGTCAGTAACCTGACGCTTGACGATGCCTATTCTTTTGCAGCTGTTTTTTCGGATTCAGCGCTTGCCATCCAGCGCTGTGAAGTGCCGACGGGCGATACAGCCAAAGCCGGATTTGTCTACAGTGAAGAGTTGGGCGAGATTGATGAGAGCCTTTCAAAGGATGAGCGGCTGGAACGCCTGGCGGAAGTCCTTTCCCAACGACAAAACGGGAGGTTATATCGAACCATTGCCAACCGATACTGGGAGCTTCTTATGGGCAGGGGACTCGTTGAACCCGTGGATGAGATGGATAATATACCGTGGAGCCAGGACATGCTCGACTGGCTTGCTTCGGATCTGATCGATCACAAATACGATCTGAAACGCCTGATTGCCATGATTGTGCGTTCCCGTACGTATCAGCTTCCTTCTGTGGATATCAGTAGGGAGGAGGCACAATCGGAAGAATATGTGTTCAGAGGTCCCCTGAGAAAGAGGTTGACCGCCGAGCAGTTTGCCGATGCCGTTTCCCAGGTTGCGGCCCCGTTTTACTACTCCGTGGCCTACTCTCCTTATGAGAATCCGCCTGCCGAAGCAGACTGGATCTGGTTTAATAGCCGGGAAAATGATCGGCCGAGCCAGCCCCCGCCCGGCACCTATTACTTTCGCCATGATTTTGACATTCCGGACGGCCGGAATATAGCAAAAGCACAGCTGCTGGTAACGGCCGATGAGGCTTATAAACTGTATTTGAATAGTTCGCTGGTCAGCGAAGGTAACGATTGGCGGCAGGTCGATCGAATCGCTGTGACCAAACAGCTGAAAACCGGGAAGAATGTGTTGGCTGCGGAAGGGACGAATGGAGGGACCATCCCGAATCCGGCCGGTATATTGCTTAATCTCAGGGTCCGTTTTGCCGGTGATGGTCATGAGCTGGAGATGCGTTCCAGCGAACAGTGGAGGGCTACAGACCACCGTCCCTCCGAGGGTTGGAAGGCCCCGGGTTTTGATGACCGCGAATGGGGATCCGTTAGGAGCGTTGGAAATAGCCGGGAAAGCGGTCACTGGGGACAACTGCTGAATTTTACCCATGACAGGAGGAATCAGCTTGAATTTTCTCGTGCTTCCCTGGTGGTCAATGACGACTTTCTGAAGGCGATGGGGCGTCCCACAAGGGAAAATATTGTTACGAACCGGCAAACGGAAGCGACCCTGTTGCAGGCGCTGGAGCTTACCAACGGTGAAAAGTTAAATGAAGTTATTGGCCGGGGCGCTAAGCGGTGGATACGGGAATACGATCAGGCTCAGGATGAAATGATAGAACAGCTCTATCTTACGGCGTACGGACGTGCGCCTCAAGCAAAGGAAGCCCGGATCGCACGCGAGAGGCTTTCCCCGGATCCTGGTAAAGAAGAGATGGAGGACCTGTTGTGGGCCATTGTGATGAATCCAGAATTTCAGCTGATATACTAACCAGCAAGGGCGTGACAACGTGCTTATCAAATAATTTAAATTTGTTTTTGTAAAATATGATCATGATAAAGTTTGGGAAGGCTTTGAAAACCAGGAAGTTTAGTCAATATCCACCCCTGAGTGCATTCAACCGCCATATAAGGCATATATGAAGATATTGAATCTGCGAAAATGCAGCCATTGACGGTGCTGCAAAGACTTCCTTGAATAAGATAATGGTAACGACCAACGGAGGGTAGTTGATACTATGAAACGACGAGATTTCCTTAAAAAAACATCGGCCGCCGCGCTTGCCGCCATGGGGGCGTCGCTGCCGGCTGCTTCATTTCTGAGCGGATGCGGACGATCCGGGATTGCATCTACGGCCGACCAGGTTATCCTGCTATGGATGGCGGGCGGCATGGCCCACACCGAAACGTTTGATCCCAAAGCCTATACGCCCTTTGAACCGGGGCTCGAAAGCAAGCGGGTACTGAGCACTTTTCCCAAAAGTTCGACGGCCGTGGATGATCTTTTTTTCTCGGAGGGTCTCGGGGAGATTGGGTCGGTAATGGACAAGGGAACCGTCATCCGTTCCTATCGCGCGGCGGACCTGGGGCATATTTTGCATACCCGCCACCAGTACCACTGGCACACCTGTTACGAGCCGCCCCAGTCCATTCAGGTACCGCATATCGGGGCCTGGATCGGGCATGAACTCGGGCCTGTAAATGATGTTATTCCCCCCTTCATCAGCATTGGCCAGCGATTCGATGTGGGAGAAGGGGAAGAGCTGAAAGCGTATCATTCAGCGGGATTTCTGGGCAGCGAATATGGTCCCTTCCTGATCCCCGATCCCTCCAGCGGCCTGGATAGTGTTCGTCCCCCGGTAGGAATGAGTATTGAGCGTTTTGAAAAAAGGCATCAGCTGTATCGCGAGCTTGTGGATCAAAGCACGGTTGGCAACCACGGGAGTGCTTATCAGAAAGAATCCATGATTCGTGCCATGGAGCGATCCTATGCGTTGCTCAAATCCCCCGAGTCAGAGGCATTCAACCTCAGCGACGAACCGGAGGAAAGTTATGAGGCGTATAATACCGGTCGCTTTGGCCTGGGGTGCCTGCTCGCAAAGAGGTTAACCGAAGCGGGTGCTCGTTTTATAAGTGTATCTACCGAATATGTACCGTTTCTGGGATGGGACACGCACGAAAACGGGCATAGCCGGGCTGAGGATATGAAAAAGAGCATCGATCGGCCTGTTGCGCAGCTTATCAGGGATCTTGACAAAACAGGCCGACTGGACCGTACCCTGGTTATTCTTGCCAGTGAATTCAGCCGTGATATGATGGTGGAAGGCCGACCGGGAGAAACGGTTAAAGAGCAGGCGAAACAGCCTGAAGTTATGCAGAAAAAATCGGAGTACGGTATGCACAAACACTTTACCGACGGGTGCTCCATACTGATGTTCGGTGGTGGAATCAAAAAGGGTCATGTCTACGGTAAAACGGCTGATGAGCGACCCTGTTCAACCGTTGAGGACGAGATCAGGATCGACCGTATCCACCAGACGATCTATCATGCCCTGGGCATTCCGCCCGAAACGCATTATGTCATTGAAGGCCGCCCCGTGTATACGACACCCGACGGTGAGGGAGAAGTGGCCCACGGTCTGCTGGCGTAAAGGAGGAAAGGCCTCCTATGCTTCAGAAGAGCTATGCGTAAACAATATGGTGCTGTGCTGCCTGTCGGATACATGTTCGCTACGGCTACCGTTAATTCATACTGGGTTGTTGCTAACATCACCCTCAGTCGTATAAAATTGAGGACAGTTGTTAAAAATTTTATTTGAGGATTTACTATCATGAGCAAAACACGTCGTCAATTTCTTCAACAGATATTAACCGCAGCGGGGACGGCATTTATCGGCCCCGGACTGGCAACAAGTTTCGATATAAACATCAATACCCGGACCCCGGCACTGAGTGAAAAAATCATCGGTCACGGTGATTTTCGTTATCGCGTTGAAATTGGCTGGGGCGACCTCGACCCTGCTCGTCATCCTGTTAAGAATTGTCACGAAATGGTTATGGACAGCACGGGGCGCCTTATTATGGTTACGGACGAAACACAAAATAACATCCTGATATATAATAAGGATGGCAGCTATATTGATAGCTGGGGCACAGATTATCCCGGGGGACACGGGTTGACGCTTTGGGAAGCGGGGGGAGAAGAGTTCCTCTTTATCACGGATACAAATCCTGAGACCGCCCGCGTGGAAAAAACGACGCTGGATGGCCAGGTTCTTTTAACACTGGAGGATCCAAGAAAAGCCGGCGGTTATGAAGAAGAGGATGATTACCGACCGACTGAAACGGCGATTGGTCCGGATGGGACGATCTATGTCGCAGACGGCTACGGCTCATATTACATACTCCGGTACAGCCCCGATGGAAAGTACATAGACAAGTTTGGGGGAGAGGGAAACGCGGATGAAAAACTCAATGAACCGCACGGAGTGGCCGTGGATACGCGAGGTGAGGAACCCTCCGGCCTTCTCGTTACTTCCCGGCAACATAATAGCTTTAAACGGTTTACCCTTGATGGACAATACCTGGAGACGATCTTTTTACCGGGTGCGTATATGTGTCGCCCCGTTATTGATGGAGAAAATATCTATGCCGGCGTCTGCTGGTCGCGTCTTCGATATCTGAATCTGACGAGTGACTCAGGCTTTATAACCATTCTGAATGGGGAAAATAAAGTAGTATCTAACCCGGCCGGTACTGCTCCGGAATACATAGACGGTGAATTACAGCTTATGGTCCAGGAGGAGCCTATCTTTAAACATTGTCATGACGTGTGCGTAGACGGGGACAAAAATCTGTACGTATGCCAGTGGAATGCCGGTAATACCTACCCCGTCAAGCTACATCGCATCTGAAGGTACGAAGATATGTTTTTTGTGGGTTTCCCCTACCCTCGGCAAGGTTTTTTTAAGGTACTTGCGGGAACAGGCAGTTGAAATTCATATGCTCGTTGTGCTGCGCTTAAATGTGAATGTTTTTAACGTAAAATCCTACATCACGTTATATCTCATATCAGTGAATGAATTATATTTAATCCAACCATGGGAAAACATCCAGGATACCAACCAAAAAAATATGAAATTTTGCCATAAAGAGATTGTGGGTTTATTCATAATAACTGTCTTTGTTTTAATAGGGTGCAGTTCTTCTTCCGATGAGATGCAGAAAGAAATCGAAGATTCTGCATCGAATCCCAACATAATATTCATCCTCTCCGATGATCAGGCGTGGACGGATTACAGTTTCATGGGGCATCCCCATATTGAGACGCCGAATATTGATGAGCTGGCATCACAGGGACTTACCTTCACGCGGGGATATTTGCCCGCGCCTGTATGCAGGCCGTCGCTTGCTTCCCTGGTTACCGGCTTGTATCCCCATCAACATGGCGTAACGGGCAACGATCCCGCTTTTGACTTTGATCGGGAATCCGGTTCCCGGACAGAATGGCTGGAGGCCAGAAAACCGGTAGATGATGTAGTTGTCGATAGATTTAACACTCTACCTTCTCTTACCGATTATTTGTCGGAGTTGAACTATCTGTCACTCCAAACGGGCAAATGGTGGGAAGGTAGCTGGCAGGATGGAGGTTTTACCCATGGAATGACCCATGGAGATCCTTCGCGGGGGGGCAGGCACGGCGATGAAGGATTGGCCATCGGCCGGGAAGGAATGCAGCCTATAGAAGACTTTATGGATGAGGCGCAACAAGAGAATAAGCCCTTTTTTATTTGGTATGCCCCCTTTATGCCGCATACTCCGCATACGCCACCCGATTCTCTGCTTGAAAAATACTTGCCAAACGCTCCCAGTGAATCCGTGGCCAACTATTGGGCTATGATCGACTGGTTTGATATAACTGTGGGACAGCTGCTTGATTCTATAGAGGACAGAGGGTTGGCTGAAAATACCTTGGTTGTGTATTTAACCGATAATGGATGGGTACAGAATCCGGCCCAAGACAATCAATTTATCTGGCCTTCCAAACAGTCTCCATATGACAATGGAATACGCACCCATATCACCTATAAATGGCCGGGACAGATTGCCTCCAGAATGGACACAACCACCTTCGTAAGTACGAATGATATCGCTGCCACAGTCCTGGAGATTTTGGATGTCGAACCCAGGCTTGAAATGCCCGGCGTCAATGTGTTGGATCAAGAGGAGTTAGAGTCCAGGGAAGCAGTATACAGTGAGGACTTTAATCATGATATTGCGGATGTGCATGAGCCAACGAAAAGCCTGGAACACCGTGTGATTTTGAAGAGGCCCTGGAAACTGATCGTTCCTAAAGAGGAGGGGCTATCCAAGGAAGAAGAATTTTCCGGCGGGGGACGCTTTATTGACATGATCGAGGAGGCAGAGCTTTATCATATTGTAAATGACCCGCATGAAAAACACAATTTGGCTTCAGAGCATCCGGAGATAGTACGGGAACTGAGACAGCGACTGAATAGCTGGTGGAGAACAGACTTTTGAATCTGAGACTTTTTCACAGTAAAATGCAATCGCTATAATAAAGGCAGATCAAACTTTTAAACCTACAGAATAAAGGTACATGAAATGAACCTATTACGATATCTGGTCTTTTGTATAATTCTTATTTTTGGGGTCCACACGGAAGGGAAGGCCCAGCAAAAAACTGCCCAGCAAACAGATACCCGTCCGAATATATTACTGGTGTTTGTGGATGATCTGGACCACCAGCCGCTTGGATTTATGGGAAATGAGATCATTCAGACCCCCCATATTGATCAGCTGGCCGCCGAGGGGGTGGTATTCCAAAATGCGTTTGCGACGACGGCTACCTGTGTTACCAGCCGCGGTACGCTGATGACCGGGCGGTACGCCGCCCGCACGGGCATATACTTTGACCAGTTCGACGGGCTCACCGAAGAGCAGGCGGACATGAGCTTCCCGGCCCAGCTGCGCCAGTCGGGTTATCATACCGGATACGTCGGCAAGTGGCACCTGGGGACGTTCCGGGAGGGGCTGTTTGATGATGACCGGGCGTATGACGGTCAGGGGCAGTTCTGGTCGGAGGAGCATCCGCCCGGGCGCGGCTCCCACCTGACCGACCGCCTGGGCAACCAGGCCGTGAGCATGATACACGATGCGCCGGGGGACAAGCCCTTTGCGGTGACGGTCGGGTTTAAGGCGCCTCACGTGCAGGACGGATTCCACCCGGTCGAGCCCTACCCGGCTTCACCTGCAACGGCGGTGCTGTATGAGCGCGATGAGATACCGGCCCCGCCGCTGTCGGATTCGGCCTTCTTTGACAGCCAGCCTGATTTCCTGAAGAAATCTCTCAACCGGGTGCGGTGGAATTATCGCCTGGGTCCCCCGGAATCGCTGAACTTCCAGCGCTCGATGCGCCGCTACTACCGGATGGTTACGGGCATTGACCGGCAGCTTGGGAAGATGATGGAAGCCCTGCGGGAGACGAATCGCCTGGAGAACACCATTATTGTCCTTACCTCTGATCACGGGATGTACCTGGGGGACCGGGGATTTGCCGGCAAGTGGCTGGGCCACGACACGGCGATCCGCATCCCGTTTATTGTCCGTGACCCGCGCCTCCGGGAGGCCGAAACCGGGACCGAGCGCGAGCAGATGGTGCTGATGATTGACCTGCTGCCCACGTTTTTGGACTGGGCAGGCCTGTCGCCACAGGATGGCGTGCAGGGACATTCCTTTGCGCCCATTGTGGCCGGAGGGGATACGGACGACTGGCGGAGCGAGTTTTTTTATGAGCATCACAGCTTTCCCGACCGGATTCCACGCTCGGAGGGTGTCCGCACCGAACGCTACAAGTACCTGCGGTATCCGGACAGCGAGCCTTTGTATGAGGAGCTCTACGATCTCAGGGAAGATCCGCATGAGTCGGACAACCTGGCCGGGGACCCGGACCATGCGCGGCTGCTCCGGCAGATGCGGGACAAATGGTCACAATGGAGGAAGAGAGTTCGGTAAAATTGAAAATATCCGGTCCATGCCTATTGCGGATAAAAAAATCCTAACCCGTATTTCTCACAAAGATTCATGGCTTTTTTTGTACCCTTATGATACAGATAAATGTATATCGATTTTGAGGTCCAAAATGATAACGGCGTGTAACATACGGCGAACGCTGCCCGTCAGCGGAGATGAAGATAACCATTGCATGCCGTACGCAGGGGGCAGGTCTGCGCTGCTGTTTTTCTTTTGCCTTGCTGAAATGCAAATTTCTTAGTGAGGTCATGTGGAAAAGAGGAGCCGGGCTAATAACTTATATATAAAATATAAATTTATGACAACATCTTGTTTGTTGGTTCATTTAGAAAGAAACTTCTTCCTTTTTTTGTTCATTGTTTTAATAGGGTCTTCAACCCCGTCGTTTGGAGCGTTGGACCCTCTCCAGGCTATGCAAAAGACAGAGCCTCCCAATAACGGGAGCATAGAGGTTGGCGTTGCCCGAGTAGACATCACCCCGGAGGGACCGATTCGCCTGGCGGGTTATGGGGGACGGGCGTCGGAGTCGGAGGGGGTGCTTCAACCGTTATGGGCAAAAGCATTGGCTTTTGGCAGCGATGAGCGGGGGCCGTCGCTTTTAATCACCGTGGATCTTATTGGCATTCCGGGTCATATTACCGAAAAGGTTGCCCGGCGCCTGTCGGAGAAAACGGGAATCACACCTTCTCAACTGGTCATAACTTCCTCGCATACCCATACGGGGCCGGAAGTAGGCAATTTGTTAAACCATTTCGGGAAGCCAATGCCTCCGGAGGAACTCGGAAGCATTGTCCGGTATCAAGACGAACTCACAGATAAACTGGAACAGTTGGCACTGCAAGCACTGCAGGACCGCAGCCCGGCTTTGGTAGCCTGGGGACAGGGAGAGGTTGGATTTGCTGTGAACCGGCGCAAGCTGGAAAAAGGAAAATGGATCGGATTTGGCGTGGTTCCCGAGGGACCGGTTGATCATTCAATGCCCTTGTTGCGGGTTACTGATCCGAATAGCGAGACTCTTCGGGCTGTGTTGGTTAACTACGCCTGTCATGGGACCACCCTGGGAGGAGATATAAACAAGATACATGGAGACTGGATAGGGGAGGCCCAGCGGATTATTGAAAAGCGTCATCCCGGAGCGACTGCTTTAGTGTCCATCGGGGCGGGGGGAGACGCCAATCCGGAACCGCGCACTGAGTTGGAGTATACTACGCAACATGGACAAAAGATTGCAGATGAAGTGGACCGCCTCCTAAACAGCACGTTACGGCAAATTAGAACCCTTCCTGCCGGGAAACTCCGGAAAGTTGACTTACCCTTTTCGAATATCCCTACTACCCAAGAGTTGGTGGAGCAGACGTCAGCTAATGGATCTGAAGGATACTATGCTCATCTGGCCCTTGATCGGATAGCTCGCGGGGAGCCTGTTCCCACCAGCCTTTCCTATCCGATACAGACCTGGACCTTTGGGGACGACCTGGCAATGATTTTTTTGGCTGGCGAAGTCGTGGTGGACTATTCACTACGGCTTAAAGAGGAACTGGAACCTGATCGCGTATGGGTGACCGCCTATGCCAATGATGTGCCCAGTTATATTCCATCTCGCCGCGTGATACGGGAAGGAGGCTATGAGGCCGAGTATTCCCAGTATTCTTATGATCGCCCTTCTCCATACGTAGATGATATTGAGGACCTGATTGTGGGTACGGTCTATTACATGTTACCTGATCCCTGGAAGCCGCAGGGATGGTACGCGGAAAAGAACCCGGATGTGGTTCGGCCTGACGGCAATGGAATTATTCATCTGAATGCAGAGATGGGGCATGGAATTGGTCCTGAGATTGAATATATGCCTGAATGGAAAGCTTTTGGTTGGTTTACGCAGGCAGACCGGGTAGAATGGGAGGTGGCAGCAGAAAAGCAGAGAAATTATGAGGTACATCTGGAGTGGTCGGTTTCGGACGAAGAAGCAGGCAAATCATTTGTGCTCCGGGCTGGAGATCAACAGGTAACGGGCAAGGTTGGTCGGACGGGCTCATGGGAGACCTTCAAAACGACAAAAATAGGACGAATACAACTTTCAGCGGGTCGTCAAAAAGTGATTTTTAAGCCAAATGCAAGATTTGAAGAGGGGGCATTATTAGATTTGAGAGCGTTAATATTTATTCCAGCAGATTAATTACGAATCGTTCAGTTCTATTATTGGATTTATTTATCAATTTTGTCAGCCACCGCTATGAAAACCAAGTTCATATTTGTAATACTGTTACTGATGGGAGTTAGCTGTTCAAAAACGGATTCAATTCAGGAATCTCTGCGTCCTCCACTGGATGAGGACAGAGCACTGGCCTCACTGGAGGTGATGGAGGGCTTTAACGTGGAACTTTATGCCAGTGAGCCGCTGATTGAGGATCCGGTGGCTATGGAAGTGGATGAAAGAGGTCGGATTTATGTAGTGGAGATGCGCAGCTATCCGCTGGATGCCAGCGGATTGGGCCGGATTAAGCTTTTGGAAGATACCAGCGGGAACGGTTTTCCCGACAGCTATACAATATTCGCAGATAGCCTGAAGTTTCCTGACGGGATAATGCGCTGGAAGGATGGTATACTGGTAACCGATGCCCCTCATATTTATTACATGGAAGATACAACGGGCAACGGGAAAGCAGATAGAAAGGAGATTATGCTGACTGGATTTGCCCTCTCCAATCCCCAGCACAATGTTAATACCCCCATCTATGGGTTGGACAACTGGATCCACTTGGCCAACCGGGGGACGGTAAGCACTGAAGACTATCAGGGTATTTTGGGGGATAAAGGGTCGAGGGTGGGATTTTACGGGGCGGAAGATATTCCGAAATTGCCACAAAATGCGGGAGGGAAAAACGTTCGTTTCAAACCAGACTCTTACCAAATTGAAATGAAGGCGTCTTCCTCTCAATATGGTCACACGTTTAACGCCTGGGGGGATCATTTTCTTGTTAGCAATGCCCGCCACCAATACCTTGAGGTTATGGAGAGAAAATATACCGGACGAAATCCACATCTACCTCTTGGAGACGTTAATCATGATACGCCGGATCATGGAAATGCCGCCGAGGTGTATCCGACCACTCAGAATCCGGAACACCAGCTGTTAACCGATCGGGGAGTCATTACCTCCGCGTCGGGACTGACCTGGTATCTTGGGGGGGCGTTCCCGAAAGAATTTGACAGGGTGACGTTTGTCGCAGAGTCAGTTCATAATTTGGTGCATGCGGATGTCGTGGAGCAGGAGGGCACCGTCTTCAAGGCCAGGCGGCTGCTGGAACGGAAGGAATTTTTAACCTCAACAGATGCCTGGTTTCGGCCGGTTCAATTCTATATCGGACCGGATGGGGCGCTGTATGTGATCGATTACTACCGGCGTATCATTGATCACCCTGAATGGCTCGATAATGAAACAGCACAAAATGAAGAGATGTTGCTCGAAGCCAGTAACCGGGGGCGTATTTACCGGATAACTGCGAATGAGATGGATGATCCGAAATGGACAAGTAATCTGGATTTGAATGATATGCCAACTGGAAAGCTTGTAGCTTGCCTGGAAAATGCCAATATCTGGTGGAGGCGAAATGCACAGCGTCTGCTGGTTGATCGAAATGATCCGGCTGCGGTTGAACCACTTAAAAAGCTGGTGTCCAACAGTACGGTTGCCACGGCAAGACTCCATGCACTGTGGACGCTTGAGGGATTGGGGAGACTGGATGACAATCTTGTCATCACAGCTCTACAGGATGTCGAAGCCGGTGTGAGGAAAAATGCTGTTAAACTCGCCGAAAAGAGATTGCAGGAGGCTCCTTCTGTGTTAGAATCCCTTCTGGCAATGAAAGATGATCCTGATTCTCAAGTGAGATATCAGCTGCTGCTGAGCCTTGGAGAGCTGTCATCCGGTCGGATTGATGAAGTGAGGAAAAAAATAGTGTTCGGAGATTTAGAAGATTCATGGATGCAAATTGCATTTCTTTCGGCCAAACATATAAAAGCTTCGCCCCTTCTGGACCGCTTTCTTCAGCAGTTTGGAGATATGGAAACGCCGGGAAGACACCAGTTCTTGCAGCGGGTGGCCACTATTATTGGCAGTCAAGGTAACAAAAGAGAGATAAGCCGACATATAAAAGAAAGTTTATCCGGAATAACAAAAGAGAATGAATGGTGGAAAGCAGCCATTCTTTCTGGGTTAACTGAATCACTGCAACATGCAGAAATAGATTCAAAAGAGTTTGAGATTGAAAGTGACATGGCGACAGATGTTTTTTTTGAAACCGGATCAGAGCGGGCGCGTGAAGTCGTCATGCAGTTGACAGCAGTATTGGGCATTTCCGAGGGTGAGAAAGATAAAGTGCTAAGAAGAGCGTTAGATGTCGCAGAAGACCGGATGAAGGAGGTTTCCTTCCGGGCGGGTGCTATAGAACTCATTGCTATGATCGATCCCTTATCACACGAGGAGGAACTGAAGGAGTACAGCCATTCCACTGAGCCCCTGCCTGTTCAGCTTGCTGCGATAGAAGGCCTCGGCAGTATACCGGGAACTCACATAGGAAGATTTCTTTTAAATCGGTGGGAAGCGATAACTCCGGCCTTACGGGATGCGGCAGTGAATGTTCTTATGCAGGAGAAAAAGCGGGTGGAACTGCTGCTTGACGCAGTTGCGAATAATGAAGTTTCCGTTTCTTCCATAGGGTGGGGTCGTCGCGTCTCATTGATGCTTTATTCGGACAATGCCGTACGAAAACGCGCGCGTGATCTTCTCCGGGTGAATTCAAAAGAAACGGAAGAAATGTTAGAAGAATATCATAAAGTACTCACCATACCGGGAGATGCGGATAAAGGAAAACAAATCTATCAACGGTTGTGCGCGGCCTGCCACCAAGTGCGAGAGGAAACAGGCACTGCTTTCGGTCCTGACCTTGCAACGGTCCGTCACTGGGAACCGAAGGCACTTATGAACAAAATCCTGGATCCCAATCGCTCGGTTGCTGATGGATATGAAATGACGATTGTAGAGCTTAAATCGGGAGGAAGTGCGGCAGGTGTAATACACTCTCAAAACAGCACCTTGATAACGTTGCGTAATGCAGGTGGAGCGGAAACTATCATTTCACGTTCTGACATTGAATCGATTTCATCTACAAACAGTTCGGCCATGCCTTCGGGGTTGGAACAAGAGATTAGCAAACAAGATATGGCCGATCTGATTGCGTTTATTCGGCAAATATAGTGCGGGGAGAGTTTCGGTTAATTGCCAAGGAAATAGTAGCATATTTTCTTTAGATATTGCAGAATGGTCAAAAAGTGAATTGTTAATAATTTTATTTTTGGACCTTTTGCGTAGATATCCCGCACGCATAACGCAAAATATAATAAAGTGAGTAAAATGGAAGCATTTTCGACTTGTAACAATGCGAGCAAAATATCATCATTTTGGTCTTGCGTGGCTTTAGCCAAAGAAAAAAAGAGTAGATATAAGCAATAGGTGTCTCTTACATATTGTAATACGATACGCACAACTCATTGTATAATGTCTTGAAGACAGTCCTGCGGCCATGGAGCGCTATTTCAAAACACTATAAGAAAATAAATCCAGTGGCTACCATTAATCAGTAACTAAACTGGTTAAATCACGAAATGGAATCATCAGTTACTACCGATTAACTATGTATCGGCTACTCCAGTTGTTCTGTAGATAGTGAAAATGACGAGTAGAAACCATGTATATACAATCAAATCATTCCGATAGCCGAAAGAAAAGCAGCAATGAAGAATTATGGGATGCTTTTCGCAGGGGGGATGACAAGGCGTTATCAGAGCTTTTTCTAAGATATCATACGAAGCTTTACCGGTATGGGATGAAGTTGTTATCGGACGAAGAGGCTGTTAAGGATGGTATTCAGGGACTTTTTTTAAAGCTATGGAAGATGAGAAATCGGATCAGCAAAGCAGACTCTGTTACTTTTTATCTCCTCAAATCATTTAGGAGAATCTTGTTTCAACAGCAAAAGCAACAGAGGTCCCGCCGTCAAAGAGATCAGGAGTATATGGAAGAGTTTTCTTCTCGCAGTCTCACTGTTGAGGATAAAATGGTCATTACAGAACAAAAAGTCGAACAGAAAGAACTCCTGGAAGAGGCCTTTCACATGTTAACCGACAGACAAAGAGAGGCGCTTTTTTTGCGTTTGCAAAATGGATTGCGTAATAAAGAAATAGCCTATGTCATGGATCTTTCTCATCAAAGAGTACGCTGTCTTGTGTATGAGGCGACAAAGAGATTAAAGGAGTTTTTTTCCTGAGATCAGATCGTAGTGTCCGTATCTGTAGGTTTGATTATACCCTACATATCACCTATCCGAAGAACCCTGCAACAACAACTCCTGGACCAATACTCCAGGTAAGGGCGGTTTCTTATCTATTCCGGAATAAATTATAGAAACAGAAGTCTTTTTCATCCCCCTGTTCCATTCACAGTATCATTTCGGCTTTCTTATATCACAACGGGTTTAGCCCGCATTTTTCATCAAAAGATGATTTATGAGAACGACGGTTCGGAGCACGCATATTTTTTCTAAAAAATCCAGTACAAATGAAATCTGCCTTTGTCTAATAGGGCGAACAAGTCAAAAACTTTTTTAATAATGCCGGATAAACAGATAGAGGACTTATTGACGGACGATTCTTTTGTCAGATGGATCACGGGCCGGGGATCCAAAACAGAGAATCAGCATTGGGAGGAGTGGATCTCCGAAGATGAAGGGCGGAAAAAGTTGGCCACCCAGGCAGAACAGCTTGTTCGGCTGACCGGATTTGATAAGCTGTCGGTTCCCAACCCGCAAACGGAGCTTAAAATGTTTGAAGCTTCCGTTCGTGATTATAATCGGCAAACAAAGAAATCAGCCAGACCCCGAGTGGGCAAAGCGCCGCGGACGGAAAGTTTCTTCGGGGCCGTTGCGGCAGTCGTTGTCCTACTGGTAGTCGCCTTGGGTTTTTACCTGACATTTAATGCTGGCAGCAGAAGCGGTTCGGATGTACAACAGATGATACAACATCAGCATACCACCGTCTATGGGGAAAAGAAGTCATTCAAGCTCAGTGATGGGTCGCTCATCATCTTGAATGCCAACTCCCATTTGAGATATACCGCATCTGCACAATCAGGGCAGAATATCGATGTTTGGCTGAAAGGCGAAGCTTATTTCGATATCACCCACCTGGAGGGCAAGGACCAGCGGACGTTTAACGTGCATACCTCTGATGGAACGGTGGAGGTTCTGGGCACCGAATTTGTCGTCAAAACCTTCGCTGAAGGAACGCAGGCAGTGCTGAGGGAGGGAAAAATTAAGGTCAGTGTTGGAGAAGATACTACCGGATCCAAGGCAACCCTTGTTATGAAGCCGGATGAACGCGCTCAGTTTGTTTCCGGAAGCAGAAAGATAGATCTACAGACAGTCAATACACTGGTGTATACCTCCTGGATAGAAGATATATGGCATTTTGATAACACTCCGTTGACGGAGATAGCGCAACGAATCAAGGAGACCTATGGTATGGACGTGATCGTTCGCACAGCGGCTTTAAAACAAAAGCTTCTGTCGGGATCTGTTAAAAGTACCAACCTTAACATTTTACGCGAAGCATTATCAAAAATATTAGACGAACCCGTGGTACAACAATCCGACAGTCTAATTGTAATCGGTCTTAGGGAATAACAAAAGAATCATAATACAGGAAAAATAAAGGGAAACAGACTTATGAAACGACTACGATATGCATGGCAGATTATGATTGTGCTAATTTTTATGCAGATAGTATTCACTTGTGAAGCAAACGGACAAAGTACAGAATCTATCTTGTATGCAAGTTCGGAGCTGGGTAAAAAAGGAGTGGTGATATCTCTTGAACAATTACTTGAGGAGATCGAAGGAGAGTTCACCGTAACATTTCTCTACGAAGAGAATGTTGTGGCGGATAAATATATAAGCTCGGGGCAGTTGTCATTGCTGCAGACGTCAAAAGCCCGGGGGTTGGCACAAATATTAACTGCCTTGAATATACATTACTGGCAGCTTGATGAAGAGACATATGTCCTTGCCGAGAAAACTCGTTCTCCCATTTCCGGTACTCTCTTTCAACAGGAAACCATAACAGGAACGGTTACAGACGCTGGGGACGGGGCCCCGCTACCCGGCGTGAATGTGATGGTCAAAGGAACTACAACGGGGACTTCCACGGATGGCGAGGGAACTTACTCACTAACGGTGCCGACCCTGGACGATACGCTGGTATTTTCTTTCGTGGGGTATGAAATACGGGAAATACCCATTAATGGACGTTCCGCGATTGATATAAGTTTGACAAGCGAGGCCATAATGGGAGAGGATGTGGTGGTAGTCGGTTATGGCACCCAGCAAAAATCCGATTTGACCGGCTCTGTTGGTACAGTCGACGAAGAAGCACTTCAGGGACGGCCATCAACGAATGTGTCACAGGCCCTGGCCGGCAGGATTTCCGGGGTGGATGTGTCATTAAGTTCGGGTGAGCCGGGAGGATCCCCGCAAATCAGGATTCGCGGGAGTAGTTCTGTGAGCAATACAAATGACCCGCTGTATGTGGTGGATGGAGTTATACTTAACGTGGAACGAATGCAGGGGGGCAGTCACGCTATTAATTCAATTCCACCCGGCAGTATTGAATCTATTGAAGTGCTTAAGGATGCTTCGGCGACGGCCATATATGGGGCAAGAGGAGCAAACGGTGTTGTTTTGATTACAACGAAGAAAGGAAGCCGTGAGGGACCCCGGATAAATTATAATGGTTCGGTCAGCACAAGCAGTGTTGCGAAAAAGATTGACGTATTAAATGCTGAAGAGTTTCTAAGAGTGGAAGAAATCGCCTATTCAAATGCAGAAAAGTATGATCCCGCGGGTTTTGCCGGGGGCAAGTATACCAACCCCGCGGACAAACGAAATGATCCGCGCCTTTTTGATCAGAATGGCAATCCTTTGTACGACACCGACTGGCAGGATGAGGCCTTTCGATCGGCTATAACCCATAAGCATAACTTGTCCATCGCAGGCGGTGATGAAATGACTACCTACGGAATATACGTGTCCTATAATGATGAAGAAGGAGTCATGAAAGAGTCTTGGTTAGAACGCTATTCGGGGCGCTTTAACGTGGAAACTGAGGTCACTGACTGGTTAACTGCCGGAGGTAGCATCAGCTATAGCAATCAATCGCAAAAGGAGCTTCACGCCTGGTCCATGAGGATGCTCTATGAGTCCATCCCGATCGTACCCGTTAAATATCCGGATGGGACCTGGGCCGGAAATGAAGATTACCCGGGAATGGAAGGCGGTCCCAACCAACAGAGAGTATCCGAGGAAAGTATACATATACTCGATACCCAAAACATCCTGGCGAACCTTCATACCAATATTACTTTTACTGACAATTTGGAGTTAAGGACGATGCTTGGGACAAATATTATTAACCAGGAACAGGATAACTATTCGGGGCGAACTCTTCCGTTTTTATCACGCGACCAGGAAGGGATTGCAAGTATCTCCCCCTCCCGCAGCGACAACTGGCAATTGGAGAATTTGCTGAACTATACCATCGACTTCAATAATATCCATTCAATCAGTGCCTTGTTGGGACAGTCAATACAAACTTCCAGCAGTTCCAGTTCAAGTGCAACAGTATGGGGCTTCCTGGATGACTATTTCAAATATCATAATCTGGGTATTGCCGATAATCCGCGTCCTCCCAGCTCGACAACCAACAAATATACGATGTCATCGTATTTTAGCAGGGTGAATTATACCTATGATGACAGGTATCTGTTTACGGTTACCGGGCGGGTAGACGGCTCTTCCAGATTCGGAACCAATAACAGGTATGCATTCTTTCCGTCAGCTGCTTTAGGATGGAGAATATCGGAAGAAAATTTTATGCAAGGGAATTCGATTATATCGAATTTGAAGGTGCGTACCAGCTATGGACTGACCGGCAATTCGGAAATTGCTAATTACCAGTATGAAGCGGGATTGGGTACGTATACAGCAATCTTCAACGGAAGCAGAAATATTGGTGTGGGCGTACAACGGCTGGCCAACCCGAATTTAAAGTGGGAGATAAATAAACAATTTGATATCGGGCTTGAACTGGGACTCTTTGATAACCGGATATCGCTTGAAGCCGATGTCTACCGGAGAAAATCAGAGGACATGTTGCTTCAGCGTCCGTTGCCGAGAACCAGCGGTTATGCGACCGTTTTTGAAAATATAGGTAGCATGGAGAATCGGGGGATAGAGTTGGCCTTAACGACAAGCAATATTGAAAATGCCAATTTCTCCTGGAGCACGGAATTCAATATTTCCATAAATGAAAATGAGGTGCTGAAGCTACATGGAGGATCCGATATCGAGACGGGCGGGGGCGTTCACGGTGGCGGTGCAGGGAGTATCATCCGGGAAGGCCTACCCGTTAATACGTTTATGGGATATATTGCCCTGGGCACCTGGAATACTGATGAAGCCGCTGAGGCTGCAGAGTATGACCGGCTCCCCGGGGATATCAAATATAAGGATGTCAACAATGATGGGGCTATTAACCAGGATGATCGGGTGCCGATAGGGAATGGCGTGCCCGACGGTTATGGTAGCTTTATCAACAGTTTTTCATATAAGAATTTCGAGCTGTCCGCAGATATTCAATTTATGTATGGGAATGACATCATGTGGGAAGCCGTGCATTCGACCGAAGACCGGGTAGGGATAGCCAACAGCCTGGGATCTGTGTTGAACGCCTGGACGCCCGATAATCAGGATACCCCCGTAGCCGAATTGAGACCTACCCAAGCCGGGTATGATACCGATAACGACACCCACAGGATGCAGGATGGCTCCTTTATTCGGGGCCGGAATTTTACGCTTTCTTACAATATTCCACAGGAGATTCTCACACCCTGGAGCGTTGGGAGCCTGAGATTGTATGCCACGGCACAGAATTTATTTACGATCACGAAATTCAGGGGATATGACCCCGAAATTTCGACTTCCGGTGCTCCATTTTCCAGGGGAAGGGCACAATACTTTGAATATCCCAAGTCGAGAACATTCTTGCTGGGCCTGGATATTGGATTCTGATTTTGAAAGACTTTTCACCCCTTTAACTTTAAAACGTTAGCATGATACTTATGAAACAATCAACTTGCTATTTATTACTTTTGGGATTCATAGTACTGGTAGTATCCGGGTGCGGGGACTTCCTTTCACAATCAGACCCGACAAGTTTTACTGACCAGAATTACTACACCCAGCCGGCGCATGCCGAAGCTGCAGTGAATGCTATATATGAAGATTTGAGGGCGGTACGAGGGGGCGGTTTCGGAGGAGCTCCATGGCTCATGACCGAGTTTCAAACGGGACTTGCAAATACCGAGCTGGGTCAGGCCACCAACAGTCTCGATATCAGGGCGCTGGATAACAGTGCTGATAACGGTTACGGCCAAACGTATTGGAACAGCCATTACCGGGGGATTGCAAATGCTAATGAAGCGCTTGCCAATATCCCGGATATCCCGCAAATGGACGGGGTCAACCAAAACAGGCTGCTTGGAGAAGCAAGATTTTTACGGGCCTACTATTATTACAACCTTGTCAGATTGTTTGGAGATGTTCCCTTGATACTTGAGCCTGTCGGGTTGAACTCAGAACTGCTGGAGCCGGAAAGAACCTCAGCCGCCGAAGTGTATGATGCTATTGTTGAGGACCTGATGTGGGTGGAACAAAATTCAGGGTTGACTTTCAACGACGAAAGCGGAAGAGTAACCATGGGAGCTGTCAAAACTCTTTTGTCAAGTGTCTATTTGACTATGGCGGGTTATCCGTTAGAAGGGGGAGAACAATATTATCAGCTTGCACGGGATAAAGCCAGCGAAGTAATGGATTCGGGGGAATATCACTTGTTCGATAATTATGCGGATTTGCACAGCTATGATACGGAGAATTCAGGCGAGCATATTTTTATGGTACAATTTAATAGGGAGATCATTGACCATAATGGACTGCAGTATGTAACGCTTCCCTATAATCAGGATATCTCCTTGTTTTCTGCCGAGACGGGGGGGATCTTTGCCCAGGAGGAGTTTGTGGATTCTTACGAGCAGGGAGATAAACGAACAGAGGAAAAACAATTCTATTACCGAGAGTTTTCCAAGGTATCTGATCGGGAAACGCCCATCAATCTGGGAGGGTGGTATCTGTATAAGTTTTTCGATCAGGAAGCCAATACCGCGACAGCCGTTTCCGGGCTAAATTGGCCCTTGTTTCGTTATGCAGAGGTATTACTCATTTATGCAGAAGCCGAAAATGAGGTAAGCGGCCCAACATTATCTGCTCATGAAGCGGTAAATAAGATCCGTAGGAGGGCGGAAGTTCCGGAATTGTCAGGTCTGTCACAAGCTGACTTCAGAGAAGCCGTCTGGAAGGAAAAATGGCATGAACTGAGTTACGAGAACAAAACATGGTTCGATATGGTCCGCCTGCGCAGAGCATATAATGTGGAGACGGGCGAATTCGAGAATTATGTGGGGCATACTTTTGTATATGGTCCCACATTGTCCGAACGGGAACTGCTGTTCCCTATACCGGCGACAGAACGCCGAAATAACGAGAACCTGACGCAAAACCCCGGATATTAGCCCGCGTATTACGGTATCCACAGCTTTGTTACCTGAATGCTAAGGATGTGCAATCAAGGGCCGGCGCCGAAAGAATACGAAAGTAGAGTAGATCTCAGTTCATGATGTCTCTTAGAATAGGGGAGGCAATATGGAATAATAAATACAGCTTAATTACGCCGGTTGTTAGGAATTACAAAAAATTATAATATACTTGCAATGGGGAGCCCAAGTCTTCCGAAAGAGAAACGCCATGTTTCCCGGATACTCCTGTCATTTTTAAAACAGATTACTTTATGAAGCATTCTTTTTTTCAGGCGATACATGCATGTCTTTTTCCGCTGTTGCTGGTGGCGGTCATGGGCGCCTGCTCGAATTCGGACAGGCCGAAGGCATCCCTGGAAAAGGAAGCCCACCTTGTATTATTAGGCAATAACCTGGGTTCGAGGATGATGAATTTCGGTCATTTCGAAACGGAAATGCATCTTCGCTATCCCGACAGCCTGCTCTATATTCGTAATATGTCGGATCCCGGCAACACCCCCGGATTCCGTCCCCATGCAGCGCGTAATTCTCCGTGGGCTTTTCCCGGGGCGGAAAAGTTTTATGACGAGCTGGCCGCCGAGCCAAGCAGCGAGGGACATTTCCCCACGCCGGATGCCTGGCTTACCAAACTGGAGGCGGATATCATTATCGCTTTCTTTGGGTACAACGAGTCGTTTGAGGGAAAGAAGAGACTCGACACCTACAAGAACGAACTGGAAGCGTTTATTGATCACACCCGTACCCAACGGTACAACGGCAGGAATGCTCCGGAGCTTGTGCTCGTCTCCCCTATTGCATTTGAAGACCTGTCCGACAGCCTCGACCTGCCCGATGGCCGTCAGATCAATAAAAACCTGTCGCTGTACGCCGAGGGGATGGAAGAGGTTGCTCAGAAGAAAGAGGTCCCCTTTGTAGATCTGTATAACCGGACCAAGGAATGGTTTGAAAACGGTGACAGGGCATTGACTATTGACGGGGCGCAGCTTACCGAAAAGGGGTATAAGCGGCTTGCCGGGCTGCTGGCCGATGAAATATTCGGAGCAAAAGAGCCGGAAGCACAGGCGTACCGCAAGCTGGTTCAAAATGCCGTGCTCGAAAAAAACTGGATGTGGGAAAACGACTATAAAATTCCCAATGGCGTGCACGCCTATGGCCGAAGATACGAGCCCTATGGTCCGGATAACTACCCCTATGAAATCGAAAAGATCAGGGAAATGACGGCTATCCGGGATACAGCTATCTGGCAGGCCGCCGGAGGAGAACAAATGGACCTGCAGGCCGCCGATGCCAGGACCCGGAAGCTTCCCGAAGTGGAAACGAATTACCGGACGGATGCCTATGGTCATGGAAATCCCGAATACCTGTACGGACAGGAGGCCCTTGACAAATTTGATATGGCTCCCGGCTACGGTATAGAGCTGTTTGCCTCCGAGAAACAGTTCAATGACCTGGCGAACCCGGTTCAGATCTCTTTTGATAACGAAGGGCGAGCCTGGGTAGCTATTATGCCCAGCTATCCGCACTGGAAACCGGGGGACGGCAAACCCAATGACAAGCTTCTTATTTTTGAGGATACGGATGAGGACGGGCGTGCCGACCAGCAGACGACCTTTGCAGACAGCCTGCATCTGCCGGTGGGATTTGAGTTAGCCCCCGAGGGCGTCTATGTTTCACAAAGTTCGGACCTGGTGTTGCTGAAGGATACCGACGGAGATGACCGGGCCGATCAAAGGAAAGTGGTTTTGAGTGGTTTTGATGACCATGATACCCATCATGCCCACAGTGCCTATACGGCCGATCCTTCAGGATCGATCTATATGGCTGAAGGCGTCTTTCTGCATACCAATGTGGAGACTTCTTATGGTCCGGTTCGTGCCACCAACGGGGGATTTTATCGGTATAATCCCGCCCGTAAGCGGCTGGAGCGGACCGCCCAGATATCGATTCCCAATCCCTGGGGAATCGCCTTCGACCGGTGGGGACAGAATTTTTTTGCAGAGACCTCCAGCCCGAATGTCCGCTGGATGATGCCTTCCACGATTAAGCCGCGATATGGCGAGGCCTCGCCCATGACGGAAAATCTTATTCCGGAAGAGCATATGGTACGTCCCACGTCGGGACTTGAGTTTGTATCCAGCCGTCATTTTCCGGATGAGGTACAGGGCGATATACTTATCAATAATACCATCGGTTTCCTGGGGACCAAGCAGCACCAGGTAATTGAAAAGGGGACCGGCTACAGGACGGAACACCGCCAGGATCTGGTGCAGTCCTCGGACCAGAATTTTCGTCCCGTCGATATGGAATTCGCACCGGACGGGTCCCTGTACCTTGTTGACTGGCACAATAAATTGATCGGACATATGCAACATAATGCCCGCGATCCCCTTCGGGACCATTCCCACGGGCGCATTTACCGGATCACCTATCCATCGCGTCCCCTGGTGGAACCGGCCAAAATAGCCGGCGCCAGTATCGATCAGCTGTTGGAGAACCTCAAGCTGCCGGAATACCGCTCGCGGTATCGCACCCGGCGCGAGCTGCGGGGACGCGATGCGGAGGAGGTGCTTGTCCGCCTTTCGAAATGGACCGATGACCTGGACCGGGATGACCCGCAGTATGAACATCACCTGCTGGAAGCACTGTGGGTGACATGGGGACTGAATCAGGTGGACGAATCCCTGCTGCGTGAACTGCTGGAAGCCGGAGACCACCGGGTCCGCGCCGCAGCCGTAAGAGTGCTTCGGTATGCGGGACACCAGATCGAGAACCAACCCGAGCTGCTGATGACGGCTGCCCGGGATGAGCATGGCCGGGTCCGCCTGGAAGCCATCGTTGCCGCTTCCTGGCTGAGTGAAGAGGAGGGATTGCCCATATTGACTGAGGCAGGGAAAAAACCGCTCGACAGGTGGATGAAGGAACCATATCAAGCAGCGGTGGCCCGTGTTAAAGGAGAACCGTTCGAGAGTGAAGAAGAGGAGGAAAAAGAGAAGATCGAAACAGACCTTGAAGGCGAAGCGAGGAAGCTCTTTATTAAAGGGAAAGCGATTTATGAACAGGATGGATTTTGCGGGACCTGTCACCAGCCTGACGGGGAGGGGGCCGCGGGATTCCCGCCGCTTGCCGGCACCAATTGGGTGGTAGGTCACCAGGATCGTTTGATCAAGATCGTGTTAAAAGGGCTTCAGGGTCCCATTGAAGTGCTGGGCGAACAGTTTCCGGGACAGGTACCGATGACTGCTTTTGGCGGGATGCTGGATGATGAAGAGGTGGCTGCCGTCCTGACCTACGTACGTAATGCGTTTGGAAACGGGGCTTCGGCGGTAACCCCGGAGAAAGTCCGGGAGGTACGGGCCGCGGTGGAGGATAAAGCCGGCTTGTATACCCCCGAGGAACTACTCAACGAACACCCCATGGAAAAATGAATGCCGAGTTCCGGAGGCTGAGTTTCGATATACCGGCGGAATTCAAAGCAAATATTCGTTCTGCATGTGGAGCAGTCACAGTACTTCGGAAACAGGATGACAATTAACTGACTAAATGCGTTTAGCAGTTAAGAATACAGCTTTTTATGTTCTCTGGAAGGGGTTGATGGGTTTTTATTACCTGATAAGCTGCATTTAAGGTGTCATTTGAGTAAAAAATCTTTCCCTGGAGAAGAGGGGATATATCAACTTATTTTAGTAAATATTGAACGGGCAAATGTCTCAAGTATGAATATGAAAATAGCAGTGAATCAAACAATGGCGATCAAAAGAATAGTTGCCGGGATCGGGCTCTCTGTGTTTCTTTTTTCGTTCAATATCCAGTGCGTTGACGCCCAGGAGGACAAGCAGTGGATCTCCTACGCACCGAATGAGGGTCCGGGCAGCGGGAAGCATATTGTGCTGGTCAGCGGCGACGAGGAATACCGCTCGGAGGAAGCTCTTCCATTGTTGGGCGAAATTCTTGCCAGGAAGCACGGTTTCAAGACAACGGTGTTATTTGCTATAAATCCTGAAACGGGAAAGGTCGATCCGGAATATCAAACGAATATTCCGGGCCTGGAACTGCTGCGAAATGCGGACCTCATGGTCATTTTTACCCGGTTCCGGGAGCTGCCGGACGAGCAGATGAAGTATATCCACGAGTACCTGCAGGCAGGCAAGCCGGTGGTGGGGATGCGCACGGCCACTCATGCATTTAATTACAAACGGAATCCGGACAGCCCGTATGCTAAGTACGATTTTCAGAGCGAACAGGAAGGCTGGGAAGGCGGTTTCGGCCGGCGGATTCTCGGCGAGACCTGGATTGATCATCACGGCGTTCACGGAGAGGAGGGAACCCGGGGACTCATCGACGGGATTGAGGAGCGGGAGGATCATCCTGTTCTCCGGGGAGTCCGCGATATCTGGGGGCCTACCGACGTGTATGGCGTCCGGGAGCTGGAGGGAGATCCGGACGTGCTGGTGTGGGGACAGTCGACCAGTGGGATGACCCCGAAGGCCGGGGTAAACCTGGACAAGTCGATTATGCCGGTAGCGTGGACGAAGGAATATACCAGTGAAGCGGGCAATACGGGCCGGGTTTTCACAACGACGATGGGGGCGGCGGCGGACTTGGAGAGTGAGGACCTGCGGCGCCTCTTGGTTAACGCCTGTTACTGGGCCCTGCAGATGGAGGATGATATTCCCGATAAAAGTGACGTTTCGATCGACGGCCCCTATCATCCGACCATGTTTGGCTTTGGCGACCACAAGAAAGGACTGACCCCGTCGGACTTTAAATAGAAAATAGGCCGTTTGCCAGTTACAATATTATTATCGGCAATGACAAATATAACCCCGACAGGTAGTCAATCCTTCTGCTTCAATGATCATGGTCGGGAGAGGCTATCTTTTGTGGAGAAGCTTGATATTCCAAACTATTTGAGGGGCTCCTGCTGAAAGACCCTTCCCGGTAGAATACGGAACTGGTTTCAGAAAAGAGGAATTTAGAGGGTATTTAAAAGCAGGTAACTTTTTTCTGGTCTCTTCAGCTGGGAGAAGTGGTAAGCAAATAATTGATAACTAATAACAACAACTTAGAGCCCAATAACAATGACGAAAATAGGATTTAACTTGCTGGCATGGTCGGCGGTGGTTTCCGGAGATCTCTTGCCCATGGCCGAACGACTCAAAGAAATCGGCTACGATGGGATTGAATGCTTCCTTGGCGTAGAAGACAAACAAGTGTACCGGAATTTCGGGCGGGAGATTGGCGATCTGGGCCTTGAAATGACCTGCGTGATGGTATTAGGTCCCGAAGAAAATCCCATAAGTCCCTCTGCCCAGGTACGTCAAAAGGGACTTGATCGCATCAAATGGGCGGTCGACCGTGCTGATGACATGGATGCAGGCCTTCTCTGCGGCCCCTTTCATTCCGCCTTCGCTACCTTTCACGATAAATCTCCCGATGAGGACGAATACAAGCGCAGCGCTGAAGTACTTGCCAAAGCCGGGGAATATGCAGCGCAGGCCGGGATCCTGTTGGCGCCCGAGGCGATCAACCGATTCGAGTGTTATTTGTGTAATACCATGGAGCAGCTGACCTATCTCGTCGAACAGGCGGCTCATCCGAACGTCAAGGCACATTTTGATACGCATCACGCCAACATCGAAGAGAAGAAGCTGGCCCGGGCCATCAGGAAGGTAGCATCGGTACTCGGGCACGTTCATATCTGTGAAAACGACCGCGGCACGCCGGGGTCGGGCCACATCCCGTGGGATGAGACGTTCGGGGCACTTGCTGATATCGGATACGACGGGTGGCTGACGATCGAAGCCTTTACCCGCGATGATCCTGATTTTGCCAATTCCATCAATGTGTGGCGTGAATACAACAAACCGTGGGACGTAGCCGAGCAGGGATATGCCTTTATCAAGAAGATGTGCGAGAAGCACGGCCTTTGATGGAAGGTTTTGCATGTTGGTTTTTGTCCACGATCTTTGTTGTCGGGATGTTCAAACGCTGACATATGCTCAATATGCTGCGGTTTTAAAATCCCGGTGGCCTTTATTTTGACCAAAAAATCCTGTTTTGCAGAACCTTCTGAGAGATGTTTTATTGTAACACCTTGCAGAGCAATGTATTGTTTTATTGCTTGTTTTTAATTATTTAGGAAAAACGCGACAAGTAAAATATACATAGTAGAATCCAATTCCGGGGGTCTCTTACATATTGGGATTAGAAACCCGCTATATAGTGTATTAGACTAAGAAGGAATAGATGACCGTGCGTCAGTGATAAGGTCCTAAGGAAACAGGGATGCTTGTAAGAAATGTACGAGTCAATTGGTAATATCAAAAGGGAAAACAGGGAACCGTAATATACTTTAAACTAAAATCCAGCTATCATGAGTAAACAAGTTAACGAGCGCATACTTTTCTGGGGAAGCTGCTTTGCTCTCATTACCACCGCCTTTACCTTTGCCATTCGGACGGGCATACTCCCGCAACTGGGCGATCAATTCGGGCTGTCCGCCGAGCAACTCGGATTCATCAATTCGATGTGGTTTTTGGGTTTTCCCATCTCGATGGTCCTGGGAGGCATTTTTTATAACTCTATTGGACCCAAACGCATCATGCAGTTTGCCTTTGTGGTTCATACTCTTGGGATCATCCTGACCATTTATGCCGGCGGATATACCCTGCTGCTGATATCGACCTTGCTCATCGGCCTGGGCAACGGCTGTACGGAGGCCGCCTGCAATCCCATGATAGCCGATGCGTATACCGGCAGTAAAGTGGATAAGATGCTCAACCGGTTCCACATGTGGTTTCCCGGCGGCATTGTGCTTGGCAGCCTGATCTCCAAATTTATGACCGACTTTGCCCTCGGCTGGCAGGCCCAGATGTGGATCATCATGATTCCGACCATTATCTATGCCGCCCTGTTTTACGGGCAGACATTCCCGAAACCCAAACTGGAGGAGATGCGGTCCCTCAAAGAAAACGTCAAGGCCCTGGGGAGTCCCGTTTTTATCTTTTTATTCTTTTGTTTTGCCCTGACCGCCATTTCAGAATTCGGTCCCCAGCAATGGACGAGTATCGTGTTGGCCCAGAGCGGGGCCAGTCCCATGTTGATCCTGGCGCTGGTTACGGGCCTGATGGCTGTCGGACGCTTCTTCGCAGGACCGGTGGTGGAGACTCTGGGACAACCGGGGGTACTGCTGGGCGGGTCTGTTTTTGCAACAATCGGTATCTATATGTTTAGCATTTCGACCGGTATTATGGCGTATGTAGCGGCGGTTCTTTTTGCGATAGGGATCTGCTATTTCTGGCCGGTCATGCTCGGGACGGCGGCCAAGAGGGCCCCGAAAACCGGTGCACTCGGACTTTCCCTGCTGGGAGCGATCGGGATGTTTTCCACATCCATATTTCAGCCCATTATCGGAGGCTGGATTGACTCCGCCCGCAGCACCTATGCGGATATGGGGCTGAGCGGGTCGGAGCTTGAGCTGGCGGCGGGACAAGCGACCCTGGCTCAAATCGCCATCTTTCCGCTTATTTTGATTGTACTGTTTACCATTTTCTATATCTGGCAGAAGAAGTCGGACAGGAAAACCGTGGATGAGATGGCCCAGACGACGGCTTCGGCTCCCAATATTGCTAATGCTCCCGATTAACTTATAACAGGTTTTGCATCCCCTGGTATAAGGGGATACGTTCGATATAATTAATATATTATAGTGGAGTTTAGCGTGATTTGTGGCCTGTTTGCGTATACCCTCCCTGTCCAGTTATATAATTTTAGTATTAAAGACCGGACGGGGAGGATTTTTAATGGGTAGTCCCAATCCTTACTTGTAAAGCCCGAGGCATCCCGGCGGTGTTGGGAATAACAGATGTTTATAACCTCAATGCGCCTCGCCTCATCATATCATTTCTCCTTTGCCGGCCGGTTTTCAAGTCCGCCATGGTTGCATCTTATAAGCCATTGTGGTTTCTCTGCAGAGTTTTTTTCTGTGCTAAATACAACTACATCCCGAAGGAGGGATGGAAATTAAAGCTATAAAGACCGAGAAGTCTTTCATACGAGAGCATGGCATTAAACGAGGAACATCAGTATCGTCCTTTCTTTGCATATATTGCCACCAATGTTCCTTATGCTCCGTTTTATGTACCAGAGGAATATTTATAATATGAACAAAAATGAGGATCGATTTCTGGAAGTACAGAAACGGTTTTATGGGACAACCAGGGATAGGTATTTCCTTCTTATGAATGGAGAATTTAGTTTATAAGAAGGCTTTGCAAAACCCCCTGATTCAGTGCGTTTTTAATGGGATTCTGTTATTTTTCGGTTCATTCTAAATTTTAGTTCATAAAAACATTCAA
>NZ_FQUS01000028.1 GCF_900129315.1 Fodinibius roseus
TGGTTATGATTTTAAGCGATCAATCAAAACCTAGCCATGGCCTTTCTTTTTTTCCAATTCCTTACCTACTTTTACAGAAACTAATTTACACAGCGAAACGGTCAGCTATTGATCCTTTTCCAACATTCGGGTCATGATTTTTATTAAATAGATACCTAAGAGCTATATCTATTTTAGATTTATTTAAATTATTTTCACCTTTAGTAAATTTGAGATCAAGTTCTCCAGGAACCCCATCAAAATTAGGAAAATCCTTTAGTATTCTATTTTCTATATCTTGATGAGTTGGATTTTCCATTTTCCCTATATCTCTTGCTAAAGGCCATAACCACTCCTCGGCTACACTCAGCTTTTCATTGTTAGATTCAGCCTTCCTTCTCTCTTTCTTCTTTTCTTCATCAGAAAGTTCTAAATAGTTCACTTCATCATACTCTATGTCATCAAGGACTAGTAAGCGATTATTACACCTTTTAAAATATTTAACTACCCATAGACGACAACCTATATCTTTGTACTCTTTGAAAAGTGAAAAGAGCTTTTTAAGATCATTTGCTTGTCTAAATGTAGTATCCTTTTCCTTATACCATGTAACGTAATCATCGGATGATTCAACATATTTAAGTCCGTAAATAAAGATTAATATTAGAAGCTCCTCGAATCTTTCTCGTAATTTTGCCCCTATAGAGCTAGGTCTATTTTTAACTGCTACTTTTATTTCATCAACTCTTTCACAAATCGTATACCCAATATCTTTTAATCTATATGCACTATAAAACGACTTCGGATTATTATATTTCTTGATAACTTTAATAATTCCAGGGTGATACATATCTGCATATATAGTCTCACCACCATAAGATTCAAACTCAGCCTTGAAGGATTTAAGTTTTTGAGATAAAATCTTATCAAAAGAAATTTTCTCTTCTTTAAAACTTGATTCTAATTCAGATAGATAGGCATTTGTTTGCGGAATGCTGTCAATTTCACTAACAATTTTATCAAACTGTTCCAAATACTTGGATACCCTATTGCTCTCATAAATATCAATAAACATACTTAGTTATCTTGTTCACTAATTATTTTTTTTAAGTGACTAGCCCATTGTTGAAGCGCCTCTCTTTTCTCATCTAAGTAAGAATGGCGGTCATAAATAGCCGTTATCTGTGTATCCCCAGATAGACCTTTATGGTTTAAGATTTTGCCAAGCACTGTTCTATCTACTTTTAACTTTGCCATATGGGTTGCGGCGGTTCTCCTAAGGTCATGTATCCTAAAATCTTTTACTTTTGATTTCTTGCGTATTCTTTTAACAGCCCTTCGAAACCATTGTATCGGATCATCATCCATCCTGGGAGATTTGAACACATAACTACTTCTACCTGTAAGTGGACGTATTTTTTCTATTATTTCATTCGCACAATTTGATAATGGTATATCATGAGTACGCTTAGACTTAGACTCTGACGCAGGTATTGTCCAGATACCATCATTTATATCTTCCCATTTCATTCTGCTTGTTTCCCCTTTTCGCTGTCCACAGAGTAAAAGTATTTTAAATAAAGATCTTATTGGTTCATCTTCATTATTGAACGCTTTCCATAATTTCTTTAATTCTTTTTTATTATAGAACCGCTCTCGTTTATTTCTTCCAGAATCATAGGTTGAAATATTTTGAACTGGATTCTGATTTACTAATCCCCTCTCTATACCAAATGAATAAATCTTAGAAAGTCTGGCTCGTATCCGATTTGCCATTGTTGGAGATTCATCCTCATAGGCCTTTTGGTCTAGCAAGTTTCTGATTCTATCCTTGGTAATTTCATCAATACCATACTTACCTAAGACCGGGATTAATTCTTTATCAATAATTCTCTCATATTCATAACTTGTACTTTCTCTTAGCGTGGGTAAGTGTTTGTCTTTAAATTCTTCAGTTAATTCTCTGAAGCTTTCAGAGTCTCCTCTTTCTCTCTTTTTAATTTTTTCAGCCTGTGGATCATTACCTTGTGCCACTTCAATTCTAAGATCTTTGGATATCGACCGGGCATCAGCTAACCCTATTGTTGGAAATTTTCCGATTGTATATCGTTTTCCTTTGGCCCCATAACGAAAGCAAAATGATTTATAACCGGTTGGGGTAATTCTCAAGACTAGACCCTTGACAAGTGTATCTGCATAGTCGGTACGTTTTTTGGGTTCATCTAAATTAGTGATGAAAGAATGTGTTAGTTTTCTCTTTGGCATTACTTCCTCTTTACTTGATAATTATTTTGCCAGGGACAGCTTGGGGACAGCCCATTTCTGTTATGGCATGGGGTTATAATGGCTATAATGTATGCCCTAAATGTATGATATACAAGGGATTAGAAAGTAATTTGTTACGTAATGCTATCTCCTGTTAAGGAAGTTTTTACTGACTGTCACGCAGGAGGTCGCGAGTTCGAATCTCGTCCGGATCGCTCAACGATAAGCCCTTAACTCATAAAGAGTTAGGGGCTTTTTTGTTTTGTATAGTTGGCTCAATTTGTAGCCCTTCTTTTGGTCTGGTACAAGAATGGTACAAGGTTACTATTCACTCTATTCTTAAGCGATGCTCAAGTTTGGAGACAAACTCTTTTTGTATAAGCTTCAGTTGCTGTGCAGAAATAGATAGGATTAGATTAATACACTCAATGAATTGTTTAATTGTTAAAAATCCTCTCGAATTTCCTAAAGGTAAAAGATTCCCTACGTTTGATTCACGAATACATAAAATGGAACCAATGGGATCCGAGAATTTAGAAAGATTTATTGAAGCATATCAAAATATTGGGGCTTATTATCTGGTTCCCTCATTTGCTCCTGAAGGTTTTGATGGTTCACAACCTCCAAAGTTTGGATGGGAGTATTTTATTGGACTTAGAGGTTTATATATCAGAGAAGCCTATGAAATTGGACCTAATGATATTGATGCTACAGTTATAAGAGAAGGTGATGATCCAATTATACCCGAGGAACATAAAGATGATGCACCGATCCTGAACTTATTGGAGAATCGTAAAGAAGAATAATTTGTAGTGATTACTTAAAATGGCTTTAGAAGAACAGAAAACGAGCTTACGCAAGATGAAGCTTTATAGGGTAGAAAGCTTGCAAACGATTAAAGTGTACATATTCTTCAACCTTACTATCCAAGCTTCCAGTCTATAGCTTTAAGACGCTGGGCAACCCTTTTAATATCACTCAGTACAGCGTCATCATCCGGAAGGCCTCCAATAACCAATTTTTTAAAAGTGCTGTTATACACAGACTTGATCTTATCCCAGGTTTCCTCGGGTTTGTCAAAAAGCAGGGCTGATGCGGGATGCTCATACAACCAATCGTACTTGTTGCCGTAACTTTTGATATCATCAGCTCCGACTTTAACCAACATCCTATCGAGCTTTTTGCTTTCAAAGAAACTTTGAATTGAAGGTTTCTTCAGCAACATGTGAATGTCATAGGTGTGCCGGACTTTATTTCCGAGATCCTCATACGGGTTTTCGGCATGTGAAAACCGGACCAAAGACATTATTTTCTCGCAAAAGGTCCGTTCTATAGTTAGTACTTTCAAGGGGAAGGGAGCTAATCCATATTTTTCAACGAGATCTTCCTGACCTCTCGCTTTCATCATGTCGGCAATAAACGAGTGAACCTCTACTTCTTCATGAGGTTCAAAATGTCCCAGCCTTGAAACCTCAACAATGATTTTATCCCGAACCTGGCCATAGGGTTGGTCATATTCATGTTTTGCATACTCGTAGGCTACCTTTCTATTTTTTCCACGCTTCATAGTAATCCCGGGTAATTCTACTTCCTCCAAATCAGTATCGTCAACCACTTTGCTGACATTCCGGACCCTTTTGTCCATTTGGTTGTTAGATAGCCCGGGATCTTCTAACACTACTAGATCTAAATCCTCCGAAAACCGGTTGATCGCCTGGTAACATTTGGAGAGCGAGGTGCCTCCCTTAAATACGGCAACGTCTTTCATATCGGAATGAAAGATCGCATGAAGGGCATAGGTTACCCAGTAGTCTTTCTCGATGTAGATTTCCCGAATATTCTTATAATCGGCCGTAGCCCTTATGGCATCCCGAAAGATTTCGGCATCTTCGTGTAGGTTCATCTAAACAATATTCCAGTTTTGGGCTGTGGACAGGCTACTGCCAAGACTACCGAATTTGTAACTCGACAGTGGATTCAGGCTATTTTTCAATTTGGGAAAAGCGCTGCTAAATTCCTGATCGGTAAGCAGGGCTCCCAGCAGCGCACGTACCCGGGGAGGATATTGCAGGGCGTAGGTAATCAGCTTATTTCTGTCGGTAGTACTCAAATCATGTATGCGCTCTTGCAGTTGCCCGATAGCATTATCGATATCCAGATCCGGGATTTTCTTGAAATCCTTTATGGCATCCAGGATCTCCAGGAAAAGGATGTTCTCGGTATTGGGATCCACGTAGCTCTTGACCGATTTTATGTTCAGGTTATCAATCTCGGTATTGATCCTTTTCTTATTGCAGGCCAGCGTAATGTTTTTGGGGACCTGCGTTGTAAGCCCCATCCGATTGTACAAAGACAAGCCGGTGATGTAAGCGATGCGATTGTCACCTTCGTACATATAGGGTTTGAGCAGCTGTTTTTCATTAGGCTTTAAATCGCCAAATAATGACTTTTTGGGCTTGTAAAACAGGCCTTTGGAAATCCTTTTTACGACACCCTTGGATATCAATCGCTCGATGGCCTTGGTAGCAGCCCCGTATTCGCTGTTATCTATACCGAGCTGGTCATATTTAAATGTCGTTCCTTCGTCAAAGGAAGAAACTTTCTCTTTTATTCTTTTTGCAGTACTCATAATGCTACGTGTTATGCTAATGGCCTTTCAACAGCTTGTATCAATATAGCATTTAATCGTTAAATATGTCAAGTTTTTTACGTTATTTACTCGACATAATAAGAGATCTTAATAATACTATTAAGTGACTTCCAGGCCAATTTGCCCGCGTGTCTGGCGCACCTGGAGTTTCCGGCCGGTCACCGCCGGTATATCCGCACGACAAACCTGATCGAACGGGCCTTTGTTGAGCAGAAACGCCGCACGAAAGTCATTCCCGCGCATGTAAACGAAAAGGGAGCTATGAAACTGGTCTACAGGAGTCTGATCCGAGCCGCTCGAGACTGGCAACGTGTAAGTATGGACCCTCTGGAACTGAGTCAGCTAAAACACCTGCGGAAGACCATGATTCCCGAAGAAGGTATTACCACAGAAAACAATAACATCTCATACCAACTGGCCGCATGAACTTCTCACGTTTTTACACACTAATTGAGACTTGACCGGATATAGGCCCGGGAAGTAATACCCAACCACTTTCGGAGGAATACTAAACCTTACCGGGCTTCTATGACTTTCGGATGTAACGAGTTCTTCATCTTCCAGAGCACTCAACACTCTTCGGGCTGAACGCTCAGAAAGCCCCGTCACTCTTTTGGCATCTCCACGGGAAACTTCACCACGCAACATGACTTCAGTCAAGATATACTTAGACTCTTCTTTCAACTCTTTTTCACCGGTTAGTATGCCTTGAGCTCTCAAGTCAATATATCCATGTATACGTTGTGAAAGGTTATCCAAATCAAACAATCCGCTGTGGTCTTGGCTGGGTTTTGCAAAGGGTTCATATAGTATGTACAATACATCTTAAACACACAATCACACAAATCGTGAAATAATCATGGATAGATCCGTAAAGACCCCCTGTCATCCTCAATGAGACCGAAATCCAGTCTCTTATGGGCAAAGCGAATCCCCTGCAATGCTACCGGCCATCGCCACACCGTCATGATTCCGTTCATGCTGAACCTGCGCTTTCGATGGCTAAAGTCGTGAACCGCCGGTGGAGTGCCGTTACCTTTATTTCGGCTTGAACGCTAAAAATCAGTAATTGGTAACCCGGTGACGACATAATGAAAAAATTACTTCAAATAACAAATGGTAGTGTCTTCATAGCGGTAATAGTGATAAATTATCTCTCCACAACCGGTGCGTTCAATGGAAACACGGTAGGCGGCGTTTCTGGGCAGTATCATAATTACTTTACGCCCGCCGGTTACGCTTTCACAATCTGGAGCCTGATTTATCTCGGACTGGGGGCGTTTGTTATTTACCAGGCGCGCAGCCTTTTTAACCAAAAAGCGAGCGATGAAATTGTATTTCAAGTCGGTTGGTGGTTTGTTATTTCCTGCTTTGCAAATATCTTTTGGATTGTAACCTGGGTGTATGATTTCACCGGTCTTTCTGTCCTTATCATGGCTCTGCTCCTTTTTTCACTGATCAGGATTATCGTGCGGACCAATATGGAGATGGAAGATGCACCGCTTCATAAAATAGCTTTCGTCTGGTGGCCATTTTCAGCCTATTCCGGGTGGATTACCGTAGCTTTTATTGCTAACACCGCTGCCTACTTAACTAAAATAGAATGGCGGGGCTTTGGAATCTCACCAGTTAGCTGGACGGTAATTATGATTTTTGCAGCGGGGGTGATATATATGACCATGACCTGGACCCGGAATATGCGTGAATTCGCCCTGGTCGGGGTCTGGGGATTGGTAGCTATAGCTGTTGCCAATTGGGGAGAAGTGCCTGTCATCGCTAATACAGCCCTTGCCGTTGCTGCCATACTCTTTATCAGCAGTGGAATTCACGGGTTTATAAACCGAAAAAGCTTTCCGCCGGCATGAGATTAAATCACGATGGGGTATGTAATTTGTTTTAGCTCAGGTGAATCAGAAACAGGAAGCGTTGCAAAACCTGTTTTATCATGCTGAACCCCAGGGCCGATTTTTCAAACGCTGATATCAGCTACTGTTCAGGTGTCTGGAGTTTAATCAGATTAAAATTCCCAAAGACCTGAACTGGATATAATAGAGGTCATATCTACAGATTCGTTCATTATAGGTATACAAAACCCGCCTTTTTCACTGAGCAGACTGATTAATATTGGTATTGATTGAAAATAAAATACAACCGGTTAAATGAGCATACATATTGTTCTACACATTTTGGTTCCTGTCATAGTGGCCCATCTTTTCTATAAAGAACAATGGAGACAGGCGGTGTTGATTATGATTCTTACCATGCTGGTTGACCTTGATCACCTGTTAGCAAATCCCATTTATGATCCGGGGCGGTGCTCAATTGGCTTCCATCCTCTTCATACTATTCCGGCCATTGGAATCTATATTTTGCTGTTTGCACTCCCTTTGATAACGGGATCAGGGAAAGGGAAGGATAAAACCCTTCCTGCGAAGAACATGCTGCATCTGATGGGCTTAGGCTTGTTGATACACATGGCACTTGATGGGATTGACTGCCTTTTTTAAGGCTACCCTGGGAATAGGCACTTGGTGGATCTATACAAATTCATTTACGCAGGTTAGGAGATCATCCGCATACATTGATCGTGGCATGCCCAAAAAAAAGAAAAATTATCCGTCCGGGAGTTCAGGGATCGATCTTAAAGGTAGCCCTCAGGATTTTCAAAGAGTTACAATCTATTTGCTGTGAAACATACGAGAGCTAAAAAGATCGGGCGCAAAAACCGCTTTACGATGCTCGAAACATATCCTCGAGATAGTTGACAACGCTGTCTTCCATATTGGTTCCTATGACTTCGTGCGCATGTTTCTTGAGCCGCTCATCCGCATTTTGTACCGCAATACACTGGTGTGCAATTTTAAACATCCTGATATCATTAATGTGGTCTCCAAAGACAACCAGATCCTTATCCCGTTGGCCAAATTCATCTTGTAGCTGTTGGATGGCCCGATCTTTTGTCGCCCTGTAATCGTGAACAGTAAGCCAATGCCAGCCCCTGGAGTAGAAGTTCTCAAACAGGTGAACTTCTACCCGGTCCGGAAATTGATCAAGCAACTCTTGTTTTATTCGAAGCAACTTCTGTTCCCGGTCTATAAACGTAAAGCACGTTATATAATGGTCCCTGAGGTCCCGGATACTTTTCGTGCTTTGCAGCCGGTGATCATTATTAGCAAGGCGATCCTCATAATACCACTGCAGTCCGCCGTTGCTGATCTGATTGTAAAACAGGAAATCCGACCCGCCATAGTGAGAAGAGATGAAAACACCCACATCATGCTTCTCGACATATTCCCGAATTCGTTGTCTCACGTCCTGTTGAATCTCATTGATAACAATGTGCTCCTTGGTATTGTAATCTGAAATATAGGCGCCATTCAGGCAAATTACCGGGAGGGACAGCTGCAGGTCCCGGAGGATATCGGAAATCGTGTGAAGGCTCCGGGCCGTCGCTACGGTAAAATCCAGCCCGTTGTCGATTAATCGCTGCAATTTTGTCCGGCTATGCTTGGATAATACCCCGTCGTTGTTAAGAAGTGTGCCGTCAAGATCAGAAACGACGAATTTTTTGTTCAGCATCAGGATTTAAATGTATTGGATTTTAGCAATGCCCCGATCCGGGGGTGATACCGTATCTAAGGGACGTAATTCTACCTCGCCGATGAGCATGTTTCCCGAAGCCCGTGCAATTTGATAAATGAACGCAGCAAGTTTTTCAGGCTCTATTTTTTTATCGTCATGCGTTTTGGACCTGTTTTTTATGGCTCCGGCATTGATTAAGGTCGTACGAATTCCACGATCTCTTGTTTCCTGTATATATACTTCCGATAGTGCTTTAAGAGCCGCTTTTGTAGCACAGTAGGCGGCACCCCCTTCAAAATAATGATCCGCGGCATGACTTCCCATAATGATAACCCTGCCCTCCCCGGAAGATTCCAATGAGGGGGTAAGATATTTCAGGAGCAAAAAAGAGGCGTTTAAATTGGTATTGACCGAATATAACCAATCTTTCTCAGGCATCTCTTTGATGGAAGACAGTTTCCGTACAGCAGCATTGAGGAAACAGAGTGAGATGGTTCCCGTTTTTTCTTTTAATCGATCAACAGCTGCCCTGATCTCCTTCGGCTTCGAAAGATCGCATTGGAGTTCATTCATCCATGCTTCTCCTTTGAGCGTCTTATTGAGAGAATGGACAACATATCCTTTGGTATCAAAATATTTTGCAACGGCATACCCCGTTCCCCGGTTGGAGCCGGTGATAAGCATGTTTTTCTCTTCCACAATCTGTCAGATTAAATTAAGAAGACGCGTCCACTCTTTTCTGATGTCCTCATGCGAGGCTCCTTTTCTGAACAAGTCCTTGTCAAGCGATCGGCCGGATTCCGATTTCAGCCTCATGCCATCGGGAGAAATTTCTGAGGTAACAACATATTCTCCGCGGGAATTCTTTCCAAAGATCAGGCAAAAATCCACCAGTACCAGATCAGACATCCACTCTTTCAGGGCCTTGTTGACCTTTAAAGCAATGGTTTTCAGCACTTCGGGATCTACTCCATATTCCCGGATATAATCGGCTGCAATCGGCTGGTCTTCGGGATCGGTTCGGTAGTCGAACTTGACGATCGGGTTTTCGAACTCAGCATATTTTTCAAACAATCCGGGATAAAATTTCAAGGTGGAGCCAATGGCAAAATTTTTGACGATGACCTCGAAGGGGGGATTGCTGCAGCGCTGCGCAATATACCGCCGGGGATCCACACGTTCCACAAAGGCTGTATTGATACCCTTCTCCCGAAGTACCCCGACGGCCTTCTCGTAGAAATCCAATCGCAGGACATCGGTCCCCTCAACAAGTTCATGGCGGTCATAGGTATAGCTTGTCAGCGATGGAATCAACTCCACAAGCAGGAGATCATCCTTGTATTCGTATATACGTTTACTTCTCCCTTCCATTATCGGAGAATCGGATATCACACGGTCAATAGCGTTATTCATAGAGCAGGATATGGCTATGTTAAATAGGTTAAAGATTCCAGTAATCTCGCTCGGAAAGCGTATCCGGTGCTGCCAGGCGGATGGTAAGAGCATCGGTATTGGTTTGAAGCCAGGAAGATACTTCCGAGGTAAGATCTTGTGTGAGACGTTTTACAATCTGTTTTTTGGTGTTTTTGAGAAGGCCTGGCTTTTCTTCCGGAGAAAACGTTAACTCAGCGGTGAGTCCCAATTTAAAGTCCTCGTGAAGCTCGTTTATTTTGAATTTTGGCCAGTTCGGAGCCGAGGGATCGTTGAGTATGGAAAAGCCGGAAGAAGGACGGCTCAGCCCGGGGACATCATCGATGGCTTTGGCGACTTCCGCTTCACCCGCATAGATACCCGGAGCTATTTTTACACTCCGCTGTAGTCTCCCTTTAAATTTATAGGCTTTCTTTCCCGCAGGACAATCGGTATCATAGATTTTTACTAGGTCTGAGGTTTTGTACCGTATTAGTACAAATCGCTGGCTAAAAGGAAAAAGCGGGGTTATCACAAGCTCACCCACTCCTTCATCAATACGGCCTCCGGTTTCCACATTCAGCACTTCAGGTACCACAAAAGGCTCAAAATGAAACCCCCCGCAATTGTCACAATAGCGGGCTCCGCCAAACATTTCGGACATGGAAAAATTATCGGTGATGCCGGTTCCGAAAAAATCTTCCATAGCTTTTTTTCTTTTCGGCGGTACGGGCCAGCCGAAGATGGTAATAGCATCCAGCTGATCTTCCGGAAGCCTGATATTCTCCTGTTCCATGTACTGGTAGAGAACACAAAGGCCCATATAGGTTATATTTAATTTGCTGACCTTCCGCTGGTGTCCGGGGAAATCAAATTCATTCTGTAATAGCCATACTGTCCGCAAAACCCCGTAATCCCTGATCAATTCAACCATGAAATTATAACCGAATCCGGGTATTTTCAGCACGGCGCCATGATTCATAGATCCTTCCGAGATGCCCAGCGGCTGGGATGCTTCGGATTCAAACCGGTTGGACTGCAGAACGGAAAAGAAATTCTGCAGATACTGCTGTTCTTCAAGCGATCTCTGAATAAGCAACGGACGCTGACTGATCGTTCCTGTCGTGAAGGTTACAAATCCAAAGGTTGTGATATCAGAAATGATCCCGTATTCGTGCTCATAGATGCTTTCCTTGGTGACAAGCGGCAGCTCTTCCAGCTGCTCATAACCGGTGAATTTATGGCCGGCTGTTTCAAGACTCTTTCCATAATAAGAGGTATTCTCACGGGCCATCCGGACCGTAAGATCAATCATCTTATCCCTGAGAAGAGCAAATCCTTCCTCGTACCTGGCGGGATGAGCCAGCACATGAGAAAACAAGGGAGCCATAACAGCAGATCCGACGTGCTCGGGTTCAAGCCGGGCAGGAAGATCCTTTATCCAGTTTGTAAATTCTTCTGATGTAGGTCCGGAAGTAACATTTCTTTCTTCCTGGGTTCCATGCATGCTACTTTGAACCTATCTCTTTGGTCACACCCGCAATAGCTTTACCAAATGCTGCCGGTTCGGCAGCAGCTATTTCTGAGAAGACAGCGGGCTCGGCCGTCATAACCTTGCCAATTAAAGCAGGATTTTTTTCAGCAACTTCGGAAATGATCGACGGATTGGAAGCCAGCGCCTTACTTAAAATAACAGGCTCGGCCGTAGCAATTTCCATAATATTGTCAGGCGATTCTTTGATCCTTTCGCTTATTGCCATAGGTTCGGCCGCCATTATCTTGGATATGGTTGAAGGATTCATCCGGGCAATTTCACTTGCCACCGCAGATTCGGCTCCCGGATATTCAGCTAATTGTGACGATTCTGCCGGTACGTAACCTCTCATATCTCTACTTTTCCTGGATTCTTCCATAATAAAATTTTTAGTTATTGGTTTTTTGTGTACATGAAATCCCACATTTTTTCACAGTCTCAGTTGGCTCGGGGATGGGATAGTGATGATATCCCGTTAAAATCACCACCCGGAGATTGCTTGTTTCCCATTTCCATCTACTTATTAATGGCAAACTTCAGCCAACAACATTCAAAAAAACCTTTATTAAATCAACCATAAAAGATTGATGGGAGGATTAGTTTCAATATAATATTTTTTACCTAATTCCATAATGCTTTTTAAAAAGGGTCAGGCATGGCCCCGAATAATATGCTAATCTAATGTAGTATCATGACATTTCGAAAGCCGTTGTTATGTGAGGATAAATTTCCCTGATCTTGTCCCGGATCATGATATTCCTATAACCGGCCCGCAGTAATTCCTGTCGCCTTCCTTTTTATTCATATTCCTCTTCCCAAAAACTCCTCACCGCCTCCCGGACGGCTTGCAGGGAGCTGTACCGTGGCTGGAATTTCAAGCGTTCTTTGGCCTTTTCTATACTGGCATTGGCGCTATGTGCTATGTGATCCCACGTCAGATCCGCTTCTTCCCCGCTGACCGTCTTCCTCCATTCCTCCCACGGCAGAAATCGCAGCTTGGCTTCCTGCCCCCGCCACTCCGCCACGGCCCTTGCATATCCCCGGAGCGTAAGTGCCTGTTCGGAGGCAACATGGAAGCTTTCGCCCACCGCCTGACTCCAGTTATCCATCGCCTTAACGAATGCCTGGGCCACATCATCGGCATGCACGTGATGAACTGTTTCCATGCCGATGTTGGGCAATACAACTTCTTTGCCCCCCGCCAGCCGGCTGAATATACCGGGATCAAGATTCCCTGCGGGATTGACGGGCATCCAGCCCGGACCCGTAATATGTCCCGGATGAAGAATGGTAGCGGGAAATCCCTTTCGGCGGGACAGAGAAATCAGATATGATTCAATGGCAGCCTTATTTATTCCATACTCCCCAAACGGGTTCCGCGGCTGACTTTCACGGGTGGGGACCCGCTCACTGTGACCATGAACCCAGAGGGTCCCACAGTGCAGAAAATGTTGCACTTGCCCCATAAGAGCCTCTGCCAGGCCTTTCGCACTCTCAAGCGTAAAGCAGATCATGTCTATTACCACATGGGGATTTAATTCAGCGATCTGCTTCCCAAACAGGTTCTTCTCCTCCGCCTCCGTGCGGTCAATAGCCACCTGCGTTACAAATTTCCATGCCGGATGTGATCGATAGGGCTTGCGTTGTTGACGACTGACACAAATTACCTCATAACCGTCCAGAACCAACCGCGGAACCAGAAAAGTTCCCACATGTCCCGTCCCCCCAATAATGACCACTCTCATTTTCTGCTTTATTTTTTAACATTTTGATTAATGCGGCTCTTTATTTCCATAACATACAAAAACGCTGATATTGAAACGAAAAAGGGCTGCATTAAAATTTATTACCCCGTCGTTTCTACCTCTCATACCCTTTCAAAAGGATAATTTCATTTACTTATTGCTTTTTGTAATATTAAGTTTTACTATTATCGTATAATATTTATTACAGTTGTTTCCATTGCCTCATTTTTTGAAGCCAACATGAAACAGATAGAGAAAGGGTTACAAAAATACTATAAATTCGGGCAATACAAGAACTTTTATAAATACAAAGTGCGGAGTTCCCCCTTTACGGGACAAATTCACGTTACATTTACAAACGGCATTCAGAAACTTTTTGCCAGCGGAAGGTGTAAGGAGGAGGCTTTAAAAAAGATATTCACACAAATTGACAGACTGGCTTCCTGTAAAAACGGGCGGTCATCTCATCAGATGACTCCTCATAACTAACTAAAACCGCATTTATCGAACGAGAATAACCGGACAAATACAGTTTCCCGGCACATTTATTGTTATTTCTTACAACTTGCTAACGTAATTTGGGAACTATACCGATAAGGCAAATACCATTTTAACCTATTCATTATGAAAGCTATCGAAACCCGTCTGAAAACCTACTACAAAACAGGAAATTATAAGGGGTTTTACAAAACCAGGGAGTCAAAGATGAAACTATCCGGAGGTCCCTGTACCCAGCTTATCTTCTCCAACGGATATAAGGAAATAATTGCTTCAGGGCAATTCAATGAGGAGGCGTTGGAAAAGATATTCGACAAAATAGACCACTATTTCGCCTCAAGTTCCATCCGGTACCAATCCAGCAAGGAAAGGTCGTTTGCTGCCTCGCCGTGAATAGGGTCAGGATGAAATGAGCATACCCTACCGGGTAAGAATTACAAGGGCTGTCATAATCTGGGACGCTGTCGGATTGGTGGCAAGCGGGGTTACGCTGGATGCCATACCGGGATGGTATGCCACTTGTTATCGCTGTTCTGATCACCTTCAATAGATTCAAAACCCTAAAATCCCGGACGGCCTGGCTTTTCCGGCCTATTTATTATGGATTGCTTTTACCGCCCTTTTTAAATCTGACTATATATCTTCTCAATTAGCTTTTCTAATCGCTCTTAGCCCGCTCAAACTGTACCCTCCCCCACAACCAATACATGACCTTACCGACTGATGGATTCGATGGGATGGTTTTCAACGGCACATGGTGATATCCCGGATACCCCGCAAAAAAGGATAATTTATATTGGTTCTTAAAAAAACCGGCTTATCTTCTTAGCCTGATATTGTATATTATACCTTTAAATATTTAAGGTTTCCTTGTGTTTGATTTTTTAGTATCGCCTCAACGTTTAAATAACGAGTCAGGCGGTTGTAGATTTTGGAGAAGATCAAGGGGCAAAACGGGCATAGTTGTAGTTACATGAGCTTTCTGCAAAGCAGAGATCCTTCAAAAGGTACCCCGCATTATCCGCAGGTTCAGGCTTGAGAAGACCCAATTTGTGCGCCGGCTCCCAAAACCTCCGCAGGGATGCTTTTATTATCCACTTAAGACATACACAGGGAGGCAAATACCTTTCTGTCGGTCGGCTTTACCGTAAAATAATATTTAGTAAAAATAATTACCTTCCCCTTAATGGCTTTTCAAAAACCGGTTTTGTTTACTTTCCTGTACCTCGCGCTGGTGGTAATAACCGCCCGGGCCCAGAAAATTAATAACCATTACCAATTGCATATCAACAAGGCCACTTCTCCCGTGACGGTTGACGGCAGAATGGATGAATCCGCATGGCAAGAAGCGGAATCGGCAACCGATTTTCACATGATTACCCCGATGGATACCAGCCGTGCCCGGCTTCGTACCGAGGTACGAATGACCTATGACGACAGGAACCTGTATATTATCGCTGTTAATTTCCGCGGAGAGCCGGACCCCAATGTTGTGGAGTCGCTCCGACGAGACTTCAATTTCGGAAACAACGATAACTTTCTGCTTTTCATGGATCCGTTCGATGATCAAACCAATGGTTTTTCTTTTGGCGCCAACGCCGAGGGAGCCGAATGGGATGGACTTATGTACGACGGGGGCAGCGTCAACCTGAGCTGGGATAATAAGTGGGTTTCAAAAGTGAGAAATTATGAGGACCGATGGGTCTTTGAAGCAGCAATTCCTTTCAAGTCCCTGCGTTACGATCAGGAAATCACGACCTGGGGCATCAATTTCAGCCGGTATGATCTGACGTTCCAGGAAAAATCGGGATGGGCGCCGGTGCCCCGGCAGTTTCCTTCCGCTTCGCTGGCTTACACCGGAAACCTCGTATGGGATGCCCCGCCACCATCGGCCGGATCCAACATCTCTGTTATTCCCCACCTCCTGGGAGGATTGAACAAGGATTTTCAACCGTCGGATAGCCCCTCTTACCGGAGGGAAGCGGGAGTAAATGCTAAAATAGGTCTCAACTCGTCGCTAAATCTCGACCTGACCATTAATCCCGACTTCTCACAGGTTGAGGTGGATGAGCAGATCATCGATACGGAACGGTTTGAGCTCTTTTTCCCCGAAAAACGACAGTTTTTTCTCGAGAATGAAGATCTGTTTGCCAACTTCGGCAACGAAAATATTCGTCCCTTCTTTTCCAGGAGAATTGGGCTGGATGCCCCTATCCTGTTCGGGGGACGCTTAAGCGGGCAGATCAACCGGGACTGGAGAGTGGGGGCGATGAATATGCAGACGGAACGCGTCTCGGAGCAGAACATCCCTTCCCGGAATTTCTCCGTATTTGCTCTGAAGAGGCGGGTTTCCGACCGTTCCAATCTCGGCCTGATTTTTGTAAACAAGGAATCCCTCGGCTCGCTGGCCGACAACGGGAATGGGGGAACTGCTGCCGATGCCGGTTATAATCGCAATATCGGGGTGGAATACGACCTTGCGACCTCATCCGACTTGTGGAACGGCAATTTCACGCTGCTTAAATCTTTTTCATCCGAAACTTCGGGAAGAACCTTCGGCCATACCGCCAGTGTCCTTTACTCCGACGGTAACTGGAAGGTTCAATGGGCCCAGGATTATGTCGGAAGTGACTTTACCGCCGAAACCGGGTATGTCCCGCGAAACGGATATATCCGGCTGTACCCGGAAGTGGGGTACCTGTTTTTCCCGGCCAACGGACGCGTCTTAAGCCACGGCCCCACAATAAGTACATCCACCTACTTCGATGAGTCGCTGCTCAACACTGATTATGAAAACAAAATCACCTACAGCGTCAATTTTCGGAATGGGGGGACCCTCAGCAGCTGGATTACCCATCGGTTCGTAGAACTCCTCGATCCCTTCGATCCCACGAGCATATCCGGATACAACCTGGAGGCGGGGAGCCGCCATACCTGGAATAATTTGGGGCTGGAGTTTGCTTCCAAGCCTCAGAGTCTGTACACCTACTTGTTTTCCGTACAGCGGGGTGGTTTTTTTGCAGGCGGGGATCGCCTGTATCTCCGCTCGGAGCTGGGATTCAGATTCCAGCCCTACATCAATATCTCCGCCTACACCAGCTATAACAGGCTGGATTTGCCTCAACCCTGGAATCGCTCCGAATTCTGGCTGGTAGGCAACCGCCTGGATATCACATTCACCAAGAATATCTATTTTACAACCTTTGTCCAGTATAACGACCAGCTGGATAACATCAATATCAACAGCCGGTTCCAATGGCGTTTCCAACCGGCATCCGACCTTTTTGTGGTTTACACCGATAACTACATACCGGGATCCTTTTCCGTGAAAAGCCGTTCCCTGATGCTGAAATTAACGTATTGGTGGAATTTATAGAACATCCGGAACCCACTATAAACGGCAGATTGCGACTCCCCGAGGCATAGTGCCATCTAATTTGGGTATTCTTTCCTGCTTACTCTCAACCGTTCATCTCGCAATTTACGCTACACTCGCATCTATTTTTTTTACGTAACCCGTGAATGCTTCCACTCCCATATTCATTGCCATTAAATAATCCTGGAGTCGTCACCCGGAATGGGCACGGGATAGCTTCCGTCTTCCCGGGGAAGAACGGGCGGCTCGGAATCTTCCGACAAGTTATTGGGAACCATTACCACATCCGAGTTCAGAGCATCGTCCCACTCAACAAGTTTCCCCGACTGAACGGCCATTCGTCCCATGATGCTTGTCAGCGTACTCTTGGCTCCCCATTCGGTGTCATTGACGGGATTACCGCTTCGGATAGCTCGGTAGAGCACTTCATGCTCGGTTTGGTATGGATTCGGGTCCCCCGCATCGTCATAGCTCCAAAGCGTCTCTCCATTCCGGCTTTTGATCTCCGGACCGGAGCCGCCCGACGCATGAGCAACGCCCCTGCTTCCCTGGAAAGAAAAGGTGCGATTGGTCCAGCATCCCTGGATATGGCGGGTTCGGCTGTGCAAGCTGGTTCCGTCCTCATATTCATAGTCTATATAGTAGTGGTCATAGATGTTGCCCTGTTCGGGTCCCTCCAGGGCGGCCCTGCCGCCTGTCCCGAATGCCCGCACGGGATATGAGCCTTTTGCCCAGTGCGCAATATCTTCGAAATGAATCGTGAGTCCCGCGGGTGATCCACCCCACAGCCATTCAAACTGGCGCCAGTTTCGCAACTGGTACTCCAGTTCACTGTCGCCAGGTTTGCGTGCGACCTGCTTGATACCGGCCAGCAAATAGTTGCAGGACATGGAGGTGATATCACCGAGTTCACCGGCATTCACCTTCTCTACAAGCTTTTGGAACCGCCTGGAATACCGGTATTGGAGTCCCACTACCACGCTTAACCCTTTTTCTTCAGCCACTTTACCGGCCTCAAAGATCCTGCGCACGCCCGGCGCGTCCGTTGCCAGAGGCTTCTCCATAAACACGTGTTTCCCGGCTTTCACTGCCGTTTCGAAATGGAGGGGACGAAACGCCGGCGGGGTTGCCAGGAGCACCACATCGGCCAGGTCGATCGCCTTTTGATAAGCATCCAGTCCCACAAACTTATGATCATCCGGCACCTTTATTCGATTGCTAATGCTGTCAACGCGCATCAGATTCTGATAGCTATCGTTCAGCTTCTCTTCAAAAATATCTGCCATCGCTACGAGTTCAACCCCCTCTTCTGCCTGTAATGCATTGACAACGGCTCCGGCTCCTCTCGATCCGCTCCCCACCAGCGCGAGTTTAAGCGTGTCCTTTGGTGCTCCGAATGCATTACTTCCGCCTGCCAGCGGACTTAGGAAGGCTCCTCCCACCAAAGCGGCAGAACTCCCCAGAAACGTTCGTCGTGAAATACTGTTATTTTTGCCTTTTAAAGAGAATTCAGGATCCATGGTTTTGTAAATGTCTGTATAGGTGTAGTGTTATGGTGTAATCTTGTATTTAAAAAGAGGTCTTGCTTTGCGATGCCGGGATATGGATATGCGGCTTATTTGTACTCCGATTTTCCTGTGCCTATCCAATAAAAGAAGAAAGATATAAAACAAAAAATATAAAAGCCTGTTTTCCTTTGGTTGTTTTCAGAGCGTGATTCTAACGGTCATAGCACCGATCGCTCCTCTGGCAAACTGCTCCCTATGATAACTTCGCTGTTCCCTATTTATTACCTATCCTGCATCGAAATAACGCCCCTTTTTCTGACGAAGATCCGGCTGCCTTCAACATTACCCTTAATATCCGCTTCAAATCTTACTTTTATAGGTCCTAACCCGGATTATTCTCGAAGAAATTTGATTGTGGGCAAGCCGCCCCGCCTCTCACCTGTTTCTTTTCATCGCTTCTAACAGAGCGCCTTGCAAAATCGTTTTTTGGCCAATCTCTGCATTTTCGCAAATTCAAAAACCTCACATATGCATTATTATGCTGCGGTTTTGAATTCGTTCAGGGGTTGATATTGATCAAAACTCCTGATTTTTCAAAGGTCTTATAAAAAAGAAAACGACCTGACTTTTGTAGATTTAATTCCCATATAGTTATAACTCTGAAAAAAAATTCTGCCTGAGTAGTTACTTCCCTTCGCGACGGTGTAATACCAATGTTAACTACTGATAACCCTATAAACTTGTATTCTTATGATAACATCGATAAAAAAATTAACCACTCTCTTTCTGATAGCAACCGTCATTGGATTTACAGCGTGCGATGACGATGACAGCACAGGTCCCAATACTGATCTCAATGCCCTGGAGACTATCGAAGGTGAAAGCACGCTTTCCACCCTCTACGATTTCCTTTCAGAGGAAGACTGGGCCGATACCCTTTCACAAGAGGGACCTGTTACTGTTTTTGCCCCCACTGATGATGCGTTGGAGGAAGCAGAGGCGGATACCCTGAGTGATGAGGCATTGACGGATCTCCTGCAGTATCACGTCGTGGAAGAAAACCTTACCTACGATGAGCTGCAGGACACCGAATCCGCTACCGCCCTTAATGAAGGAACGTTGTCGTTCAGCACGGATGATGATGACGCCGTGACCATCAATGAAGACCAGGCGACCATCACTTCAAGCGGTATAGAAGCTACGAATGGAACCGTGTTTGTTATCGATACGGTTCTTACCCAGCCCGAAGAATAAGCAACTTCGGACGCATAATCATCACCGTTGCGCGGCTGCCCCGAAAAGACCCTGGTAAAATCAGAATTCATAGCTATTCAGAAATCTGGTTTTATCTCTTGGGGCAGCCTTTTTTTTGGCATATTTTCTTTACGGTTATAGCTATCCTTCAATTCCGCCTCCGGGCTAACCAATACCCTCCCCACCGCCGGAAATCACCCTTTCTCCTCTTCTTTTTTTATTTATCTTTAAGGGCTTAAATGCGTATGAGGCATAATCCGACTTAACGCAAACTCCGGTCAGGTTAGCGAGAAGGAGATCTAAAAGTGTCATCCTGAAACGCCTTTGCCTGGTGATAGCTGGAGTGAGTGAAATGTTAACGGATAACAATAGGAAGCCGGGCAATATAATGCTCAAACTATTAGCCTAATATAAACACATATCAATTACCCAATTCAATATTATGCAACAGGAAGAAATTAATAAGGGAAGCAGGCTCATTGAGAATATTATGGGCAGTACGATTAAAATAGCGCAGGAAAACGTAAAGGACATACCGCTGGCTTTCCTGTCGGTTGAAGACATGAAATTTCACCAATCATGGAAATGGATGATGCCGGTCGTCATTAAGATCGAGGAAGATCTCGGCTATCCTGTCATGATTAGAGGAAAAAGCTGCACCATCTCAGCTGATGATGATACGGTCTTTGAATACGAGAGGGACACAAAGCTGGAAGCTATCTGGCAGGCGGTTGTCAATTTTCTCGAATGGCACGAACAGCAGTAGCGCCGCTGCACGAATCTCTTCCCAGGGGTTCCGATGAAACCATTTTCTTATCTATAAATAGTGTATTCAACGAACGAACGGGAAAATAGCTTAGCTTTTCCTGTTCAATCGCAGCACTACCGCCAATAACAACCGCCCTGGCCTTTTCCCGGGATAGGGCGCAAATGGGTATGAACACTACCCGGACTGTTCGCCACAGCATTCCCGGTTAAATTTTTTCCCAAAAAACCCTTACTTTAGAGGATTCCCGGAACTTTTATATGCGCTCTGCATTTCAGAGTTGCCGTGATATGCAGGATTGCTCATTTATAAACGTATAAGTGTAATAAAAACATACACTTAAGGCTTATGAAATCTCTTTACCCAACATATGATGTCATTGTAGTCGGGGCCGGACATGCGGGCAGTGAAGCAGCCGGTGCCGCCGCTGAAATGGGCGCTCAAACACTGCTCATTACGATGAATCTCGATGCTATCGCCAAGATGTCGTGCAATCCGGCTATTGGCGGCGTCGCCAAAGGTCAGTTGGTACGAGAGATTGATGCGCTCGGTGGACTTATGGGCAGGGTTGCCGATAAATCGGCCGTTCAGTTTCGCATGCTGAATACCAGTAAAGGTCCCGCCATGTGGAGTCCGCGCTGCCAGAGCGACCGCGCCCTATACTGCACTATGATGCGTGAAGAATTGGAAAAAAAAGAAAACCTGCACTTCCGTCAGGATAATGTAGTCGATATCATAACGGTAAATGAAGGGAAGCGTGCTGCCGGCGTTCGTACGAGTACCGGACAAATCTTTGAGGCGCAATCAGTTATACTTACTACAGGCACTTTCGGCAATGGACTGATGCATATCGGTGAAACCAACTTCGGGGGTGGCCGGTCGGGCGAGCGGGCCTCAGTGGGCATCTCCGCAGCCCTCGAAAAGCTGGGCTTTGAAGTGGGTCGGCTGAAAACGGGGACTCCCCCCCGGCTGGATGGCCGCTCTATTGACTACGATCGTCTTGAAATTCAATACGGAGATGAGGATCCCAGCCCCTTTTCCTTCATGACCGACTCCCTGCCATCCAGGGAAGAACAGCTTACCTGCTGGATCGGCTTTACCAATCAAAAGGTACATGATATGCTTCGGTCCGGCTTTGACCGCAGTCCTATGTTCAATGGGACCATCGAATCCACTGGTCCCCGCTACTGTCCCAGTATCGAGGATAAGATCAACCGCTTTTCAGAAAAAGACAGCCATCAGCTCTTCCTGGAGCCGGAAGGATGGGATACGTACGAAATGTATCTCAACGGTTTTTCTACATCTTTGCCGGAGGATGTCCAGTACAAGGCGCTGCGCACAATCCCCGGCTTTGAAGAAGCCGTCATGCTTCGCCCCGGCTATGCCATTGAGTACGATTATTTTCCGCCCTATCAAATCCGGCGCAGCATGGAAACCAAAATTACCGATGGACTCTTTTTTGCGGGACAAATTAACGGAACGACCGGCTATGAAGAGGCGGCATGCCAGGGACTGATGGCCGGCATCAATGCGGTCCGCAAAGTGCAGGGCAAAGAAGAATTTATTCTGAAGCGCTCCGAAGCGTATATTGGCGTGCTCATTGACGACCTTATTACTAAAGGCACCGAAGAGCCTTACCGTATGTTTACCTCACGCGCCGAACATCGCATTCTGCTGCGCCAGGATAATGCGGATCTTCGTCTTACGGACCTGGGACACAAAATCGGGCTTGCTTCCGATGAGCGATTTGAGCGCTACAAGACTAAAAACCAAGCTATTGACCAGCTCCATGATCTTATTTCGGATTATACGGTGTACCCGGAAAAGATGGACCCGATGCTCAAGGAGCAGGGCACCAGCATACTTTCCCAACCCGTTAAGGCTAAAACGCTTATTCCCCGCCCCCAGCTATCAATCTATAATCTTTTTGAGGCCGATGCGGAATTGAAGGAAAAAGCCCACGCCATTACCGACGACCGCGATGTGTTCGACCAGGTGGAGATCCAGATTAAATACGCAGGGTATATCGAAAAAGAATTTGAGATGGTGGAGGAAATGCGCAAGCAGGAGGACACAATCATCCCCGACACCCTCGATTATGGCAAAATAAATAGCCTTTCTGCCGAGGGTACCCAGAAAATGGAGCGCATTCGTCCCGAAACACTGGGACAGGCAAGCCGGATAAGCGGTGTTTCTCCAAGTGATATCTCGGTCTTGATGGTATATCTTAAAAATTAACCACTGTTTCACGTGGAACATCTCACTCTTACTACTTCAAATGTTTCACGTGAAACATTTGAAAACAGTCGCCAACTCTATTCAAAGCATAGAAAAACATTAGGCAATTACCTTGACCACTTGCTTTGGTGGAATAAGAGGATTAATCTTATTAGTCGTAATGTTTCACGTGAAACAGTCAAACATCATCTTTTACACTCCCTCCTTTTATCCCAGTTCGAGGCTTTTTTTTCAGCCCAGGTAGTCTTAGACGCCGGCAGCGGAGGTGGACTCCCCGGTATTCCACTGGCCATCACCCATCCCAAAAAGCGATTCACGCTTAATGACATTGTCTCCAAGAAGTGCATGGCCATGAAGCAAATGGTCCAAAGGCTCGGCTTACAAAACGTAACAATTTCGGATGGTTCTGTTGAACAAATTAAACCGGATCACTCCTTCTTATTGATCTCCAAGCATGCATTCAAAATCAATGAACTGTACGCAATGACCTCCCACCTGCCCTGGGAATCGATGGTGCTTTATAAAGGCATGGATATCAAGGAGGAGCTGCAGGGAATAAAGGAGTCCCTTTCCATTCACCGGTATGACCTTTCAAAAGGACCGGACTTTTATGCGGGCAAGGCACTGGTCGTTATTAGCCGGGAATAACCTGCGCCACGTACTCTCTGTGCCACCCGGACAGGAGGCCCTTGTCGTCATTAGGCGGATATAACCCCTCTCCTTTTTTCGGTGATATGCTCCCAGTCGGGATCTGATCCCCGCTGTAACTATTCTTCAGATCACTTATATTAGATCGGTCGCCATGTTAACTTACAGAAGAAATACTCCTATATGAACAGCTCCGAGCGCCGCATGAAGCTTATCCTCATGCTTCAGCAATCCAATCATCGTATCACAGTCAACGATATTGCAGAAAAATTTGATGTCAGTCGTCGCACCGTGTTTCGTGATTTCAATGCACTATCGGAAATGAATGTCCCGGTAACCTGGGACGAATACAATGGATACGGAATCATGCATGGCTATAAAATTCCTCCCCTGATGTTCACCACAAAGGAGCTGGCGACAATTTTAGTTGGGCTTAATTTTGTGAAGTCGCAGGTGGATCAAACGCTTATCAGCGATGCCAAGGGAGTCGAACTAAAGATCAAGGAAGTACTGCCCGATGAGCTTCTGCAGTTTATGGAGTCGCTGGGAAAACGGACCGTCGTGGATCCCTATATGAACTTCGGTGCGGAAAAAAAAGAGGGCGGAAACTGGTACCTGATCAGTAATGCTATTGCCGATAATAAGAAAATCTCCTTCGACTATCGGTCGAAATCGGATAATAATATTTCCTCCCGCAAAATTGATCCCTATCTCATCGTTTTTTATAAAGACCACTGGAATGTCATCGGACATTCGCACAAAAGAGAGGCTGTCCGCAATTTTGTACTCGATCGCATGTCAAAAGTGGAAGTATTGAGCGAAGAGTTTGTCCCGTACGGACAAATCGACGTGGAAGGCCTTATTTTCCGATCTGACGGCTCTTCCCGGAAAATAGTGATAGATGTACACAAAAACAGCGTAAGCCGCTTCAAAGCTAATTTACCGACGAAAATTATTAAGAATATTCAAAAAAATCCTAATTTATTTAGGATCACATTTGAATTCAACAACCTGGATTATATTAACAAGTGGCTGCTGCAATTCCATAATAATGTTAAAGTGGTTGATCCAAAGGTATTAATAGAGAAAAGAAATAAAATATTGAATAAAATGATAGATAATACTTAATACAATTACAGCAAATAATTATTAATTAACTTTATATTATGATCCAAAAAAGATCGATTGCTATTATTGGTACTGGTAATGTAGGTGTGGCCGCAGCCTATGCTCTTTTTAATCAACGCATTGCCAGCGAAATCATACTGGTTGATTTGAATAAAGAACGGGCGGAGGGAGAAGCGATGGATTTAATGCACGGTCAGCTGCTCGTTGGAAATGTTAACGTCCGGGCCGGCAGCTATGAAGATTTAAAAAATACGCAGGTTGTGGTTGTGACAGCCGGAGTGGGACAATCGTCCCCGGATGAGTCTCGGCTTGAGTTACTAAACAGGAATGCAGCCGTATATGAAGATATTATATCCCGTTTGGATCAGCATGCCCCGAATGCGATTCTCATCATCGCAACCAACCCTGTGGATATTCTCACCTACGTCTCTCAGCAGCTTAGCAAGCGTGCTCCTCACCGTATCATCGGGACCGGCACCCTTCTGGACACCGCCCGCTTTCGTGCACTGCTCGGACGTTATTATGACGTAGATCCGCGCTCAGTCCATGCATATATTCTGGGAGAGCATGGTGATTCGGAAGTACCCATCTGGAGCCAGGCCAACATCGGCGGCAAGCCGATTCAGCATAATACGATTCTCGGGAAGCCCTTCAACAGGAAAGCGCTGGACAAGCTCTTCGAGGAGTCCAAAAATGCGGCCTATGAGATCATAAAACGCAAAGGCTTTACCAATTCAGCCATCGGGGTCGTCATTGCCCGGATTGTGGAGGGGATTCTTGAAGACGAAAAGAGTGTGATTCCGGTGACGGTCTGCTGGGAGGGAGAATATGGCATCAGCGATGTTTGCATGAGCCTGCCCAGCAGCGTGGGATTAGCGGGTATTAACCATCGGATGACGCCCGACCTCAATGATGAGGAGGTAGACGGACTCAAAAATTCGGCCGCTGTCCTGCAGGACAGCCTGGAGGGAATAAGAATTGTGAAATAATTTTTGGGCTTTAAAAATCTATATAAGCTTATCTGTATCATAAGGTTACACACCAATATCCATAAAATCCTTGAGAGAAATACGGGTTACCGTTGTTGATTTAATCTTATTTGTGGTTGAGCTCAGTCACACAAAATAAAAAAGGCTTACCAAACTTTTAGCATTTGGTAAGCCTAAAACCTATAAACAGGCTATCTTATTGTGTTACAAAGTGTTGCGCCTACACCGTAGCGTCCTCCTCTTCGTTGACTACGCGCGTAATCGCAGCTATCTTGCCTTCCGAATCGAGCCGCATAATACGCACGCCCTGGGTATTGCGTCCCATGGTCCGTATGTCCCCGCAATTCATGCGAATGACTTTTCCACTTTCCGTGATAACCATAAGATCATCTTTGTCGGAAACTTCCTTGAGGGCGATCAGCTCACCGGTCTTCCCGGTCACTTTTAGGGTAATGACCCCCTTCCCGCCACGACTCTGCTCGCGATAATCTTCTACCAGCGATCGTTTTCCGTAGCCGTTTTCAGAGATCGCCAGGACCGTGGCTTCATGGGTATTCTTGATAACGACCATATCAACCAGCTCATTATCCTTGCCCAGGCTCATGCCCTTGACCCCTGACGTGTTACGTCCCATATCACGGACCTCATTCTCGTGGAAGCGGATCGCGCGGCCCTTCCGGTTGGCCAGAATAATGTTACTCTCACCATCGGTCAGCGCCGCTTCCAGAAGCGCGTCATTATCATTAATATTGATACCGATGATGCCGTTGCTGCGGGGACGGCTGTAGGCCTCCAGGGAAGTTTTCTTCACTTTCCCCTCCCGGGTGGCCATCATGATATAATGGTTGTTAATGTACTCTTCATCCTCAAGTGTTTTAACCGGCACAAACGTTTTAATCGCATCATCTTTATCGATTTCGATGAGATTAACAATCGCACGTCCCCGTGACAGCCGCGAGCCTTCGGGTATTTCGTAGACCTTCAGCCAGTAACACTGGCCCTTTTCGGTAAAGAATAAAATATAGTTATGGTTCGTGGCCACAAAGAGATGCTCTACATATTCATCATCCTTGGTAGTGGTTCCCTTCATGCCCTTTCCTCCGCGCTTCTGTCGCCGGTACCCGCTGAGCGGCATACGTTTAATGAACCCTTTATTGTTAATGGTAACGACCACATCCTCGTCGGCAATCATATCCTCCACGCTGAAGTCTTCAGCGGAATGCACGATCTGCGTGCGTCGCTCGTCCCCATACCGTTTCTTAAGTTCCAGCAGCTCTTCCTTGATGATATCCGTCTGCCTGTTGCGATCAGAAAGGATATTGCGATACTCGGCAATCTTATCTGCAATCTCGCCGTATTCCAGCTCAACTTTATCGCGCTCAAGACCCGTCAGCTTCTGCAGGCGCATGTCCAGAATGGCCTTCGCCTGGATATCCGTCAGCGCAAACTTCCGGCGCAGTGCTTTATTTGCTTCCTTGGGACTGTCCGAAGCGCGGATCGTTTTAATAACCTCATCCAGATCGTCGAGCGCTATTTTCAGTCCTTCTAAAATATGGGCCCGTGCTTCCGCCTGGTCCAGATCGTAGAGCGTACGGCGGATAATAATTTCAATCCGGTGTTCCACATAGTGAAAGATCAGTTCCTTCAGCGGCATCACCTTGGGACGACCTTTCACCAGGGCAAGGCTGATAACGCCAAAGGTGGTCTGCATCTGCGTATACTTGTACAGCTGATTCAGCACAATCCCGGCATTCGCGCTTCGCTTCAGGACCACCACGATACGCATCCCCTCGCGGTCGGATTCGTCGCGGATTTCAGAAATATCCTCAATTTTTTCGTTTTCGACGTGACGCGCAATCTTTTTGACCAGCGTCGTCTTATTTACCTGGTACGGGATCTCGGTGATAACGATCTGCTCGCGTCCCCGCCGCAGTTCCTCCGTCGTACAGCGGGCACGCAGCGTAATTTTACCGCGTCCCGTTTCATAGGCCTCCTTTACGCCCCCGTATCCATAGATAATACCACCGGTGGGAAAGTCCGGAGCTGAAATATGCTCCATCAGTTCCTCGCATTCGATATCCGGGTTTTCAATATAAGCTACAATCCCGTCGATGGTCTCCCTGATGTTGTGGGGAGCCATATTGGTCGCCATCCCCACGGCAATCCCGGAAGCACCGTTCAACAGCATGTTGGGCAGCATTCCGGGCATGACCGTCGGCTCCTGGAGGGTGTCGTCGAAGTTATTCTGGTAGTCGACCGTCTCTTTGTTGATATCGGTCAGCATCTCTTCGGCAATACGCTCCATACGAACTTCCGTATAACGCATGGCCGCTGCGCTGTCGCCGTCAATGGATCCGAAGTTCCCCTGTCCGTCCACCAGCGGGTATCGCAGGGAGAAATCCTGCACCATCCGCACAATGGAATCATAGACGGCAGAGTCGCCGTGCGGGTGATACTTCCCCAGTACCTCACCCACAATCCGGGCACTCTTTTTATAGTTCCGGTTGTGGAGCATGCCCAGCTCGCTCATCCCATAAAGAATACGCCGGTGAACCGGTTTGAGTCCGTCACGGACATCAGGCAGGGCACGAGACACAATAACCGACATCGAATAATCGATGTACGCCGACTGCATCTCATCTTCAATAGTAACAGGTATAATTTTTTCTCGAGCCATGAATACGTTCTTCTAAGTCAGTTGAAAATAAAATTATAAAGATAAGTTCACTTCGAATCGCTAAATATCCAACGTTGCATACTTGGCATTGCGCTCGATAAATTCGCGGCGGGGTTCCACATCCCCCCCCATGAGTGTAGAGAAGAGCTTGTCGGCAGACGCCGCGTTATCCACCGTCACACGCTGCAGGGTACGTGTTTCCGGATCCATTGTGGTCTCCCAAAGCTGTTCCGGGTTCATCTCTCCCAATCCCTTGTAGCGCGACACGTCGAATTTTGTACGTGATTTTCTCAGTTCCTTGACTTTCTTATCACGGGTATCATCATCCCAGGCGTATTCGATATTACCGCCCGTGTATGAAATACGATAAAGCGGCGGGGTGGCAATATAAATATGCCCGTTTTCGATAAGCGGATACATATAGCGATAAAAGAAGGTCAGCAACAGCGTTCGAATATGCGATCCGTCCACATCGGCATCCGTCATGACAATGATTTTATGATACCGGAGTTTTTCGAGCTCAAAATCCTCTTCCGCATGTCCGACCCCCGCACCCAGCGCCGTAATCATCGCCTGGATCTCATTATTCTCCAGGATCCGGTTGATTTTGGCCTTCTCCACATTCAGTATCTTACCCCGGAGCGGCAAAATCGCCTGGAAGCTCCGGTTACGACCCATTTTGGCTGATCCGCCGGCCGAGTCGCCCTCCACCAGGTAAATTTCGCTGTGCTCGGGATCCTTAATCGAGCAATCAGCCAGTTTTCCCGGGAGCCCCCCGCCACTCATCGCGCTCTTGCGCTGGATGAGCTTACGGGCCTTTCGGGCCGCTTCGCGTGCTTCCGCCGCCAAAATTACTTTTTCTAAAATCTTCTTGGCCTCCTTGGGATTGCGCTCGAGGTATTCGTTCATTTTTTCATATACAATGACCTCGACGGCGCTTTGCACCTCCGAATTCCCCAGCTTCGTTTTGGTCTGTCCCTCAAACTGCGGTTCCGGGACCTTCACGCTCAGTACCGCTGTCATTCCCTCCCGAAAGTCATCCCCGGAGACCTTAATATTACTTTTCAGCAGGTTATTATCCTTGGCGTATTTTTTCAGGGAGCGTGTCAGTGCCCGGCGAAAACCCGAAATATGGGTCCCCCCCTCGCGCGTGTTAATATTATTAACGTAGGAATGGACATTTTTAGAGTAGCTGCTGTTGTATTGGATCGCCAGCTCCACCGGCACCATATCTACTTCGCCCGTGATAAGAATGGGTTCTTTCATCATCGGTTCGCGGCTCTCGTCCAGGTACTGCACAAAATCCTTGACCCCGCCTTCAAAATGGAATTCCTGCTCCAGGACCTCCTCTTCCCGCTCGTCGCGAAGCAAAATCGTAATCTCGGGATTCAAAAAGGCCAGCTCCCGCATACGATCGGCAATGATGTCATATTTGAATTCCGTCGTCTGCGTAAAAATCGTCTCATCCGGGCTAAACGTAATAATGGTTCCCGTTTTATCGGTCTTGCCCTTCACCTTTAACGGCTGTACTGTTTTGCCATACTCGAATTCCATCACGTAAATCTCTCCGTCGCGATGAACTTCGGCATAAAAGTGAGAGGACAAGGCGTTTACACAGCTGACTCCCACCCCGTGCAGGCCGCCTGATACCTTGTAGGTATTCTTATCGAACTTACCACCGGCATGCAGCTTCGTAAGCACCACCTCCACCGCCGGCAGCTTTATTTTGGGATGTTCATCCACCGGAATGCCCCGACCATTGTCCTTGATCGTCATTGAGCCGTCCTCATTAATAATAACTTCCATGCGGTCACAATATCCGGCCAGGGCTTCGTCTATAGAGTTATCAACAACCTCATTGATCAAGTGGTGAAGCCCGCGCTGTCCGGTGTCTCCGATGTACATCGCCGGACGCTTTCGTACGGCCTCAAGTCCCTCCAAAACCTGGATGTTTTCCGCTTTATAATCTGAACCTTTCGTTTTCGCCATAAATATTGATATGAATGGGGTTTAAAATAATGATGAAGACGCCTGAAAATAGTGTATAAATAGGCAAAATCAAAGTGAGCAATGCCTGTTATTGCCAAAAGTAGAGATCTGTCCGTATATCGAAATTTAACACTCTCCGCCATGCTCCCAAAGCGGCCTTATCCCCTCCTCGAAATCCGGGTAAAAAGGCTTGGCTTTTTTAGTCAAAAGAAACATTGATATTTTTTAGGAATAAGCCTATTTTTCTCGTCTCTCTACGAATTGTTAACAACGAGTTTTCAGAATCATGGCACGCAAAGATGATATTACCGGCAAAGGAGCATTAAACGGTTACCGGTCCTCCAAGTCGAACAACAAAACGAAGCATAAGTTTCAGCAGAACCTGCAAAAGAAACGGTTTTATGTTCCCGAGGAAGATAAGTGGGTCACATTAAAGGTTTCTGCCAAGACGCTTCGCACGATTAATAAAAAGGGCATTAGTGCCGTTTTAAAAGAAGCCAGGAAAAAAGGAACTCTTTTAAAAGACGTATAGCATTATGGCAAAAGGAAACAGAATTCAAGTTATTTTAGAGTGCACGGAAAAACCGGGATCTTCCCGATATGTTACGACAAAAAACCGTCGTAATAGTCCTGATCGGATTGAGCTCAAAAAGTACAACCCGGTGCTTCGCAAGCACACTGTTCATAAAGAAATCAAATAGTAAACGATTAGGATCATGGCGAAAAAACAAGTTTTTGGAACGCAGACCCAGAATAAGAACGAGGCCGACCGTCGCATGGTAAAGGTGATTGTTGCGAAGAAGACGGCCAACAACAAGTTCGGCTATAAGGAAGCCATTGTTGAGCAAGACGACGTGCAAGACTTCATCAAAGCCAATAAAGAGTAATAACATTCTTTATGCTGTCGGAAGAGGTTGCACTCGTTTTACGGGTGGAACCTTTTTTTTTGAAGGGTACGCCAATACAGGCAGATCAACTCTATTTACAACATGATAACACCAGCATTGAATTATGGCACTTAAAGACCGGATCATGGCCGACCTCAAAGAGGCTATGAAAAACAAAGAGCAGGAACGCTTGCGCGTGCTGCGATCCCTGAAAGCCAATCTTCTGGAACGCGAAATCAGCGAGCGTAAAGACGGGGAGGCTTCGTTATCCGATGAGCAGACTATTGAAGTATTGATGAAGGCCGCCAAACAGCGAAAAGAGTCTATTGAACAGTTTAGCGAGGGGGGCCGCGAGGACCTGGTCGCATCCGAAAAAGCAGAGCTTGAGATTATTAACAGCTATCTGCCGGAGATGCTTTCGGAGGAAGAGGTGCGTGAAGTCGCCCGTGATAAAATAGCGCAGCTGGGCGCGGAGAATATGGCCGACATGGGCAAAGTTATGGGCGCCATGATGCAGGAGCTGAAGGGCAAAGCCGAAGGATCGCTGGTGAGCAAAGTCGTTAAAGAAGAACTTTCCTGATAAGACGACGGTATGAACCTCCTGGACCTTCTGATCGTACTGCCTATTGCGTTTTTTGCCTACCGGGGCTTTAAAAACGGGCTCATACGGGAGGTACTCAGTATTGCCGGTATTGTGCTGGGCGTATTCTTAACCTTTCGGTATATGGATGAGGCCGGGACATATATTCAGCCTTATATCGGAAGCAATGCGGAGTATATTCCCTTTATCGCTGCCTTTATTATTTTTATCGGCACGCTGGTGGTGGTAAATATAGTGGCCGTTCTGGCCCGAAAGCTGCTCGAAACGATACGCCTTAATTTTATCAACCGGGCGACGGGACTTGCTTTCGGGGCGCTCAAATGCGGCATCATCATCAGTGCCCTGCTCCTGATGGCGGCCGGACTGAATATACCCTCGCAGGAGCTACGGGAGGACTCCACGTCCTATCCCTATGTTATCTATCTGGCTCCCTGGGCCTACGATACGGTGGCATCGGTATATCCCGGGGCCGAAGATTTTACCGAAACGGTTCGCAAGACCCTCGATAAACACAATCCTATTACCAATTTTCCCACTTTCGAACAGTAACCCTATATTATTCCATGTCATTTTTACCTGTTGACGAGCAACTCGACGTTATTAAAAGAGGCACCGTGGAAATAGTGCCGGAAGATGAGCTTGTTGAAAAGCTGAAGCATTCAAAAAAGAAAGATCAACCCCTCAAGATAAAGCTGGGTTGCGATCCCACGCGTCCCGACCTCCACCTGGGACACTCGGTCATTCTTCGGAAGTTGCGGCAGTTCCAGGACCTGGGTCATGAGGCGATCCTCATTATCGGCGATTTTACCGCTCTGATCGGGGACCCGACGGGACAGAATGAAACGCGTCCCCCTCTCAGCCGCGAAGAGATCCGGGAAAACGCGTCCACCTACCTGGATCAGGCCACGCAGATCCTGGACGAATCGCAGACCTCAATCGTCTATAATTCCGAGTGGCTGGGGACCATGGGCTTTGAAGATGTTATCAAGCTGTCTTCGAAGCTAACAGTGGCACAGATGATCGAGCGGGATGATTTTTCCAAACGCTATAACAATAACGAGCCTATTTCCCTGCACGAGTTTCTCTACCCGCTGGCGCAGGGACAGGATTCGGTGCATCTGCATTCGGATGTGGAGCTGGGCGGCACCGACCAGAAGTTCAACCTGCTGGTGGGACGCCAGCTCCAGAAGGATGACGGACAGGAGCCGCAAATCGCCCTCATGATGCCGCTGCTGGTAGGCACCGACGGCACCAAAAAAATGTCGAAGTCATACGACAATTACATCGGTATTACCGAGCCTGCCAATGACATGTACGGCAAAGTGCTTTCCATTCCCGACGACCTCATTTATCCCTGGTTTGAGCTGCTTACCGACATTCCGGTGGACGAGCTCCCCGGGTACCAGCGAAAAGCGCAGGCAGACCCGCGCAATACCAAGCATGAGCTGGCCCTGACCATCACCCGGATGTATCACGGGAAGGAGCAGGCAGAGGCCGCCCGCACCCATTTCGAACAGACGGTCATCGGCAATGCCGTCCCCGATGACGCCCCCACCCTCCGGTATGAGGCCGGAACCGAAGTGCGCCTGCTGGATATCGTTTCCGAGGCCGGATTTACTTCCAGCAACGGGGAAACCAAGCGCCTGATCAAGCAGGGCGGCATCTCTGTCAATGATGAAAAGATATCTGATAAAGGCTACCGGGTGACGTTCGGAGAGGATACGGAATTCACGCTCAAAGTCGGCAAGCGGAATTATGCTATTGTAAAAAGTAAGCAGTGAAAAATATTCTTGGACTCGACCTTCTCTCTCATCTTAAATTCCTTTTTCCCACGGACAACCGGAAACGATCAGAAGTGACCTGCAAGTGTTTTGCTATGCTATCAAAACCAGACAAAGCACGGTTGTTAAATCTCTTTTCTTCTCGCTTTTAAAGCGACCTATTGGGGAATAAGCGACAGCGAAAACCAAAATCTCATTTCTCAAAACTACAGACACATGCTCAAAATATCCTCCCTCAACGTCAACGGCATTCGAGCGGCGCAACGCAGGGGCTTTACGGACTGGGTATCCCGGGGCAGGCCCGATATTATCTGTCTCCAGGAGCTTCGGGCCATGGAACACCAGGTGCCGGACCCGGTCCGGGATATGGACTATCACGACATTTATCACACGGCCGAAAAGAAAGGCTATTCCGGGGTGGGCATACTTTCCAGGGAAGCGCCCCTTGACGTTTGCAAAGGTATCGGCGTGGACTGGATCGACCGCGAGGGACGAGTACTGATGGCGGAGTTTGAAGAGCTCACGGTGTTCTCGATTTATGCCCCAAGCGGCACCACCGGCGATGCCCGCCAAGAGCTAAAAATGGACTTCCTGGAGGCCTTTCTTCCTTTTGCCCGGCAATATCTTAACCGTGACAAGCCCGTCGTTTTTTGCGGCGACTTTAACATCTGTCACACGTCCATCGATATCCATAATCCCAGGCGGAACAGGAACACTTCGGGATTCCTTCCCGAAGAGCGCGCATGGGTGACGGAGCTGCTCGAAACCGGTTTCGAGGATGTCTATCGTCGCCTCCATGAGGGGGAGCCCGACCTGTACAGCTGGTGGAGCTACCGCGCGGCCTCCAAGGAGCGAAATAAAGGATGGCGTATTGATTACCATATAAGCTCCCCGGAGCTGCTGGAGGCCGCTCAAAAAGCAACCATAGAAATGGAGTGGGACCTCTCTGACCATGCCCCCGTTACCATCCATTATAGTATTTAATATATTTGGTATACAAAGTTGTATATTGATACATTATAAAATCATCTTATATAACAGATTTTTCTAAGCTAATGGGCACGCATTACAAAGGAAGCAAAAAAGAGGTCAAAACGTTAAATGCATTTATCAAGCTGATGCGTGCATCGGAGTCAATAAGTAATCGCCTGAATCGCCGGCTCGCTGAGCAGGATCTTACTGTCAGTCAATTCGGGGTATTGGAAGCGCTCCTTCATTTGGGGCCCCTTAATCAGAAAGCGCTGGGGGAAAAATTGCTCAAGAGCGGGGGCAACATCACGCTGGTTGTGGACAATCTGGAAAAAAGTGGCTGGGTGGAGCGCCAGCAAAATCCCAAAGACCGCCGATCGATGCTTATTCACCTGACCGAAGAGGGAGAAGATTTGATCAGCTCCTACTTCCCTCAGCACCTCGACAATATTATGCAGGAGTTTAAGTGCCTCTCCCATGATGAGCTGGACCAGCTGGCCGAGATGTGCAAAAAAATCGGCCTGCAGGATCCAAACAATAAGTAGCGCCCTTCTAAGTTATACAAGTGGGAATTGAGAGCAACATCTCAATTAGTGAGTAGCTTCATAAACCCTCCGGGGGTGGGCTTAACCGCCCATCCCCTTTTTACGGGCATGCGGCCATGTCTATGCGAATTTCTTCATGGGAAATGCGAGAAGAAGCAAGATCCTGCTTCCTCCAGGGAATCGGACTTAAAGGGGAGGGGTAGAGACGATTTGAGCCATATTTTTGGGTCTTTCGACTCTAATCATATCTAATCGCCTCTGCCGGAGCCACCGATGCCGCACGCCGGGCAGGGTACCAGCTGGCCAGCAGGCAAAGCAGCAGGCTGCCCGCCAGCACAATACTCACATCCACCACTTCTATACTTACCGGGTACGCATCTATAATAAAAGCCGACGAGAGCTTAATCAGTCCGTATTGCTGCTGCATCCAGCTCAAAAGCAAGCCGAGCCCTCCACCAATAACGCAGCCGATCAGCCCGATATAGAGTCCCTGACGCACAAAGACATTTTTTATATCAGCCGGTGTAAAACCCATGGTCTGCAATACCCCGATATCGCGGTTTTTCTGAATAACGATCATGGTCAGGGAGCCGATAATATTCAGGACGGCCACGATTACGATAATCATAAGGATGACATAGGAGCTCCACTTTTCGAGGTACATGATATCATAGAGCGGGCGCTGCAGGTCGTACCAGGTGGAGATCTGAAAGCCTTCCCCCAGATCGGCTTTTAGCAGGTCTTTGGTTCGGTCTGCCGCCGCGGGATCTTTGAGACGAATATCGAGTCCCGAAACCTGATTCCGGACCTCAAAAAGACGCTGAGCGGCCTCCATGTCCACATATACAGCTGCTCCTTCTACAATCTGAATCTGTGAATAACTTCCTCTTACCTCGAATCGATAGTTCCGGGGAAGGGAAAACTGGGTCAGGGACTTACGCATCCCGTCAGCACTTAAAATCGACACTTCATCCCCGGTGTTCAGGTTTAGTTCTCCCATCAGCTGCTCGCTCACCAGCATTCCCAGCGTGCCGTCTCGTACGCTCAGGTCCGCCGTGCCCGAGACAATATTTTCGCTCAGGTCATTAATCCGAAAAAATGCTTCCCTGTCCACCCCTTTGACCTGAACTACCTTATTATTTTCCGTATTCTGAACCATCAGGGCTTTTCCTGTCACAAAGGGGGATACGGCCGTTATTTCCGGGATACCCGACAGTGTTTTTTCTAATTCTCCGGCATAGAGAAAGGACGGTTGTTCAACCGATTCGATGCGAATGTCGGGATCGTTCTGTAGCAAGAAGCCTTTTATGACGTCAAAAAACCCGTTGAATACCGATAACACCACGATCAGCAGGGCGGTGCCAACCGTTACGCCCGCAATACTGATAACCGTCAATGTGGATATCAGTGAAATATGCTTCTTTGAAAAAAGATACCGCCTTGCTATAAATCCGGTTGTTTTCATAGATAGAAGGAAAATAACGATAATACGTCAGGATTACAGCTTAAAAGACAGGAGCGACCAACTCAGGTCCACAGAATTGAAACGGCCTTATACGGCGCATCAATTTATTGTTGTCCGTCATCGATCGGCAGCTTCACTGAACTCCGTACATGCAGGTCGCGCTGGGGAAATGGTATCTCAATCTCATATTTTTTAAACGTCCGCACAATGGCCTGGTTGAGCTCATTTCTGATTCGCGGGTACTCCTTTACATTTCGGATCCAGGCCCGGAGCTGCATGTTCCAGGAGGAATCCCCAAACTCAATGAGATGCACTTCGGCTTCCGGTTTTTGCATTACGTTGTTATTCTCTTCAGCCACTTCTCTCATTGCCTTTAATACCGTGTCGAGATCGGACCCATAAGATACGCCTACATCGATATCCAGCCGGTAGGTGGGGTCTCCGTGAGAATAATTGATCACATCCTTGGAGACAAACTCTGAGTTCGGTACAATGATAAAAATATTATTGACCGTTCGCACCATGGTTGAACGAATATTGATCTCGGTAACATCCCCCTCAATATCACTTACCACAACACGGTCACCCACACTGATCGGTCGCTCAAACAGGATAATAAGTCCCGATATAAAGTTAGCCGTTACATTTTGCAGTCCGAAACCAATCCCAACCGAAAGAAGTCCAAAGATAACGGTGAGGCTACTTAAATTAATTCCCACAAAATTGAATGAGACTAATACCCCGATGGTAATAATAGCATACTGGGTGATGCGCGAAAGCGTATAGCTGGTCCCGGCATCAATTTTGATGCGCTTGAATACGCGGCGATTCAGGGCACGCCGGGCCAAAATAGCCGCTCCGACAAAAAAGGTGATGAGCAGTAAAAAAATCAGTATCGAACCTACCGTTACCGGTGCTTCGCTGACACTAAATATGCGAAAGTTTAAAGTTTCCCGTATATAGCTGAAAACTTCTTCCCAGGTCATAATGCTTTACCATTCATTAATAGCATACGATATGAAATAAGGGATTAAAGGGCTATATCACAGTACCGAATTTAAGTAATCTCCCAACTGCGAAATCCCGGCTCCCACGACGTTATCCTTAGATCGTTGATCCTTGATTTTCCAAACTTCTCATGTAAATCAAACGATAGAGTATCATCTATGGAATAGCAAGTAGGTTTCGGTAATATACATTATCTTCCGATCACAGCATAATATCAGTATTCCGCATTTGGTGTCGTGGTAAAACTTTTTGGCTTGTGTCCAATAAGGGGACAACTTGGATAGATGATAATTGCTCAAAAATACTATAAAGTGGAATAGGTGAGGTATTTAAAATTGACAAAGTCCTTGTTTAAGATGTCAGGCTCAGAGGATAGTGACGACAGTTAGAAGATATGAGTCAGGCCTGGAATCTTTTGAGGTAAAGTGGATCTATATAACGTAACGCTCTGAATCCGATCACATTCGACGGACTCGCAATAGATATTGCCAAAAAGCTTCCTATTTAAAATATAATTTTTTGATACGAGCAGTGGAGAGTCATTTCCTATTGAATATACCCGCAGATTAGGCTATTATTGGCCCTTTCTCAATTTAAAAAGAAAATCTTTAAAAAAACATTATGCGCATCATTATATTTGGTCCCCCGGGCGCCGGAAAAGGAACACAAGCAAGTCTGATCAGCGAAGAATACGATATCCCCCATCTTTCCACAGGCAATATATTCAGGTCGGCCATCAAAAATAAAACTGAACTGGGCAAAGAAGTAAAAGCTATCCTGGACGCCGGCGATCTGGTACCTGATGAGAAAGTGGTAGACCTCGTTGAGGAAGAGCTAAAGAATGACAAATACGAGGACGGATACATCCTGGATGGATTTCCCCGCACTGTGGTCCAGGCAAAAGCCTTTGATGATCTCCTCAAAAAGAATGGTGAAACATTAACGGCATTTTTACAGCTACAGGTTCCTGAACAAGAACTTATTGAGCGAATATTAAGCCGCGGCGAAGGGAGGTCCGATGATACCAGGGATGGAGTAAAGAAAAGACTGAAGGTATACAGGGAAGAAACCGAGCCCGTTCTCGAATACTACGGGGAGAAAGGAGCCGTACACAAAGTTGACGGAACCGGATCCATTGAAGACATTTTTAACCGTATTACCACTATTCTTCCCGATAATTAACCAACTAATAAATGTAAATAGGCCATCGTTCCATCCTCCTTACCCCTGATCCCGCCCTGGTTATGATACCTGATACGGAACTTAGGGAAAAACCTCCACCCTTTCATGGCATAAGCTGTCATCGCAGCAAGCCTGTAGGGGCCATTTATATGAAGCGCAACGGTTCAGAGGTCGGATAGGGTATATTGGGGGTACTTATGACACCTTTGAGATACAGCGTGTGGAAAATCAACATAGTTACATTCAATTCAATTGCTCAATATTACTACCAGGGCGAAGAGTGTTGCCCATAAATAGTTAACTATGTAGTTAGTCAATTAATTGGGTTTGCAATATTTCCAATAGACCCGGTGTGACATCCCGGATGCTTTGAGCTTCTTTAAAGATCGGAGCCCCCGGTCCTACGCACGCCAAGGGTACCTCGTTATAGGTGTGTGTCTTAATGGATAGATCTTCTACATTCCCGTGATCGCTGCATAATACGATCGAAGTGCTTGCGGGCTTTTGTTTCATCAACCTCCATAAAAAGCGATCATAGGTATCAATAAACCTGTAGGCCCTGGTCTTATTCTGGCTGTGGCCGGCTTTATCCGTCAAATAATACTCATACAGCAGTAAATCGTAATTAACAGACTGATTAATTAATCGATCAGCAGCCTCTTCCGGACTTATGGCCGGTACCTCAATTTGAAGCTGATCCTTCCATGCCTCCTGTGTTAGCTCGGCAGTCAGGGCCTGGCCTCTTTTAACCTCCTCGGTAGTGTTCAAGGTTATATTAGCATTTTTTGCCATCAGCGTAGTACAGCTCCACCGGTTTTTCTTTTCAGCTTTCTGAAAAAAAATATCGGGATAGGCATTCATAAAATGACATTTCTTTCCCTGTCGCTGTGCCTTCAAAAAAAGACTTTCCTCCTCCAGCAAATATTTTATTCCTGAATGGGGATAGGGGCCAAAATGTTTTCCGATCACCTGGGCCGCATTTTCCCCGGAGAGCAGTGTAGCCTGACCAGTACCGCTCTGGGGCAGACCCCCTACGCCGAGGGTGGCATCCACCTTTTTAAAAAAATGCTGCTTTTCATGGACTTCACCTGCATTCTCTGAGAAGGATTGATCACCCGCCAGGGCTGAGAATCCCCTGTAATCAGTATGGTAAAAAGGATTTGAATCATCTTCTCTTCCCAATCCCACTCCATCGATGAACAGAAATATGACAGCCATTGGTTACCTATTAAATAATACAACATTTTAAGACACAATTGAAACGCAAGCAATCTTCAAAAAAAACAGGCGTTTAATAAATTTAATTAACTAATTAATTTATATATTTATCGATTTATCGTTCCAGCACCAGCGTCACAGGCCCGTCGTTACGTATTCGTACATCCATATAGGCGCCAAAACGTCCTGTTTCAATATTCAGTCCGGAGTGCACCTTTAAGTAACGGATCATCTTCTCATAGAGTTTTTCCGCCTTTTGAGGTCCCGCCGCCTCAAAATAGCTGGGCCTGTTCCCCTGCTCATAATCCCCATACAAGGTAAATTGGGGAACCACCAATATTTCGCCTTCTACATCCTTTACAGACCAATTCATCTTCCCCTCCTCATCATTAAATACACGAAGCTTTAAAATTTTGTCGGCCAGCCACTGCATCTGTTCTTCTTCATCCTCCTCATGAACCCCCACCAGCAGTAGCAGTCCATGACTTATGTGACCAATCTGCTCTTTATCAACAAAAACAGAGGCTTCGGAAACTCTTTGGAGCACAATTTTCATAGTAAATACTGTTAATAAGTATGTGGATAAATGTGTGTATAACTTCTTCTCAGAACAAACCACTCAAAACCAACAAAAATTCTCCACAGCTTTCAACAAAAATTTTCCATTATCCACAGGTTATACAGTGAACTTTCCCTGCCAATAACAAAAAAAATTTGACATTACTTTTGTAAATATTTGTGGATAACTTATTTGGATCCGGCCTAAGTGCTTGTTTTTATTGGGATAATTATCAACAAAGTAATCCACATTCTGTTTTTCAGAACAACAAGTATGTGGATCAAAAAGTTCTCCACTTATCCACAGCCTCTACAATGTACTACAAATAATATCTATTTAGTATATACCATGTATTCCGGTGGATAATGTGGAGAAATAATCCTTAAAAAGCAGGCCTAAACTTTCTATATTCTTATCAGCTTAAAAGCCAAACCAGTTATCCGAGATGAGTTCAAAGTCAGATAAATTCACGTATAAAGATTCCGGTGTCGATATTGAAGCCGGGGAAAAAATGGTTGAATCAATCAAAGGAATGGTCCGGGAAACCCACAGCGATGCGGTATTAAGCAACATCGGGGGATTCGGTGGCTTTTTTCGCCCTGACTTAACAAGCTATAACGATCCTGTTTTGGTAAGCAGCGTTGACGGGGTAGGGACCAAATTAATTGTAGCCTTCAAATCCGGGAAGTATGATACGGTGGGACAGGATCTCGTGAACCACTGTATCAATGATATCGCTGTGTGTGGAGCCGACCCCCTGTTTTTCCTGGATTATTTTTCAACCGGTAAGTTAGAACAGGATGTCGGTTACCAGGTAGTAAAGGGGTTTGCCCGGGCCTGCAAGCAAAACGGGGTTGCCCTTATTGGGGGAGAGACCGCAGAAATGCCCGATATTTACAGTGAAGGCGAGTTCGATCTGGCCGGAACCATCGTCGGCATGGTTGATCGCGGGAAGATTATTGACGGCCGGCGCATCCGGAAAGGGGATGTGCTATTGGGATTTCCCAGTACCGGCCTGCACACCAATGGCTATTCGCTGGCCCGTAAGGTACTGTTTTCAGCCTATGAGATCGATGATCGTGTAGATGAACTGGGCACCACGATCGGCAATGCAATGCTGGCGGTCCACAAGTCGTATTTGCCGGTTATCCGTGAATTACGTACGATAGACGGGGTCAACGGTTTTTCGCACATTACGGGGGGAGGAATTATCGGCAATACCAAACGCGTGGTACCGGATAAACTAACTATACAGTTAGACTGGGGAGCCTGGGAGATCCCCTCTATCTTTGAACTTATCAGGAACCTCGGGAATGTCCCCGAAGACGATATGCGGGCCACATTTAACCTGGGAATCGGACTTATAGCTATTGTGGATGCCGGTTCGGCAGCAGAGGTAAAAGAAAGAGCTGAAGGGATGAATGAGGAAATTATTGAAATAGGAAGAATAGCATAACGGATAGGAACCTGCGGCTATAATTTGAATTTAAAAATGCTAATACCGAATAGGGTGACATTTTGATATCAGTGTTTGGATAATATAATCAGCCGATATCTAATTACATGTAACCTGAATTATTATTCGGTGCCGGAGTATCTTCGCGGGAATTGATAAGCAGGTGTATACTGCCATGAATAGGATAAACAGCGAAAAGAAAATAAAAGTACCCGGGAGTACTTACTTTTTTTGAGCTACGGGTGTAAATGAGAGACAGGCAACTTAAAAACTTATAGTGATTAGAGCCATGAAAACACTAAATAGCATAATTTTATCGCTTTTAATATTGGCATCAGCCGTGCAAACTACGAAAGCCCAGGAAGACGGTAATAACTTCAAGGAGCAGTTCAGCCAGCATTTTGATTATGCTTCCCGGGTCCTTTCTCTTGCTAAAGCTATGCCCGCCGAGAAATATTCCTGGCGTCCGGGAGAGGGCGTCAGTTCTGTGGAGGAAGTGTATACCCATATCGCGCGATATAACTTTTATTATCTGCAGAATTCGCTTGGGGTTTCCGTCCCGGATGATGTGGATGTCGACAATATTGAATCTATTACCGGCAAAGAGGAGGTCGTGGAGATACTGGAGCAGTCGATTGAATACGTAAAAGGGCAGGTTGAAGCGATGCCGGAATCCAGATTACAAGAACAAACTGAGTTGTACGGCAGGACGGTTAACGGTCGGGCGGTACTCATGCAGCTGATTACCCATAAGAGCGAGCACGTGGGACAGGCGATAGCCTATGCCCGGGTGAATGGGGTGGTGCCGCCCTGGAGTGAGTAAGTAAAGTAGAGATGAGCAGCTGACGAGGTGCTTTGCATATTAGGCGATATAAAAGTAACCGGCTTGGTTACCGGTCGCTGTGTCCCAGATCACGATGAGGTGCTATCTGGTCACGGACCAGCTGCTTCAATTCTTTTGATTCGGGAAAACGCCCTTCCTCAGATCTTGAAAAGATCGTTTTTTCATTCAGTATCACATCAAAAGTGCCCCCGGATCCGGGGGCTAACGCCACTTCATCCAGTTCCTGTTCAAAGGTAGTGAGCAGTTCCTGGGTCATCCAGCTTGCCCGGAAAAGCCACCGGCATTGCGTGCAGTATACTATTTTTAGTTTATGTGCCATTCTTCTGTTTTATGGATAACCATTAGGGAATGAATCCGCATGCGTGTACCGGCTGAATAGTTGTAAAAAGTGATTTGGACCATTAAATAATAATCCCTACTCCCGTTCTTCTGTCCTCCTTTCTTCCCTCCCCGGAAAAGACTCGCTTAACAAGCTATACCTTCTTAAACACCACAATGCCATTGTGTCCCCCGAAGCCGAAGGTATCGCTCATCGCCACATTGACCTCTTTTTCAAGCGTGTCTCCCAGTACGATATCAAGCCCGGATGGAATCTCCTCATCAATCGTTTCGGTATTGATGGTGGGTGGGATGACGCCTTCATTCATCGCCTTTATGCTTGCGATTGCCTCAATAGCGCCCGCAGCCCCTAACAGGTGTCCGGTCATTGACTTTGTGGCACTGATGGACAGGTGATCCGGCTGATCGCCGAATACCCGGGCGATCGCCTTGGTTTCGCTGGCATCTCCCATCGGGGTAGAGGTGGCGTGGGTATTAAGATAATCCACGTCTTCAGGATTGAGATTGCTGTCGTCCAGTGCCTGCTTCATGGCTACCGAGGCCCCCTTGCCTTCCGGGTGGGTGGCCGTCATATGATAAGCATCGGCCGTCATGGCTGCACCGGTGACTTCCCCGTAAATATGGGCTCCGCGGGCTTTGGCGTGTTCGTAGTCTTCCAGAATCAGCGTTGCTGCTCCCTCGCCCATCACAAAACCGTCCCGATCCTTGTCAAAAGGCCGAGAGGCGTGTTTGGGATCGTCATTCCGCTGGGACATGGCGCGCATCGCCGAGAATCCTCCGAATGATGCTTCCGTAATGCCGGCCTCCGATCCGCCGGTAATGATCACTTTGGCCTTTCCCCAGCGGATATAGTTAAGCGCATCCATAATAGCCGTATTCGAGGTTGCGCAAGCCGAAACCGTGGCGTAGTTGATCCCCATCAGCCCGTACTCCATAGAAATAAGTCCCGGTGCCATATTGATAATCAGCTTGGGCACAAAAAACGGGTTAAAGCGGGGGGAGTAATCGTTATCGGCATAGTTTCTGACCTCCTCCTCGAAGGTGAACATCCCCCCCTGGCCGCTTCCCCAGATGACGCCGCTGTCAAAGGGATCCATCTCGTCGAAATCGAGTCCGGAATCCTCTACCGCCTGTTGAGTAGCCACCAGGGCATAGTGGCTGTAGGGATCGGAGCGTCGAATCGTATTATGCTCGAGATGCTCCGTGACGTCAAAATCCTTGAGTTCACAGGCAAAGTGCGTACGAAATTCCGAAGGATCAAAATGCGTGATATAGTCGGCACCGCTGACACCGTTCTTCAGGTTATCCCAAAAATCATCCACGTTATTGCCTAAGGGAGAAAGGGCTCCTAACCCGGTAATGACAACTCTGTTCGGCTTGCTCATGCTAAGAAAAGATATTTATTAATAAAGGAATTCGGTATGGGTAAAATATAAGGAGGATCTGATCGGCTTTCACAATATATAATAAACAATAGATAATAACCTGTTCAGCCGGATCATCCGGTCGGCTACAATAAACTAAACCTTCGCGAAAAAAGGAAAACGAATTATGGTTATATGTGGTTTGCTTGATATGATTAAAGAAATGAAAAGACCGGGTTTGTGCCTGACAGGTCTGGCCGATACGATAATATTGGCCGCCATACCAGTCTGAATATGATTGAGGGGGTGGAATTGTCCCGGCAATTCCGCATAAAAATAGCCCCCTGAGCACAGGGAGCTATTCAATGAGAAATGGAATACCTGTATTACTGAGTGGCGTAAAATCGCTCCCTGGCGATCTCATCGCCATCCCAGTGCTGTACGGCCACCTGCTCAAGAATGACCCGGTCACCACCCTTAAATGTGACATCCATGGCAGATTCAACGGCGGTGGTGGCTTCCTCTTCGTTCGAAGTAATGGAGGTAACCTCTATGCCGTGAAAAGCTTCCACGCTGTCAAAAAACTCGTTTTCCCGTTTGCGGTTGGTGTCCTTCCCTTCCACTTCGGTACCATCTTCCAATACCATCACTACATCTTCGGCATAGTACTCTTCAAAAGCATCCAAGGCCGTGCCCTGTGCAATGTGATCATAGATATCCGTAATTTTGTCTAAGTAGCTCATAAGTAAATTAGTTTAATATTAAAGCATTAATGAGATTGTATAACCAAGCTGCCAGAGAAATCGTTTGCGATCATCGGACTTTTTTATTTGCAGGAACTCCTGGAGCCAGCTATCTTGATTACGCATCAGCCGGTAACTAATTCAAAGGTCGGAAGATCAGATCGTATGGCACAGGTTAAACTCATTGACATAGCCCACGGACGCAGCGGGGACAAGGGAAATAAAAGTAATGTGGGAATTATTGCTCGTCACCCCGACGTGTATTCCTTTCTCAAAGAAACGCTTACCGCCGATGTGGTAAAAGAGCATATGAAGCATATCTGCAAGGGAGAAGTTGAGCGCTACGAGATGGCCAACATAGATGCGCTGAACTTCGTACTGAACGATAGCCTGGGAGGCGGTGGTACGGTATCCCTAAAGCTTGACGCCCAGGGGAAAACGCATGCTGCAACGCTGCTTCGCATGGATATTGACGTGCCGGATGAGTTGCTGGAAAAGGTGACTCGTTAGGGTTTTATTGCTTATTAACATACTTTTCCATTCGATCGATTTTATTAGGTATTATTTCCCCATTCCCAATTTAATTTTTTTTCTTTTGCTATCGCATCTTTTTGAATTGGGGGCAGTTTTTTAGGCTTTTTAGCCTATTTAATATGCTCGAACTCCGGTAATGTCTTTTCCGGCACCTGTTTATAAAGAAAAATAATAGCACATAACGCTTGGTTTTGGGTGGAAGCCGCTACCTTTTTGTTAACGGCCAAATGACTCAAATAACGCTCAATCTCTTTCGGTTTTATTTTTAAGGGATGCCTGGTTTTACAAAATTTTATGAACCGAACAATCCATCGTACATACGCTTTTTCCGTGCGGTAGGAATAGTTTTTCGTTCGACACAGTAATGAAAGAATTACATAGCCATGGTATACTTACTTGGTTTATAGTAATAAATGCCTAACAAGCGTTTCAAACGGACGCACCTCGCCGGTGGCTGCCGGTTTTAGTTTTCGTAGCTAAAAAGTTCATTAATTAGTACAACAGAATTTGACGTGTGCCGCTTAAACGCGGGGCCGTTAGGTGTACAACATTAATCAGTGTAAATTTGTAATGGCAGCTGAGTTGCTATCTGAGCGAAGTCTTTATCATTATGTAGCAGCTCTACTTCATGTTCGATGCACCAACTTCCAATGAGCATATCTACCGTTTTTCGAATTGTTACGCCTTTCGATCTGAGAAAACGAAAATTAGATGCTGCTTTTATTGCCAGAGACTTACCTCCGAGATGGACACAATCTAATGGATCCAGCGCTTGTTTGGCTAATCTAAACTCTTTGACGCTATCAAAACCTTGCAGAATTTCAGTGAGAATGATGTCTCCTACAAGAACTGACTGTTCAGAAAGAATCCGGTCAAGGCTTTCTGTTTGTTTATTCTCTAAGCCGTTGAAATAATCAATCCATACACTTGTATCTACTAAAATCACTTCTCGTCAGTTCTCATGTCCTCTAAGTCGCCTTTCCAGTGCAATTTTCCGCGCAAGTCTTTGATATTTTCTTGCTTTTTACGCTGGACTAACAATTTCAAGCCTTCTTCCACAGCATCTTTTTTCGTTTTCAATCGACTCACCTTCAAGGCTTCATCCATCAAGTCGTCATCGATCACTACATTCGTGCGCATAATTGTATCGGTTTAGTTAATGTGTATTTTTTATCAATCTATACACATAACTGCTAAATTCCTAACTTTATTGTACACCTAACCCGCGCATTGAGGGGACGCACCTCGCAGGTCTTGCCACTTTTTGGCTTTTTAGCTCTCCGTTCATTATTTATCAACTCAACATTTTTACGTGCGTATTCTAAGACTAAGTCAAGCTATTGTTGTATTCTTATGCTCATATAATTTCACTATAAGGCGTCCCACGATTAATGACAGCAAAGACCCGATAAAGCAGCTTACACACAACAGCATTTTTCACGCTCTGCGGGTGTTTGCCTTCCCCGCACTTGCGCTGGTAGTACACCCGCAGCTCCGGATCATACTGGATAGCCGAATGTACGCTATTGAGCAACAGTGTCTTCAGTCGTACGCAACGCCACTCGCTGACCCGGTCGGGGTTCTTGATGTTGCCGGATTGGTTAGGAAATGGAGCGCTACCGACAAAACAGGCCAGTTGCCGAGCATTGGCAAACCGGGTAAACCCTTCGGTATACACCAACAGCCATCCGGCAATTACAGATCCGATACCTGGAATACTAATGAGCAGCTCGTATTGACCTTCCATGTTATTATACCGGCGAAGCAGGCCCCGAATCTTCCGATCAACTAACGTCAGTTGCTCGGTCAACCTATCATGCTGGGCTTGCATCTGATCGTTTATTTCACCAAGATCTGCTATCTGGCTGGTAAGGATATTTGCTTTGATGCCATTGGTTAACCCTGTACGCATTTTTATGAGCTTCTCCCGCCACAGCAGCCATCCACGTAGCTCAAGCAACGCTTTTAAAGGAAGCCTGCTAGGCTGCAGGCGATCCCGAAAGCGCCATAGGTATTCCGCCAAGCGCCTCGCATCAATGGGATCAGACTTTCCCCGGCGGATACCTAATGAGCGCTGAACCTGGGCAGCGGCCACCATCACATACCGAACCCCTGTCTCCTCCAGCATCGCCGCCCGCAACAGCCCATACGGGCCGGTATGCTCAACACAGACGATCATCTCTTTTAGGCCTATACCCTGACGAGACCATTGTTCCAGCAATCCCGTAAAGCCGCGGGGCTGTTTTGAACGGTTCCTGTGGCCAGCTGCTGGTTGCTTGCCTCGGTTACCTGCCAGTCCAACTGCCGTTTCGATATGTCGATTCCAATCCGGTAGTTCCCTTCCATCGGTTTTTCTCCTATATTAATAATTGATATTAGACTGGGACAATGACTAACCACTATTACCTTTACCGGCTCCCTTCGAGCCCACATTCTAACTAGTGCTCGTTAGTCGGAAAAAGGCCGGGGACTCATACGCGCGCTGGCCCGCAAGGCTCGCAGCTTATATAGGTCACCCCGGCCGTTCCCAGTTGCTTTCTTCGATTCTTCCAAGATATGATTATTTTGGTACCCTAATCTAAAGGCAGCTTATGCGCAAGGTCGTTATACGGCTCGTGGTCATATTTGAATAAATTTTTATAGTAAACACATTTTACTAATGAAGATCGTTAATCAATCTCTGAAATATTTTCCACGATTGAACCTGCCAACCCATATTTTTGAGCTTTTTCAGCGGTGAGCCAAAAATTTCGTTGGGTATCTTTTTGAATTTTTTCAATTGATTGGCCGGTAGCCTTTGAAAAAATTGTATTCAATCGCTTTCGTATTCTTACAATTTCTTCGGCCTCAATGGCAATATCGCTGCCGCTTCCTTTAACGCCTCCTAAGGGCTGATGCAATAAGAACCGGGTATTGGGCAAGCAATAACGATCTTCAGCAGGTACTGATACGTAAATAAAAGCACCGGCGCTGGCTACCCATCCGATGCCAACCACTCGAACGCGTGCATCAATAAACCGAATGGCATCATAGATGGCATGGCCCGAATCTACGTGGCCGCCCTGCGAATGGATAAATAACGTTATCGGATGATCGGATTCTGATGCGAGAGCCAATAATTGACCGACAACCTCTCCCACTAATTCTTGGGTTATTTGTCCATTAATGATAATAATACGTGATTTGAATAGTCGATCATTAACTGTTTTGGGGAGAATTGGTTTCTTGTTTTGTTTCATACTTAAGAATCTATATTTAAATTAAGATTCTTAAAAGTAGAACATTTACTTATCTAAGTATTGTAAAATATTGCAGAATATTAGATTCCAATTATAATTTCTTTAATTCCGATTTTTAAAATACTTTTCCTGGTATTCTCTGGGAGTACATCCCATTTCTTCGCGGAATGTTTTAGTCAAATGACTTTGATCATAGAAACCAGCCTCTACAGCTGCCTGGTTTGGCGGTATCCCATCTTTCAAAAATTCTTTTACTCTATTAATCCGTTTGGCGATTAGAAACTTCCATGGTGTCACACCTGTTTCCTCACGAAACCGACGAATCAATTGATATTTGCTTAGTTGTACTTCATCGGCCAGTTTCTCAAGGCTCAATTGTTCAGTCAAATGCTCTTCCATATAAACGACTACTCGCCCAACCACCGGCTTTAATTCCGAGTTATGATCTGTTCTGTTCTCTTTTCGATTAGCTTCACCTGTAATAGCCTGATGTGATGAAACTATTCTGGCTTCGGCAAGCATTATTTGAAGCTCATCCAAGTAGGAAGCGTAAGAGATGTTTGTTTCGGGGATCATTTTAATATCCATATATAATTGCTTGCGTGAATTTATACAATTCAGAGCATTATTTTTTCGTTGTAATAAAGTTTGTTTTTCCTTTGAAACTGTAATATAAAAGGTGCTAACACGAAGTGCTAACTTTTTAATCAACCCCAAAGTTTATAACGCCGTATAACAAGCGCATCAACGACTGACACGATCCCGCCTTCGAGTTTATTAGTTTTCTAATTCATAAATTTGTATCCTTATATAATTCATAATCTCCGTGCAGGTTATGCGCTGGGTCGTTAGCCACACAGCCTGAAACTATCACACGTTATGAACTTTGCCCTCCGTTAATTAGATTACAAACAGAATCTTAAAATCATTTTTCAGCCATGATTACCAAAGAACAAGTTAAAAAGGAAATTGACCGACTCTCCGAAGTGGAGCTGGAAAAGGTTTATCTGTATCTCACTTCTCTGAAAAGGACAAAAAAGTCTAAACTCAACATTCCCTCCCTCAAGCTCAACGGGAAATTAGACAAACAGCACATCCGATCTGTAGCCTATGAGTAAACTGCTTGTTGATACCAATGTCCTGGTCTATGGAATCGATCAGGATTCTCAATTCTATTCAAAAGCCCGGGATGTTATAGAAAATACGAAGAACCAACTGTTCACAACTTCGAAAAATCTTAGCGAGTTTCTCGCTGTTGTTACCCGATCCTCAGGCTATGATCTTGAACCCGATCTGGCCTTAGAGATCCTGGAAGAGATCATTGCCGGAGTTACGATCCTTTATCCCAACCATGAATCGCTGGCTATTTTCCTTGAGCTTATCGGTCGCTACAGCCCAACCGGTCTGAGAGTACATGACTTTGAGATGATAAGTATCGGTCTGGCCCATGAAGTTGATGAGTTCGCCACTTTTAATATCAGAGACTTTGAGCCTATTAAAGAAGTTTCACTCCTGAAGCTGTGAACCGCTGGGCTGGATGGCTAACAAGCAAATTAACCTGACGTAGTACAGTCTCTTCAGTACTCCCTGGCCTTGCAGTTCCAGTATTGTCTTTTAAATTACATTTGTAATCACCACGCAGGTTATCTGCTGGTCGTTATAGGGCTTATTTAGAAAAAAAAACTGAGACTCCGACAGTCAATGAAATATAAAGAAATTCAACCCAGCACAGCATTAGATCCATATATTCATTCCTTTTGGCAATTAAAAGGTGAGGAAAATGATAGACAATGGGAGCGAATATTCCCTGACGGTTGTCCTGGCTTGGTGATTAATCTGGGGGACACTTGTGTTACCGACAACGGAGTTGTTACAATGGATTTTGCTAAAACGTATGTTGTAGGAACCATGACGTCCTTTAAGGATAGTTTCATTGAAGCTGACACCCATCTGTTTGGAGTATGCCTAAAACCTGGAATTTTTTCTAATTTTTATAGCTATGCTCCACAAAATGAACTGACAGATAAAACTGTACAGCTTGAACAAAAATATTCATTTAACATCGACAAATTCATTAAAAACCCTCTCTATTATCTGAACCTATTTTTTACTGATAGATTACAAAATAGAAACGACCTGTTGCAATCGATAATCAGCGATATTCACCAATCGAACGGTCAGGTAAGCATAAGCGAAATTGCAAAAAAAAGCTTTATATCAATAAGGCGGTTGGAACGAAATTTTAAAACGCACATAGGTATTACCCCAAAAGAGTATTCCAATATTGTCCGGTTTCAGAATGCTTTATCTATAATTAAAAACTCCGGCCAGGATAGAAGTTTATTAGATATCGCAATTGAGTGTGGTTACTACGACCATTCACATCTAACTAATGAAATTAAAAGGAAAACTGGCCTCGTCCCATCTCAACTTTGATGTTGTCGTATTTTTCCAAAGTAGCTTTTAAAAACAATTTCTATTTTGGCTGAAATGAAAATCAGGAGTGATTGAAAACATATACAAACCTGATATAGCGTCGTAAGTCGCCGGGCTAAAATGATATCTTCTTAACAAATCGGACAATCAACAAATAAAGAAAAATGCGAAAACTATCACTTTTCATAGCCACAAGTTTGGACGGCTATATTGCAAAGCCAAATGATGATCTCAGCTTCTTAGAATTAGTAGAAAAAGAAGGCGAAGATTATGGTTATGCAGAATTTACCGCAACGGTTGACACCATTATTGTTGGTAGAAAAACATACGATTATGTTCTTAGAGAAATAGGCCCTTCTCATTACGATAATGGGAAAAGGGATGTATATGTAATTACAAGAACAGAAAGACCAAATGCCGGACGAGTGAAGTTTTATTCCGGCAATCTAACCGAGTTAGTGCAAAAATTGAAAAACGACCAAAGAAAAAACATCTATTGCGATGGTGGGGCTGAAATAATAAACGAACTTCTAAAAAATGACCTGATTGATGAATTTATTATTTCAATCATTCCAATATTGTTAGGTAACGGAATCAGACTTTTTAAAGATGGTAGACCGGAACAAACGCTTGAATTTGTAACTTCAAAAACATTTGACACAGGATTAGCTCAACTGCATTACAGACGAAAGAAATGAAAAATGAATCGTCATTAAATTAAATTTGGTGAAATAAAGAAAAGTGAATTTTAATACTACAACTCCAGAAAAAATCGAGACTGAGAAAATTGAGATAAAACTTAGACGAACAGAAATTGAAGACTTACACAAGTTCTTTCAATTTCAACTTGACAAAGAAGCAAGTCACCTAGCTGCATTCGTGCCAAAAGACTCAACTAACAAATCAGCCTATTTATTCAAACACACAAAAATGTTGAATGATCCAACGGTAAATTATATGACAATTTTGGTTAATAATATTATTGTTGGAAGTATTGTGAAGTTTGAAATGGAGGGTGAAATAAATGTTACTTATTGGATCGACAGAGACTGTTGGGGACAAGGAATTGTAACAAAGGCACTAAAAGACTTTCTTGATATTGAAACTACTAGGCCAATATTAGGACGAGTTGCATTTGACAATTTTGGGTCACAAAAAGTTTTAGAAAAATGTGGTTTTGTCAAAATCGCTAAGAAAAATTGTTTTGCAAATGCACGACAAACAGAAACAGATGAATTTATTTATAAACTGACTAACATCTAGCATCAGTATAAAAGTACGAACTCAAAGAAGAACCATTTTTCAACATATTAAATGCGATAAAACACGGTGAAGAATTATTATTATTTATCCGTCGGTTTGTTGCTGTTAGGAACAAAAGTAAAGGATAAGATTTCCAATGATTAACTTTTCCAAAACCCCAATATGTATAAAGTCATAATATTTATACTCTTTTTAATTCCGATGGTATCATTTGGTCAAGATTTCAATAGACACTTCAACAGTCTACATCTAAATGGAAGTACAACGATTTATGACTACAATAATAAAAAGTGGATTTTTACAGACAGCTTGGATGCTGAAAAAGGAACCTTGCCCGCTTCAACCTTTAAAATTCCAAACTCATTGATAATCCTTGAAAGCAAAGTCGTAGCCAACGAAAAGGAAATCATAAAATGGGACGGAACAGAAAAATCACACCTCGGAATGGTAATCGAAGCCTGGAACCAAGACACCGATCTGGAAACGGCATTTAAAAATTCAACGGTTTGGTTTTACGTAGAGGCTTCAAAAAAAATTAAACGCGAACAGTACATAAGAACCCTACAAAAACTCAATTACGGTAATGGCAACCTGAAAGAAAAGGGAAACGACTTTTGGAATTATGGCGACTTTACGGTAACGCCTAAAAATCAAATTGAATATCTAATCAAGCTATACGAAAATCGACTTCCCTTCTCAAAGAAGAATATTAGCATAGTCAAACGAATTATGATTTCAGAAAGTAGCGACAGTCTAACTTTTCGAGGCAAAACAGGCTGGACAAGAAAGAATGGACAGGATATTGGTTGGTGGGTAGGTTACCTTGAAACAAACGACAACGTTTACTTCTTTGCCACGCGACTGACCAAAGACAAAAACGAGAAAAACCCCGACTTTTTAAGCGGAAGAAAAGAAGTTACTAAACGAATATTAAAGGAAATACAAGCGTATTAACGAGTAAAACAATAAACGACCAACATCAGCTCATACTTCAGACTAACGAAAGGCTAAAAACGGAAGGCCATTTTTAAAAATAATTTCGTGCTATAGTTGAAAGGTTTGGACATTAAAATTCTGGCATACGCAGGTTTAACATTTAATCAAATATTAGCGGCAATAAATCATATGGTGGTAGACAAAAATATCGCCAATATTTTAATGCTGATAGTAATAGGAGTAGTTCTTGGAGCTTCTTATTCCTACGGTCAACAAAACCAATTCACCAATGAAAAATCAATAATCATGTCATTTCAAGCGTATATCAAAAACATAGAAGATAAAACAGGTAAAAACGGCTCAAGAATTTAAAACCATAGCTGAAGAAAAAGGATTTACTAACAATGGGGAGTTAGTCGTTAAAGCCACAGAAATAACTAATTGGCTTAAAAAGATTTTGAATTAGGTCATGGACACGCAATGGCTATGTATGCTTACATTAAAGGAAAAAGGAAATGAAAAAATAAATACTGGTGCTAACAATGTGTATAAGCAATGAGAGTGTAAATCTAACTCTGTCTAAGTTAAATAATACGTACTATCAACATACACTTAACTTAGACAACTCATGACACAAGAAGAATTAGACCAACTACAGAAGAAGGCCCTGGAGCAATTTAAATCCGGGCAGCCGCTGTTTGGCAAAGAAGGGGCCTTTGCCCCGATGCTCAAGCAGTTTTTAGAAGCCGCCCTGCAGGCGGAGATGGAGGATCATCTGAGCGACCAGCAGCGCCAAGCCGGCAACAAACGCAACGGTAAAGGGGCTAAGACGATCAAAAGCGCTGAAGGAACTTTCCAGATTGAGACCCCGCAAGACCGGCAGAGCTCATTTTCTCCACAGATCATCAAAAAGCGGGAGACCATTCTGGCCGATAATCTTGCCGATAAAATCATTGGCCTATATGGGCTGGGGATGAGCCTTCGCGACATCAGTTCTCATATCAAGGAGATGTACGACAGTGAGATCTCCCACACGGTACTCTCGGAGATTACCGACCGGATCATCCCTGAGGTCAAAGCCTGGCAGAACCGCCCGCTGGAGCCAGTCTACTGTATTGTGTGGCTGGATGCAATGCACTACAAAGTGCG
>NZ_FQUS01000029.1 GCF_900129315.1 Fodinibius roseus
CGCTTGACCCAATGACCATTAACCGCTAATATCGCTGATGGAAAGTGGCACTATATGCTCCGAAATGAGTGGCACCATATGACCGAAATAGCCACTATTATCATCTATAATTCCATATGCATGGATAATTAGCGTTAAGTTTGGATTATAAAGACCGGTTCTGATTATATCATTGATATGCTCATCTAAAAATGAATAACCCACTAATACTAGGGTATTTTGTGTTTCTGATAGGTTTTTAGAAAAGTAACGAAATAACTCGCTATACGGTAAATCTAATGAATAGGATTTCTTAGTCTGTATAGGATAGATTACTAAAGACTCATAATTAAAGTCGTCCTTATCAAAGTTATCCGATACTTGAACTTCTTTTATTTTATAAAGGTCATCTAAATTATCAGAGTATTGCCAAGAAATGCTTCCATGAAGTTTATATAGGTTAAGATAAGTACCAAGTTTTTTATTCTTACCAGTCTTATCTTGCTTAATGTATCTTTCATTATAGAAAGTATCCGGATCAAATTTTCTCAGATGGGTACCTCTAAAACCATTGTTGTAACTAACTCCAATTTTTTCACAAGAGTTTTCAAAGGCTAAATCATAATTTAGGGTGAATATATTCGGTCTATTTAGCTCCTCTTTACGGCTAATAATTTTATTTATAAATAATGTATGATCTTCCAATTTTGATTGATAATAATCCTTAGGAAATGGGATAAAACCCTCAATAAACTGTTCTAAAATTTTTTCAAAATAATCCTTAATCTCCTCTGCTATGTCTTCATCTTCCACATTATTTAAATAGTATAGGTACTCTTGATTAATGCGATCAAATTTATCTTCTAATAAGTCATCACTATCTAAATATTTAATTAATTGTTTAATGTGATCTTTTGGATCATCAATTTCTCTTAGTTCATTTAAAACACCATTAAATGGATTTTCATCTGAATCATTTATCGTTTCACCACCTAAGCTAACTGATGTACCAGATCCGCAAAGAAAATTTAAATTTTCATTCAAATAGTACTTACCTAAGCGTTCAATAGGAATGCTCTCATTTTCCCTGAATACTTCATCTATATCAGATTCTTCATATAGCTCATCAGGAAATTCAATTTCCTCAGTTTCTCCATCAATAGTTACTTTATTTATCATCTTTAGGTGATCTTGCCATATAAATAGAATTATTTTACTTATACCAACGTAATAGATAATTATACTAAAATGTGAAAGAACTTGAAATTATTAATAAATAGTCTTTTTAGTTGTATGCAGAGTAGATAGGCGTTGTTATACCTATGTTTTACCATTATATCATAACTTTATGCATATTACAGACTTTATAGTTCCCCACCCAAACTTAGTATAAGTGGAATAATGTTTGCACCAATATTTGTACCCAAACCAAAAAACCCTTGCAAACCAATGACTTATAGGGTTAGGGTACGACTGATATTTTAAATTCGTGTCAAAGAATTTTAAATGAGTCTTTAGCTTTAATACCCTCAACAATAAAGCTAAATTTTTTAATAATTTAATTAGCTCTAAACACTGATTATCTTCTCAAACTCTTTCTCAAACTCCCGACGACGTTTATTTTCATTATAGAAAGGTAATCCCCACAGTATATACTCTTTGTCTCTCCAGACTGGAATCAGATCGTAGTCATCTTTCAATTCCTCAAGAAACTCTTCCTTCCATTCATCATGCTCAAGAAGGTGATCTCCTTTAGGTTCAATGAATATCTGATAGTGTAAACTCTTTTCGGGATCTTCTTTTTTTAGAAACAATACAAAATCTGGCTCAAAACCTTTCCCATCCTCAAAGTTATAAATTGTGAAATGACTCTCATTCCGCACTAAGTATATTTCATCAAAAGAGGGTTCTAATTTCTCATATACCTTATCTATATATTTGACGAATTTCTTTTCTTCTGATGTACCAAAGTTATCATTAAAAGCATACCATTCTTTTTCTCCTAAAGGTATCATTAAGTCTTCTGACTGTGGATCAGTCTGGGGGATTCCTTTATACCGATCATCCCCCTCATCTTTAGCAACACTGATTTCTTTATCAGAAATGACCTCACTTACAAGCTCACCCTGAAAATCCTTAGTTCCTTTATACTCAACAGTGCCTGACTTTATTTTGGATGCTAACTCATCAAGAACTTGAACAGTAATATCCAGCTTATCAGTTGGAGATAAGTTGTTTAACCGATCTTCTACTCCTGTTACCTCAACTTCAACTCTTGCCAAATAATCTTCTGAATTGATAAACTCAGTGTGCGAAGTTAAATGGGGGAAGTAGTTTTTTAAATTACTAAAATAGTAGAACTGTAAGCGATTCAATGCTTTTTTAACAATTCGCTCTCCAAAATCAGCAATTTTATAATTCTGTCGAGCCGTTTTTAATTGTTTACCACTGGTGTCTTCATAAATGGTAGTGGTAACCATATACCCTGTTCTTAGCTTAACTTTATAAAGATGATTTTGAGCATGTTCATCGAGGCTTTTTATATCCTCTCTTTTATACTTCTTTTTCTGATTCGTATAGATATACCCTTTCTTATACGTAGGCGACTGTTTGAATGATGGTTTAAGGTTAAGGCTAACCTGATAATTTCGCTTAGCTTTTATTCCCACTTCTTCAAGGGCTGTATTGAGCTCATCAATATATCGGGGGTTGTGGGCACTGTGATAGTAAAGCTCCTCACATATTTTCAACTCATATTCTTCTTCATCTCCTACAATATCATACTTTCTCTGATATAAAGGTTGCTCTTCATTTAATTGAAAGGGACAGTATCTTGCTCCTCGTCCAATTAATTGAGCCTCTGACATGGTTGTTTTACCAGGTCTTCCACTCTTAGCATCACGGGTATTGTACAACCTTACGATGTCAAACAGGTTCAATACATCCCATCCTTCATTCAGCTTGTCTACCGCAAAAATACCTCTATACTCATTGTCATCATCTTCTAATGTATTAACGGCAATCTGCTTCTCTTCACTTTCGCTTTTACTGTTAATAGTGAGACATTTATCCTCTGAGAACTCTTCTCGTATTTCTTGTGCAAGGTTTTCCAGTGAAATTGATTTATCCTCGAAATACTGAAAAGCTTCTTTAAGAATAGGGTCAAGGGATGGGTTATTTTTCACCTGTTGTAAATCGTTTCCGCTGAGATCTTTAATTTCTGTTTTAAACTTTTCATAGAAAGCCTCACTATCTTTTATAATACGAGATTTAAATAATATTACTGGCTTAATAAGTATCTGATGGTCTGCAAATACCTTTCGGCGGTATTGACTTAAAATTATTGCCTGAATAGCACGTTCAAACTTCTCTAAATCAGCTTGTAAGACTTTAACCTCTTTTGAGTAACCATCCTTTCTGAATTCTTTCAAGGGGTAGTCCATTATAATCTTATCCTGATACTTCTTTTTTATATCAGGATTCCCTAAATCAATAGTAGCTGTAAATTCTAAAAGAATATTCTCATCATGGGAATTAAAGATCTTAAATACAGTCTGCTCCCAACTTGTGATATTCTCTTTTTCTGCTTCTAAAAGCTTATACCCCTTTTTCGTTTCCGCATTAATATGATGTGCTTCGTCAGAGATTAATACTACCTTTTCATCCTCAAAATCTTCGTAAGTAACTGAATTTTCTCTCGGAGTATTTAACCGTGAATGTAATCCCTGGATTGTTGTAAAAATAATATTTATATCATCTGGGTGTGATGACGAAAAATTATCAACTTCTCGAACTCGTACTCGCTTCTCCCCTATTTGTATATCATCGGCAAATAAATACTTATTAGAAGCATTGTTTAAGAAGTTTTCTCGGGTTTTGTTAATGATATTTGAACTATCTACAAAGAATAAAAAATTACGGTATCCTTCTTCATAAAGGAATAACAGTAATCCAGCCATTATCAGTGTCTTACCGCTCCCCGTCGCCATGTGGAATAAGTTCTGTAGGGGCTGTCCTTTAGGACGATTATCATACTTATTGAGGTAATATATATATCTCCCAAACGCTTCCTGCTGGTAAGGTCTTAGCTGAAACATTGGAGCTAAGTTATTGGGAATGTAGGACGGAACCTGTTTTTTATAAACATCCTCTCCTGCAAACTTTTTGTACGTCTGAAGATCTTTATATAACAACTCTTCTTCCATTCTTAGCCACTGATATTATAAAACTGATGATTTAATTGCTTATCTGATTCGCTAACTTCAAAATCGTTATTATCCATTTCAGAATAATTCACATATAATTGATTCTTGTCTAAAATCTCTAACAGTATTTTTTTCTGATCATCCAAACTCAGTTTTTGGAATTCATCAGCTCTATCATCAAAATCAGTTGTATCTATACGATAACTTAAAAATGCATTTTCAGTCATTTTATTCCATATATTTAAAAGTTCCTCCTGAGTATCAGCATTCTGTATTAGATTAATAAATTGCTCATTAAATTTTTGCATCTCTGTAAAAATAAAGGACCCACCACCTTTCCAATCATAATCATCACTAATACCTGTTTCATCACCTTCAATAGCTTTATTAAGACGTTTTAAGGTCACGGATTCAACATAGTCCATTTGTTCACATATTATATATTGTCTTCCCATTTTATGCGCAACCGATCCTGTTGTGCCACTTCCACCAAAAAAATCTAATACTAAGTCCCCTACATCAGTTGTAATCTTCAATACATCTGCTATTAAATGTGGTGACTTAGGATAACTAAATACCTTATCGTCAAATAATGATTTCAATTCATGAGTGCCAGTTTGCCCAGAATATTTGGATTTATCCCAAATTGTTTTAGGCTTTTCTCCTTCGTAGTCACTTTCCCTCTCTTTTATATAAATACTAAAGCTATCACCAGTTTTCTTCACTTCGATATACTTATCTTTCTTTTTTATAAGAGTCTCTGGACCCCATCTCCAACACCTTTCAATTCCATTAGTATCGATGGGTAATATCTCAATATCATTATCTTTTTCTTTTTTAATCTTTAGTCTTTGTGAATCTGGATTGTAATAAAGTGGATAATATAAACCAGGTCTTTCCTCCTTTTTAGAATTACTCCCACTTCTTCGAAAACCCCTTAATTTATACCTTCCGTATTCATCCTTATATCGAAATTCTGCCAGCTTTTCTTCTGACATTCCTAAAGTATTTAACTCTGCTCTATTAATATCTTTCGCATAAAAAAGCATGTTCTCATGCGCTGTAGGGAAAAAGTTATCATCCTGCCTTCCACCAGGATTATGGACAACTGCAGCAACTCCCATACGGTTCTCTCTGCCATAAATCTCATCTAACATTACTCCAAGATAAAATAGTTCAGCATGATCTATAGAAACAGCAAAAATTCCATTTTCCCGCAATAAATGTTTTGCAACTTCAAGTCTATTTTTCATAAAAGTGAGCCAGGAAGAATGATTAAATGTATTATTATACGCAAAAGTATTAGCCGCACCTCTCGTATTATAAGGCGGATCTATATATATCAATTTTACTTTCCCTGTATAACTCTTTCTTAGGGAGTGCAAAGCCAACAAATTATTTCCCTTAATAACTAAATTATTTTTTTCTGTAATCTCATTAACGTCCTGTTCTCCATCATTATCGAAGAACGTAAAATTTGTGAATACCTTCGGATCAAGTAATCTATCAATCTGATCTGGAGCTAACGTTTCATTCCAAAATATTTCTTCTCTTTTAGCCTCTTCTTCCGTTTGCCCTCCTTCAAGCACACAATCCTTATATGCCCAAGCCAAAGTTACATCTTTTGAGTCAGATAAGTATTCATCACCATTGCTTAATCCAATCTTATTCTTAAAGACTGTATAACTATCGGGTAAAAATTGTTTGTTACTGATAAAGCGTTGAAATTTCTGTGTATCAAATACAAAAGTATCATTTACTTTTTGAAAGAAATGCTCTCTTAATCGATCATTACTTAGGAGTAAATTGAGTAACTTTTCATCTAACTTGAGTCCTAATTCAACAATTTTATTTTTTACTAACTTGTCGTCGATTACAAGGCGTTTATCCTCAGCCAGTACACGTTTTAATTCTTCAAGTAAATTTCTTTGCATGGTTCTTATATGTAAATTATTGTACCAGATTTTGAAAGCAAAAGTAGGAAGGAGAACCCTTCCTACCAAATGATTTCTTTTTCTCTAAATGAAATATAGTTATCCGCCGTGAGTATTACATGATCTTCCACCTCAATACCAAGCATCTTGCCTGATTTCTTAATGCGTTTGGTTAGTTTTTTATCTGCGGATGATGCTTCCAAATTCCCGCTTGGATGATTGTGAGCTAGAATTATAGAAGTAGCATTAGCTAACAAAGCAACCTGAAATACGGAAGCCGGATCAACAATCGTAGCTGTTGCTCCACCAGAGCTTATTTTACTCCAGCCTAGTAGTTTTTTGGCGTTATTTAGGAGCAATACTACGAACTCTTCTCTCAATTGCAGCTGATCTTTATCCCATATTTCACGAAGCACCTGTTCTGCTTGCTTGGGTGAGGTAATTTCTGGGAAAGATTGGGTGGGTTGGTTGTTTTTATATGATAGTTTGACTTCTGCCAGCGTGGGTGACTTTTCAATAAGGGTATCGTTGTTATTCATGGGTCTAATGATTGTACTGTTAAAATTAAAAAAGGGAGCACTGTGGCTCCCCTTCTGGCGGTGACTAATTACGGTTAAGTGCTATGGCTCTTGATCATGATATTCCTCAAGATCAAAGTTCGCCTGCTGGATGCTAATGCAGTAGGTTTTGTCTTCGGCTTTAAACCAAATAAACCCTACGTTATCATCTACCCTGCAAATAGTATCAAGGTTAATATTCCTGAATTTCAACGCTTTCAGGAGTGCGGTTAATAGTTGAATGAGCATAAGAGATTGGATTTACGTTGTTATTATTATTATTGGGGCTCAGACCTGAATGGAGAAATGGTAGTGGTAATATCCCTTGCCGTTTATGATATAGACGAGCTTCAGCTCCGGGGAGACCTTTACTTTTACCACTTCCAGCTCTTCCCCCACCATGTAGCTATCCACGGATTGAATAACATGGACTTTAAATGGGCAGTGAAGCCGGATTAGCCCCCTGCTTTGGGTATGTACTAAGAGGCTATCTGAGCTTGTGTATTTGTTAATGTCATCGATAAGCTTACTTCCCATAGCCACACTTAGTTGAGAAACCAGAAATCGGTATCCTCTTCCAGTGCCTTGGCAATATGAGCAGTAAATTGAGTGGCATTCACGCTCCTGTCCAGAAAGGTGTCTATGTAGGAGGATTTGTTAGCCCCTGTAAAGAGATTATACAGGTCCCACAAATTGATACTTCCATCAGACCTGCCCCCAAAGTGATCATTCCTGTAATACTCTTTGGCTACCGTAGCTATCTGGGTATCATTGAGGGAAAGCTCCGGCAGTTGTTTTTTCTGCTTCGATGGCAGGTATTGGTATAGCCTTGCTCTGCCAACTAGCTGTGCAAACTGCTCTTCGGTAAGCTCGAAGTTGTTATATTTTTCTAACTCCTTTATGCATGAATCTATATCAAATTCGGTAATAAGATTATAAATCCTGCCTTCAAGCTCCCTGGCACTGGTTACTTCAAGGGTTTCAGAAAATCCTTTGCCCCATATGCATAGGTTTGTACATATTTTATTAATAAAACCAATACAGATTTTGAAATGCTCAAGGGACCCTTTTTTGCTGTTCATGTTGTCCAAATTGTAGGCTTTAACTCCGCCCACAGTAAGGGAAAGAGAATCTCCCTGTATCTGGTTGGTAATTGAGGGGATCTGGATTACAAAGGCAAGTCTTTCGTAGTACAGGGTCTTCTCATGTTCTTCCAGCTGATCAGCAGGCTTACCTTTGGCAGAGGGGATTCGCCCTTTTACAGGATGAGATATTCTGACATTTGGCTCCAGAATCGTTTCCCCCTCAAAGACATGGTGACATATACCCCTAGCCCTTTCAATGAACTCAGCGTGAGATATAAGCGGCTCATTGTCTTTGACAAACACAGGGATGATATGATTTTCGGCTATCTCCTCTAAACTTGATGAAATGGTGTTTGCTTCGATGAAAGGAGAATCATCATCCGGCAGTGGATTACCATCAGCTTCTGTAGGTTGAAGGTGGTGTTGATTTGATAATTCGATGTCCATGATATATTGTTTTCAGGTTAGAAATAGAAAAGGCGGACCTTATGCCCGCCTTATTACTTTTAGAGATTATGTAGAGCGTCCTTCTTAGAAAGCGACTTTCTGCTGCCGATCTCCCTCAAAGACATGCTCTTCGGTGGATACGCTAACTGGCTCTGGATTATACTGCCAAGAGTGTTCCAGGATGATCTTTTCCCCTGTTTCTGGGATCTCGTATTCATAAGGGTCACAGGGAACTTTTTCGATAGCTCCAGGCATTTCTTTGCCAATTAACTTTTCACACATGGCATCGTCAAAGGTGGAAGCAATCATGGTCTTTCTTGCCGTTGCATAATGTCTTCCTGTTTCCTCAGATTGAACCATTTCTACCTCCCCCTGGAGCTTGAGCATGTTAAAGGGTTCTCCGTTTTCATTGGTAGCTTCTTGATATCCGACTATAGTGATCATTTTATTCTATGATTTAATTTATGTTTGTTATATATGATAAGGCGGGAATGGTTTAAAATTCCCAAAACCAAGGCGGGGTTGGTTTGATGTGGTTCTCGCTTGCGAGAAATAAGGGGGGGGGTATTTTTTTTAGAAAAAATTTTTTAAGAGGCAAACTGCCAAGTCTGGATAGGCAATACGCTATACGTCTTCATTATTTGCAGAATAAATCTTGTCCTATTCACTGCCAACTACATGCGGTTAAATTTTTGTTCTGTAAATAATAAAGATGGTTAGGGGGCTAACGGTTTCTGCTTACCAACCAGTGATACCCAAGACTTGAAATCAAGTCATTAAATGAAAGTATGTAATAACTATGGTATTCTCTATTAATGACGTGATTTCAAAGGTAGACCAAAGGTCGGATAGGTAGTAAGCTATTAGACTTTATCATTTAGAGAATAAAAATATAGCCATATTCACTGCCTGCTACATGGAGTTTTATCTGTTCTGTAAATAAATAAAGAGGTGAGGGGGGCTAAATTTTACCGTTGTTACAACGAATAGCGATTACATCCAATATTATCATTCGCCGGGGGAATTTTCTCTACTGTAAATGAATAAGTGGAGGGGAAATCTCTCGAAAAATGTTTTAGTAAACGAAATAGTCCAAATGTTATATAATTAAAGGAATGCCCTTCTTTGTCATGTTTCCTCCCCCTTTATCATATTTACAGATCAGATGGGGACCTCAAACTCTGCAAAATAATCAAATTAGCATATACCATAGGGTTTCTACACCCTTTGGAATATACCCCCGGCTACTGGAAGTGTCATATTGTATAGATGCCCTTCAAAAATAGATGAGGATTATTTCCCCTTGAAATCCACTTACGGTGGCAGGAACTTGCTCCCGCACTACGTGATAATTTTAAAATAAAAAGGCAGGAATATTCCAGTCTAAAAATGGACTAAGTATGGTTAATGTATAATATTTAAATAGGTATATAATTATATTATAATTACTAATAATAATAGCTAATAAAATAATATACTTATATAGTCCACTTTTGAACTGGAAATTGGTTACCTCAATTTTATCACGTTATAGAAGGACCTGGGTCCTTGTTTTCTTCTATGTCTTCCGGGGGGGTAACCTTATGAGCATCCTCATAGGAAGAAGCTCCATGATAATCATACCTATAGCATAAATCTTTTTTATAGGTTTCAACATCTTTTTTTGGCAGGTCACCAAAATCATATATTTTTTCCAGCGAATTTTTAATGCACTCATAATCAATGGTATACCTGTTGAGCTGTCTAGTACCATCGCTCTCTTCTCTTTTGATTTGTAAATACCCGTCTTCTTCCAACTCTCCTAGATATTTGGCTACAGAGCCTTTACTCATCTGCGTAGCTTCTGTTATCATTGTATATTTTTGGGTAAAACTTTCCCCTTTTTTGCCATGCTTTCTAGCGGTGATGAGCATGTACTCATACAGGAATATTTTTTTGAGATTCCAATCGGGATGATATCCGCCTAACCTGTTAAACTGAATGGCGAATAAATTAATTTTAGATTCTTTCTTCCCTGATTCCCCTTTCCACTCTTTGTAGCTTCCGTGATCATACATAAGTTTCACCTTGATTTTGTAGGTATTCGTCAATTTCTATTTTGTTAAAATAATTCGTGCCTCCAAGCTTTCGGGCTTTAATAACACCTTCGGCTTTTAACACACTTATTTGAGAGGTTGACAGGCTTAGGTACTCCGCCAATTCACCTGTACGCAGCCACCTCTTATTGAGTTGAATTTCATTTATTGCCGCTTTCAGTTTTGTTTCCAGGATGTCCATAAATTCCTGTTTGAATTCATCAAGATCCTGTCTTGTCAGTAGTTCTGATTGTTTCATAATTGATTATTTAATTAAAATTCATTCATTAGGTTTTTGAAAGACCTTACACAAGTTACACTAATTCTCTTCGTATAGATGTACGTCATAGTATACACCGTCATTTTTCCGCTTCCTTTGGATTCCATTTCTCATTAAGGCTTGGGAAAATTGTTTAATACCTAAACGGCTATAACCATAATCTAAGCAGTAATTTGAGTATTGTTCATGTAGCTCACTCGATTTTTTTGGATTCTGAAATTCATCTTGAAAATGATAAAGGAAGGAATTAACAGTATCTGATTCCCTACGGTAAGCTTGTAAAATACGGTCAGCACTTTCACATTTTGAGAATTCTTGTTGATTTTCTAACCGGACGAGTCCTTCTAAGACCCAGTTCATAATCCCGGGTAATTCATCTTCAGTAATTTTATCTGCTAAGCGAAGATCTACTTTTTCATCCGGTATATAGATCTCATAATGTATAATGAGGAAGCGTCGGAAAAACCCCTCGGAGTAGTCTTTTGTATCGGGCAGCTGATTACAGTTGAAAGCCAGACGAGCATAATCCTCCATTTCAAAAGGTTTTCCGTATGGATATCTAGCACTAACCTTCTCACCTGATGCCAGTTTTTTGAATATATCAGAATTTACTTTTGTGGATATTTCGCCAGAGTAATTCAGCAAAGCATCGGATAAATCACCAATGAAATAGAGTTTGCTATCTGAGAGAGATTCCAATGTATGGCTACATAAATTTTCTGATCCAAGCAAAGCGGAAGTGATATCCAGCTGGACACTTTTACCGTTTCTGCCAGTTCCATATAAGATAAGTGCTTTCTCGTGTTTGATGTCGGAAAATACAGACCCCAAAAACTCGGCTAATACTTTCTGTTTGTCCTTTTCAGGAATAACGTAATTGAGATATTCCTTGTACATCGGGCATTCTGCCTGCGGATCATATTCATATGGCAGGACATACCTGATGAAGTCGTCAGGGTTATGGTTCCTAAGCGTAAAATTTCCAGAACCGTCAAATTCCAGGGTGCCATTTTGAAAATTTAATAAGGTGCCTTCTGTTTTAGTGGGTTTTATATGAGCGGACTTTTTGAATTGCTCCAATCCTTGTCTTATGAAACTAGCGTCAAGTGCCATTGTTTTGGGAACGCCCAATAGATAGTAGCATTTTTCCAGAAACTTTTGGAAATCAGGTACTGGATATTTATCCCAGCATAAACCGTTAAACACAAAAACAGCACCGTTTCTAGCAGCTAGGGGGTACGACAGTTCCTTAGCTTTTTCGAGTATTTCCCACGTTGATATTACTTTATAGTCTCTTTGGGTTGGATCTTTTCCATCCAGCAGATTTTCTATATCTGCCATCTTATTATTTATTTTTTCTTCATCAGCTTCCTCATTTTCTTTTTTCTTGTGTAGCTTGCTTAATCTTTCCTCTATTTTTTGGCTGTTTGGATGCAGTTTTAATTTAAAATTTATTTTTTCGAGGGATTCCAATATATCCTTTAGGACGTCCTCGGTTTTTTGTTGTGTAACTTGTGTAGGGTTTTCCGAACCTTTTTTGTAATCAGTAAACATAATTACACCTCCGCTGCTATGTAGTTGACATTAAAGAACTCGTCCAGGTCTTCGGCTTTGAAATAGATCTTGCGACCGTTTTTCACATAGGAGATTTGCTCGGTGTCCCTTAAGTACTGTAGATGCCTCCGAGAGACATCTAATATCTCGCATGTCTCTTCAATGGTATAGTAGTCTTTGCGATTTGTTTTCTTGATTATTTCGGGGAGCTTGTCGGAAACTGTTTTTTCAACAGCTTTTTGAATAATCTCCTCAAGCTCATCTTTTGTGGGTATAAATGTATGCATGATGTTACTCGTTTTGTTGAAAATTTAATTCAACAGTAGAGTAACAGATAAGCTAAAAGAGCTCGATTGCAAGCTTATTGAAAGGTTGTTGCAATCTTATTTGAATATTCGAATTGCGTTATTTTGTTGTGCGTGAGTAGTAAAATTGCAACCAACTTTGCTCCCAGTTTTTGAGTGTATTATCATGATCGGGGAAAGAAATTTTCTTTTTCTTCAACTCCTTTTTAGCTGAAGCTCTTGGGTAACTTACTCCTTGATATTCATTCCAATGGATTAGATAATTGTAGATTAAATCTTGTGAGTAGCTGGCTCTTTCGGCAAACTTTTTTGAGAACTCTTTTATGAGGTTTTTGATAGAAGGTGGTAATTGACCCTCTGAAGAGTTAAGTTGTTCTTCAATTTTATTGAATTCAGATAATAGTAGGTGTATTTCAAATGTTTCATTAACTCGAAACTCATTTAGGTGACTGCCGCTGGAAGGATCAGCTGATATTTTAGTATAACTTTTTTGGGATTTCCCATTTCGGTCTCTATTTAAAATTTCCTTACATATTTCAGGTGTAAATGCCGTTAAGTCTAAATTTTCGTTTAGTTTAGATAATCTGTTAGCTCTCGTATTTTCTATTCTCTTCTCAAGATAGATTTTACGTTGTTTTAAATATTTATCTTGATCAGCTTTGTTTTGGAAGCTATTAATCTTTTGTGTCGCTTGTTTTACATGATAGTTAAGTAATATTTTATACGCCTCTTTCTGCTTTTTTCTGACCTTTTTGAAATCTTCCTCTTTCATTCTACCTAACTTATACAAAGCCAAAGGAATATCAGATGCTTCCTCCGACGGTAAGTGCTTATTTATTTCAAATAGGCTTACTCTCTCATCTTCTGGATACTGAGTCGGAAGAGTTTCACCATTATCCCAATCTTCAAATGTATATTGTTTTTTTGATTTACTCATGATTAGGTGCTAACTGAATAACTTGTTCATGCTTTTATCTAACAGCTCTTCGTCAAAAGTTTTAAGGTATTCCTCCGTTACTTTTAAATCAGAATGTCCTAATGCCTTGCTAATGGCATATAAATCCATTCCTTTTTTCAGGGCATAGTGAGCAAAGGAATGGCGGCTCACGTGAAAGGATATATTAGCCTGTATTCCCGCTTTTCCTGCAATGATTTTTAGGCGTTTGTTTGCCTGGACATTCTTACTGCTGATTTTTCTACGCAATTCCATCGGATCTTCATAATGCTCATCCAGGATAGGGAAAATATACTCATTTGCATGCGATTGTGCATATTGGTGAATCATAGGCATTAACAGGTCCATTGGGTCAACGGCTTTTTGTAATGTATCCTTAGGATCCCTTCTGGAGAGTATGATATACTGACCACAATTTGTAACATAGTGCAACAACAGCTGATACATTGGAGGGAGCTGATTAATGCTTTTTTGTTTCCCGGTCTTATTCATTGCATAAACCAGCCGCCCATCAATGAGGTTTCCCCATGTCAGGCAGCATAAATCTCCAAAGCGAATACCCGCATTATAAAATGAATACATAAAATAATTACGCGTATGCCACACCTTAGAACCTTTTTCCAAATTCAGATTTTCAATAGCCGAAATCTGGTCAAATGATAATTTTATTTTATTACTAGTTCTCTTTGGTTCCACCTTATCAACCCTGGAAAAGGGATCTTGTTTTATTTCTTCATTTTTGAAGAGCCAGTCTGTCATTCCTTTCAACCGCTGTATTTTTTTGCGGACCGTGTTATTAGCATTCCCCACTTCGGTAAGAAGATAATCTTGAAAATCCTCAATCCACTGGGAGTCCAGGTTGTTAAGTTGATCGGGCTTTTTACGGTCTTTGATGAAGGATTTTAAATTACCAAGCACTACTTTAAAATGCCTGCGAGCCCAATACCTGTCTTCATCCTGTAGATATGTTCGGTATATTTCTCCCTGGTTAATAATAGAACGGTTATCCTTATCCTCAGAAATAGCGTCAAGCAGGGTATCTTTACTTAGGTTGCCATTTATTTCTAAATCATCTCTAACAGTTTCAACTTCACGATATAACCGCCGGAGCTTGATATTTATATGTTTATATCGACGGTGTGACCCCTTGACCTCTTGCTCCTTATTATCCCAGTCTTTTTGCTTGACCCAAAAACCAGTACTCCTGTAACTGGACTTTCTATTTTCTGTGATCCGTAAATAGATAGGAATAGTGCCATCATCTCGCTGTCGTCTTTTGAGAAGAGTAAAGTTTATTGTTAGTCCCATGATCTCTGTATGGATTATTATCTGTTTATAACAAGGACAAAATTGTTACAAACAATAAGTGTATTATTTTACTAATAGTCAATGAAGAGCAGTACAATTATTGGTTTATGATCTTTAAAAAGGGATATTCAGAGAAGCCTAAGGAGGAGTACCCTAATATTTAAGTTCTGCATTACCCACACCCCAAAGGCCTTTAATCATATTAAGGGTCTTTTTTTGCTGAACTTTGCCCAGATTTTGAGTTCTGCGATAATTCCGTTGTACTTGCGTTCCCACGCAAGCTTCAACTGACATTTTTCGACTTTTGGGGTTATAATGTATTGTCGGAGGATGACTGTTTTCTACAGCTCATCCGATTTCGGAATAAACCTCATTTGGAAAGGCCACAAATACGGTATCTCCAATACGAAACGAGTGCATTGACATGTGAATGGGGCGGGATCCGGTTATGTCCTGGAGCTGAAAGCAATGTTAAAATCCCCGTTGTCCTCAGCATAAATAGTAAGTTTATCCATAATGGCATCTATATTCAGGGGGCCATAAATATGAGGATATTTTTCTCCGGTCTGTTCATCCATATCATATTTCACATCGGAGCTGAGCGTTGAAATATCAATAATAAGCAACAATATTTCATCCCGGTCAGGAAAAATCCGGTTCGCCGTTGCTTCAATCTGTGTTCCTTTAGAGCAGTGTATAAACCCCTTGCTATCAAGAGATTCAGGCTGGTATCTATTATTTACTTTATGATCCTGAAAGTATTCTTCTGTGGTGACATGGAAAATTAAATCGTCTCGCATATCCATTTTTTTAATCGTTTAAAGGTCTACTTCACAGCCGTCGGGCCGGGAAGAACAACAATACCTGCTAAAAAGCAGATAAATATTCCAATTAGTTTTGTGCCGGATGGTCTTATCTCAAACCGTTTTTATAAAATCACATGCTATATGAACCAGAGCATCTCCTTTGTACACAACCGGGGCGTTGTTAATGCCGATAATGCGCCCTTTCTCCGGACTCTTAACTTCGGCCCAAAGTGCTCCATAGGGATCGCTTATGTATCCCAACAGCTGATCTTTCTCCACATGCTCGCCCAGCTCTGCTTTGTGCTGGAAAAGCCCGCCATATTCAGCACGGATCCACGGAGAGGCCTCATAGATTTCCGTATCCTGACCTTCCTGGGGCTCCGATATCATCCCGAGGTATGTCATAAGCCGCAGTGTTCCGTCAATTCCTTCCTGGATAGCGAATTCATCAAATCGCAGCGTCTCGCCCCCTTCGAAAACCAAAATGGGCGTTCCCTCATCCTGGGCGGCTTTGCGAAACGTATTATCAAGTACGGATGAATCAATAATCAGAGGAGGAGAAAAAGCTTTTGCTATGTCACGGTTTGCTTCTACGGCCCATTCACACCGAATTTGCGGGTAATTAGCCCGGGCATCCCCGCCGGTATGGAAATCAACTCCGTAATCGACATGCGGAAGAATCTGCTTCACCAATGTATAAGCCATCAGACTGGCCAGCGAACCTGATTTTGAGCCCGGGAAGCTGCGGTTGATATCTTTTCCATCGGGCAACCCGCGGATGTTCTGGATGAAGCCGTAGGTATTCACCAGGGGCATGACGATGACGGTTCCCTTTTCAGGGATTAACTGGTCGTTATGAATCATCCGCCGCAAAATTTCAACTCCATTGATTTCATCACCATGCAGTCCGCCGGTAAGCAATAATACCGGCCCCTCCTCTTCCGCCCTGTACAGGTGGATGGGAAGATCGATACTGGTATGGGTAGGCAGACGGGCAATATTGAGTTCAATCTCCTTCTCCTCTCCCCGGCCAATACGGTAACCGTTGATTTCTATGATATCAGACATTACTTGATAGTTAATGTGTTAAGAATGAGGGCCGTTTATACTGCGTTTGATAAACGCTACGATTTCACCGGCAATATTTTTCCCGGTGGCCGCCTCAATACCCTGAAGTCCCGGCGAAGAATTAACTTCAAGCGCCAGCGGGCCCCGACTGGACTGTAACATATCCACGCCCGCCACGGAAACGCCCATCGATTCTGCGGCAATCAGAGCCGTTTTTCGCTCTTCAGCGCTCAGCTCTATGAGGGACCCGGAACCACCCCTGTGCAGGTTAGACCGGAACTCTCCCTCCTTCCCTTTCCTTTTCATAGCCCCCACTACCTTCCCATCCACCACAAAGGCCCTGATATCTTCACCTTTAGCTTCTTCAATATATTCCTGGACAATAACACGCGTTTCCATGCTGTGAAAGGCCTGGATGATTGATTCTGCTGCCTGGAACGTGGGTGCCAGTATCACCCCTACTCCCTGGGTTCCCTCAAGAAGCTTCACAATGAGCGGAGGTCCGCCCACCAGCTCTATAATTTTACGGACTTCTGTCGAGTCATTGGTAAAAACCGTTTTGGGCATGCCAACGCCCGAACGAGCCAGTATCTGCAAACTGCGCAGTTTATCACGGGAGCGGACCAGCGCCTGGGATTCAACCGTAGAAAACACTTTCATCATTTCAAACTGCCGGACAACCGCAGAGCCATAAAAAGTCACCGAAGAGCCGATACGGGGAATTACCGCATCAACCCCCGTTACTTTGGTGCCCCTGTAAAGAATACAGGGATTATCCTGCTCGCTGATGATATCACATTTCAGGTGATCCAAAACCGTAGCGATATGCCCCTCATCCTCGATTGCTTCCACCAGTCGGGAAGTTGAATACAGTTTAGCGTTTCGTGATAAAACAACAATGTGCATGTAGTGTGGAGCCTATGCCCCGTTCATTTTTTTGTTAAATATTTCTTTGAAGGATCTACCAGAAAATGCCCGCTGATCAATTTACGTCCGATCAACACAGGGTAACGCATTTCCGATCGATTCGTCAATGATAATTCCGCTTCCAGCTCCCGGTCCAAAACGCGAATAACGGTCTTAATAATAAATCTCTTCTCGGTCGTACCATTGGAGCTTTTAATCGTCTTTGTCGAATAAACCGGCAGCTTAAATAGCTTGTCGTTGTATATTTCATGGGATGGATCCAGCAGGTTAAACCGGACATATGGCTTGCCATCCTTTTCAAACGATTCAATACGATGGCAGTGCAGGCTCGAAGTATATGCGCCCGTATCTATTTTGGCATCAATATTAACGATATCCCATTCGGGAAAATCGATGGGTTCGAGCCGCCCTATGGTGGCTAAACTTCTTTTATTGCTGCTCATAGCTATTTTAAAATCGGTAAATAAACGGCCTTAAGTATACAAGTTATTCTGCTTTCAATCATATACAGAATGAACTTTTCTTTTGCGCGGGAATAACGTCATAGTAAAAATCCCCGGACCTTTAAAGGTGCCGGGGATTTTGGACCGGTACAGGGTCAAAAACCGGAATTTTTTAGTTATTTATAAACGGTTTTCCATACCCGTGATGCCCTGGTTCCTCGCCTTTGAGAGGGATATGGCGACTTGTAGTCCTCATCAGGAGTTCCGCAAGCGCCTCCTATCCCCTACTTTTCATGCTTTCTTTTTTTCTTTCCCATTTCCTTTGGTCTTTTCCCGGATCAATAAACCGCCTAAAACAATAGCTACCACCGCCGTTATAATCAGAAGGTATGTCATGGTATTTGATTCCGGCTCGGCATGCTCCCCCCATGTATCGGTCTTTTCGGAAATGGTTGCCAACTGGGTATTGGTCATAATGCCGGCCTCGGTAAAGTAGCTGCTCCATTGACGCTCGACCCGGTTCCAGAAATCCCGGAAAGCCTGAAAACGCTCGTAATTTTCTTCACTGGTCCCGTCTCTGCTCTCCGTAATAACGGTATCCAGGTAAGCATTCAGGGAGTTGTTAAACTCTTCTGCATTCTCAAATTCACTAATGGCCACTCCTTTTTCACGCAGGGAATCATGCAGTGTGGCAAACGTTCTTTCCTGCAGCAGCTCATCCCACTTTTGTATGTTAGCCTCTACTTCCCGGGCAAGTTTTCCGGCATCGCTTCCCCCGTAGACTGCAGCTATTTTAGTACCAAGTCTATTCCACATCTGCTCAAAACGCTGCTGGACCGTCTGCATACGCATATAATCCTCAAGGTGTAAATTACTGCTGTTTTCCTCGAGGATATTCAGATTTTCAGCCGAGATATCACGAATCATTTGTAGCGCATTCCCGTCGGAATTCAGACGGGCTTTGGAGTTCATATCCTGCAGCTCCCTGAAGGCCTGCATATCTATCTGCTGGTAGGCTACCACGGTAGAGTCGATAAAGTCCAATACGAGCTGGTCGCGTTCTTCGAGATTTCTCCGGTAGTTACGTACCATTCCCGAAAGCTGTTTTTCACTTTCAATAGACTCTTGCATCGCCTGCTTAAGGGAATCCGCTTCCCGGGTCAACTCATATACATGTTCCTGGTATGCCAGCAAACGAAGCTGCAGCGTGGTAAGCTGGTCATCTTGCCGCTCCATCTTTTGAAGACGACTGGCTGCCAGTGTAGCCGCCTGATTGAGTTCATTCATCATCTCTTCATAGGTTTCGGGATAAAGTGCCTTGTCCAGCAGTTCTTCATGCGGCCGGTACTTTTCATCCAATTCCTGAATACTTTCTTTAATTGCCCGGGCACTGTCGGCAACAGTAACCGTATCGATCTTATTACTGAACTGTTGATACTCTGTTTTAAAATTGCTCTGTATTTCGTAGTCCGACAGTTCCTCCTGCTGGGCCAGTCCCCGGGTCGTACAGAACAGCAGTAATGCGCTAAAGATGGTGATAGGTATTGATAATTTCATAACTATTGGTTTTCCGTATTTGTTGTTAATCCCTCTTCTTCCAACCCTTCAGGAGTTAACCGGTAGCTTTCCCCGGTAGACCGGTTCACAAGCTGTACAAAACCATCGCGCTGGTTAAAAGCAGGCTTATCGAAGCCCGTCTCTCCGATTTTAAATTTTTCCCGGAATACCAACTCGTTTTTTTCAGGGGCCATCAGATATACATGCTGATAGGTGGGGGCCGTAATATAAAACCAGCCGCTTGCTCCCCGGATATAGCGCACTTCTGATGTCGTAACGGAAGTCGTATCCTGCGTCTCCATGTACTGCAAAGGCAGCATATTAAACTCAAGTCCGTAGCGGTCATCCTTGACCATTCCGTCTTCATCGGGCGTTAAAACTGATTCTATAGGCTGTGAATAATTGACGTCACTGATAACCATGGGCTGCTTACAGCCACTTATCAAAAGCATGGCCACTACCGTTAAGCCCATCAAAGCTCTTCCGTATAATTTCATAGGTGTATCCGCTTATTTGTTGTCGTTAACCCACACCAACGTGGTAATACAGTTACTTATAGAGCGGTGCCATAAAATTGTTCCAGCGTTGTTTACAGGGAAAGCAAAACTTTCACAGGTACCCCGGGAGCCAGTAAGTCGGTACCCCGCAGCGTCTCCAGTGCTATTATAAAGGAATAGCCCACAACCTTCCCTCCCAGTTCTTCCACCAGTTCCGTGGCGGCGGCAGCGGAACCGCCGGTAGCAATAAGGTCGTCATGAACCAATACACGGGCCCCCTCCGAAAAGGCGTCTTTATGAATTTCAACAGTGTCGTTCCCGTATTCCAGCGCATAGGTAGCCGACAGGGTTTCCGCGGGCAGCTTGCCCGGCTTTCGGATGGGAATAAATCCGGCATGAAGATCCTGAGCCAGATTCGTCCCAAAAAGAAACCCCCGGGATTCAAGTCCCACTACATAATCGATATTCTTTTTGCGGAAGGGACGTGCCAACACGCGGGATGTCAATTCAAGGGTATCCGGATTTTGCAGCAGAGGGGTGATATCTTTAAATTGGATGCCGGGCTGAGGGAAATCCGGAATGTTTCGGATATTCTCTTTCAGCAAGGCAATAATTTGTTGTTTTACTTGATCCATTCCCATTATCTTATCGTTTATCTTATTGAACCTTTTCAAAACCGTTGTTTTGCCCATTTTTCGAATTTTTGCGATTTCAATATCCTCACCTGTAGACTGAACACTGCGGTATTGAAATCGCGCAGGTTTTGGTATAGAATAAGGCCCCTGTTTTCAAAGGCCTTATTCTGGTTTGATAATACCTATTTACAACCCAAGGAAGCAAATCATTAATACCTATGGATACCGATATTTCCGGCGCACAAAAGCACCTTCGTTATATGCAGCAGGCCTTTCTGCTGGCCGAACAGGCTTACGAAGAAAAAGAAGTCCCGGTCGGGGCTATTGTGGTCCGCGACGATGATATAATAGGCAAGGGATATAATCAGCCCGAGCGCCTGAACGATCCGACCGCTCATGCAGAAATGCTGGCTATTTCAGCCGCGTGCGCCACGATCGGACAAAAATACTTAACCGGCTGTACCCTCTATGTCACCCTGGAACCGTGCCCCATGTGCGCAGGTGCTCTTGTCTGGTCCAAAATCGATACGATTGTTATCGGTGCGCTGGATGCCCGGGCCGGGGGCTGCGGCAGCGTCTTCAATATTGCCGGAAGCGATAAGCTAAATCATAAGCCCAACGTTCTGCACGGCTTTATGGAGCAGGATTGCGAGTGGATCCTGAAAAAGTTTTTCCGGCAGCGGCGGTCTTCAAATAACGGATCAGCCTATTAGAGACCTTTGCAACCCGTTGTTATGGCCAATCTCTACATTTTTGCGGTTTTAACATCTGAATGAATAGTCTTAACACTTCGGTTTTGGAATCACTCAGGGGTTGGTAGCGAATAAAACCCCTGGTTTTTCGAAGCCCTTTGCCAAGCATAACTATTCGTTCAATTCTCTCAGCCAAATATTCCGAAAACTCACGGGATTGCTGTGATCCTGCAACATAATGGGCAGCTTATCCTCGTGGGCCTCATAAGAGGGATGCCCGATATATTCGGTCGGCCCCTCTAATTCGACATCATCCTGTACTAAAATACCGTTCCAGAAAACGGTCATACGCGCCGGCGACTCCAGGCTTCCATCCCCTTTAAACTCCGGAGCCGTATACACGATATCATAACTCTGCCATTGTCCCGGTTCGCGAGCCGCATTAACCCGTGGGATATGCTGCTTGTAAATACTGCCGGCCATCCCGTTAGAATAGGTCTCATTATTATAACTGTCCAGCACCTGCAGCTCATACATAGTTTGCAGGAAGACCCCGCTGTTGCCGCGGCCCTGTCCCTCGCCCTCTATCTTTTCCGGTGCACGCCACTCAATATGCAGCTGTACCGATCCGAACCCCTGCCGGGTTTGAATACTGCCGGTCCCGGGAGCCACCGTAACGTGATCACCGGAAACCTTCCATTCGGCGGCAGAACCATCCCCCGCTGATTCCCACTCATCCAGATCGCCACCATTAAAAAGTACCACCGCATCCGAAGGGGGCGCTTTATCATTAAATCCGTTGGGATCCACCTTTTCGGGGACCGGCTCCCAAACCTCGGTTTCTTCCGGCTTCATATCCTGTTCTCCCTCCTGGGCACAGGAAATATTAGCAAAAACAGTACATAATAGCATAAATGAGAGCAGTAATACATACGACGGGACAATTTTCTTCATGAATTTCGGTTGTAGTTAAGTAGGAATATTAAGTGATTTGGCATTGATATGTTATCAGACCAATATTGAAAAAATGGCAATCCCGTTCAAGGATTTTTATCAAAACAACCCCTGGCACTCTTTGCTTTTCCAGAAATTCTTCTCCTGCATCAGCATTCTTTAGGCGTCTTCAATTGCACCATATCCCGGATATATGAAAACAATCAGATACGGCCTGTTACTTCTGCTACCCTTTGCTGTTTTCCTCTCGTTAAGGCCGCCCGATGCGGCGGCACAGGACACGATGCGCTACGAGTTTACGGAAAGGAAGATGGGCACGACGTTTAAGATTACGTTCTATGCTGGGGATGATTCCATCGCCCGGGCGGCTTCCGAACAGGCTTTCCGGCATGTGGACAAACTAAATGGTATTTTAAGTGACTATGAACCCGAAAGCAATGTAAATAAGCTCTCCGCACGCTCGGGAAGCCGCAGGTTTTTCCCGGTTCACCCGGCCCTTTTCCGGGTGATCAGCAAGGCACAGGAAGTGTCCAGGGAAACCGATGGCGCTTTTGACGTTACGGCAGGCCCCTTTGTAAAGCTGTGGAGAGAGATACGGCGTTCGGATTCCCCCGAGCTCCCGTCAGCAAAGCAGCTCTGCACCTACCGCAAACGCGTGGGCTACCAGCATGTGAAACTCGACTCATCGGCAACCGCTGTAGCCCTGACCCGTCCCGGCATGCAGCTGGACTTCGGGGGTATTGCCAAGGGATACGCCGCTGACGAGATCCTGCGTATACTTCGGACCTTTGACATACGATCGGTACTGGTGGATGCCGGCGGAGATATCAGATTGGGCGACCCGCCGCCGGGCAAGAAAGGCTGGATCATCCGGATTCCGGCTCACAACGAAAAGGGCCGGCGCCACTGGACCACCCTGCAGCTGGCCAATCGCGCAGTAGCCACCTCCGGGGATCTTTTTCAGCACATCGATATCGACGGGAAGCGCTACTCCCATATTATCGATCCCCAGACGGGATTGGGCCTGACAAATCAGAGCATGGTTACTATTATCGCTCCCGATGGCATTACGGCGGATAGCTATGCCTCGGCCGTGAGCGTACTGGGAGCAGACCGGGGAATTTCCTTTATAGCATCCAAAACCGGCTGTGCTCTCCGAACTGAGTTCAAGAAAAAAGGAGAGGCCGATCGGATCAGCATACGCAAATCACCTGCCTTCGACCGGTTTAGAATCGATACTTCGTCGAAATAGCAGGCCATGATCATCTGGCTCCCGGGAGCAGGATACGGGATAAATTCCCACTTACTGTACTGATCATGCCCAAAATAAGGTACCGGAACGGAACCATGTCAAGAACCATTCTCTCCGTTAATAATCTTCCATGGCTTCCAGCCAGTACTCTTCTATCTTCTCTTGCGGAGGGGGACTTTCGGGACGCACTAACCGGAACCCTACGAAAGGAGCATTCGTAAGCCACCAGAGACTTTTGGGCAGCTGCGGATCGTGCTGCTTCCATTTGGCCTGGGATCCACGTCGTTCTGCGCAACGTAATTTTACCGGCTCATCCTGCCAGCTGCCGCCCCGCAATGAACGGGGATACAACTCATCCGGTTTATGCCAGGGATTATCAGCCGTTTCACCCTTAAATTGCTCATAATAATCGGGATCATACTGATCCATGGTCCATTCCGCAACATTTCCGTGGATATCGAACAATCCGAGTGCATTGGGCTCCTTATTGCCTATTTTCTGATACCCGCCCTCGCTATTCTCTTCATACCAGGCGTATTTATCCAGCTTTCCGGGATCGTCGCCAAACGTATAGGTGGAATTGTTCCCGGCCCGGCACGCATACTCCCATTCGGCTTCGGTGGGCAATCGATAAAAATGACCCGTCTCAGCAGTGAGCCACTTGGCATACATCACGGCCGCATACTGCGTCATATTAATAGCGGGATATCCATCACGTCCCATACCAAAGCTCATATCGATATAGGGTGGAGTCGGAAGTGAAACGGCATCGGCTTTGATATCGACCTCTCCCCCGCCGGCAGCAGTTACATCCTCAATTTTCTCTTCTACGAACAAGTCGTACTGATCCCAGGTTATTTCATATTTCCCCATCCAGAAGTTGTCCACTGTTACCTTGTGTCGGGGACCTTCGTCCTCTTCGCGGCCGGGTTCATCTTCGGGACTCCCCATTAAAAAGGTGCCGCCTTCGACCGGTACCATCTCAATTTGTTGATCCGATTCCGGAATTTGTTCTTCATAGGGGGCAAAGTCCTGACCTTCTGCCTGGATTGCGGTCCCTATTATAAAACTAATGAACAGTAAAAGACAACGGTATTTCATAAGGAAATAAAATATGGTTAAGTGATAGTCTTGCGATAACAGGCCCTGAGCTTAGCAAAGAAAAAAGCAAGATGCAATTTCAAAATAAAGAAATCTGCCGGGCAGACGGACTACGTTATCAGATCTTGTCATATCGTTCGCATTTATGCCCTTGTTGAAGTATCTATTCGCCTGATCACAGCTATGTAACGTATGGTGCTGTAACTTATTGGCCAGGAAATTAAAACGGCGGATCGGGAGGTTTATGCAAATACTGCGTTGAAGTTGCCCTGAAACGGTCTGGCGGCAGTGCCTTGTAGCTGGCGGGCCATTGACGGAGGAGGATGGCCTCATTTTATTCGAGGATGTAGCCCTCATTATTCCAGCGAAGACATAGCCCCATTTTCCAGGATATAACCAAACGTAATCAGTTATCATTGATCGAAAGAGAGCATCATCTGCCAGTGATACGCTTGATAGGCCTCCAGCACTGTTGAGGGGAAATTCGGGTGGTGCGGGGAATCGGGAAAATGCTGCGGCTCCAGGCAGAAAGTCGAATCAATGCCTGGCATCGGGTTCTGGCTTACATAGAACTGGAGTCCCGGTTCGGTCGTATAGAGTTTCAGGGACCGGCCGGATTCCGGCTCCTGTACCCCGGCGGCAAGATATAGCTGATTTTCTCCCTCTCCTACTCTTTTTCCTTTCCCTTCTTTACTTAATACAAAGTTATGGTCATAGCCGTCGGTATGCTCGAGGTAAGAGTGACCGGATTCCCGGTCCTTTCCTATGGGTTTGGGACTCCTGAAATCGAGGGGACTCCCTTCCACGTCCGCTATTTCTCCTGTAGGTATCAGATCGGCATCCACCGGGGTAAATTGCTCCGACCGGATCTCCAGCCGGTGACTATCGACAGAACCGCCGTTATTTGCGCCATGCAGGTTATAATAGGCATGGTGTGACATATTCAAGATGGTCCGTTCATCCGATTCGGCCCGGTAGCTGAGATGCAACTCATTTTGGTCGGTTAACCGGTAGGTGACCTTTACGCCTAGGTTGCCCGGATACCCTCCCTCCCCATCTACCGACCGGTACGACAGGTGGAGCGTCCGGGGATTCACCTGGTTGCCCCCCCATACAACCCGGTGAAATCCCGCGGGTCCCCCATGCAGGTGGTGCGCGCCTTCATTGGCCCGAAGCGAGTACTCCTGTCCGTCCACCGTTATCTTGCCGCTGGCAATACGATTAGCGTACCGGCCGATGACCGCCCCAAAATAGTTTTCCCGGTCATCCAAAAACGCTTCCATTGAACCGGGGCCAACAACGATATTATCAAAATTACCTTCCCGATCGGGCACCTTCAGCTCTACCAGACGAGCCCCGTAGTTCGTGACGGAAACTTTACACCCGTTGCTATTCGTGAGCGTATACAAGTTGACCGAACGATCGCCCAGGGTACCCTTAAAATCTGCTTTATTCAATGGTATATGGTCTAATCCTGAAGTTAAGTGTCAGAGGATCTTGCAAAACCGGTCTTTTGACCGATTTCGGCGCTATCGGCCGGTTGAAGTTCTCACCTACCGGCTAAATGCCCCGGTTACAACCTTACTGTGGAGGTGATTTGGTAGAAAAATAATCCTGGTTTTAAAGTCCTCTGTCAGTAAATTGCCTGCCTTTAAACGTTTGCATCAAAAAATAAAGGAATGGCAGAATAATACAAGAACCAATTACCAGCGCAATAACGAGTTGAACCAGGGTCGCGTCGGGTGCGGCCGCGTTGTAGAACGTCAGTGCGTGATACGTTTTTTGTGTTTACGCGCAATTTTTAGCAAACTACTCTTATGTGCAGAATGTGATTGTATTTTGGGCTTGTTCTTTCTGGATCAGGTGAAAAACTTGCCCTTGTACAGCTACCAAAAGACGGCATGTTAACTCATGTTTCTGACCAACATCTTGGATTTCGCGTTGATGATCATGTGTTTGCGCTTCTTGAGCCAATTAAATTATAATGCGGGTTTTACAGAAATTCTATCGCAGTACGAGGTTTCCGGAAACGTAGCCTGCATTAAACGCCATGTTGATTGATGATGAAAACAGGCTTTCGGTCTCTACTATTGGCGGTGATAAAAAAATTACAAGTGGTGGATTCTTAATCGGGATGGAGAACTATTGGCAAAATTTAAACGACCGGGAAACCGATTGAACCGCGATGTCAGGACGCCTGGAATAATCGAAATAAAAACCGATTTTTTTTATGCTCGTGAGATTGATGAGCAAACCGGAGTGCAAGAAGTTGTCAGGTATAAAATCGATATGAATATGTAATTTCAGGGCGTATCAAGAAAGAAGCGAACAATAAATTTCAGATTACAATTTAATGTCATGAAACTTAATATCCTCACCTCTCCTCCAAAATTATTCTGGGCGGCAGTCTATATCCTGCTTTTTGCCATAAGCGGATTTGTTTCAGATTTTGCACCTGAAAAGTTATCACTTTCTTTTGATGAATCATTTTCTATCGGCGAAAATACGGGTGCAGATGCAAATTATTTTCTGGCATCACCTTATCAAATACGTACGGACAACCGGCAGAACATCTATATCGCAGAGGGACAGCAAAAAACGATAATGGTGTTTGGGCCACACGGCAAACATTTGCGATCCATCGGTCGATCGGGCAAAGGCCCGGGTGAGTTTCCTTCCGGACCCAGGTTCCATTTTAATAATGAAAATAAAATTGTGGCGCTTGATATGGTGAGTCAGCGCGTCACGTGGTTTTCAAAAAAAGGAGATATCCTCTCAGAGTACGCTCCTTCGCAGTCGGGTATGGTGTGGTCGGAAAAGTTCTTTCAAACAGCGGATGGGAACTACATCATGCTAAAAAAACCCAGAGACATTGGGGAGAGTGATCCCAGTAATTACCGGGAATACGTTTTTCATCGCTACAGTAAATCATTTGAAGATCATATCAATTTTTTTGGGAAGTTTGATCGCCTGGTGCCAAAATCCGACTCCAAGTTTGTTAATATGATAAGCAACCGCATAAATAGCGGGAATTTTGTAAAAACAGGGAAAAATTCCTTTTGGTATACCCCCGGTATTTATGATGGAAAAGTTTATAAATTTGAAAATTCAGCAGATGAATGGAAGCTCGTTAATACATTTGATGGATACACGGATTGGGAGGAAGCGATAGTGGTGAATACGGAGGAGGATGGCAGCATGTCTATCGTTACCTATGGAGAGGAAGGACAGCAACGGTCGCGAGGCAAAATTAACAGCTATAGCATTGGCCTTGTACAAACAAACGATGGGAAGGTCCTTCACTTCAGTGGTCAGCGCATGGCGAATAAAGATTCACTAAAGACCATGGTTGAGGTTTTTAATCCACAAGGAAACTTGATCGGAACCGGCTCCTTTGATGAAATAGCGATTGACAGCAACCTTGCATATTTCTCATCCCACGATCCTGCCATTTGGATGGATGAAAAGAACCGGTTCTATTTTGTTGATTATGACGATGTGCCTGTGGTAAAAGTAGGTAAGATTGAGGGTTTATAATTAATTAGCCACTTATTTGCCAAGCTCTCCCCCCTTATTGGGTTAATGAAATTTTTATCCCGAATATCTCATATCATAGTCTCGTACAACAGCCTGTACGGCAGTTGACCGAAAAATTACCCGCCCCCCCAACGTTCACTTCTCTTTGCTGTGTTACTTCAAAAAAATTTCCCTGCCGGGCAGGGGTTTTGAAGTACTGTCTTCGACAGATTCCCTCCTTCTCAGCCACCTGGGATGAATCCGCACACCATGAAATTCTACAAAGCGAACTCCCAATTGGCATACGCCTGCTCCGTCCGGTAGCTGTAGCTTCTGCGGCGACTGGCTGTTCACAGCCTGGCATAGGAGCAGAATTCTCCATAGATAATTGCATTTATCTATCTTAGCTACTTGCTCGAATAGTATCTCTGTTCGCTGACAGTCTTTAGTTTTTTTCTTGAAATCTTTGAAAAATGGGCGTATATGTAGTATTCGTTTAATATTTGTTAAACTCAATTCTTTCGAACGGTCGTACACGGGACACGGATACGGAAAACCTAAAGAAAACACGTAATAGGTAATGGAACAGGAAATAAGGCAACAACTGGAAAAGTACAAGGGGATGATAGAACAGGCACCGATCGGTCTGGTGGAAGTTGATCGGGATGGCACGTTGATCGAAATTAATCTGGCAGGCGAAGAAATGCTCGAACCCATCATGGATATGGGGGCATTCGACGGGGACAACATATTTCCTGTTCTGGACTATATGGCACCTGAAATGTCGGATAAGATTAAGTCATTTCCGGAACAGAACGGATTGGTATTTATACACGAACTCCACCGGTTTATCTTACCGGAAAACGATGAAGAGCTCGAGAAATATTTTGATTTTTCCTGTAACAAATTATCCGACGACTGTCTCATAATCAGTATCGAGGATATGACGGAAAAGCTTCAAAAAGAGCAGCGGATGAGGGAGATCGAATTGGACCAGGCTATCATGCAGGGAAAATTCGAAATAGCTTCCAACGTATTGCATGATATCGGGAACGCCGTCGTTGGCTTCGGATCCCATCTGACCCGGGTTAAACGATTGTTGAGGCAGGATGAACTCAACACCCTTGAAAAGCTCGCCGACTTTTTCCGGGACCGGCAGTCTGCCGTGGCTGAAGCTTTAGGCAAAGAAAAAGCCGAGGCTTTGGCTGAAATGCTCCGGGGCATCATACAATCCCGAAAAAAACACCTCAATGAACTGGACTCGTCCATTTCACAACAAATCCGTATCATCAGCCACATCCAGGAGGTACTGGACATACAACGCCAGTACATCAGGGGAGTAGACATTCAGGAACGACAGAAGGTAGTTCTCCCAAATATCATCACTGATTGCGTTTCCATGCTTTCCGCCTCCCTTGAAAAGCGGGGTATCACGCCCGCCATCGATATCGACTCTCAACTTCCTTCGTTGAAAGGGGATCGTACCAAGCTGATGCAGGTAATGTTGAATATTCTTAAAAACGCTATCGAGGCCAACGATGTCGAATCGGAAACGAATGAAATTTCCATATCGATCAAGTCTCCCACACCTAATCTCCTGCAGATACAGATCACGGATAACGGAACCGGTTTCGACCCGAGCCTCGCCGAAAAGCTGTTCGAGCGCGGCTTCACTACCAAAAATTCCGGTACGGGGCTCGGCTTGTACAACTGCCGGATGATCGTGGAAAACCACGGCGGCACGATCGATATTCACAGCGACGGTCCCGGCAAAGGGGCGACCGTTCAAATTGATTTTAATCTTTAAACCAGAACGTCATGAAAGAAGCAATCAATACTAACGTACTTGTAATCGATGATGAGGAAATGGTTAGAGACAATATTAAGGATATTCTGGTCCCGCCCGGGCAAAATCCCGAAGAGGATGCGATAGATAAGGCCTCCAGCATCCTGTTCGATGAACCTCAAACTGTATTGGAACCCCGCAATAGCAATATTCCCGACTTCACCGTTGATACCGCCTCCAACGGAATGGAAGGGGCCGGCAAGGTCAAGCAAGCCGTCTCGGAAGGAAAGCCCTATGCAGTCATATTTCTGGATATGCGAATGCCGGGCTGGGATGGACTCGAAACCGCTATGGAAATCCGGAAACATGATAAAAAGGCGGAAATTATATTCATTACAGCCTATAGCGACCGCTCGATACAGGAAATCGTGAATCAGGCCGGGCAGAATGTCGGTTATCACTGTAAGCCATACGCTACGGAAGAAATAACTCAACTGGCCACCAAAGCGGTGACGGACTACAATAAACTTAGGAACCTGGAACAGCTGATCGAGGTAATCGCATCCATCAATCTTGACGAGCACCAACTGCGTTCGGTATTGCAAAATATTCTGGATCAACTGGCCACTTATATCGAAACCGATATGGCCCTGCTTGGGAAATTGCATCAGGATCATACCTATGAAAAAATATTCTCCATTGGTCCGGTTGAGGAAGAAATCAATATAGATGAGCTCATTTCTCTGGTCCAATCGGTCGAAATTCCCAAAGAGGAAGAGGTTATCCAGGTAGACGAGGTGGTATTGGCCCAAATGGAAGACTATACGATTTTTGCGATTCTTAATCACCAGGAAAAACTAAAAACCGAAAAACTCTATCTGCTCAGGCTGTACGTACTGAATGCCGCCAAGGCGATTCGAAATGCCGAACTCCACGAAAAAATGTTGCAGAAAGAAAAACTCTCGGCTGTTGGCAATGCCGTCAGCATGGTAATGCACGACCTGCGCTCTCCGATCAAAAATATTCCGCTGCTGACAGACTTATTGCGCGAGGATGATATCGAAAGCGAATACCTGGATATGATCGACGAGAGTGCCGATCAGGCTTCCGAAATTTTTGACGATTTCCTGGATTTTTTGAGGAAGTCACCCGTCGAAAAAAAGCCAGTGGACGTTACGGAAATCGTCCATGAAGGGATCAAACTGGCTGAATCCAGAAGCGAACAGCATGATATCGAGATTCTCACGGATATACCTGGCGCATTGAAAGTACACGGGGATGAAAGCAAGCTTAAACGGACGGTCATGAACCTGGTCCATAACGCGATGGAAGTGCTGAAGAATACAAAAATTGAAGATCCTCAAATTAGGATTTTGGCCCACCAAAATAATAACGGAAAAACGATACTTCGTGTACGGGATAACGGGCCCGGTATCCCCTCAAATATACTAAAAACACTTTTCGAGCCATTTGTCACTGAGCAAAAAAGCACCGGGACCGGCCTTGGACTGGCGATTGTGAAACAGTATGTCACGGCTCATGGAGGTACAATCGACGTGGAAAACGATAACGGTGCCCTGTTTACGGTTACGTTACCCGACACATGATTCAACATCTAATTCAATTGGGAAGCCGGCGCAGCAACACAAGTGTGACAAACTACCTGTGCCTTGGATCGCCAACAACGGCTGCCGGTGCAAATGATGGCTATGCGATTATCAAATTCCCATCTTCCATAAACATGCTCTGTCCGAAACTAAAATTTCTGCGGCGAATAGTTGTACTTAGCCGGATCAAAAAGTCAATAGAACTACTTGCTCCTGCTAAGAAATATACGAGCCTCGCCCACTAATTTTTGAAAAATGCGACGTTGTGGTGGAATTTGGGGCATGTATTCAGGATGCCACTGAACGCCCAACACAAAATCACGACTCTCGTGCTCAACAGCCTGCACAACACCGTTTTCCTCCCGGGCCACAATCTTCAGATCACTGCCGAGGGTATCAACAGCCTGGTTGTGCAGAGCATTAACCCACACAAACTGATGTCCCAGAATGCGATGAAGGATGCTTTCAGCCGCAAGCCGGACTTTCTTTTTAGGCCAGACCGTTTTAACCTGCGGTTGCTCTGTATAATAATTGCTAATATCACCATGCAGGGTTCCGCCAAGGTGAATATTGATCAGCTGAGCACCCCGGCAAATCCCTAAAATAGGTATCCCCTTGTCAAGAGCCTGCTTCAGAATGGTAAATTCAAGCTCATCCCTTTCCTTGTCAACACCGGATGCACTTGTTGAAAACATTTTTCGAATAAGATAAATAAACGGAAAAAAGAAAATGGTGGCCAGGTAAATAAAAAACTGCCGCAGTCCCGATACATCCTGATCTTCCGATAATAAATCTTTTACTTCATCACTTCTATAATAGGTGGGATTGATATCCGCCCCACCGCCAATGACAAGTCCGTGAATATCATCATCGGGGATCCCCTCCTGAGGACGAATGCGAATGGCACGCCCACCGTGAATAAAAATAGCAAACCAGGTAAACCACCAGGCAGCCTGTCCCCCCTTATCCGGACCTGTTACGCCAATGTTCGGTCGTTTACTCATCGAGATCTAATAGAATTGTCACGGTAGTTGCCCATTCTCTTCGAAACGACATGACCGTTTCTTCATTGCGCGTTAGATATAATCGGCTCAATTTATGGAGCATCTCTTTGTCTCCTGCCAACTTTTCGATTTCCAGCCAGCGATTCCATTCATCTTCAAAACGCCATTCCGGATCATCGATACGGCTGTTTGGCAGCCGATAATGAAAGGTTGGCCGGGGATCATTTTTTCTACCCTTCATCACCGGATAAATTAATTTGTTATTTACCCTCGCAAAAATAGGCATCATGTCCAGCGGTCGGTTTCGGGTGGGATTAAACTCCAGATAATCACGGATAAACTGTTCCTGATCCGGATTATACGATGGTTCCAAAATTTTGACTACATACTTTTGAGAAAAGGGATCAACAAAGGGGCTAATTCGTCGTGAAAAATCTACCTCCAACACTTCCAACAGCCAGGGATAAAGGATCAAAAATGATCGCAGATAATTGAGCAGCGTTTCCGTTTTCAAATCGGGCGACTCAATATTTATGTGCATCCCGAATGCGTGTACGAACGAAGTGTGAGTCCCCTCAGCCTTGTTTTCTTGCAGTCTTTCTCGCAGGTCTTCCAACCGGTAAAGCTCAGTCACCGGTATCGGCGGCATGACCACTTCCAATGGCACAACCGTCTTTGCCAATTTGTCTACGGCATCTTCCAATGATTTTCGAATGGATTCTTCCTCAAGGTCTGTCCCCCACTTCCCAAAAATATCCCTGTTGGCCATCTTGCGCAAGATTCTTGCATCAAGTTCTATTCTGAAATCCCCAAGCTTACTGTCTGAAATTTCATAATGATAACGATGCTCCTCATTTATGTCCCCTCCATACAACGATTGTACAATTTCAGCAACCTTCTCAATTTCAATCCCGGCCAATTCCAGCTCAAGCCCCACTTTTCGCTGATCTCCCCGCGCAGTATTTATAATCTCAGGTAATTTATATGACATCGTATTTAAAATCTCTTACCAAGGTACACCCGGGCAAACTACAGGAAAAGTTAAAAAAAGCAATAGAAGATAATAGTCATCCTCTATTTAATACCTGAATCCGTGAGTTAATTTAAAATTAGTTATATAACTTTACTAATAACAAGCAGTTACCAGTTTTTGTATATTCACCTAACAGGTGAAGTT
>NZ_FQUS01000038.1 GCF_900129315.1 Fodinibius roseus
TTGGTCTAATTCTTCTTGTGTCATGAGTTGTCTAAGTTAAGTGTATGTTGATAGTACGTATTATTTAACTTAGACAGAGTTAGATTTACACTCTCGAGGTTAAAATATTTATTAAAAATCAGCCAAATACAATAGTTTTACTCCACAAGATCATCAAAGCTTTTTTCTATATTTTTTTAGTCAACCTGTTTCGTTAAAGAACTTAAGGTTAGCATATTTAACAGTTCCTACGCCTCTTAATTCTTGCACTTCAGCAGAATAAAGTAAAAACTCTGTAAGCATTTCTTCTATTTTTTTTCGATCAGATTCAGTATGATATTCAGCCATAACAATTTTAGTATTAGGCAGTAAATTTCTTAATCCCTCTACGATTGATACCTCTGCCCCTTCTGTATCAATCTTCAAAACATCAATCTTTTTAATTCCCAACTCTTGTTGTATCATTTCCCCGGAATTTCTTACTGGCACCTCAACTTTTTCTGCACCATCAAAACCAAAAGTAGTTGATGCCTGTCCCGTATTTAAAGGATGTTGATGCAAAGTAAGAGTTCCATTAAGTGCGCCTAAAGCAGTATTAAATATTTTTATATTCGGATTTCAATTCGTATTTCTTTCTAAAAGAGGGAATACTTGTGGATTAGGCTCAAAGCAAAACACATCCACATTTCTTCCAAATAATTGGGAATAAAGTGCGAATACTCCCACATTTGCACCTACATCAACAACTGTCAAATCGTCGCCTATATTTGCATTTACAGGTAAGGAGTATTCACGCCTTTCGAAAATATTATATATCCTGTGTACTTCATTCTCCGGAATTGCTATCTCAAAATCTTTTGCGCTTGATTGTTCAGAAAATCTGACAATCTTAACATCAGATGGGGGTAAACTCATAGCATGAGTATTTAATTTTTATCTTTATATATCTTTAATCTTTTCAGCAGTTCGACCTCCACTTTTTTTGTCAGAAAAGCCGTTCCAAACGGCTGCAATTATTTAATCTTCTGATTAGTTTGTGTATTCGCGGGAAGATATTAGTCTTTTCTATAATAACCTCTCAAGACCAGACCCGCCTATTAAGTATACTACAAATGTTAATTATATTATAAAAGACTCTCAATTATACTCCCGGGTACTTTCGAAGTGCCAAATATGTAATATTATTTGACCAGATAATTGCGGTTGCGGGATAATTAATCCTCCCGCTCGCTGATGATCCCCAATACATCCAAATCATAGTCCGTGTAGGTGCTGTACCGGCCATTAAGCCACAGGACGGCCTCGTAGCGATCATTGCTGACCACGACAGGACGGATATTATCCTGGTCGGAATCTTCCGTGATGGGGGTCCACTCCCAGCTTGCGCCCCGGTCGCCGGTGGTGCCCCGGAAAATTTCATAGCGGCGGGGGCCCTCCGGGTTCAGCTCCTCCCCGGTCGCCGGGTCCACATCCGCGGAGATATACACCACATCCGGGTCGTCGGGGTGCAGGGTAATCAGTCCCGTGTATTCATTCTCCCCCGGGTACAGCCGGCTGCCGGCGTACGCAATCTCGTGCTCCTGCCACTGCTCCCCGTCCCAGCGAGCATAGTGATACCGGTGGTCGAAGCCCGCTTTCTCGGTCTGCTCTCGTTCGCCAAGCGCAATCGGATCTTTGGTCACCGAAAAAGCAACGTACGGACGGCCCTCCCCGTCCAGCTCAATGTCGCTGGTCCAGGCCACATTCGCCCGCGTGGTGGAATCCCCGTCGAACACCGTGGTAAAATCGTAGGGTTTGAGGTCCGTGGACTCCTCCCCGCTCAGGGGGCCAACGGCCTGTCCGCCGGACCCATAGACCTGTTTGCCATCGGTGTACCCGTGGTAGATGCTGTTGTTGTAATTGCGCGGGTGTCCCTCGGTGGCGATAAAATGGATTTGATCGCTGTTATTGGACGTATACCGCAGGTACGGGCGTCCCGGATGCGCCAGAAGTTGTCCCCCGTACCGCCAGGATTCTCCCTCATCCTCCGATACCATGTAATTGGGATTCCAGCCGATACCCCGGTGAAAGTTATAAACCTTCCCGTTATCCGATAACCGGTAGACGTTGGAGTAGGTCACCTCCTCCCGGGTATCGGCCGTCTGTTCAGGTCCCCATTCACTGATATCGCCCGGGCTGGATGAAATCCGGTACCACATTTTGGTATCCACCCCGTGACCGGCATAGACGGTCAGGTACCGGCCATCGGGACGCTTGAGCAGCACGCCCACATTGTGATCATCCGGCTGAAAGGTGGTATCATTCAGCACGACGGTCTGCTGTTCCCCGGTGGCGATGTTATAGCTGGAAACCGTGTTCGCCCCCTCCGAGGTCACAGCCGAAAACAGCAGCTGATCCCCATCCAGCATCGCACGCTCATCCTGGTACCAGCACCAGCTCGCATCGTCATTCAGCAGCAGGATATCGCCACCTGTTTCTTCATTTTTATCAGCAGACTGACAGCCTGTAAATACAATGCCGACGATTACCAAGACGATAATGCTGATATCAAGACGATTGAACCATCCACCCTTGTTTCGCTTATTCATAATCCTATGTAGATAATATATATGGTTACTACTTATTATGAGCGTACTCCATTATTTTTGTAATTGCCCCTTAACATCTCCATACCCTGCTTATCCGAGCTCTTGTCAGATCACTGGAGGTTAGGAAACTATGCAACATAGTTGCTAAAGAAACACCAAAATCACGAAAATACTAAAAAAAATGCATCCCAACATAATATATATAGTGACTATTATCCGGGATTGACCTTTATTTCATACAGTCGAGAACCTACACGCTACGCCAGGGGGTCGGGGATCTTCACCAGGTCCTGAATTGTCTTTCCTTCGTGCTGCATGCGGGCCAGGGTATAGACATGACCGTCCCTGCCCACGGCAATGGTATTGACATAGGTAGGCCGGGTCCCGTCCTCATAAAAAATCGGTCCGTGATCCCGATACCCGTCGGTAGGCAGGTGATAAGTAACCAGGTGCAGGTTCTCCAGTCCCCGTGCCGCCCCTTTGGCGATTTCATCTTTCCCTTTCACCCTTTTACCATCCCTGTAAATGGGGCCCCCGGTCAAATAATAGATTGTTTCCCCGTCAGGCCCCAGCGTAAACCCCAGATAACCATAACTGAACTGGTCGTAGAACCCGCTCTTCCGGGAGGGTTCGGAGGTGATTCGTTCCACCAGTTCGATCGTTTCCTTTTGCGGGTCGAGCCGAAACAGGTACCCGGAGTTGCCGTGGACCCCATAAATGACCTCCTCCCCGGGATGCCAGAATACTTTTCGCCAGTTATATGCCATATTTCCCGGACGGGTGGGATCATACTCCCCGAAATAGTCCAGCCGCAGGTGGACCTCCTCCAGCTGATCAACCGCGTCATCCCCGGGGGCATAGGTCAGGATATCTCCTTCCGCAGTTGAAAAATATACCCTGCCGCTGCGCGGGTCGACGACCAGCGAACGGCACAGCACCCGGAAATCATCCCCGGGCGTGCCTCCTTCTCCTTTGTGTGCAACCGGACCGAGATCATAGAGCTTATCGTTGTCGACATCATAGTGAATAAAGTAACCGGTAGGCCAGGTAATACCGTAAATCTGATTCCGGTCCACGTCCATGGTCATAGATACCATTCCCTCCCCGTGGGGTACCAGCGCCAGGTCGCGACAATCACCAGTCTTCATATCATACGATAGGATATGTCCTCCGCGATACAGCCCGTAATCGCCGGGAGGGTTCTCCGGAAGCCGGTCCATTCCATCGATGGTTTCATAGATCCCGACATGGGTTGAAAAGTATAGCTGCTTATCGCTTTCATAAAACTCGACGTGGCTTTTTCCCTGCCCAATAACGTTTTCCCCTTTTTCACCGCAAATTTCGGTCAAATCCCCGATATGGGTTATGCTGTCCCCGTCGGGATCATACATATAAAACTGTCCCCCTATCTCGATATGCTCCGAGGAAAGCACATAATATACATTCCCGTCACTCGCCGTCGACAGGGCATTATAGGTATCATGGGCCCCTTCAAATCCGGAGTAATAACGCTGAGCCGTCAATCCTTTTTTCATATTTCTATATATAACATATAGGTTCTAAATTTACCGATCTCAATTCTTCCGAGTAACGCGACGTGTTAAATGCTTGTATTAATAAAAAGTGACTGGTTCCATTTCCCGGGGAGTAAAACAGCACCTAAGCATTCCCCGGAAATTTTTTAGGATTAAGTAAGCAGGACAATCTCCACCGCTGATACGAATGAGGCCAATACTATCCGGTCTAGTGCATGGTGCTGAAACGAGTGAATAGCACCGGAGCGTTAACAAATCATTTCTGTCTGAGACATCGCGGTATGCGATGTCGAGTTAAATGATTTTAGCGCAGGTGCAGCGAACGACAGCACCATGCATTCAGCCGGTGAATTTTTTGATTACTTTTTTCTTCACTGAAAAAAGTAATAACATAAAAGTCATTTCTAAACTCACTCGATCAGTTTATTCCCGGGCGGTTCTACGCCGATGGTTTCGGCCAGGCGGACCATATGACTCAAAATCCGTGTTTCAATGTCATAACTCCATTTGGCCGGCATCCCATAGACGGCCTGGGATGAGGCTCCTTCATATCCTCCTTCGTGCAGCACCTCGGCCGTCGGGATATAGGCCATCACATCATTGGTATAGCCCATGACGATGCTGTCGTAGCCGAAGATCTCTTTCAGCTGAATCGAATATTCCACCAGCAGCTCGCCCCCGAGCGCAAAGATATTCTGATCCCCCAGCTGCCACACCTGCAGGGGAAAGGGGTAGTTTTTCCGGAAAGACTCTCCCCGCTCTGCCTTTTCCAGCAGGCGCTCGGCCCATCGTTTCTGGTAGCCAGATTCCGTCTGGGCGTGGCGGGCCAGCTCCTCCACCGAAGGCGGGGCATTCAGGTCCAGTTCCACCTCCGTGTAGGCGGTGGACAGAGAGGGCTCCAGCGGCTGCATGTCGCCTTCCTCCAGGACGCGGTCAACCGCCGCAGCCAGTGTTCGCCCGTATTGCCGGGCCAGGGGCACCGTCCGCCGCGGCAGCGGATTCTGGTCTGCTCCGCCCCCCTGGAAGAACATGGCCACGGCCCCGGGGTGGTCCTTCTCCAGTTCGATCTGGGCAAAGCCCGGGTAGTCGCCGGACCACTCGTTCATCCCCAGTACCGTAGGGTGGCAGGCGTAGCCGAAGGTAAGGGCGCGCAGGTCGCCTTCGGGGCTGGTCACTTTCATCACCGGCACCGCGTAGTCATTAGGGCCGTTCAAATCATGTTGGCGGTACAGGGTCGAAGCGTCGTTGTTGCGCCGGTTCACCTGGAACCGGGCGACCCCGCTGCCGCTGTAGATCTCTGCCGGGGACAGATCCTCATACGCCTCCCTGACCAGCTGAACGGTCATTTCAACCAGCTCTTCGGAATACTCCTGGACTTTGCGGCGCTCCTGGGCATCCATGGGATAGATATCCACCAGCGCGTTCTCCAGCACCGGACCCGTATGCGTATGCGAACTGTTTAACATCACCTGGGCTTTGGAAAGATTCAGCTCCTCCTGCAGCCGCGAGCGTATCTCATCGGATATCCCTTTGGGCCACCCCAGATGGTCGGCGGTTACCAGCACCGCCCGGTTGCCGGAGGCATCCTCCAGGGCCAGCGCTTTCGCCCAGATATCGTGCAGCGTGCCGCTCGAGGGTTCCGTCCGGTTCCCGTAACCGGCCATCCACATGGAACGCTCCGGGGTAATATTAACTTTTGCCACGCCGGCCTTCCAGCCCGGCTCTTCCTGTGATCTGTCCATAGCAAATCCCTCCAAACCTAAAAAAATAATAACCGTGGATAATAAAACTATTTTTCTCATAGTATTTCAAGTATACGTATCATTGTTAACATGTGCCCCTGTCCCTCCAGAACCGGAGGAAGCACAGAGGATATCCCATACCCTTTAAGTGGGAAAGCTTTTCTATGGTAACTGTTTGTCAGACAAATTGCGAACCTCTTTGGCCGCAATCTATGAAAGAGACGATAGTCCTGTCCCTCTCGTACCGAAAACGACGGCCCCTTTCAGATAGAAATCGCGCCCGGAACTTGTAACAACGAGCAGACCATGGAAATCGACCTTATATGTTCATCGGCTAACGATTTATCCTTTCAGATTTTCCGCATTCTTGTGAATCTTTTCAATGGCCGAAGCAATCAGGTCCATATCATTTTTGCTGCCCAAGAAAAGATTCTGGGTAAACCAGGCCGCTTCTTCGTTGCAGAGCCGCTCGTTACGGGGACAGGCATTTCGCTCAAGGAACGCCTCGTAATCCAGCTGATCTTCGGAATAGAATTTTTTAAAATTCGGGGACTGCAGGGCATTTTCAATAAAGGGCTGCTTATTAAGTTCCCCGTATCCGCTGGAACAGGGGACCCCTTCCGCCCGCAGGGCCTGCAGGAATTTGCCCCTTGACAAGCCTTTGAACTCCTCCTGGTCATACCGGAAAGGAAACAGGTGAAAAGCCGCCCGTGTTACGTTCGGGTATAGGTTATAAGGACTGATTCCCGGTATTTCCTCCAACCGGGATTTAAGATAACCGGCATTTTCATTGCGGAGCGTCGTTTCTTCCTCGAGCCGCTTGAGCTGCGCCAGGCCTATCGCGGCCTGGTACTCCGCCATGCGCAGCTTCGTCCCCACGCGTCCCTCTGCGGATCCATAGGAATTTCCATAATTGTGATAGGAATAGCAGCGATCCATAAATTCTTCATCATCGCTTACGATTGCTCCCCCCTCACCTATTGGCAGGTTCTTGGAGTTCTGAAAACTGAAGCAGCCGGCATGGCCAAACGTTCCCACTTTCTGGCCATTTATTTCAGCAAGCCAGGCCTGGCAGGCATCCTCTACCACGACAAGATCATGCTTTTCGCTTATTTCCATAATACGCTCCATATCGCAGGGCAAGCCGGCTATATGGACGGGTTCTATCGCTTTGGTTCTGGGCGTTATCTTTTCCTCGATCTTCTCCGGGTCCATCTGAAATGTTTCCGGATCCGTATCCACAAAAACCGGGATCGCTCCATTCGCCAAAATACAGGAAACAGACGCTATAAACGTATAGGGAGACACGATCACTTCATCCCCCCATCCCACGTCCAGCTGTGCGAGCGAAGTTTGCAGGGCATTGGTGCCGTTGACGAGAGCCAGGCTGCGTTTGGTCCCGATCGTATCCGCCCACTTCTGCTCAAATTCAGCCACTACGTCGCTTCGCGACCAAACCCCGCTTCGCATCACTTCCAGCAGCCGCTCCTCATCCTTCTCCGGGTACCACCGCGGCCAATCGGGCCAGTCCGGGGATACGACCGGCTTTCCGCCCAATAAGGCAGGCGTGTCGTGCTGTCTGGTCATATAATTCAACACATTGGCCCCGGGCAGCGCCATGGCAGCCGCCGCACCGAACCCGGCCATTGAGTTTTGTTTAATAAATTCTCTTCGGGAGTATTTTTTATCTTTCATAACAGGTCCTTTTAAAATTTAATGTAAACGCCTTAAGCGTTTAACAATATTTGGAAGGGCGGCGCCCCTCGGGGAACTATAAAGCAACAGCTTCTCTAACTTTGGTTCTTACCATACTAACCACAAAAGCACGAAAACCCAAAACATACACAAGCGCTTTCCTTATCCTACACTTCCAGATGGTCCAGAATATTTTGGGATCGCATTTGTTCTATTGCGTTTTGATCCGCTTCTTCCTCATACAGCGATTCAATCCGCAACAATCCGGTGCAATAATCCAAAATCGGGGAATGCGTACCGAATGCGAACTTCTCTGCTCCATAGGTCGAAAGTAACTCCGTAATGTTGTTCATGCCTCTTCCCGAGGTATCCAGCAGCGCATCGGCTTCTTTCAAAATAGCGGTTTCCTCTTCATCCAGGTTCGTGCTGTTCGCAACGTTCAGAATCATGTATTTGGCATCCGGTACCTCCCGGATCATAGGGATAACGTCGCTGAGAGCCCACTCTTCCTTAATATCGTGCCAGGAGCTGGGACGGGTGTCCACGATGCGAAGCGTAAACGCAACGGGCATGCCGTGATCACGGGCCATCTTAACCAATTCTATACAATGGGTATTCATGAGATCATAGCCATGGTATTTCGGGTACAGTCGGATACCCTTCATCCCGTATTGCTTTCTGCATACTTCAAAATCATCCTTCCAGCCATTGTAAATGGGATTAATAATGGCAAAGGGAATAAACCGGTCTTTAAATCTTTGTTCGGAGTTGATCTCCCTGTAAAGCTCCTCATTGGCTTTCTGCGTATTCTTGTAATAGATGCCGTCCAGATTGCTGATGAGGGAAACATCGACGCCAAACTCCTCCATGCGTTTATCCAGCAGCGCCTTGCAGGTATTAAACCGCCGGTACCGGAATGGCCAGTGTCCTATATATGCATTGCTATCAATCAACATGATTACCTGATTTTCTTAAAATATCATTATAATTCTCAAAAAAGATCTTCTCGCGCTGGCGCTCACTGAGATCCGCAGCCAGTACATGTCCCACGCCCTGGTAAAAACTGTTGTCACATCCAAAGAACATCCGGTCCTCACCGACATATTCCAGGGCAAAGTCGATAATATTTGCGTCATTATTGCTTCCCGAGACGTCAACATACACATTGGGACAGTCTTTCACCGCCTTGCAGGCAGCCTCCCAGTCAATACCGCCGCCGAGGTGGGCCAGCTGAAACATCGCTTCCGGGTATCGCTTGGAAATTTCGGCAAAATCGGTAGCGACCGAAACCGAATCCTTCTCTGAGGGAGCCGGTTCTATCCTGGCCCGCCCGATCCCGTGGTGCATCAGGATAATCATGTCCAGGTCGATAAACTTTTCAATGATCGGGTAAAAGGCGGGGTCCGTGATATTTACATGGCTGTATACTTTCAGTCCCACCATCCCCTGGTCCATACACCGCTTGATTTCTTCCAGGGATTCCTCTTTGTACCTGGGATTCAGGGTCATCTGACCGATGAACCGGTCGGGGTATTGCTTCACGCAGTCCAACACCAGGTCGTTGCATCGCTTAAAATCCTCCGGGGTGCCTTTTAAGCCGCGGGATATTGGCCGGGATATTACCAGTTTTTCGATGCCCAGCCGATCCGCAAACGCAATTTGAATGTCGGGACTCTGCTCCCGGAAATAGACATGCGCGTGCGAATCGATCATGCTATACTTATTTACCTCCTCCATAATATCAAAGGAAGATGAGGATGTTTCGGCCGGCGCATGGGGTTGGTTCAGGACCTTTTTCCCCATCATCAGTCCCGCTGCCGAAAGCGCGCTGTTTCTCAAAAATTCTTTACGATCTATACCTGACATAATCTGTGTTATTTAATTTTGCAGTAAACATAAGGTGCCGATCTCTAAACGTTCAACGGTTAGCTAAGATTATACGCAAGCCATATGTATGCCGCTGAGAAGAGCTAAAGGCTAACAATCAGCCGTGAAACAGGTTTAGTAAAAAGCCTTTGTAAGCACTTCGTTAAGTTAAATATTTATGATAATGCTCAATTTAAAAGCATGTAATTCCACAAATATAGTAGGAATTAAAGGCCAAAAAATAAGCCCAACATATGAGTGTTGGGCTTATCCTTGGCGTTTATGATCATTAATTGTAGCCCTCGTTTTGTTCCAACACGCCCTCTTCTGTTTCATTGATCTCGTGCTGCGGTATGGGAAATCGCGCAAGATGCGGCTGCACATCCAGCTCGACCGTCAGATTTTGCGTCTGCTCAATGACCTCAAGCTTGTCCAATTGTCCTGTTCGCACCAGGTCCGGCCACCGTTCATTCTCAAGGGCCAGCTCAAGCTGGCGTTCAAGAAGCAGGATATCGAGAAACTCTTCTTCCGATGTGGCATCAGCCAGCGTATAATTATGGGCAGAGTTACCAAACGCCCGCTCGCGTACCATGTTGATATAGTCCACGGCTCCCTGCGTGTCACCCGTATAGTACAGGGCTTCCGCTTTCAGCAGCAGCACCTCCGCATACCGAATGACGTGGAGATCCAGCCCGGAAGAGGTTCTCCCATTGTGCGGCACCAGAAACTTGCTGATATAGGGTCGGTAGGTCGGTTCACTATCCTCGGAATCCGGGTTTCTCCACATTTCCGTGATGGTCGCCTCCGTCCTGGAGTCCTCCTCCTGGAATTTTTGGTGCAGATCCCAGTCGACATCAACAATCTGGTTGCCAAGGCTGGCATATCCTATCACCCCGAAATAGGGGATAAAGTCCGAAGGCAGCTCATTACCGTTTTGATCCTGAATATACTTCAGGGTAAAAATGCCCTCGTCATGATCTTCATTCTCCAGGGAGTAGATGTCATCGAAATTATCCAGCAGCCGGTAGTCCATGTTTTCCACCTGGTTCAGGTAGGTCAGGGCCGTCTCATAATTTCCCTGGGAAACGTGGACCTGTCCAAGCAGCGCGGCGGCTGCCCCTGTCGTCGCCCTGCCCGATTCGATCTCCCCTTTAGCGGGAAGGTTCGAAAGAGCGGCCTCCAGGTCATCGACAATCAGATTATAAATGGCTTCTTCGCTGGCTCGCGGTGTCGACCGGGCATCACTTATATTTACCTGGCTGGTGATCTCAGGAACCCCACCAAAGGCGCGCACCATGTCAAAATAGAAGAGGGCTCTCAAAAAACGGGCTTCCCCCTCTATTCGTTGGCGATCTGCGGCCGGCAAGTCATCCGGAATATCAAGGCTTTGAATAACCTTGTTGGCCCGAAATATACCGTTGTATTTTTCCTGCCAGAAGTTTTCGAAGATATCATTACCCGGATGGAAGGCCAGCTGATCCAGCTGCAGCAGTCCCCCGATAAAGTCGTATTCCGATTTGTGAACATGATCCGTAGGGGTTTCAAACAGCACCCAGTGACGGGGGTATTGCTGCTGGTAGGCGTTGTAAACCCCGAGGACAGCTCGCTCCATATCGTCAGCGGTCTGATAGAAATTGGCTTCCGTCAGTTCAGATTGCGGCTTCAAATCGGTCACGCTATCATGACAGGCAGTCAGCCCGCTTATCAGAACCAATAATACTATATATATACTATACTTATTCATGATAATGTTCAGTTAAATTATTAAAAATTCATGTTTATACCGAAAGCGATGGTCCGGTTGAGCGGTTCAGATCCGCCATTATAGCCCGGCAAGCTATTGGGACCACTAATTCCCTGGGTTTGCCCTTCCGGATTGTAGGCGTTGAAGCCCTCTTTCGTCAGCATAAGCGCATTGCTCACCGACATATAGACTCTCAAATCAGAGACATTGAACGGCTCCAGCAGGCTGGCGGGCAATGAATACCCGAGGTTAATATTTCTGACGGAAAAGAAGGTGGCATCTTCGAGGTAATAATCATTGCTTCCGATATACTGCAGAACAGAGAGAGAAGCCGCCGGATGTTCTCCGTTCCCGTGCTCGTCTGGCGACCACCACTGTCCCTCGACCACGGGCCGCAGCAGGGCGCTCGTCGTGGCTCCCTGGTAGTAGAGATTTTCCAGGTTATACTTCTTGCCCCCGATCGACGCCTGCGTGACTATACTCAGGTCAAAATTTCTCCAGGTTACGTCATTCACCATGCCCATATAGAAGTCCGGCATGAAATTTCCGAGAATCTGCCGGTCGTCATCATTGATTACCCCGTCATCGTTAAGATCCTCCATATGCACCGTTCCAACCGGCTGACCGGGCATCGTGGCAACCTGGTTCAGCTCTTCCTCGCTTTCAATGACTCCCAGCATCTTGTGACCATAGTAGGAGAACATCGGTTCTCCTTCACGAAGAATCCAGTCCATGCCCCGCGAGTGCGACACCGTTCGCTCGGTTACGCCGCCGCCGAGATTGGTGACCTTGTTGTTATTGTTGGTATAGTTAAAGGAGGTGGACCACTGAAACTCATTCTGCCGGATATTCACCGTGCTGATCTCCAGCTCAATACCGCTGTTCTTGATATCACCCACATTGGTGAGGGAACTGGTAAAACCGGTGATGGCCGGGGTATTAACGCCATACAGCAGGTCCTTGGTCGTCTTCTCGTAATAATCGAATACGATATTCAGCCTGTTGTTGAAAAATCCTGCGTCCACGCCCACGTCATAACTGTACGTTCGCTCCCATTTCAGGTCCGGGTTGCCAAACGAATTTTGCGCCTGACCGATGGCATAATTTCCGCCCGGAGAATACGCATAATCTCCAATCGTTCCGAGATAGGCGAAATTACCGATGTTAAAGTTACCCGTCACGCCGTAACTTGCCCGCAGCTTCAGGTTGTTAAGCGCATCCAGTCCCGACATGAAATCTTCTTCCGTCACGCGCCATGCGATCGAAGCGGAGGGGAAATAGCCCCAGCGGTTGTTGGGACCGAATCGCGAACTTCCGTCCGTACGAATGGAGGCGGACATCAGGTATGTCTCGTCATACGCATAATTTACCCTTGAAAAGTAGGAAGCAAGACCCCATTGCGTTTTGGTACTGTAGGTAGCTGAGGGGTTGATTACGGCGTTGTTCAGGGTTCGGATGGTCTCATTGGCATAACTATCCGAAACGGCGGCCATATAATTTCCCCAGTAGCCCTCGTGCTGGAAGGAGGCCCCGAGCATGCCGGTGAAGTCATGAACCTCGTTGAAAGTCTCGTTGTAGGTCAGCACATTTTCATTAATCAGGTTAATGAGCCGGCTCCTGAATTCATTACCGCCATTTTGATTACTGCCGCTTCCCCTGCTTTCTATAAATCGCTCGTTTTGCTGAAAGCGGAGCTTGGCTCCCACGGAACTTCTGAGCTCGAGGTTATCTAGGAAATTTACCGTGAGGTACGCTTCCCCGTTATTGGTAAATACATGATTGAAATAGTGGGAATGATTGAGCGATGCCATGGGATTTTGGGCAGCTGAAGCGGTAACATGCGATACGTAATCCGGCATCCGGCGATAAGTACCGTCCTCACGTGGTTCGGGACTGACAAAAGGGGCAAACTTCACCATATTCTGTATGCCTGCTCCACCGGGTAGTGTCCGGTGACTGTACTGCGGGTTCAGCATAATGCCCGCGCCGAAGGTATCATTGATATCCACGTCGTAGGTGCCTCTTACGGCATATTGCTTATAGGAGGTAGATTCGAAGGTTCCCTCCTCGTCCTTATAGCTTCCGGACAGGTAGTAGTTGGTCCGGTCCGTACCCCCGGAAACCGACAGGCTGTAATTCTGAATCGGTGCCGGGTTGAACAGGATATCCTCCCAGATATAATCGCCCGACTGCAGTGCTTCCTTGTCCGCACCGGGACGGTAGTTACTGTCGCGCTGTTCACTGTCCAGTGGCAGCGTATAATCCCCGCCGGCATAGTACCAGTCCCGGTTCACATAGCGGGCAGTGTACTCGTAGAATTCATCTACGATCCAAGCGTCTTCGCCGTGAAGCAGGGGATCGGCGATTCCGTAAAAGGTATTCAGGCTGAATCGCGGCGGCCCTTCGGCCTGTCCCTGCTTAGTCGTGATAAGAATTACACCACCCGCACCTCGAGAGCCGTAAATAGCGGCTGAGGAGGCATCTTTCAGAACCTCGATGGACTCAACATCATTCATGCTGATATCATCGAAACTGCCCCCGGGGAACCCGTCGATCACAATCAATGGATCGTTGCTTGCCGAGATGGATCCGGGACCGCGAATCGTGATATCGGGAGAATCACCCGGACGGTTTCGCGTCTGGGAAATGTTTACGCCGGACAAACGACCGACCAGCGCATTTTCAGGACGGCTGACCGGCATCTGATCCAGCTGGTCATTCTCCACCTTGGAAACAGAGGCGGTCAGTGAGCTTTTCTTCACTTCGCCGTACCCAACCACGACCACTTCATCGAGGCTTCCCAAATCCGGCACAAGGCTTACATCAATTACTTCACGGTCACCTACCGTAACTTCCTGGGTCTCATATCCTACAAAAGAGAAAATCAACGTCGCATCCTCTCCCGGGACATTCAGGCTGTATTCTCCATCGGCATTGGTCGCCATACCCGTGCTGGTTCCCTGAATCAACACGTTTACACCCGGTAGTGGTTCCCCGGTTTCACTGTCGGTTACGGTTCCCGTTACGGTTTGCTGAACAGCTTCAATGGAAGACTGGTTCTCCTTCTCCTGTATCACCAGCACATCCCGGCTGGAGGGCAGGGTCGCCTTCAGGTTGGTCCCTTCCAGAAGTTCGTTCACTGCTTCATAAATAGGAACATTATTTAACTGAAACGTAACTTTTTTATCCGGAATATGTTCGGACTGAAAAGAAAGCCCGACCTGTCCCTGCCGCGCCAACTGGCGCAGAGCGTTAGTCAACGTGACATCATTGAGATCCAGCGAAACCAACCGGTACTCGCTGCCGACTTTCGCTTCCACCAGCTGATCCACTTTCACAGGCTCTCCTATCTGGGATGACTGTAAACCAAACGATGCTGTCGGCTGACAGACACCGTACAAAAGCAGACCAACAAACATGGTCACGACCTTGATCCATCGATTTGTAGTATGTAACCCTGTAGTAATTCTATTCATCATCGTTTTTTATTTTATCATTAAAAGAAATTAGTGCTGTTATGCCCTTCCGTGTGCTGTTATTGTTCATATGCTTCTGTTTTAGTATCTGGCACCGAAAAAAGTACTTTCGGTGGGGAGATTAAACTGACCAGACGCCAGCATTACTTTACTTTGCCCTTCTATTTAGTAATACACCTAACTCACCCAAAAGTATTAGAGAAAATAGAGATCAGGCCAAAATTTGGTGTAAGGTTTCATAAAGACCCTCTGTTACCTATTATTTAACGATTTTTTTAATTCTTAGCTTGCCATTGCACCACATCGCCCTGCATCCGGTAGTCTATTTCCAGGGTAAGAGCGATAACTTCGAGGGCTTTATCGAGTGAATCTCTTTCGAAGTCAGCGGACAATACCAGATCTTCGAGCTGCCGGTTTGCATACTCGAAGGATACGCCGTAAATCCTGTTCAACTGTTTCGACACTTCACGCAGCGGCATGTCATCAAACTCCATGCGGCCATTCATCCAGCTCAAATAATTGTTGTTCTTAAACTCATCAATCTCAATAGAGTGGTCGGTTAAGCTCAGAAATCCGAATTGGCCTGGATTAAGTTCCGCCGCCTCTTCTTCTGTTTGCTGCTCTGACCACAGCGTTACCTTGCCCTCCGTTACCGCTACCTGTACGTTGTCATCCCCGGGAAAGGCTTTGACATTAAAAGCGGTGCCCAAATCCTTCACCGAAGCATTGGGGGTATGAATGAGAAAAGGCCTGTCCTCATCGTGAACAACTTCAAAAAACGCTTCCCCGTTTAGCCTGACTTCCCGGACCGGCTCCCCGAATGTGCCGGAAATCCAAATCTCGGAATTACTGTTCAGCCTGATCTCCGATCCATCTCCCAGGGTAATGACTCTTTGCTCGTTCTCACCGGCGGCATAGTGAATAGGTTCCGGCTCCGGTTCGGGCGCAGAGGACGATTGCGACCAAACGTAAAACATGGCGGAGGTCAGAATGACAACTACTGCGGCTACGGACCGCCAGTGCAGACCATGCTTTTTACGATTCGCCTGCTGATATTTATCTCCGTAGCCGAGACTGTTTTTTACTTCTGTCCATATTTGTTCTGATTTCGCTTCCGGAACCAGAGCTCGTATTCTCTTATCCTGCAGCAAAGAAATGTCATCTTCTATTTTTTTCTCCAGATATCCCTGCCCCTCCGGCGTAGAAAGCCAATTCAATACTTGCTCGGCCTCCTCCTTTGTGCAATTATTGTTGATAAATTTTTCTGCTAAATCTCGCTTCATGGTATTGGTATTCCCGTTTTAAAGAATCTTTATTAGTAATACACATAAGTCGCCGGAAAGTATTATAGAGAAGGGAAATTTATTTTTTGAACAGAATCCTCTGTTCTATTTTTTCATTGAGGAAAAAGCGGAAGGCCACAATGATTTTTCCCAGCCAGCCGTTTTCTGTACCCTTCAATTCCGCTGTAGCTGTATTGCTCTCAGGATGGCATCCTAAAATATTATTGAAAAACCTCGTTAGAGATAAATATCATCATTTTTCTTTTTTGGGATTTATTAATAGATTAAACGGGCATTTTTGCACCCTCCCCGAAATTTTAAGCAATCTCTAAAACCAGATAACATTATGGCAACAGATCAGAAAAAGTACGGAATCGGCATCGTCGGATGCGGGAATATCTCGGACACGCATGCGGAGGCGATAATGAAGACCCCCAAAGGTCAGCTTATTGCCGCCCACAGCAGAACCGACGCTTCGGTCAATACCTTTTGCGAAAAGTATGACATAACCCCTTTCACTTCGTACGAAGAATTCCTCGGTAATCCTGATCTGGACATTGTTGTTATATGCACCCCTTCGGGTACCCACCTGGATTACGGCAAATCTGCCGCCGAAGCAGGCAAACACGTTATTGTGGAAAAACCCATTGAAACGACCGTCGCACGGGGACAATCGCTGATTGATAGCTGTGATAAGAACGGCGTCAAGCTTGCCGTGATCTATCAAAGCAGGTTTATGGATGATGTCATGGAAATGAAAGAGCTTATTGACAATCAGCAGGTCGGCGATATTTTTATGGCCAGCGCTTCCGTCAAGTGGTTTCGGGACCAGGAATACTACAGTAACTCCTCGTGGCGGGGTACTTTTGCCCTGGACGGAGGGGGGGCGGTAATCAACCAGTCCATCCATACCATTGATCTTTTGCAGTGGTTCATGGGAGGGGTGAAAACCATTTCCGCTTTCAAAGGGACCTTCACGCATGAAGGCATAGAAGCGGAGGATAACGCGGTTGCATGCATGGAATTTAACAACGGAGCTATCGGCGTTTTTGAGGCCTCGACCTCTATCACACCCCCGCAGGATCGAACCGTGGAAGTCAACGGCACCGGGGGGACCCTCACCCTGAAAGGGGAAGCCCTTCAAAAGAAACTGAGTGACCAGGAAGCGGCCGGCCGGGAGGATGATGCGGGAGAAGCCACCGGAGCTGCCAGTCCCCTCTCCGGGATGACGTATCAGGATCATAAAAATCAATACGACGCCATTCTGGATGCTTTTCACCATGACAGGGTACCGGTGGTATCGGGGAAAGACAGCCTGCAGTCGCTGGCAATCGTGGAAGCATTGTATAAGGCGGCCGACGACCAACAGCCGGTCCATATCAGGGATATTCTCACGTAAAGGATATGGAGGAAAAGCCGGTCTTCTGATACTTATGTTAATATCAATTTGAGGTCCTCGTCAATCAGCTTCGGCTGAAGTCCCCCTGATCGGTGATCTTTCAACAATATGCGCACTCATATGATCGAACCGCTCAACACACAATAACAAAAGAAAGCTATGATAGATATTCCCGGATTTATTGACCTGCAGGTAAACGGACACAAGGGCATCGATTTTTCCAGTCCGCAACTGACAGAAGAGGATTTCGTTTTCGCCTGTAAAGCATTGATCAGTGAAGGGACCGTGGCTTTTCTGCCGACGATCATAACATCGTCGGCAGCTATCTTTGAGCGAAATCTCCGGCTTATGGCCGACTGCATGAGGCGCAGCGATCTTACAAACGCCCTGCTGGGATTTCATGTAGAGGGACCATTTATCTCGGAAGAAGACGGGGCCCGTGGGGCGCATAATTCCAAGTGGGTGCGGAAGCCGGACAGCGGTTTCCTGGATAAACTCTATAAATGGTCGGACCAGCGTATCAAACTGCTGACGATCTCAGCCGACGTTGAGGGTGCTGCCGACCTATGTCGCTATGCTACGAAGGAACTCGGCATTACCGTTTCCCTGGGACACCACCTGGCTACCGGGGAAGAGCTGGACAGTGCGGCAGCGGCCGGCGCCAGGGCTCTGACCCATTTGGGCAATGGAATTCCACGGCTCCTGCCCCGCCATCATAATCCCCTGTGGGCAGGGCTTGCCAATGATAATTTATCGGCCATGATGATTGCCGACGGTCATCATATCCCCCCTTCTATTATTAAAACGATTATCCGTACGAAAGGGATATCCAAAACTATTGTGGTCAGCGATGCTTCTCCCATAGCGGGTCTGCCGCCCGGGGAGTACAATACGCTCGGGAATGAGGTCATCCTGGAGGAGTCCGGACGCCTGTACAACCCGGAAACCGGGTATCTGGTCGGCTCTTCCTCAACCATGCTTGAATGCATGAACTACCTGCGGTCACTGGATCTCTTGACGGATGATGAACTCATGCAGGTGGGATTTTTTAACCCTCTTCAGCTCATCGATGTGGAACCCTCCGGTATAATAAATGACGCTGTATCGTTAATAGAGAAAAAAGAGGACATGTTTGTCCTGAAGTAAGCCAAAATATATTCCAGCCCTTCATAATTTCCTTATCCATCGATACGATAAACGTACGCCAACCTCAGCTCACCCGTCAACCCGTATTCAATTCATGAAATACGGCCGGAAAGCCTGCTTGTAAAAAGTTCCGGGATTAAATCTGGCAAAAATGATTAAAGTTTATATTTTCAATGATTTTAGAAGCGAACGGATCAATATGTAAAACCGATATCCACCGGTAAATTAACTGGCATTATAACCTGTTTTTTATACTAACCAAGATCACTGATATGCGGCGCTACAGTACCACCTGCAAACGAACTCCCCTCCTGTCAATCCTTTTATTACTCCCGGCCCTGCTCTTAATGACGGCATGCGGGGAGGAGGAATCCTGGCCGCCCGTGGTTCAGCAGGTTCCCGATGAGTCGCCGGTACTCTCCCCCGATCAGGCCCTTGAATCATTTTACCTGCCGCCCGGTTACGATATCGAACTTGTGGCCAGCGAGCCGCTGGTGGTGGATCCGGTGGCGATGGACTTCGATGCGGAGGGACGGCTGTGGATTGTCGAGATGCGCAGTTACATGCCGACCGTTGATGCGGAGGGAGAAAAGGAACCGGTGGGGAAAATAGCAGTGCTGGAAGATACCACCGGCGATGGACAGATGGACAAGCGGACGGTTTACATGGATGAGCTGGTCCTCCCGCGCGCGGTCAAGGTGCTGGATCACGGGGTACTGGTCGGAGCCCCGCCCAATCTCTGGATGACCCGCGATACGACGGGCAACCTGAAGGCGGATGTGGTAGAAAAAGTGAGGGACGATTTCGGCGATCCCACCGTTAACCCTGAATCCAACCCCAACAGCCTGATGTGGGGCATGGACAACTGGATCCATACGACCCGGTATGAGGGACGTTTTCGGCTGACCGATAATCAACTGGAATATGACAAAATCCCCAGCCTGGGACAATGGGGCATATCGATGGACAACTACGGACGCATCTACCGCAACAGTAATTCCAATCCGCTGGCCGTCGATTATATATCATCGCACTATTACATGCGCAATGAGGATGTCCGCCGGCAGCCGGGAATCTACGAATCGATCTATAAAAACAGAGCCGTCTGGCCCGTACGTCCCACCACCGGTATCAACCGGGGCTACCGGGAACATATGCTGCGGGATGACAGCACCCTGGCCCGGTATACCTCAGCCAGCGCACTTGCGGTCTACCGGGGAGACCGGCTGCCGGAAGAGCTGCGCAGCAACGTTTTTGTGCCCGAACCGGCCGGTAATCTCGTGCAGCGAATGGTCGTTGAGAAGCAGGAGGATGGTTCTCTCCTGGGCTATAACCCGTATGAAGACCTTGAAGCGGACTTTCTTACGTCCACCGACGAACGGTTTCGTCCGGTAAATATCTACTCCTCTCCCGACGGCACGCTCTATATCGTTGATATGTACCGGGGAATCATCCAGCATGAGCAATTCCTCACCGAATACCTTGAGACGGAAATCAAAAAAAGAGGGCTGGAGAAACCGGTGGGACTCGGACGGATTTACCGCGTGGTCCACGAATCGGGCGAGCCTTCCGACCCGCCCCGGCTCTCGTCCAAATCGCCCGGGGAGCTGGTCGGTTATCTTGACCACCCGAACGGCTGGTGGCGCGACACGGCACAGCGGCTGCTCGTCGAGCGCCAGTCCGATGGCGTCGCAACACAGCTCCGGGAGCTGGTCCAAAACGGGAAAAAAGATTACACGCGCCTGCATGCGCTGTGGACGCTCGACGGACTGAATGCCGTTCATGATCAATCCCTCCAAGCAGCCCTGTCGGACCCCTCCCCTCACTTGCGGGCTGCGGCTATTCGCATTGCTGAGCCGCGGTTTTCCGAATCAGATCCGACCTATACCAAGGCCGTCATGGACCTTATAGACGATTCCACACACATCGTACGGCGACAGCTGGCCGCCTCCGCCGGAGAGTTTCCCGCGGGCAGCAGGGACGACGCTTTTCTGGAAATCATCAACAGGTATGGAACCGACCCGATGGTCGTAAGCCTGGTGATCAGCGGCCTGCCCGACCGGGAGTTCGCCTTCCTGGAGCAGCTCCTGGATGAGGCACCCGGCCGTGAGAGCACCCGGCAGGCGGCTCAGGAAATCGCGGAAGTGGTCCTGCAGTCCGGTTCGGATACGGAGACCCAGAGGCTGCTGGACTGGATAGCAGACAGCGATAACCCGAGCTGGCAACGGGAGTCCCTGCTTGCCGCCCTGGAAGAGGTGGCCCCGGAACCCTCTCCCGGACGCGTTCGTTTGCTTGAGCTGGATCAGAAACCGGTGGAACTGCTGGCTGCGGCTGATACAGAGCCAGATTCAGATGGCCGGCCATTGGCCGAATGGATCAATGCGGTGGTCGATCGGCTGGGCTGGCCCGGAAAGCCGAGAACTGAACCCGAGCCGGAACCGCTGACTCCCGAAGAGAAGCAGCGATTTAAACGCGGCAAAAAACTATTTGGCACTTCCTGCGCCTCCTGTCATCAACAAAACGGGCAGGGCATAAAAGGAATGGGAGCGCCACTGGTTGACTCAAAATGGGTGCTGGGTCAGCCCAGTCATCTGATACGCATTCTGCTCGACGGCAAGGAGGGGGAGATGCGCATGCCGCCGGCGGGACATCATTCGAATGAGGAGCTTGCGGCTATCGCCACCTACCTCAGGCGGGCATGGGGACATCAGGAAAGCCCTGTAACTGCGTCTCAGGTCAAGGAAGTGCGCGGGGCCTCAACCGGCCGCGACGAACCCTGGACCGAAAAGGAGTTAAACGAGCACCGTCACTGAATGGGTTTTGCAGAACCGTCCTTTTGATCAATCTCTTGTATTCTCGCGAATTCAAAATCCTCACATATCATATTCCACCGGCCGGAAGATCCAATCACCCGATGACTGAGCTTTGCTACTTTTCCTCAACCTCTTCTTCCAGCAGGTCGATAATAAGCAGCATATTCCGAAGGATATGAAACGGGTCCTTCACCGGCAGGGCGGCAATTTTATCCACAGGCTTCCCCTTCCGGTCCCGGATCTGAATCCATTCTCCTGTTTCTTTATCCGGGTTTGGAAAGGCCTCAAAAACATAATCCTGCATCATTTCATAGCGGCGCAGCATCTTTTTATTTCCGCTTACCACAAAAGCCAACAGAGTGCTGTACAATACTTCGGAATGAGGCCACCAGAGTTTCATGTCCCAGGTATCCAGGATCAGCTGTTCGTACGCTGTAGATTGCTCAGCTCCCCGGGGTTTTATGCCTCCTTCTTTATCGACAAATCTCAACAGCCCTCCGAATGTTGGATCCCATCCGAGCCCAATCGCTTTTTCGATGGCCTGCACTGCTTTGTCCACATACGCCGGGTGATTGGTCCGCTGTGCCGTGTGTATAACAAACCACATCGATTCAATCGTATGACCCGGGTTCACATGCCGAGACAACAGGGTATCGCCCTCGGACGACGGATCCTCGGGCAGCATTTCGACTACCCGGTGATCCTGTTCCCGGTAAAAATGATCCATGATCTCTTTCATGTACGACACGCTGTTCTTGCGCAGCTTTTCCTCTGCCGTATGCCTTAGTTTCCGGGCTGCTTCCGCTAACTCCTGGGCCACATTGAGCATGATCATCGGAATCGAATGGGCGCGGTACCCCTGCGGTATGGGATAGGGTTCGGTACGGATATCACCCTCGTCTATGCGCTGCCGTATACGATCATACAGCTTCAGGGCCCTTTCAAACCGTTTTTTATTATCGGACAGAGCAGCAAACTTTCCCAGTCCGAGAGCAACAAAACAATCCGCATACAAACTGGTGTCAAAACCCTCACCGGGAATACTTTCTTTCTTTTTTCCCTCCTCCGTAAGCACGTAAGCGCAGTTCCCGTTTTCAAGAAAGACGTTGGTTTCCAGAAACCGCGCTGTTTTTGTCAGGTGGTCGAGATAGGCTCCCCGCTCCCCTTTCAGCTTATTTTCAGCTATCATTTCGGCTATCCTGGACCACAGCCACAGGAACCGGCCCTGCGACCAGGTATACTTATCCCTGCTTACCAACTCCTCACCCGTATTGTTATAACAGGTGTATATTCCCCCATGTTCATGATCCAGCGCCCGGTTCCAGAACGGCAGCAGGACCTCTTCCACATGCTCCCGGTAAAAAGCCAGCAGCTCGCTGTTCATAACCGTCTCATCAGAGAATTTCTTCAACGATTTCCTCTTTGTCCAGTTCCAGTTTATCCAGCATACTGTCCA
>NZ_FQUS01000012.1 GCF_900129315.1 Fodinibius roseus
TGGTTATGATTTTAAGCGATCAATCAAAACCTAGCCATGGCCTTTCTTTTTTTCCAATTCCTTACCTACTTTTACAGAAACTAATTTACACAGCGTTCAAGAAAGCGATCGTATATATGATCGAAATTTTCTAAATACATTCATTTTTTACCTTATAATTGCCTTTTTTAAGGCATAGCATAGAAAGGATCTGATAATAAATGACAGGATATTATTTTTTGACCGCTTCTAATTACTTAATTACTATCCTTCATACTTCAACAATATAGAAACGACAATGTGGCAATTGTCCCGTATCAAATTCAAAAATCTATGTCTTATCAAAATGAGAGCAGCAGTTACTTATAGTAGGCTTTGAAAACCAGGAATCTTTGTCAAGGTCAAGGCGAGAGGGAGATTGGAATCGCAGCATATCCCATATGTGGGCATTTCAATCGGAAGATAACGCAGATATTGGGCAAAAAAGCGGTTTTGCAATGGCTTCTTGTATGGGAGAGGAAGGCAGATAGGCTCATCCACTTCTCCTATAAAATTTCATGCATTGAATTAGCCCTGATCTGCTTATGTAAACCAAAATTATAAGTAATTCCTACAAATGTTGGTCAATAAACTCAAAAGTTCCCTTGCCATGAATCTTATGAGGGCCATTGAAATATTCGATACGGGCGGCTTCCGAGAGATCGAGCAAATCGTAGTGACGGCGGACCTTGGCAAACTCATAAGCCACCCACTCATCTTTTCCGACTCCATCAAAATGCCCCCGTTCGACCATAAAAGGACGGGGTGCAATCAGTGCAGCCATTTCAGCATAATTGTAAGTATGTCCCAAATCCCATTCCGGTATTTCATACTCTTTTGTAAAGGGATAGCTGTTATATGCATCAGGTCCGGCATTTGCAACTTTACGTACCCATTCATTAAAATCACCAGAACATATAGAGAGGGCATATTCCTCAACCAATGCAGGTACTCGCATTGCTGTCTTTCCACCATAGGAAAGCCCATAAAATCCAATGCGTTCCGAATCAATGTAGGATTGTTCCCCCAACCACTCAACGATACGCTGATGCTGCCCGACCATAAATGAATACAACGACAGTCCCAATGGATTGGCTTTTCGCTGAATCAGGCGGAAATTTTCTTCCCCTCGGAATAATCCCTGGGGCGCAAACGTGACATACCCCTTTTCTGCCAGCGTTGAAGCAAATCCTTCATATACTTCATACGCCCTGGTTCCCGGTTCCTTTGTTATCACGTCCTCAGGTCTTCCTTCCAAACCATGTTGACAAACTACAACAGGCCTCTGAACTCCCTCCTTCACATCTGTAGGAACCAATAATATGCCACTAACCTCCACTTCCGGCCATACATCCAACCTCACATTATAACTGGTCCATTTCTTGCCCTTCTCCATCACTTCCACCCGCGGATTTGCCGGAACCGAAGGAGACGGAAGACGACCTATAACATCCCATAATCGATTTCTGTGAAATTCCTTAATCGGTTTAAGCCCATCACTGTCACACTCAGTATTCCCGGATGTTTTATCCTCCTTCAATGTATCCCAGAATTTTTTCTTGCGAGTCTTTTCGCTCATTCTAAGTACCTGTTGGATATGGGACTCAATATCCCGTATCGTCCTTTCCTGACGTTTTTTTGCATCTATCCATTTCTCAACTTCAAGAACACGCCGGCTTAAATCAATTTCCCCTGATAACTGAACTTCCAGTCCAGAAGCCAATGCACTTACAGCATTTCGTGAAAACGGTGTTTTTAAAGCTGCGCCTTCATCGTCATACCACTGCAGATGATTTTGTTCTTTTGGAATTTTCTCAACAGCTCGTTCCCATTCAGCTTTTGCTCTGGTTAGACTGGGCGTAGTGATGCGGCCAGGAGCTGCTCCCGAACGCCCCTCTGAAACAGGAGGAGGCCCCGTCACTTCAGGGAATTCGGCATGTTCAATAATCAATTTCCGGGGCCATGACATGGAAGCCAATTCCGCATCACCGAACTGCTTCAGCATGCCAAATACATTACGATAAATCGGCTCTCTCCAAACGTCTTCACGTGAATCAAAATAACCGCTAACCAAAGTGGAAGTTATGCGCGTATCAAGAGCCGAGGCCAATAAAGCGAGCATCCCGCCCTCACCATAACCTGCCACACCTACAGATCCACGGCTGCCATCGGTTTTAGCAAGGGATCGGAACCAGTCTACTGCTGCAAAAATTTTCTGCAATTCATAGCCGATAATGTGTCGTCCCAATACAAAACCCTGACGATAAATCCATTCACGGTGGGGCTGATTCGTATAGCGATCCAATTGCTTATTTCCTGAAAAGGTATCATTTCGGTTAACAAGAGCAGGGATCAATACTTCAAAACCATTTTCCGCAAGCAAGTTAGCCATTCCGAATCCCGGCTTGTTCGATCCCTGAATACCAGCCGCGACTTCAGGAATTATATCAGCATCCGGCAGCAGGATGATCCGACCTTGTATCTCTTCTTGAGGTTTAAGATATAGTCCTTCTGCCCAGAGATCGTTGTATATGCCACCAAGTACTTGCCAGCGAACGGCGCGTATGGTGCATTGTTCCGTGTCAATTATAAATCTCCGAAGATGGTTACCGGTAAGTGTCTCCATGTTCACCGGGGAGACCCGATCATCTACCACCCCTAACTGATAAGCCAGTTCTTCGCGTTGAGATGCAATAGATTCGTTAAACTTCATATTGGAAGAGAAATCATACTTCCAAAACCGGTCCCTCCTTTTTTTAAAAGATTGTATTTCAGAATCCAAAAACCTGTGAACCCCCTCCACCATTATGGAGGCGAGATCATCATCTATACCATCATTTCTCATGGACTGCTGTAAAAGGGAAATTGAACCCGGAAATCCAAGTGCTGTTCCAAAAAAAGCTGAGGACTTGATAAAGTTACGTCTATCCATAATATGATAAGTTTGCTGAATAAATCATTTTGATAGTGACCAATCGAAAATACAGGGTATAAAAGTTTTATTTACACTGGTATTACTTACATTGATTTCTCAATATTGCCATTCATGTGACCAATCGTATCATCAACTGAAAATGAATTTCCGAATAGATTATTCGTAATCATGTTATCCCTGCCGCTTTTCCAGCGAATAGCAATGGCTTCTTCCCTCCATTCAGCCCGATTTTCTCGTATAATACAGTCAGACACTTTGCTATCAGACACATTTTCAAGCAGAAGCCCCTGCCTTCCAAAATCAAGAATATTACAATTTGCTACATTCATGTGTCTACTGTCACGGATGGTCACGGCAGATTCGATCTCCCCTGCCCCTCGAATATGATTTCCACTTATTATCCCTCCGTCGCAGTCACTAAATAACACAGCCAAATTCCAGTTATCTCTTCTGGAGGAATGGTAGACAGGATTACGGTCAAACATGTTGTCAGATACGATGAAATTCTCACAGCAATGAACGCGTAAGTTATAGTTATACCCCATCCATATCGTATTTCCCGTAATGACAACGCCCCGAGCATTTTGAAGATCAATATTCATGTTAGCATCTGACATTACATTTCCCACAATCGTAATGTTACCATCTTTGTGTTGTCTTGTATTAGACTGTGCTGCCACTTTCCCATCAATAAAGATATTTGTAGAATCCGGGGCTTCATGAGTGTGCTGAATGGTACACCCCATAATCGCTATCTCTCCACAGCTCCCTTTTCGAGATTCAATGTAAATATTTGCAGCCACGTTTGATTCCGCATCGCCCATATTGCCTTCGATATCACAAGAGCCGATCTGTAAGTTTCTCAATTCCGTTCCCTTCGAGACCACGCCTCCTTTGCTATTGTAGCTGATGTGACAGTTGACAATATTAATTTGGTGGAGATTGAGATTATCGAGAAATATCCCTATGCCTCTGTTATCATAGAAATGGCATTCAGAAATAACGACATTGCGATTCCGTTTGATCAGATGTACAGCATGAAATGCAGACCGTATAGAAGTGCGAGTGACCGTGAACTGGATGGTACCTTCCGCCTGAATTCCAATGGCTTCCTTATGAGCCCCGACAATTTCGATCCCATCCACCATGGGAGAACGCTGGTGCTTCCATACATCGTCTTTTACGGTCGATGGATTTGCCGTACCTTCGTGGGTTCCTATAAATCTAAAAGCGGGTCCCTTTCCCTCCATTAAAATACGAGCTGTCCCATTGCCAAAAATGGAAGTAACCCCCACACTATTAAGATCGATTGTAATGGTTTTGGTAATCCGGTAGATACCTTTCGGAAAATAGATATCTCCAATACCCGCATCCACTACCTGCTGGATAACAGATGAGGCATCTTTCTTACCATCGTTATATTCCGTAAAATCGGGTACTTCCTGTTTCTCAGAGGATACAAGTCGGGTGTTGTTACAACCTGCCAAGCCCATTGTAACTGTACCCAGGCCGGCCTTTTTCATAAAACTCTTTCTATTCATAACAAATCATTTTTGGAATCCGGCGAACTTTCAACTTCAGGGTATTTACTGCATTAGTTTATTTCTTGAACCCTATTAAATTTCAATAATTTCAAACTCTTCCCTTATCCCTCATTGTCCTGTTTCTACCCCGGACAGTTCCTGGCGGGTCCAGGGATGGTCACGTCCGGTGGTCTCCCCGCGCACACTATCTATTGCCTCCGGAGAAATGGGGCCGGCCCCGTTCCCCCACCGGTTGCGAATGTAGGTCAGGATATCCGCCAAGTCCTCGTCGCTCAGCGTTTTCATCGGCGGCATTTGCAACTCGCCGCGAAGCCCGTGCAGGACCAGGCGGATAAGCTGCTTCGGGTTTCCGCTGACCCAGCGGGAATTTCGGAGCGGGGCGGCCATCCGTTCCATCCCACTACCGTCGGACTGGTGGCAAGAGCCGCAATGGGTCTCGTAGGCCTGCTTCCCCTCCGCAAGGCGTTGCTGGAGGCGCTCTTCACCGGAGAGGAGCGGACGGGCCGGCAGCGGCTGATCCCACGGCAGCTCGGCCGCCTCTCCCAGCCGCACCGCTACCTGGGCCAGTGCCTCCGAGCGGGGAAACTCCCGGCGCAGCTCCCGGAGCGTTTGCTGCAAGGCCGGCGGAATCTGCTCCACAGGAGCCCCCTGGTCCAGCCCGGCGGCCATCCCTTCCAGCAGAAGCTCCCTGGCGGCCCGCGTGGGGGCCATCTCCAGCAGCCGGGCCAGCCGCCCCAGATTTCGATTGCTTACCGCAGGGGTGTAATTGGTACGCCACTCGCTGTAGTCGCCCTTCCCGTCCGGCATGCGGCTGCGGGGATGCTCGGCATAGGCCATCCAGTTTTTATACGGGTTCTTCCGCGAATAGGAAGGGGAATCGCCCCGCTCCCAAGCCAGACGCCGGGCCAGCCGGCTGGCCAAGTGCTGCTCAAACAGCGGGGCTTCCCACAGCTGGGGGTGCTCCTCCAGGAAGTCCAGTACCGCATCGGCCTCGCGGCTCACCATCTCCTCCAGGGCCCACCACAGCAGCAGCGGTATATGCTTGTCCCCGCAGTCCTCGGGCCGCCCGATGAGTTCCCGCAGAACGGGCAGCGCCTGCCCGGGGTCCAGCCGGCGCAGGGAGGCGGCCAGCTGGCTGCGCACCTCCGCATGCGGTTCGCTGCGAGCCAGTTCTGTCAATCGGTTCCGAAAGGCCCCGCGCAGCTGCCGGGTATCGGCCGCCAGGCGGATCGTCCAGGCCCGCACGTAGGGATTCGGGTGGCCGAGCAACTCCAGCGCCCACCGCTGGTCGAGCCCCTCGATTAAATGGATCGTCCACAGCGCTTCGAGGGCAAGCTGACCCTTTTCACTGGTCGCCAGCTCCCGAAGCCGGGGCAGAACCGAGCGGTCAGCGCGCTGGCCGAGCAGCCGGCGCGCCTGCTCGCGGTACCATTTACGCTCATCGGAGAGCAGGGCGATCAGCTCCCCGTTGCTGGCCTCAGTCAGATCAAAGGGAGCCGCGGGCTGGTAATCATCGGGCTGCAGCCGCCAGATCCGCCCACAGGACTTATTCCAGGTATCCACCGGCTGCACATGGTTCATGCGGATATCACACCAGTCGGCGATATAAACGGCTCCGTCGGGACCCGCTTTCATATCAACCGGACGAAATCCACGGTCCGGCGTTGTCACCAGCGAGTCGGTATCCACGGTTCGCAGGGTTGACCCGTCCTGGAGAAAACGGGACGCCTGCACCCGGTTGGTCAGGGCCATCCCCGAGATATGCTGGCCGTGGTAGCCCCCGAGCCTGTTTTCCTCATAAATCAGAAACGTCATCGCAAACCGTTCCGAATAGCCCTCGTGGTCCATGTGGTCGAAATACCCAAAGGCATACGGGGTCGTCAGCGGACCGTGTTTGGCCCAGCCCTTGCGATAGCGCCCCCCCTGCACCACATGCAGTCCCCGGGTATTCCCGGCATTCGTTCCCATAAACGCGCGCCCCTGGCTGTCAAAATCCAGCGCCCAGCTGTTACCCCCGCCTTCGGAGAACAGCTCAAACCGGTCGGTCTTCGGGTGGTAGCGCCAGACCACCTGCCCCAGCCAGGATTGTCCGGCCACCTCGGCGGTGCTGGTACTGCCCTGCACCCCGTAGATCCATCCATCCGGACCAAAGGTCAGGGCATTGGCCACCGAGTGGGTGTCCTCCAGGCCAAATCCTTCCAGGCGGACCTCCGGTTCGCCCTCGGGCAGCCCGTCTGCATCCTCATCGGGATAAAACAGCAGGTGCGGCGGACTCATGACCCACAGTCCCCCGTAGGCATACAGCACGCTCGTGGTAATATCCAGCCCGGTAATCACATCCCGGTGGCTATCGTAGGTCCCGTCCCCGTTGGTATCTTCCAGCAGCGTAATCTTGTCGGCTCCCCGCACGTGGCCGGGCGGGGGCGACAGCTCGCGGTCGTAGCCGGCCCGCAGGTATTGATCGTAAAAATTGATCGTCGCACCGGCCGGAAACGGGTACTGCAGGTACTGGACCACCCACAGCCGACCGCGGGCGTCAAAGTGCAGATCAATCGGCTGCTGGACCACCGGCTCGGAGGCTACGTGATCCATTTGCAGCCCCTCAATCACGTTGAATTGTTCCAAAGACGCCTCCGGACTCAGCGTCGTGTCCTCCCCCATCCAGTCCACCAGCCGCTGCCCCCCGTGCTCCCAGTACACCTCCGCAAACTCTTCTACCTGCGGCGTCCACGGCCATGGCTCCGGCGCTGAGGGACGCTCATGGCAGCTTATGAGCATCATACCAGCAAGAAGCGGTGTAAAAACGTTGATCCAACCTGTTTTTGTTCTAATACCCATACTTTAAACTTAATCATTTCTATACTTTTGTGGTCGTACTAAAAACTTAACATCGTATAAAATTGATTTATCTATTGTCCCTTTAATAACAGACGAGAATATCGTTACTATTGAATCCGCAACGTATGAACCAAGGGGTAAGGTATTAATAATGCCCGAAAACTTTATTTCAGAATGGACCATTTATTAGGTAAGAGTTCACAATTGTCCCTTACCAAATTCAACCAAAAATAAAAGCCAGGGAGGCGTCACCTTCCCTGGCTTGTATAAGGGATACTACAACAACTGTCTAACATGTTTTATCTGTTAAACAGCAACCTTATGGTGATGTACCCGAGGGGTAAGAGTAGCTTCAATCTATCCCTCAGTGAAGGTTTCTACTTGCAAAGAGGCCCTCTTATGCCCAATGTCCCGGCTTTTTCTCAGAATATTTTTATGAAATCTCATTTGACAAAGACTCGTGCAATAATAGTTATGCAGGAATGGAAAAAATCCGGGCGCAAAGAATTAAACCAAGCTGAATCAGCCAGAATAAAAGCATAAGCTTATCACAATACAGCTATTCTTCTTTAATTTTACCGGTCTGTTCACTAATCTCTTTCTTTAACCGCTTGGTAGCTTCATATATAAGATTTCTAACCCGCTTATCGGATATCTCCATTATTTTAGATATTTCCCCGTTGCTCATCCCGCTGTCCACCCGCAAGAGAAGGGCTTCTTTTTGCCGCGGGGTTAACTGCTGCAGGGCCTTTAGAAATAGTTCCTGGCGTTTCTTTCGCTCTTCTTTAAAAATAATCAACTCCTCCATCGAGAAGATATGGTCCAGCTCTTCTTCCATAAAGGCGATATTTCGCTCTTGTCTCGATTGTTGCCGCTCTTTTTGTCTGAGCAGGATCCGGCGCAGTGATACATACAGATAACCATCTACGGATTGGGGACAAGTCAGCTTGCTTCTTTTTTTCCAAAGTCGAAAGAAAAGCTTCTGTATCCCGTCTTTAACAGTATCCTCATTGGATGCAAAATGCATTCCATATCGAAAAAGTCGTTCATAACATCGTAGAAATAACACAGAAAATGCTTCTCTGTTATCCTCAGTGAATGAAGTCCACAGCTCTTCCTTATTTCTGAGTTTCCACTTATCAGATAGGTTTGACTGATTCAGCATATTAATACATTTCCTGTAGTTCCCTTCGTTTTGCCCCTTCCTGTTTATGCAGAGACTACCCCTTTGAAATTGTCCCGGATATTATTTTTGACAGCAATGCCCTTTTATTTAATTACTAAAATTAAATAATATTTACAAATACGATAGTGTTATGCCTTTCTCAGCAGGTAGGAACCAGGCACACTATTTTGGACAAATACTTCTCTTAGCACTAAACAAGTAGACGCTCTCTTGATACTAAAGAAATGGAGGATGTTATCAACTGACTAAAACAATCTCCCAGACCTACCTTTCCGGATTTTCTACATCGTATTTCTGCTGGAGCTCCCTGATCTTCTGTTTGAGCTCTTCCTGCACCTCCGCGTACTCCGGGTCGCCATACACGCTCTGCAGCTGTTCGGGGTCCTCCTGCAGGTCGAACAGTTCCCACTCGTCATGGGTATAAAAGTGCGCCAGGGTATAGCGGTCAGTGCGAACGCCGTAGTGTTTGGCCACGTCATGCCATCCCCTTTCCAGCTCGGGACCTTCATAATAGTGGTAATACACCGCATCGCGCCAGTCGGCCGGCTCCTCGCCTTTCAGCAGGGGGACCAGCGAGCGGCCCTGCATCTGCCCGGGAATTTCCGCCCCGGCCAGGTCCAGAATAGTGGGGGCCAGATCGAGGTTCTGGACCAGCTGCTTGTTGACCGACTCCGGGGCAATACCCTCCGGCCAGTGGACGATCAGCGGCATGCGCATCGACTCCTCATAGATCCAGCGCTTGTCAAACCAGCCGTTTTCGCCCAGGAAGAACCCCTGGTCCCCCGCGTAGATCACCACGGTGTTGTCCAGCAGGTTCTCGCGCTTCAGGTAATCCATCATGCGTCCCACTTCATTGTCGACTTCGCGAATGACCCTCAGGTAGTCCTTGACATAGCGCTGGTACCGCCAGCGCAGCCGCTCCTTATCCGTCATTTGCGCATAATTTTCGTAGAGATACTCATTGTCCTCTGCATACGCTTCCTTGATGCGCTCCAGCTGGGCGTCGGTCAGACTGTTTCCTTTGACCAGGTTGTTCCAGCTCTCGTTGACTTCACCGGTCTCCGGGTGCAGGGGGACTTTCAAATCCCGGCCCCATCGCATGTCGGAACCTCCGACTTCCCCGATCTCCATATCCTGCTCGTGCGCGGCGGTCGTCAGCCCGGAATAGTCGTAAAACAAGCTGGGGGGCTCCGGCAGGTCCCGCTTCTGGTAGTCGTTCAGCGACGGACCCGGCAGCCATTCCCGGTGCGGGGCCTTGTGGTTGTAGATCATCATAAACGGCTCGTCCCGGTCCCGTTCCATGCGCAGCCAGCGCAGCGCTATGTCGGTAATAATGCCGGTCGTGTGTCCCTGGTAGTCCTTATCCCCCTCCGGGGTCCGCATCGTCGGGTTGTAATAGGGACCCTGCCCGTGGAGTACTTCATAGTAATCGAAACCCTGGGGCTCGGTGCCCAGGTGCCATTTGCCGATCATGGCCGTCTGATAGCCAGCCTGTTGGAGGAGTTGGGGAAATGTTTCCAAATCAACGTCAATCGATTGCAAGTTCGTGATCACCCCGTTCAGGTGGCTGTGCTGGCCCGTCAGCAATACCGCCCGCGAGGGTTTGCAGATGGAGTTGGTGACAAAAGCGTTGTCGAAGCGCATGCCTTCTTCGGCCATCCGGTCGATGTTGGGCGTGGGCGTGTGATCCAACTTGAGCCCGTAATTCAGCGCTTCCCGGTAGGCGCCGATGGACTGGGCGGTGTGGTCGTCGGAGTACATGACGATGATATTGGGCGGGCTCTCCTCTCCGGCATCGGATGAACGCGATCCGGTCCCGGATGCGGCCGCGCTATAGGACTGCCCCACTGACAGCTGTCCCCCGCCGGCCATGGCAAGGAACAGAACCGGCAGACAACATCGTTTTAAAAGGCGGGTAAACTTATATTTATATGAGTCCATGTGTTGATAGATCATTTTATCGATCGGTGTTTATTTAATTGGTATTATATATTTTAAGTGAGCTTAATAAAACTTTTGTTTTGCCCAATCTCTACATTTTCGCGCATCCAACATCCTCACATAATCCTTACATCGAAAAGGCTGTGGTTTTGAACTTGCTCAAGAGTTGGTATTGATTAAATTTCCTGTTTTTTAAAAGTTCTATTGCCGGGGCCCTTGCTGCGAGTACTATCTTGCTGCTCCCGGAGATTACGCATGGGCGGGATTTCCTTTGAAAACCAGACGCCGGTCATGCGATCCGTGTGGTCGCCCCGCACCCGCAGGTGAGGCGGAAAATCGCCGGTTTCCTCTCTCCATTCGTTGAGCTGCTGGGCCAGCTCGCGGGCCTTCTCCCAGTGCTCCGAGCTGGCCGCCACGTTACGGATTTCCCATGGATCTTCCTGCAGGTCGTACAGCTCGATGCGGGGACGCGGGACCTCGAACAGTCGGGACTGCGCATGCGTGAGCGTGTCCGCTTTCTTGGCCTCGATCAGGCTCCGAAACGAGGGACTGCCCCCGATGTCCGCGGGCGTGCCGTGCGGCAGCTCCACGTAGGCATTCTGGATGAGCCGGAAGCGCTCGGTGCGCAGGCTCCGGATATGCTCATCGGTATCGTGCCAGTTCCGCTCGCTGTAGACATACTCCCGGCCCGGCAGCGTCTGATCGGAAAGAACACCCAGGATGCTCCTCCCCTGCATGTTTTCCGGAATGGAGGCGCCCGTCAGCTCCAACAGGGTCGGGGCCAGGTCAATCACGCTCGTTAGTCCCCCGTACCGGCTGTCCGCCTCAACGCCCTCCGGCCAGTGGAATATCAGCGGCGTGCGCACACCCGCATCGTAGACCGTCCCCTTGGCCCGCGGAAAGGGTGCCCCGTTGTCGCTCAGAAAGATAACCAGGGTATTTTCGGCCTGACCCCGCTCCTCCAACTCCTCCATAAACCGGCCGATCTGCCCGTCCATCCGGGCGATTTCATCGTAATAGCGGGCCAGGTCGGCGCGGGTCTGCGGGGTATCCGCTAGGTACGGCGGCACCTTTACCTCTTCCGGCGAATGACGGGCGGGGGCGTCGTTATAGGGACGGTGGGGATCGGAGAATCCCACCCACAGGAAAAAAGGGTCCTCGCCGGACTCCGCCAAAAAATCGGGGAATGCCCCGGAGAGCTCCTCGCTGTACCAGTCGAACTGGGCATCGGCGTGGGGACCGTAGTGCGTTTTTTTCATGTGTCCGGTGTAATAGCCTTCGTCGGACAGGTAGCCGGGCAGGATCCGGCTGCCTTCCGGGAGCGGCATGTGCAGGTCCTCCGCCCCCGTGGCATGCGGGTAGCGCCCGGTCAGGATGGAGATGCGGGAGGGACTGCACTGGGGAGTCGTCAGAAACGCCTGCTCAAACAGCAGTCCGCCGGAGGCCAGCTTGTCGATGTTCGGGGTCCGGATGACCTCATTGCCGTACGCGCCGGAATCCCGCCACCCCGCGTCGTCGGCAACGAAAATCAGGATATTGGGACGCTCCCCGGCAGAGGCGGGTTGGGCCTGGGTGATTATTCCCATTCCCGAACCCAGGATTAAACACACCAGGAGTAAAAATATATTCGATAGAAAGCGTGTGTGGAGAACCATTGTTCTTAGTTTTTGACGGATTGAATTATAATCTGAGTTCGAGCAGTTTATGCAACGTAACTAACCCGGACTTCACACCATGAAATTTGTTCTTCAGCAAGGCGAGGGAAAAATGACAGCGCAAACGCACCATTTATCCTTCCTCACTGATAACAGCGACCCACGGCCCATCACCGGGAGCACGCAGGGATACCTTTTGTCGGGATAATATGGTCTGAGGGCGGACCCACTGGCTGTTGGATATATCGAGCCAGCGGACCTGCCACCGGCGACCGCTCTCCGGAAGCTGAAGCTCCACTTCGCCCCCGCCGGTAAAAAAGACGGCATATTGTTCCTCCTCCCTGTAACTGAGATATGCCTCGTCTTCCCCGCGGCCGGATAAAAGTCGGTGCCCGGTATCGGGACGTGCTTCAAAAATATTGAACTCCTCTAAAAACATGCGAGCGCTGCGAAGCTGTGTTTTAGCCAGGGCACTGAGACCGATGCCGGAACTGGGACGGTGGAAACGGGCGGAGGCTGCGCCGGCAAATATGAGCCGCCACATTTTTTCCACCGCGTCGATATTATCCCCCCCGTGCCGGCCGCCGTCGGCTCCGTAAATTTTAACGCTGTTGATGGGACGGGGATGGTCGCTGATGTAGTCCCGCACCCAGAGAAAATTCTGCCAGTGCGTTTCGTTCCGCTGGTGGTTGTTCTGGGAGACATCCACGAAATCAAATCGCTGCGGGTGATCGAGCGTGCGCCGGTGCTCTTCTGCCGTCAGATCCCAGTCGTCCCACATTTCGGTCAGGTACACGGATTTGTTTTCCTGCCCGGCCCGCTGGCGGACAAACTCCGCCCAGTACACCGCCCAGGCTTCTTCGCCGGAGGTCTCGTTGTCCATACAGTACAAAACATTGGGATATTCCAGGGCGTAATCAAGCATCTTGTTCACGAACTTCTGCTGGTACTGCAGGACGGTCTCATTATTCCGCTGCCGGGGGGTGGTAAAAAAGAACGGCTGCTCATTCGCCCCCGGGTGATTGGGATATTCGGGCCGAAATCCCGACTCCTCATAGCTGTAGTTGATATTATTCCGGGGATTGTACGGGTGCGGCGGCCAGTTATCACGGGAATAGTCGAACCGGTCCCAGATTTCAATCTGCACGATAATGTCGCGATCGGAGGTCCATCTCAACATGTTTTCAAAACGATGCCAATACTCTTCATTCCACTGATCCAGGTCGTATTTACCGTTGTCCAGCTGTTTAAAAGGGTATTCCACAAATCCGCTGCCGGGACGCTCACCATCCATGGGACGGTCGCTCATGGTGTTGCGGATATAGTTGCCCCCGGCCCCGGAAATCTCCTCCAGGTGCTCCCTCAACCGGGGAATCTGAAACAGGTTGTCATCCTTCGATCCCCCCAGAAGCAGCACGGGCTCACCCTTGTACTGCCAGTAATAAGGGTTCTCCTCCCAGGGCTGGATGCGGTCCTGATCGTCCTGGGCTGAGGCGGTTTCCGCGCCGAAACAAGCTGCAAAAGTCAGTCCCGCCGCCAGCCAAAAAGTTAAGTTGTTGAAATATTTCATGATCCCTTTATTTGTTTTCGTGTGTACGCTAATATAATACGTTTATCGGCTAACCCGGATTTCTCACCAGGAAATTTGTACTTCAACAAGGCGAAGGAAAAATGCCAGCGCAGACCTGCCCCCTGCACCCGCCACGCTATTGTTATCTTCAACGCCGCTGACCGGCAATGTTCGACGTATGTTGCATACTGTCATATTTTTTTGACCTTAAAAATCGATATAAGGTTATCCGTATCATAAGATTACAACAATATATCATAAATCTTTGTGAAAAATACGGGCTAAAGCAACCTCTCACTCTTTTACCACATGATACAGTTCCAGCGGTCGGGCGGCGGGTACCGGCGCTTCGCGGGGCCGGTCGCGGTTTCGGTTCAGGGACTCCCAGCGCAACAGGTAATATTCTTCACCGTCGATTTTATCGGTGACCATGTTCACCCGCATTTCCGGGTGATCCGCACGGACACCATCCAGGTATGCAGGGTATGTATGATCAGCTCTCAGTTGTTCAACGGCTTTCAGATCCGATTTATCCAGCGCATACCTTTGTACCCCCACCGTATCAATCCAAAACCGCTGGACCAGCTGGTCGCCCTCCGGTTGTACCGGGTAGACCCCCACCCTGTTATTGATCGAGCCGCGCCCGCCGAAATCCCAGCGGAAATCCCAGCCAGTCGCCTGGTAAATCTGCCAGCCGTTCTCTTCGCGCCGGGCGTTATAGACCTGGGTACGGCCCTCCGCATCGAATTTGTGATAGGTCACTACCGGGCGGTCCTGATGATCAAATCCGATCACGGTGTTGCCATTGAGCATGCCCCCGCCCGCCGGGACCGCGTCGATGATCTCCCCATTATCGATGGTGATGGGAAGCGGCTGGTCCGAACCGTCACTCTTCTGCCAGTGTACGAGATCCCTGCTTTTGGCGTAGCTGATATCATGATTGGTCGCAGCATCCGGGGTATCGCGCCAGACCCAGATAAGATGGTAATAATCATCCGGTCCCAATACCGGACCATGCAGGTAGGCATTCATTTCCCCCTGTCCATCCACCAGGGGCTCGTCGATCAGCCGCTTCCACTTCCCCGTCCCGGGATCATACCTGTTGTAGATCTGATTCCCCCGGCCGCTTCCGCCATCCCGGTAGGTAAAGATCAGATCTCCCCGGGGGCCCTCAAAAAATTCCGGATAGGTAACACGATCCTCCTGTTCCCCGGTCAGCGCATGCACCCTTTCGAGGCTTTGGATATCATACGGGTCAGCAGATTGAAAATAGACCAGCGTATCCACGTGCATATTCCCTGAAATGTGGAGATACCCTTTGCTGTCCAGGGCCATGGCTATATAATTATGAGTATCCCAGCCGATCTTCTCATTCAGGCGTCTCTTTTCCCAGTTATCACTCCCCAGCTCCCGGTGAGCGACGGTCATCACCCTGTTGCTGTCATAATAGGCGATATACTGGTGCGGGGACTCTGTTATCATCGCAAACCCCACAGGATGCGCCGGCCAGATAAAACCGACCTGCAGAGAATCTTTAATGACAAGCCGTTTTTCTGATTGCGAAACATCGTTGCAACCAGAGACCAGGACGGTCGTCATAACCAATAAAAGAGGCAACAGCGGCAATAATTTCATACATGAACCCGATGTGTTATATGGTATTATAGTTAACAGACATGAAAATTGTCTGACATGAGGGTTTGCAGGCCTGTTCACTGATTTGTTCATCCACCATTTCATTTTCAGGCTGGATTTCGTTATAGATAATTATAACCCTTTTAACCGGGGGATATACACGAAAATATTCAAGGGACTCCTATTTAATGAAGTTTCCGCTCATCCGCCTGAAATCCGCCGGGTCGCCGGAACTTCACGTCCGTGGCCCCGCTGGCCTCGAAGATCTCAAACATTTCATTGCGCATCCGCTGAACCCGCTCCTGCTGGGCCGGGACGTCAATCAGGTTGTGCATCTCCCGGGGATCCTCCTGCAGGTCATACAGCTCATTGGTGTCCCATACCCCATGGTAGTAAATATACTTGTAGCGGTCCCCCCGAATCGCGTAGGTCGTGGGCGTATGCGGGAAGGCGTGCTCCCAAAAATACTGGTAGACAAACGTCTCCCGCCAGTCATCCACAGTCTTCCCTCCCAGCAGCGGCAAAAACGACTGTCCGTCGACAGTATGCCCCGACGGCATGGAGCCCCCAGCCAGATCCAGGATGGTGGGCGTGATATCAATATTCAGCACATTCTCCCCAATGGTGCTGCCCGCCTCAATGAATCCCGGCGACCAGGCCAGCATCGGCACCCGCATGGACTCCTCGTAGGCCTGTCGCTTGTCGATCAACCCGTGCTCGCCCAGCATAAAACCGTTGTCGCCCATATAGATAACCAGTGTATTTTCCGCCAGTCCCTGCTCCCGAAGATAGTCCAGCACCCGGCTGATGCTTTCGTCCACACCCATCAGAGACTCACTGTAGCGCGGGATAATCTCATCGATCCCCTGCGGGTGATCCGCCCGACCGTGATACATGTGCTCGACCCCGTGCCAGCTGTAGCGCTGCTCGCGCACCCAGTCCGGCTTGCCCTCGTAGTTCGATTCAATATTCTTCATCGACTGGGGCGTGGGGATCTGCGCCTCTTCATACATCCCCTCATGACGCTCCGCCGGCTCGAATTCGGCGTGGACCGCCTTGTGAGAGAGGTATGCAAAGAAAGGCTGGTCCCGGTCGACCTCCTCCAGCCACTCAAGGGTATAGTCGGTCAGCAAGTCCGTAATATAGCCCTCCACCTGCCGGCGCTCCCCGTCGATATTCAGGGTCGGATCGTAGTAGACGCCCTGCCCGCGGAAGCTCACCCAACGGTCAAAGCCGGGCTGGGGGTCATCATGGGCATGACCGATGTGCCACTTGCCGAAGTAGCCGGTCTGGTAGCCCGCCTCCTGGAGAGCTTCGGAAAACAGCGGGGTCCCTTCCGGCATCACATTGTTGTTATCGACTACGCCGTGGCGAAACGGGTACTGCCCGGTCAGGATCGAGGCCCGGCTGGGCGAGCAGAGGGAGGTGGTCACGAAGGCGTTGGCCAGGTGCGCCCCCTCTTCGGCCATCCGGTCCATGCCCGGGGTCTTCAGAAAATCCGGGCTCTCCGGGTGAAAGCCAATGTAGTCGTAGCGGTGGTCATCGCTCAGGATAAAGATGACATTCTGCGGCGGTGACTGTGACTGGGCCTGTCCCGCACCTACGTTCATTAACCCCATTAATAATAGTACCGGCAGCATTCCTTTTCCGATTGATGTCATTGGACTGTTTCTTTTTGATTTACATTAAATAGCGAAACTGTATTTCTTTGCTTGAAAATAGCTTGCATCCGTAATTAAAAGGATCGGGATCCACTTTTCATTACCTCACAAATATAAAATAACACAAGCCACCTTGTAACAATGAATGATCAATGTTATAAACATAAGCTACATTAACCGCCTCTATACTGTGAAAGAAGCAAAATTTCAGGCCCTTGTAACATATTGCAACTGATATAAGATTTAAAATTTCCTGCCTTAACCGGTGTCCGGAATCCGAGTATTGGATTACCAGGGCTTAGGATTCTCAGGGCCACTGAGGCAGGGGAGCCCCTGTCCTTTCGAGCCACTCTTCCAGCTTCCGTTTCAGCTTGTCCCGCTGTTTTGGCCTGCTTCCGGCAAGATTTTGCTCTTCACCGGCGTCCTCCTGCAGGTTATAAAGCTGAAAGTCATTGGTTTCATAGAACTTCAGCAATTTCCACGATCCCGACCGGATCACACTCACCGGCGTCGTTCGCCAGGCATTATTCGGGTAGCCGGGAAAGTGCCAATATAGGTTATCCCGCTTCAGCGAAGCCTTCGGATCCTCCAGCAGAGGCACCAGGCTGAGTCCGTCCAGCGGGTAATGGCGTGGGTTGTCCATTCCGGCCAACTCCAGGTAGGTCGGGTAAAAATCTATGCTGATCACCGGCTCCCGGCTTGTTGATCCAGGTGCAACCACCCCCGGCCATCGGATAATCAGCGGTACCCGGATGCCCCCTTCATAAAAGGTCCCCTTCCCTCCTTTCAGGGGAGCGTTGTCGGTAATATTGGCCTCCCCGTGTCCCAAAAATCCATATCCGCCCCGCCCACCGTTGTCCGAGTAGAAAATGACCACGGTATTACGAGCCAGTTCGCGTTCCTCAAGCGCATCCAAAATTTTACCAACATTCCGGTCCAACCGTTCAATCATCGCAGCATAGGCCGAGTGAGAATGTCCCCGGTCCCCCTTCTTCCGGTCATATTTTTCGACAAGTTCCTCCGGCGCCTGGAAGGGACTGTGCGGGGTATAAAAGGAAAGATTGAGATAAAAAGGTCCCCCGCGGTGATCATCTATATACGCTATCGCTTTCCTGGTCAGGTAATCGGTCAGGTATTCCCCTTGCCGGGCATCCGCGATATGGGGATTATTGCCGGGGTTAAAATAGCCGCCCTCCCAGCTGCCGGGATTTCCGGCCCCATACCCGCCAATATTGTAGTCGTATCCCTGCTGCCCGGGTCCGTGCGCCGGTGGATCGCCCAAATGCCATTTGCCGATCAGAGCGGTACTGTACCCAGCCTGCCCCAGCATTTCAGCTTCGGTTATTTTTTCGGTAGGGAGCGCGTGGGCGTTTTCGGCGGGAATCATGGCACCGGGACCCGAATCTCCTACGTGGTAGATCGGCTGACGCGGATAATATTGTCCGCTGACCAGCGCCGCCCGCGTGGGCGAACAGTTGGCGGCATTGGTATAGGCGTTTAAAAATTTCATTCCCTCTGCGGCCAGGCGATCGATATTCGGGGTTTCATAGAAGGTGCGTTTCAGCGGATCAAAACTGTTAATGTCGGTCAAACCCAGGTCATCGGCCATGATGAAAACGATGTTGGGCTTTTTATCAGGAGTTCCTTCCTGTCCCGCAACAGAACTGATACCCATGGCCAATATCAACAAGCTGAGGAAAAAGTGCCTTGCAAATCCTTTAAAGATTAATCGTTTCATTATATATATATATATATCTGACCCTTTCATCATATCTAATCCTGCAAATAATGCATTATTCCCAAAAACGAGCATCCTGTACGTCCTGCTGCTTTACATTGAAGGTTTTCCTCATTTTTTCGAGGATATCTCTATACCCGGCATCATCCGCCAGGTTATCATATTCTTCCGGATCATTTTTATGATCGTACAGCTCTTCGTTATGAGCCTGAACCTCATCCCCCCATCGCGTATACCTCCATCTTTCCGTCCTGATTGAAGCAGCATTTCCCTGGTAGGAAACGGTATAGGCTAATTGGTCTGTAAGCCCGGGTTCTTTCTCTGTCAGATGCCTCACCAGGCTTTTCCCCTGGAGTATGGTCGGAACTTCCCCAGCATAGCCTGTTAAATCTGTCAGGGTAGGATAGAGGTCTATAAGTTCGGTAATTTGCCGGCTCTTTTTCCCATAATTCTTTTGATACTTTCTTCCCGGTACCGATAAAATAAGGGGAACCCGCGCGCTGCCTTCCCACAGACTGATCTTTGACCAGCTGTCATGTTCGCCGAGGTTATAGCCGTGATCCGATAGAAAAACAACAATCGTTTCTTCCCTGACCTCAAGCCGGTCAAGCGCATCGAGAATACGTCCCACCTGCCGATCCATAAACCGCACGCTTGCCATATAACCGCTGATCACCTGCCTTTTTTGCCATTCATTCATCCCGAACTTGTTATCATTTTGCTGTCTGAGGGCCTGATCGGGAACATTTTTATCAACCTTGCCGGGAGGCAACACAACCTCCTCCTCCGGATAGGACTGAAAAGAACTTCTCGGCGCAATAAAGGGAACATGGGGCCGGACAAAACCAACGGCAAGAAAAAAAGGAGCATCCGGTTTTTCCCGTACTAAATTTGTTGCTCCCTCTGCGATATCGCCCGTCCGATTTTCCAAAACAGCGATAGCCTGGCTGGCCGCGAGGTAATCGGTCTGGGTATGTTTCATGCTGTCCGCTATAACCATGCGCGAAAAGTTGCCCCCATAGTGATGATTATCCGGGGAAAGTAACTCCAGCTGTCCCGGTCCCAGCGTCTCGGGCCCCATCACATTGTAGGCATAATCCCATGAATCGGGATCATCTCCGCCGGCACCGCCCCGTTCAATCCCGCCCGGCACGCCCATGTGAAATATTTTTGATACCCTGGCGGTATAATACCCTTGTTGCCGGAAAAAGCCGGCCATCGAAGGATGATCCGAAAGATCGGGCGTCTTTTTTTTGTAGCTGCCGAGCTGCGTGGAATTACCCAGTACCCCGTTTGTTTCGGGATACAACCCACTCATGAGCGAAGCACGCGAGGGACCACATATCGGGTATTGTGCGTAGGCTCTGGTAAACCGAACGCCCTCCCGGGCCAGCCGGTCAAGGTTCGGTGTGTGATGGTCAATATCCATATACGGACCGATCCGGGTGTTTAAATCATCCGCAATAATTAGTACGACGTTTGGCTTGTCTTGTCCCTGTAGCATCCCGGGAAATAATAACAGACATAAAAGGAAGGTGGGCAGACCTGTACGGAGATATTTTATTTGATTTATACTCTTAAACGTGTTAATCATGAGATTACGGACATTCTGTATTTGATTCCATGTGATAATTATGCAGGCAGCTCCACGCTCAATAACGGCTTCCGAATTTCTATTTTGCGCCATTAGCCCAGGCAAAATAGATCCCGAAAATAGCAGCAAATTGCAAATCGAATCCCGATCGTCGAATTTCTGGGATCTTAGCGCCGTACTATAGTTTACTCTTCAACAGGGTTTTCTTTCCTATAAGCCTATGCAAAATTATTCTTTTGACCAATATTTGCATTTTCACGCATTCAACATTCTCACAATATACCACGAGGGTGGTTTTGAATGTGCTCGGGCCTTGATATTGACTAAAGTTCCTGGTTTTCAAAGTCTTCTCCCATGCTCTGCAACCATTAAAATCTAATCGATCCTGGTTAGCATAAGAGTCCTGAAATCCATGGCGGCGCTGCCCGGGATCTCAAGCGCCCGCAGCACCAGAGGGGCCCTGCCTCCGGGCAGGGATATCGTCCCCATTTCCAGTGGTTTAAAATCTTTGACATATGATTCGATCCGCTCCACCCGGTCGTCCTCCATTCCCCGAAGCGGGGGATTGTGGGCCTGCCTGATCGTGTCGGTGACGGCGGCGGATCCAAAGGAGAGTTGCACGACGGTCCCCAGGTCTTTCGGGGGACAGGTGTAGTAGAGTTTCACCCGGTAGGTGCCGGGCTCCCGCACCTCCACATCCCAGCTGATGCTGTCGGCGGTGCTCGTCCAGTTGGTAAAAAACGACGCATTCGGGAAGCGGTTGGACCGCTCAATATTGCCGTGCGGCCTCCCGTCGCGGGCCGGCAGCTGGGTATATTTGAAGTCCGGGTCTCCCACGAGGAAAGGACGCTTTGTTTCCCCCCGCTCCTCCGGGATCACCGCCCGTTCCCATCCCTGCAGGGTATCCCTAAGCGTCTCCGTTACCTGCGGGTGCCGACTGGACACCTCCCGGTGCTGCCCGCGGTCTTCGGTGATATCGTAGAGCCTTCCCTGATGGTCCAGCCGGTAGGCGGGACTCCGCACGCTGGTTCGCCCGTTCCAGTGCGAAAATATCAGCCGCTCATCCCAATTCTGCTTTCCTCCGCTCAGCAGGGGGACAAGGCTGATCCCGTCCACCGGCTTACGGGTCTGCAGCTTCACGCCCGCCAGGTCGGACAGGGTGGGCAGCAGGTCAATGGCCGCGGCAATTTCCGGGATCTCGGTTCCGGGTTCAATGAGCTGCGGCCAGCGGATAAACAGAGGGGAACGCACGCCTCCCTCGTCGGTCGATCCCTTCCGGCCCCGCATCCCGCCGTTCCAGCGCCAGCTGTTGGGACCATTGTCACTCATATACGCCACAATCGTCTGCTCGCCCAGCTCCAGCTCCCGCAGCTTGTCCATAATCCGTCCCACGTTCCAGTCGATATTCTCGACCATCGCCAGCGCCGCCCGGGTAAACGCCGGATCCTCTTTGCCGGGATCCCGGTGGCGCATGGCAAGCTCCCTGCCTTCAAGCGCCTCCCACCACCGGTCGGGCACCTGCATGGGCGAATGCGGGGTATTGTAGGGCAGGTACAGCAGGAAGGGATCCCCGCTCCCACCATGGTCCTCGATAAATTCCAGGGCTTTGCCGGTTACATCATCGGGCAGGTAACCGTCCCCCTGCACCAGCTCCCCGTTGTGTTCCAGCAGCGAGGGACTGAAATAATCGCCCCAGTGGCCGGAGGCAAAGCCATAAAATTCATCAAAGCCCCGGCCGTTGGGGTGGTAGGGATACTGCATCCCGTTATGCCATTTTCCGAAAACGCCTGTCGCATAGCCGGCCCGACTGAATACCTCAGCGATCGTGGTTTCATCGAGGTCCAGCCGCTCACCGCCGGCCGAGGTGCCGTACACCCCACCCCGCGGATGGTATCGCCCCGTCAGCAGTTCTGCTCGCGTGGGCGAGCACACCGGACTCACGTAAAAATTCGAAAAGGATGCTCCCCGGGAAGCCAGAGCATCAATATTCGGGGTGTGCACATTCGTGTTTCCATGAACGCTCAGGTCCCCCCATCCCTGGTCGTCAGTGACAATCAGTACAATATTGGGGGCTGTGCGATCCCCTGGCGCCGGCTCCTCCTCACCGGCACACCCCTGTAGGACTGACAAGGGGATGATCAGCCATAGCATGTATATAATTTGCCTGTAATGAATCATATCGGGTATTTATACCTATATAGCAATAGGCAGTATAATGATAACCTTGTAACTCTTCTGAAAATTAATAGTCCATCACATTTCCAAGCCTGCAAACAATGGTTGCCAGAGATAACTTCATTATCCTATTCATACTGTTCGAGCCGTCCTTTCAGGCGGTCCACCACTTCCGGATGCTTGTTCCATACGTTGTTCGTTTCGGCCAAATCCTCCTCAAGATTGTAAAGTTGTCCCCCGGGATCCCCCGGACCTGCTTCAATATGGGCGGGATCGGTAAATCCACCGGAGCCCAACGCTTCGATCAGTTTCCACTGGCCGTCCTGGATGGCCCGGACGCCGCGGGCTGAGACAGAGACCACCGGCGGCCGAATCGACTCATCTTCCGGCTGGTCGCCGGTGAGGACCGGAAGCAGGCTGAAGCTGTCTTCGCCGGCCCCTTCGGGTAGATCCACCGCAAGGATATCGGCAAACGTTGCCATCATATCCGTAAAAGAAATCGTCTGACTGGTCACGGATCCCGGGTCAATCACGCCCGGCCAGCGTACGATAAACGGCATACGGTGACCCGCCTCGTAGGCATCCCCTTTCATCCCCCGCAGTCCGCCCTGGGAATCGTGGTTAAACTGCTCACGGTCTTTATCATACCACACCGGACCGTTGTCGCTGGTAAAAATCACCAGGGTCTCATCGGACATGTTTTCCTGTTCTAGGGCCGCGAGTATCTCTCCAACTTTTGCATCGACCATCGCCGTAAAATCACCATACATTCCGGCACCACTCACGCCCTCAAATTCCGGGGCAGGCAGCCAGGGTGTATGGGGAGCTGGAAATGCCACATACAGCAGCAATGGCTGATCCGAATGCTCAGAACCGTGCCTCTGGATAATATCAATCGATTCCCTGGTAAAACGCGGCAACACATCCGACAGGTCCAGATCGGGTGCGATGCCACCGGCCCGCCAGAACGCTCCCTGTATATCGGTCCATTTACCCCCGCTGTAATGGGATTCAACCGTATCGGTCGGTGGGGTTACCACCTGGTCGCCGCGTATATAAAAGTAGGGCGGAATATCGGTTGAGGCCCGGATGCCGAAGAAGCTGTCGAAACCCCGATCCACGGGTCCCCCCGTCAGCGGTATATCCGGGTCATACTGCCGGTAGGCGGCCCGGGTATTTTCACCCGCCTGCAGGTTCGCCGACCGGTCGGTGGTGTGAGATTCATCAAAGCCCAGGTGCCACTTGCCCACCATCGCCGTCCGGTAGCCTTCTGACTGCAGCAGGGAAGCAATCGTCATGCGATCTTCGTCGATGACCGGCTCGTTCGGCCACACCCCGGTATTGGTCCGAAAAGGGTACCGTCCCGTCAACAAACCGTACCGGGACGGATGGCATACGGCGCCGGGCGCGTGGGCATCGGTAAACCGCATGCCTTCCTGCGCCAGCCGGTCGAGGTGGGGCGTGGGAATCCGGGACTCGCTGTTATACGCCCCTGCATCCCCATACCCCATATCATCGGCAAACAGAATCACGATGTTCGGTTTTTCCGGTGCGGGCGAAGCAGACCGGTCGTCCCGGTTACATCCCCCCAGGAACGCACAAATAACAAGAGAAGCGATCACGATCTGCAGCTGTAGTGTAAAGCGGTTACCGGTAATCATAATTTTCCGTTTTATATAAAAGATATAAGAAAGCTTTGTAAAACCGCTCATTGGGCGAATTGCTGTATGTTCGTGCATGCACCATTCCCACCTGTGCTTTTATGCTGTGGTGTTGCATTCGCCCGGAGATTGACAGCGATTAATTTTCCGGTTTTCAAAGATTCTATACATTGGATGAAAAATAAAAAGGCGGTCTTATAGCCTATCGCTGTGGATGTTCAACACCGTATTGCTGCTGCAGCTCCCTGATCTTTCCCTTGAGCTTTTCCTGCACCTCCCTGTACTCCGGGTCCCCATAAACGCTCTGCAGCTGCTCGGGGTCCTCCTGCAGGTCAAACAGCTCCCACTCGTCGTTCTCATAGAAATGGGCCAGCGTGTAGCGGCCGGTGCGCACTCCGTAATGGCGGGCGACCTTGTGAACGGCCGGGGGTCCTTCGTAATAGTGGTAATACACAGCCTCGCGCCAGTCGGCCGGCTCCTCACCTTTCAGCAGGGGGACCAGCGAGCGGCCCTGCATCTGCCCGGGAATCTCTGCCCCGGCAAGATCAAGTATCGTGGGGGCCAAATCGAGGTTCTGGACCAGCTGCTTGCTGACCGACTCCGGGGCAATGCCCTCCGGCCAGTGGATGATCAGGGGCATGCGCATCGACTCCTCATAGATCCAGCGCTTGTCAAACCAGCCATTTTCGCCCAAGAAGAACCCTTGGTCCCCCGCGTAGATCACCACCGTGTTATCCAGCAGGTTCTCGCGTCTCAGGTAGTCCATCACCCGGCCGACCCCGTCGTCCACGCCCCGGATCACCCGCAGGTAATCCTTCACGTAGCGCTGGTAGCGCCAGCGCAGCCGTTCTTTTTCGGACATTTGCCCGTAATCTTCGTAAAGCTGCTCGTTCTGCTCGCCATAAGCCTGCTCCAGGCGCTCCAGCTGCCGGTCAGTCAGCCGGTTGCGCTCGACCAGCCGGTCCCACCCCTCCGAGGGTTCCCCGGTTTCGGGGTTCCGGGGGACTTTAAGGTCCCAGCCCCAGCTCATGGTCGTTCCGATCTCCATATCCTGCTCCCGAGCCGCGGTCGTCAGCCCGGAATAGTCGTAAAACAGGCTGGGGGGCTCCGGCAGGTCCCGGTTGCGGTAGTCATTCAGGTGATCCGGACCCGGAAGCCAGTTGCGGTGCGGGGCCTTATGGTTGTAGATCATCATAAACGGGGTGCCCCGCTGCCGATCGTCCCGCAGCCAGCGCAAGGCACTGTCGGTGATCACCCGGCTGGTATGTCCCGCCCGGTCCACATCACCCTCCGGGGTGCGCATGGTCGGATTATAATAGGGCCCCTGCCCGTGCAGTACTTCATAATAATCGAAGCCCTGCGGCTCAGTGCCCAGGTGCCATTTCCCGACCATGGCGGTCTGGTAGCCTGCCTGCCGGAGCAGTTGCGGGAATGTTTCCAGGGTTACGTCAATGGATTCCCCGTTGGTCAAGACCCCGTTCTTATGGCTGTGCATCCCGGTCAACAGAACGGCACGGGAAGGTTTGCAGATGGAGTTGGTGACAAAAGCATTATCGAAGCGCATGCCCTCTGCGGCAAGCCGGTCGATGTTGGGCGTGGGCGAGTGATCCAGCTTGAGCCCGTACTCCAGAGCCTCCCGGTAGGCGCCGATGGACTGGGCGGTATGGTCGTCGGAGTACATCACAATGATGTTGGGCGGGCTATTCCCGGGGTTTTTTTCCGCTTCTGCCTCCGTTGATTCACATCCCAGAGCTGCAATAGAAACAAGCACTAAAAGAGCAACGGAAGAGCATTCTCGAATAAAAAACATAAGTAATAGAGAGTTATTTAATGGTGGTTTTTCTACACAAAACAGTTTTAGACAATTCAATATAATGCATGATCAACATAAAGATTTATTCTGTTTACTGCTTAGCCCTATTTCTTTATTGACCCGATTAATTACATGTCTGATCTGAAAGTTTAGAGGGTATATGGTGCGGATTTAATTGTAAGAGGTGTTTAACGAATAGTATAAAAAAAATTTATTGAGTAGTAATAATTTACCTTTTGTTATCATTCGGTAATTTGTTTCACAGGACTTAACAGGTCTCTAAATCAAACGTATTCCCAACTAAGCTTTTACCATTCATTCTTCATCTTTGATCGTAATCTCCCCGAGCGAGTACCAGCCCTCTTGCGTGCGTCCATCAATAGCCAGGTCCACGGCCGGACGGGGCGGCTCGTTTAGCTCTCGCAGCGGCTCGACCAGTCCCACTTGCAGGGTATAGTCGCCTTCCGGCAGCTCCCGGGGAATAAAGACCGCCCCGTCATACAGGTTGTCGCCCGGCATCCATTCCCGGATGTCGGCGCCGGTCAGCAGCACCGTACTCTGCCCCGCTCCCTGCAGTCGCAGGGCCAGCGGATACTTGCGGTAGATCGGGGCCACTCCCCGGTTCTCCCACCAGGAGGTAAACCACAGCTTCCCGCCCGGGGCCACCCGCTGCGGATAGGCAAACCGCCGAAGGGCAAACCGGTAGCCCATCTGCTTCAGCCACTCGTTTACCGCCGGCCGCCACTCTTCGGGGACCGGCGAGGACTTGGCGTTGAACGAGGACATATGCCACTTCAGGGCCTGGTCAAATATATATTTCACGTCCTCCAGGTCGTAACCCTCCTCTTCCTTCCATCGGGTGAAAGTGCCACAAATCTCAAAGGTAACCGGGGCCATCTTCCAGGCATCTTCCATTCCGTAATCAATGGTTGTCTGGGGATAATAGTCGTACATATGGGTCCAGTCACCTTCGTCTTCGGCCCAAAAACCCAGATCCCCCAGGCAGTCCTGCCGCCAGCCGACTTCGGCCTGTGATTTGGCATACCGGACTGATTCCTCTCCATGCAACAAGGTAACCAGAGACGTTTCCCGGAATGACTCCAGGTATGCATCCATCAGCGCCTGCATCGTCTGCCGGGTCAGCAGTTCTGTTCCTCCTCCCTCACCCCAGGCTCCCACAATTCGGGCATCCACACTTTCCAGGTCGGGATGTCCGTCGTAGCGCTCTCCCAAAGCCCGGATTAGTCCCCCATAATATTTTATATACCGGGCATCTTCGGGATCTACCAGCCATTTATTGACAGGATTATCATACTCCCAATCGGTCTTTTCACCAACCATTTCCCGATACCAGTCGGGGACATCATTTTCTTCATCTCCCTCTGACCCATAAGGCATAACAGAGAGCATCAGGGTTTGGCCTCTTTCATGAGCCGTTTTCAATGCTCTGTCAATAATTTCCCATCGATATTCTCCTTTTTGAGGTTCAATGTATCTCCAGTAAAACCTGAAGTAGGCAATCTTTGTATCTGGATAATCTTCATTTACCAGTTCCATCTCCGTATCCCGGTTAACCGGAAATGGGAATTCTTCCCTGAAATTACCGCAGCAATTGTTGAGAACATTTGCTGTATCTCCGTTAAACCGCTGGAAAGTCATAAAACCCTTGCCGGGATTATCGAGCACCTTGTCAGTCATCTGAGGTTTTACCACGACTGTTTCGGTTGTACCTGTATCCTGGGCAAGTACATTTCCCGACATGAATAAAAATGCCCAAAGAAACAGATACAAAATTTTTGGATTAAACATACCCCGTGTAAAGATCAGTTTTGGATAGGTTTTGAATTCCCTCCATATATAGTATGATATTTATATACTCATTTTTTTTACTATAGGAAAATTCATAAAGAAGAAAAATAGGAAGCTGATTCGAAAAATACTCGCTTAAGTCAACAATATCCCTGGCACAAACCCGTACCTGCAATTCCTGTTAATTTATGCTCCCCAGGTATGGAGTGTATTGGATAGGGACCATTTCCGATGGATTTAGGAATCAACGATTTTTTGCTTTCGGGGGTGGAAACGTTCCCTGATCCGGATGTTCATATGGCAGATCCGCTTTGGCATCCCACCATACCCTGCTCATCAGATCATCACCATTTTCGAGGCGCCCGGCCGCCTGCTGTACATTCTGACTATTTAATGAATATTCCTGCTGGGGGTACGTTAAACGCCTGGGAATGTGTCCCCCCGTATCGCCTTGTTCTGCTCCCTTCCACATTAGTGGATAGCCGGTTCTTCTGTATTCAGCCCAGGCTTCACGCGATTGGTAATAGAGAGACAGGTATTTTTGACCAATAATCTGTTGTAGCTGTTCTTCCGGAGTACCGAAAAGTATACCTTCAGAGGTAGCCAGGTAATCCGTAATATCACTACCCGGAATGGCATAGATCTCCATTGCCTTTCTGATTCCTTCGCGATAGGCAGCCTGTGCATCTCCGGCAGCCAAACCAGTCATATAAGCTTCGGCCTTCAGAAAAGAGACCTCAGCATCTGTCATCACTTTAATATTATATTCAGGAGCCCAGAACAATTCTCCCAATCTTGCAGTCGTTTGCTCTGTATAGACCCCTTTTTGCTCTGCTCCCAACAGCTGAATAGGGCGGCCGTTATAACCGGAAGTCCCATCTGCTGCGGGTAAACAATATATAGGAAGACGGGGATCATCTCTTTCCTGTAAATTATCGGTAATGGTATAGGTACACCACATAGGATAAAAGTCGGGCAGATACCTGTTATAAAGAGGATTTCTGTTCTCGGTATCTGCCGCAGATTCTCCTTCTGTAGTCAACGAAGCAATCTGGTTACTTTCAGAAATCAAAGGGGCATCAATCACCTCGGAAATATGCTGGCCGGCCAGATCTTCATCAACATATCTTACTCTCATTGCCAATCGCAATCGAAGCGAATTGGCAAATCGCCTCCATAAGTCGATATCACCTTGATAAAGTATATCTGCTTCCCCATAGTTTAATTGGGACGGATCATCGCTCAAAACCTCGGAGGCTTCCTTAAGCTCGTTGAGCATATCAGTATATATACTCTGCTGTGTATCATACTTGGGCTGTGATACAGATTCCTGAGCACTTAAAACGGCCTCTGAGTAAGGTAGATCACCATACGCATCCGTAAGCCGGTGAAACAACCAAACCTTCCAGATCCTGGCAATCGCATTTTTATTCACCAGATTAGGTTGCTCCTCGGTCAGCCGAATCACTTCTGCAATATTTATCAAATAGTCTTGATAATATCCACTAAAATCATAATCAGTATTGTTGAAAATATTTCCGGAGGCCTGGTTGCTATAATAATACGCAAACTCCGAGATTCTTCCACCGTTGTGTATGGAAAAAATGGAATTTTTCAAGACATTTGTTAATAGTAAATCCGGATCTACAATATCTTCGGTCACCAGGGATGGATCAGTGTTTAAATCATTGAAATCTTCAGTACACGAACTGAACATTAACAAAATCAATACTCCGCTTACAGCAATTTTTGTTGTGGTACTTTTTAATAGCTTCATAGTATTCGGAATTGTTAAATTTTCCTGGATCAAAACTGGAGATTTACGTTAATAGCCAAACTTCTCGGCAAGGGCATATTCCTGGCCTCATAACCCTGAGCAGGCGCACTACGACTATATGCACTTTCGGGGGTTATCCCCATCACCTCAAACTCATCGGCCCTGTCAATGTAGAAGATATTCTTTCCAACAAGAGAAATATCAAATGCAACGAGAGGGGTGTTCGACAAAAAAGCAGGTTGGAAAGAATATCTGACAGATGCTTCTCTCAGTGCTATATAACTCCCATCAATCACAAATTCTTCGCCTATATTCCCCCATGCCCGTTGTGCATAATATCTATGTGAAACAACTTCTGTGGTATTCGGACTATAGCTCCCATCAGGATTTTTCACTACGCCATCTACCACGAGATTTCCCCTATCCTCGGTAAATTTCCCCGTTCCTTTGGCCATTTGATCATATTTAGAATAGGAGTAGACCTCTCCCCCTTGCCGGATATCAATCAATGCACTCAAGGACAACCCTTTATAACGAAAGGTGTTGGTGATACCACCCAGCCAGTCGGGTTGGATATTACCGAGGATAGTTTGTTCATCAGCCCGTTGTGGAGCACCGTCTGAGGTGACGACCTTCTGTCCCTGTTCATTTCTTTTATACTCATATCCAATGATATTACCAAAAGGTTCGCCGGGGCGGGCCTCAATATTGGCACCAAAACTGGAAATGAGAATATGGCTGTCGACCCCGGAGGCCAGAGAGACGACTTCTGAAGAGTTTTTGGAAAAATTTAATTTCAAATTCCATTGAAAATCCTGTAACTGTATCGGGGTTGCATTGATGAGTACTTCAACCCCCTTATTTTGGATCTCTCCGGCATTGATAATACGTTGGGAAAAACCTGTGGTAGAGGATATATCTACAGGTAAAATTTGGTTTGTTGTGGAGGAATTATAATAGGTGAAGTCAATCCCCAGATTGTTGTTAAAAAAACGCAAATCTGTCCCAAATTCGTAGGAAGTGGTGAGTTCATTCTTTAAATTTGTCAGTGGAATGGAACCCTGAATGGAAGCAAAATTTTGTCCTCCAAAGCTGGAAGAAGAAATATTATATCCATAATTGGTAAGATAGGGATCGGCATCGACTCCCGTTTCAGCATATGATGCTCGTAGTTTCCCGAATGTTAAAAGGTCCGAATCCATATCCAAAGCATCAGTGAAAGCAAATGAAAGGCTGGCCGATGGGTAGAAGAATGAGTTATTATCCTCGCCTAAAGTAGAAGACCAATCATTTCTGGCAGTTAAATCCAAAAAGAGAAAGTTTTTATATACTATTTGTCCCATCGTATACAATGAATTAATCTCTTTCCGTGAAAGCCAGTATCTTGGAGTAACCTGTCTTGCGTTGCTTATATGGTATAAACCCGATACATTTAGATTTTCTCCACGATTGCCGGTAATCTCGGTTTCGCTATATAGGTGGTTCCCTCCCAGTGAGAGCGTACCGGTAAAATCTTCTGTCAGGTTGCCATTGGCGGTCAGCATGAAATCAGAATTATTTTCCTGTACGTTAAACGTATTGTTTTCTACCGCGCCGTTAAGAGTTCCCGGGGTTCCAACGGAAGTTCGGGAGGCCCGCTCATCCGTATAGGTATCTGTGCCTGTTCTGACTTTGAGATTTAACCAATTTGTAAAGTCATATTCAGCAGAAATGAATCCAATAATTCGGTTGCGACTATCATCATTTGTGAGCTCATTAATAACCCAATATGGATTCATGGGATAACTGTTTTTCCAGTTTACATACTCTCCTGTATCCGTTTTATAATCTTTAAGCCAATCTAAATCAACGAAGCGAGGCATAAGAATGACATTTTGAAATGGATTTCTAAAAGTTGCTGCCAATTCAGGGCGATTATGGCCTTCCTGTCTGATATAATTCGCTTTACCATCAATGCTTAATCGGTCTGTTATATCAGCGATAATTCGCAGATTAACAGAATTTCTGTCGAATGTGCTTTTGGGGACAATTCCCGAATTAGACAAATCGGAAGCCGATATTCGGAAGGAAGTTGTTTCGGATCCGCCGGAATAAGCCAGTGTATTGGTAAATGTCATTCCGGTATCAAAGAAATTTTTAATGTTATCAATCGGCTGAGGGCTTAAAGGAACCGGCCCCAGTTCAGGCATTTTTTGTAAAATAACCTCCCTGCCGTCCATTGCCGGTCCCCACTGGTCCAACAGCCAACTTGGATATAGCAAATATTCCTGCCCGTTGTAGGTTGTGGTACCATATGCGCTCGTATTGTCATCATACCCCCCGGCCCATTTATTTTGAAATGTCGGAAATACGCTGAGTTGCTGGAGACTGATATTACTTGAATAGGAAAGGCCAACTCCTCTTGTCTGTCCGCGCCCGGACTTCGTTGTTATAATAACAGCTCCGTTTGCGGCTCGTGCCCCGTACATTGCGGCAGCATTAGGTCCTTTTAAAATATTGATGTTCTTGATATCCTCAGCATTGATATTACCGATCCCATCTCCATAATCAATGCCTCCAAAAAGACCTGGCGAATCCAAATTTTGGTTGTCGATCGGAATACCATCCACCACAATCAACGGTTGATTATTGCCGGAAATCGAATTTGCCCCTCTTATGATTATTCCGGTAGATCCGCCGGGTGTGGGGGACTCCGATATACTGACTCCCGAAACTTTTCCCTTTAGAGAACTGACAAAGTTGGTTTCTCCCACATTGCCCAGTTCATCACCGCTGACTTCCTGTGTCGAATATCCAAGTGCTTTTCGCTCTCTCTCCATACCAAAAGCTGTTATTACCACTTCATCTCCTTCCACCGCCTGTGGTCTCATTTGCACATCAATGGTTTCACGTCCTTCTATGGGGACATCCCGGGTTTGATAACCGACAAAGGAAAAAATAAGTGTATCCTGCAACGACTCCACATTCAATTCAAATGACCCGTCACTATCCGTTGAAGTACCTGTTGAGGTTCCTTTAACCAAGACATTGACGCCGGGCAGGGTCTCTCCGGATTGGGCGTCGGTAACCGTTCCGGAAACCATTTGCATCAAAAACGCCTTGTCCAAAGGCAGATGCCTGGGCATCAGTAAAAATATACCCTCATGGATTTCATCGTATGCCAGTCCCAACTCCTGTAATATACGCGATAGCTCGGGACCGGGATTCCCGCTCAACCCGGCTTTAGAGCGGCTAACAAATTTGTCTGTAACCGTTTGATGATCATATAAGAATGTGACGCTGAACCTCTCCTCAAGCCGTGACAGCAGATCTGCAAGCGAAACCTGGTCCGTATTCCACTGCAGTATATTATCTGTACTATTATTGTTGTTAACCAATAACTGGCTTTGCTGCTGATCTTGTGCCAATAATTCAACATTTGCTACATGAACAGCCAGGAAGGTAATAACCAGTATGATAGAGAGTCGTAGCTTATTCATAATCCGCACAATTTAGAAATTTAGATGTTATTTTTTATAGTTTTACAACACCGCTTATTTTGATCACTTTCTGCTAATTCTTTAAACAAGAATGCATTTTTGATCATCAATCCAATTTGACTGACTCTGATTTAGGCTCAATATGCAGCACTTGACCTTGTTGTCTGACCTCTGCATCGAGAAGCTTTGCAAGGGCTTCTTTCAACACCTCAAGGTTGGGTATTCTGATAGAACCTGACAACCTTCTTCTTCGCAAAGATTCATCCGTAATCTTAATTTTTACCCCAAAAGTATTTTCTATTCGTGTACTCACCTCCGTCACAGGGGTCTTCTCAAACACCAGCTTATCATCAGTCCAGGAGGTATACACCAGCGGATTGACTTCCTGAAGAGCTATGGTCTTGCGCGACCGGCCAAACCGAGCCAAATCGCCCGGTTTTAGTATTTGCTCCACTTTGTGACCCTGTAAATCGTTCTTAGCCCTAACCTTTACTTTTCCTTCACTTAATACCGTCTGAGTTTCTTCACCAAATGAGTTAACGGCAAATTTAGTACCCAGCACCTGAACCGCTCCATCGCGAGTGTGGACGGTAAAAAACCGTTGGTTCTCATTACCGTAATGAGTTATATCAAAATAAGCCTCTCCTTGCAGCCAAACTTCTATATCCTCTCCTCTTTTTATGTTGGGATTGTATCTCAACTGGGAATTCGAATTAAGTACGATCTCCGAACCGTCCTTCAGGCGCAGGGTTTTCTTTTTTCCAAAATCAGTTCGAAATTCCTGAACCGGTGCCGCTTCGGCCACACTTTCTTGTCGGCTGGTTTCCTCATGGTAATTCATATAGAATCCCCCACTCAGAATAGCTAAAACCAACAAAATGCTGGCGGCAACCATCCACGATCTTTTAGAAAAGCGAGGGCTTATATTTGCACCGAGTACAGCACGATCCTCTTTTTTGTCCCAGCTGATCTTATTCCTGAGCTTTCCCAGTTCATCTTCTATATCGCCGGAATCAAGCTGATGTTTCTCTGTAGTAAGTAAGAGTTTCGCCTCCTCCACCAGTTCGTGGTGCTGAGGGTCCTTTTCAACCCAATTATTCCAATAGCTGTTTTCTGTCGGATTCCCTTCATCACGGATCCAGCGTACAAAAGAAACGCTGGTCAACAGGTCTTCTAAATTCGGATTTTCTGACACGATATAACTCTTATGTTACTTGTTTACATTATCCCTGCCCGGATTATTCACAAAGAAATTTGTATGTGAATGAAGCGAACGAAAAATGGTGGCAGAAAGGTACTTATGTACCTTGGGCACGTCATTTTTTTCAACGAAGTGCACGGCTCAATTTCGCAGCCCATTGCGACTGCACTAAACTTTGAGCTATACGTACTATTCGATAGGTCTATCAATAGCAATGGCTTACTCTTTAATTGTTACTATTTCGTGAATAATCCCGGACTGCTTTCCCTTCACTATTATAGAAACAGCGACCTGATAAAACTCTTGGATTTTTTTGAAATTTATTTCAGAAAGAAGGGAAATGTTTTAAGCCCTTTCGCTAATCTCTTTTTTTATGCTCTTGGTGGCATGGTAAATAAGATCCTCCACCCGCCCTTTGGTAATCTCCATCACATAGGCAATTTCCTCATTGTCCAACCCCTGATGCAGTCGCAGTACAAACGCTTCTTTTTGCCTCTTCGTCAATGAGTTTAGTGCGGTTTCCAAAAGTACCTTGTGTTCTTCTGTAATTTCCCGATCTATTATACTTTGCTCTACAGCATGGCTTATCTTTGAAAAATCACTTGCATATTCCCTGTTTCTCTCCTTTCTCGCCGATCTTTTCTTCTTATCCCGGAGCATTATTCTCCTCAGGGATACCAGCAAATAGGCCCTTGGAGACTGGATATCCCTTAAATAATATTCCTTTTTTCTCCATAATCGCAAGAAGAGCGTCTGAATGCAGTCTTTGACAAATGCTTTACTGGAGTAAAAGCTCATCCCGTATTGATAAAGAGCGTTATAATGCCGCCGGAACAACTCAGAAAAGGCGTCTTCATCTCCCCACCTTGTTAAACGACATAGCTCTAAGTCACTTGTATCCCCATATGCCTTTCTGTTGTTATCTCGGATGAGCATCCTGAAGGTATTGACTTTTTTATTTCCGACACGCCGGATCTTACACCGTCCATAAGTAAAATAATGGCCTGCGTTCAAATGTCAAATACAATTGAGAATGCTTTTCCTTCAGAAGGCTTTATTACTGATTCGTAATCCTGAGATATGCTTCTGCATATCGTTTTCCCAGTTCACGGGATGATCGCGTATCAAAATGGGCCAGGTCCCCTTTGTCTGTCAGTCCCCGGGAAGAAACAAAAGCAGTATTTGACAGGCTGTCAGCCAGGGAGGCATTCGCCTGATTCACCATTGTACGCCATTTATCCCAGGGTTTTTTCTCAAAATGCGCCAACTGTCCGGCTATAAAGGGCAGTTCCGGAACATTCAGGTCGTTTCTGAACCGGCTAACCAAGTTATACAAACGATCCTTATAGGGGGGAGCCAGCCTGGCGTTGCTGTCTGACGCTCCCTGGTGCCAGAGAATGCCTTTCAGTACTCCGTCTTCCATCGCCTTCCGGCTACGCTTCATACAATCGTCATAGGGATAGCTTTGCGTTTGCTCATGAAATCCGCCGGGTTTCCAGGTCGTGACGGAAGATCCTCCGACGGCACAGGGAATCAAACCTATTTTAATCGTCGTATCTTCCTCAGCCAGTGCCATACCGAAACTGCGCCCGGGACCTACACCGGCCCTGGGCTTGTCATAATGCACCGGTTCTACGGCAGGTACCCACTTGCCCTCCCGGCTTAGCTTAAAAACTCGCTCAGGTGGTTTTCGGTCCCGGGACCGGACCTCTCCACGGCCGGCCATATTTGACTGGCCCGCTAAAATAAAGAGATGAAGCTTTTTCTTATTCTGCGAATTTTCTTTTGCAGAATCCGGCGCTTTATCACACTGAATGTGTAAAACCGCCAGCAGGCATAAACCGGTTAAGAGCAGGGATATCCTGATATTCGCCATCTATTTTACTTGGTTTATTAATTCATATATCAGTTACTGTTTGGTCAAGCCGGTTAATTAACCTGCTCAATCCCTCTCACTAAAGGTCATTGCAGCAAGAAAATATAATAGTTGTACCCTTCTTCAGAAAGACTCCGATATAAAAACTTCGGCAAACCAACCCGTACCTCCTGGAAAAACATACAGGGATCCAATTAATTTGTGATGACCTCTTCCTATTTTTCGGGGGATTCCTTTATTTACTCCAGGTCGCTTAGATCAAGGGGAGGAACGTTATCCTCGGCCCCGGAATACCCCTCATTCTGATTGATATTCCCCTGTACATTGGCATCAATTTCGTCTTGGGGCACGGGCCAATATACATGGTAGGGTCTTATTCTATAGGTATTTGCGCCATAGGTCAGTTCTTCCCGGTAATAGACATTTTTACCGGTAACCCGATCATAGTACCAGTTGTCCTGAGACATGTTGTCTATGCTATAACCGTTTCGCCCCGATTGAGCCATGATGTAGGCCACACGGGTCAGTTCGGTTTTCCTCGGCGTCTCCATATACAGTTCACGGGCCCGCTCATCAAAGATATAACCGATCGTAACCTCTCCGGCATTTACGGGAGTTGCCTGGGCTCGTTCACGGACCACATTGATATCACCGGCCGCATCCCCCATTTCTCCCTGCCAATAATGGGCTTCAGCCCGCAACAGGTAGGTTTCCGCCAGGCGAAAGATATACCAGTCGCTATGTCCCCCCTGCTTCCTGGTCTCATTCACCTCGTCACGGACATACAGCTTATTATAAGCAAAGGGATACCACGACCGTATAGTATCCTGAATAAACTCCCCTACGAAAGGTTCACCATAGTATTCGGAGGAGGGATTGTTATAATAAAAATCATCTTTTGAAAACCAGTTCACCTCACTATGCCGCAAATCATTGGAATCCTGCCAGATGGTGTAGTTATAATACGGAACGGTAGCACAGAAACCCGATCCCCTTCCCAATGAGTCAGAAAGCGGATTGCCCGCGGGACCATCCGTTGCGCCCGGAGCGCCGTTGGGATCTCTCACGCGTCCCCACCACCAAACAGGAAGGGTATTCCGGATCATTTGCGTCCCCATCTGGTTACCCGATCCCCTGTTTCCCTCCGTATCTATCTGGTCTTGAGAAGCCAGTATCATTTCAGTGTTACCGCTGCTACTTATATTCTCTTTTTGATGCAGATCCCACAAAACGTTGAAGTCGGGATTATCCGCATAGGGACCGTTACCAAACCTGTCGGTCATCAAGGCATGGCTGCCATTGTCAATTACCTGAGTGGCCGCTTCCTCTGCATTCTGGAATTCCCTCAGGGAAAGATAAATTTTGGTAAGCAGATGATATCCCGCCGCGCGGTTCTCCCTGCCGGGCTCCACATCCCGGGGAAGCCACTGAACCGCAAACTCCATGTCATTTTTTATTTGTGTCAGGATTGATTCACGCGTAAAGGTATTGAAATCAAGTCTTGGCTCCTGTACTTCTTCCAACACAAGCGGTACATCTCCAAACTGATGAACCAATCGATAATACCAGTAGGATCGATGAAAGTATGCCTCTGCTAATACAGTATTTCTTTCTTCGTCGCTTTGCCAGTTTACCCTGTCTTTGTCAATATTAGAGATAACAATATTGGCATAATTCACGGCGTCAAAGCCTCGATCCCAGTATTCTATTATTTTTGCGGAACCATCGCCGGTGGGAGTAATTTGCCGCTCCATATTATGAGGGTGTACACTCGGCCCGGCAGCATTTACCGCAATATCCGTAAAATAATATTCTGAAAGTATCCCGGCATGAAAGCCATAAAACTCTGTCCCCAGTGCCCTTCGGTTAGCTAATAGTACTGCTTCAAATCCGGACCGGTCGATCAACGTGTTCTGGGGAGTTAAAAACGATTTCGGATCAGGTTCCAAAAAGGTATCACCACAGGAGCTGGTACCTATTGCGACAAGAATAGCAAGCACCAAACCGACTTTAATATCCTTCAAGTACGAATAGTTCATAATAATTGAAGCTTTAATGTTTTAGAAAGTGAGATTAATACCGAGCGAATATATTCTGGGAGCTTGATCTCTGGTTTCCGGATCCCAAAAATCCCAGCCGGCAAGCGGCGTTACATAGGCATTTCGTACATTAACATAGGCTTGCAGGCTTTTGATATTAACTTTTTGCAGCAGAGACGTGGGGAAATTATAGGCCAGTGACGCATTTTGCAGCCGGATAAAGGAACGGTTTTCCCAGTAAGTAAAATTCGGGTTTTCTCCTCTGGAGTCTAACCGCGCCCATTCATTTGTGGGATTTTCCGGTGTCCAATAAGGGACATCATAATTATTAGCTCTTCCATATCTCCAATCGGTATGTTTATGTATATTCGCGGCCCCGTAGTAATCGAGATGTGAGATAAACATGGTTGACAAATCGAAGTTTTTGTAGCTAAAGGTATTACCCAGGCTAAGCCGATAGCGAGGTTTGGTATAACCCTGGAATACCTTGTCTTCCACCGGTGAAAGAACGCCATCTTCATTCACATCCAACAGCTTCAAATCGCCCGGTTGCATACCGTATTCCGCGGCTTCCTCTGCTTCATCCGTCTGCCACACTCCCAACACTTTATAATCATATATTTGATCCAGTGCATGACCGATGAACCAACCATTTTGACGATCATCTGCTTCTTTTTGACCAATAACATTCCCCTCTTCATCTACAATATCCTCCATGGTTCCATAGAGATGTTTGATTTCATTGCGATTCATGGAAAAAGTGAAGGTGGACTGCCATACAAAATTTTCTTTCTGTATATTTCTGGATTCCAAACTCATTTCCAGACCTTTGTTGCCGACCTCGCCAAGATTAGCCCATATATTTTCATACCCCGTAATGCTTGGCAATGATCTTTGAAGCAGTAAGTTTTTGGTCGACATCTGATAGGCATTTATAGAACCGGATAATCGATCGGAAAATAATCCGAAATCAACGCCAATATTCGTGTTTCTGGTTTCTTCCCATTTTAAGTCGGCATTGGCAAGATTATTGGCATAAACCCCTTTTACCGTCGAGGTTCCATAAATATAGTCGGCCGTGCTGTATCTTTGTAAAGCAGAATACGTGCCAATGGATCTGTTGCCGTTTATCCCCCATGAGAGTCGCAGCTTTAAGTTATTGATAAAGTCAGCATTGAAAAAAGGTTCCTCAGATAGTCTCCATCCAACGGCGGCAGCAGGGAAATAGGCGTAGGGATTGCTTTCACCAAAAGCTGAATATCCATCCCTCCGATAAGACACCGTAAGCAAATAGCGGTCCATTAATCGGTAATTTAATCGCCCCATCAATGCCGTTCCCGTAGACCGGGTGTCATTATTGTTAACCGTCGGGTTTTCTCCGGATTCGATGCCGCTGAATCCTAAGTTTTCATTGGGCTCAAAGCTTTCATTCGCTAATCTCGAAGTCCAGTCATCATGGGCTTCAGCATTGAAAAGAAAAGTAAAATCAAACTCGTGATTCTCTTGTATCGTTCGATTCCATGTCAATATATTATCCAGGGTCCAATCATAGGTTGTACTTTCACGCCTGTTTGAGTTACCCCCGGGCAGCCCCATCGGTACTGTTGACGGGTTGAAGATATAATCTCTCACCATTCCCCACATATTGTTCCACCGTACTTTATACCCGAGACCAAAAGGCAAATCAATTAATTCAGCGTGGATATTACCAATAATCAAATTAATGTTATCCATCGATTCTCTTCCGCTTTCGGTGGTATACAGAAAGGGATTCGTGGCTGCAACACGATCATTGTTAGGCGCCCAACGCAGTGACCCGTCTTCCTCATATTTATCCCCAAATGGACTTTGATAAGTTACCTGATCGGCAGATGCACTCAGATATCCCTCTTCTCTGTTTTGATACTGGCTTTTAATACCTACCCTGATAAAATCAGCCACTTCTGTTTCAACATTCAAGCGGGTTCGAACCGTCTTGAATCGACTCCCGGTAACAGTACCGTTGTTATCGGTGTATCCGAGCGACCAGTAATAATTTAGTCCCCCTTCCCGGCCCGACAAGCTTAAGTTTTGGTTGGTTCTAACCCCTTTTTGATAGACCTGGTCATACCAGTCAATCGTCTTGCCATTCATAAAATTTTCAATCTCATTACTGGCCAGCCCTATCCGTCCCAGCCAGATCTCCTCAGGACTCCCTGACGTAGCCGAATCCATGGCTTTCCATTCCTCAAGCGTCAAATCAGCAGGAAGATCCCTGGGGTCGGAATAATAATGGTCCGGCTGGCCGGGATTCTGCCTCGTTGCCACATCACTTCGCTGCTGCAAATATTCTTCGGGACCGTAGGGACGCTGGTTGGAACCATTCTCTGTAAAGCCAACACTGCTGTTAAACGTTATTGACGGTTCTGCATCTCCCCCCTGTTTCGTTGTTATCTCAATAACGCCCGCAGCTGCGCTGGCTCCATATACAGCTGCCGCACTGGCATCCTTCAGTACATCGATCGACTGAATGTCATTGGGATTAATCGCCGATAAGTTTCCGTAATAAGGAGCCCCGTCAAGCACAATAAGCGGGTCGTTGCCGGCCTGAATAGAATTTCGTCCCCTCACCTCAAGACTTGTCGACCCCCTCGGTCCCGTTGCAAGCCCGGCATTAAGTCCCGGCACCGTTCCCTGAAAAAACTGCTCCAGGTTGGTGATAGACTCTACCTGGGCCCGTTCAGAAATATTCACACTCCCGATCGAACCGGTGACATCTTTTCTTTGTGCGGTTCCGTATCCGATCACCACTAACTCATCTCCCGCAATCGCCTGTGGTTGCAGGGCCACATCAATCTCCGTCCTCCCGTCAATCGGCACTTCCCGAGTCTGATAACCCACAAAAGAAAACACCAGCGTATCCCGCAGCGACTCCAGGGTCAGCTTATACGTCCCGTCGCTGCCGGAAGAGGTACCGGTGGTCGTTCCCTTTACAATGACATTGACGCCGGGCAGGGTTTCTCCGGACTCGGCATCCGTGACTACCCCTTGAATCTGTTCCTGTGCCTTTTGTTCTTTCTTGGTGGCGTATCTGGTAAGGTCAAATGAAATAGCGAACGTCCGGTTATTTATACGAGAATAGGTAAGGTTGTATGGCTCCAGTATTTTTTTCAGAACAAGTGTCAGGTTATCATGCTCAAGATGTTCAACAGGCACTAATATTTTTGACAGTAACTTATTGTCGAATGAAAACAATCCGGTTTTATACATAAAGGAGATATCATATTCTTCCTCTAATCGCTCCAGGGCTTTAGACAGTTGTATCCCGGAATCGGGTACATTGTCCAAATGCTCATTATGTATTAATTCAGCCTGAGCCATTCTCTTCTCCACTGTTTGAGCGTGCAGCGAGTCTACACTACCAAAACACAGGCAAAAAAGCACCCCTATTATTCCTCCTATTCTCTTTTGCATATCTGTATTCCCTATATGTTGATTAAGCATCAATCTGTATCGATCCATATCATATTTTTCCCTTATTGATATTTTGCTTTCTGGCTATCAAGAATAAATTATCCTTTTGCTCCACTATCGTTACATTCAGCACAGCTTCTACCCCTTCCAGCAAGGTTTGCAAGTCCGGATTTCGGAGTGATCCCGAAATTTTCTTTTTTGACAATGTCGAATCCTGAACCTCCACGGATACTCCGTAGGTTTGCTCAATATTTTTGATCAAGTCGCTAAGAGGAGTCTCTCTAAATTCAAGCTTTCCGTCAAGCCAGGCGGTATAAAGCAGGGTATCCACCTCCTGCAGCTGAATGTCAGACTGACTTGAAGAAAACTGGGCCCGTTGTCCCGGCTTGAGCTTGAAATTTTCCGGTTTCCCTTTTGCAGGGTCTTTGAACAGTATTTCTAAACTCCCTTCTTCCAGTACGACCCCCGTTCGGTCAAAACGAGTATTTACATTAAAGCGAGTTCCGAGTATATGTATATCACCATCAGGAGTATGGACAATAAAATTTCGATTCTTCCCATCCGGGTTTCTGGTAATCGAAAAATGAGCTTCCCCCTCTAACCAGACTTCCACGAGAGCTCGATTGAACTGTTCAGGGCTATATCGCAAGGTGGAATTAGCGTTCAGCCGAATTCTTGAGCCGTCACTGATCTTTAAATTCGCTTTTTCACCATACCCTACTTCAACATTTGAATACAGCGGCTCTGAGTTAGCCTTTTTCGGTTGCTGCTGAGTAAAGAGTGTGATAGCTGCAACCATTGCTATAAGAAGTGCGATACTGGCTGCGACTGCCCAGCGGTATCCGGTACTACTTTGCCTGGTTTTGTCAGGTAGTTGAAATATGTTATTACGCTCATCAATACGTTCCTGGAGTTGCTTTAACTCTTGCTGAAGGTCACTACCCCGGCTTTCTTCCATCGGCAAGTTATAAAGCATATCGGCTTTTTTCCTGACCCTTGCATGCAGAGGGGACTCCTCCTGCCAGTTTTCCCACCTTTTTTGCTCTGTTCTACCAGCTTCTCCATTAATCCAGCGATTAAAGGAAGGATCATCTAATAGATCTAATAATATCTGTTCCTCTTCTGACACTGTTGGTAGCTTTATTTATCTGGTTAATTTTCTATTCCATATTTATAAAGGAAGCCATACCTAAAATCTACTCATCTAAAATTCTTTTTTTCTAAAATCAACAATATTTTCCAAAATCAGCTGCATGCAAGAAGATTATCACCAACCGGCACAACCGACTCATTTATTTCGGAGTTGAGAGCGATTTTACTATCTTAAACTCCATTTACAACAAGATAAGCCCTAAAAGACATGTACTGCTTCCGCTTTATCATTACGTCCGATTAAAGGTGTATTTGAACGCACAGAATGAATTTATTTGACTGTGCAGTAGTGATGAATTGTTTTTTTAAAAAGAAAAGGTGGAGGCATACCTGTCCAGTCATTCGATTGAGAGATCGGCTGCCGCTGGATTTAACCCGTAATCCTGAAAAATAAACAAACCGGACAGAGTTTAGATTACACTACCCAACACCGCCGGGTTTAATTTACACTACCCTCCCAGCCATGAGCAATTCAAGGAAAAGCCTTTATTCTAATTTCAGTCTGAAATTCGGCACCAGAATCTATACATTCAAAAACTTTTTCAATGCCTGAATGGCCCGGTGCACGTAATTATAGACACTCTGCCGGTTCACTTCCATAACCTCGGCAATTTCTGCATTTGACAATCCACTGTAAAATTTCAGGAAAATTGTCTCTTTTTCTCTCTGATTAAGTGTTTCGAGGGCTCTTTTTAGTTCCTGTTTTTGCTCTCGTTCGAATTCTTCCATCATCATCAGATCCTCTTTATTTACCACATGCCGGAAAGACTCTTCAGAATAGGACTGCTCTCTCTTATTTCTTTTTTGTTTAATTTCATTCTGTCTGTAAATAGTTCTTCTGAGGGATATATACAAATAGGAACGGACATACTCTATGTCCGACAGATTACTCCGCTGCTCCCAAATGGAATAAAACAGTTCCTGTATACTATCTTTTACCAGCTCTTCCCGCGGAATAAGCTTTAATCCATAGTTCAGCAATGGCCTGTAATATTTTTGAAACAGTTCGGATAATGCCTCGCGATCATCGTCGAGAAGACGCTTCCACAATCTGACATCTTCTGCATAATGGTCTTTTTTCATAACATTGTCTGGATAAACCTGGCAGCAATGTTTATCCAGTATCGCATGGACACAGTTATTCCTCGAACGATTGACATCTTAACCCAAGCTCAATTAATACCTGATTTTGAATACTATTTTGCTAAATTTTTACTCCCATCCGTTCCCATTTCTATGGGAGATCCTACCTTTAGATTTTCTTTATAAAATCTAAATTATTTATTTAAATCAAAATCAATCTAAGCTGGATTATTCACAAAGAAAAGCGGTCTCTCTTATTCATATTCCAGGACCTGTCCGTCCCCGAGCAGCTGCTCGCGCAGCAGCGAGTAGTCCAGGGCCTGCACGCTCACCTCCTCTTCAAGGGCCAGAGCCGCCGCGGCGGCCGCGCTGTGCCCTAAAATCATAAATACCGGTTCCATGCGGATCGACCCGAAAGCAATATGGGAGGCCGACAGCGCTACCGGGACCAGCAGGTTCTCCGCCTGAGCTTCTTTCGGCACGAGCGACCCGTAGGCTATCTGGTAGGGTTGATCCGGGTGCACCCCGATGTCGCCCTCGTTTTGAACATACCCTTCCGGGGTAATATATCGCTGCACGTTATGGGAGTCCATCGTATAAGACCCCATCCCGACCGGCTCGGGCACCTCGCGCTTGCCCAGCACTTCGTGTTCGGTCATGACATACCGGCCGATCATCCGCCGGGCTTCCCGGATATAGAGCTGGTGCGGCCAGTGGCCGTTGTCCGTAAATTCATCTTTAGCCAGTCCCCACCGGTTCACTTCTTCCTGTATCTCCGCGGGCACCCGCGGGTCGTTGGCCAGAAAATACATCAGTCCCTTCTGGTAATCCTCGTGTTCCCGGATGATTTGCTCCCGGCGCTGGTACGAAGCCTCCGGGTAATCGTAGTTCATTCCGATATAGTCGGTGCTGACCGGCCCGTGGTTGTTGGTATCGGTCTTGCGGTTCGGGATCGCATCGTATTTGGCAAAAAAGTTATTTCGCTCATGCCAGCCGGTTTCAAACATCCGCAGTAACAACAGGTACTGAGAGGGTTCGTAGCTGTCGGGCTTTGGGAAAGGGACCTGGTTGTCGGGATGGTCGCTCAGGCACATCCGGAAACAGTAGGCCTGGATTTTCTGGTCGCCGGACCCTTTCCGGCCGGGTGGAGCGGCCGAAACGCCCCCGATAATACCGCTGGAGGGCTCGCCGGGTGAAAAGTAAGGTGAAACCTGATCCGTTTCCGGATCAAAGTGGTGGCTGTGATGAAAGACTCCCGTCTGCACCCCGTTCCAGTTTTCGTCGTATACGCTGTTGGCCTCCCGTCCCACGTGGTAGTCGACCCCGGCGGCCGCCATCAGGTCCCCTTCGTACGTAGCATCAATAAACATCTGTCCCCGGAAAACTTTCCCGCTCAGGGTCTCGATCGATCGGATCCTGCCCTGCTCCTTGATCACCCCGCCCTTGCGGTCCAGCCACTCATCACGAAGTACGGTGATCGCTTCCTCTGCTATCCACTCCTCATAGACCTGCTCCGCCACATGGGGCTCGAAGATCCACATGGTAGCCTTGTCTTTGTCCACGGCCGGGGTACCCTGCCCGCGCAGCTCACCAAAATCGGCGTGATCCTGCCACCGCCAGGCCGCCGTATCCTGGTAATGGGTATACACCCGCTGGTAAAATTCCCGTGAGAGTCCCCCGATAACCGCCTTGTCCCCCACATCCGTATACCCGAGTCCCCCGGAAGTCAGCCCGCCCAGGTGGATATCCGGTGACACCATGATTACCGACTTTCCCATGCGGGACGCCTGCACCGCCGCCGTCACCGCCGCTGAGGCGCCCCCGTAGATAACGACATCCGCCTGGTAGTGACCGGCCTTTTTTGGAGCATTATGCTGCTGCGCAAACAGCAGGGGAGCGATACCCATTAAAATGAAGACAAGGGATAGTCTTTTTATGTAATATTTAGACTGGCTCATTCTCATGTTACTATATCCTATGTTAGTTGAAATGAAATTCAATGCTTCTGCTAAGTAATCCTGCATAGAAAAACCGTGTCTGTATGTATATTAAAAATCCTGCGGACGCTATATGATTCTTGCTCCTTACAGCCGGCCGCAGTCAGCCTGACACAGTTCATCGGTGGGCTGGTCCGCCGGGGGCCACTGCTCGAGATCGATATCGAGTTTCTGTCCCTCTTCAAGCAGCCGCTCTCTGAGTTGCCGGTACGGGACCTCCTGCACCGCACTGTTGGTCTCCAGGGCAATATCGGCCGCATTGGCCGCTGACTGGGCCAACACCATAAAGACCGGCTCCATGCGAATGGAACCGAACGAAATATGGGAAGCGGACACGCCATTACAGCACACGAGTAAATTTGAGCATTCCTCGCTGCGAGGGGTCAGTGATCTGTACGAGATGGCATAGGGACCGCCCGGGGTATATTCAATGTTGCCTTCATTTTGCGCGTATCCCTCCTCCGTGATATGACGCTGCGCGTTATGGGAGTCCATATTGTAGGACCCCAGTCCCACCGGATCATCGGCCATCTCCAGCCGGCGGCAATCGTGTTCGGTCATTACGTACTCCCCGAGCATGCGTCTGGACTCCCGGATATACAGCTGTGGTGTCCAGGATCCGTTATCCCGGAATTCATCGGCCGCGAGTCCCCACTTCCCTATTTCACTGCGCACACTCTCAGGCACCCTGGAATGATTGGCAAGCGCCCATAACAGGCCCTGCTGGTAATTCCGGTGCTCGTCAATGATGGCGGAACGGGTGGCGTAATTGCCCTCCGGATAATCATAATTCATCCCGATATTATCCGTTGAAAACGCCAGCCTGTTATTAATATCCGTCTTTCGGTTGGGCATGGGAGAGTTTATCCAGGGAATCCGGTGATCGCCCGCCTCGAAGTTACGGAACAGCAGTTCATACCTGAGCTCATCATATCCTTCAGGCTTTTCGATCGGAATTTGATTTTCGGATACATCGGTAAGCGTCAAGCGAAAACAGTAGGCCTGCACGCGATCATCGCCCTCTCCATCCTCGCCCGGGTTTTCGTTATGGACGCCGGGCAATACCCCGCTGCCGGGCTGCCCGGCTTCTACATAGGGATCCACCTGTTCTCTGAAAATGTGGTTATGGGCCCTTCTTTTCTGAACCCCGTTCAGGGTCTCCCCGTATTTGGAATTTGCTTCCCGTCCCACGGTGTAGGAAACCCCTGCCATAGCCATAAGATCTGCTTCGTAGCTCGCATCAATAAACATCTTACCCTTGTAGACATTTCCCGAGGTGGTTTCGACGGCGGTGATTTTATCCTGATTCATCCTCACCCCCCGGCCGCCGAGGATAATCCGCTCATTCATAACCACCGGAACGCCGGCCTCATCAAGCATCGTTTGATATACCTGCTTGGCCACATGCGGCTCAAAGGCAAACATGCCGTCACTTCCCTCCTGCAGGCGGTCGGTCCGGTTCATAAATTCATCCCGGGTCTGGTACTGCCAGGCGTCGTCATTGGTATAGTACTCGCGGATTTTGCTGTAAAACTCCAGTGACATCCCGCCTATGGTACCTTCAATGCCAATATCAGTCTGTCCGAGTCCCCCGGTAGTCAGTCCTCCCAGGTGTCCCGACGGCTCCAGGAGTATCACGGAACGCCCTTTGCGGGCGGCAGCCACCGCCGCAATCACCCCGGCGGAGGTCGCCCCGTAAATCACCATATCATACTTTTCGTCCCGGGGAGCACCGCTACAGCCCGCAAGATACCGGGGCACCAGAAGTCCGCTTGTAAGCACCATAGAACGTTTCAAAAAATCTCTTCGATTGACCGACATATTCCACCATGTTATTTATTTCAAATTGCATGCTAACCTCTTCACGATGATCATGAAGCCGCATCTTTACCTCGCTTTAATCTTTCTTCAAGAATAACCCGCAATGAATACTTTATTTTTAGCTCTTTACCATTTGCTGCAAACAGAACCTCAAGTGTGTGGCAACCTCCGGAAATAGCTGAATATGCTGTGACGGCATTAATGCTTTCATTCTTCCCTTCAGTCCCGAAGACTTTTCAGCGTTTGTTCCAGCTGCTTTAACGTGTTTCTATCCGTTTCACTCAGTTCAGTTTCATCAACCTCCACTGCATCCGTGGGATATGGTTTGACTCTTTTAAATTTTCCATCATCCGTGACGATCCATTCTTTTGTACGCAGATAGCGTCCATTGGCCGTTTGGACATGAACCCACTCTTTGGGCTGATAAGAACCGTCATCACCGGTAAGGCTCTTAGCAAAACTTTTACCGTCGATCGACTGGTTTGGCAGCGGCGCACCGGTAATCTCACTTAAAGTAGGAAGAAAGTCAGCGGCCTCAATCAAATGGGTATTTTCACTCCCGGGCTCAATTTTTTCTGGCCATCGTATCAGCAGGGGCACTTGTGATCCGCGGTCGGTAAGGGTGGCTTTCCCTCCATACAGCGTTTGCTCCTCAAATTTTGAATACAGATGCTGATCCGTACCGTTGTCAGTCAGAAATATCACTACCGTATTATCAGCAATTCCCAACCGATCCAGGGTTTCCAGGAGATGGCCAACGTTATAGTCCAGACGCCGAACCATATCCGGAAAATATTTTGGCACACCATAGTTTATACCCCGCTCAAGACTACCGGACAGGCTGGAATCTTTGCTGTCGGGGGTCGGTACCCAGGGGAAATGAGGCAGCAACGAAGTGTAGTACGCCATAAACGGACGGCCTTCCCGGTGGCTATCGGTTATAAAGTCGGTAAGAAAGTCAACCATAACATCCGGACCGTATCGATCGTTGATCTCTTCGTGAATAACCTTTCCATCCCTGCGATAGTATGGATTATGGTATCTCGTCGTCCGCTCATTATTCTCCGTCATGATTTGCCAGAACTGGTAGGTATCAAATCCAAAGTCACGGACCCAATCTTGTTTTGACAAAAACGAGAGCTGCCATTTGCCGGCTATAGCGGTTCTATACCCCGCTTTTTTTAACTGCCGGGCGAAACTTGGCTCGGATGTTTTTAACACATCATTTTTATGGCGCTCATAATCTGATATGGGAAAGAGGGTCTGCGTCCGAAACGGGTATCGTCCCGTCAACAGCTCAGAACGTGTCGGAGTGCAATAGGGATTCACAAACATGTGGGAAAACTTCATCCCCTCTTTGGCAAGGCGGTCAATGTTGGGAGTTTCGACGAGTTCTCCACCATAGGCACTGATCCCATCGAGCCCGAGATCATCAGCCAGGATAAATAGAATATTGGGTCTATCTTTATGGACTTCCTTTTCTTTGCTAATCTTCGCTTCAGATGATGAAACTAATAAAAACAATAAGATTAACAGTACAATAGATCCAAGGTTTACAACCAGATGTGGGATTTTCATAAGTTTATTCCAAAATTACTTGTTATCGATATACTGGGGTCATTTACCCCATCCATAACCACCGGCTAAAAATGACGCTCTAATAGGGAGTTCCCAACGGGTAAATTTCTTCTGTAGGATCCAGAGTCCGATCATTTATTTGATCCATCAACCGACTTATCTCTACTTGGGAGAGTTAAATAGGTAGTCTTTAATTTTTCTTTATTTCACGATATTTATCTTTTATATCATACACATCTTAATCACCATTTCCCGGCCGCATTTTTAAACATCCACATGAAACATTAAACAGATATTTCGGTGCCAAATATAATGCGGCAGTCAACCGACTTTCAGTATAGGTTCTCTTGTGAATTGGTTTACCCATAACCACAATATGTGTTCCGATACATTTTTGAAATACTTACTAATGATACTGTATGAAGCAAGGTTTTTATACAGCGCATTCCCCCATTTCTAAAAATATCTTACCTTTAGATCTTCTTTATAAAATGTTAATTATTTATTTAAATCAAAATCAATCTAGTTTGGATTATTCATGAATAATCCAAACTAAACGTACTTACTAATTTGAAAAGAAAAATAGAACCAGTATAAACCGCTGGGTGGGAATGAGATAAACAGGATAGAGATCACCCGGGCAAAGACGGTGTTGACCATCAACATCAGGATCAGGATAATAAACAAAGACAGGATCCGGACGATTTATCTTATAATTCGTCTTCGTCAATTTAAAATAAATAATTCCTGCATAGAATTATTCTTAGATATGGACCTGCCATGGCAAAAATATTGTGTTCTTCTCCTTCTTAGGAAGGTCATTTTATAATTGGCGAGAGCCCCTCCTGCAGGGGGACCGTGGCCGTAACAGGGGGTTCGCCCTCCACCTCCACGCGGATCCTGGCCTGCCGGGGGGTAGCCTCCAGCAGCGTTGCCCGCACGGGCGGGACCTCCCCGCCGGCGGGCGTCAACACCCAGCCGAAGACCGCATCGCCGTCGATCTCCGCCCTGTAGACCGCCGTGGGATTCGGGGTTTTCCGGCCATAGGTCTCGCTGTACCATCCCTGGATAACCGGCTCCGTTTGGCCCTCTACAACCTCCAGCGTCCACTCCATGGCACCGGGACCGGCCGGGGTGATGCGCAGGTTGGCCCCGCCCGGGCTGGTCGAGACCACCTGCCGGTGCCCCTCGCTTTGCAGCGGCAGCCCGGGGGCATAATGCCACAGGGCCTGAATTTCACGCGGGCGATCCGTGGCGATGCGGTCCACTACCACCCAGTATCGTCCCCGCACATACAGCACCGCGCGGGTATGGGCCGCCCCTCCCGCGGCCCCGGCATAGGCTCCCCCGTAGGTGCCACGCGCGTAGTCAAAACCAGGCCTGTTCAGGTAATCGTCCCCGGATACCAGGGCCGCTTCGGCCCGGTTGGATTCGCTGGTTTGTCCCCCTCCGTCGACCAGAATCACATTATGGGAAAATGAGCTGCGAAAATACCCCCGCCAGGTGGTCGGGTCAAAACTAAAGTAGTTCTCATGGGTATAGCGTCCCCCGTCCACCAGCAGGTCCCGCCCGTAGGCGGACACCGACAGGTGCAGCTTGTCGCTGTGCTGGTGGCCGGTGCCGAAGGGACCCGTATCAAAGAACCCCCACTGGGCCTGCGGGCCCCACCCATCGCGCATCACATGAATGCCGGCCCACGGGAAAACCGCCGACGGCACACCCCCGGGCGGCTGTCCCTCCCGGCCGTTGGTGGCAATCCAGCGCCAGTCCGGCCGCCCGTATGTGCCGGCGGCTTCCAGGACTCTCGGCCGGAGATCCTCCCGGTCGGAATCATTGTTCAGCGGCTGGTGTCCGTCGGGGCGCATGCTGTAGGCCAGGTACCGGTACATCTGCTCCAGCCGCTCCACATAGCTCCCCGGGACCGCCTGTCCCGCTTGCATAAAATTATCCGCCAGCGACTCAAAGCGCTTTAACGCTGTCCACTGAATCTTTGTTGATAGTTCTGTTTGAACTCCATCTGGATATACCTGATTATTGATTTCACCCTCCATTACCTCAAGAGCATATTGAGTCCAATCTTCCGCCTTTCTGAATTCAGGAAAAGCAAGTCCAATTAGGGAAAGACCATGCATTTCTAAAATAGTCCAATTACTTCCCTCTTTATGATATTCCCGCAGGTACCCGGCATGTTCGGCAATACTTGAAAGCATAAGCAGGCGAGTGGCTGGAAGTAAATCTTCGGATTGTTGAAATCCATAAAATATTTGAGGCCAGGTAGCGCCCATACGAACTCCCGCTTCTAAATCTCTCCACCGGACCTCCGTGATATCCCTCCAGTCCAGGGTTTCCGTGGACGTATTGAGCACCATATACATCGAATCCTGTTCACTGGGCAGTGGATTGTGAATGATCCAGTCTCTCATTATAGAATCAATTTTTTTTATATATTCATCCTTTTTAATACTTATACCTGCCTTATATAAAGAGACTAGATATTCGTGTGCATTTAACTTATATGCTACCTCTTTATCTTTCTCTGGTCCTTTGAAATCCCACTGCCACCCTCCTTTATCATTGGAAGGTATAGTTAATTGAGTTCCACTGATATTAACAGAGTTATCTAAGAGTTGATTTGCCTCTCTAAGAACAGAAGTCTCTAAAGAATTGAAAGACTTATTCCTCAGCCATAAACCAGAGTCGGATTCTTTGTAATACGCTATTAAAGATTTGGCGGCCTTAACCGTATCCCCATTTTGCACGGCTACCCTCACTTTTTCGAGTCCCGCTTTATCAAGATCCAGCTGTTCCATCAGAAATCGAACCCGGTCCGGATAAGCACCCCAAACCTCTTCAACGCTCCTTATCGCCCTCCAGTCTGTTGAATCCTCCGTGAGTTCGGCGGACAGTAAAACCCTTTCTTCTGCCGTACCCACTATCTTATCCTCTGTTATACCTGCAGCTGTATTCACAACCGTAACAGGAGGTACGGCTAAAAAGGTTATGGCAGCCCATAGAATAAAAGAAATATAATTATACATAGTACGGACATACAGAACTTTGAATCAAAATACCAGCTCACATTTTGTCCCTCCTTACTGCTCCGTTGGGATCCATCTTAACCGTTTAAAGTGCTATCGGGACCAGGGGGACGGTATACTTATATGACGCTATTGTTGCTCCTTTTTTTCCGGCTCCGGCAGCTCCGCTCCCACTTCCCTGGCAAGCTCTTCTATCTTGCCCTGCAGCCGGTCCACAATCCCGGGATGCTCCTCCGCCCGGTTCCACCGCTCGCCCGGGTCGTTTTGCAGGTTGAACAGCTGGGGTTCCGGCTCCATAATGCGCAACTTCCACGGCCCCTCCCGGTACGCCTGCAGCTGTCCCCGCAGAAAATAGGGATACTCCTTGCGGGGCGAGGCTTCCTGCTCTCCCTTCAAAAAGGGCATCAGATCGTAGCCGTCCAGGGTATGATCGGGCAGATCTGCCCCGCCCGCCTCCATCAGCGTCCGGTAGATATCCGGCATCCCCGCAAGCTCATCGGTCACCTGTCCGGCGGGAATCTGACCCGGCCAGCGAATCATCGCCGGTACCCTCGTGCCGCCCTCGTAGGTAGTAGCTTTATATCCGCGCAGCAGCCCGGGCGAGCCCGTATGCCAGTGCTTGTTGCCTTCCTGCAGCATCCGCTTCGGAAGGTTGTTCCACGGACCGTTGTCGGAAGCAAAAAACACAATCGTATTTTCAGAGAGTCCTTCGGACTCCAGGGCCTCCAGAACCCGGCCCACGCTCCAGTCGATGGTTTCGATGACATCCCCGTAGTAGCCCCCGCGCGACTGCCCGCGAAATTCCTCCGTGGTGTGAATCGGCAGGTGCGGCATGTTGTAGGCCAGGTAGAAGAACAGCGGCTGGTCCTCCCCGGCCCGGGAGGTGATAAAGTCGACGGCCTCTTCGGTGTATCGGACCGTCAGGGAATCCTGGTTAACCGGATGCTCTACCATCTGTGTCCCCCGGTACAGCCCCAGCGGCTCCTCGGTCTGAACCCACGGCTTGCGGTAGTCATTGGAATAGGGAAGCCCCAACCAGCTGTCAAAACCCTGGTTGGGAGGCAGAAACTCCTCTTCCATATACCCCAGGTGCCACTTGCCCGCCATGCCGGTGGCATACCCGGCCGCCTGGAGCCCTTCGGCCAGCGTCACCTCGCTGTCGGGTAGCCCCCCTTCCCCGTCGGAGCCGGTGCCCCCGCCCAGGTCCACCCGCGGCAGGTGACGTCCGGTCAGCAGCTCCGTACGCGAGGGCACGCACCAGGAGGCGGTGACAAAGGAGGTAAACCGCACCCCCTGCCCGGCCAGACTGTCAATATTCGGGGTCGCAATCGTAGGGTGCCCGTAACTGCTCAGATCACCATACCCCATGTCATCGGCGAATAAAATAACAATATTCGGCGGCTGTCCCTCGTCTGCTGCCTGCTCTCCGCAACCGGCGAGGCCTATGCATGAAAACAGTAACAAAACGATGCCTGCGATTCGGGGGAACGTGCGCTGTTTAAAATTTGAAAATACCTTACTACTATTATGCAACATACTGATATTAGGTTATTTAATTATTGAATCTTATTCTGCGACCAGTCTCGAGGCGGCCCGGTGCACATAGTTGCCGGTCCCGTCACTGCCTTCGTATTGTTCGGCGAGGGCACGCAGCCGCTCGGTCAGCTCCCCGGGAAACGGATCCGAGCGTACCGTCTCCAGAAAGTTGATCGCCCGCAGTTTCACATGATCATCGGGATGCTCGAGGCTCTCCCCGAGCATGCCGAAGGCTTCCTCCCGGCGACCCAGCGCATACAGCGCTTCCGCAACGGCGACCCGGACCACCCCCGACGGATCATCAGTGCGCTCCAATAGCTGTTGCTCGTAGGCCGAGGCGTGCTCGTGGCCGATCGCCAGTCCCATCGCCGCCCAGTACCGCACCGAGGGATCTTCGTGGTCCAGCCGGTCGGCCAGCTCCCCTATATGGTCGTCCACGCCCCGCGAGGCCATCTCGGCGGTTCGAATAATCTCCCCGAGGGGGACTTCATCCTCGCGGACCGCCTCGACCAGGGGGCGTTCGCCGCGGAGAGGATCGATAATACCCTCCGGGATGAAGCCCACATCCCGCTGCCCGCGGATCCATTCCCGGTTGGCTTCCCGCAGCCGCCTCAGCTCTTCCTGATATTCCGGGTCGTCCGCCAGGTTATGGACCGTGTAGGGGTCGTCGGAGAGCTTATACAGTTCTTCGGCCGGCTTGGGCTCAAAAAAGCGGCGCTGGATTTCATCCAGGGTGCCCGCCTGATATTCCGTATGCCAGCTCTGCATCGAGGGCGCTTTCCACAGGTACCACAGATGCTGCCCGTATATCCGCTGGGGCATGTAGTTTCGGACATACAAAAACTCTTTGTCATGGACCGCCCTCACCAGGTCGTACCGCTCGTCCATGCGTCCCCGGTACGTATGCACATACTCCCGGGGGACAGCTTCGTATTCCCCCAAAAAGGGTCTGCCGTCCATAAATTCGGGCGGTTCGATGCCGGCCAGGCTCAGCACTGTCGCCGGGAAGTCCACAAAGGAAACCAGCCGGTCGGTGCGGGGGTCCTCCGGGGCCAGGTGCCGGTATTTCGGGGGCACATACACCATCAGGGGCACCTGCAGCCCCCGCTGGTTCATAAACCGTTTGGAGCCGGGCACCGCTCCCCCGTGATCACCGTAATAAAAGATAATGGTGTTTTCGGCCTCGCCGGAGGCTTCCAGCTCTTCGAGGATCTCACCTACCTGGCGGTCCATCCGCGTGACTTCATCGTAATAGTGGGCCCAGTCTTTCTTCACGGCTTCCGTCTGCGGGTGGTAGGGGGGAACCGGCGCATGGCCGGGATCATGAATCAGCGTATCAATGGGATCGTGCAGGCTGCTCTCGTGGCTGATGGTAATATTGCGTACATGGAAAAAGGGCTGGCCCTCTTCGCGGTCGCGGTAGTGGGCTTCCCCGCTGGACTCATCCCAGGCCCCGGGCTGGTCCACCGTATTGTAATCCTTTTTCCGGTTGTTGGTCGTATGATAGCCCGCCTCCTGCAGGTAGTGCGGGAAAAAACGGATCTGCTCCGGGATGGGAAAGCGGCTGCGCATATTTTCGGTGCCCATCCGGTTGGCGTAGGTGCCGGTGATCAGGGTGAACCGGGAGGGTGCGCATACGGGCGTGGTGGCATAGGCGTTCTCATAGACCGTGCCCCGCTCGGCCAGCCGGTCGAGATGGGGTGTATCCGCATAGTCGTCCCCATACGCCCCGAGAATCGGACTGTTGTCCTCGCTGGTTATCCACAGGATGTTCGGCGGCGGCAGCTCCTCCAGGGTCTCTTCCGGAGAGTCTTCCGTGGATTCCCCGCAGCCGACCAGGCCGCAAACCAGCAGCAGAATCAATCCCGTTCCTGTGATAGATGTCCAAATTCTTTTCCCTGTCCAATTCATGGTTTTATCTGTTAATGCGAATATGGGTTAGATAACTGTTTATAAAATGGCTGTCCCGTGCATAAAGTCCATCCTCCGATCCTTGCCGACAAGTACATCCATCTCTGCAAGCTCTGGGGGCGTACCGGAGGTACCCGCAGATCCCATGACCGGTAAAAATAGTATAAAAAATTATTGACTCCCCCCGGCGGCCGTTGGGTAAGAGAGGGATCGGGCAATCATATCCCGTTTTAAAAACCTGAACCCTGACCAATTAACAAAATCTAATTCAAAAATAACAATCTTCAATCCTCTTTCACCGGCAGCACCCATTCCGGGGCCGGGAATTCCCGCATGGGTCCCCGGAGACGAGGGTAGCTTTCCCACACATCACCGTCACCGGCCACGCGCGGATCTCCTGTTTTGTTGAGAACTCCCCTCAACCGCTCCCGGAAACTTTGGGTAAGCTCTTCGTATTCGGGATCCAGCGCCAGGTTGTTGATACAGGCGGGATCCTTCTTAATATTGTATAGTTCTTCAGCGGGACGCCGGCCAACGGCCAGGTGCAGGTACCGGTTGAAATAGGGATCATCGGCCTGTTCCGTCATCACCTCCAGCGCGGGAGCGGCGTCAATATCGTGATAGCCGCTGTGCATGGGAGTCAGCTGTCCATCTTCAATGCGGCGCGGACTCCCGGCCGGCCATCGCTGGGGGGCGAAGTTCCGGATGTAGAGGTATTGATGCGTGCGCAGGGACCGCTGGGGGTACCCCAGGTGGTTCCAGCGGGAACTCGAGTGACGCTCCCGTCCCGAATAAACCGCCAAGCGGGAGGGATCCACGATGCCCTCTTCGGAGGAGGTCAGGATATTCATCAGGCTCTTTCCGGTCATCACGTATTCGCCCCGGTGCTCGACCCCGGCCGCCTCGAGAACGGTCGGCATAATATCGATTAAACTGACCAGATCCTCAACCACGCGTCCCCCTGCCACGTGCTCCCCCCATCTTATGGCCAGCGGCACGTGAATCCCGTCCTCATAGAGGTTCGCCTTGGCCCGCGGGAACGGCATCCCGTTGTCGGAAGTCACAATAATCATGGTATTTTCAAGCTCACCCCGCTCCTTCAACAGTGCGAGCGCTTCTCCCAGGTGCCGGTCGAACCATTCGATTTCAACAGCGTAATCGAGCAGATCGCCTCGCACTTCAGGCGTATCCGGCAGGTAGTCCGGCACCTCCACATCCTCAAGCTTTTTGCCCGCCGCCCGGCCTATACCCTCTTCATAGGCCCGGTGCGGTTCGGAAGTGCCCAGCCAGAAATAAAAGGGAGATTCCTGCGGACGCTGTTCCAGGAAAACCCGGAAGTTGCCCGCATAATCGGTATCGCGTATATAGTCATGGGGCGGGGTAAGCTCCTCATCCTGGAACGCAGGTCCCGCCGGATTCCGCTCCCTGCCCCCCGCCTCCCAGTCCCCCGGTCCCCATCCCTTGCCGGTATAGCCCACCGTGTATCCCGCTTCTTCAAGCAGGTCGGGCAGTACGGTATATTTCTCAGAAAACGAACTGGCGTGCGTCCCCGCGGCCTCGTTTTGCCAGGGATATCTCCCCGTCAGTATCGCAGCGCGCGAGGGACTGCAGCCGGGTGAGGCCACAAAACCATTCATAAACAAAATGCCTTCCCCGGCCACCCGGTCGAAAGCAGGGGTATCCACAAACTCCGATCCGTAGGCCGAGGCGTGCGGAAAGGACTGATCGTCGCTGATGACAAACAGGATATTGGGACGCTGCTCCTGGGCGTGACCGGATATCCCCCAGCATGTGATCAAACTCAAGAGCAGTATTTTCTTAGCAAGGAAACCAAACGAGCGAACAGTGTTCATAATCCAACATTTTTAATAGTAAGCATTAACATAGCTCATAACGAAATATGTATCTTGGCTTTCTCTTTCGGGCCAGCGAAAAAGCGTGCAAAACAGGCGCTGACCACGCCGCATCTGTCCTGAGATATCCGGGAAGATAGAAGGCTGCCCGGCGAGCCCACTTCGCAAATTACATGAGAACATAACGTTTTAATTTATATTTAAAAGTACTATAGTCCATCCTCATAGGGTGGTGTATTGTAATTTCGTTCTTTTGGGGGAGCAGGCGTTACTCTTCCTCTTCCCTGGCCAGCGGTTCGAGTTCCTGCCTCCCTCTTTCCAGCCGTTTCACCATCTCTTCGACCACCCCGGGCTGCTCCCGGGTATAGCTGAACTGTTCGGAGGGATTGCACTCCAGGTCGAACAGCAGTCCCGGGTCATAGTAATGAGGCTCCCCTCCCCGTTCCCCCTCGAAGCGGGTCAGTCCCCGCCGGTAGTAGGAACGGACCACAAACTTCCAGCGCTGGGATCGTACCGCGGTGATCTCCTGGTTGTTGAAGAAATAGAGATACTCGTGAGGCGACTGCTCTCCGCCCTGCAACACCGGCCAGATATTCTTCCCGTCGATGGTCCGGTCCCCGGGCACTTCTGCCCCGGCCAGTGCCAGCAGCGTGGGAAACAGATCAAAGTTCATCGTAATCGCATCCGAGCTGACCCCCGGTGGAATCTGTCCGGGCCAGCGGGCAATTAACGGCACGCCCTGTCCCCCTTCCCAGCTTGCCGCCCCCTTGCGGTCGCGCAGCCGGCCGGAGCTGCCCTCGAACCATGGACCGTTGTCGCTGGTAACAATGACCAGGGTGTTCTCGTCGATGCCCTGCCGCTCCAGGGCTCCGAGCACTTCTCCCACGCTCCAGTCGATCTCCTCGATCACATCCCCGTACAAGCCCGCTTTAGACCGTCCCTGGAACGCCTCGGAGGCATACAGCGGCACATGCGGCATCGAATGGGCCAGGTAGAGGAAAAACGGTTCATCCGGCTGCTCTTCGATAAACTGAACGGCCTCCCGGGTATACCGTTTGGTGAGGGTGGTCTGATCGACAGGCTCTTCAAGAACTTCCTTGTTGCGGTACAGCGGAAGCGGACTCATATCATTACTGTAGGGCAGCCCGTAAAAATAATCGAAGCCGTTGCCGGTGGGCCAGGAGACATCAACCGTTCCCAGATGCCACTTGCCCACCATGCCGGTCCGGTATCCCTCCTGCCTGAGGGCCTCGGCGAGGGTAACTTCCTCGTCCGGCAAGCCGTGATTATCATCCGGAAACAGCACGCTGTGGGCCAGTCCCGTCCGGATGGGATACCGGCCGGTCAGGAGTCCCGCCCGCGCCGGGGTGCACACGTTGGCACTGGAGTAATGGTGGGCCAGTTTGACTCCTTCGGCTTCCATCCGGTCGATATGAGGCGTCTGGATCAGCGGCGAGCCGGAGCGGCCGACATCCCCGTAGCCGAGATCATCATTAAAGATGATGATGAAATTCGGGTGTTCGCCGGCTTTGTCCCCCTGGGCGAAAGCATTTACAGGCCCCAGTGCAAAAAAAACTATCAAAGTAAAGGCTATAGCTACGTTTTTAAACATGGTGTTTTTTTTATCAGTTAGTGTATTCACAGGTTGTTAATCGGAGGGGAGTCGGCAGGTTTTCTTTCCAATTGCTGGCCTATTGCCGTATTCCCCGAAAAGAAAAAAAATTAACGGGTACCATAAGATTATAAGCGAGGCCTTTGTATATACTTTGTATTTAAAATCCATCCTTAAAAGCATCTTTTGATCTATTCCCTGATATTACCCGGTTTATTTTAACTACTGAAAAATTATAAGCATACCAACTTTTTTGCCTCCGGGCTGAATTATTTCAGTTTAATCCCAGCCGCCATGGGGACAACCTTCCTGCAGATTGACTGCCGGTGGGGAACAAGGATTATTCTTCTACTCCGATCTCCCCGGCCCACTCCTGCCATTGGGATGCCAATCGATCGACCACATCCGGGTGCTGTTCGGCCAGGTTCGTTGTTTCCGTGCGGTCGGTCTGCCGGTCATACAGCTCCCAGTCATCCTCCCAGCGCACCAGCTTCCACTTTCCGGTCTGAATAGCGCGTCCACTGTTCCACTCGTAATACAGCGGCTGCTCGCGCTCTATGGAATCTCCCTTAAGCAGGGGAAGCAGGCTGACGCCTTCCATGGGATGCATGGATTCGCCGCGGTACTCGTCGGGATAGTCCGCCCCGCTTACCTCAACGAGCGTGGGCATGATGTCGATAAAATGAAGCAGGCTGTGATCAATTTGTCCCCCTTCGGAGATGACCTCCGGCCAGTGAACGATAAAGGGCGTGGCCGTGCCCCCTTCGTGGGAGTAGTTCTTGTAGAAACGGAATGGGGTATTGGCCACGTTGGCCCAGTCTTCTTTCAGCGAGGCCCACCGGGTCATGCTGCCTATGGGTCCCTCCCCGATTTGCACGACCTCGGATGAGGCGCCGTTGTCGGAGGCAAACATGAGGAGCGTATTGTCCAGCTCGCCCCGCTCTTCGAGGTAATCGAGCAGTCGCCCGATATTCTGATCCAGCCGGTCGATCATGGCGGCATAGACCTGCATCCGCCGCAGCTGGTCGGCCTTCGTGGAGTCGTCAAGGTCTGACCAGGGGCGGTGGGTCGGCTTTGATCGCGGGTAGCGCTCGTCGAGCAGTCCCATCCGGCGCTGTCGCTCGTAGCGGGCCCGGGCAATAGCCTCATAACCGACGTCATACACTCCTTCGTATTTCTCGATATCCTCCCGTGGGGCCTGCAGCGGATCGTGCGGGGCCTGGTAGGACAAATACAGCATAAAGGGCCGGGGGTCCTCTTCATAGCGGCCCAGCAGCTCCAGCGCCCAGTCGGTCCAGCTGTCGGTGCCGTAGTAATCCTCCGGGGGCGTGTAGGGTTCAGCCAGCGAGTCGTCGAATGCAAAGATCCGCGGGTAAAAGCCCTGTTTCTGGGCAGGGGGACCCGGGTCCCCGGGACGCTGCTCACCGGGATTGAAGTAGTTGGCCGCCCCGTCGCGCAGTCCCCAGTAGTGATCAAAACCCCACTCGTAGGGATTATCCGTACTGTGATGCTTTCCCACAAAAATGGTAGTGTAATCGGCCCCGCTGAGCACTTCCCCGAACATCACCGCCTGCTCGAAATCCCCCGGTGACTCGCTCATCCCCACCCGCTGGGCATATTGTCCCGTCAGGAGCACCGCTCGCGAGGGAAAACATTTGCTTGTATTATGCATCTGGGTAAACCGGATACCGTTGTCCGCCAGCCGGTCCAGATTCGGGGTCTCTATTTCGGATCCGTATGCCCCGATATCCGAGTAACCGAGGTCATCGGCCAGGATGAACACGATGTTGGGCCGGGGAGATTCATTTCGGTCCCCGGACGCCTGACCGCAGCCGACAAGCATGGAGGCGACAAACAACAATGTTACAGGATATACGCAGTATTCTAATAAGAGCCTGGAATTCATTTGATTAGTAAATAATTTATTTAATTGAAAATTTCCTCATTCACGACGGAACCTTCTACATCGTGATGCCGGAAGGATAGGTACGGTTCTCCCTCTTCCCGGTCAACCGTGATGCTCAAAAATCCCCCTTTGACCCGCAGAAACATATGCTCCGGCCGCATGTCATTCGGATCCCAACCCTGGGCATGACAATCGCTGACAGGCCCCGATCCCACTTCAACCAACCCTGTTTCGCGATCCCGGGAAACATACTGCCAGTGCCTGTCGCCGTTAACAACAAAAGCCCCTTCCTGGCCGGACAAATATTCTCGCAGCCACTCGCCCTCCGTATCAAAAGCCGAATTGGCATGATTATCATTTTTATTTTTCCGGTCCGGCCCCACCACCGGTGTAGCCGAAAACAGCAGTTTAAACGTCGCATCGGAAGAGGCCATGGTTTCTTTAAACCAGGCAACCTGCCGCTCTCCCCAAATCGTTTTCCGGGGACCATCTTCCCGGGTATTCGCCGACCGATATTCCCGTCCCTCCACCAGCCATACCTGCAGATCCTTTCCCCAGCGAATGGTGCGGTAAGGTTTCTCCTGCAATGGTGCATTTTCGTGCCACAGCTTTAAACCATCCTCAAAAGTGAGATCCCCATACCCGCCGGATCCCGGGAACACATCGTTTTTCAGCAGGTCATGATCATCTTTCACCATATAGATGGGCACCCGTTTATACAGCTCTTTGAGGGACGGCCGGGAATCCATCGCATGCCATTTATGACGTGCTTCCTTCACCGTCTTTGCCAGGGGGCCTGGTTTGTCATAATACACATAATCCCCGGTGTGAATAAAAAAATCAGGATCCAGCCTTCTCATGCTGTCGTAGCTCCTGAACCCTCGCCGGCGGTCATCAAAGCTCCAAAAATACTGGCAGGTCGAGGTCACTATACAGGTCCGCCGAACACGGTCCGGGCCGGGAGCGGTCGTAAATTCCCCTGTTGCTACTGTTGCGCTATCCGGTAAAGAAGGACGGCCCTCAATTTCAACCTGGTATGCCTGGTTTTCCCGCAGATCATCAAACGGTATTTGGGCCGTGTAATCATCGGCGGCCTCCACCTTCACCCATTCGGAGACCTTTTCCTCCTCTGCGTTGAATACCCTCGCCCGCACATATCCCTCTGCGCCGGCCACGCCCCCGTCCATCGATTCCACCGGCTGCTCTTCGTCAAAATCAATAGGATGACGAAAGACCTCCGGTCGCCTTTTGTGTTGAATGGGATTCGGGGTTTCCCGGTCACACAGCCGCGTCCAGATGATGGCGGAATGCCGGCTCACTTCCGAGATTTTGAACCCGGTCGTAAAATAAACAATCCGCTCTGAACGGTAACCCGGGAAGGCGCTTTTAACCCATGAGAACAGGGGGATATAATCCCCTATTGAAAAAGAGAGAAATCCCAGACCTATCTTTTTTAAAAAGCTCCTTCTGTTATTTTTGGACATCGTGTTATCAGTCTTATGTATATATTTTTGACGGACTTCTCCAAAAGCTGTATCAAGCTGACACCGGATCCCATCACGAATAGCCGGGCGCCAAAATGTCCCGCTTACAAAATAAAAAAGGCGGCATCTAACGCAACCTTTTCATTCTCATTCTGTTTCTACCAACGGCGAGAGCCCCTCCTGCAGGGGGACCGTGGCTGTGACAGGGGGTTCGCCCTCCACCTCCACGCGGATCCTGGCCTGCCGGGGGGTAGCCTCCAGCAGCGTTGCCCGCACGGGCGGGACCTCCCCGCCGGCGGGCGTCAACACCCAGCCGAAGACCACATCGCCGTCGATCTCCGCCCTGTAGACCGCCGTGGGATTCGGGGTTTTCCGGCCATAGGTCTCGCTGTACCATCCCTGGATAACCGGCTCCGTTTGGCCCTCTACAACCTCCAGCGTCCACTCCATGGCACCGGGACCGGCCGGGGTGATGCGCAGGTTGGCCCCGCCCGGGCTGGTCGAGACCACCTGCCGGTGCCCCTCGCTTTGCAGCGGCAGCCCGGGGGCATAATGCCACAGGGCCTGAATTTCACGCGGGCGATCCGTGGCGATGCGGTCCACTACCACCCAGTATCGTCCCCGCACATACAGCACCGCGCGGGTATGGGCCGCCCCTCCCGCGGCCCCGGCATAGGCTCCCCCGTAGGTGCCACGCGCGTAGTCAAAACCAGGCCTGTTCAGGTAATCGTCCCCGGATACCAGGGCCGCTTCGGCCCGGTTGGATTCGCTGGTTTGTCCCCCTCCGTCGACCAGAATCACATTATGGGAAAATGAGCTGCGAAAATACCCCCGCCAGGTGGTCGGGTCAAAACTAAAGTAGTTCTCATGGGTATAGCGTCCCCCGTCCACCAGCAGGTCCCGCCCGTAGGCGGACACCGACAGGTGCAGCTTGTCGCTGTGCTGGTGGCCGGTGCCGAAGGGACCCGTATCAAAGAACCCCCACTGGGCCTGCGGGCCCCACCCATCGCGCATCACATGAATGCCGGCCCACGGGAAAACCGCCGACGGCACACCCCCGGGCGGCTGTCCCTCCCGGCCGTTGGTAGCGATCCAGCGCCAGTCCGGCCGCCCGTATGTGCCGGCGGCTTCCAGGACTCTCGGCCGGAGATCCTCCCGGTCGGAATCATTGTTCAGCGGCTGGTGTCCGTCGGGGCGCATGCTGTAGGCAAGGTACCGGTACATCTGCTCCAGCCGCTCCACATAGCTCCCCGGGACCGCCTGTCCCGCTTGCCCGAAATTATCCGCCAGCGACTCAAAACGCTTTAACGCCACCCACTGTGTTTTCGTGGATAACTCCGTCTGGGTGCCGTCGGGGTATACCTGATTGTTAATTTCTTTCTGCATCACCTCGAGGGCGTAGCGGGACCATGCTTCGGCCTGCTGAAATTCCGGGAACGCCAGCCCGACCAGCGACAGCCCGTTCATTTCCATCGTCGTCCAGTTATGTCCCTCCTTGTGATATGCCCGCAGGTAGGCGGCATGTTCGGCGATGCTCCAGAGCATGAGCAGGCGGGTGGCGGGCAAAAAGGCACCGGACTGCTGGAACCCGTAAAAAGTCTGGGGCCAGGTAGCCCCCATGCGCTGCCCGGCTTCGATATCCCGCCACCGGACCTCCGTAATATCCCGCCAGTCCAGGGTTTCCGTGGACGTATTGAGCACCATATACATCGAATCCTGTTCACTGGGCAGCGGGTTGTGTATGATCCAGTTTCTGAGGAGCCGGTCAAATTTTTTTACATATTCCTCCCTGTTCGTTTTTTGCCATGCCTTCAGAAGCGAGATAATATACTGGTGACCATTCAGCGAATAGGCGAACTCGCTGTCTTTTTCAGGTCCTTTGTAATACCACGGCCATCCTCCGTTGTCAGCCACCGGCAGGGCTACGTCCTCCCCGCTAAAGCTGACCCTGTTTTCCAGGAGATTATTTGCCTCCCGGATATCAGTCCCCGCAATGCTCTCAAACGCCATGTCTCTTAACCAAAACCCCGAATTGGATTCCTTATAATACGCTATTAAAGCTTTGGCGGCCTCAACCGTATCCCCTTTTTGCACGGCTACCCTTACTTTTTCGAGTCCCGCTTTATCAAGATCCAGCTGTTCCATCAGAAACCGAACCCGGTCCGGATAAGCACGCCAGACCTCTTCAACGCTCCTTATCGCCCGCCAGTCCGTTGAATCCGCCTGAAAAAGTTCTACCGGCTGCAAAACCGGTCCTTTTTCCATATTCCCCTTTTCGGTACCTTCAGCAGCCGTATGCATACCCGTAACAGGATGTACGGGTACAAAGGCCACGCCCCACAGTAGTAACACCATCCAATTGTACATAGCCGGTGAGTTTTAGTGATCTGTTTTAGTAATATCTTGCCTTCCCCGGAATCGGTTCCCCATCCAGTCCCCCGCCTCCCAAAATTTCCCTTCAACAGCAAATTCTATAAAAGTAAACAGTTGCCCGACAAGGTCTTTTGTACCGACAGCCTTTTCCCCTTCCTGTAATTACAGACTTCGCTCCTAATTATATATTTCCCTTCTTCATCTCTCCCACGGCATAATTGGCCGCCCGGGCCGTCAGTGCCATATACGTGAGCGAAGGGTTTTGCGTGCCCGTGGAGGTCATACAGGCGCCATCCGTCACAAAGACATTGCGGCAGGAATGCAGCTGATTCCATTTGTTAAGCAGGGACGTTTTGGGATCCCGGCCCATCCGCACGCCCCCCATCTCGTGGATATCCAGTCCCGGCGCCTGCCTGGTATCGCTGGTCCGGATATTGCTGAAGCCGGCTGCCTCATACATCCCGGTAAGCTGTTCAAAAAAATCCTCGAGCATCTTTTCATCGTTCTCGTCATAATCCACCGAGACGGCAAGCTGCGGCATCCCCCACTCATCCTTTTTATCCGGATGCAGGGATACCTCGTTGCTTACTTTCGGGATTGTCTCGCCCATCATATGGGAGCCGACCCGCCAGGGACCCGGCTGCGGGTTCAGCAGGCTTTTTTTCAATGATTCTCCGACCTGATCGGTATCCCGCCGGGAGGTCCGGCTGGCACTGAATCCCGCGGCATACCCTCTCAGGAAGTCGGTTTCCTGGCGGAAGACATTCCGGAAACGGGGCAGGTACCCGCTCGTGGGACGCCGACCGGAGGTCGTCCGGTCAGGAAACCCCTCGTATTCCGCCGATATTTTGCCCCGGTAGTTGTGAAAAGCCACATATTTGCCTAACAGTCCATTATCGTTGCCCAAACCGTTGGGAAAGCGATTGGACGTTGAATTCAGCAAGATCATAGTGCTGTTCAGGGCGCTGGCATTGACAAAGACCAGCCGGCTGTAGTATTCTATCATCTCCTTGCTGTTGGCATCCACCACCCGTACGCCTGTGGCCCGGCCCTTCTGCTCGTCATAAATAATAGAATGTACGACCGAATGGGGACGCATGGTCATATTGCCGGTGTCGCGGGCCCACGGCAGGGTCGAGGAGTTGCTGCTGAAATAGGCCCCGAACGGGCAGCCCCGCTGACACAGGTTGCGGTGCAGGCATTTGCCCCGTCCCTGCTCCAGGTGTATGGGTTGGGGCTCCGTCAGGTGGGCACAGCGGGCAATAATCACGGGGCGATCCGGATACTGCTCGGACATCTGCTCTTTAAAATATTTTTCCACGCACGTCAGCTCCATCGGCGGCAAAAACTCGCCGTCCGGCAGCTGTGGGATTCCGTCCTCGTTACCTGAAATACCCACGAATTTTTCCACATGGCTATACCAGGGAGCAATATCTTCGTAGCGGATCGGCCAGTCCACGGCAAAACCGTCGCGCGCCGGACCCTCGAAATCGTAGTCGCTCCACCGCTGGGTATGGCGTGCCCAGAGCAGTGACTTCCCGCCCACCTGGTACCCGCGAATCCAGTCAAAGGGCTTCTCCTGCACGTACGGGTGCTCGGTGTCCCTGACAAAGAAATGTTCGGTATCTTCCCTGAAGGCATAGCAGCGGCTCACCACGGGATTTTCTTCCCGGATTTCCAGCGGCACCTCCCCGCGATGCTCGAACTCCCAGGGCATCATGTTCGTGGTGGGATAATCTTCCCCGTGCTCCACCGCCCGTCCGCGCTCCAGGACCAGTGTCTTAACGCCTTGTTCGGCAAGTTCTTTGGCCGCCCATCCCCCGCTCATCCCGGAACCGATGACAATAGCGTCGTAGGTCCGCTGCTGTTTGCTGTCGATGTTTATGTTCGCCATTCGTTTATCGAATTACAGAAATTATTAATATTCAGATGCATAAAAATCAGTATTAAAACAGGGAGCCTGAGGGTTTTCAATGAAAAATTATAAATAAGGAAATTATAAATTGGCGGAAATAGCCGAAGCAGAGGCCCCGTTGCCTTTTCCTTAGCCCGTTCATCTTTTCCTTCAAAAGACCTTTTCAAAACCTTCGTTTGCCCAATTGCTACATTTTCACGATTTCAACATCCTTTTAAAAATCTTCAGCTCACTATAGCGTTACGCAGCCGTCAAAATGTCCGGGCACCAGCTGGTAGGGAAGTTCTTCGGTCATCACGTACTCCGAGTTTAAAAAGCCCCGGATCGCATACTGTTTGGTCATGGCCAGGCATTCCCCGGCATCCTCATACGCTTCACCTCCGGATTTCAGTTCCGGTTGTCCCTCAAACACAGCGGCGAGCAGCTGTTCTCTTTCTCCGGGGGTGCAGTCCGTAAATTCGGCCCCGTATCGATGCTCCGCCAGCCGGTCCACCTGATCCAGTCCCCGTACAAACCGGTGCCGGTCCTCTTCGCCCCGGCAATCGTCCACCATGACCAGTACAAAGTGATGCAGCTTCAGGGCTTTCGCCCCGGGCGCGTCACCGGTCGCCGGAATAAACGTTTCCACGATGCCGGCAAGAAGCTTCTCCTGCCGCCCCGAAACATTTAAATTATTCAGGGCTATGGATACCCGCTCTTCACTGAACGTACACGATGGAGCCAGGATCACGCCCCCTCCCAGCAGAGCCATATTCTTTAAAGCTGATCGTCTGTCCATATCGTCTTACTGATTTTACGGGTGAATACTATCCACTAATATATTCATTTATCCATTCTTGTCAACATTCGCGAGTCAAAAGAAGAAAAAGTGGTAATATCTGGGTAGATTACGCATTCATTTATTTAATCAATATACCGACTATTTTATGGCTAAAGATTCAGACAAGCAAAAGATTGTTCACGTACATCTGCCGAAAGAGGAAACATTTACCACCACCCTCACCGCCGGGAAGCATGAACTGACCTCCGACGAGCCCACCTCGGTGGAAGGCGGAAAAGACAAGGGACCCGATCCCTACGATTACCTGCTGATGTCGCTGGGATCATGCACGGTCATGACCATCAGGATGTACCTCCGCCACAAAGGCTGGCCGGTGGATGACGTGTATATGGAACTGCGTCACAATAAGCGTCACGCCGAAGACTGTGACCACTGCGACGACCCCAAAAGTAAAATTGACGTCATTGAAAAAGAAGTGATTGTGGAAGGCGATCTCACCGACAAACAGGTCGATCGCATCCTGGATATATCAAAAAAATGCCCGGTGCACCGGACCCTGCTGAGCGATATCACGATCGAGAGTTCCATAACGCATAAATAATCCCGGGGACAGAGTTCAATCCAGATGATACAGGATCAGTCTAAAATATTCAGAACGCTCTTGAAGCGAATTTATCTCCGTCCGCGGACTCACAATAAGTTTTCTGCCCAGAGATCTGCAACGATAAGATAAACAACCCCTGCCGGTGTGAGTCCATGGTCGTCGCCATCGCCACAGGCAGAGCCATGGGTGAGACTGTATATTAATCCACGGCCGCCGGCTGCTGTCCCTCGCTGTAGGCCTCCATCGGCACGCAGCTGCACATAAGGTTGCGATCACCGTACGCATCATCGACGCGACTGACGGCCGGCCAGAATTTGTCGAACCGGAGGTAATCCAGCGGAAAGGCTGCTTCTTCCCGGCTGTAGGGATGATCCCACACCGAGGCCATGACGGTGCGCATGGTGTGAGGGGCGTTCTTCAGGGGATTGTCCTCCGCGTCGGAGGCTCCCTTTTCAATGGCCCGGATCTCCTCCCGGATGGCGATCATCGCCTCGCAAAAACGGTCCAGCTCCGCTTTCGATTCGCTCTCGGTGGGCTCGATCATGAGGGTTCCCGGCACCGGGAAGGACATGGTCGGGGCGTGAAAACCGTAATCCATCAGGCGCTTGGCCACATCCACCGACTCCACATTCGCCGACTGTTTAAAGGGTCGCAGGTCCACGATAAATTCATGGGCCGCCCGGCCGTTCTGGCCGGTATACAGAACCGGGTAGTGCTCCTCCAGACGATCTTTCAGGTAGTTGGCGTTCAGGATCGCTATTTCCGTAGCGCGTGTCAGTCCTTCATTGCCCATCAGCTTGATATAGGCGTACGAGATGGGGAGGATACTTGCGCTTCCCCAGGGCGCGGCTGAAATGGCGTCAATGGCCTGCCCGCCGCCGGTGCTTACCACGGGATGGCCGGGTAGAAAAGGCTCCAGCTGCCTGGTGGCCACGATGGGACCCATACCGGGACCGCCCCCGCCATGAGGAATACAGAACGTTTTGTGCAGGTTCAAATGACAGACATCGGCCCCGATTTCGGCGGGACTCGTAAGTCCCACTTGCGCATTCATATTGGCCCCGTCCATGTATACCAGTCCCCCGTAATCGTGCACCACCCGGCATATCTCTTTAATATCCTCCTCAAACACCCCATGGGTGGAGGGATAGGTCACCATCAGCGCCGCCAGATCTTCGCTGTGCTGTTCCGCTTTCTCCCGGAGATCATCCGGGTCAATATTCCCGTGCTCGTCACACTGCGTAACCACCACTTCCATGCCGGCCATCACCGCGCTGGCGGGATTGGTGCCGTGGGCCGAATCGGGCACGATGGTCACTCTCCGATGCTCCTCCCCCCGGTGCCGGTGATAAGCCCTGATAGTCATCAGTCCCGCAAACTCGCCCTGGGCCCCGGAGTTCGGCTGCAGCGAGACCGCCTCGAAGCCGGTAACGGCCTTCAGCTGCTCTTTAAATTTTTCAAACAGGAGATGATAGCCCCGGGCCTGGTCCTGCGGGGCAAAGGGATGGATGCTGCTGAATTCGGGCCAGGTCAGCGGAATCATTTCAGCCGTGGCATTCAGCTTCATCGTGCAGGAGCCCAGCGAAATCATGGAGTGTACGAGGGACAAATCCCGGTTTTCCAGCACCTTCAGGTATCGCAGCATTTCGTGCTCGGTGTGATACAGGTTAAAAACCTCGTGCTCCATATAGGAGGAGGTACGGGTCAGGGAATCCGGGTAATCCACCGTAACGCCCTCGGCAAGCTGCCGAACGTCCACCTGCAGATCAGACTCTCCATCGTCGCTTTCATCTCCCGCTCCCTCGAGTCCCGCAAACAGGGAAAGCAGCTGGTCCACATCATCCAGGTCCTTCACCTGGTCAAAGGCGATACCGACCGAAGTGTCCTCGAAATAGCGCAGATTTATCTGCCGGGCCAGCGCCGCTTTTTTTAGCTCCTCCTTGCGGGCATTGCTTTCAAGACGCACTTTCAGCGTATCGAAATAGTGCTCGTGTTCAACGGAAAAACCGAGGGACTGGAGTCCCCGGTGCATGACCCTGGCCAGCCCATGAATGCGCTCCGCAATGCGGCGGAGTCCCCCGGGACCGTGATAAACGCCGTAAAATCCGGCTATGACCGCCAGCAGCACCTGGGCCGTACAGATATTGGAGGTGGCCTTCTCCCGGCGGATATGCTGTTCCCGCGTCTGCAGCGCCATCCGGTACACCGGATTCCCCTCCGCGTCTTTGCTCACCCCGATAATGCGTCCCGGTATCTTGCGCTTATAGTTCTCCCGGGTGGCGAAATAGCCGGCGTGGGGACCCCCGAAGCCCATCGGCACGCCGAACCGCTGGGTGGTCCCCACCACCGCGTCGGCGCCCATCTCCCCGGGAGGCGTCAGCAGCGTGAGGCTAAGCAGGTCCGCGGCAACCGCTACCTGGTTGCCCTGAGCCCGTGCCGCTTCAATAAAACCGCTGTAATCCGCGACCGACCCATCCGTCCCGGGATACTGCAGCAGGATACCGAACAGCTCCGGATCCGATACATCAAGCTCCCCGTGGTCGCCGACCATAACCTCGATATCCAGCGGCTCCGCCCGTCCCTTTACCACCTCGATCGTCTGCGGGTGGCAGCCTTCGGAGACAAAAAAGGTGTGGGCCCCTTTCCGTTTGTTCCCGCGCCGCATCGCATAAAACATCGACATCGCCTCGGCCGCGGCCGTCCCCTCATCCAGCAGCGAAGCATTTGCCAGCTCACGTCCCGTCAGGTCCGCCACCATCGTCTGAAAATTGATCAGTGCTTCCAGGCGTCCCTGGGCGATCTCTGCCTGGTAAGGCGTATAGGCCGTATACCAGCCCGGATTCTCCAGCACGTTGCGTAAAATAACATTGGGCGTCAGCGTTTCATGGTAGCCCATGCCGATATAGGAGTCGAAAATCTTATTTTCGGAAGCGAGCTCGCGAAACTCCTCCAGAAACCGGTACTCGCTCATCGGTTCATCCAATTCCACCTCCCGGGTCAGGCGAATATTCTTCGGAACGGTCTGGTCCATCAGTTCATCCAGCGACGAGGCGCCGATGGCAGAGAGCATTTCCCTGATTTGACGGGGGTTCGTTCCTATGTGGCGGTGCAGAAAGCGCTCTTTGTTAAAATTGATGCTCATTTATGCTAATTTTTGTTGCAAAAAGTTAAATCAATAACCAACTTGGGGTTTGTGAAAAGGATCTCTCACAGCTTCTTCAGGCTCCATGTTTGAGAATGCAGGAAGGTAAGCATTCGATGGTAAAATTAACAGTCATGGAACATCAATAAAGAAAGGTTGCCATAAAAATATGCCGTATAAAAAGCCGTGCAGCTATTTTATCCTGAGGATACTTCTTTAAACAGTACCTGCTGTTATCACCACTCAGAAAAAACATTATGTTTGTGTTACAGCCTCAGCTGAATTCAGCAGCCAAACGCCACGTTATAGAGGACCTTTTGAAAAACCAGGAATTTTGTTCAACGTCAAAGCCGGAGGGAGGTTGGGATCGCAGCATATAGCCTCTATTTGAGAACTTCAACCGACCGGTAAGCCGACATCGGATATAATAACGGTTTTGCAAGCTGCCTTATAACTATTCCTGTAATCAATCATAAAATATATGAAGCTTTTTCAACATTCCCTGCTCTCTGCTGCCTGTGCCTGTCTCCTCCTGTTCGTTGTTACTTCGTGTTATGGTCAGCAGTCTGACAGCAACTACCGGATTGCCGTAATCCCCGAAACACTGTCCCTCGAAGTCGACGAGACGGCCCGGCTCACAGGAACCGTCCGGGATGCCGGCGGCAATGCGGTCCACGACTCCGTATTCTTCTATTCTCTCAGCCGCGAAAGCGTTTCCGTGAGCCGCAGCGGGCTGGTCAAAGGGCTGCAGCCCGGCACCTTTGAACTCCAGGCTTATGCGTTGACCCCCGGTAACCAGCGACTGACGGCCACCATTCCCGTGGAAGTGAGTTTTCCTCCCATCACCGACATCGCCTTTACCGGCCGGCCCGGGCGCATGTATGCCGACACCAGACGTCCGGTTACCCTCTCGGTTACGGATGCGAAAGGGTTCGATCGCAATCCAGGGGAAGTCACCCTCACCAGTTCTGATTCCTCCGTGGCCTATGTGGATAACTTCGGGCAGCTGCATGCAAAAAAACCCGGTGCCGTCACCATTACCGCGCAAGCCGGAGAGGCCACCGCCCGCCGGCGGACCGAAGTGGTGGTTAATCCCGTTACCACCATTGAGCTGACCCGCAAGGGGGAGCAGCAGACCCGCACCGGCGATGTGGTACGCTTCACGGCCAGTCCCAAAAACGCAGAGGGCCGGGTTATTGACGATATGCCCGTGGAATATTCCCTGGCCGCTCAGCCGGATAACAACCGGGGCGAAGCGTCCCCGGCACAGGTCAAAGAGGACGGCCGGTTTGTCGCCCGCAAGCCCGGCACCTACACCGTCCTCGCCCGGGCCGGTACCGTATTTGCCGAACAGACCATCGGGGTGGAGGCGCGGGATATCCAGCGGGAGGTAGAGGTAGTGGGACACGCTCTCGTGGGTGACGTCCACACTTCGGATCTCTGGGTCTGGGAGGGCGTTGACGGCAACGATTACGCCGTCACCGGCACCTGGGGCGGCAACGGAGAGGCGTATTTTTGGGATGTCACCGACCCGGCGAATATGACGATCATCGACACGGTAACGGTGGATGCGCGCACGGTCAACGACGTGAAAATATCGGAAGACGGACGCGTAGGCGTTATCACGCGAGAAGGCGCCTCCGATCGTAAAAACGGCATCGTGATCCTGGATGTGCGAAATCCGCACGAGGTGGAGATCATCTCCGAATACAGCGAGGGACTCACGGGCGGGGTGCACAACGCCTTTATTTATGAGGATCACGTGTATGCCGTCAACAACGGGCGCCGGTATGATATTATTGACATCAGTGATCCCGGGAATCCCGAGACCGTCAGTCGTTTTGAACTGGATACGCCCGGCCACGCCGTCCACGATGTATGGGTGGAGGACGGTATCGCATATTCTTCGAACTGGGATGACGGTGTCGTGGCGGTGGATGTGGGGAGTACGCCGGCGGCCGACTCTCCCGAAACGCATGAGGTGGGGACCGGTTCCCCCGAAAATCCCGTACAACTGGGCAGCTACAGCTATCCCAGCGGCTGGAATCACGCGGCCTTCCCGTTCCGGAGTCAGTCCACCGGTGATTTCTACGTCATTGCCGGCGATGAGGCTTTTCCCAACGGACTGTTTGTACAGGATAAACCGACCATACCGGCCGGATGGATCCACTTCATAAAGTTTGAAGGCGGGTGGGACCACCCGAAGGAAGTGGCCCGCTACCGGGTGCCCGAAGCGGGGACCCATAATTTCTGGGTGAAAGGGGATACGCTGTACGTCGCTTATTACAATGCCGGGTTGCGCGTGGTCGATATCTCCGGTGAGCTGATGGGAAATCTGTACGAGCAGGGACGCGAGATTGCCCGGTTCGTCCCCACACATCACCGGGGACGTATTCCCAATGCTGCCATGAGCTGGGGACCTCACCCATACAAGGGATATATTTTCGTGTCCGACTGGAACTCCGGGCTCTGGGCGCTCAAACTGACGGATTAGTTTTATTATGAAACGTGTGCTACTTCTTTTGGTACTGTTTTTGGCCGGGTTCTGCCACCATACCGCAGCCCAGACCCACCACCTGTACGTCGCGGCCGAGTCCGAGGACAAGGTATACCAGCTCGCCTTCGATGCCCGCAGCGGGGAGGGGGACATCCGTGATAGTATTGCTGTGGGACAATTTCCCACGGAGAACGAAGGTCCCCACGGCATCAATGTGGGGATTGAGGGCGACTACTGGTTCCTCTCCCTGGCACACGGCAATCCGTACGGCTGGCTATACAAGTTTACAACGGGCGGCAACAAGTTTGTCAGCCGCACCGAGCTGGGCATGTTTCCGGCCAGCATGGAAATGTCCAAAGTCACCGGACTGCTGTACGTGGTAAACTTCAACCTCCACGGCGATATGGAACCCGGTACCGTTTCGGTGGTCGATCCCCGGGCCATGACCGTGGTCTCGGAAATCACCACCGGTATTATGCCCCACGGTTCGCGCATGAGCGAAGACGGCCGGTACCAGTACCATGTTTCCATGATGACGGACGAGCTGATAGAGATAAATGCGTCCGCCCTGAAGATCAGCCGGCGTCTTTCTGTTGCACCCGAAGAATCAGCTTCCGCTTCATCTGCCGCAAATCCTCCCGGAAAGACCGAAGCCATAGCCCAGCCGACCTGGGTCGATCCGCATCCGACCCAGGGCCTCGTATATGTGGCCAACAACAAATCGAATGAAATTGTCGAAGTGGATACCCAAAGGTGGGAGGTGAGCCGTCGATATAACACCGGGAAGGCGCCGTATAATCTCGAAATAAGCCATGACGGACAATGGCTGGTCGCCAGTTATAAAGGAGAGGGAGCCACCGGCATCTGGAACCTGCAATCGGGAAAAGAAGTGGCCAGGATTACGAACAGCCGCAGGATACCCCACGGCGTCGCCATCGCTCCCGACAGCCGGTATGCGTTCATATCGGTGGAAGGCATCGGGGGGGAGGCCGGCTCGGTGGATGTCATTGACCTTCAGGCTCTTCAGCGGGTGGAAGTGATAGAAGTCGGCAAGCAGGCCGGGGGCATTGTCTATTGGAAGACAACTTACTGATGGTTAAAAATATTAAGTTCTAAGTATATAGTTCTCGTAAGAAGATATACAGTACCCCGGCTATTCCCCTCAATTTATAATTTGAGGATTTTTCATTTTTAATTGAAAATCGTCTGTCCCCCTGTTTAAGACTGCATTTCACGCATTTAACTTACCCCGGACCTGTTCTTTTTTTAATCCTTCCCCGAAACCGCAAAAAAAGCGGGGTTTCAAAATTGTTAGCCTACGCTAATTTTTTATTTTGAAAAAGATTAAAATTTCTTATCCTTTGTTTTATAAAAAAATATAACCGATCAATCATCCGATGATTACATTAGCTGAGCTTACAGATCTGTTTTTTAGTTTGGGTCCCGTTACCCAGAGTCTCTTCGGCGGTTTGTTTACCTACACGCTAACTGCACTTGGCGCGTCGCTTGTCTTTTTTACCAGGGAAATAAACTACAAACTGCTGGATGCCATGATGGGATTCGCCGCCGGCGTGATGATTGCCGCCAGTTTCTGGTCGCTGCTGGTGCCGGCGATCGATATGGCTGCGGCTCAGGGTATCATCGAGTGGCTGCCTGCTGTTATCGGATTCCTTTCCGGCGGTATTTTCCTGCGGGTTTGTGATGCCTACCTTCCCCACCTTCATATCGGCTTGCCGGTCGAAGAAGCGGAGGGATTGCCGACCAGCTGGAGACGGGCCACGCTCCTTGTGCTTGCGATTACGCTCCATAATATTCCGGAGGGACTTGCCATCGGGGTGCTTTTCGGAGCGGCGGCGTCCGGGATTGAGGCTGCGGGTGGTGCTACCGTAATGGGCGCCGTGACGCTGGCCATCGGCATAGGTATCCAGAATTTCCCGGAGGGTACGGCCGTCTCCATGCCGCTGCGCCGGGAAGGGCTGTCGGTCGGCAAAAGCTTTTGGTACGGACAACTTTCAGGAATTGTAGAACCCATATCCGCGGTCATTGGCGCCGCGGCCGTGTTAATGATACAGCCGATACTGCCCTATGCCCTCGCCTTTGCGGCCGGCGCCATGATTTATGTGGTCATAGAAGAACTGATACCGGAATCTCAGATCCGCGGTAATACCGATATCGCTACGCTCGGGACCATGCTGGGGTTCACCATTATGATGATCCTGGACGTAGCCCTGGGCTGAGTCCCTCCACACCCTGCCGTTCCCGGTCCCTCATTTGCGGTCTTAACCGGGAGCCCGGTAGTGGGAATCCGGGCTGAGCAATTTCGACCGCAACCCGTCCCCTCCTTCCCGAATGTCCGTGTGTGAAAGTGAAAAACCCTTATCTTTATGTATGACTGCAGGCGTATTCAACCAAAGGAGGAGCCCGCCAATCACAATCCGAAACAAAACAAAATCGGATGCTCAGCCGTTGGCTTTCGTAAACCATTTTTTTTCCTGTCCTTATTTTAGTTTATTATAACGATAGGTTAATTTTACTTTAGGGCTCTCATAACATATGGCACCAACCAGGATATCGTTCAAAAGCAGGGACAAAAAGGATTTCTCCCGAAACGTAAAGCGGGAAGTAAGTCGCTACTTTGAAGAAAACAACCTGTCCCGTCACGCCAACGGACAAATGATCCTGAAAACCGTTATTCTATTGACGCTGTACTTCGGGGCCTACGGCCTGATTATCAGCAATAGCGTCGGACTCTGGGGCATGGCTTTTCTCTGTTTCGTCATGGGTATCGGCATGGCCGGGATCGGTTTTTCCGTTTCCCACGATGCCCTCCACGGTGCTTACTCCCCGAATAAATATGTCAATCAAATTCTGGGGTACACCTTCGACCTGATGGGAGCCAACGGGTATATATGGAAAATCACCCATAATATTATCCACCATACCTATACGAATATTTATGAACATGACGAGGACCTGGAAGTAGCGGAATTTATCCGGCTCTCTCCCAATGCCGAACACAAGCCTATCCACCGCATTCAGCACCTGTTAGCGTTTATAGCGTACGGTTTTGCCACGCTTTTCTGGGTCTTTATCAAGGATTACAAATACTTCTTTCAATCCAGTTTAGGTCCCTATGAGAATAAGTCTCACCCTGTTTCAGAGTGGATTACGCTCGTCATTACCAAGCTTGTCTACTACGGCTATATGCTCGTCCTCCCCTATATGCTCCTTCCCATCACCTGGTGGCAGCTCGCCATCGGTTTTTTAATCCTCCATTTTACGGCCGGTATCATTCTGGGGATCATCTTTCAGCTTGCCCATGTCGTTGAGGGCACCGAACATCCCACGGAAAATGAAGAGGGCAATATCGAAAATACCTGGATGATCCATCAGCTGGAAACAACTTCCGATTTTGCCCATGACAACAAGCTGCTTTGCTGGTATATAGGGGGACTCAATTACCAGATCGAGCATCACCTGTTTCCCAAGATCTGCAGCATCCACTACCCGGAAATAAGCTCGATTGTGCGATCGGTGGCCGAGAAGCACGATATTCCCTACAATTACCAGGAGTCACTGGCCACAGCCGTGAAATCCCATTACCATACACTCAAAAAATTCGGCCGGCAGCCCAATCCCGAAGGTGCGTAAAGCCTCGCCATGTATGTCGTCATATCACCGGAAGTCGTTGCGTTGAGCCCGGAACTATCACCATTCTGATAAATGGCTGTGCAATCTGCCGTGTCTCATCAAACGGCTGGCCCCGGCGTCCGATGATTGTCTTGGCCGGTATGTCGCACGATCAGGAAAGTGGAATAATGCCAAGCTTCTCAATAACGACGGGTAGATTTGAACAGTCCGCCGGCACGAAATCAGCAGAAAAATAGTTATGGGTAGCATAGATGTCTTTCTTCTGTTACATTTAAATGCAAAGTGGGATTTTTATTTCTATTATCATTTAGGTTAAGGAGTCTTTGGAAAACCAGAAGTTTTGTTCGATATCAATATCAAAGCCTGAACGATTTCAAAACCGCAGTGTATTGATGACTATACATGAGAATATGGAAATCGCGAAAATGCAGAGATTGGGCAAAATAACGGTTTTGCAAAGGTTTCGTTAAGGTCAACTTAAAATAAGAGGGCTTATGGAAGTTAATCTCTTCATTGCAGCACTCGCAGGCTTTATCGGCGCTATTATCCTAACCCTTTTCATCTACTTGCTCAAGCTCGGAGGACAAAACCTGGATATTCCCTATCTCATCGGCACCCGTTTTGTCGATATCACTGAGCGGTCCAAAGTGTATGTGACAGGCATTACCCTGCACCTGCTGATCGGGGCCGGATGGGGCGTCCTCTATGTTATTCTGCTCCGGGCTATGGTTGTGACCCCTGACTGGCCGGTTGGCATGCTTTGGGGGTTCGCTCACGGTATCTTTGTGGGAACGATGATGGGTATTCTGGCCGATACCCACCCGGCCATCGGCAGCGGAAAGGCCATCCCGGATCCGGGCATCATGGGCCGGTCGTGGGGACCAATGATTCCCTATTACGTATTGAGCCTGCATATTATTTATGGCGCCTGCACCCTCGGAATCTATAACTATCTCGTTTTCGGATAACTTTTTTGCACAAACCCTCTCTTAAATCAAAAATATTAAGTTCAAACCAGATCTCCGATGAGTAATAAGTTAAAAACACTGTCTGTCCACCAGCTCGAAAGTCTTATCTCTGATGCTGTGGGGGAATACATCGATGAAGACTGCAGCTGTCAGATCAGCAACCTTGACACCCCCAATATCGATTCGGAAGCGGACATAGCCATCGAGGATGAACGGAAGCTGCGCTTTGACATAGAACTTTCCTACCGGGAAGAGTAACGCGCTACGTATCTTCGGAAAAAGACAGCGACTCCGCATCATTGCCATTGTCTCCGGGCGAGCGTTTCTTTCCCCCGGAGGCGGACAACGGCTCATGGAGCATCCATGCCCAAAACCTGCCCGCGTCCCCTTCATCCAGATCACGGACGGTAAAAGAGCGCCCCTGGTTTCCACTGGCCACATGGAGGGTAAAGTCCCTCAGCTGCAAGCGCGACTGAAAGGGGTTTTGCTTTAGCGTGGTGGCCTGCATCCGGTATTTTTTTACAATGGCCGTTCTTTTACTCAACAGGCGGGCGCGCAGCACGATGGTATGATCTTCGGTGCGGATGGCAGCATCCCGGTACTGCTGGTACCCGAGCAACAGGGCCGGAACCAACAGTACCAATCCATACAGGCCGTATGAGGGAAAGATGGCCCAGAAAATAAGTATAAACGGGAGCGACCACCAGAGCATCCGCAGCAGGTACCGACGCAGCGCCCGCAGCGGTGGTGCATGATCGTCCTCCCCTTCAATGGCAACATTATATTCGGGCAATACCTCCTCCAGGAAATCATACATCTTCTCCCGTTTAATCAGGGGGAAAAGCGTGGTAGAATTCCCTTCGCTTTCGCCGTAGCCCGCACTTTCGATCACCAGGGAAGCATAGCCGAAAGGCTGACGCATCAGCTCTTCTTTGATCTGAACGGCCTGAATTCGGTTGAAGGGGACCGTAAGCTGGGTCCGTTCAAACAACCCTTGTGAAATGACCAGCTCTTTTTCCCGAACCTCCACCTTGAAATCATAATAAGCGATAAGCGCCGACAAAAAGGAAAAGACCCAGGAGATAACCAAAACGGCTGTAATCGAAAGCACAATAAGGGAGGCCGAAGTGGATTGCGGGATATTATTCTCGATAAACCGGACCATCCGTTCATCCGACACCACCTGATCGATCTGTGAAAACCCCGCTCCCACCAGCGACAGGGCCACCCCCATGCGTCCCGATGTCGTAGCGGCAATCAGCAGGTCGCGCGGGGCGATGGCATAGCTCTTCCGGGGCTCGGTTTCCTCTATCCTTTCCCCCGCTTCTCCTTCTCTGCCGCGCGGCTCCGCCCCCTCCGCCTGGTTGATAACGCGCCGAAGCTGTGCCTTCAGGGTTTCTGCCTCCTGGCGGGTCAGGGCACTTATTTTTGCTTCCTTGGAGCTGCTGCCCGCCGTCTTGATCTCCACAGCCACCAGTCCGAACAGCCGCTGTATTACTCCTGCGCTTATATCGATAACCTGTATGCGGTCGGAGGTCAGATACAGTTTCTTTCGGACAAACACGCCCTGTTCGATCCGCAGTTCCCCCTCCGCTACCTGAAAACTAAAACGATACCATGAAACGACTCCCCATACAAGCAGGATGACGGCCATACCCAATATCCAGTAGGCCAGAAGGATATCCTCATCCCCCCCGCCAATGAAAAGAAGGATCAGAATCGTAATAAAATTTCCGCGTATGACATCCAGCGCCTTGGTTAGAGCCGCAACCGGATGCTGGCGTTGGGGCTCAGACATCTTCTTTAGCTAACCGGGCAAATTTAGAGATTTGATCGCGCATCTGTTCCGCGGTCTCTTCGTTGAGAGCCGGGATACGGTGCGTCGTAGCCGCCGTGGAAATAGTGACATCCGCCAGTCCATAAGAACGAAGAATGGGTCCCTGGCGCGTGTCAACATGCTGTACCCGCTTGATGGGTACCAGGGTGCGGGTAATAATAAAAATTCCGCTCTGCAGGTCAACTTCATGCTTATCCACCTGGTACGACCACCGCTGCCAGCGAACTTCAGGGACAAACAATATCACCAGTGCCGCAACAACAACCAGCAGTACCGTTATGGCTATAATCAGCCATAACGACAGCTGTCCGTCGCCGAAATAGCTGTACATCCACAATGTCAGGGGGACCAAAAACAGGAAAAGCATAAAAATAAGCGTCGAAATACGCCATGCTTTAATAGCAGATTTGGAGAGCTTATGTTTGGGAGAGGTGCGCATGAATAATTTATGAAGGCGGTATTCACCCTTTTTAAATTATAGAAATCTTTGCAAAGGCTTCTTATATATATATATATGCTGAGGGGTTGAATCCGCTCAGGCTTTGATATTGAAATTGGTCAAAATTCCTGTTTTTTCAAAAGCCCGTTGTAAATAAAAAAAAGCCACTTTTCAGTGGCTTTCCAAAAGAAAACAACAGCAGCTTAACTGTTGTTTTTAATGTCCTGTATTTCAAGGCGAACTTCCTGCGAGAGTTTGCGAAGCTCTTGCAATCCCTTACGAGCCCGGGTGCCTGCTGCTTTATTTCCTTTCTCGTAGAATTTTGTCATATCCTCTTCGACTCCTGTTACAATGCCTTTGAGTTCATCAAATCGGCTCATAGTATTTTTATATTGAGTTTATGTTAACTGAGAGTAATTTCTCCCGGGATGATATCATCCAATTTAAGCCCTGTAAGGTACCATTTTATCTGTTAAATGGGGATTATTTTTTTACGGCGTGGATGAACGTCTGTTTCTTTTTACCTCTTCAGCGTCCGGCAGCCGAAAAAGCAATATGAATCCCAGCACAAAAAGGACTACAATAATACTCATCCCTATACGCTGACTGTCCGCTATATACGTAAGCCATCCGACCAGCAGTGGGCCCATAAATGCCGTTACCTTGCCGGAAAGGGCCATAAGACCGAACATCTGATTTTGCAAATCCGGCGGGGAAACATGCCCCATATACGTCCGGCTGGCCGCCTGGACGGGGCCCACGAAGATGCCCAGCAACAGGCCGAAGACCCAAAAGAACAGCACCTCGTATACCAGCAGAACGGCTGTCGTACAGGCAATCAGTCCCACCAGCGAGAGAAGCATCGTTGTGCGGCTGCCCAGCTTGTCATCCAGCCAGGCAAAGGTCGCCGCCCCCAATCCGGCCGTCAGGTTGAGTCCGATGCCAAACATCAGTACCTCGCGCTCCCCGAGATTAAACGTGCCGGCCGCATAGATCCCCCCAAAAGCAAAGACGGTAGCCAGGGCATCGATAAACACCATGCGGGCCACTAAAAAACGAACAATGTGCCGGTACTTTCGGACTTCCTTCACCGTGTTCTTCAGCTGTCCCCAGCCTGATTTGACCGCTTCGGAGAGGTTGATCCCGGTAGAGGGACGATCACTCGTAACCATAAACATCGGAATGGAAAAGAGGGCATACCAGACCGCGACCAGCACAAACGTTGCCCGGACATGCTCGGCGGCGGCTTTATCCAATCCGAAAGGCGGCTGTTCCACATCCACAAACAGGAACAGTGCAACGACAAGACAGGCCAGTCCCCCGGCATATCCCAGTCCCCACGCCCAGCCCGACCATCGCCCCATGCGCTCCTCCGAGGCAAGATCGGGCAGCATGGCATTGTAAAAGATGATGGCAAATTCCGATCCTATGGTTCCGAAGAATACCAGCGCCAGCGCCAACCACACAAATTGCTGGGAGGGGGCCACAAACCACAATGCCGCAGTGGCTCCGATCGCCAGCAGGGTAAACCAGCCGATCCACGGCTTTCTTCGGCCCATCTGGTCGGCAACAGCACCTACAAAAGGAGCACAAATTGCGATCACCAGTCCCGCCGCCCCGATGGTGTTGCCCCATTGGGTGCTTCCCAGCGTATCATTTTCAGCTACCGACTGCATAAAATAGGTCGCAAAGACAAACGTCTGAATAACGGCAAAAAAAGCGCTGTTGGCCCAGTCGTAGAGCGCCCATGAAAAAAGGGAAACGGTTGATTCTTGCTTTTTTGTTTTCATTATGGAGGATCCGTTGCATATTGCCATAATCCGGAAGCCTGCAGAATACAGCAAAGACTGTTGCGTGTATTCAAATGTGTCCGGCTTCCGGCGGACTCCTATTATGAATGGAATACTTGGGAAATGCAATATGTTATTATAAACTTAACGGTAGGATAACAGACAAAGAATCAGAAGCATTATGAATAAACGAAACAAGAATCTCATCTATATATACGATACCGATCATCAAAAGATCATTATGATAGATGGTGAGACCGGAGAGCGAGTGCGGGAAGATGATGACAAGGTGACCGGCTTGCTCAAGTACCTGCACGAGCAGGGACGCTCTCGTTTGCTGCGAAAATTTGCCGTCTGGTGTACCCGGCAAATCAACGAAGATCTGAAACCCATACAGAAAAAGATACTTGACCTTGCCGAGAAAGCGATCCACGAAGATGTCGAGTCCGAAGAACTTAACGAGCTCTACGAGGAGACGGAGGGGACAGCGGTAGCCGCCGACACGGTGGGACTCCGCCAGGGATCCAGAAGTGCACCGGCCTACCTCGCGGCACGGGAGTGTATCAATCCCGATGCCCTCGAGGGAGCTATTCAGGCTGCCCGTTTCCACCGCCTGTGGAAAGAAATGCAGGATCAACCCGAGGAATTCTCTGACAAGGCGCTCAAAGAGATACGGGCTGCCTCTGATCAAGATACGCTCAAGAATGTCACCGAACAGCAAACGGATCGGCTGCTGGATCTCATGAACGAATAATTTTTTTGTCTTTTCGGGTAGCATTTTCGTGATATATTTTTACTTTATACAGGCTATTTTCACTTTCTTCTCAGGTTAAATACAGATTTTCAACACAGATTTTATGGAATCACTTCAAATAGGATTTATCGGCTCCGGTTTTATTGCACACTTTATGGCAAAAGCTATGAAACAGGTGCGCCACCTTGAACTTACGGCCGTTTACGACCGCGGTGGAGCCGAAGAGCTGGCCCGCTTTGCCCGGGACAACCGCCTCGGTGAATGTTCGGTCTACGACACCGTTGAAGAAGTATGCCGGCACTGCGACGCCGTGGCCATCCTCGCTCCCAACTACGTGCGCGTGGAAATCATGGAGAAAATTGCGGACGCCGTACAAAAAGGGGCCGCATTGAAGGGAGTGATCTGCGAAAAACCATTGGGCCGGACGATTGAGGAAGCCCGGCGGCTGGTCGAGCTGGCGGATGATGCGGATCTGCTTACCGCCTATTTCGAAAACCAGCTTCACATGAATGCCGTCAATAATGCGCTGGAACAACTGCGTCCCCAGCAAAAAGAGATGGGCAACTTCAGCCTCGCCCGCAGCACCGAAGAGCATGCGGGTCCCCACAACAGCTGGTTCTGGGATCCCAGGAAGCAAGGCGGAGGCGTATTGTCGGATATGGGATGTCACAGCATCGCTGTCTCGCGTCATATTTTAACGCCGGAAGGCAAAGCGCCCGACTTCCTGAAGCCGGTCTCCGTGCAGGCCGAAACCTGCCTGCTGAAATGGGGACAGCCGAAGTACCGCGACCAGCTAAAAGAACGCTTCGGTGTGGATTACGGGGAGACGCCCGCCGAAGATTTCTGTACCGGACTGATTACCTTCGAAAACCCGGACACCGGTCAGCGGGTCAAAGCACAATTCACCGATTCCTGGATGTACGACAAGCAGGGCCTGCGGCTGAGCATGGATGCCCTGGGTCCCGGTTACGCCATGGAGGTCAATACCCTTATTTCACCGCTGGAAATCTTTATCAGTGACGAGGCGGCGGCAGCGGTGGCGGATGCCGAAACGGCCCTTGAAAAATCGACCTCTACGCGTGGACTCCTGCCCGTACAGCCCAACGAGGCGGACCTCTACGGCTATGTCGGGGAGATGGAGGATATGAAAAATGCTTTTTTGGACGGCAAAGACGCCAGGCTGGACTGGAACTACGGGCTGGAAATCACCCGGATCTGTCAGGCCGCCTATATGGCCGCCGAACGGCAGCAGACGCTTGATCTCACCGATCCCGGTACCAGGGACGAGCTGAAAGACTACCGGTCGCTGATCGCCCGGGGCGAAGGAGCACAGGTATTATTCAGGTGATGCTATGTTGGTACTGTTCGCCTTATCACAGTAGGGCGACGGCTGAAAACGACACGGCTGCGGAAAATAACTTCAACTGGCAGTGCGCCTGCACCTTTATCGTGGGTGAGCGGTACAAAAGGGTCATCCCCCGGACCTTACATAAACGCTCGGGGAAGAATCTTTGCCGCCGCAATATGATATAATGTTAAGCCCGAAAATCATTACCGATGAAATCATCCCTGCCAATATTTATATCCTCATCTTTAACAATCGTTGCCGCCGGCCTCATTCTCTTAACCACCGTCCAGCCGGTACCGGCCCAGGATCATAAGAATGACAGTGCGAGCTGGCAGCTTTTAGACCTGAATGAGCCTCCCGCAAACCGGCACGAAAATGCGGCGGCCATCGCAGGGGACAAACTATATCTCATTGGGGGACGGGGCGAACGTCCGGTGGAAGTGTATGATCCTGCCACGCAAAGCTGGTCGGAAAAAGCCACGCCCCCGCTGTCGATGCATCACTTTCAAGCGGTAACCTATAACGGGAAAATTTATGTTCTGGGTGCGTTCAACGGCAACTATCCCTACGAAGATCCCATTGCCCATGTTTATATCTATGACCCGGGGGACGACCAGTGGACCAAAGGGGCGGAGATACCGGAAGACCGGCGCCGGGGTGCGGCGGGCGCGGTGGTGTATGAAGATAAAATCTATATCGTCGGCGGCATTCAAAATGGTCACGCCAGCGGGCACGTGCGCTGGCTGGATGCCTTTGATCCCCGGACGGGTGAGTGGAGCCGGTTAGCGGACGCGCCCCGGAATCGCGACCATTTTCAAGCGGCCGTCATTGATGGCAAGCTGTATGCGGTGGGGGGACGAAGGAGCTCGCAGGCGACGGGACAAACGTTTGAGCTGACCATTCCGGAAGTGGATGTGTATGACTTTTCTACCGGTACGTGGACGCCCCTACCGCCCTCCGGCGACCTGCCCACGGAAAGGGCCGGCACTACCTCCCTTTCCACCGGTAAGTACCTGATCGTCCTCGGAGGTGAAAGCGCAGCCCAGACCGCCGCCCATGCGGAGGTTGAAGCATTCAATACCGAAACCGGCAACTGGCACTCCCTGCCCTCCTTGAATCAAGGGCGACACGGTACCCAGGCCGTTATACTCGACGATCAAATCCATATTGCAGCAGGATCAAAAGTGCGGGGGGCCGAGGAAATTCACTCGCACGAAGTATTCAGCATCCCGGATTCTCTTGCTAACTAAATGATGAAATGTATCCGGCTATAGCTCATAAAATGAAACTCAATCCCCTTCCCCCTCGTCATGTCTTTGAATGCACGGGGGGAAGAGATTGCTGGTCTGCCTGAAAGGGAAACCCACAAAGTGCCTTTTCCTATTAATTGATCAGTCCCTCCGGGAAGCAGCATTCAACATTTTTAGGCCCGTTAGCGTTAGTTTGTGTATGTAATGCATATACCTGTATCTGTATACGCTTTATGTAAACCCAACAGTTTTACAACAGGTAATCGAGCACGGCCTCCCAGTCGGGATACCGGTCTGACCCGAAGTGGATATGCTCTCCCCGGAACCGCTCAACGCCATTGGCCAGGCGGTCGTCAATGAGGTAATCGCCCTCGTTCAGATTTTTATGATGGCTTAAAATAAGCCGCTTGTATCCCGCTTCCGGCAAATGGTTTTTGACCCACAGCAGCTTGTCCCGCCACGCAGAGGGATTGTTCCACGGGCTGGTGGATAAGATATAGGTATCGTAGCGGCTGCTCAGTTTCCGGAAGCCCTCAACAGCTCCATCCACCGGCGGAAGATCGCTGAAGAAATCCGGTACCTCGTCAAAGTCGCCTTCGTACTCCTGCCTGAGTTCCGCTGAAAGCTGGTCGATGCCCCATGGAAAATCCACCAGGACGTTATCCATATCAACATATACAATTTCCATAGGCTGATCTTTTTAAGTTAACGTTAGTTCAATATAAGGACTCGTCAAAAACGTAATTGCCATCGCGAAGAGACTTTTTTGAATCTTTCCCCGGATGGCCGCTGAACCTCTCGCATTGCCCGTTATTTATTTTTAAGTCAAACCGAGGTTAAATAAAATGTGAGGTTCCTCTGCTATGGCACCAGGATAACCTTGCCTATATTTTTTCGCTCCTCTATGTAGCGATGCGCATCGGCCACATCTTCAAAAGAAAAAATAGCATCCACATGGGGATTAATCCACCCTTCCTCAACCCCATCCAGTAACCTGTTCATCCAGGTGCGTGCCTTCTCCTTCTCATGCCATAGATGGCCCAAATTAACCCCGAATACGCCCCTGTTTTTATTCAGCAACGGCAGCGGATGGAAAAAAGGCATCTGCGCAACCGTCTTGAGCATACTCCACATCCCGCTGATGCCTCCCTTGCTGCCGGTGCTTGCCGATGATATGCCAAACATACCCAGCCGGCCGGTGGACCGAAGCGCTTTATAGCTGCGCCTCCATTCCCTGCCGCCCAGCGGATCCGTAATTAAATCGACGCCCCGGCTCTCCGTCAGGTCCATCAATTCCTCGTACCAATCCCTGCTGCGATAATCGATCACATGATCCAGTCCCCGGTTTTTCAGAAAAGTGTGTTTTCTTTTGCTGGCGGTACCATACGTTTCAGCCCCGATATGCCGGGCAATATCCAGGGCAGCGATCCCCACCCCTCCGCCTGCATTATGGATAAGAACCGACTCGCAGGACTGCAGCGAACCCATAACGACTAACAATACATAAGCCGTAAGATAATTGACGGGCAGTACAGCGGACTCCTCAAACGAAAGAAACTTCGGTTTCGGAAAAACCTGGGAAGGGGCGACAGCCACCTGTTCGGCATGTCCTCCAAATTTGGTCATGGCAAAAACCTCCTCTCCCAATAGCCCCTCATCCACGTCCTCTCCCACCGAGCTTACCGTTCCCGCAACCTCATATCCCACCACACAGGGTTTCGGGGGAGCGTCCGGATACTGCCCCTTCCTGGCTAATATATCTGCAAAATTGAGGCCCGAAGCCTTCACATCGATAACGAGCTCACCGGGTTTTGCCATAAGATCCGCTTTTTCCTGAACCTCGAGCACTTCATAACCGCCACTTTTCGTATGTACGATTTGTCTCATATAAACTACCGCTGTACACGTTGTCTGTTATCTGTTATTCCCTTCCCCTCCCAGCTCCCGGGGACGCACCACGTACATCCCGCCGACCTGTTCGAAGTGGGCATCTTTGGGTTCCAGTACGATAAACAGCACGTCCCCTCGTCCCCCGTACTGCTCCGGTATTTTGTACAGCTTCATACGGGGATTGCGGATATCGCTGTAGCGCTTGATCCTGAGCGTGTCCCCGCCCGGCATATACACCTGCAGGTACCACCATCCGGCCGAATACGTGTAGCTGTCCCACCCCTCGTTGATCTCTTCGCTGTAGACCGACTCGTAGTCGATCTCCCTGATCAGGGAACTGTCCCGCTTTTCCGGGGGCACATAATAGTCCGGGGACTGGTCTTCCAGATCGATCATGCGGACCTGCTGGTCTTCTTTGGGTGGGAAAAGTTTTCGAAAATTCGATGGCCTTTCTTTTAAAGTGTCAGCAATTATATACCACTCTTTATCAACCTTCAAATAATAATCAGATATATCAATGTATACATAAGAAGCTCCATTATATAATTCCTTGAACTTCTCAAACCATCGATCAAAATCTCTCTTCTCTTCCGCCGTCAAGGGATCTTTAAACTTATATCTGGTGGTATCGCCGTTGATAATCCAGTTATTGTAATGATCCGTATACCATAAGGTGCCATCTTTTAAGAGCGTGTATATTGGTCCTTCATCAATAAGCTCCCCGGTAGTTGATACTTTAAGTCGCTTATATTCGGTATCCTCTTCTTTAAATGGGGTTGTTTTGGTATTTACAATCAGCTGATGCTTATCCCTATCCACTAAAGTTTGCCTGATTAGGTATTCGGGATCGAGGATGGAGACAACTTCGTAATTCTCTGATCCTGGATGATCATGTAATTCTTTATATTCGCTATGGTCGTTGGATGGCCCGTTCATGTTACAATTCGTCAATATTATAAGTTGCAATGACAGCGCTAAAAAAAGTACAAGGTATTTTCGCATCACTATGCCTCATCCGGTTCTTTGTATAACTGATCTTCAGCGGACTCATCCCCTTCCACATAAGCCTTGATCACGTTTTTTATGTAGAATGTTTCTGCTATAGAGGTATCAATTAATAGTTTTTTTGATTCTGAATCCTCTACATATCTTTTGTCTTTCTCCCTTTTTTCTTCATCAAGTGGTTCACCTCCATCAGGATCTTCATCATACTCCACCCGATAGAACATATCCTCCCCGGCCTTCTTGATACGCTCCCAGATGCTGGAGGATCCGAACTTATCGTCAAAACTGCCGGAGGCGCCCAGCAGGTCCGGGTCATGGATAAGTCCCACCGGGCTCCTGTGGGCAAACAGGTCCCCGTGCTGCAGCCGCCCGTAGTGGTAAAGCATCCTGCGGTGGGCCCGGGCTACTTTTCCGTAGCCATGATCGTCCCACCCGGGGTACCGGCGGCTGAGGGGTCCTTCTTCAAAGGCGCGCCCGCTGTCTTGGCGGTACTGTCGCTTCAGCCGCTTATAGCGGGCCAGCGCGTTCCCCCAGTCGCGGGCCACGCTCCGGTAGTCCTCCCAAAACTCTTTCTTTTTACCGTCCGGCTGGTCGGGATCTTCCGTTACGTGGATGCGCTGGATCACCGCGTAAGCGGGCACCACCAGGCAGCCCCCCTCCTCCAGATCTATCAGTTCCTTCTCCTGCAGCGACAGGTAGGGGGCGGGGACATCCGAGTGGTCCGGAAAGTATTCGGCGCTGTAGAGCGTGGCATCGACGCGGGGATTGCAGGCGCAGCGCATCTTCGGCATATCCCCGTCCCGGCAGACCAGGTCGCCCCGGTCGTTGGAAAACGTAAACTGAAGGGCGCGTTTTTTAAAGGCTTCCCAGTCGGTAATGGCCTGCAGGTGCTCGATCATCCCGCGCCGGTGTTTAAGCTTGTTACGGGCAAGGCTGAACAGCTCGGCGATCCCATTCATAAACTTATAGACCTGCCGGTCTTCCCCGTACCAAACGGAAAAGGGGTCGGCCTCCCAGAAGTTGGCATCAACCCCATAATAATCCCTTTTGGCCCAGATAAATTGCTCATATTCCTCCCCGCAGAGCCCTTTGGGTTGGTGCACGCCCAAATAAATCATGTTGAGGGCCGCCTGCTCCCAGCCCAGCTCCCCGGCGTAGCGCAGCAGTCCCAATGCCACCCCGGCCCCGACCGCGGCGCCCTGGCTGTGGGCCACCAGCGTGACCGGCCGGTACGGGGGCGAGTAGCTCTGCACGTAGGGAGCCTGCTCTTTCTTGCTGGTCACCTCCTCTTCGGGGCGGATATCCCAATGAGTACGAGCCCACCGGTAGCCCAGGGCCACCCCGTGGTCGATGCGGTGGGCCGCGTTGGACGCCAGCCCGTGGGAGCCGTTGATATAGTGGTCGTGGCGCCAGGCGTTAAAATACCTGGCGTATTCTTCGGAGCCTTTATTATCGTTTTTAATACTGTTCCAATAGCCCCAGAACATGCCCAGCACATAGTCATTGGTTTTCCCTGTGGCATCGCCCTGCCCCAAATGCCGCTCGCGCAGGTCCATCTCCTCAATGGCCTCCCGCTCCCCGGAGGTGAAGATGTCGCTGCCGGCCGAGCGGTCCCTTTCACTGGCGTTATCTCCGCGCATGGTAAAAAAACCGGGCTCATCGGGGGTGATATCCAGCAGGGCATGGTAGTTCCCCGCAAAGGAATCGCTGTGATAGCCGTTGACAAACAGGATTTCCCCCTGCAGCTTGGGAAGACCCTTTTCGGGCTCCAGCTCGCTCATGCCGGTGCCCACAAAACTCCGGTAGGCCTCCCCGCGGGCCGGCTCGGGGGGAGGCGACTGCGGCGGGGTGGGATTGACCATAAAGGTGTTCGGGTCGTCGGTGCTTTCCGGGGAATCGGTTCGCTCACTCATAATGTAACTATATATGACGTAACAGGTTACGGGTTCAACGGGTAAAGGGCATCTCTCAGATGAATAGCGTTATAAGGTATCACATACATTCAGGGACTTTGTTTGCCGTCCGGCCAAAGTCGTCGAGGGGCACCATCCTGATATCCGACTAAGCAGTGTATCTCAATTGCGGATGTTAAAAAAACGCATCCCGGCTTCCGGGGAAGTACTAAAAACCCTCTGATGACAATCAAGACGCCTTAGCGTCACGTAATCCCTTGCTATGAAGTACTCGTAATTTAACGCTCTGCATAAAATATGCAAGTTTTTTTGGCCGAGCACTTGTGATTCCCCAAAAAGATGCCAAAAACTACTGACTGTTCGAGCTGGCAGAATGATCTGAGGAAGAATAAACCCACCACGGTCCCGCCCTGAAAAACCGCACTAAGTGACGGACACTCGGCTATACTAATCCTAAAATACTTTCAGGAGGAGACAAGCCCGTTGGACTATATCTATGCTACGGCCCTCAATTCACCCCGGCCTTGAAAAGTCAGCGCCCCGGGTGGCGTACGCAAAGCGGAGGAAATAGAAAAATATTTGTCTGAACCCGACGGTGTCGGGTGAGTTTATATTTTTCTTCGGAGATGCAGCGTACGCCGGGCGCTGAGTTTTCTCAGCCGGCGACTCATATGTTTACCCCCTATTGATGAAGGCTAAATAATTTAGGTTGTTTATATACCAACACCCCATGAATGTTCATGGGGTGTTGAGTCTGAGGGTTAACAAGGAGAGCGGGCTCGGCGACAAGCCCTTGCTGGCGCAAGAGGCTGTAAAAAAGGTTCTGCTCCCTCTCCTCAGGCGTGTAGGCTCAACCAGTACAAAGAGCCGACTTCCAGTCGAGCTCGTATTCAGCGTGAGTAAAGCCAACGCCGGTCCTCATTTAGTAAGCTAAGGCTAATCTAAGAAATTAATAGCATAGAATGAATTTTTCAGATTCCCAAGATGTTTCCCCTCAATCGGTCGGTATTGATATAGCAGAAAAAACCTTAGAAGTACGATTAGGAGCTGTCACCAGCGGTCACCAGTACCACTTTACCCGCCCGGAGCGCTTTCCCAACACCAAGGAAGGATTCCGGCAGATGATACGGTGGGTCCAATCAAAAAAGAAGGCCAATGAGTGTTGGTTTATCATGGAAGCGACCGGGGTGTATTATGAAGAACTTGCGTATTTCCTGCATCAAAAGAATCGGCAGGTATGCGTGCTGGTTCCCAAGCGGGTGCACCATTGGGCCAAAAGCCTACCGATCAAATCCAAGACCGATGCTATTGATGCTCGTCTGCTGGCCCGCTACGGGCTGGAACGACGCCCCGAGCGGTGGCAACCAGGCTCGGAGCGATTGCGACAAATAAAAGCGCTTCTGCGCGAACGCGGGCAGCTCCAGCAACAACGCACTCAGCTGATCAACCGCCGGCATGCAGCGCGCCAGGCATGGAATCATCCCGAAAGCAGTCTCCATCGACTGACTGACCATATCCAGCAGATTGATGGCTATATTGAACAGATTACCCACGAACTGGACCAACTCTGGCAGTCTGAGGAGCAGCTGGCCGAACCGATCCGTCGCATTGGCCAAATTACCGGCTTAGGCTGCCGGAGTGTGTTGCAGGTAGTAGCTGAAACCAACGGATTTGCCTTGATCAGTAATCGCAATCAGCTGGCCTCTTACGCTGGACTCGATGTGGTGCTCGACCAGTCGGGGCGACGCCGGGGAACAACCAAAATATCGAAACAGGGAAATGCCCGTATTCGGCAGGCTCTCTATATGCCGGCTGTGTGTGCCAGTCAGCATAACCGGGCTCTGCGCGCATTTTATAAGCGCCTGGTCGCCAGACACCCGGACCACAAAAAGATCGCTCTGGTCGGTGTAATGCGGAAACTCCTGCTGTTAATTTACAGCTTGTGGAAAAGTGGTCAGCGGTACGATCCGGAGTTCCATTACCGTCAAATTACCAACAAAGCCTAACATATTTAAGCTTCACCGGTCCATTTAACTTGACTTTAGACACAGTACCTTTTTTTGTGTTCCGTTTTTTTCGTCGCTGAAAAAAATGGAACACCCCCCGTAAGATTTACAATCTCTATAAATCCCATAGATTATTACTAAGGGATACACTCGGAAATCCACTCCTCAGTTTTGTATCTTTGGCTGGCCTTCACAAATACTCAGCGTTTGATTGCGATATAGAGATTCAGATATAGATATAGATATAAATATAAATGCACATATATATTATAGATAACCTATAACTTCATGGCTGCATCATCTCCGTATGAACAAAATTCTACGGGACAAAATATCCTGCTTATCAGCGGTATCGTACTTATCTCCCTCAACCTGAGGCCGGCCCTCGCAAGTGTGGGTCCCCTTATCGGCGCCATCCGTGAGACGACGGGACTTTCGAATACCATGCTGGGACTCCTTACCACCCTGCCGCTTCTGGCCTTTGGGGTTCTTTCCACCCTGACCCCACTCTTTACCCGCCGCCTGGGCATCGAAGGCACCATTGCGGGAGCGCTGGGGCTGCTGACCGGGGGACTGTTTTTGCGGGTGATTCCAACCCATGCGGCCCTGTTCGGGGGGACGCTGCTGATCGGGATTGCGATTGCCCTCGGAAACGTGCTGCTGCCCAGCATCGTCAAGCGTGATTTTCCCAACCACTCCGGCATCATGACCAGCGTCTATGCCGGCATGCTCGGACTCGGCGCCGCCGTGGCAGCCGGGGTCAGCGTCCCCCTCGCCTTCGATTTCAACTGGGGATGGCACTGGTCCCTCGGAGCCTGGGGCGTGCCCTCGGCCATTGCACTGATTGTATGGCTGCCCCAGCTCAAAAAGCTGACCCTCTCCCGGCATGAGAAAAGTTTTCTGGCGGCTTTAAAAGACCTCGGCCACTCGAAAAGAGCCTGGCAGGTCGCTTTTTTTATGGGACTCCAGTCCCTGGCATTCTACGTTATTTTAGCCTGGCTGCCCGAGATCCTGCAAGACCGCGGGCTTACCGCCAACGCCGCAGGATGGATGCTTTCCCTCTCGCAGGGGATGGGCGTCCTCGGATCCCTGGTACTGCCCTACTGGGCCGAAAAGCGAACGGACCAGCGTCCCCTCGTGTGGATGCTGCTGGTACTGGAGATTGTCAGCCTGGCGGGATTGCTGTATCCCGAGGCTTTTTTAGTCGGACTCTGGGTTTCTCTTATCGGATTTTCGCTGGGCGGCAGTTTCGGATTGGCGCTCCTGTTTATCGTCCTCCGCACTTCCGACTCGGAAACGGCCACGGAACTCTCCGGGATGGCCCAGTCGGTGGGCTACCTTCTCGCGGCGATCGGTCCGACGCTCTTCGGGGCCCTGCATGATCTTAGCGGGGCGTGGTTCATCCCGCTCCTGTTTCTGTTCGTAGTTGCCATTCTCAAGCTAATATCGGGGCTGGGAGCCGGCAAACCCGAAACGATAGACTAAAAAAATGAAGGAACGGTATCTACCAAAGAAAAAGCGGATACCTGTTGAACAGTATCCGCTTTCGTTGATTACATAAGTGCGTTCCCAAAACGGGAACAGGTACAAGCAAAAGATCAGGCCACTTTAACCCGGATCTTCTTCCCTTTCACGCGATTCCGGTTCATGATATCAAGCACCTGCTTCACGTGTTTTCCCGGGATATCCACAAACGAATGATGGGGAAAAATATCGATGTTCCCGATCACATTGCCCGGAACATTGGATTCGCCGGCAATGGCTCCCACCAGATCACCTGGATAGACATTATTCTTTTTGCCAACATTGAAGTGCATCCTGACCATGGCAGAATCGTCATAATTATGAGACTGGGACTGCCCGTTCTCCCCGGCAGCTTCCTCCTGCTGATCCGGAGCCTCTGTTCGCTTCTTAAGCAAAGCCGCGGCAATTTCAACGGTCGTAAAGCGATCATCCGTAAACGACTCAATCTGATCGATAAAGGGACGCAAGTTCCCCTTCTCCAGCACTTCCACCAGCCCATCCATCTCCCCGGCCAGGCGTGACTTCTGCACATCGGCCGTAGACGGCAGATCCAGGGGATTCAGCTGATTCTTGATCTGTCGCTCTATTGTGCGAAGCTGCTTCTTTTTGCTCTTGGTGCTAAACGTGATAGCCATGCCCGATCGCCCGGCACGTCCGGTTCGCCCGATACGATGAACATAATACTCCGGATCCTGGGGAATATCATAATTGAAGACGGCCTCGATATCATCGATATCAAGTCCCCGCGCCGCAACATCCGTACCCACCAGGATATCAATCGCTCCGCTGCGAAACTTCCCCATCACCCGGTCGCGCTGGTTCTGGCTGAGATCACCGTTGATAAAATCGGAAGAATAGCCGCGGGAACGGAGCTCCCGGCTTACCTTTTCGGTTTTACGCTTGGTATTGCAAAACACCAGCGCCAGCTTAAAGTCATTGATATCCATAAAACGGCAGATCGCCTCCGTACGCACCGAGTCGCGGACTTCCACCACGTACTGCTCGATATTCGGGGCGGTCATCTTCTTGCGTTCGATGGCCACAGTCTCCGGGTTATCCATATAGCGATTCATGATTTTCCGGATGCCTTTCGACATGGTCGCCGAAAACATGATGGTTTGCACCGGCTGACTGGCGTAGGACAGGATTTGTTCCATATCATCCCGAAATCCCATGTTCAGCATTTCATCGGCCTCATCAAACACAACGCGCTGCAGGTGATCCAGCTTCATCGTGCCCCGGCGGAGATGATCGATCGTCCGCCCCGGCGTCCCCACGACCACATGCGCACCGCGCTTCAGCGCCTTGATTTGCCGCGAGATCGATTGTCCCCCGTACACCGGCACCACGTGCAGTCCGTCCAGGTGCTTCCCGATTTTGATAAGCTCGCCCGTCACCTGGATCGCCAGCTCGCGAGTGGGACACATAATGATGGTCTGCACTTCCTTTATACTGATATCGGTCTGCTGAACCAGAGGAATGCCGAATGCAGCAGTTTTTCCGGTCCCCGTCTGGGCTTGTCCCACCACATCTTTCTGTTGCAGAAGAGGGGGAATACATTTTTCCTGTACCGGAGTCGGTTCTTCAAAACCCATATCTGTGAGAGCCTGAAGAATTGGTTGGCTGAGATTGAGCTCAGCAAAAGTTAGATCTGTCATAAATTAAATAAAAGTAAATGAATATTAGTAATAACCTGACGCACACAAAATATACCTTTAGTACCAGCAAGAAGTTGCTGCCATCCTAAAACGTATATAACGAGAGGCGCCGACAGACCTGAGAGAGGGATGTAAGAACCTGTTTAAAACGAATAGGTGGGATTCACGTAACACCAGAGCGGCAAGATACGGAAAATTATTCACAATACATACTTATGGATGAACAACAGCTCCTTTTGGATGGTCTCCGGACAACCCCTCGCCCCTTTGCACGACCGGGAAGCATTGGCAGGTAAAGACGCTGGAGAGAGAAGCTAAGCTGGTATGCTGTCAGGCCAGCTAACCACACTGCAGGGTAATATGGCATCCGTGAGGCAACATAATAAGCGTGACACCGGGCAGAACTTTTCGGTTAAAAACAGGCGGGCTACTCCTCTAAAGGTGCCGAAGAGGCAGCGGTCTTCATCTCTGCTTCTACCTCTACCTGCTTTTCCTTCTCAACGCGGGCCTGTTCGGCGGGACTCGCAAACAGGATGAATAGCCATTCCCGCCATCCCTGCGCCTTTTTCAAGTCGCGCCAGATGGCTATGAACTCATGAAAAACGAGATAAATGGGATTATAGGAATCCGGCGGCTTGGTGATGCCGTAATTCGGCGTATTAAGCTCAGGCTGGAAGGTCCCGAACATGCGGTCCCAGATAATAAACGTGGATCCATAATTTTTGTCGAGGTAATGATCATCTTTGGCATGATGCACCCGGTGATGGGAGGGCGTCGTGAAGAAAAACTCAATCGGCCTGGGCAGCTTGTCGATAAGCTCGGTATGGATCCAAAACTGGTACAATACCGCAATCTGGTGACAGATGAAAAACACGACCGGGTGAAAGCCGGCCAAAGCCACCGGCAGAAAAAAGATCACCTTGAAGCCCTGCACCCACGAAAGCCGAAAAGAGACCGAAAAGTTATATTGCTCGGACGAGTGATGCGGCACATGCGTGGCCCACCAGATTCGCTGTTCATGGGCAATACGGTGCGCCCAGTAGCGGCAAAAATCCAGCACGAAAAAGCAAAGTACATACGACCACCAGGTATGCGGTACCCGCCACGGCACCATGTTATAGAAAAAGAGTACGAGACCGAAGATACTCACTTTGGTCAGCGAGCTGACGATAACATTTCCAATACCGATCGCCGTGGAAGCCCAGAAATCCTTGCGGTCATAAAGGTCCCATTTGAGCCAGGCACTGATTCCCCACTCAATAAAGACCAGAGCAAACATGACGGGGGCCGCATAAATAATGATCGGTGGAAGCCCCATGGCCATGAGCTCTTCAATCGTGATAAGTTCGGGCATAAGAAAGTGAATTCTGATCTGACAGTTAAAGCAACTAACATATCAGATATTACCCTCAATTAAAAGAAAGGTTTCCAAAACGGACTTTTTTCTAATTTTATCGGTAGGGGGATTTTAACATCCTCCACACGCTCAATATACGGTGGTTTTACCATCCCTGTGGCGTTGATCTTAACCAAAGATCCTTGTTTTACGATGCCCGCTAAAAACAACCTGTCAGGGGCCGGCGCACGGGGATGCCCTCGAAAATATCAACCCCTTCCCGGATATCACGGCTCAGAAGTGCAGGGATCCTTTCGCCGGGGAATGGGGAATGGGACAGGCGGGAACAGCGGGATACACTCTACTCCCGTTTTTTCAACTCAGACTGCGGTGGCCTGACCGTAACCACCGGAATGTCAAGGTGCTGGGCCACCATCTCGGTTGTGGACCCCAGGAAGAGATGAGCCCAGCCACTGTACCCGTGGGTGGCCATGACGACAAGGTCGGCATGATCACCGGCATACTCCTGGATGCCGACATGAGCCGAAACGCTCTTCTCAACAGCCGTGGAAAAAGGGATGCTGTGGCTTGAGGCCCCTTCGGTGATCACAAACGCATCCTCAAAATCAGCTTCCCCGCGATGAATTTGAATACGTCCCCCCTTATCACTGCTCAGATACGCTTCCAGGCGATCGATAAGCGCTTCATATATATTCGCTTCCTCCGACTTCCGGGGATCCCGCTTTTTACCATCATCCAGGGGATTCCCATACAGCTCCATGGCATAATACAAAATAATTTCGGCCCCGTAGATATCGGCCAGTGAAAGAGCCACCGGCAGAGCGGAGAAGGAGAGCTTCGACCCGTCGGTCGGCAGCAGGATGCGCTCGAACCCGTCGGAGCTCAGACTCGCATCCACGGTGAAGACCGGGATATCGGAGTATCGAATCACCTTTTCGGTCGTAGAGCCCCGCAACAGGTGAGAATCGTGACGGCCTTTGGAAGCCATGACAATCATATCGTAGCCTCCTTCCCCGGCCCAGTCGGATATTCTTGCCGACGGCTTGCGACCGACCCTGCAGATCGCCTCTCCTCTCTGTTCATCAGTGAGGTAGGTCTCCATGAGCCGCTTTAATTTCTGCTCTGCCTCTTTCTGGGCCCGGGGATAGATTTCCCCTTCCATGTCCAGGGGATTACCCAACGTTGCGATACTTTCATGGAAATACTTCAACATGGGGATAATATGGATAAAATCAACCCTCGCATCGAACCGGTGCGCAATCTCCCGGCTGTGTTCATACGCTGATTTGGCATTGTCCGAAAAATCCGTAGGCACTAATATTTTTTTAATAGGCTCCATAAAAGGTAAAAAGTAGTTTGTACTATCTGTTATCTATCCGGATGTACCATTATTACAGACGCACAGGCCGAATAGCTCCATTACAGGGTAAAACATTACTCTTTCACTCGCAAATAATCAAGGCCGACAACCATAACAAGTCCGATAATAATACCCCAGATACCCTGGACAAAATGTGCGGTCCGGGGCCCTTCGACCGTAATATACGGCACATAGGGGTCGCTCTTTATCAGTTTCTGCTTAACCGTCTGCAATTTTACCTTTTTGGACTCGTCGGTTTCGGCAGCGGGATTGATCACCTCTCCCAGCCGCTGAAATTCCGGCCGCAGCTTGTCCGGAGGCTGTTCCCGCAACGCCCGGGCTTTGGGACTCGTAAACCCGATCACTTCCTCCCTGGTTACAATTTCGGTGTAGGTGCGCTCCTGGTACGGCCAAATCACATACAGCGAGCCGATAAGGAAGCCGATCAGCAGGGCCAGCGTTCTGGCCTCATATCGATTTAACAGCCAGGACAGGATCCGCGAAAAGAGGGCTAATCCCACGATGGCCCCGGCGATGAACGGGAGAAGCGTTATCAGTCCCCCCGCCGTCTCGGAGGTCCCCAGCTTTCCGATTTCCGAGAGGATAAAGTCGTATTTCCGCAGGATAAGCAGCAGATAGGATCCGGAGATGCCGGGCAGAATCATCGCACAAATGGCAATCGATCCCGCTACAAAAATAAACAGGGGCGACTCGGACGTCGCGGTCGGCACCAGCGTAACCACCCAGTAACCGATCCCCGCGCCCAGCACAATCGCAAGCCCGTGCACCCAGCGGAACCCATTGATGGCTTTGGCCAATACCACAACAGAGCCCACGATAAGCCCGAAAAACAACCCGTAAATCAGTTCGGGATCAGTAAACATGTAGATTTGCAGCGGCACCACTTTCGTAAAGAAAAAGACCGCACACAACATCCCCGAGAGCAGCAGCAACAGGAACTTCCAGTGCACTTCCTGCAGCGCCGCCCTGAATTTAAACGTAACCAGCCGTTTCAGAAAGCCCGCGTCAAAGCTCCGAATGGCGTTAATCAGCCGCCTGTAGATGCCCACAATCAGCGCCATTGTCCCGCCGCTGACCCCGGGAACGATATCCGCCGACCCCATCAAAAATCCTTTCATCAATAAAAAAGGTGCTTCCTTCCAGGAGGTGGGATCGTTGTTTGCGTCCGTTGATGTCCGTTCGGTTTCAGCCACTTGAGAATCAGGAATTGAAAATTAGGAATTAGGTGGATCGCAGTGAATTTAAAATTCCTAATTCCTAATTCCTAATTACTCCTTCCACCCCTGTTCGCCGATAAGGGGCACGAATTTGAAGTCGCTGTAGTGCTCTTCTTCGTATTCGTTTTCCCTGATTTTAATAATCCGAACCATCTCCTGCCGGCGCTCATCCCCCACCGGAACCACCAGCCGTCCGTTGACGTTTAGCTGGGCCACCAGGTCGTCCGGGACCACCGGTGCGCCGGCCGTGACGACAATAGCGTCGTAGGGCGCGTAGGCCGACCACCCTTTGCTGCCGTCGCCCAGCTTCGCACGAACCGAGTAACTTAGCTCCCGAAGAGTCGACCGGGCTTTTTCGTACAGTTTCTTATGCCGCTCCACGGTATACACTTCTGCTCCCAGCTCACATAAAATGGCCGCCTGGTAGCCCGACCCGGTACCGATTTCCAGCACTTTCTCCCCGGGCATGACTTCCAGCAGCTCCGTCTGCCGGGCTACCGTATAGGGCTGAGAAATGGTCTGCTTTTTCCCGATGGGAAGGGCGGAATCCTGGTAGGCGCGGTCCTGCAGCGCCGTATCGACAAAAACGTGACGGGGCACCACGTTGATCGCCGACAGCACCCGTTCATCCTGTATGCCTTTTTTTCGGAGCTTATCGACCAGGTTTTGCCGCCGCTGCTTGAATTTCGGATTATTCGCTCCAGATCCCCAGTTCAACATAGCTCAAATACTTGCTGTTTTACACGCATTAAATGTTACCTTGTAACATAAGGAACTTGAGGCAATAAAATTGACTTTTATATACCTTGTTTTCATAGAACAAATAATGCATATAACTAAAAATGAAGACTTTTCTCAAAATTTTGGTCGCCGTTGCAGCGCTGCTGGTTGTCATCATCATCGGCGTGAACCTCTACTTCACCAATGAACGGCTGCAAAATCTGCTTATGCCGTACATCAACGAGTCGGTGGGACGTCAGGTAGAGGTGGGCACGATGTCCGCTACTTTTTTCAGCACGTTCCCCAATCCCGGGGTGGAAGTGAACAACCTCAGAATTCCCGGCGACACCGAAGAAGACACCCTGCTTACGATGGAGCAGCTGGTGGCCGGGGTGGAGCTTTTTCCTCTTTTCCGGGAGGAGGTCAATATTACCGAACTGACGCTGGCCAACCCGTATTTCGTGTACCGGATCCGCGCCGACAGTTCCACCAATATCGATTTTTTGCTGGACGAAGGGCCCGGCGACACCACCTCCGCGGGCAGCTACAATATCAACATCCCCTATTTTGAAGTCCAGAACGGTTATTTTGGCTACCGGGACCATACCTCCGGCACCTCGGCCACGCTGGAGGACGTCGGGGGCGACCTTTCGCTGAGCTATGCCGATTCCATCCAAAGCAGCATCGATATGGAGGTCGGGGGACTCTCTGCCACGGTCGACAGCGTCAGCTATTTCAGCGGCCTGCCGCTGAGACTGACCGAAGAATCCGTCATCCACACCGGGAGCGAGCTCATTCGCCTCGAGGAAGGTACGCTTGCTATTCGCGGTCTGGAGATGGACCTGACGGGCGTGCTCAGCAACTGGAGCGAGGCGTTTACCGTGGACCTGCAGTTCAACTCGTCGAGCGACAATTTCGGCGACCTGTTGCGCCTGGTGCCCGAAACCTATGCCGAATCTATCGAAGGATTCCAGTCCCGGGGCACCCTTGACCTGGGCGGGACGGTACAGGGACCCGTAACAGGCGACTCCATCCCCCGCTTTGACGTTCGCGTCAACGTACAGGACGGTTACCTGAAAGACCCCGATCTGCCCCAGGCCATCGAGGATATCCAGATTGGAGCCAATGCCACCAATGAACGGGTAACTATCCAGGCTTTCAATGCCACGGCCGGCGCCAATACCCTCACCGGTTCGGGCACCATCAACGAGCCGCTGGAAGATGAAGGGACCTTTGACATGGATTTCGTGGCCGATGTGGATCTGTCCACGATACACCAGTTCTATGATATTTCCGACTTCGACATCGAGCAGCTGGACGGCCAGCTGGATATCGATGCTGCGGCCGAGGGCCGACTCGATCAGCCGGAAAACGCTGCATTCGACGGAAAGGTTATGCTTGCCGACGGCCTGCTCAAATACCAGGATGTGCCGGAAGCTATCCGGAACATCAACATCAACGCTGCGGGCACGCAGGAGCTTTTTACCATCCACAGCCTGAGCCTGCAGGCCGCCGAAAACAACTTTTCGGCAGAGGGACAAATACGGCAGCTGCTGGACGAAAGCAGCCGGCAGGTCAATAATATGAATACGAACCTGCAGTTCGACCTGGCAACCATCAAGAATTTTTACCCTATCGACGAAGATACGCTTCGCCTGGAAGGGATACTCACCGCACAGGCCACCCTGGACGGGCGGGCCGACCAGATTGAGCGGGCGGTCCGGAGCGGGAGTATCAACCTGGAAAACGGCTTTATCGACTACCGGGAATTTGACGTCCCCTTTCGAAACATCACCCTCGAGTCGATCCTCGAGGGTCCCCGCATGACCATCGTGGAGGGCGGATTTCAAAGCGGCGATAACAGCGTAGAGCTCAGCGGGATCGTCAACAATTACCTGAGCGAGAACCGGGACCTGAACCTGAAGGCCGAGGGCAGTGCGCGGCTGCAGGAGATCAGCAACTACTATGAACTGGAACCGGACATCACCGATCTGACCGGTAATGCCGACTTCAACCTGAACATACAGGGACCGGCCGATGCGCCCGCGGAGATGGCCTTTTCCGGGAATTTGTCCCTGCAAAACGCGGCGATGTCCGGCGAATCCCTGCGGGAGCCGGTCAAAGACCTGAACGGGACGTTTACGCTGACGCCCCAAAAAGCGACGCTCAGCCAGCTCACCTTCAACATGGGGTCATCCGACCTGGATGTCGAGGGGTCGCTCAGCAACTACATGGAATACCTGAAAGAGGAGGGGGAACGCGCCGCCACCCCACAGCTGACGGGACAGGTTCGCAGCAACTATTTGGACCTGGATGAGCTGATTGACTGGAGCGATACCACCTCAACCTTCAACCTTGAGCTGCCGGACCTAAACGGTAATTTCAGTGCGCAAATTGACCGCTTCAGGATCACGGGGGTCACGATGCGCAACCTGCAGGCCAGGGCCACCTCCACCCCCTCTCAGATCAATCTGACGCAGGCGAACGTAGAGCTCTTCGAGGGAGAAGCCAGCGGCACCATGGTCTGGGAGATCCCCGGCGACCGGCCCTCGACGTTTAGCTTCAAGGGAGCGCTCGACAGCCTGCGCCTGGAATCGTTTTTTGCGGAATATCCCATTCTCGGGAGGGACAGCCGGTTCCACAACTACATCACCGGCACCTTCAGCACCGATATCGACTACACCACAAAAATCGACACGGAACTGAATCCCATGATCCCCACCACGGTGCTAAACGGCACCTTTGGCATGAGCAAGGCGCAGGTACAGAATCATCCGCTGCAGGAAGGAATTGCCACCTTTACCAGGATTAATACCCTCCGCGACGTAGCCCTCGACCAGTGGGAAAGCTCCATTTCGGTTGAAGACAACATCCTCACTCTTTCTGAGCTGACGCTCACCAGCAGCGACATCGGGATGGAGCTGAACGGCACCCAGCACCTGCAAACCGACAAGATCGATTTTCAGGTCTCCATCCTCCTGCCCGGGCGCTTTAAAGAGACCATCGCCCCCGTTATTACCAAGCAGGCCGCCAATGCCCTCACCCGCGACAACGGCACCGTCAGGGTCCCCCTGCAAATCACCGGCACCTACGGGAGTCCCTCGGTCCGGCCCGACCAGAGCGTGATCAAGCCGATCGTCAGGGAGTACCTGAAGAACAAGGCCGGGAATACGATCCGGGACCTGTTCGGCCGCGGTGATGAGAAAGAGGAGAAAGAGCAGGCCCAACCCGATACAGCGGCGGCGGATACTTCTTCTGTCTCTGTCCCCTCCCCGAACTGAGATACACAAACCATACTGTCAACTCTCCACGGTAAGCGTTATCTTAGCATGCATTGATATTCTAAGCCGGAGCGCTCACCACCGAATTTCCCGGTGAGAATTCCTCCGGATTCACCCTTTTTCAACTGAGTATTAAGCAATCATTTGATGGACGATCTGCACATTTACAACACCCTGAGCCGGCGCAAAGAAAAGTTTACCCCCATCACCGATCATTTTGTCGGAATCTACGTCTGTGGTCCCACCGTCTACGGCGACCCGCACCTGGGGCATGCCAAGAGCTATGTCTCCTTCGATGTGGTCGTCCGCTACCTCCGTTATCTCGGCTACCAGGTGCGGTATGTGCAGAATATCACTGATGTGGGACATCTTACCGACGATGCCGATCAGGGGGAGGACAAGCTTGAGAAACAGGCGAAAATCGAGCAGCTCGAGCCGATGGAAATTGCCGAGAAGTATACCTACAACTATTTCCGCGACATGGATAAGCTGGGCGTGCAGCGTCCCGATATCTCCCCCCGGGCGACGGGACACATTATCGAGCAGATCGAGATGGTCAAGAAGCTGCTGGAGAACGGGCACGCCTACGAGGCCAACGGCAATGTCTATTTCGATGTCTCCTCCGCCGAAGACTACGGCAAGCTCAGCGGACGCGCGGTGGAGGAGCAGGAAAGCGGCACGCGCATTGAGACGGCCAGTGACAAACGGGCGCCAGAGGATTTTGCCCTCTGGAAAAAAGCCGATGACGGACATCTTATGAAGTGGCCTTCGCCGTGGGGACCCGGCTACCCGGGCTGGCACGTGGAGTGCTCGGCGATGTCGACCAAATACCTGGGGGAGCATTTCGATATCCACGGCGGGGGACTGGATAACCAGTTTCCCCACCACGAGTGCGAGATCGCCCAGAGCGAAGGCGCCTTCAACCAGCCGTTCGCCAACTACTGGATGCACAACAATATGGTGACGCTGGAGGGACAAAAGATGGGTAAATCGCTGGGCAACGCTATTTCACTGGACCAGTTTTTCTCCGGCGACCATGATCTCCTGAGCCGGGCGTGGGACCCGCAGGTCATCCGCTTTTTCCTGCTGCAAAGTCACTACCGGAGCACCACCGACTTTTCGGAAGAGGCGCTCAGCGGGGCGGAAAGCGGCCTGCGCCACCTGCAGGAGATGCTTCTGGAGATCGACGCCGCAGAGGAAGGGGCCGGCGAGCGCTATCCCGTGGAAGAGCTCAAGGGCTCACTGGAAGCAAAGCTGAACGACGATTTTAATACCGCCCAGTCTATCGCGGTGCTGTTTGAGGAGCTCAAAACCATTCGCAAACAGGTCAACAAAGACCATACCCCTGAAAACATCGGGGAGATAAAACAGCTTCTCCATGATTTTGTGGACGGCGTACTCGGCTTATGGCCCGGGGCCGGGGAGCCGGGAGACAGCGGAAGCGGGGACGATAAAACCGAACAGCTGGTGGAGCTCCTGATTGATATCCGAAACAGTGCGCGCCGGGAGAAGAATTTTGAACGGGCCGACGCTATCCGGGACCGGCTCAGCGAAATAGGCATCGAGCTCATGGACAATCCCGGGGGGACGGACTTCACTGTCAAAAAGAGCTGATTTTTCATATTTGTCCCTTGTCAGTTGTTACCCGTTATTTGTTATTGTGCGATCATTTGTTCTTTTCACCGCTGCATGACTCTGACAACCAGCAAGCTGCTGTTTATTCTCACTGTTCACGACTAATTAACCAAATCTTATGCAACAATCCGATCATCTTGTATGGAGTGCCGATCCCATAGCCTTCAGCATCGGCACCCTTGAACTGCCGTTTCCGCTTGCAATCTGGGGCATCGTCGCTGCATTCGTATTTATCTACCTGGGCTATCAAAAGTTAGTGCCCGAGGATCTGCCCCGCGGGGAAGAGCCGGATGTGCCCGTGTGGAAATTCTGGGGCATGGTTATCGGCTCGTTTGTAGTGGGACAGCTGCTCTTTTTGGTGCTGCCCTCCCCTACCATCAGTGAAATCGGTCCCATCCAGCCGCGCTGGTACGGCCTGCTGTTTGCCTCCGCCTTTGTGGTCGGCTACCTGCTGATGCGCACCATGTACGAAGCGGCCGGGCGCACGCAGGAGGAGCTGGATAAGCTGCTGACCTACGTTTTAATCGGTACGATCATAGGCGCCCGGCTCGGACATGTGCTCTTTTACGACCCGGCCTTTTATTTCCGCTATCCCTCCCAGATCCTGGCCATCTGGAACGGGGGACTGGCCAGTCACGGGGCCGCCATAGGTATCCTCCTTGCAATGTATCTCTATATCAAAAAGGTTCCCAAAATGAATTTTCTCTGGATTGCCGACCGCGTGGTGATCGTCGTCGCTATCGGGGGCGCTTTTATCCGCACCGGCAACTTTGTGAACTCCGAAATCATCGGCAAGCCTTCCGAACTCCCGTGGGCCGTTATTTTTAAAAACGCCCATGGCCTCAGCGCCGCCCAGCAGATGATGCCGCGGCATCCCACCATGCTCTACGAGGCCGTGCTCTGTGTCATTATCTTTGCCCTTCTCTGGGCCCTCTATAAAAAATACCGCTCGCAGCCTCCCGAGGGATCCATATTCGGCCTCTTCCTGGTTATGCTTTTCAGCGGTCGATTTCTGCTCGAATTCACGAAAATAAACCAGGCGGCCTTTGCCGACCAGTGGTCCATTAACATGGGACAGTGGCTCAGTCTTCCCCTGATCCTTATCGGCGCCTGGCTGCTTGCTAAAAAAGTAACGTGGTCCCAGGCACCACCGGCCGTGAAACGGTAGGCAAGGTTAAAAAAGCATTTGAACTTTGGAAAAACCGGGATTTTTTTCCAGCAAGCTGGATCCAAATCCGGATCAGCCCGGATTTCTCACCAGGAAATTTGTTCTTCAGCAAGGCGAAGAGAAAATGGCAGCGGGACGGTAGGTAATCCGGATTAGACATAATAACAAGGAAACAGTACTTTCCAGTAAAGCAGGTTAACCCATACATCTCAGACAAACTTTTACAGGCATATGAAATCATTAGAGCCGGACATTCAGGATACAATCAACCAGTGGCTGCAGGGCAATTACGACGAGGAGACCAAAACCGCGATCAGGGAAAAACTGCAGCAGGAAAAATTCAAGGAACTGACCGACGCGTTCTATAAAGAGATGGAATTCGGTACGGGGGGCATCCGCGGGATTATGGGCGTGGGACCCAACCGCGTTAACAAGTACACCTTCGGGATGGCCACCCAGGGGTTCAGCAATTTCCTGAAAAAGAACTACCCGGATGAGCAAATCAAGGTGGTCATCGCCCATGACTGCCGCAATAACTCGGAGAAGCTGGCCCGGGTCGTGGCCAACATCTTTTCTGCCAACGGCATCTACGTGTACCTGTTCGAGGGACTGCGTCCCACTCCCGAGCTTTCTTTTGCCATCCGTGAGCTCGGCTGCCAGGGCGGGGTCATGCTCACGGCCTCTCACAACCCCAGGGAATACAACGGCTACAAAGCCTACGGGTCGAACGGGGGACAGCTGGTCTCCCCGCACGACAAGATGGTAATGGAGGAGGTCCAGCAGATCGGGAGCGTGGACAAGGTGAATTTCGAAGGCGATGAAGAGCGTATCGAGATGATTGGCGCGGAGATGGACGAAAAATATCTGGACGCCCTTGTGGACCTTTCCATATCGCGGGAGGCCATCCGGCGACAGAAAGACCTGAGCATCGTCTTCTCCCCCATTCACGGGACCTCCGGCGTGCTGGTCCCCCCCGCCCTTGAGCGGTATGGATTCGAAAACGTATCCTATGTGGAGGAGCAGATGAGTTACGACGGCGATTTCCCCACCGTGGAATATCCCAATCCCGAAGAAAAGGAAGCCCTTTCGATGGCACTGGATAAAGCCCGCGACATTGATGCGGAACTGGTCATGGCGACCGACCCCGATGCCGATCGCGTGGGTATTGCGGTAAAGGATCACCACGGGGAATGGACGCTGCTTAACGGCAACCAGACGGGCACGCTGATTATCCACTACATGCTCGACGCATGGCAGCAGGCCGATAAACTCACCGGCAACGAATATATTGTCAAAACGATTGTCACCTCCTATCTCATCGATCACATTGCCGACCATTACGGCGTTGCCTGCTACAATACCCTGACAGGGTTCAAGTATATCGGCGAGCTGATGACCGAGCTCGAAGGCAAACAGCAGTTTATTGCGGGCGGGGAAGAAAGCTACGGCTACCTTATCGGCGATCACGTGCGGGACAAGGATGCCGTCGTTTCTACGGTTATCATTGCCGAGATGGCCGCTTTCTACAAGGACAGCGGCAGCAGTCTTTACGAGGCCCTGCTCGGTATCTACGAAGAGTACGGCTATTTCAGGGAGCGGATGGTTTCCGTCTATAAAAAAGGCCGGGAAGGCGAGCGGGAAATAAAGGAGATGCTGGCCCGCTACCGGGAAAATCCCCCCTCCGAACTCGGCGGCTCGCGCGTCACCACCATCAGGGATTACAAAACGCAGAAGGAAAAAAATCTTATTTCGCAGGCCGTATCGACCATCGACCTGCCGAGCTCCAATGTCCTCCAGTTCATCACCGAGGAAGGCTCCATGGTGACCGTTCGTCCCTCGGGCACCGAACCCAAGATCAAGTTCTACTGCAGCGTCAACACCGACCTGCCGGACCGAAGTCAGTACGAAGACATCACCGGCCGGCTCGAAAACAAGATCGACGCGATCATCACCGACCTTACGGGGGACTGATAGCGCTCACTATTTAATCCGAATCTAAATTTCGGTCCCCCGCTGTATTACCTCCATACTCTGGTTATATTCCGCCTCATTGAACACAGGCGCTATGACCGAACTTCTGCAACACCCTGCATTTGACGTATTTTTATACGCCATGATTACGGCCGTGGCAACGGGACTGGGCGCGCTGCCGTTCTTCTTTTTCAGGGAGCTTACCCGTACCTGGCTCGGCATTTCGAATGCTATTGCCTCCGGGCTCATGCTCGCGGCCAGCTTCGGCCTGATTTATGAGGGACTGAATTACGACTTGTGGTTTACCTTCTACGGCATCATTCTGGGACTCCTTTTCATTGTCGGCAGCCAGAAACTGCTGGATAAATACGACGACCAGTTTTCGATCAAGCATATCCGCAAGGCGGACAGCACGAAAATGCTGCTTATTGTCGGTATCATGACCGTGCATTCTTTTACGGAAGGCGTGAGCGTGGGCGTCTCCTTCAGTGGCAGTCTCGATCTCGGTCTTTTTATCACCACCGCTATCGCGGTCCACAATATACCCGAGGGACTGGCAATCAGTCTTGTACTCATTCCGCGGGGGACCTCCCCCCTGAAGGCTGCCTGGTGGAGTATTTTCTCAAGCCTGCCCCAGCCGCTGATGGCCGTCCCCGCTTTCCTCTTTGTGGAGATATTCCGGCAGTATTTGCCTATGGGACTCGGGTTCGCCGGGGGTGCCATGATCTGGATGGTCTTTGCCGAGCTCATCCCCGACTCCATGGAAGACATCAGCGCCTCCACCGTCGCCACCACGATCACCATTTCCGTAGCCCTGATGATTGTCTTCCAGGTCCTTATTGGTTAAGGTTAAGGTTAAGGTTAAGGTTAAGGTTGAGGTTGAGGTTGAGGTTGAGGTTGCAGAAAAAGCTGCGGATTCAGCGTTTTCCCGGCAGGGATACAACGAATGCCATTCCTATCTCTCCACCCCGACCCAAGTTGAACTCTGGGAAACGGAGGACGGGTAACCGGGTGCTCTCGCAAGCTTTTTATTCCGGGAACTATTGGCTGGTTATTGTCGGCTAAAAACTTTATTTATAGCTTGAAAATTTTCACGTTAAAAACATACATGCGCTTCAAGATAAAACTTCTCCTCGTACTGACGCTTTTCCTCGGATTCAACGGAATCAGTAAAAGTCAGCCCTCCTCTTCCTCATCTGCCGACCGGACCATTGACGTTTTTCTCGATTGCAGGAGATGCAGCGAAACCTATATCCGCAATGAACTGACCTATATCAATTATGTGCGTAATAAAGAAGATGCGGAACTGCACCTGCTGATTACACGGCAATCCACGGGCAGCGGCGGCTTTGAATATACCATGCGATTCATCGGCAGCCGGGAATATGAAGGAGAAGACAATACCTACCGGTATATCTCTTCGGCATCCGATACCCAGCAAGAACGGCAACAGGGGCTTGTCAATCGTATAGGCATAGGACTGGTTCCCTACCTGTCTTCACTGCCGGTCGTCAAGAGATTGCGGGTACATTACGAGCCCAGGGAAGAACGCACATCACCTTCGGCACAAGCTGATGACTGGAACTACTGGGTTTTTGAAGTCTATGCCTACACCTCCCTGCGGGGAGAGCAAAGCCAGAATCATTTTTTCATGAGTACGGGCGCGGATGCCGACCGGATATCGGAAGAGCTGAAAATACGGCTCAATTATGACTGGGACTATGGCCGGCAAAGTTTTGACAGGGATGATTCCACGGACGTTTTCATAACCCGCGGGCAGGAACTGGACGGGACCGTAGTTCAAAGCCTCTCCGATCACTGGTCCGTAGGTATCTTTGCAGAAGCAAACCGCTCTACCAGGAACAACATCGAGCTGGGTATCTATGGAAGTCCGGCCGTTGAATACAACCTTTTTCCATACCGGGAATATGCGCAGCGTGAATTCAGCATCAGATATAGTCTTGCCCCCAACTATTATCAGTACCAGGAGGAAACCATTTATGGTAAAATGCAGGAAACACTGGTGCGGCAGAGTCTGCGTACAAACATTCAAATAAACCAACCCTGGGGAGAGTTCGAAGGCCGGATTGACGCGACCACCTTTCTTCACGACCTAAGCAAAAATCGTTTCGAAATCGACCTTGAACTCGATGTCAGGATATTCAGGGGACTCTCGTTCAATATCAACAGCCGCTACGCAATCATACATGACCAGCTATATATTCCAAAAGGCGACATCAGTGATGCCGAGCAGCTGCTCAACCTGCGGCAACAGTCCACGTCCTACTCCTATCGCGTATCCATGGGTATTGCCTACAGTTTCGGTTCCATATACAATAACATCGTGAATCCCCGTTTCTGATATGCTGTCAGTATGCAAGTGCCAGCGGTGTCCTGTTTCGGCTCGGGACCGTCCGCCATTTCCGTAGCCCTGATGATTGTCTTCCAGGTCCTTATTGGTTGAGGTTGAGGTTGAGGTACAGGATTGTGGGTTGGGATTGAAGAAAATATTGCGGATTCAGCGTTTTCCCGGCATAGATGCCTTGAAAATATCAGGTGATAAATTTGTTATTTGTATGGGTTCCCGATATTTAATTACCTTCCGAAGTCTAAATATTATTCCCAACAGCCCGTACCCAGCCATGAACTGTCTGCTACAGAATTCTTCTCATTCCAAACTCCTTTCTTCTCATTCCAAACTCATTGTACCGTTTGTGCTGCTGACCCTCCTCCTGTTCCCGGGGCTGGGCCAAAGTGAAGCGCAACAACAGGAGCACAACCAACCACAGATCCGGGTCCGATCCCAAACCCATGAACAGGCTACAACCCAGCCGCGGGCCCAGTCCCAAGCACAGAGTCAGACTCAACGTCAGTCCCGGAACCAAACTCAAATCCAAGTCCAGTCCCAGGATCAAGCTCAAATACCGGACCAAACCCGATCACAGGGCGAAGCCCAGACTCGGGCACAGCCACAGGTCAAACCCCAAACACAGGCACAACACCAAGCCCGAACACAACTCCAAGCCCGAACACAATCCCAAGTCCGGACCAAGTCCCAGTCCCTGAAAAAAGAACGGTATTCCAGCCTCAAAGAGGCTCTCTACAGCAGCGGGCTGCGCAGCTCAAACGGACCCCGCAACGTCAACTGGATTGATGGCGGAGATCGCTACTCCTATATGCAGCGAAATGAGGAAACCAGCAGCATGGAAATCCGCGCCTACGATCCCGCAACAAAAGAGGATATGCTCATTTTCAACGCCGAAAATCACACTTTCCCCGGCGCCGACTCTACCTTCGAATACTCCTCGTTCCAGTGGTCCGGGGATTCCAAATACCTCGTCTTCCAGTCCAACTTCCGTCCCGTCTATCGCCGCTCCGGCATTTCGGACTACTACCTCTACTCGGTTGAAGAGGAAAGCCTGCAGCTGCTGGTCGAAGACGCCCGCACCGCCGAACTGTCCCCCGACGGACAAAAAATCGGCTATGAACGCGATGGGGACCTTTTTGTGTATACTCTTGAAACGGAAGAGGAGCGGCGGCTGACCGACAGCGGAGGTGACTATTTTTACAACGGGCGTTTCGGCTGGGTCTATGAAGAGGAATTCGGGCTGGCACAAGCCTGGGAGTGGTCCCCGGACAGCCGGTATATCGCCTACTGGCAGGTGGATGAACGGGAGGTCCCGATCTTCCAAATGACCGACTATGAAGGTCAGCATCCCGACTATGAAACCATTCCCTACCCCAAGGTGGGGGACCAAAATCCTTCGGTCAGAATCGGCGTGGTGGAGGTCTCATCGGCGGATAAACAGTGGATCGACCACCCTGAAGACGGCTATATCCCGCGGCTCTACTGGACCTCCCGGGAGGGACAGCTGGCCGTGGTGCATCTCAACCGCCTGCAAAACCACCTGAAACTTTTTTTTAGTGACGTGCGCAGCGGCAGCAGCGAACTGATCATGGAAGAGCAGTCCGACGCCTGGATTGACGTTTTCGACTTCTTTGCGGGGATCAATCACCTGTTTTTCTTTCCCGACGACCGGGAAGAGTTCTTCTGGATCAGCGACCGGGACGGCTGGAGTCATATTTACCGGTACGATTACGACGGCCATCTCAAGAACCAGGTCACCACCGGCGACTGGGAGGTCACCTATGTGCATGCCGTCGACGGGGAGGACCGGCGGATCTACTACACCTCCACGGAAGTCTCCCCGCTCGAGCGCCACCTCTATGCGGTTGATTTCGACGGCAGCGGCAAACAGCAGCTTACCCGGGTCGAAGGCACCCACAACATTCATATGAGTCCCAATACCCGGTACTTCCTGGATCGCTATTCCAATACCACCACCCCCACCCAGGTGGAACTCTGGGAGACGGACGAAGGGAAGCTGCGGACGCTGGAGGATAACGAAGCTGTCAGGGAGTTTACCGAAAACCACGTCTACGCGCCGCGGGAGCTGTTTGCCTTCACCACCTCCGGCGGGCAGCAGCTGGATGGGTACGTAATTAAACCCGTCGATTTCGATTCCACCCGCTCATACCCCCTGCTGCTGAATATTTATGGGGGTCCCGGCGCCCAGGGCGTGTATAACGCCTGGGAGTCCACCGGCTGGCTGCAGTATCTCGCCCAGGAAGGGTATGTTATTGTCAACGTGAACAATCGCGGCAACGGGGGCTATGGAAAAGATTTCGAAAAAAAGGTCTACAAGCAGCTCGGCAAGTGGGAAGCCAACGACTTTGTGGAAACCGCCCGGCATATGGGAGCAAAAAGCTGGGTGGACTCCAGTCGCATGGCCATCAGGGGACACAGTTACGGGGGGTACATGACGACCTACACGATGTTCACTCATCCCGGCGTTTTCCGGGTGGGGATTGCCGGCGCCCCGGTGACCGACTGGCGGCTGTACGACAGCATCTATACCGAACGCTATATGGGACTTTTGGATGAGAACGGGGAGGGCTATGAGCAAAGCTCCTCCGTTACGCACGCGGGCAACCTGGAGGGAGATCTTTTTGTGGCACACGCTGCGATGGATGAAAATGTTCACCTCCAGAACACCATGCAGCTGATGACGCAGCTGACAAGCAGCGGGAAAGATGCCGACCTCCGGATATACCCACCGGGCGCCCACGGCGTGGCCTATAATTCAACCAGCTACCTGCTCCTGTACGAAACATACACCGAATACCTGAATACCCATCTGAAATAACCGGCCAAGAGGCGGTGGCGGGGGTTGTCGCTTTCAAAGGAAGTCGCCATGCAGCCACGCTTACCTTCTCACGGAAACTGTTTGCATTCACCACCGGCGGCCGGACAAGTGGGAGCCAGCGACTTTGTGAAAGGCCCTGTATGATCACCCCGTTTCCCCATTCGGTTCCCGCTCCTTCCCGCGTCCGCGAAGCATGGCGTCCAGCTTCTCCCCGCCACGGATGCCGAAATCCAGCGTCCGGATCGGGAACGGAATCATGATATCGTGTTCGTTGAACTTGTCGTTGATTGCCATGATAGCCTCGCTTCGCATATCCAGGAAATCGGGATTCGTTCGAAAATTTACCCAGAAACAGACTTTAAAGTTGATCGAACTCCCTCCGAATTCTTCATAAAAGAACAGGATATCCCGGTCGCTGTTATATCCCTCCAGCTCTTCAATCGCTTCAATGGCCAGGCTGCGGGCCTTTTGCAGGTCGTCCCCGTATGAGATGCCGCAGGCCAGGTCGATCCGCCGCTGTCCCTCCGAGGTATAGTTGGTCAGTGGATTTTCAAAAACGATCTTGTTGGGAATATAGACAATCTGTCCCTGCGGCGTCTCCAGGATGGTATTACGCAAATTCAGTTTTCTCACCGTACCGTAAATATCCTTGGTCTCGATAATATCACCGATACCGAAGGGATGGCGAATCGTCAGGATGATACCGGAGATAAAATTGGAGGCAATATCCTGGAAGGCAAAACCTAACGCCAGACCAACGATACCCGCACCGGCAAGCAGCGAGGTAACGGCGCCATCCAGGTTCAATACGCCCAGGGCGATAAAAATCCCCAGGCCCACAATCATGATCCCGGCAACAGTTTCCAGCAGGTCGATCACGGTTTTATTCATCGTGGCCCGTGACAGCAGCTTGTGCACGGCCTTGCGGACCAGCTTGCCGATTCCGAAAAACAGGAGCAGCACGAACAGCGCTACGACCATCTCGGGCAGCATGCTGATCAGGGTGTCCAGCCAGCTCTCCAGCTTACTCATCACCTCCTCATTCAGTTTCGATCTGAAATCCTGAAAAACTCGGGAAATATCCATCGGTTGATTCTTTTTTGCCTGGGTTGCAGCTCATAATTTCGGTATAAAATCAAGATATCTGGATTTAATTCATAATATTTTAAGAAATTTTATGAATTTGCTATTCGCTGGCCGGTTATTTGTTCCCAATTCCCAATTAACAAAGCTCTGCTACAATTTGTATCTTTGGGGTTATGACCGTACAAACCGATATTGACGAAAAAATTAACCTGAAAGCCCTCACCAGGCAGGAACTCCGGGAGTTTACCGAAGAACTGGGATTGCAGTCCTTTCGAAGCGACCAGCTTTTCCAGTGGCTCTACCAGAAAGGAGTCCACAGCTTCGATGAGATGACGAACCTGTCGAAAGACCTCCGCTCGCGCCTGAAAGAGATAGCGACCGTCCCCACCATCGAGCATGTCCGCCGGCAGGAATCCAAGGACGGCACGATCAAGTTCCTGTTCAAGCTGCAGGGGGAGGGAGAGGAAGAACACAAGGTCGAGTCGGTCCTGATTCCCGACTTTTATCCCGACGGGGCCGCCAACCGCCTGACCGTCTGCGTCTCCTCGCAGGTAGGGTGCGTATACGGATGCTCCTTTTGCGCGACCGGCAAGATGGGCTTCTTTCGCAACCTGACCCACGGCGAGATCGTCGACCAGGTACAGTATATCAATGCTCTTTGCGAGGAAAAATTCGGCAAAGGCATTACCAATGTCGTATACATGGGGATGGGCGAGCCGCTCCATAATTACCAGGCGGTGGTCAGCTCGGCCTCCATCATTACGGATCAGCTGAGCATCGGTCTGTCTCCCAGGCGGATTACCGTTTCGACGGTCGGACTCACCCGGCGGATCAGGCAGCTGGCCGACGAGCGGCAGCCGTTCAACCTGGCCATCTCGCTCCACGCCGCGAATGACGAAAAAAGGGATGAGATTATGCCGATCAACAGTTCGATGGACCTCGGGCAGTTAAAGGAGGCGGTCCAGTACTACTACGCCAGGCTGCACCGGCCCCTCACCTATGAATACCTGCTGTTTGACGAGTTCAACGACAGCCCGGAAGATGCGCGGCAGCTGGCCGAGATTGTGCGCTGGGTGCCCAGCAAAGTGAACATCATCATGTATAACGATGTCGCCGGCGTGGCGCTGAAAGGAGCCCGGGAAGAACGGCTGGACCGCTTTATGCAGGAGCTTGTGGCGCGCGACATCACCGCTACCGTTCGCCGCAGCCGCGGGGACGATATCGACGCCGGGTGCGGGCAGCTGGCCATCAAGGAGGGACAGCCCCAGGGGAAGTCGATCCGGAAGAAATGATTTTATTCAGAAGGCTTTGAAAAACGAGGCATTTTGTTCAATATCAAGGCCAGAGGGAGGTTGGAATCGCAGCATATAGCCTATATGTGAGAATCTCAACCGACCGATAACACCGATATTGGGCAAAAGGACCGTTTAACAGAGCCCTTCTCAATCATGGATAAAATTCAGTATCCGATCGAAGCGGGGAAGCCAGCGTTCGCTGTCCCACGAGAAATAGATCATGCCGGCTTTGCCGACAATATGCGTCTGCGGCACAAAACCCCAGAATCGGCTGTCCTCGCTGTTATCCCGGTTATCCCCCATCATAAAATAGTAATCCTGACGGATGGTATATTCATTCGTCTCTTCCCCGTTGATAATAAACTGCTCGCCTTCCCGCTGCACGCTGTTGCCTTCGTAGCGGGTCAGAATATCCTCATAGACGTGGTAGTTGCCGGGCGTCAGCGTTACCGTCTGTCCCTCAAACGGCACCACCGTGGGCGGCAGGTGATGATGGTTCATGAATCCGGATGAAAAGCTGAATTCCCGCCGGTCGTATTCATTAAATCCGTCGGGCAGCACAAACGGGTTGACGTCGGTCACTTCCTGCCACCGGCTAATCGTTTCCGCCACCTGCCGGGTCATATTGACGCGGTAGACGCCGGGCTGCTGGGTCTGGTAAAGGGTGCCTCCCGCCGCTCTCACTTTTGCCGCGCTCAGACGCACGCGATCCCGCACGCGAACCTCATAGGTCCGCTGGATCCCCGGAAACGGCTCCGCCTGTTCTCCGTTGACAAACAGCTGGTTGTCATCGATAGAAAGCGTATCTCCGGGCATCCCGACCAACCGTTTGACGTAGTTGGTCTTGGCAGCAATCGGCGCCAGGTCCACCGGGTAGTTAAAGACCACAATATCATTGCGCTCTATCTCATCGAATCCCGGCAGGCGGGCCCAGGGCAACACCAGTCCCTGCATATAGATATTGGTAAACGGGACACCCAGCACCATGGGGGTGCGGGGACCGTAGCTCATTTTTGATACGATCAGAAAGTCACCCGTCATCAGGGTCTTTTCCATCGACGGGGTGGGAATGCGATACGCTTCAAAAAAGAAAGTGCGAATAATCAGTGCCGCCACGGCCGCAAAAAGGAGCGCATCCGCCCACTCCCGCAGCCAGCTCTTTGCCTTTTTATGTTGATTTTTTCTCCGCTGCTCCCGGCGTTTTTGTCGTTCTTCTCTGGAAAGTTTATTGGCCAAAACAACTCCTTATATCGTTCTATTGGTACTGGATGATTAACAATTATTAGTAGCTCATGCCGGGAGGGGACGTTATTTCGGTCGTGCGGTAATCCCCGCTGTCGTACGTCACATTATACCACTGCCTGCGCTCCGGAGAGTAATAGTAATCCTGGTAGGCCGGCAGGTTCTCCACGGCCATCAGCTCTTTTGCAAAGACCCGTTTGATCTGGGGCATCAGGTCAATGTACTTGCTGGCCCCCGCGTATACCAGGCCTCTGCCGAAGGGCCCGTCAATATCGAGCACCATCATCGGTATGCTGTCGTCGACGACGAACCAGTATTCGAACTGGATGGCCTGGGCCGGGCGAAAATCCTCCAGCTTGATCAAATCCTCTATGGTCTTGGTGGGATCCCCGTAGGCAGCCTTCAGCCGGGCTCGGATTTCATTCGTCTGTTTTCCATCGATTTCCGACCTGTCGTAAAAACCCTGTCCGGTCCACTTTACATCGTCGAATTTATTCATAAACCAGCTTTGCCGGTCGTTGCTTATTTTTTCGATTTCAGGCGCTTCAAATTGCGCATAGCCCGCAACCGATAGTGCCAGTGATATGAGAACGGTGAGAAACAGAGATTTTAATAATGCTTGCATCAGAAAAGTTTATGTTAGTAAGTGGGGTTGAGTAAATTAACGTCAAACGCCGGCAGTTATTACCGGCTCCTAATATACTTAATTATCATCATCCATGGAAAGCACCGCAAGAAAAGCTTCCTGGGGCACTTCTACCGTACCGACCTGCTTCATTCGTTTCTTACCCTCTTTTTGCTTCTCCAGAAGCTTGCGTTTCCGGGAGATATCGCCGCCGTAGCATTTGGCCGTGACATCCTTGCGTATGGCCCGGATGGTTTCGCGGGCGATGACCTGCGAGCCGATAGCCGCCTGGATGGGGATTTCAAACTGGTGCTGCGAAATCAACTCCTTGAGTTTCTTGCAGAGCTTGCGTCCCAGGTCATAGGCTTTATCGCGGTGGATAATACTCGACAGCGCATCCACCGGGTCGCCGTTCAGCAGGATATCCAGCCGTACCAGGTCGCCCTGCCGGTATTCCAGGAACTCATAATCGAGGGATGCATAGCCGCGCGTCCCGCTTTTCAGGCGGTCATAAAAATCAAACACCACTTCGGCCATCGGCAGCTCATAGGTGATATCCACACGCTGACTCTGCATGTGAATCTGGTTGACATACTTCCCGCGTTTTTCTTCACACAGTTTCATAACCGGGCCGATATAATCCGAAGGAGTAATGATACTGGCCTGGATATAAGGCTCATACACCGCATCCACTTTGCTCGGATCCGGCATCTCGCTCGGGTTATCGACAATCACTTTTTTCTGCTCATTTTTCTCGGTGATATGCACCTCATACTCCACATTCGGCACGGTGGTGATTATATCAATATCAAACTCGCGGTCGAGGCGTTCCTGAACGATCTCCATATGCAGCATGCCCAGGAATCCCGCCCTGAAACCAAAACCGAGGGCCTTCGACGTTTCCGGCTGGTAGGTCAGCGAGGCGTCATTGAGCTGCAGTTTTTCCAGCGCCGAGCGCAGGTCCTCGAACTCGTCCGACTGCGTCGGAAACAGTCCGCTGAATACCATCGGCTTCGGCTCCTGATAGCCGGGAATAGGCTCATCGGCCGGATTATCGGTCCGGGTCAGCGTATCCCCGACGCGGGCGTCCTGCAGCGACTTCACGCTGCCGATGACGTAGCCGACATCCCCGGCCTCGAGGGTATCGGTCTGCACCTGCTTGAGCTTCAGGTGGCCGATCTCCTCGGCGTCGTATTCCTTCTGGGTCGCCATAAAGCGGATGCCGTCCCCCTGGTGAAGCGTGCCCTCCATCACTCGGACATACACGATAGATCCGCGGTAGGTGTTGAACACCGAATCGAAAATAAGGGCCCGGAGCGGTTTGTCGGTGTTGCGGGCGGGACCGGGAATGCGCTCGACGACGGCTTCCAGCAGCTCGTCAATTCCCTCCCCGGTCTTGGCTGAAACGTGCAGGATATCCTCATGGTCGCAGCCGATAAGATCCACGATCTGCTGCCCCACCCCTTCGGGGTCCGCCCCCGGGAGGTCGATCTTATTCAGCACCGGCACGATCTCCAGGTCCTGTTCGATAGCCTGGTACAGGGTCGAAATCGTCTGTGCCTCTATCCCCTGCGCCGCATCCACGACCACCAGTGCGCCTTCACAGGCTTTCAGCGCCCGCGATACTTCATAGGCGAAATCCACATGGCCCGGCGTATCAATCAGGTTAAAGGTCACATGCTCGCCGCCGGGACGCTCATAATCCATTTGGATCGCGTGACTTTTGATGGTAATGCCGCGCTCCCGCTCCAGGTCCATATCATCCAGGATCTGCTCATGCATCTCTCGCTCGGTGATGGCGCCGGTACGCTCCAGCAACCGGTCTGCGAGCGTGGATTTGCCGTGATCGATGTGGGCAATAATACAAAAGTTGCGAATCTGAGACATAGGGTTGTGCTACCTGCACATATTTGGCTTACAAAAAAGAACGCTAAAGATACAAAATTCGGCTCCTGATTTCACACTTAATGTTCAATATGTTAAACAATATTAGTGGAGTAATCTTTAATTTTACTATTTCGCGAATCATTCGGATTAAACATATGTGAGGATCCTGAAAGTGCGAAAAAGCAGAGATTGGCCAGAAAAACGGTTTTGCAAAACGCTCAAAAAAAGCAGATCCCGGATTAAGGTCCGGGGTCCGGCTGCATAAAAAAACCCAACACTTTAGCAAAAGTATTGGGCCTCCATGAGGTAATAAGAGATCTTAACTTCCTGCCTCGCCCCTGCGGGTCTCTCCTTCGGCAACGGGGCTTAACAGCTCTATATGAAAACGGAACTCCTCCCCCTCAATCGCCATGGTTTCATACATCTCGCGGATAAGCTCGAAGACGATCTCCGTCTCTCCCCGCACGCTGGTCGACAAGTAGTTTACATCGACCTCCACGTCGTGCTGGGCTACCAATTCAAGCAGGAAATCGATACTCTCCCTCGGGTTGACCGCTTTAAGCGGGATATACGTAAACTGGGCTGTTGTAATCATAAGGCAAATACTCTGAACATTATATTATTAAAAAATATGTGCGGTACTATTCTTCTCTTCCGCCAATCACTGTCTTTCGCGTCCATAAGGATAACCGTTTCGCAGTAATAGTTCAATCAAAATGTATGGCGATTTGAGATGTAGGGAACAGCTGTATTCCTTATATTTGCTGCCTTTGAAAAATCCCGTTCACAGGCCTTAAGTCCCGGGTCCCGGGAGATCGGTTGACAAAGGATCATACCACCGCCTCCGAGCCCGCTGTTCCCCCATTTAACTATTCCGGGGCAGCGCCGATAATAACAGGGAATCTGCCGGGAACAAATTATTTTTTTACCGGTACCAGATAAATAAACGAACCATCACCATATCCATATCCACTGTTTACCACCGCCATGCACAAAAAATTAATCAGTAGCGCCTTTATACAGCTTACCCTCTTTACCTTGCTGTTAATTTTTCTCGTCGTCACTGTTTCAGCATAGGAACCTGCCGGGCTTTGCAAAACCCGGCTTTCCAAAAAACCTTTACCGGGGAATGGACTGCAATAGCCATGTCCTGTTGCTCACGGCGACGCCCCCCCGAAACGCGGAACGGCTGTACGGTTCCCTCGTCGTTTCGAATCGCGAAAATACAGAAACTGAACAAGATACCGGTCTTGCAAAAGGCGCTGCTATTGCCTGCGTCCAAAAGGATTATTCCGCCAAACTAAATATTGCAATGATTCAGCGCTTTGCCAATATTTAGAGGAGGATAAAACAGAACCGGGCCCGGCAGCGGGAGGGTCCCGCTTATCCTGCTTTTTGGATATATGAGTGGAGATCATTAAAAACAAACCAAAATAGGGACGGTTTATTAATTTCAATAAAAAAACGGGAAGTCATGGATAAACGACCATTATTATCACAGGGTATACTCATACTGGTATTCACGATACTGGCCGGCTGCGGACCGGATACAGAGCAAGAAACCGATTCGGACCAGCGCCGGGAGGTCGGCGACCGGCTGACATCCATTGAGGAGGGACTGGATGGCCCGGAAGCGATCCGCTACGACCCCGGCCAGGACGCCTACTTCATTTCTAATTTCAACGGTTCCAGCAGCGAAGCCGACTCCAACGGGTATATTGCCAAAGCACAACCCGACGGCACCATCGACTCGCTGAAATTCATGACCGGCACGGAGGAGGCCCCGCTTCACTCCCCGCGCGGAATGTATATTACCGGCGACACGCTTTTTGTGGCTGATCTGAAGGGGGTACACGGTTTTCACACGCAAACCGGACAGCAGCTTGCCTTCGCCGACTTTACGGAATTTGAACCGGGATTTCTCAATGACGTGGCCGTGGGTCCCGACGGCGCCGTCTATGTCACGGATACCGGTCAGGCCCGGGTGTACCGGATGAGCGGCACGGAGGTCACTATTGCCGCCGATTCGCTGGAAGATCCTCCCAACGGGATTACCCTGGACCCGGATAACCAGCAGCTCATTATTGCCCCGTGGGGCGGGGGACAGACATTTCGCTCGATTACGGCGGACGATACCACGCCCAGGGATTTCATAAGTGCTGGCTCGGGCGGCAACTTTGACGGCATCGAGCCCTACAACGGCTCATTCCTGGTCTCCAGTCAGGCCGACACGAGCATCTACCTGCTGGGCGAGGACCGCGAAAGCAGGGCGATAATTAAAACGGCCCCTGAACCCGCCGATATCGCACTCGACACCAAACGCAACCGGGTCGCCGTCCCCTATATCGAATTAGACCGGGTGGATATCTGGGAAATCGAGGCCGGACAACAGCAGTAACTACCGACGCAATCCTTTTTTCGGGCTATAGAACCGCGGCAGGGACACCGGGCATGAGGGCCATCCCTGGGCGGTGCCCTGGATCTTTTTGTGAACGGCGGTGCTTTGTTGATGGAGCAACAAACATGTTGACGTTGAACGGGGATCCCACAGGAACTACCTCCCGATATTGCAAAGCAGGGCACACCTCTCCGGGAGGCAGCCTGTGCCGACTCCCACCCCCATCGGTAAGGCAGCAAGGATGACCCCGGTAAGCCGGCGGGAAATAAGGAAGCAATTTTCCCGATGGATCTTCACGTCGCACGACGCCTGATTTTACCTTAAATTTATATGGAAGATTTATCAAAAAATATTATCTTACACCTGATGCAAAAAAACACGCTCCATATCCACTCCCTCCATCATGGCGGTTTCGACCGTCAATAGCATTGCTACAGGCAGCCAAGCCTGCTTTCCGACTCTCTTGTTACAACGCTCTCATACCATTTTTTCAATCTATAATACATAATATCGATCGCTCATTGCCATGGAACGAACCGCAGATTCCAAAACTTCTCTTCGAATCGCCATACAAAAATCCGGTCGGCTGACCGACAAGACCATCGAACTGCTCAAAGGCATCGGCTTGCGTTTTGACGACTACAAGCGCAACCTGATGGTCAAATGCCGCAACTTTGACGTGGAACTCCTGCTGATCCGCGACGACGATATCCCCGAGTATGTACAGGACGGCGTGTGCGACCTGGGCTTCGTGGGAGCGAATGTCCGCGCCGAAACCGGGGCGGACGTCCGTGTTCTTCGGGGACTCGATTACGGGGTGTGCCGCCTTTCCCTGGCCGCCCGCAAGGACGGTGCGATTCAGACCCTTGAAGATTTCGAGGGCAAGACCATCGCCACCAGCTATCCCAACCTGACGCAGCAATTTTTAGACAAGCATAATATCGGGGCCAACCTGGTAACCATTTCAGGCGCCGTGGAAATTGCCCCCCGCCTCGAAGTCGCCGACGCCATCTGCGACCTGGTGTCCACGGGCAATACCCTCAAGGCAAACGGACTCCAGGAACTGGAGGTGATCCTGGAGTCGGAAACGCAGCTCATCCAAACGAACAAGGAACTGTCCCCGGGCAAGAAAAAGCTGATCGAGAAATTTTTGATACGGATGGACAGCCACCAGCAGGCGGAACGCAGCCGGTACATCATGATGAATGCCCCGAAATCTTCGGTGCCCGAGATCAAAGAGATCATACCGTCACTTAACAGTCCCACGGTCATGCCCCTCGCCGATGAGGAGATGGTGGCCGTTCATACGGTGATCCCGATCGACCAGTTCTGGGTGGTGATGGAGCGGCTCAAAAAGGAAGGAGCCACCGGCATTGTCATCCTTCCCATCGAAAGCATGATATTATGATAGTCGACGGGAATGCAGGGATTGAAATAAAAGAAATCGACCACTGTAATAACATGATTCACCCCGCCCCGCAAGCCCGGCGTGGCTGCCGGGGGACAGAGATGGGGATGGCAGGAGCTTTAATCATGCGCTAAGGATCATATTAAACACAGCTGAACCATGGAACACTATAACTACCAAAACCTGGAAGAAAAGGACCTTCAGCGCCTCTGCCGGCGACCCAAAATGGAATTCAAGTCCATCTTCAGGGATGTGGAACCGATAATCGAGGGAGTTCGGAGGGACGGTGACCGGGGGATCAATCATTTTACCCGGAAGTTCGACGGGGTCTCCCCCGATCCCCTGGTGGTCGACCCGGCCGACAGGAACGTCACCCTCGACCCGGAGGTCAGGCAGGCCATTGACACGGCTTTCGACAACATCCGCCGCTTTCACCAGGCCCAGCTGCCGGAGACGCTGGAGGTCGAGACCATGCCCGGCGTCCGGTGCAAGCGGGTAGCGCGGCCCATTGAACGGGTCGGGCTATACGTGCCCGGGGGGACGGCGATATTGCCCTCCACCCTGCTGATGCTCGGCATCCCGGCACAGCTGGCCGGGTGCAAAACCATCGTGGTGGCCACCCCGCCGCAGGAAGAAGGCTCCGCGGACGAGATGATCTATATCGCCCAAAAAATCGGGGCGACCCACCTGCTCAGGGCCGGCGGGGCGCAGGCGGTAGCCGGCATGGCCCTGGGCACCTCATCCGTTCCCAAAGTGGACAAGATCCTGGGTCCCGGCAACCAGTTCGTGACCGCCGCAAAAATGCTGCTGCAGAACAGCGACGCCCAAATTGCCATCGACATGCCCGCGGGTCCCTCTGAAGTCCTGGTCATCGCCGACGGCTCGGCGGAGCCCGACTTCGTAGCGGCCGACCTGCTTTCCCAGGCCGAACACGGTCCCGACAGCCAGGTCGTTTTGCTGGCGACAGAGGGATTTGACCTGCCCGCCTTCAACCAGTCGCTCAACCGGCAGGTAGAAGAGCTCCCGCGCAAGGCGATCGCACAGCAGGCCGTCAGCCAGAGTTTTATCATCACGGTCAATACCCTCGAAGAAGCCTTCCGCTTCTCCAACCGCTACGCCCCGGAGCACCTGATCGTACAATGCACCCGTGCCGAAGAGTGGGAGGACCACATTACCAGCGCCGGCTCCGTCTTCCTCGGTCACTGGTCCCCGGAAAGCGCCGGCGACTACGCCTCAGGGACCAACCACACGCTGCCGACCTACGGCTATGCCCACATGTACAGCGGCGTATCCGTCGATTCGTTCCTGAAGCAGATAACGATGCAGCAGCTCTCGGAAGAGGGACTGAAAAATCTCGCTCCGACGATTTCAACGCTGGCGCAGCTGGAGGGGCTCCACGCGCACCGCAACGCCGTAACCATCCGCTTGAAGGAATGAAATGAGCCGGACATGCACGGACCATCATAAGCATAAAACTTCAAAACAGCCGCTTTATTTATCGGTACCGGCCGCGATTGCTAACCCGGATTTCTCACGAATATAATATTGAATATATTGCAACCTTTTAAAAAGCAAGAAGGTTGCATCAATTGTTAATCCTTTTAAAGGAAAAATTTTCTTGGTGAGAAAACCGGGCTAACACAGAAACAGATATATTCCAGTAATGAGTAAGAAGAGTACATCCTTTGACCTTGACCAGCTCGTCCGTCCCAATATCCGGGACCTGAAACCCTATCACAGCGCGCGGGAGGATTTCAGCGAAGGCCTGCTGCTCGATGCCAACGAGAACAGCTACGGGGACCCCTCCCGGAGTACACAGGAGCTGCACCGGTATCCCTCGCCCACGCACCCTCTCCTGCGGCAGCGCATCGCCCAGTGGCGGTCGGTCCGCGCCGAAAATATATTTGTGGGCGCCGGCAGCGACGAGGGCATCGACCTGCTGTACCGCATCTTTTGCACGCCCGGGCGCGACCGCATCCTCATCACGCCGCCGACCTACGGCATGTACCGCGTTTCGGCCCACATCCACGACATCGCCATCGACGAAGTGCTGCTCAGCAACGATGATTTTCAGCCGCGCGTGGACCGGATCCTGGAGGCAGTCACCCCGCACACCAAGATATTGCTGCTCTGCTCGCCCAACAATCCCACGGGCAATACCTTTGAGCGGGACAAAGTACGTCGGCTGGTCGAGGAGTTTCCCGGCATTGTCGTCATCGATGAAGCCTACATCGACTTCAGCGACCAGCAGAGCTGGGCCTCCGGGATCCACCGCTACCCCAACCTCGTCGTGCTGCAGACCCTCTCCAAGTCGTTCGGACTGGCGGGCATCCGCCTGGGCATTACCCTGGCCCCGCGGGAGATTATCGGATACATGATGAAAGTCAAAGCCCCCTACAACGTCAACAAGCTGACGGCCCGGCAGGCGATGGATGCCTTTGACCGGCTCGGGGCCATCGAGTCGAACATCGCCGATATCAGGCGGCAGCGAAAGCAGCTGCGCCGTCAGCTGGCGCAACTTCCCCTTGTGGAACATATCTATCCCTCCGAAGCCAACTTTCTGCTGGTAAAAGTGAAGAATGCTTTGGACATTCACAAGCAGCTGGCGGACCGGGGGATTATCGTGCGGTACCGGGGCAACGAGCCCCACTGCGAGAGCACCCTGCGCATTACGGTAGGCACGCCCGCCGATAACGAACGCCTAATTTCAGCCCTAAAAGAACTTTCGATATGAATATCTGGATCTCCCCGAATGCCCTGAGAGGGACAAGCGACGAGCTGCTCTGGAGCGGCGCGCTGTACGGACTTCAGCGCCTGCGGCAGCTTGACCACAAGATCGGTTTTGTGGCAGATGAGCTCTCCGCCCGTCAGCGGGAACTGCTGCACAACGACCGGATCACCGCCGACCCCGTTGACGGGGCATCGGCCGACCTCTCCGTCAGCGCAAGCGATGCCGTGCTCCGGGCCTCCGCCGGTGGAGTAACGATCGAAGAGGCCGAACACTGGATCGGACTCAGCCGGAAGATCTGCTTTCCCACCCGCCGGGCCTCGCGCCGGCGGCAGACGGCGGAGACCGATATTACGGTCACGCTCAACCTCGACGGCAGCGGACAGAGTGATATTTCGACGGGACTCGCTTTCTTCGATCACATGCTCGAGCAGATTGCCAAACACGGGCTGGTGGACCTGGAGCTCCGCTGTGACGGGGACCTCGAAGTGGACGAGCATCACACGATCGAGGATGTGGCCATCGCCCTCGGGGAAACCATCACCGAGGCGCTGGGCAGCAAAATCGGTATTCAGCGATACGCCTTTGTGCTGCCCATGGACGAAACCCTCGCCACCGTGGCGCTGGACCTGTCCGGCCGTCCCTACCTCCGCTTCGACGGCTCCTTCGAGCGCGAAAAGGTGGGCGATTTCCCCACCGAAATGGTCGAACACTTTTTCTACTCCCTGGCCATCCACCTGAAGGCCACCCTTCACCTGTCGGTGGAAGGAACAAATGATCACCATAAAATCGAGGCCTGCTTCAAGGGACTCGCCCGCTGCCTCCGGGCCGCCGTCAGCCGCAGCGAGCGAAACGCCGATATTCTGCCAAGCACCAAGAACCTGTTATAACCATCACATAATATATCCTCATGATCGCCATCATCAACTACGACGCCGGTAACTTAGCTTCCGTCTCCAACGCGCTAAAGCGGCTGGATGTGGAACATGTCATCACCAACAAGAAAGCGGAGCTGGATCGGGCGGACGGCGTTATCTTTCCCGGGGTAGGGCACGCCAGTCCCGCCATGGCCTCGCTGCGGGACAACCATCTTGATGGCTGGCTGCGAAAGACCGGCAAGCCCGTGCTGGGGATCTGCCTCGGTATGCAGCTGCTTTACGAAGCTTCCGAAGAGGGGGATGCACAGGGACTGGGGATCATTCCGGGAACCCTCAAAAAATTTGATTCCTCTAAAGACAAAGTGCCCCACATGGGCTGGAACACCTTTTCGGAAGTGCGGGACCCCGACCATCCCCTGGTCCGCGGTTTCGGGACGGACAACCATTTTTACTACGTGCACAGCTACTACGCGCCCGTCAACGAGTACACCATCGCCTCCTGCCGGTATATTACGGAATTCGCCTCTGTCGTCAGCCGGGACAACTTTACGGGCGTGCAGTTCCACCCCGAGAAATCAGGCCCGACCGGCGCCCGGCTGCTCCGGAATTTTATAGAGAGCGTGCCCCTTACCGTTAATGGTTAGTTATGCCTTACTCCTTGCCGTTACTGGTTAATAGAGTACTTTTTTGAGTACCTGTGATGGAGCTTTGAAAAACCAGGAATGTCAGTCAATATCAACCCCTGAGCGCATTCAAAACCGCAGCATATAAGCATATGTGAGGTTGTGGAATGCGTAAAAATCAAGAGATTGGCTGAAAGAACGGTTTTGCAACGCTCTCATTAAATAACAATCTCCTGAGCGGGCGGCCTGAGGTTGTAGTGCGAACTCATCACCTGTCCGTACGCCCCCGTATTCGCGATCAGCACGACGTCCCCTTCCGCCGCCTGCGGGAACAGCCGGTCGATCCCCAGCTTGTCCCCCGACTCACAAATGGGTCCCACAATATTGACCGACTGGCTGTTCGGCTCATCCAGCCGCGAGAGGTCGACGATGGTGTGGCGAGCGCCGTAGAGAGCGGGACGAATAAAGGAGTTCATGCCCGTATCCACGCCCACGTATTTGACCTTGCCCTTGCCCTTCAGCTGCGTGACGGTCGTCAGCAACACCCCGGCCACAGCCACCAAAAAGCGTCCCGGTTCCACCCAGAGGGTGTACTCGGGATGCGCCTCCCGGAACTGCGCCAGAGACTGCGTAAGCTCCCGGATATCCAGGTGCGCTTCCGTATCGTTCTCGCGGATGCCGAATCCCCCGCCCAGGTCGAGGATCTCCACGCCGCCCAGCTGCCGGGCCACCTTGTGCAGGATGATCGCCGTTTGCTTCCATGACAGCGGGTCTTTGATCCCGCTGCCGATATGGGCATGCAGTCCCTTGATCGACAGGTCCAGCTCCCCGGCCAGCCCCGCCACCTCCTCGATCTCAAAGCGGGGAATGCCGAATTTGGAATGCATCCCTCCCGTCTTCACGTGCTTGTGGTGACCGTGCCCGTGTCCGGGATCAATCCGCAAAAACAGCTCTTCCCCCCTGAACAGTTCCGGCCACTGCTGCAGCGGGTAGATATTATCCAGGGTCACGTTGATCCCCAGATCCAGGGCCTCTTCATACTCCGAGCGGGGGGCGAAGTTGGGGGTAAAGAGAATCTCTTTTCGGTCGATGTCGGGAAACAGATCGAGCACCCGGCGAACCTCCCCGATGGAGACGCACTCGAAGCCGAGTCCCTGTTCGCGGAAGGTGCGCAGCACCTCCGGATTCGCATTGGCCTTCATCGCGTACAGGGCGTAGTCCACCGGACCGATTCCCCGGATCAGGCCGGCATACTTTTTCAGCGTCTCCCTGTCGTAGACGTAGCAGGGACCCGACTCCGCGGCGATGTCCAGCAGCTCCCCGCGGCGCTCCTCCCACCAGAGCGGCTGCTCCCGGCCGGTCGTCTCCCGGTCGCCCATCAGCTCCGGCCACGTGGGTCCGAAGGACTGCTGGTTCCCGGATTGCGAGATAATGTGATCGTGCAGCTGGCGCACCAGCCGGTCGGCCTGTTCATTTTCCACCACAAACGTAAAGTTCAGGTCATTGGCCGCCTGGTTCACCAGGTACACCTTCTGCTCTTCAAACACTTCGAACGCCCCGCCCAGCTGGTGCAGAATCGTCCGTATACGCCGCCCCAGCAGGCTGACCGCCGAGACGGATTCGATCACCTCCACCCGGCAAAGCACGGAAAGATCCTCCACAAACGACTCCCGTATATCGTGAAAATGGGAATTGAGTCCCGGATCCAGCGAGACCGTGACGTTGGATTCGGAGGTGGAGATGAGGTCGATGGACAAGCCGTACTGCTTGAACACCTCGAACGCTTCCGCCAGGAAACCGACCTGCTGCCACATGCCCAGCGACTCCATGCTGATGAGAATCACATTCTTGCGCACGGCGATGGTCTTGACCAGCGCTTCGTCGTCGGAGGCCTCATCGGAGATGACCGTGCCGGACAGCTCCGGGCGGTGCGTGCATCGCACGTGGATCGGGATATTGTGCTGGCGCGCCGGCCGGATGCTGCGGGGGTGCAGCACCTCCGCCCCGTTGGTCGCAATTTCCTGGGCCTCTTTATAGCTCAGGTGGTTCAGCAGCCGCGCCGAGGGCACGTTCTGCGGGTTTGCGGAAAACAATCCCGGCACATCCGTCCATATCTCCAGCCGCTCTGCCCCGATCTTGGCGGCATAATAGGCGGCCGATACATCCGATCCTCCGCGTCCCAATACCACCGTCTTTCCTTCCTCATCACTGCCGATAAATCCCTGGGTCACCACAAGATTTCCCGCCTCGTTCAGCCGGTCCAGCACCGACCGGTCAAAATCCGTTGCGCTTACCGCCGAAAGGATGAGCGAACGCTCGCTCACATTCTTCAGGGCGCTGGTGCGGATACACTCCCGGCTGTCGATCCAGGTCCCCTCCTCCAGTTCGCGGCGCACATAGGCCGCACCCAACCGGGTCGCCATCAGCTCTCCCATCGCCAGCAGCCGCGCCTGCACCCGGTAGCTGGCCTCCCCGATCAGCTCGATGCCCCTGACAATATGTTCCAGCTCATCGAAATCCTCTTTTAGCAGCTCATCGACCGGAAGATCCAGGGCCTTGCCCAGCTTGTCGTGCCGCTGCTTGACCTGCTCCACCAGGTCGCCGGTATTATTGCGGGGAGCGCGTTCGATGATCTCTTCCAGCATGTCGGAAATCCCGCTCAGCGCAGAGTGGACCACACAGACGCGATAGCCGTCCCCCCTGCGCTCCCTGATCACCGACAGGATATTCTGCCAGCTTTCAACGGTCGAGACGCTGGTCCCCCCGAACTTAAGTACGATCCATTTTCTTCCTGTATCTTCCTCAGACATCGTGCTGTTTTACCTTGTTATCTAATTGTTTGATTTATCTATGGTACCTGTAATCCGTTGTGCGGTTGTGCCACCGGTCACCGGGAGAAGCCTGTTGTCAGCCGGCTTCACTTTCAGATCTTGCGAACATGAATTCTGCCTTCTGAAAAGCTATTCGGATGGAAAACAACCGCCCGATGTGTTATGCATATAGTGTTAGATCTTGCCATACCAGTGTATGATTCAGTAGCGCAAAATATAAGACATCTGGCGGGGTTTTTTTAAAATATTTTTATCGATATGGGGATGTTCCATTTTTTTCAGCGACGCAATCCCTTGCACCTTTTGGCTTGATCCAAAAGGTGCATAAAAAAATCAAGGCTGAGAAAACTCAGCGCCCGGCGTCTGCTGCGGCTCCGGAGAAAAATATAAACTCACCCGACCGACGTCGGGTTCGGACAAATATTTTTCCTATTCCTCCGCCTTGCGTCCGCCACCCCGGGCGCTGACTTTTCAAGGCCGGAGTGATTGTGGGATCGTAACAAAAATATGAGCCCAACTGGGTTGACCCATCCCGAAAGTGCTCGGGACCAGCAGCTATACGGAAAAGGTCAAGACTGAGAAATAGCTTCTTTTACACTGAATAGCTTAGCCGCGGCAGCCGCCACAGAAAATATTCTTAAAACTCATACTGCTGCACGACATCCTCAAAACGAATGACTTTTTGGACGTCAGAAGCATCAAAAAGAAAAGGCTCCACATCTTTTGCCATAGCTTCCATATTCAACTGTTGGCACTTGTCTAAAACGGCTTCCTTTAATGACTTGGAATCCGGGATAGAGATCTTGGTTTCAAGGTACGGGTAATTAGGTTTAACACCACGGCCTATCAGAAAAATCAAATCATAGAAATCCCTTCCCTTATTGCGCTCCCGGTTAATGATGGCAAATAATTTTTGAGCCATCAAAAGGGGTAATGGTGTGGTCCGGATGGTGGTAAATACTTCAAAGCGGTTTATTAAAAATTGTTCGGGCTCATAGTCAAAATCCTGAGGCTCGGTATCCAGCTGGATAAGGATCTTCTCTTCCCGGTGGCCGGACAATCCCTCATCAAACAGCAAGCCGGGAAACTTTATATGACAATGCCATGCTCCTTTCATAACGGTTTTAAGCTCCACCCGGTACCCTTCCCGCTGAAGTCCTTTTTGAATTTCATCGGCTACCTTTTTAAAGGCCTCTTCTTCCAGGGAAATATTATCAAAATCCAAATCCTCTGAAAACCGGCGATTTCCATGCACAATACGAAGACAGGTACCGCCGAGAAAACACAGGTCCGTTGCAAACGGACTCTCATACAAAATTTCCAATATTTTATACTGCAGGTATTCTCTCAGCATGAACCGGGGAAAACGGTGCAGCTGTTCGGGGTAATAGGGACGGATTTCATCAAGTGATAACATCGAGATATTTTTTTACCATGCTCAAACGGTTGCTTAACGCAGCTGAATCGATATGGGCTTCGTACCGGTTGAGTTTATCTGTGGAAATTCGATTTTTGATTTCGAGAGCATTCCATCGAAGGGCTTTGATATCACCTGTGTCTTTTACTTCGTGATGCAGATACAGGTAATCGATTAAGGTTTTTTCCGGATTAGCTACAGCGTAGCGATGAGTGCCGTTATCCCATTCCTCAAGCTGATATCCGAAAAAAAGCGAGGGTTTCACGTGCCGGTAGGAAAACTTTCCGACAGGCGTATCAAATGAATTCGTTTTTAGGGTAGTACAGGAAGTGACCTGAAACACGCCCTCCGGGATAAAGCCATATCGCGATAAAGCCGACTCCAGGGATACATAAGAAGGATGATACAGCTGGTTGGCCGTGTAATACAGGAAAGGCTCATCAACCTTCCGATCGGAAAAATAGTAGTATCGATTCCGTAGTTTCCGGATATAGCCTTTTTTCTGCCACTCCACCAGCCTCCGACTGTCAAAACCGGGGTAATGCTTCTCTATCTCCCGGATTGAAAAGCACGGAAAGACTTTCATTTCCTCGCGGAACTCTGGGTAATTCATCTAATTTGTTTCTATTTTTTGTTAATAATAACAATTTTTAGAAACAAAAACATTTATTAATTACTATTGTTACTCTCTTGGAATGCCCTTTGCTAAAAGTGTTTTGGATGTTCCATTTTTTTCAGCGACGCAATCCCTTGCACCTTTTGGCTTGATCCAAAAGGTGCATAAAAAAATCAAGGCTGAGAAAACTCAGCGCCCGGCGTCTGCTGCGGCTCCGGAGAAAAATATAAACTCACCCGACCGACGTCGGGTTCGCACAAATATTTTTCCTATTCCTCCGCCTTGCCTCCGCCACCCCGGGCGCTGACTTTTCAAGGCCGGGGAATAGATCCTATCCGGGATGCTATGCTGATAAGCTCAGTAGTTAATCAACAATAAAACAGAGATAATTACAAATAATGGTGTACTTTCATTTGATTTGAGAGCCCACCAGTACCCCGGCCCCGATACTGGTCCCGATTATGCCCCATTTGGGAATCCCAAAGTCTATGGAAGGCGGCTGCTCAAGCAGTTCAATATACTTGGTGTTGATATCTTCATATTTCGTAAAAGCCTCTTCATACCCCAGCTGGTACGCCTCTGATTTTTCCTGTTCCAGCGTAAAAAGGCTGTCCTGCAGTACCATAACCTGTTGGTTCAGGCTATCCACAAGTTCAAGCTTATCTCGCTGCTGCATATACGAAATGGAGTTTTGATGGTCAATAATAAACGTCTCACTAAACCAGAGAGGCACCAGCAGGTACTCGATACCGATATCGGCTTCTTCATTGTACACCTCCGTAACCCCCCAGTCCGATTGCGCCATCTCCGGAAACGTCTCCGCCAGCTTCACCTGAAGATCCTCTTTTTTTCTAATATTCCGGACCGTCAGCTGATTTTCCTCTCGCTCTGTCTCCAAGTACTGTACCTCATCCCTCAAACGTGTCGTTTCAGACTCCAGCTGTTTTACCTGTGAACCCAGTAGGGCCTGCAGGGAATCCTTCAGTGATACAATCACCTTTATGGAATCGCGCGATGCCCGGAGTTCCTGCATTTCAAGCTGGGCGCGCTGTACCTCTTCACGGTCAATTCCCCGCCCCAGAATAAACGACAGGGAAATAGCCAAAAGGCCGGCGATAACACTTACGGTAATCAGTCCCTTTTTCAAATTATCCATTTCGAACCTCCATCTTATTTTTTGTGATATTTTTAAATCCAAGCGCCGTTCCTATTCTTTTCACCAGGCTCTTATCTCCCTCCACAAAATCGTAACTGATCTGGTGGCCCTCTTCCACTGCATTCCGCAGCCTGATATATGTACCCCGGTTGTTACGCTGTAATTCCTGGATCAGCCCCTTCACCATACTTCCGGCGGAAACATTCATTTTGTTAAGCTCCTTTACATTCTCCTCAAACAGGCTGTCAATTTCCTGTTCGCTCATGGTTTGGTTTTCCATGAGAGGCCGGTCCTTCTCAGTGTCTATAAATTCCAGGTCACATCCGTTGCGCAGCTGATCCCAGAAGCCGGGCATGGGGGCCGGATCCGATTTATCTTTTCGGACCATTGCATGGCCTATAATTCCATGAAAACCTTTCAGTTCCTGCCCGTAATAATTCATCGGTTCGGCCGGCACCCGGCGGGGAATATCAAACCGGTCGCACAAAGTATTGATCAACTCAATCAGCGTAGCAACCTGTTCAGGTTCATACTGGTCAAAGATGCGATATCCGCGATAATCCATTCCGGCGTCAAATATTTCATTGGCAGGTTTTACCGTTTTGGGGGAGACGCGGTCAAAACAGTAGTAGATTCCATCCTGCTCCAGAATACCTCCTTCGCTTGCCAGCTCAATTCCAATAAACCGTTTTTCAAAAACAATTTTATCCTCGTACTCCCAGGGAAGCCCAAACTGCCAGGCCCAGTTTTCAGGGTCAAATATTTGATAGAGCGTACCATCCCGGCCGATCAGATACGCGGTGCCTACCATCTGTGAGTCGTTCCGCCACCAGTTATAAGTTGACTCCGCAGATCCCCCCACAGTGTGATGAATACAAATCCCCGATTTTTGATCTTTCACATTGAAAAATTCCATTTCCGGAAGCGCAAGATCTTTTTTAATGTCTAATGCCATGATTTATCCCCGTTATCTGGTTTGATTAAACTATTGATAATTTAATACTGCGGGTGATTCTGCTTCTTCTATCGACGGATTCTGGATTTTCCCCTTGTAAGAATCCCAAAACTCTCCCGAAGAAAAGGCGCCAAAATTGACGATCAGATTAAGTTTCTCCGTTACATTCCCTGACGCTTACATCTTTTCGCCCCAAAAGGCAGGCTACATTGAAGACGAGTTTTGCCTGCTAAAATCTATCGAATCATTTTTTTCTCTCCCCTGCAAGAAAAAATCCCGCTTTCTACAGATTCTCCTGCCCTTATATCATTCTCCACCCAAATACACACCCTTTTACCCTTCTTCTTTTCGGAAGCAGCTTTATCTACTAAGAAACAAACGATTTTAAATAATCTCCGACCGTACGTTCCTTAGTATTATTAACAATCCCACAGTTCTCTTAAAGATTAATAAATCTTATACATAAAACCTATTGATATATATCGGGTGCATTTGGATTCCGGCTGGAACGCAACCTATAAGCGGCCCCTTTCCGATAAAGCTGGAAATCGTAAGCCGTGGAGAACTAGCCCGGCCCACCCCGCCGGTAGCTTTTCAGATATCGGCTAAGCGCCATGCTGCCTCTCGGGATCTGCCGCTAAAGCCCGCCGGGGACTCCTATGCGCCGATACAACTCTTCTTCATGGTCCCAATCCTTTATAATAATTTGTATCTAATTAATTATTATATTATTAATAATAGTCATATAGGGTCAAACTTAACATTACCAAAAAAGAAAAGACGGGGAGGGAAACATGCCATATCTAAATCTGTTCGATGAGATAAGCAGCATTGGTGAGAAGTTTTTAAAGTCTACTGACCGGGGTCATAAAGCATTAAAAAATTATACCTGGCAGCTGGGCAGTATCAATGAGTTGATCAAGCATACTCATTCGCTGGTCATAGAAAAGCTTGAGGCTATTGAGGGGACAGAGAATATGCCTGAAGCACAGCAAGTGATCGATAGTTTGTCCGGCGGACCCCTGTCAGACAGTTTCCGCATTAACGGTCTTTGTGATATTTTCGTGGGATTTGGGGTGTCATTACGAAAGATCGTCGAGTCAGCTTCCGAAAATAACGGGGATGAGGCGTCACCGCTCTCTGCTGAAGAACAAAATCACTGGGTCTATTTTTGTGATGCCCTTGAGGAACGGGAACAAGAAGTAGCGTATCTTTATTCCAATGAAATCCAGGAGATAGGAGACCTGGTTTGGAACACGCAAAATATCAACGATCTGGAGGAGGTCAAAGAGCGTGCCCGGCGTGCTAAACATATTCTTACGGATCAGATGGCTGACTTTGACAGCCTGTCAAAAAAATTCCATAAACAATTAGGCAGATAAAAATATGGCACCCGGAGATGCTACTGGTTATAGAACTTTGTCTCATGCCCTGCGCCAGGTTATTGCCCGGCCGGATTTGATTACAGAACTTCAATCCAGGGAAACCCGCAGTAAAGCTGCGGCCAAACTTAAATTATCTGAAGTGCAGGCCACAGATCTGCTAAACATTATCAACGATCTGGAACAGAACTGGGAAAAAGCTCCATCAAAAGTCCACGTCGGTCCGCCGGACAATGATATACAGACCGATAAGGCGTTTTTCTCGGAAACCTTTAAACAACTGAGAACCACTTATCGTATCTCATTAGGTATGAGTGTGTCCATTTTTGTTGTCGGTATATCATTTTTGATCATTGCTGCCGTACGTTCTTTTACACAGCCCGAAAGCATTGAAGTTACTTCCATTATCGGAGGCATCGGAATCGTGCAAATTGTTGCCCTGTTTTACCGAAATCCACTTGCGGATGTTGCCCGTACCGTATCGAATGCGCAGCAGGGTAAAATTACAGTTATGTCGTATCTTATCGGAGTCTCACTTGTCAATCAACAAATTGGGGAGACGACTCCAACTGCTAAACACTTGAAAGAGTTGGCTCAGCTGACGGAAGCGACACTGGGTCAGCTTCATACATACGTTGCAGGTACCGGTACCGGTTCCAAAACAAAATCGGATGAAGGTTCCGGAGCAAATGCCGACTCCAGGGATACATAAGAAGGATGATACCGCTGGTTGGGGAGACTATTCTCCCTCTGATGATTCTGCCGGCTCAAACAGCAGGACTTTCTCGTCACTATAGAAGATACGTAGTTGTTTTCCGTTGATCCGATAGCTTTTAGCAGCCTTAAGGGCATTAAAAAACATATTTTCTTTAGAGCCGTCAGGCTGACCCATTTTCGTCTGACCGTGAAAATAAATAGTTAAGGATTGATTTCCGTCTGAACCTATATCATAGGTAAAAAAACCTTCATTTGGATGACCCTGGACCTTCATATGCCACTTGCCACAGGGAGACTTACTGGAATTACACTTTAAATTTTGCTTCGTAAATGTAACTGTATAACCTCTGCCCCATTCAGGTAGATTCTCAACAAGAATTCGATCTCCGTCAGCTTCCAGAAAAGCAACAAGCTGCCAGGTGGGTCCGACCAGCGTGGTGTCAGCTTCGGCGGTTAATTCAGAATTACTTAAGGGATGCCCTTGATTGCAGGCTGTCCCTCCGAAAATTCCAACCGTAAGTATGAACAGATAGATATTAGGCGTTTTCATATTCATGCCATTGCCAATAGATGTTTTGCTCCCCGATATAGTTAGATTTCATCAGAACCAGGGGGCGGCGGCACAATGACCTCCGAAACAGCCACTCCCTCCCTGGATTCGGAAGAGCTCCTGCCTTTCTTCAAGTACTCGCTGTATGATCTATACACGCAAACCCAGGCCGACAACTATTCTAATAGTCTATTTTTTTTTATTTAATTTACAAGAAATCCACCCCAGTAACATCCCCCTCCCTTTTTCGTATGGTGTATCTGGTATTATTTTTATTGGGAATGGGAATACGTTTATAAAGATCATGGTGAGGAATGGCAGCTTTTCCTGCTGTAATTCTCCCACCGAACGAAGGGCAAAAACTGCGAAACGAGTCCGGCCACCGCATGGAACGAACAAGGCTTGCCCGTGGATTTGGAGACGCGGCACGCACTCTTTGATGATTCGATTCCTCTTGCGCACGGCCGAATTTCCCGAATTAGCAGTAAAGAACAGCGGTTGGGAACCGTGCTGCATGTTTCCCCATTTATTTACACCTTATGAGATTAGAGCACTGAAATCAATAGAGGGCTTTGAACCTTAGGCATTAATTTTAATATCTATAAATATTAACGACCGATTCAGGAGGATTATGAAGCTAAAAAGAATCATTGTTGCACTGGGATTGCTGGGGGCCTTTTTCTTGTCAGCCGCGCAGGCGGGCCTGGCGCAATCACTGGACGATTTTGAAGAAAAAGTAACGGAATTCACCCTCGACAACGGGCTCACCTTCATCATCATAGAGCGCCCGGTGGCCCCGGTGGTCAGTTTTGCCACCTATGTGAATGTGGGCGGAGCCAACGAGCCGGTGGGACATACGGGCATGGCCCATATTTTTGAGCATATGGCCTTCAAGGGCACCCACACCGTAGGCACTACCAACTGGGAAGAGGAGCAGCAGGTGCTGGAAGAGCTCGACCATACCTACCAGCAGTGGCTGGCCGAAAAGTACAGCACGTCGCCCGACTCCGCCCGGATGGATACGCTGTGGAGCCGGTTCGAAGCCCTCCAGGAGGAGGCAGGAGAATATGTGGTCAATAATGAATTCTCCCAGATCATCGATCGCAACGGCGGCACCGGCATGAACGCCACCACCAGCCAGGACCGCACCAACTATTTTTACAGCCTCCCGGAAAACCGCCTCGAGCTTTGGTTCAGCCTCGAGTCCGACCGCTTTAAAAACCCGGTCTTCCGCGAGTTCTACAAGGAGAAAGAGGTGGTCCGCGAGGAACGCCGCTCCAGCTATGAATCACAGCCGGTCGGACGGCTCTATGAAGAATTTCTGGCCGTCGCCTACACCGCGCACCCCTACGGGCGCCCCACCATCGGCTGGCACTCCGATATTACCGCCACGACGATGGAAGACGCCCGGCAGTTTTACAATACCTATTACGTGCCGAACAATATCACCATCGCTATTGCCGGCGACGTGCAGCCGGAGGAAGCCAGGGATCTGGCCGAGCAGTATTTCGGCGACCTGGAAGAGGGACCCGAACCCCCGCCGGTCTATACCAAAGAGCCGGAGCAGCGGGGCGAGCGGCGATTTACGATTCAAAGCGAAGCCCAGCCCTACCTCCTGATGGGCTATCACACCGTCAATGACGAGCACCCGGATTTCAAGGCCCTGCGGCTGCTGGGGTCCATCCTGGCCAGCGGACGCACGTCCAAGCTTCACAAGCAGCTGGTGCAGGAAGATCAGACCGCCCTGGGATTTCAGCTGCTCAACGGCGTTCCGGGCACCAAATACGAAACCCTGTTCGGAATTCTGGGAGCACCCAACCAGGGCTTCAGCGCCGATACGCTGGAGAAATCGATCACCGCAGAAATTGAAAAAATAAAAGAGGGTGATATCTCCCGGGAAGCCCTCGACCGGGCGCGCACCAACGCCCGCGCCGACCTGGTGCGGGGCCTCGACTCCAACTCCGGGCTGGCCTCCTCGCTGGCCTCCGCCGAAAACCTTCGCGGGGACTGGCGCAAAGTGTTTACCGACCTCGAAGAGCTCGAGCAGGTTACGGTCGACGATATCCAGCGCGTGGCCCGGACGTACCTGACCAAAGACAACCGCACGGTCGGGTTCATCGTAAATAAAGAAGAGGAAAGCTCATCCGATGAGAACAGGGGGGTTGCCGATGCGAATAACTAACCGATCACTTTCTAATCTTTTCACCAACCAGAACCCCATGATTATGAAGCAATTCAGCATCCTATGCCTGTTAGCGGTCTTGCTGTTCTCCTGCGCGCAGACCGAACAGGTAGCGGATTCGTCCCCGGACGGCGAATCCCCGCACGAGAACCTTGATTTTCCCGAACTCAACGACTTCCAAAAGCCGGAGGTGGAAACCTTTACGACCGGCAACGGCATCACCTTTTACCTGCTGGAGGATCGGGAACTGCCGTTGATCAATGTGAGCGCCCGCATTCGCACCGGCGGGGTGCTGGTCCCCAACGAGAAAGCGGGACTGGCTTCTATTACGGGCACCGTCATGCGCTCGGGAGGCACGGAAACCTACCCGCCGGATTCGCTCAACAAGCTGCTCGAAAACCGGGCGGCCAGCATCGAAACCGGTGTCGGCTTTACCAGCGGAAGCGCCGGCATGAATGTGCTGAAGGAGGATTTTGAGGATCTGCTGCCGGTCTTTATCGATGTGCTGACCAACCCCGCCTTCCCGCAGGAGAAGATCGAGCTGGCCAAAAAACAGACCAAAAGCGGTATTTCCCGGCGAAACGACAACCTCCAGCAGATCGGGGTGCGGGAATTTCAGCGGCTGATCTACGGCGAGGATTCGGTATACGGACGCAATACCGAGTATGAGACTGTCAATAACATCAGCCGCGAGGATCTGCTCCGCTACCACGAAAATCATTTCGAGGCCGAAAATATGATGGTGGGGGTCGTCGGCGATTTCGAGACCGAAGCAATGAAACAGAAACTGCGGGAAACGTTCGGGCAGCTGCCCGCCGGCGATGAGACGGAACTGGAGTTCCCCGAAGTGGATTACCAGCCCCGGTCTTCGATCAATTTTATCAACAAATCGGATGTCAACCAGAGCTTTGTCATGATGGGACACCTGGGCGGCATGCGCGACAACCCGGATTATGCCGAAGTGCAGGTCATGAACCAGGTACTCAGCGGCGGCTTTTCGGGACGCCTGCTGCAGATTGTCCGCTCCGAAATGGGACTGGCCTACTCCGTCTTCGGCCGCTACGGCATGAACAGCTTTTACCCCGGGGTTTTCTATGCGGGCGTGCAAACCAAGAGCGCCACCACCGCTGAGGCAATCGATGCGATCATCGAACAGATCGAGCGGCTTCGCAGCGAACCCATTACGGAGGAAGAGCTGCAGGATACCAAGGATCAAATCCTCAATTCGGCGGTCTTTGAATATGACAGCTACGAAGAGGTCCTGAGCCAGCAGATGTCCTACGCCTACCGGGGGCTGCCTTCCGATGCGTTTGAACAGTATATTGAAGAGGTGAAGGCCACCACCATCGAAGATGTGCAGTCGGTGGCCCAAGAGTACCTGAACCCCGAAAACCTGCAGATCCTGGTGGTGGGCAACGAAGATGAAATCGGTGATCAGCTGCAGAAATACGGGGAGGTCAATGAGATTGACATTAGTATTCCCGAGCCCGGAAGCGGGGACGAGGAGGCGGTCGAGGGGGACGCTGAGAAAGGGCGCGAACTGCTCAACGCCATGGCCGATGCGGTTATTGATCCCGGCACCGAACTCAACACGCTTACCATGACGGGCGAAGTGGTGCAAGGGGGACAAACGATCGGTACGACCATGACTATCGACTACCCGGATGCCATTGAGCAGACCATCCAGGCGCCGATGGGCGAGGTCCACCTCTCCTACAAGGATGGGTCGGGCACGATGACCGTCGGGGGACAGGAGCGGCCGCTGCCGCCTCAAATGGCCAACGGGCTGAAGAGCACGCTCAACCGCAGCTTTCTCGCCATTGCTATGAACGCCGGTGAGCTGGACCCGCAGTTCCTCGGCACCGAGGAGGTCGAAGGGACAGCCTATAACAAGGTCAGCGTACAGGTAGACGGCTCCAATGTTACCCTGCTGCTGGACCCGGAAACCAGCTACCCGGACATCCAGCGCTACCGGCAGTTTAATCCCCAGCAGGGCCAGCAGGTGGATATCGAAAACCGTCACTCCGACTGGCAGACGGTGGACGGGGTGGCCTACCCGTACAGCCAGGTTACCTTTATGAACGGAAATCAGTCGGCGGAAGCCACGTATGAGAGTCATGAGGTGAATAAGGAGTGATGTGTGTTCTATTTTTTAACGACATTCTTGTTGCGCCTTTTGGCTTGACCCAAAAGGCGCGAAAAAGGTCAAGGCTGAGAAAATAGGGGCGGCCAGGCCCCGGTGGAGCTTCGAATAAAAGAAAAAAACTCACCGCCGATGGCGGCTCAAACAATTTTTCTTTTACCCAATTCTCAGCACCCCCCTTTGCCTGAACGGCACGCCCTATTTTCAAGGCCGGGAAATGGATTAAATTGCACTGAATTGCTCGTCCCGCTGGTCCTCAGACAGAAATGATTTTAGCCGCTCCAGCTCCGGTCACTCTTCTCAGCACCATTTATTAGGCCGGGGTGGAATGGGTTATTCTTCCTCTGATGGTTCTGCCGGCTCGAACAGCAGGGCTTTCTCGGCGTCGTAGAAGAGGCGGAACTCTTTGTCATTGATCTGGTTTTATTTAAAAGAAAACCACCCCACCGGCCTTGGGTTGTGAGCCGCCCGGGGTGGAGGCTCCGCGAGCCGGCCGTAAAAAGGCTTGTGTGAGCGAGCGAAGGAGTGAGTTTTGCCTTTTTATATGTTCATGGGGATGACACTCAGGCGAAGAACCCTCAGCTGACCCTTCGGAAGGTCACTTTATGGTCTCCCGACATATCGGGAAATTACACGGGGACCGATGAGTTCATGAGTACTTTTTTAGTCATTCAAAAAAGTACTGTAATCATTGAGAATCGAATTTTATATTATCTGGTTACCTCTTTCTGCTAAATAAATTTTGTAAACCCATGGCATTTTTGAGCTGGGATGAAAATCATCCCGAACCCACGGAATACAACGACTACTACGGCGGGTATATCAGCCTCGTAACGGAGCCTAACGTTATCCAAATGCTTATTCAGCAGGGACAAAAGGTCCATACCTACCTCCAGCGGCTGTCCCCCGAACAGGCCGATTACCGGTATGCGGAAGGCAAGTGGAGCGTCAGAGAGATGATCGGTCACCTGATTGATACCGAACGCATCATGGCATACCGCGCGCTCAGTATTGCACGGGGCGAACGACAGTCCCTGCCGGGCTACGACCAGGATGCCTACGTGGAGCACGCCGGGTTTGGCGACCGTAGCCTCAAAAGCCTGTCTACGGAATACGATGCCCAGCGGAACGCCAATGTCAGCCTCTTCAACAGCTTTTCAGACGAACAGACCCGGCGCACCGGCACGGCCAACGATGCTGCTCTCTCCGTCCGCGCGGTGGTGCATATCATAGCAGGACACGAGCGGCATCATCTGAACATACTCCGGGAGAAGTACGGAATTGAAACCGGTTCAGTTTGATACCTGTCGGTGGGCGCTTATTATAAATAACGATTAAAAAATAGAAATTCCCCGGGACCTTTTCCCCCTTAAATCATCTTATATCCGGCTTACAGCTTGTCATATTCTTCGGGTTCTACATCCGGAACTTCTCTCATTATTTCTTCGAATGCCTTTTGACTTCCTCTCTCAGCACGCTCCTTCAGGTAGTCTACCGTCAGCAAAGCAGACATTTTCTCAGAAACAGCCAGAGTGATAAACTGATTCATGGAAACGCCTTCTTGTTCAGCGAGTTCTTTCAATTTCTTATGCAGGGAATCGGGTAATCTAACACTTAAGGTACTCATGGCAACTCATTACTGATCTGGATTTACTGTAATACGTTTTTTCCTATTACTCATATGCGATAGAACGGAGGTCTTTAGCGTCTAACTTTCCTTTGAGCTTGAAAGAACGAATATAAGGTTTTTTCTTTTTTTCTTTGGTCAGAGAGGAAAGATACAGGTATACCTTTTCCAATTCAGTTTCAGAAAGTTGATCAATTTCTTTTTTTATTTTCTCCCTTGTAATCATACTATAAGAAATTTAAACTTTTAGCTACTTATAATCTACTTTACCAGTAGTAATTATCATAACGATGAATAACCTCCGTCTTTTGTCTAATAACCTCGCAATTAAGGGGCACTGATCGCCGCTGCTGAATTTAGACAATCAGATGAAAAAGATTGGTTAAATAGTTACTACTATTTTAGGTCGTCTGGCAACAAACGAGCCCCATGAATTACACTAAGTATTTCAATAGTCTCATCTTTCAACAAATAGATGATGCGATACGGATGATGAAAAACTTCTCGAATATTGTCTCGTTCATATTCCGGAACCATGCGACCTTTTCGGGGATGAGATAAAATACTTTCTACTTCTTCAATTATTTGTCCAACTGTACGATGGGCATATAAAGATGAATCGGAAGCGATATATTCAAAAATTTGGTTGAGTTGTTTTTCTGCCTTCTCTGTCCATATGATTCTCATTCAGCCAGCTTGTATTTTTTCTTAACATCTTCATGTGAAACAGTTCGGCCAGCTTCGGAATCTTTTAGACCTTGCTCAATAGATTGGCGCACATAAATTTTATACATCAAATCATCCCAATTAGCGTCGTCAGGCAAATCATCGAGCATATTTTCAACTTCTTTTTTTAAAACAGCTTTTTCCATAGTTCTGTATTTTTAAGTTAGGCTCTTTCTGTAAAAGTTGTGCATCTATCCATATTTTCATGCTGCAATGACAGGATGATTAATTTTGCTGCTGGCATATTTCAGAGCAGCTTCGATATCTTCTTTTTCTAAATCAGGTAACTCCTCCAAAACTTGATCCTGGGTCAGTCCAGTAGCCAGTAAATCGAGTATGTCAATAACGCGAATTCTCATCCCACGAATGCAAGGACGTCCACCACACTGATCTGGATTTACTGTAATACGTTTTTTCCTATTACTCATAGCTTTGTAGAATTAATTGATAATTACAAGAATAAACATACAGAAAAATCGTAACATATCACATATACAACTATCATTAAACTTTCCAATTCAACACCAATTTTGTATAATCAAATTATGGAAACAATAAAAGTGGACATATTAAATCCTAAAGTCAGAAAACTGCTTAAAGATCTGGCTGATTTAGATCTGATTGCTATCCGAAAATATGACAAGAGTGATTTTTCTGAAATCTTGAAAAAACTTCGAGCCAAATCTGTAACTGCACCAAGTCCGGATGAGATTGCAAGTGAAGTTGAAGCTGTCCGCTCCTGACGAACATCTTTACTGATATTACTCGCTGCTGAGTTTAAATCAGATAAACTTGCATCTTCACCATTGGGGCTATACTATAAGGGGGAATACATAAAAAAAATCGACAAAATCCGCTGCTTCCTGCTGAGCCTCGGGAGGAAGTTTTTCTATTTGTTTTATGAGTTCTTTTTTAACCATAGATTTAAATGTAATTAAACTTTGTCAGACCTGAAAATGATTTGACGTGGAAGGAATATAACGACCTCGTATATTAGATGTGCAGGAAAGATAGGTTGTATTATCGGGAAGATCTATCTAATTACAAATAACTAACATATTAGGGGTGAGAGACAATTAACGACCAAACAACCCTTGTTCTTTAGCATAGAATCTTGCAAATAAAGGACCCGAGATTCTTTTTTGATCTTTTCGATCATCGAGGCGGCATTGGCCCGGAATTCCGAAAGAGGCTGAATATCTTTATCAAGCTGAACGCGTTTCATCAGATGATAAATTGTTTTATTTAATGACTTATATATAGTACTGAATGACGTACTATATAGCAACAGATTGTGTAAGCAGAATCTGCTCGACCACCTCCCGGGGTTCGGCGATCTCATCGATGGTCGCCAGATGCTGATGCTCCAGCCAGTTCCAGATCTGCAGCGAACGATCTTCCAGCCTCTCAAGCGTCGTAACGCCCATCTCCTCAAGAGCGGCGGCATTACAGGCCTGCTCGTACTGGTGACGGATGGGCACCACCAGCAGCTTTTTGCCCAGGTACATCGCTTCGGCGCAGGTCTCGAAGCCCGCACTGCAGATGACCCCGCGGCAGCTGGCAAAGCTGTCTAAAAACGGCTGATGGCTTACCGGGTGGACAATGCAGTTCCCTTCCTCAAACGTCTGCGGGCAGAAGGGCGAAAAGATATGCCAGTTCATATGAGAAAAGGGCGCGAACAGCTGCTGCAGCAGCTTGTGATGATAGGCGGGCAGGTAAACCGTAATGTGATTCCAGCGGCTGACCTGAAGCTCGCGGACGGACGAACGGATGATCGGCGGGCGGATAAAATCGTCATACGGCTTAAAATGAAAGCCGATGGCGCGGTCGGCGGGAGCAAAGTGCCGCAGAACGATCTCCGCCGTGCGGGATCGCTTCAGGGGACGCGGGGAGCGGGGGGACAGAAAAGCGGCCTGGTGACTGAGGGCCACCGAGGGCGTGGGCTCAAACCGGGCCGACCAGGCCGATACGGGTTCATAATCACTGACCACCAGGTCGTACTCGGCGATCGAAACAGACTGCACATCCGTCAAAAACCGAATGGGACGCAGGTCCCGCAGCGTCCCCAGCAACGAGACGCCCCCGCTGCTGTCATAGGAGAGGCTGATGCCGCGTTTGCGGTACGTAACGGGATCATCCAGCCCCAGCGCACTATTGTGTCCGCTGACCATCACATCCACCGAGGCATGTCTGCCCAGCTCGGGAAGCAGTTCCCTGGCCCGGCTCAGATGCCCGTGGCCGGTCCCCTGTATACCATATAGTATCTTCATCGCTATCGTTATGTTTACCGTTCCTTTTCCTCTGCCTCTACCTTTACCTCTATCCTATGACGGCCGTTTCCTTCATCTTGTGCCGGATCGGAAGGACTGGGCGCTCACTTTTGTCGATATGCGTATCCTCCTCGTAGCGGTACATCGACCACTCCTGTCCGTTGTATTCGAGGGCCGTAAGATTTTCAATCCAGTCGCCGGAATTCATGTAGATGACCGAGCCCTCCTCATTTTCATAACCGCGTATCTTCGGCTGGTGGATGTGTCCGCAGATCACATAGTCGTAGTGGTTCTGGATGGCCAGGTCCATCGCCGCCACTTCAAAATCGTCGATGAAACGGACCGCCTTTTTAACGCTGTCCTTAATCTGACGGGAGAGCGAAATTTTGTCCCGCCCCATCTTTTTCAACAAATAATTCACCACCCGGTTCAGCAGGATGATCAGATCATACCCTTTGCCGCCTATTTTCGCCACCCATTTGGTATGCTTCATGGTGATATCAAAGATATCGCCGTGGAAAATCCAGCATTTTTCCCCGTTCAGGTCCAGCACCAGCTTATCCTTCACGAACAAAGGTCCCAGCTGCAGGCTTGAGATCTTGCGGATCACCTCATCATGGTTTCCGGTCAGATAATAGATGTCCGTCCCGTTCGCCAGCATGCTCAGGAAGCACTTGACCACCTCCATATGGGTTTTCGGCCAGTAATACTTCTTGAAATTCCAGATATCGAAAATATCACCGTTCAGGATAAGTTTCTCCGGCTCGATCGACTGGAGATACTGGGCCAGCTCCACGGCATGGCATCCGATGGTGCCGAGGTGAAGATCAGAGAGCACCACAATGTCGACGGCTCTTTTTCTCATGGCATATCGTTTTGGTTAGGTCGCAATAAACCCAACCTATGTTACCATGAAATAGCCTCACCATTAATCTTTCTTGATGCCTGTGTTAAGGAATAGTAACTACCTCCCCACCGCCTCCCGGAGCCGCCGCACGTCCCCCCGGTAGGGTGAACCCTCAAAAATCTCCTCGTGCTCGGCCAGTACCGTTCGGACGCTATCCCAGTGAGCCCCTCTATATCCCCCAGCATACGGCGCCGCATACGCCGACCCACCCGGTTGTCCCGATGCCCCGGAAACCGGCACCGGGCGGCGAATCCCAACCCCCTGCCGGGCCGGGAGCTCTGCCGGATCGCCCGGGGAGGCCAGCAGCCGCTCCAGCTGCAGATCCGCGATCCACTGCAGGGTTTTAGCGTCACCGATATACGCCTCGATCGCCCGGTAGTGGATATGCGGGGCCAGCTCCGAATCGCGATGCTCGAGCGCCAGCGAGCGCAGCCGGCTCGCCTTCGAAGACCCCGGCGCTCCATCCCCCCCGCTCTCAACCGCCTGAAGCTGGTCCCGCAGCCCCTGCAGGCGGTCCCCTCTCCCGGCCGTCACCGCAGCGCCAGCGCCCTGTTCCCGGTTTCCCCTTACCAGCTGCGCAAATTCCGAACCGGGATACTCACGGGCAATACGGTCGCCCCAGTAGCGCAGGCTGTCGGAGGGGCCCGTCGTGCTATAGGTCTCATAGAGGGCATACATGGCGCGGGGACGAAGATCCGGGTTTGCCTTCTCCCGGACAATTGCGTGATAATACACGCGGGCGCTGTCCGGCTGATCCAGGTCCAAAAACAGCAGGTTGCCCAGCCGGTACTGGTCCGCCGCCCGCTCCTCCCTCAGCCGGGCCCGCTCCGCTTCGGTGCGCGGGATCGCCTCCCTGTTGATACCGATATCCCCCTCCCTGTCCGGGGACGGGGCTCCCGTTTCATTATTCTTGTTCTCCTCCAAATCCATGTCCATTTCCATCTCCTTTTCCCGATCCCTGTCCCTATCCGCCGAATTATCCCCCGCAAGGGCGCCCGCCGGATCCTCCTCATTCGGCTGTGCCCCACCGCCGGCCGCGCCAATCGCCTCCCGGCGCCGCCAGTTATCCGTCAGCGGACGCTCGCCCCACAGCACCCGGAACTCGGCTTTCGCCCGCTCCATCAGATTCGGGTTTCGATGATTCAGGAAGCCGTAGATCCCGGAACGGTTGGTGGTGTCCGTACCGGCCGCATCCGTCAGCGCCGGCTGATTCATCAGACGATCCCCCTGTCCCGCTCCCTCTTCCTCTTCTTGCCGCTGCCGGAGCAGCTGTTCCCTCCGGTTCGCCCGCACCCGCTCCAGGAGCGAATCCAGCGCTGCCCGCGGAAGCGAACCCAGCCGCAGCAGGCTGTCCGCCCGCTCAATCGACTGCTTCAGGCCGGTATACCGCCCAAACGCCTCCGCCAACACGGCAGCCTCTTCATCCTCCGGATTCTCCGCCTGCCCGCGCAGCGCCGCCGAGCTGTCGAAATAGGCCGCCGCCATCGCGTAGTTTTGATGATGATCGCTCTGTATCCTCCCCAGCCGGTAATGAATATCCGCCTGCAGGCTCCGCAAATCGGTGGGCGGGTCCCCATACAGCAGCGAACGGTAAAGACCTTCCGCCTCCCCGGTTTCCCCCTGCATTTCCAGCGTACGGGCCATCTCAAACGTCAGCCGTTCCCGCCGGTCCACATACTTGTCATTTTGCTGCATCCGCCGGTAGATCGCAAGCGCGACGCCCAGGTTATCCTGCTCCCGGGAGACCTCCGCCTGTTTCAGGCGGGACCAGTAGTCATATTCAAAACCCACAAAATGAGACGGCACCTGCGAATAGGCATAATACGCCTCCCCCGGGCGGTTCTGCCGCTCCAGCAGCTGTCCATACAAAAAGAACGCGCGTCCCCGCAGCCGCCGGTCCGAAACATTCGAAAGCGCCGCGGACAGGAATCCCGAGGCCTCCTCCCAGTTTCCCAGCATCGCGTGGTGCTCCCCGGCCAGGATCTGCAGCTCCCCTTTCTCATCCTCCGGCCATTCCGTCGGGTACTGGCCAAGCATCTCCCCGAGGTAGGCGATCCCTTCGCTGTGAACCCCCAGATCCAGCATCGCCCTTCCCTTCCAAATCATCGCCTGCCGGTAGGTCTCCGGGGACGGGTCCGCATCTTCCACCTGCTCCAACCGTTTTATCGCCGCGGCGTAATCCTGCAGATAATAATACGACTTGCCCATCAGCAGCAGCGCATCATCGAGCCAGACTGACGTGTTATGGCGACGCAATATCCGGCTGCTCTTTACGATCGCCTGCTCAAACGACTCCTTTCCGGCGGGTGAAGGCGGCGGATGCACCCGCACCGGCGAGTCCGGGTTCAGCGAGCGGGGCTGCTGACGGACCGCCTTTTCTCCCTCCTTAAAATACTCTTTGGCATTGTAGTGGGTGTTATAATAGGCCCGGAAATTATTCCACCCGCTTTTCAGGGTCTTCCCGCAACCCGCCAGCAGCACAGCGGACAACAACGTCACAGTAAGTACAAACCTCCTGCTCATAGCGGCGGGTGTTGATGTTTTGGATTGGGTTGTGTGTCGGACCGATCACGAAAACTGAAACCGTCCTCAATAATTTTAACGGTTTTTACGCTCTATTGCAGATAAATTTTAGGGAGAGGTAATCGTTGAGTCACAGAGATTATTATATACAG
>NZ_FQUS01000027.1 GCF_900129315.1 Fodinibius roseus
ATTGAATGTTTTTATGAACTAAAATTTAGAATGAACCGAAAAATAACAGAATCCCATTAAAAACGCACTGAATCAGGGGGTTTTGCAAAGCCTTCATAAAGATAAAAATATCTCTGTTCACTATTATCTTAAATTCTGTCCTGTATCAGTCTCTCCTTCCAAGGCAACAAGAATAGGACAATCTCCCTTAGGTCCTTCACCAGCACACGAATCAATTAAATTTACCAGGGTATTTTTGATTCGCTGTAGATCTTCGATCTTTTCGACCACATCCTGGTATTTTTCCTGTGCTTCGCTTTTAATTTCCGAGCATGTAGTATCTTCATCCATACGCAGCTCCAGCAGTTCTTGGATTTCGCTAAGGGTAAACCCAAGTTCTTGTGATCGCTTGATAAACTTAATCTGATCGATATGCCGTTGGGTGAAAATGCGGTAGCCAGAGCGACGGCGGTCAGGTTTTGGGATTAGTTCTCGTTTCTCATAGTACCGCACCGTTTCTTTATTCACGGAAGCTCTACGGGCCACTTCCCCGATTTTGTATGTGGTGATGTCATATTTTTCCTGCATATCCTCAATCATAATAAACCAATTATTTAAAGCACCTGAGGTACTACACCTCAGGTGCTCGTTAATCTTAATTTTTCTTGACCATGGTTTTACCACAGCAACAGGTCGGGTTTTGAGTGCCCGAGCAGTCGCTGGGCGCCCCTTTGGTTACGGTAACTTCACAACCACAACTATCATCGGGACACCGGTAAACTTCTCCTTTTTTAAGTGGCATAAGAATTCCTCCTTTTATTACAGAATACAATTCACTTATAATATAAGGGCTGTACCATGGTCGAGAGTCAAATAATATATTAATTATTGCTAGACGACCAATGAAGCGCGGTGATTTTCCAGTTTCCTTCTACCTTTTTCAGGACAGCCAGTTCAAGACTGTTCAGATCCAATTTTCTATCGCTGTAGGTGCCCCAAGTTCGCGAGTGAGTTGAGACCCAGGCGGTATTGCCTTCAATCGTAACATTTCGTGCTTCAACTTCCCGTTTCATGGCACTGAGAAATTTCCCATCAGAGTGAAAGTGGTGGGACAAATATTCTTTTTTGGTTTCAATATTTCCGCCTTCCAGGATTCGCACAGATTCTGATAGCAGGTTTTTGGCTGCCTGACTGTCATTATCGATAATTGCCTGATGGAATGCGTCAAGGGTATTGATTACCTTTTTCTCTGATGCAGAAGGTTGACTTACAGATATAGAAGTTCCAATTATAAATAGGAGAACTGCAGTTAATGATATTCGAGGAGACATAATATTAGTTAATGATTATTGAGTTGTGTTAAGGAAATTCTATCGATCAGCACCGTTCCACTTCCATTGAGGCGGAGTCCCACGCTTCCAGCCTCGGGGGCATCACCATGTCCATGGACCACCATCTCTTTGTTGATGTAGCCGCGGAAATGCGTGCCGTTGCCAACCGTACGAATAAAGAGCATGCCCGAAGCTGAATAGGATTCTTCGGCAAATACTTGACGGTTGCCCCCGCTTACCCGTCCCTGGGATACGGTGCCATCAGAAGACAGCATCACAAAATCATAGTTTTGGTCATCCCCCACGTGATTGACGAGAGATATCTCTCCATTGAAATCGGACAGATCCAGGTAGTAGTCAACCTGCACGTTTTGAAATGAGTCCTTTCCTACAAAGAAATTCGTGATAGAGTCAGCCGATATCCTAAGCAGGTGATTGTTGCCGCTGTTAACTATGGTTGGCTGCAGCTGGGAGGCTGACCCTTCCAGCCACCGGAACCGAGAAAGTAGGGTGCTAACGCCATTGGCACCGATTTTCCATGACCAGTTGCCGTTATCACTGACGTTAAATGTTGATTCATCTTGTTGCAGACTATCAGTAGAGACGGAGGTATTGCTTTGCTGCTCTACTAGCTGACCGGTACCCGCTCCATAGCCAAAGACCATTTCAGCACCATGATCTCCTGTTTCATAGAGAAAGAACACTCCGGGCAAGGCAAGGGCAAACAGCCCAATTCTAATCGCTTTATGATCCATTTTTTGATACCAGTGGAGCAGAATCCGCGATGCGGCATAGATTCCAAAGAACCAGACGGTCCACAGGGCCCAATCAGCATGTTCATTCAAAACCGATTGCGCTCCCGAGGGCAAAAACACGCTGTCGGCCGCCCAGGTCCCGGTATAGTAAGCGGCAATAGCTGAGACAGCACCTATACCGTAAAGGATGGTCGATTTTAGATCATCCCACCATTTATCAGGTAGAAAGAAGTTTAGCAAGTCCATCAATACCGCCAGCAAGATAATAGCAATGGGAAAATGTACTAGCATCGGGTGTATGTTGGGGGCCCATTCTGGTATCAATTCCATAAGCATGTGGTTTCAATAGAGTATTTTTGTGATTGACATCTTACAGAGCTATGTACAACATCAGGATATAATCTCGAAATTGGCCATCATTCCGTTGTCGGCATGTTCCAGGTTGTGACAGTGAAATACGAACATGCCTTCAGGCGCATCAAAGTTTACAAGCACTCGTACCGTTTCATCTGTGTTGACCAGCATGGTGTCTTTCCATCCCCGTTCGTGGGGAGCAAGCTCGCCGCCACTGCGGTCCAACACCTTGAACTGCGTAGCATGGATATGCATCGGGTGTGCCATCATCCGATCACCATGAAACTCCCAGACTTCAAGTGCATTCCGAGGCACTTCCTCATCCACTCGCATCATTTCAAAGAAACGACCGTTGATGGATGATCCCTGCATCATCTCCATAGACAGATTAAACCGCCGGGTGCGCTCGGCTTCGGATTCATTTGGAAAAGAGGGGCTGGTAAGTTTTTCGGGAAGTTGGAAGGAGTCCTGTTCCTCTTCTGTGATTCGAAATTCAACAATGGGCACAACTTTATCTGAAGACCGGCTTCTCTGCATCATCATACATCCGCCACCCATTCCTCCGCTGCCTTCATTCTGCATCATTCCGCCACTTCCATCCATCATGCCTTCTCCATTATTCATCATTCCGTCCATCATGCCGCCCATGCCGTTTCGGGTACGGGCTTCGAGACGTAGAGAGTCACCTACTTCATACCGACCGAAATCAACGAGCAGGTCGGCCCGCTCGGCGGGGGATAACGTGACCGAAGAAACTTTATAAGGCTGTTCAAGCAGGCCACCATCACTACCGATAACATAGAAAGGGTTATCATCACTCAAGGAAAGCTCCAGAATCCGGGCATTGGAGCTGTTCAGAAGCCTCAGCCGGTAAAATCGGGTTGTCACTTCATGGTAAGGGGCATGAATGCTATTGACAAACAACCGATTTCCAAAGAAACCCATCATACGATCCATCATGTTAAGGCTGTAGGTCGCCTGCCCCTGCTCGTTGATCTGCTTTTCCTGTATATTTAGCGGCAGCTCATATTTTCCGGAGGGAAGATTCAACGCCTGCTCTTCCTCATCTTCGATGATAAAAAATCCCGCCAGCCCGTGATAGATTTGTGAACCTGTTCGCCCGTGTGGATGAGGATGGTACCAATGGGTCGCTGCCCGCTGGTTCACATCAAAATGGTAATCATATGCTTCGCCCGGCCCTACGACATCTTTGGGATGGCCATCCATCTCCGGCGGTACCGTTAGTCCGTGCCAGTGGAGAATACTCTCCTCGTCAAGCCGGTTTTGAAAATTGATATCGAGAGTTTCGCCTTTCTTGACACGGATGGTAGGGGGCGGAAGAGAGCCGTTAAGGGTATAAACATCCGAATTAACACCACCAATCAGCTTTCGTCGGGCTGTTTCTGCCGCCAGTTCGAATTCAGAGGCACGAATTTCCTCCGGGAACGATAACGGCCGGGAAAAAGCATTTTCAGGCAATGTCAGTTCTTTGCCTGCTTCTGACCTGCAAGCTAGCAACGCCGGAGACAGGGCTAATATTCCCGTGCCGGTGCTCATCAATTTGAGAAACTCTTTTCGTTTCATAACAGTGTAGTTCTATGTTTGATTCTTATTTAGATGTTTTTCAGCTTCTCAGACGGCAAATGTATTACCAAACGGAGCCTAAAAGTATACTAACAACAGTTAGAAATTCAGTAAGTACCAATAGTCTATTCAGGTATTCGTTTCAGAAATTCCTCGGCGTTAACAAATCCCACAATGCGGGCTCCCTCGATTTCATTTCCCTCATCGTCCAGGAAGATAATCGTCGGTACACCAGCCACACCGAATTTTTTGCGGAGTGCCTCGGACTCGGCCGACTCATAATCGGTGAGATCTACCTTGATCGTCCGGTACGGTTGCAATGCCGCGATAACTTCCGGATCGGTAAAGGTGATCCGGTCCAGTTCCAGGCAGGGCACGCACCAGTCGGCCGTAAAATCCAGCACCACAGGGGTGTCTTTAGAAGCCGCGGCCTCCAGTTTGTCCGGGCTGTAGGTCTCCCAGTCCACCGTTGGCTTGGCTAGATTCATGATCACGAGCAATCCGCCGATCATACCGGCGATACCCACTACGCGCTTCACGCGCGAAAATATCTTTAAACTACGTCCCGAGGACTCCAAGAAACCAAGATAAATGCCGCCCAGGATCAATGTTGGAGGCAGGGTGTACAATACGTATTTAGGGAACCAGGCTAACGCCAGGAAAAATAGGGCAGCGCTGACCAACACCACGCCAAACACCTTTTTCACCCATACCATCCACTGGCCGGATTTCGGCAGCTTGGAAAGCAGGTTGCTAAAGGTACCGAGGATGAGATACGGTAGTCCGAGTCCGACGGCCATAACAAAAAAGGTGAAGAAGCCGAACAGGGGGTCGCCCTGGGCTCCCACGAAGGTCAGCAGCGCAATGACCGGCGGACCGATACAGGGCGCGGCAAAAATGCCCACCATGATGCCGGAAAGAAAAAGACCTGTGGGTCCGACAGCCTGTTGAGAACCACCAAGTTTTTGGAGCACCCACTGTGGTGGCTGTAGCTCGTACAGCCCGAACATGCTCAACGCCATTGTCAACAGAATAATACCGACGGCACCCAACACTACCGAACTCTGCAGCCAGCTTCCAAACAGGCTGCCGGTATAGGCAGCGGCTACTCCGAGTACGCTGTACATACTTACGATGCCCAGCACATAGATCGAAGCCATTCCAAAAGACTGCAGGGTATTCGTTTGCTGATCAGCTCGTCCGCCAAACAGGGACACCGTAACCGAGAGCATGGGATACACGCACGGCGTAAGATTCAGCGCCAGCCCGATCAGGAAAATTCCCAGAAAGCCCAGAATCGCACCCCGTTCGTCAAACATGGAAGCAATGGAATTATCTCTGAGTGAGACAGAGGATGAGCTTATAGATTCCCCGGCATTTGCAGAAAAGAGTTTCTGATTGATCGATTTAAAGCCCGTATTGGCTGCTGCAATGTCAACCGGGATTGCAATGTCAATCGTGGACGGTGGCAGACAAGATTTGTCGTCGCAGGCTTGCACGCGCAGGCTGCCGTTCAGCGAATAGGTGCCGGGCTCCAGTTCAGAAGAAGCTTTCAGTGTGACAAATACAGGGGCACTTCCATGGTACACATCCAGTGGTTCCCCGGCAAAAGCAAAGGTAAACCGTTCTGACTTCGGGTATTGAATTCCTGTAATCGTAAATTCAGGGTGGTCGTCAATCTCCAATTCCGTACCAATCAGGTAATCGAGGGTGGGCTCGTGAGCATTGACGTGCCATCCCTCCTCGATATTCATTACCACTGCAGCAGCAACTGTGTCTCCAGCCGGAACCACATTTTGAGAAAGCCTGATCTCTGTGGCCACTTTTCCGGCGCTACCCGTAGGTTGAGCAGAGAGTAATCCTTCAAAACCAAATAGAAGGATTGCCAGTAAAAAGATAACTCGTTGAACTTTCATAGGTGGCTAAAATAATTCTTGGATTTACAATTAGCTGTCTTCCGCCAGCAGTTCTTTAATACGCGGTTCTAATTCTTTGTTGGTTAGCGCTCCGACCGCAAAATAGCGCAGGTTCCCTTGCCGGCCGATAATATAGGTGGTCGGGATGCCCATAGTAGGGCCATATTTTTCCATCACAGTTCCATCAGTGTCGATGTACATCGGATACGTTACGTCATATTCTTCTATAAACGGACGTACCACCGATTCGCCCTGCTCGTCGATGGAAACCCCGAGAGTGACGTAACCCTCGTCTTTATATTTTTCATACAGATCAACGAGGTCGGGGGTTTCTTCTCGGCAGGGCGGACACCATGTGGCCCAGATATTTATCAAGACGACCTTCCCTTTTTGATCGGAAAGCCGGAATGGTTCGCCGCTCAGGAGCGACACTTCGAAATCGGTGGCCGGTGCCTCGTTTTGAGCGGCGTGCAACGGAGCGGAAGTAGGATCAAGCTGCTCGATGCGTTCACTTTTACTGTTTTGCATCTGCTGCGGCGATTCACTTTGTTCCGCTCCACAAGCGGTCAGAAAGACAAATAAACCTGATAATAGTACGTACTTCATAATTTCATTTTGTTTATGATTGAACGATTAATTTTCCCCGCATTCCGGCGGCAAAATGAGCCATAAACGAGCACACGTAATCATATTGGCCGGGCTCTTCCGGGACGGAAAACGTAATTTCTACCGTTTTACCATCGGCAGCCAGACCGGTGTTCGCAATAATGGCATTTTCTCTGCCGGGAGGGATGTAGTCGTTTTTGCGGTTGGCGGCGTTGACAAAAGCCTGAGCATTGACATCTTGATCCAACAGTACCCAATTATGAGCCATCATCTCGGGTTTGTGCTGACTGAGCGTTCTCAGGCGAATCCTGAGCTGCTCTCCAGGTTCGGCCGTTATTTGATTTAGCAACAGATAGGACTTGCCGTTGAAAGCTTCGGTGGACCTGCCTGTACTGATACGCTCACCTTCCTCTTTGACTGTAAACTTCATTTGATCAGTACCGATGATCTCAATAGTTCGGATATTATCATCGATATTTTGTTTTTGTTCCTGGTTCCATTCATCCTTTGGGATAATTTGCCCGGTCGGGGTAATCATTTCTCCGGGCGCCGGTTCTTCCATCGGGAATTTGTTGATGCCGACACCAGCATCTCGGTTTTCCGGCACATAGTGATTATGCGAACCGTGGTTTACCGCCGTGTAGGGCTTCGGATTAAAAAAGCCCAGTGAATCCGCCAGAGCGAAACCGGCGGCAATAAGTACTCCCAGAATAAACAGGTATTTAAGTTTGTTTTTGGATGTCATAGCAAACGTTGGATTAGGTGGAATTGAATTTTTTCCTCGTCATTTATCAGAACCTGTCAAAATAGGCCACTTGTTCTGGTCCGTTGAAAAAATACACGTCCACCGGGCTGGGATCTTCCGCCATTCCCGGCGATTCGGCCGGCATGCCAGGTACGGCGATTCCTTTGGCACCGGGCCGTTCCTTCAGCAGCTTGCTGATCGCTTCCACCGGTACATGGCCCTCCACGATGTAGCCATCGACAACTGCGGTGTGGCAAGAACTGAGCTTGTCTGGAACGCCTTTTTGCTTCTTAACGGAAGCAAGTGTATCCGTCGGCTGTTCTGTTACCGAAAATCCATTTTCCTTCATATAAGTGGCCCATTTGGAGCAACACTTACAGTTCGGATTTTTGTACATGGTTACATTGACCGGTTCGGATTGAGCAAGGATTACATAATCGGTATTGGTTTTATGTTGTTTTTCCTGAGAGCAGCCAGTAATGCCGATAATCAGGACGAGAACTGTCAGGAAATATGATCGTGTAATTTTGTATTTCATATTTTAAAGGATATTTAATTAAAGTTGTGTTGACTTTTTCCGTTCGCGGTCCCAGTGTCGATGGATGGATACGCTGAAACCGGCCATCAGCACGAAGGTGCCCAGCCATACTAAGGAGACAAAAGGTTTCTCCTCTGCCGTAAGCAGGATCCACTCTTCCTTTGGTTTTTCGCTGATACCTTTGACGGTCAGTTCAATTTTGCCGGATTCGGGAAACACGCGGGTAAATTGGACCTCAATATCCTGTTCGGAAAAAATAGCTGGTGGGGAATAGACCCAGTTTTTGCCTTCATCCGAATAAAGCGCGAATAAGGGTTTGATACGGTATGGGGTTTGGTTGGCATCATATTTTATGTCCACCAGTGCCCGAACAGCGATGGAGGTACTGTCGGGAAGCTTGGATTGATCCACTTGACCATATTTCCGGAAAGTGAACCTGTAATTGCCCATGCAAACGGAATCTCCTTTTGCGAAGGTAATTTTCTGTGTTGGCACTGAGTCCTGTTGCGCTCTTTGTACCTTTACTGATTGAGAGGCCGGCTGGATTGTATTTCTATTTTGTTTTTTCTTTCTGTTCCGATAATGTTCATTCTTACGTTCCACATAGGAGCTGCCAGCAACATAGAGATAGATGTCGCTGAAAAATCCAGCCATAACATCCACATCTACAGACCAATTAATTGTGGTGTCTGCCCTGCCCATTGGATACACCTGGGGAGACAGGAAAAAGGTGTCATCGATTCCAGATTTATTCAGCTCTTCAAATTTGATCTTATATTCCTGCTGGCCGGGTCGCTCCTGATTGCGTAGAGTGTATCCTTTGTACGTAACCTTGTATTTATTATTCACTATCTTGGGTTCATTGAGATTCAGTTCCAAAAAGTCGACTGGTTGCGTAACGAGATTTCCTTTTTCGTCGGTCACCTTGCCTTGTTTAATCGCTTCATTGTATTGCCTTACAGAAGGATCCAATAAATTGCCTTCATAGGCCGAGGAAGCCAGAAAACCCAGCAGCATGATGCCGAAACCGATATGGCTGAGCGTTCCGCCAATGAGCTTGGGCTTTTTACGGGCCAAGCGGAACATGATGGATGCATTTCCAAACAAAGCAAACCAGGCGGAAAGCAGGTACAGCATATAATACAGATCGCGCACGTCTCCTATAAAGATGGTAGCCAGCGTAGCGATGCACGCTCCGGCAACAGGCCAGAGCAGTTCATTGGCCAGCGATTCGGCGTTGTGGCGTTTCCAGAATAGGTATTGTCCCAGTACGGTCAACATAGCGGCAAGGATGGCCAGCGGCATGGTCCACTCGTTATAGAAGCTAATTTCAGGCGGCGTCGGGTTCTCCACAAACAGGCGTCCGATGATCGGGGAGCTGGTGCCGAGAGCCATTACCATCCCAATCAGGAACAGTACCATAGCCCCGGCAAAGGTCATAAATTCCCGGCTGAGGAATTTGGACTCATTCTGCTGGGAGGGAAGGTCCTTGTAGCGGTAGATCAGCATGCCTATGCCGACGCCCAGAATGGCTGCCATAAACAGCAACAGCTGATTATATAATCCCAGATCCACAAAACTGTGGACGGAGGAATCGGAAAGTACGCCCGAGCGGGTCAAAAAAGTCTCATAGACCACGGCTACGTATGCCAGCATGGCCAGAATAATGGAAGCTTTCTGTGAGGTGGAACTTTTGCGCTGAATGAGCATGGTATGGATGCCAGCGGTCCCGATCAGCCAGGGGATGAAGGAGGCATTTTCGACCGGATCCCACGCCCAGTAGCCGCCGAAGGAGAGGGTAACATACGCCCAGTAACCGCCCAGAAAAATAGCGGTAAACAGCGACAGGTTGGCCCCGAGCGTCCACGGTAGGGCCGCATTGACCCATGCGTGGTATTTGCGTTTCCAGAGGGCCGCCATGGCAAAGCAGTAAGGCACGGCCATCATGGAGAAGCCCAAAAAAAGTGCTGGCGGGTGGATAATCATCCACGGGCTTTTCAGCAGGTCATTTAAACCTTTGCCATCAGAGGGAACAAAGTCGGGATTGGACTGGATAAACGGGGCATTGGGCATGGCCTCGGCCAGCGAGCGGAAGGGCGAAGCTCCGATTTTGAAGGTTCCCAAGTCAACCCCCAGAATCATCGATAGCAGAAACAGCTGATTCAGGGTCAAAAAGAACAGCACCGGGCCGCGGTAGGGCTCGCGTACCCACCTCATCAGGCCCAATCCCATCAAGGCGGAGAACAAAATCCACAGCATAAAACTGCCTTCCTGTCCACCCCAAAAGGCGGAGATCAGGTATTTAAACTGTAGGCTGCTGCTGGTATAGTTGTAGACGTAATAGTAATTGAACTGGTGCGTCAGAATAAGGTAGAGCAGTATACCGGAAGCAGCAAGAATCAACAGGCCTTTGAGGCCAAAGAGCCAGTTTGAGATGGTCAGATATCGATTGTTCTCTTTTTGGGAATACAGGAAGTATCCGATCAGAGACAAAAAACCTACCAGAAAAGCGGAATTAATTAGTATGTTACCGATTGTGCCAAGCATTGGAAACCTGAATTAGTCGAAATGAAAAATAATGTAGAGGGTATCATAGTATTCCGCACGCGGAATACATGTTAGCGGATGGAAAAGGGGGCCGGAAAGAAGCGACAGTCCTTGCAAGAGATGTCTAATTCAGAAAAGTGCTGTTCATTAGGAAGATCGGAGGAGTAGAAAAAGATAACGAGGTGTTCAGCGAAAGGTAGTTGAATAGTCCTTTATCCTGTATGTGATTGGAAACCGTTTGTGTCGGCCAGATAGCTTTGGCAAACAACTTTTCCATGGGCAACGGGCTCGTCAGGTCGATAAGGGAATGGGAAAAAGATTGCTGGCAAACTGCCCTGAAAGTACAACTTTCAATTTGATCTGTACTTGCCGACTTATCAGCATTCTCTGTCTTAACCTCAGGGCAGCATTCGACAGACTTATCGGAAACACTGGCCACAAGTTGCGGGGTGGTCTCCATTTGACAGAACAGGGTTACCGCATGGTGAGCTGATGGCAAAACTATATTTGCTGCAAACGTGATCAGCAGCAACAATATAGCATGACGGTATTTCCTGATATTTTCTTTCAATGTAGAACCGCGATTATAGAATTCGGTAGGAAGATAAGAAATTAGGTAATCATAATAAATTGAGGGAAACAATAGGTCATGAGGGGATTACAAACCAGGGCTTCTTAAATCGTCTTATCTGGGTTAATATTAATTGGAGTTGACCTCTAACAAGGTAGCATACTTTGGCTTACTCATGAAAAAACACATCCATCCTCTAAAAATTAAAAGAACCAATACGGGATAGAGGGCAGGCGGGATATCCTGATGAATTAAGAAAAATATCATTGCCATGAAAACAATTCCCAAGATGACCGGTTCTGTCAACTTCCATGTTTGTAACCGGCATTTCTTTTTATGGATAACTACGTATAGAATTATGGGAGCTATTAATGTCCATACTATATTGGCATTCCATGTGGTAGTCGGATACGCAGAAAACAACCAAAGAATTAGGATGAGAAATCCAATCCCGCCCACAATCCCAAAGAGCACGCAATCAAACCAACGCCAGAGAGATTGCTTATTAGAGAAAGCAATTCCAAGTGGTATCACAAGAACGAACAACGACCAAAAAACAAGTTTAGGGGTTAAGACCGGCGGGTTAAGGACAGCTTTATTAGCGGGAGTATAAATTGTTTGATCATCGACCAAAGCGACAGAAGTGTCAGCATTTTGAATTTTGGCATTAGCAAAACGTTTTTTGAGAAGATTGGGTAAAAATAGCATTTCTGACCCTGAAGGAATTTCATCGGTTGGAAGACCCAGTACCAGATTAACACCCAGTTTAACCCAAGGAACGGGTTCCAGGTAGGAATTGATAAACTGCCGAAAACTATTCTTTGCCGGATTTATTGGCTTTTGGAGCCGCAGCGAATCACCGATGACTGCGTTAAGGGCCTCATATACTCGGGTGGTGCAATTATCATAAAAGAACTCGTAGGAGTAGTACCGATTTTCGGGCCGAGCGTTGGTTTGTAAATAGCGGAACAATTGTTGGGTTTGCTCCGGGCTTAGGTTTAGTCGTTGCTCGGTGATGGTCCGCCCATCTCCTAGATATGTGTTCTTCGCATTTTCATACGGGGTGGTGGAAAGAAAGTACCGAAGGTTGCCCATAGCGAATTTCCAATAGAAGCCTTTGGTATCGAAATCAAACGTGCCGTAATTATAGGTACGGTCAATTTCGGTTTTAGGATCGTAGATTCGCAAGGCCGTATGGCCAAAAATCGTATAGAGTTCATTGCCCGGTGAGGCTGTGATAAGACTTACCTTAGTCTCCGACGAAAGCTGTGCCTGCTGTGCCCAAAGCGGAGTGGTTAAAACCCCAAAAAATACTGCTATCAGGGTGCAGAACTTTTTGTATTTGTATATGAAACATGGATCAACAGTCAAAAGGGGCATGACTTTATACAATCTCGAAATATTTTCATAGTAAACTAAAATATTATCGCTAATTACATTCTACTTCGATAACTTCAAAATCCGTATGGCGCCCCACATTACAAAACAAAATACGACGGCTCCAATAACTAAGTCCGGCCATTTAGAGCCTGTAAAATAAACCAGAATTCCGGCTGTAATTACGCCGCTATTTACAATGATATCATTCGATGTGAAAATAGAGCTTGCTCTCATGTGGGCTTCCCGACTTTTGGCTTTGTTGATGAGCCAAAGAGTAACGAGATTCGCGACAAGTGCTATAGAGGCAACGATGATCATCCATTGAAACAAGGGCGTTTCGCCTACGCCCAAAAAGCGGCGGAGTACTTCCAAAAATCCCAGAGAAGCCAATCCCATCTGGAGATATCCGCTTATTTTGGCCACCTTCTTTTTCCTTGCAACAGTAGTGCCTACCGCAAACAGGCTAAGTCCATAAACGGACGCATCTGCCAGCATATCCAGGGAGTCAGCAATCAGGCCCATTGAGTTGACGAGCCAGCCGGCCGTCATTTCTATGACAAAAAAGACAGCATTGATACCCAGAACCCACCATAATATATTTCTCTCTTGCTTTTTGTCTGAAGAAGGTACATCTGTCGCTTTTACTGTCGTCTCCAGTGAAGAGTTTAGATTTAATGATTTGAGGGCCTCTTCTATGTCTGAAAGCCCTTCTTCATGGTAAACACTCAATGTACGATTTGGAATATCAAAGTCCAGCGATTGTATAGTTCCAATGTCTTCCAGCTTCATTCGGATCATTTGCTCTTCAGAAGAGCAGTCCATTTGCGTAATTTTAAACGTTGATTTCTTCATGGTTTGTTAACTCAGGGAATATAGTATGGTAAGGCTGTATTACTCGTACCGTGTACATTCGTAGATTCCTTTGGCGCTGTCGGCCAGCAGTTCTTCAGCAAGCTGTATGATTTTGTGCACGCGGGGATCGCTGGCCCGGTAATAGATATGGCGGCCGTCCCTGCGGCTTAGAGCAAGTCCGCACTCGCTGAGGCAGCGCAGGTGACTGGACACGTTGGGCTGGCTCAGGCCGGTCTGTTCCACGATCTCACCCACGGTGGTATCTCCCTCTACCAAAATCTTTAAAATGGAAAGGCGGGAGCCGTCGGAGAAGCCGCGGAACAGTTTCGATTTTAATTCGATGCCGGGTTCAGCTGTTATGGAAGGCATAAAAAGGTTGATTAATTATGTTTATATAAATATATAATTATATATTATTCAAAACAACATAACGATCCAATCCTTGTACCGGATATTCTTCTAACCCCAATATATTTGTAATATCAGCCCTTATGAACAGAAAAAAATTGTGGTTTTTGTTTGCGCCGGTCCTGCTGGCGGCACTCATCGATCAACTCACCAAACAACTGGTTCGTACGACCCCGTCCCTGCAGAACCTGGAAATCATTCCGGGTTGGCTGATCTTTGCCTACACCCAAAATCCGGGTATGGCGCTGGGAATTGACTGGTTTCCCACCTGGGCTATCAGCCTGATTTCCATTGTGGCGGTCGCCGGTATTTTTATATACATAGCAAGGAATTTGAGCCAGGCAACCCCCGGGTACCTTATCTGCATGGGACTGATACTGGGCGGAGCGCTGGGGAATATCATCGACCGGCTGATTATGGCCAAAATAGAAGGCTACGGACATATCTTGCAGGGTCGCGTAAATGACTTTCTGTACTTTACCTTTTCCATCGGCGGTGATCCGGTATTCCCCTATATTTTCAATATGGCGGATGTGTTTATAAGCACTTCTATCATTCTACTATTATTGTTTAATCGGCGCCTGTTACCGGAACCATCAGAACAAAATAAGTCGTTAACCGACCATTCCCCTGCCTGAAATCAGTTATGCCTTATATCCAAACAGCTTATCAAACACCTTCCTAATAAATCCACCTATCCGAATAACTATTTTCCCACCAAATTGCTCAATTACCATCCGCAACTCATGTAGAAAAAGATCAAGCAGTCGCTCCTTTTCCTGTTGAGAGAGTTTTTTACCTTCTTCGCTGGTGGGGTTGGTGTATCGGGCATACAAGCGAAGAATATCTTGGGCTTTTTCAAATAGTGTTCGGATTTGCAGGGATGCGGAAAGGGCAATCATTCCGAGTATAACCACGCCTATCTCAGCCAGATTATTCGGAGTTATCAGGCTGGCTATCCATTCGTTGGTGGTAAGCAGCAGGAGGGCGGTAAATAAAAATGTTAAGAAGATAGTCATTGGTTGTTCTTATTAGGTTTATGGGTTTTGTAACGGGAAATATCCATGGCTTTGACTCGGAGGTCGGAGCGGTCGTCATCAAACAAAGAGTTGCCTGGTAGCTTTTGATGTTGGTTCTTCTGGATCTGTTTGAGCCACTGGCTTCCCAGGGCTTTTGCCTGTTGTTTTTGTAGGCCTTCTCCGTTGCCTTGGAGTAGTTGGTCTATGCCGTTGGTTTGGGCCGCACCTGAAGAAATGGCTATCATGCCATAGAGATATCCTATGATCTCTAGGATGGAGAGGATGAGCAGCAGGGTCGAGTCAATACCAGATGTAGACAGTTTTCCAGTGGAGATAAGTCCAGCTATTGAAAGACTGGCCACTCCGCTTTTTACGATTCCTTTTCCCTTTTCAGGGGTTTTGCTTTTGAACAAACTGATTAAGGACGGTACTGCCTTAATGATGATGTGAATGATCTTTGGCATGTGAAGTGTCTTGGGTTGAAGGGAAGGTCTTTGAGGATGGCTTGTATGGCAGGACCTCAAATTCGATTGTTCTAATTCGCTTATTATGATCGTTGAAACGACCATCCGTGCGCTGGACATGTGTTTCTAAGCTTTTTTCTAATTTGTTTAGATTATTAGCTTGCACTTTGACTTTCTCGTTGATCCCAATCATCAAATCGTACCACTTTTTGATTTCAGCGGTTTGGTTGTTGATGGAATCATATATCCCTGTCAAAAACAGGCAGATAATCGTGGTGACGATCAGTTCCTTGTAGGTTTTGAAAAAGCTGCCAGTTTTAGAGTTGTTCACGGGGCGTACCTCATTATGGCATTATCCAAGGTGATGGATTGCTGGTTGGCCCTGCAGGAGAACAACCCGCTGGCAAGAGATTGATAATAATACTGCCCATTGATTCGCAGCCACCGGAGCGGACGCTGGGACCGACTGTTGCCAGTCCATCCGTCCACGTGCAAACCGATAGCCGGTACTTTGTTACCTTCTTTGTTGGTGTAGCTCCAATCAAAGTACAAGCCTACGCCGTTGAAGCCCCAGGTGGTGGCCAGTAGCCAGTGTTGGAGAGCGGAAGGTTGACTTTCAAGCCATTGGTCAAAAAGAAGTACATCAAATGCCATTCCGTGGCCGTGGGATTTTAGGTCCCCTTTTCGCCAGGCGGAGCTGATCATGGTTGGCAAGCCGTGCCATTGTCGCCAAGACAAAAAGGAGCGCAAAAATCCAATGTCCATGCGTTTGATTGTTCCAGGGCCCTGAATTTCAAGTTCGGCCAGCGAAAAGTGATTGTCGTAGCTGTCTAAAAGGGCTGTGTAATCTTCGGTTTTCATATTAGCGTCGTCGTTTTTTTGCCAGCAGAAGCAGTCCGATAACTCCGATGCCCGCAGCTACTTTTACCTTGGTTGGGATTTCTCCGTTGATATATTTCTTGGCTTCCGTAATGAGGTCCTTTTGCGTTTCCGTAGAATCCTCTGTCGGGGACTCCCCTAAGCCTTGTCCGCAACCACAGGGATTGCTAATAAATCCCGTTGAGTTGCCAAGGCCGCCCTTACATCCACAATTACATTTGTTTACGTGGGTATATTCTGTTTTCATAGTTGGGTACCTATTTCAGTGTTTAATTTGAAGTGAGTTAAAACAGTAGTTTCCAAAGCAGGAGCCCACCGGCCGTGGCACTACCGGCTACGGCGGCATGTTTCTTTTCAATTTCTATGCCTCCGACCTTGACAGTTCCATCCAGAATACCTCCACTTCGATTGACCGTTTTTGCAGCAGTCGGTTTTGCCGAACTCTGAATGCTGACACGTGAGGTAGTTTTTTATCCGACTTAGACCGTTTCTTGGGTTTGGTTATTCTCCTCGGTATAGGTTTAACTCTGGCAGGAGGATGCAGGGGGTTTTTGTCGATAGCGGGTCGCAGTTTTGGTAGGAGTCGTGGTTTTATCGTCGGTTTCGGAAGGGTTATTCGTTTGGGCTGAATAATCCTTCTGTTGCGAACCGTTGGTTTATTAATGGTTGGTAAACTGCGACTGAGGGTAAGGGGCGGGATACGTCCCAGTCCTTGATCCTTTTGGGAGTCAGAATAGATATAGCTAGATTCGCTGTTCATTGGTCTTTTGTGGTCATATAGTTATAAGTTGCAAGGGCGATAAAGGCCATTGGCACCGCGTAAACAGATAGGCTAGTAGCTTTGGAGGTCAATACGAAAGCCGATCACAATATCTTCGTCAATGCCAGTGTGGAGAGAGTAGAGCCCCGGTTCCAGTTTGAATATGGCTTTTACCACATTAAAAGGCTGTCGGAAATTAAAGGGGAGCTCCTTTTCTACTTGCTGGAGCCCGTCGGTGGTACCAGTGATGCGGCCAAAGATGGGTAGCCCCTGCTCCAGCTCTTGCAGGCAGGTGGCGTAATCCCGCTCTTGGGTTTTGTTTGGTTTATTTTCCAGCGTTTCAGGCATCGGGCTTAGCGTTGGTTAGCGTAATGCAATAGCACCACTGTGATCAATAACTGATGCTAACGTAACACTAATTGAAATCAGGAAAAATACCCCGGGATGGGCTGGAACAGGGTGCAATGGGGTGTTAAAGAATGGGACGGGTTGGGAATGAATGAGACAATAGTAATAAGAAAAATTTAAGAGCAGTTCTATTTCATGAGGTTTGAAATCCAACTTTTAAACTTATTCCATAAGCTTTGGTCCTCAGATTCTGACTCTTTAGAACTTGTTTTTGAAGAGTTGAAGTAACGTTTTTTATTTATCTGTTGTTTTGCTCTATTTGCCTGAATCTTTTCTTTAGACCATTTATCTGCCCATCTGATCTCATCATTAATAATCCAGTAATGAGATTGGCATGGATAGCTCCAATTGCCAATTGATGGGTTTAGGGATATAGATTCTCCGTTATATTTTAATTCCCAATCTGTTGGTGAAAGTGGAGTAACAGTTTTATTGCCACAACCACAAGCACATTTATGAACTGCTGTACCAAATCTTATTGAGATATAAAGAACTCCTTCTTCAAGATTTTTTGGTATGTATTCTACAAATCTATGATTCAGTTTCTTCATTCAACATTTTGTTTGAATTAATCCGATAAAAACTAGTATGCTCATTATTTCGGTCATGGTAAAAACCAAACAGCTTTTTCCATTTTATAACAGCAAGGGTCGCATTGAGTGAATTTAGCTCAGCTATTTGAATGTTAGAATCATAATCATTATCCGGATCTTTGGTAAAAGGAATATAATTTTTATCCCAGATATGATCTGTTTTTGAAGGCGTTCCTGTTGTTGTCCTTACTAAACCAGTAAGTGCACCCTGATTATTATTTACACCAATCCCGACATCAATAAATGGGATACCTTCTTTTTCTAAAAACTTGATTATATCCTTTTTAATGTCACCTGAATCTAGAGATAGGAAGACAAAATCAAACTTATCTAACGTCGTAACGGTTTCTGATTTTAGGTATTCAGGATGAGCCTTAATCCCTTTGTGCATCTTGGAGTATATGTTCTGAAGATATACTACTTTTTTCTTGGGTACAGTGAGATCATCTATTGAGGGTGCGCCCGGAGCTCGGAACGCATTATTATTGTAAAACCAGTCTCCATCATAGATATGAATTTGTTCAACTGGCACCTTGGCAACCAAATCTAAAATATATGACCCAGTGCCACCCAGACCAATGATTGCAATTTTTTGTTCTTTGAGCTCATTTTCTAAAGTACTCAATTCAGGCTTACTTGAGTTAGTATTTAAATAGTTAAATACATATTCATCTTTGCTTTGGGTTATCTGCGCCTTTCCTTTTTCAGTTACTGAGTTGTCTTTTGCTTTGGCTGGCGCTGTTATCATAGTGATATAGGTGTTCATCTTATGATGGTAATCTGAATACCCATTGGGTTTGGGCTTGCTAGAAAATCTAAAGTTTACCTCAAAGCCATCGGCAATTTGTTGAGTATTGCTATTATTTAGGATCGAATTAAATTTGGTGCCATCTAACCTGCATGGCATTTCTCCAGACCAATAAACAGTATGTTCAGGGTTCTTTCTCGTTTTATTACCTGACAACTGTAGTTTGGAAACGAATGTCCCATATTTAATTTCACTATTAGAGTTTAAATATGGGATTCTGTGAATCAGCAGGAAGTTATTTTTGATTTCTACAACTAACCCACTCTCTACTAACTTTTTGAGATCCTCATTATGATCTATCAGTTGCGCTGACATCAAACTCTGTACCTTCTTTTATCTTTATGGTTTGTCCTTCAGCTAATGTCCCTTCTTTATTTCCCCGGGCTTCTGAGTATACTACTTGGTACTCAGTGTATTCTCCGTATGGAGGATTTTCGAAAGCTAACTTGGTAACTTCACTAAATGATATCTCTTTGCCGGTCCAAGTTTCAGGGGTTGCATTTACATATATTGTAAACTCCTTATTTTGGCCTGGAGCATCTTCCTTACCTTTTCCTTTATCTGAGTTATTCATAACATTGAAATAATTAATTAAAAATTGACTGTTTGTTAATGTTCCTTATCTCTCGGTGGGAAAGGATCATTGCCCGGAGAGATGGTGTCTTTGCTTCGAATCTTACCATCTGTTCCCATTATTTTTAGTTCACCACCACCTTGGTTTTTTAAATTCTGCTTGGCCGCTTTGGCAGCATCCTTTTGTCTATTGTGAACAGAGGATGCTTTAGATGCAGAATCCTTTTTATTTACCCATTTTCCATCGCTTCTTCGATAAACTGATCTATCCTTATCTTTGTTCATAATTGTATGATTTTTTGTGTTTTTGGTTGCCTTCTATTATATATAGCTGAAAAGTTGACCGGATTTTCCATCCCGTGGAAAATTGTTATGAGAAACCAGCTATAGTTTATGTAGAGATACTACTATGAGTTCAAGAGCTTTTGAATATATTGATGGTTTAACTGATGATGAACTTGATGATCTGTATAAAAATTTAATCAGTTTTGCTGACTTCAGACTTAATTTTATTACTACACAAGGAATGAGTGCCAAAGATTTTGTTGGTAGGGCAATACGAAAGGTATTAGATGAGAACAGTGATGATCATAGATCTTGGGATCCTGATACAAACCCGAGTTTCACGAATTTTCTAAAAGGTTGTATTTCCAGTGAAATTAGCAATCACTTTAATTTAAAAAGTACCTCATCAACTTATCATGCCAGTAATGAGCAATCTGCTGATAGCTTTTTCGATTTGTTGGAAAGTGATGTAAGCGTACTTGAAGAGGTTCACGGAAAAGATTTAAGGGACCAATTGTTTGATCATCTTGTAGAAATAGATGAAGAACTTGCAGAATTGCTTTTTTTCGAAGAAGAAGGTTATTCAGCAGATGAAATAGCGGGTAAATTAAACTATGACTCACGACAAAAGGTATATAATGCTAAAAAAAGGCTTCGAAGAGCTTGTGAAAAGTTTATTGATAATTTGAAAAACTGATGGTAGAACTAATATGAAGAAATTAGCCGAAATACTATCTTGGTTAGGTGAGTTTGAAGATAAAATGGCAAGAGATGAATACCTGAAAAGTAAGGGTTATGATTTGGATAAACTTGAAGAGGAAGGAGTAAATACTTTCAAAAAAGCTTTAGCTGAAAATAAACTTAAAAAAGCACAAGAAAAGAAAAGTCTCCTAAAAAGAGCCCAAGAACTGCTTAAATCACAAAGCCAGGCTATTTCTCTAAAGTCCATACTTTCAAATATGGAGTCGCCTGAGTCTAAGTTTGCCTTTCAATTCTCCAAATTAGATGATATAAGCGATGAAGATGCTTTAAAAATGTTCAATGATGAACAGCTTTTACAACTTATTGAAAAGCTAGAAAAAGAAGATGAGCAATAGGGCTGCAAGAGTCGCTAATCAAATAAGAAAAGAATTTTTTATCCATGGAAGGATAGATCTAGGAGAAATAGAAGACCTTTGTGCAGTTAGAAATGCCTTTGTCAAATATGAACAGATAGATGGGGCGCAAGGAAGAATTCTATTTTCGGGAGCGTCTGATAAATCTATGATTACCGTTGATGATTGTATTGACTATCTACCTAAGGAAAAGTTCGTATTAGCACACGAATTCGGTCACCATTTGTTACATAAACAACTAATGAACTTCGTTTGTCAAGAGTATGATTTCAACAAATGGAATAAAAACTCAAGTCGAACAGATTATCGGGAATACGAGGCGAATAACTTTGCAGCAGAGTTATTGATGCCTAAATACTTGGTGCGAGATATAACAAGTGGCAAAGGATTAAGTGTCAGTCTCATGGAAGACCTTTCTGATGAGCTGGGTTCTAGTATTACATCAGCATACATTCAATACACAAAATATGGGGATATCCCTTGCTATGTAGTTTTTTCTGAGAATGGTTTAATTGAATGGGTGACTAAAACAGATGATTTCTACCTTGGTTTTTTAGATGAAGAAGATTTGCCAATTAATTCGACACCAAAAGTTTTTTTTGATAATGGAAAAAAGAAAAAGAAGGAGGTCTGTGATGCCATTGATTGGTTTCCTAAACTAGGAGATGAAGGTTTGTTGCTTAATGAAGAGTCAATTTATTTAGATAGTTATTCTTCTGTGATTACGCTATTGTGGATTTGCGAAGATTATGGTTGAGCGTCTTTTCTTTTACACATTTAAAAGTAATAATCAGGTTTTAAGAGATGGGGCAAGTGAATGGAATTAAACTTTCGGGATTTAAAGCTCCCAATCAATAGATTACAGCCGATCAGAGACCCTTTTAATATCCTTAAACACGGCATCATCTTCCGGAAGCTTGCCAATAACCAATTCTTTAAAAGTGCCGTTATAAACAGATCTGATCTTATTCCAGGTCTCTTCGGGTTTGTAAAAAAGCAGGGCTGAGGCAGGATGCTCGTATAGCCAATCGTACTGGTCGCCATAACTTTCGATATCATCGGCTCCAACTTGAAGCAGCATCTCATCCAGCTTATCGCTTTCAAAGAATTCTTGAATTGCAGGTTGCTTTAACAGCTTGTGAATATCGTAGGTATGGCGGACTTTATTACCGAGATCCTCATACGGGTTTTCGGCATGTGAAAACCGGACCAACGACATTATTTTTTCGCAAAAGGTCCGTTCTATAGTTAGTACTTTTAAGGGGAAGGGAGCTAATCCATATTTTTCAACAAGCTCTTCCTGACCTCTTGCTTTCATGATGTCGGCTATAAACGAGTGAACCGCTACTTCTTCATGAGGTTCGAAATGTCCCAGCCTCGATATTTCTACAATGATTTTGTCGCGGACTTGGCCATAGGTTTGGTCATATCCATGTTTCGCATACTCGTAGGCTACTTTTCTATTCTTCCCACGTTTCATGGTAATCCCGGGTAATTCTATTTCCTCCAAATCAGTATCATTAACTACTTTGCTAACATTCCTGACTCTTTTATCCATTTGGTTGTTGGATAGGTCGGGATCTTCTAACACCACAAGATCTATATCCTCCGAAAACCGGTTGATCGCCTGGTAACATTTGGAAAGCGATGTGCCGCCCTTAAATACGGCAACGTCTTTCATGTCTGAATGAAAGATCGCATGAAGGGCATAGGTTACCCAGTAGTCTTTCTCGATATAGATTTCCCGAATATTCTTATGATCGGCTGTAGCCCTTATGGCATCCCTAAAAATTTCGGCATCTTCGTGTAGATTCATCTAAACAATATTCCAGTTTTGAGCTGTGGACAAGCTACTACTAAGACTACCAAATTCATAACTTGATAGTGGATTCAAGCTATTCTTCAATTTGGGAAAAGCGCTGTTGAACTCCTGGTCGGTAAGCAAGGCTCCCAGCAGCGCACGGACCCGGGGAGGATATTGCAGGGCAAAGGTAATCAGCTTATTTCTGTCGGTATTACTCAAATCACGTATCCGGTCTTGAAGATGCCCGATAGCACTATCGATATCCAGGTCCGGTATTTTCTTGAAATCCTTTATGGCATCCAGAATCTCCAGGAAACGGATGTTCTCGTCAGTAGGATCCACGTAGCTTTTGACCGATTTTACTTTCAGGCTATCGATCTCGGTATTGATCCTTTTCTTATTGCAGGCCAGGGTAACCGTTTTGGGAACCTGCGTCGTAAGTCCCATCCGATTGTACAAGGACAAGCCGGTGATATAAGCAATACGATTGTTACCTTCGTACATATAGGGTTTTAGCAGCTGCTCTTCATTGGGCTTTAAGTCGCCAAACAACGACTTCTTGGGCTTGTAAAACAGGCCTTTGGAAATCCTTTTTACGACATCGTTGGATATCAACCGCTCAATGGCCTTGGTAGCAGCCCCGTACTCGCTATTATCTATGCCGAGCTGGTCATATTTAAATGTCGTTCCTTCGTCAAAGGAGGAAACTTTCTCTTTTATTTGTTTTGCAGTACTCATAATGCTACGTGTTATGCTAATGGTCTTTTGACTGCTTGTATTAATATACCATTTAATCGTTAGATATGTCAAGTTATTTACGTTATTTACTTGACATTACACGATTAAAAGACAGAAGGGGTTGAATTGCTTGCAGAATATACTGGTTAGAACAGCTTTTGAATGGATTTATCTTAAGTCGGTAACTCAGGGAAAACGGCGATTAATACCCGACTTGCCATAGAAATCATGCTTTAATTAATTTAAAGGGACTTTTATTACTAGAAGACAAATCGTAAGACAATTTGTCTTCTGAAAATTAAACCTATTATTTGTGCGAATAAGTATAAGATTTGCCCTTTTAAACAAGGTGAGTTTTTTATAATTGACTTAATTATTGAGGGGGGGATCAACAGTGCAAAAGTTGTGAATGCATTTTATGAACTAAAGTAAGTAAGAAGGGAGACCGTAGCTATAGGTGAGAATACTTTAAATTTTGTTTAAGTGACATATTATTATCCTTGTACCATTCTTGTACCAGTCTTTAGTTTAATACTAAAAAGAGATCAACATTTAACAAAATAAAAAAGCCCTGTAACTCTATAAGTATAAGATATACAGGGCTTTAGGAGTACCCGAGGCCGGACTCGAACCGGCACTGGTATTTAGATACCAATTGGATTTTAAGTCCAACGCGTCTACCAATTCCGCCACTCGGGCAGGTTCATTTAAAAACAGCAGATTATTGATCATTAAGTAGTAGGAAGCTCATCATAAAGATCCTTATATCAAAATCAATATATCCATAAACATAAAATTGATATCTGCTACTTTTGGTTCCCATGCAATCTTTGCATAAATGCATAACCTGCAGCAGCAAGCAAGAAGGAACTTAAGCCCGGTCAATTCCCTAAACAACTGAAAGATCAATTTTTCGAGAGTCCAAATATAAGATATAATCAATTACTTCTACAATGAATTTATTATTTTCTTCCGTCTTTGGTTCACATGGCCGACTCGGGCTGTTTACTGTAAGCTTGCCGGAATATTTAGTTGAGTGCAGGCAGAAATCCTAAGAAGTACGTGAGATCTACGCTTGGTATGAAGACTAAACGTAGAGAGGTGGACCCTATAGCTGAGGACCTGTGGACTCGTTTCAGGGGTATCACGGGGAAAATGGCAGATTGTCTGGTAATTATATATATCCCATAACGTGACAACTGCTGGCTGTTTTACGAGGCTTGGTGCTGATCTGTTTGAGCGTTTTGAAAACCTCTCTTTATTTTCCCAAAATTCGGGTAGGTATTCCCTGCATTTTACGTGTAGGTAGTTATGAATACGTGTAAGTATTAAGGGAGTTGTGTTGGGGTAAGGTTGTGTAGGATTTTAAGGCTGATCAGTGGATGGACCGTATAATATCATGAAAAAAAATTGAATGGACAGTGAAAAGCATAAAGGTTGAATGAGGAAAAAATATAGGTATAAAGTTGACTTTTTATTACTTTTGGAAAGAATCCTAAAAAAAGAAAAGTTTATTTATCCCTTTGTTGCGGGGAAATCCTGTTGCAAAAATGTAATAAAAACACTTATTTACTCGCAAAATAAATAATAATACTATACATATGAGATCAACCGTAGAGCGGAGAGACAGCATTATTCAAATTATTTATGAAGATGGGAAGGTAAGGGTTGATGAACTCAGCGAACGCTTTTCGGTAACCAGTGTTACGATCCGAAATGACCTGGATTTTCTTGAAAAGAAAGGCATCCTGCACCGGACACACGGCGGGGCCTTATTGCGCAAGAATGTTTACAAAGATCCGACCCTCGAAGAGAAACAAAAACTGCACAGCGAGGAAAAACAGCGCATCGGTAAAAAAGCGGTGGAGATGATTGATGACGGGGATTCCATTCTTCTTGATTCGGGGACGACTACCCTTGAGATCGCGCGACGCCTGGATGAGAAAAAAGAGATTACGGTGATGACCAATGCCATTCAGATCGCCATGGACCTGACGAGCAAAGAAGAGATCATGGTCATGCTGACAGGAGGGACCATCCGAAGCAAATCGTACTCCCTCGTAGGACCCGATGCGGAATCGGTGATCAGCAATTACTTTTTTGATAAGCTTTTCCTGGGGGTGGACGGACTGGATATGGACCACGGGCTTACCACGCCCAATCCCATGGAGGCCCAGCTGAACAGGATGATGGTGGAGCGAGCGCACCATGTCATAGCCGTCACCGACTCCAGCAAGCTCGGCCGTCACAGCTTTTCATTCATATGCGGACTTGAGGTCATTAATACGATCATAACGGACACGAAAATCATCCCGGAATTCGAGCAAAAGCTCAAGAAAAAAGATATCAATGTAGTCAAGGTGTAATTCAGCCTTTGTTATGACGTCCGGGAGCTACTGTGACCGGTTAAAATTAATGTGAGTTTAATGTAATTTTTGAACTCACGTTATTTTCAACATTCGGCTTTGAAATAATGATCTGGAGGGCTTACGATACATGGAATTTACCGTTCCGTGACCTGATCAAGCCGTAGTCCGGTGTATCCTGCCTTCCTGCTTGATGTTCCCTTTATATCATTTATAATCCCGGGTAGTACCGCACCGCGTTGTCCCGGAATATTTTCCGGATAATACCCTTCTCCAGTCCGAGTCCCCGGAAAGGCTTTTTGACATTCCATGCGTTCTGAATGGTGTCGTCCGCAAAAAATTGAAACTCGCTGTGCCATTTCCCTCTGATCTCCTCGCGTAACTCCGGTGCTGAAAGAGAGCCGTCGTCAATCTGGTCGGTACCGTAAATAATCCGGTCCCGGTAGGCCTCCACAAAATGTTTCACTTTTTTAGGCCGGTCGACCGCCTGGTGCTGAAGATGGCATACCCGCTCGGCAAGATCAACCCCCGCATTGGGATAGCGGTCCAGCCACTCAGCCACTTTCTCGACACTCCACTCCAGGCTGGCGAGATGGAGTCCTATAAATGGCAGGTCCGGGTGTTTATCGAGGACACGGTCACGGGCCTCTAACAGTTCGCTGTAGGAGGGAAATTCATCATGCAGGTACATATGATACTCCGGATGGTTGCTGAAATACTCTTTGTCGCTGGTCACGGTCATTTCCTCAAGGGGGAGCCAGCAGTTTTTTGGCTCTGCCTGGTGAGCCAGAAGTGGTATCCGGTGCTCGGAAAGATATTCGTAGATGGGATCGAATGAGGGGTCGTCCGCCATAACAAATTGTCCCTCTTTATCCTTAAGCACCATGCCGACATTTTTCCAGATTTTTACGCCCACGGCGCCCTTTTGCAGCCCTTGCTTGATCTGGTCAATGGCCTGATCCTGCCAGAACGGTTCGCCCCAGTGCTCCGTGCTGAAGGTAGCAATGAAATTCACCGGGGTTGGATGCTGCTGATCGAGGGCGGACGCAATTTCACGCTGGCGAGTGGTTGATGGGAAGTCGGGGATCTCTGTATTGATAGAGAGAAAGCGGAACCCTTCCTCCTCGCCTTCCTGCTGGAGGGCGGTCCGCTCTGCGTTCAGGTGCGTATGCGCATCGATCTTTTCAATTTCGTTGTAGAGTGTTTGGGCGTGATTCGAGAAATCCATAATGGTAAAATTATTATTTTTAGTAAGTGACTGTTGCAATATCGTCCCCCAGACTCGGACTGCGCATCCTGCGGTCAGATGACATAACAGGTAACAAAGAGGCCACCGGTGCCGGCAGTGACCCTTTTTTGGCCGGTGAGTTCGGCGGGTAACAGGTGTCGATAGTATTCACAAGCTGGCAAAAACCAATTGCCGGCTGGGAAGGGGAGCGTTCAAAATTCCATTCCGTTACTCATCAATGATGTCCATTTCATCCACTTTCTCCGTGCTTTCCTCAACGATCGCCAGCAAGTAAGTGGCTGTAATGGCGAATATCATCCCGATCAACGTAACGGTGTGAGGGAACACGGCATAGAGCAGCAGGGAAATGACAATCGTAATGACCGGCGCCACGGCGTTCGTCAGCGGGGAAACGACAATCGCCTTCCCGTAGCGGTAGGCGTACACCAGGCATAATGCCCCGACGGCGTTCAGGACTTGAATCATCGCGGCGAGGTAGGGCCCCTTGAAGCCCCAGTTAATATCCTGTGAGAAATCGGTCATCCATATGGCAAACGGGGAGAGCAGCAGTCCCGTTACGGCCATGTAAAAGAAGATATTTTCGGCCTTCATCGATTTGTTGGCAAACTTCATAAAAAAGCCCTGTACCCCCCAGGCAAAAAATACAAGCAGGGTGAGGGCCAGCCACCAGTAGCCCTCGATGACCGTATTTCCGGGCGGCTGGTAGGACAGCAGCGGGATGGCGATCAAGGCCAGCAGAATGCCGACCCACCCTTTAAACTGCGTGCTCTCCTTGAGAATGAAAATGGAAAGAAGAACCGTCACCACCGGCGAGAGCGATATAATGGGGAAAATAATATATGCCGGTCCCATGCTCAGGACCTGGAACAGCACCAGCTGTCCCCCCGCCCCGAGGAATCCGATGACAGATCCCAGAATAATCGATTTGGTGTCATACTCAAGCTTCCAGTCGATGATTTTCAGGGCGACAAGCGCCGGGGGAATCATGGTCAGTGACCATACGACATAACCCAGGGTGGCCGGAAAACCCGCCTGCTCGGTAATCTCGATAAAAGCCCCCCAAACGCCCCAGAATACCGTTGTAATGAGTGCAAAAACCAGCCAAATTTTTGATTTCATAATATCTAATACCTATGTGAATGTTTATTGAATGATAAACCTGTACATGAACTATTGCCTGTCCGCGCTCGTATTACTGCTGTACTCGTTCTTCCCGGGCCACGTTTAGGTAGCTTCAGGCCGTTTTTGCTCCCTTGATGATCGCCATCTTTCCCTGGACCAGGTGATTGATTTTTTCCGTAGCGGGGGGAAATACTTTTCGAAGATCAATTTCGGTATTCTGCTGCAGCTCTTCCTGCAGGGTTTTCATAAAAATATTCTTGATTTCAGTGGCAACATTGATTTTTCGTATCCCCAGTCGAATGCCCTGCTGCAGCTGAGTGTCGGGAATGCCGGACCCGCCGTGCAGAACCAGGGCACAGGAGGTCGCCCGGTGGATCTGCTCCAACCGCTCAAGATCCAGGTCGGGCTCTTTTTTATAGAAGCCGTGGGCCGACCCGATGGCTACGGCCAGGGCATCCACGCCGGTCTGTTCCACAAATTTCCTTGCTTCGTCAGGCTTGGTGAAGCCCTCCCTTTCATGCGATTGTCCCAGCTTGGCCACATATCCCAGCTCCGCCTCCACATTGGCGCCATACGACCGGGCCAGCTCGGTGACTCTGGACGTAATGGCCACATTCTCGTCGAATGATTTTTCGCTGGCATCGATCATGACAGAGTCAAACCCTTCGTCCAGGCACTCTTCGATGAGTTCGTATGATTCGGCGTGGTCGAGATGAAGCCATCCCTCAACGCCATGTTTTTTCATGGTCGATCGTGCAAGAGAGGCCGCGACGCCTGCCCCGAGATAGTTGATGGTACTCGGACTGGCCTGAAGGATGAGCGGCATTTCCTTCGCTGAGGCTGCCTGGAGCACGCCCGTGATGGTTTCGAAGTTATAAAAGTTCGTGGCAAGAAGAGCCGATCCTTCGTTTTCGAGTTCCTTGAATTTTTGTTGAAGAGTCATAATAGCTGATGGAGTCTAAATGGTTAAGGTGTGGCTGAATGTAATAAATACATATATATCCCTGTATAAGGGCTTATTCCTGTTTCTCGCCCCGCAGTTGAAGGGTGTTACCCAGTTCGGTCACCTGCCGGTAGTTTTGTATGCCGTCGGTTCCCCCGGCCGCGGTGGTCGAAACGGCCGCAGCGAGATTTCCGGCCGCCAGGCATTCCTTCAGGGGCTTGCCTTGTACGAACCCGTGGATGAAACCGGCATTAAAGCTGTCCCCGGCCCCGACCGCATCGACAAAATTACCGGAAACGTCGTAGGCGGGAATCGCATGTTTCGTGCCGTCTTTTTGCATGACTGCTCCCCGCTCCCCGCATTTTACCACGATACAGGTGTCATAGCCGGACAGCTGTTCCAGTGCGCCGTCGACATCGGAGGCGCCCGTCAGCTGCAGCAGTTCCTGGTCGTTGGGCAGGAAAAAATCAAGCAGCGGCAGCAGACGCTCAAAATCCAGGTCCCATTCCTCCTCCGGGTCCCACTGCGTATCCATAGAGGTCGTCAGGCCAAACGCTTTAGCTTTGCGAAAGAGCGGCACGAGATCCTTTTTAATCCCCGGCTGAAGGAAGACGGCGGATGTGTGGATATGGCGGCTTTTTTCGAACAGTTCATCCGGGACTTCCGGGACGGTCATGTGGTTCATGGCTCCGGGATGAGTTACCATCATGCGATCGTTTTCGTAGCGAAAAATCACGGTTGCGCCCGTCTTCAGCTGATCGTCCGTAATCACATAATCGGTATTAACCCCTTTGTCGGCGAGGGCGTTCATGACGAGGGACCCGAACTGATCGGTGCCTACTTTGCCGCAAAAGGCCACATCCACCCCCAGGCTGTTGCTGTTTGCCGCATAGATGGCCGTAGAGCTGCCCAGCGTCAGGGTCATCTCATCGGCGAGCTGTTCTTTTCCGAATTGCGGGGGCTTGTTGAGCTTGTTGAGTATCAGATCCACATTCAACTCACCCACCACCATAACATCAAATTTCTTGTCCTGAGACATTGATCATCAAATTTTGTTACAAGTTACTTTTTTCCTCAAATCATCCACATCGCTACGGTAAAGCATTCCCAGGTCGGGACGCAGGCAGTTTGCTGCCCCGCAGGCCGTTCCCAAAACGGCCATTTCCCGCAGGGACGCGCCCTTGTGCTGGCCAACAAGGAGTCCCGCCAGCAGGCAGTCGCCGCAGCCCACGGTACTGATCACCTTTTCTACGGGACAGTAAGCGTGATAGACGCCGTCGCCGGAGGCCAGGTACAAGCCGTCGGCCCCGTCGGTCACGGCAGCAACCTCGCAATAGTCCAGCAACGCCCGGGCGTAGTTGTCCGCCGTATCCTCCCGTCCCAGCAGCGACCGGGCTTCCGTTGTATTAACATGGATGCCATAGGGATGAATATCAATCGCTTGTTTTAGCCGATCCCCCGAAGCATCAATCCAAACGGAGAAGCGGGGGTCCTCGCAATACGTGCCCAGCGACTGGTAGACCTGGTCCGGCGACCCGTCCGGCCAAGAGCCGCTGACGCAAATCAGGTTAGTCTGCCCGGCCTTTTGATCCACTGCCTCCCAGAAATGGTGCAGGTCCCGTTCGGTAACCGTGGGACCGTGCTCCAGGATTTCGGTATCCTTGAGCTCTTTCCCCGACCGGATCGTCAGGCAGGTGCGGGTCCACCCGTCGATAGCGGGTCCCGAGGAGTCGATGCCCTGGCGGCTGCACATCTGCTTGATCCATTGTCCCGTGGGACCTCCCCAGAAACCGGCCAGGTGGCTTGCAACACCGAGCTCATTGACAGCAAGGGCTACATGCACTCCCTTGCCACCGGGAAAGGCCGCCTCGCCCGTACTTCGGTTGACTTGTCCGGGCTTGATGGAAGAGAGGCTCAGAAATTTATCTACCGATGGATTGGGACAAGCAGTCAGGATCATGAGGTTTAGGTCGAAAATGAATGAAAAATGATGAATAGGCGAATCTCAGTAGCAAAAGCAGCAATAGCATCGACAAAAGGCGTGAATTCCGGCATAATCACTATCAATCTTTAGATTCAGGATAAATTTTAACGCCTTTAACCACTCTCGAAATGGCATTGTTCTTGGATGGAGCATCCGGTTTCAGCCCCAAATCAAGTGATTTGTAAAAGCCGATCATCTGGGCCGGCAGAACGTACGGCAGCAGGTCGTAGTCAGACGGCGCCGGCTCATCTCCCTGCCGGATCGCAATATTCAGATCGAGATCGAATGCCTCTGCCTGCCGCCGGTTGTGGAATACGCCGATACACTTCATAGCCGTATTTTCATGCACGATTTGTTCCACCAGGTCTTTCTCATAACGGAACACATGCTTATCCGAAGAAAAGAGAAAAACCAGTATCGTTTGCTTATCTACCACCGCTTTGGGACCGTGCCGGAAGCCCAGGAACGAATCAAACTTGCCGACGACCTCCCCGTCGCTGAGTTCCTGAACTTTCAGGTGAGACTCCCGTGCAATGCCCAGCAGCGGTCCGGAGCCTAAAAAGACGATGCGGTTAAAGGGTTGCTCCGATATGGATTTCAGGGGCTTCGCCGCCGTATTGATAATATGACGGCTGTCGTCTGCTATCTTCGAAAGAAGACCAGCCGTGCCGTTGTTTTTCAGCTGTCTGAATTTTGAGTAGTAAACAGCACTCAGCACCATCGAAGTGAAACTGCCGGTCATGGCCAGTCCCCGGTCTTCCGAGGCCGGGGGTAATACGACGGTGCACCCATTTTCCAGCTGCTGGATTTTTTGGGCCAGGCGTCCCGATTTGTTACAGGTGATAGCAAGGTGATGGACCTCCCCGCACCGGGATTCCGCAATGTCAACCACCGCAATGCTTTCCGGACTGTTGCCCGATCGTGCGAAAGAGATCAACAGTAAAGGAGTTGAAGTGTCAATATAATCTTTAAAATGGGTGACAAGCGTAGTGGTCGGCAGGGCGCGGGCGGAAGCCTGCCGTCCCTCAAACAGATGCTCGACCGTCTCTCCGATGAAAGCAGAGCTGCCGGCTCCCGTTAGTACGACATTCAGGCGATCCCTGCTATAGACGGAATGTAAAAAATCAATACAGTCACTGTTTTCATGTATTAACTGAAGCGTTTCAAGCCAAAGGTCCGGTTGTCCTTCGATCTCTTTTTTAGTATGTGCAAATGTTTTTTTCACGGTAAATACTTTCTGTTTATAATAGCTGAATTATCAATAATGGAGTTACTTTTTTACGGTACAAGACCCGACCACCTTTTTACACGAACTATTCAGAAGTCTTTGCAGCACCGGCCCCGGTTTCCCCGAGCTTCCGTGCTGTTGTCAGGCGGCCCGGCAAGTAGTCAGCCTCCCCCCGACTCCTGACGGCACAACCAGCCTCCTGATGCATTGCTCTTTCAGGGCCTTCTGTCAGCCTGCCAATGTCGTATCAATGATAGATTGCTATCGACGAGGATGAACCCGGTTTACGGGACCAATGTTTATCTCGCCGGTAAATGATTGAAAGAATATAAAAAACAAAATCCTGAATTTCTTTTTATTTGGTTGTCAGCGGGTCAGAGAAATTAAATAAAATGTGTGTATTTAAATTAAAAAATTCAAGTTTATGTTTACTCATAAAGAAAGGTAAAAAAAACAAATACCTTTTTAATAATAAAAAAAGATAGTATATAATTTTTATTTTATTTCTATTTATTTATTATTTAATAGGGACTTTGGAGGGCCCGGCTTTCGTCCTTAAGGTAGCTGAAGGATTTCTCTTTAAAAACCACAGCTGTTGTTTAGCGATCCTTCTGTTTAGCGATCCTTCGCAGGCTCATAATGAATGACGAACTCAATGGGTTGTCAAAGCCTCCTGAAATACCGGAACGTGCGCAGTTTGCAATTGTAAACTTGATGCAGAGGGAGTGCCGATGAGACTTGTTAGCCGGACTGAAAGAAATTTCTTAGATAGATCAGATATCGTGGGCTGATTATGAAAGCAATAACGTTCCTTTCTCTTTTGGCTGTAGCGGATTGTATGGGAAATTCGGTTACCTTGTCATTTTTTGCCGGCTACGTATTGTTATAAAAGTTATCAGTAACATTTTTAATATTATAACCATGAATATTTCACGGAAAAAATTTTTAGAACATTCAGCTCTCTGTGTTGGGGGAGCTGTGCTCGGCCCCTTGGCCGCAAAAGGAAGTACAGTCAGTCGCACCTCCGGCGCCGGGGACAATACCCTCAAACTGGCACTGATAGGGTGCGGGGGCCGGGGCACCGGCGCCGTTCGGGATGCCATGCAGGCCGATGAGGCGTTAGAACTTGTGGCGATGGCCGATATATTTCAGGATAAGATCGATAGCTGTTACGGGAGGCTTAAAAAAATAGACGGTGTCAAAGAGAAGATAAGCGTTCCGGAACAGCACAGGTTTGTGGGCCTGGAGAGCTATAAACAGGCTATTGAACTGGCGGATGTGGTATTATTGGCAACACCGCCGGCATTCAGACCCTTTCACTTTGAAGCGGCTGTTCAGGCCGGGAAACATGTTTTCATGGAAAAGCCGCTTGCCTGCGATGCGCCCGGGATTCGTAAAATTCTGGCAGCCGGCGAAGCAGCCGACCGGAAAGGATTGAAAGTCGTTGTAGGGTTACAAAATCGCTACGGGGCTTCCCAACGTGATTTTGTAAACCGGATCAACAGGGGTGATATCGGCGATATCACTTCGATGCGATGCCAGTATATGATCGGAGATATAACGCTCGTTCCACGGGAACCGGGACAATCGGAGCTGGAGTATCAGCTGCGCAACTGGCGACACTTTTGCTGGCTTTGGGGAGGATCTCCGGCCGCCCTGACCCTGCATTACCTGGATATCGTTAACTGGGTTAAGGGCACCCACCCGGTCCGTGCTATAGGTACCGGGGGACGAGCAGTGTTTGAGGGAGCGGATCGCGGGAATGTCTATGATCATTTTTATATCGAATATGAGTACGCTGACGGGACCAGGCTGCACAGCACCACAAGGCATGTGATGGGCGGGTGGTCCAACATGGGCTGTTACTTTCAGGGTACGAAGGGGATTGCCAACCTTCATGCCTCCAGAAGAGAAGTGGAGATGAAAAAAATGAACGGCGAAATAGCATGGAACCATGAATATGGCGGCGATGATGGCCCAAGCCGCTATGTACTCGAACACAAAGCGCTTTTTGAAGCTATCAGAGAGGACAAGCCTCACAACGACACGGAATGGGGGGCTCACAGCACGATGTCAACTATCATGGGCCGGATGGCCGTTCATTCCGGTCACCTCATAGAATGGGAGGAAGCCCTGAACTCCGATGTGGTGCTGGTGCCCGAAAACCTGACGTTTGATTCCGAAGCGCCCGTTATGCCTGACGAGGACGGCCGTTACGCCATTCCGGTCCCGGGAAACAAAAGGGGCATTATTTAGCCAGCTGAACTATTAAGCTAATATTATAAATTGACAGGGATTATGATTAAAAAAAGCACTCTTCTGGTACTCCTTTTTTTGTTCAATGCCGCCGGTACGGTGCAGGCCCAAACCGATGCTGTCAAAGAGATCATTGACAGCAATTACGATTATTTGGCGGACCTCTACAAGCATTTTCATGAGCACCCCGAGTTATCGCAGCAGGAAGAACAAACTTCAACAAGGCTTGCAAAAGAGCTGCGGCAGCTTGGATTCTCCGTGACCGAAGGTGTTGGCGGTCACGGGGTCGTAGGGGTGTATGAAAATGGAGAAGGTCCGAATATACTGGTTCGCAGTGATATGGACGCATTGCCGATCAATGAGCAGACAGGGGTGGATTTTGCCAGTACAAAAGTGGTCACGAACAAGGACGGGGAAGACACGCCCGTCATGCATGCCTGCGGACACGATATGCATATGGCTGTTATGGCGGGCACGGCCGGGGTGCTTACGGAAATGAAGGATCAGTGGCAGGGAACGCTCATATTTATCGGACAACCGGCGGAAGAGCTGTTTTCGGGAGCACGCGCCATGATTGGCGACGGATTGTTTGAGCGATTCCCGGAACCGGATTATATGCTGGCGCTTCATGTGGGTTCCTCCAGGGCGGCGGGCAAGGTGGGCATGGCATCCGGATATGCTTATGCCAATGTGGATATGGGAGAGATTATCGTAAAGGGGAGAGGGGGACACGGGGCCTATCCCAATTTAACGGTTGACCCTGTTGTGATAGCATCAAAGCTCGTGCTTGATTTGCAAACCCTGATCAGCCGGGAAATAGCTGCGACCGATATGGCGAATATTTCCATAGGATCCATCCGGGGAGGGACTGCCGCCAATATTATTCCCGACGAGGTGGTCATGGATATAGCACTGAATGTACATAGTGAAGAGACTCGTAAAAAGCTCCTGAACCGGATCAGAGAAATGTGTGAGGGGGCAGGCAGGGCGGCCGGACTGCCGGAAGAGGATTGGCCCGAGCTTAAGTTGAATAAAGATACGCGGGTATCGTCGGTCTACAATGACCCGGAGCTGGTGAGCGACCTACGGGGAACGTTTAACGAGCTTCTGGGTGAGGAGAATGTCCAAAAGACCCAGCCTTCGATGTATGGGGAGGATTTCGGTGAGTATAATCATGCAAAACCGGATATACCGGGCGTGATCTTCGGACTGGGTTCGATCGACCCGGAGGTCATCAAAAGCAGGTCTCCTTCAGAAATTCCTTCTACTCATTCCCCAAAATATATACCCGATCTGGAGCCGACCCTTCGAACGGGCATCCTGTCCATGAGCAGCGCTGTCCTCGATCTATTAAGAGAGAACGGGGACTGAGCGATGATCAAAAAATTACTTTTTTTGTTTCTTTTCTTTTTTTCCGTTCACGGGCTTGCCCGGGGAGACGCGGGAACCTGGACGGTCACCGTAACGGCCGGGGAATTTGACCGGCAGAATACCGTCGTTACCTTTTTGCTCCCCGGACGTGTGGCCGACGGGATCTACGGGATGAAAATGAAAGACAGCAGGAACCACACGGTTTATGCCCAGGTAGATGATAACAGGGCCCATTTTATCCTTGAAGAACTCCCGGCCGGGGAGTCCGTCACCTATATCCTTGACACCGGAGCTACGGTGGAAACCGACGCTATGGCAGGGGTGACCCGCGAGGTTGCGGGTCCCTCCGTAACCTTCCGGGGAGAAGGGCGCGAGTTGTTGAGCTATTTTTATGAGGAAAGCCCGGTACCCGGAGAGATCGCCCCCCGCTTTCGAAGAGCAGGATATATTCACCCGGTGTATACCCCCGGCGGCGTACGGGTTACCCAGCATTTCAACCCGTCCCGGCCGCATCAGTACGGTATCTGGTCTGCATGGAGCAAAACGGAATTCCAGGGAAGAATGCCCGAATTCTGGGGGGCGCATGAGGACGGAGGCCGTGTCGTGGCCGATACGATCGCCTTGTCGGGTGAGGGACCGGTGTTTTCCGGATTCCGGGCAAAGCACCGGTACGTAGATTTTTCCGCCCCTGAGCCTGTGACTGCCCTTAACGAGCAGTGGGACACCTTTGTCTATTTTTTGGGCGGAGATAAAGACTATTATTTCTTTGATCTCCATATTACGGAGTCGGCCAACACGGCGAAGCCGGTCAGGATTCTGCAGCACAAATATGGATACGGTGGGATCAATATACGGGGACATGAGGAGTGGATTGGAGAGAGAGCCATGAATTTTATGACCTCGGGCGGCTATTCCCGTGAGGAAGTAGTGGGTGAGCGTATTCGCTGGAGCTACTTGTGGGGCGATATACAGGGAAAAACAGCCGGCATAGGGCTGCTGGCTCATCCTCAAAATGATAATCACCCGCTAAGCGTATTCATCAACCAGGAAGGAGAGCCCTTCTTTAGCTACGGTCCCCTCCCGCTGAAGAGCATAATCATTGAAGCCGGGACGCCGAGGATAACAAAATACCGGTTTGTCGTACAGGATGGGAAACCGGACCCGCAGCAGCTGGAGCAGTGGTGGAATGACTATGCCTATCCTCCGGGCGTAACGGTGAGGAAAAAACAAAATAAATAACGTTCAACAGGTTCTGTGATTTCGCTTTGACCGCCCCCCCCAAGATAAGCTAAGAAAGCTTTTCTCTCCCCTTCGAAGGGGGCACCACTCTCTTTTTTAAAAAAATAATCTTTTTTGTCACAGAGTCGCCGTTCTCAAGTGTAATAGCTTATAGAGGGCCGGGAAAACCATGGATTTTGTTCAGGGTCAAGGCCGGAGGGAGGTTGGAATCGCAGCATCGTGTACTGTGTGAGGGTTTCAACCGGCCGGTAACGCCGACGTTGGGCAAAGCACCGGTTTAACGGTCCTCCAATAGAAAACATCCAAAAAGTAAGTAAAGAACGGGTTAATAAATCACATGGACCAGCAGATATCCTGGAAGCTATTGGCGAGATATTTCGCCGGTGAACTGAACAGGGAAAAACACGCGGAAATAACCTCCTGGATTAAAGCCGATCCCAAGCGGGAAGCGCAGGTGGATAAGTTATATAAAATCTGGCGGGAATCGGGTGAGCTGCCCTACCGGGTGGATGAGGAAGCCGCGTGGAAGAGTCTTTCCCGGGATATGGATGAGCTTGATAATGCTCCCTATAACGTTCGCCAACAAAACGGCGGAGCTGAAAGTAAGATATCGGTCCTCCATAAAATAACTAACCGTTCTGCAGACCATACCGCCCGGCGCGTTATTATGACGGCGGCTGCGGCTATTTTATTGGTTGTGGGACTCTTTGCCTATTACGGGAGCCTGAACAAAAGCGGAGAGCCCGATATTGGCATCCGCGAGCTGGTGGCCGGGGAAGGCGAACGGGGAACTTACATTCTCAACGACAGCACCAGAATCATCCTTCATGCCGGCAGCCGGCTGGAAATTCCTCTCAACTTTAATATCAGCAAGCGGGAGCTTTACCTGGAAGGGGAAGCCTATTTTGAGGTCACGCACAACCCGGACAAGCCGTTTGTCGTTCGTTCCCGGAATGCCTACACGCGGGTGTTGGGGACCAAATTTTTAGTTCAGGCGTGGTCTGAAAAAGATGACGTTGACCGTGTTGAGGTGGTAGTGTCGGAAGGCAAAGTAGCCTTTGGGAATAATTCAACCGATGATACGGCTAAACCGGAAGAGGCTATTGTCAGTCGCAACCAGAAGGGGGTGCTGTCGGGAAGTGACCGGCCGGTGGTCACCGATAACGCAGACCTGGAGTGGTATTTGGGATGGACCGAAGACCGGATGGTGTTCGACAATCGTCCCCTGAGCGATATTATACCACGCCTCGAGCGCTGGTACGATGTAACCATAACAACAGCAGATCAGCAGATCGCTTCAAAAACGCTTACCGCAGAGATAGATGTCAGTCAGTCGATGGGTGAAGTGATGCGAAATATTGCCTTGTCGCTGGATTTGAATATGGAAAGAGAAGACCGCGTGGTCAGGTTCAGCAGGCGGGGCGAGAACGTAAACGGGAAGTAACTAAAAGTAAACGGGAAATAATTAACTATAAAATTTAATCGTAAATAAAATAAAGAGCAATCATGATGGATAGTAGAGTGATACGAACATTCGGTTTTCGTCTTCAAACGCTTGGTGTTGCCGGGATGATATGTCTAATGGGCTTAGTCCCATCCCTGCTCCTCGCACAGCAGACGCAGACTGAACTGCAAGCTTCCCTTGCCATGCACGAAGATGAGGGGCTGCAACAAAAGGATGGCGCTGTTGCCGACGAGCTAAAACAATCCATGGAGCTGTATCTGGTTGATGTTTCCATGGAGCAGGCGCTGAAAGAAATCGCTGAGAAGACGGATCTCAAACTGATGTACCACAACGCGCTTCTTTCACGGGAAAAGAAAGTGACGCTGATCAATCCGAATATCACCCTTTATGACGCCCTCTGGCAGGTACTGGAGGGGACCGGCATTCGTTTTGGATTGTCTCAAAACCGGCAGCTGGTATTGCTGAAAATGCAGGAATCAGAATCAAATAAGCAAGTACAGGAAACCGTAGCGGGGACCGTTACCGATGCGGAAACAGGCGAACCCTTGCCGGCGGTCAACATTGCGGTTAAGGGTACGGCCATCGGTACGTCTACAAATGAGGAGGGAAGATATGAACTTGATAATGTACCTTCTCTTCAGGATACGCTGCTGTTTTCCTTTATCGGGTACCAGTCCCGGGAAGTTGCTATAGGGGGACGCGGAACCATTGATGTTCAGATGATTTCGCAGACCGTGGAAGGAGATGATGTGGTAGTTACCGCATTTGGCATGGAGAGAGAACAAAAATCATTGGGCTACTCCACCCAGGAGGTCGGCAGTTCATCTTTAAACACCGTAAAAGAAGTAAATGTAGCCAATTCGATACAGGGGAGAGTCGCCGGCGTTCAGGTCAGCCGGTCATCATCCGGCATGGGCGGCAGTAGTTCGATTAATATCCGGGGGGCCAGTTCCCTGACGGGGAACAACCAGCCGCTGTATGTTATCGATGGCGTACCCATGGATAACTCCAACCTCGATGCGGCGAGTTATGCAGGCGGACGGGACTATGGGGATGGCATTGGAAATATTAACCCGGAGGATATTGCGTCGATGAACGTGTTAAAAGGTCCGAGTGCCTCTGCGCTGTACGGATCCAGGGGAGCCAACGGCGTGGTGGTTATTACCACCAAGCAGGGCTCAACCGAGGGGGACCGGATGGAGGTAAGCGTAAGCTCGAATAATACCTTTGATTTCCTGAACGTCATGCCCAACTACCAGAATAAGTGGGGCAGCGGCTACGGCGGAGGTTACGGAATGTTCGGCACCAAGGAAGTGGATGGTGTGGAATACCCCATGTTTACCAATTCGATGTGGGATCACTGGGGCGGCGAGATGGACGGCCGGATGATTACCTATCTGGCATTGCCGGAAGTCGGGGTCGTTCCCTACGATCCGGAGCCAAAGGATAACGTTCGGGAGCTTTACCGGACGGGCGTCACCTCGCACAACAATATTGCGTTCAGCGGGGGGTCCGGTTCGACTGCGTATCGCCTGTCCCTGGGAGATATGCGCAACCGGCATATAGTGCCGAACAGCCGCATGGTAAGGCAAAATATCAGCTTGAATATTAATTCGGCTGTTTATGAGGACCTGACAATTGACGGGCGGTTGAACTATATCAACCAGAAAGGAGTCAACAGGCCGGAACTGGGAATGAGCCGCTCGGGCGGTAACATCATGGCCGCCACCAATGAGCTGCCCCGGGCGGTTCACCTGGAATGGCTGGAGGACTGGAAGCGCCCCGACGGCACCCAGAGGAACCACCGGCAGGGGTTTCCGAATAACCCGTATTGGATCATGAATGAAATGCTGAGTGAAGATGACCGGCGCCGGATTATGGGACATCTGTCCATTACTTATCAGATGACCGATTGGTTAAGCCTCAGGGCAAAGGGAGGAACCGACTTCTATAATGATATGAGGTTCGAGCGTAATGCCCCGGGCACCTATGGCGACATGGAAGGTTCGGTCGTCAACAACGACTGGTCGGTCAGAGAAGACAACTTTGAGGCCCTGTTAATGGCCGAAGGGGATCTGTCGGAGGATTTCAGCGGATCCCTGACACTGGGTGCCAACCAGATGAAGCGAAACCAGGAGGTCCGGGGCTTCCGGGGAGAGCAAATCATCGCCGAGGGTGTATATGACATCAGCAATACGCAAAACGTAATTCCCCGGAACAGTATCAGGAGAAAGCGGATCAATTCCGTTTTCGGGTTAGCTCAAATTGGTTATAAAGATGTCGTATACCTGGATCTTACCGGTAGGAATGACTGGTCGTCGACGCTCAGCAGAGGTAATCGTTCATTCTTTTATCCATCTGCGACAACGAGTTTAATATTGACCGATCTGTTCGATGTCAATTCAGACGTCCTGACCTTTGCCAAGCTGCGGTTATCTGCAGCGTCATCCGGGAATGATGCATCTCCCTACCTTACCAATATCGGTTATTCCATCGATAATAGCCGTTTTGACGGGGCACGGTTTGCCTCGGCGCCCAACACCATTCCCGTTACGGAACTGAAAAATGAGTTGACGACCTCCTATGAAATAGGTACCGACTTGCGATTCTTCCAAAACAGGCTGGGACTTGATTTTACCTATTACACCTCTTCCACAACCGATCAGATTTTGCCGATTGAAATATCCCACACTTCAGGCTACAGCCGGCGGTATATCAATGCCGGCGAAGTGGCGAATGAAGGAGTTGAGCTTGTGGTTAATATTATACCTGTGCAGACTTCTTCGGTGGTGTGGGACTTCAATATTAACCTTTCCCGGAACACCTCCGAAGTGGTGGAGCTTGCAGAGGGACTCGAATCCCTGAGTCTCATAACTCAGGGGAATGCGAGCATAGAGGCAAGACCGGGTGAGCCATACGGTAATATCGTAGGGTATGAATATGTCAAAAATGAAGAGGGACGAAAGATCCTGGATGAAAACGGACAGTTTCAGCGGTCCAGTGAACAGGCGGTACTGGGTAACATTCAGCCCGATGTGCTGGGCGGCATAGACAATACGATCAGCTATAATAATTTCCGCCTTGGAGCCCTTGTTAATTTCCGTTTCGGGGGACAGGTATTCTCGCATTCCAAGTACCGGCAGTATACGCAGGGTATCGGCATGCAGACCATACGGCGTCCGGAGGAGATGTATATGGACGGGGTGATCGAGAATCCCGACGGGACCTTTCGCGAAAATGACCAGCCGGTCACTCCCCAGACCTATTACGCCTTCAGGGGATGGTCGAATGTCGGGGAGGAATTCGTAATCGATTCGGATTACGTTTCCCTGAGAGAACTGTCGCTGGGATATCAATTCGGGCAATCCCTGCTGAAGAATACCCCTGTAAAATCTGCCCGGATTTCCCTTACGGCAAGAAACGTGCTTTATCTCTACAGAACCGACGAATTTGAATTAATGGGACTTGCCCCGGAAGGAACCAATAATACCTCGACGGCCTCCCAGGGATTTGAATCAGCAAATATGCCAACAACGAGAAGCATAGGGATTAATATTAACTTCACGCTATAATTTGATGACTATCCCCTGAACAGTTTAGGGAGGCATAGTTGCTGAATCTTTATTACTAATTATTTAATCATGGATGCTATGAAATTAATAAACAGTTTAACTAAAATTGTTGCGGTAGCGGGCTCATTTATGATGCTCGTGTCATGTACAGACGATTTTGACTCCATAAACACAAACCCGTCCCTGGTAACACCGGAAGTCATGGACGGAGACATGCTGTTAACCAAAGTGCTGAAGAATTCTGTTTTTTCGACTTATCAGTATAATCGTCTCACAGAAATGGCGGGATACGCTGAAAACCAGGGAACTTCAGTGGTGACGGAAAGGAACAATTCGGATCCATTAATGTCCCATACCCGCGAATATATCAAACCGCTGAATCATGCTATCGACCTGTGGGAGGACGATCCATTGAACGCCAATAAAATTGCCATCGCACGAATATGGAAGGCGTGGGTCTTTCATATTATTACGGACTCGTATGGCGATGTGCCTTATTTTCAGGCGGGTTTACCGGTCGATGAAGCTGTGGATCAGCCTGAGTACGACCCGCAGGAAGAGATCTATAACGACATGTTAAACGAGCTGCAGGAAGCGGAAGCGATGCTTACCGACAGCGAAGAACAGCTTGATCTGGGCGCAGCGGACATAATCTATAACGGTGATATAAACAAGTGGAGAAGATTTGCCAACTCGCTTCGGTTCAGGTTGGCCATACGAGTACGGTACGCCGACCCGCAGCTGGCTTCCGATCATATCAGTGATATCATGAGCAATAACAAGCCTCTTATAGAAATGGAGGAAGACATGGCTTATATCCAAACCGAAGGGGAAACAGCCGATAATACGAGCAACCGAAATCCGCTGTACAACCGTTCGATCAATGCGAATATTCCGGTCTATGCAAATATGACCATTTCTGAGGTGTTGCAAATGAGAGACGATCCCCGGCTGCCCATCTACTTGAATCCCGCGCCCGAGCCCCGGGATGGCGATATGTGGCGGGGAAGGCCCACGAATGTCTCGGTGGAAAATCAAAACCAGCTGGCAGGAACGGAGGGACAGTGGGCGGACCGGTATACCCGGGAAGCGACAGCGCGACTGGGCGATTTGTTCCAGGAGGCAGAATACAGGATTAAAGTCCTTCATGCACCGGAAGTCTATTTCCTGAGAGCAGAAGCGGCGCTGTTCGGGCTCACCAATGAAAATGCCCAGGAATTGCACCGCGAAGGGATCAGGCAGGCTATGGCCCTGTATGATGTGGACCAGGCCGAGGTGGACGATTATATGCAGACCGGCGCCGCCAATTTGAGCGGGTCCCAGGAAGATCAGCTCAGGGAAATTATTGTCCAGAAATATATCGCCAACTACTGGCTGTCCCAGGAAAGCTGGTCGGAGCACCGCAGAACAGGGTACCCGGTTACGTGGATTGGCACCAGGGGAGATGTATACGATGACGAAGACCGGGAACTCCAGCGGAGGTACCAGTATCCCTTCGATGAAGACCTCAAAAACAGCGAAAATGTTAATGAAGCCGTCTCTCGTCTCAGCAACGGGGATACCTACCGGAGCAAATTCTGGTGGGATGCAAAAGAGGGCGTCCCCATCCCCCATCCCAACAAGGATATATTTCCTCCCGAAAGAGATTTTGATTGAAGGACAGGTTGATTCAGAGCCTTTTCTTCATACAACGGGCAGGCAGAATAGTCGGATATCACTATTCTGCCTGCTTTTTTAATGGTAAACAATCCCACGATGGGGGACTTTTGCAAAGCTCCCGTTGATTACGTACTGTAAAAAACCAGGTTTATATATAAATAATATAATACAACGTACATGAGTGAACGCAGTTCAAAGGTATCACGCCGAAAATTTTTATCAGGTTCAGCAAAAGCGCTGACCGGAGCCCTGGCGGCCGGAAAGTTAAGGCTGCCCCTGTACCTGTTGGGCGGGAATGGCATCGCTTCTCTGTTCAACGGGTGCACCGACAATGAGAGAGAACTGCAGGATATTACCGAAAACCTCAATGCGGAAGAAATAGCGCGGACCTTTGAGGAATTGCTGATGGATACGCCTCCTGAAAAACTGTATGAGCTGTATAACAAATTTTGTCTGACCCATTTCGGAGCCGAAATCGATCCCGTTGTTTATAACAGCTTTGGAAAGAAACTTGCCGTGGACCCGGGCAGCCGGTGGGAACACTATTCGGAGCGGTCCGCGGTCATATGCCGGACGACCACCCTTCCGGCCCGGTCCTATATAAAATATGGCCCTTCAGGGATGTATGATAAGCGCTCCGACCTCTCGGAACGCTATTTTTATACGCACCTGCACTATCTCAACGATCTGGAACCGGACAGCCGGTATAACTACAAAATCGTTTTTGTCGATGAGCGCGGCAACAGTATGGAATCGGAGGAACGGGTTTTTAGAACGGAACCCAGACCGGACGCCATACGGATACCGGGGGACCTGGGCTCGCCGCCCTTTATGCTCGACAAGGCGGGCGGGTACTATCTGGTGACCGAAGATATCCGGGCCGGAAGAACGGCCTTCAGTGTCGAGGCGGATCATGTTACCCTTGATTTGGGGGGACATACGGTTACCCACGGGAATACATTGATTGAGGATCTTGACCACCGGGAGCTCTCGCAATCGGGAAACGGAATACGCCGGCGGGGACCGTCACCGCTTCGCGGCCTCAGGATCGTGAACGGGAAGCTGAAGCAGGGAGAAGCGGAGAACAATACCGATTATTATGCGGCCGACGATATGCTGCGACCGGATCCCGACCGGAGAGAGCAGCTGGATTACAATATTAATCGCGGGTTCAGCAACATTGAGCTTGCCCATTGCGAAGAGGTGGAAATTGCCGGTGTTACCTCGGAATACCGGTGGCACCAGACCTGGGGGATGCGTTTTGAGCAGGCATTCGGCAAATATGATATCCATCACAATGTGTTTTTGGATAAAGGAACGCAAATGTTCAGCCGTCACGGTGCGGGCGGCGCGCGCTCTCTGGGTTTTCGTGACATGAAAGAGGAGGCGCTGTCTGAACGTAATGACATGAGAATCCACCATAACCTGATCAAGCGAACCCGGCAAAACGGATTCAACGGAGCCCGCATCGTTCATAACAATGAAATATATGTCGACAGCTGGGCCGTTAATTCTTTTGCCGTTTCCCCCTTTAATGATCACGGGCAGGTATATGAAAATAAAATATTCATGACCGGCTATTATGGCTGCGGGATACTGTGGGCCACCGAAGAACTGAGAGCCCGCGACAACTTCATTCATATGGAGAGTATCAATACCATGATTGATCCCCCCGAAGAAGGGCGAAGGTTAATAGAAACCTGGGGAGAACAGGATGTGCTTATCGGCATGAGGATAACGAATTACGGCGAAGGGGGACAGCAGCGAGAGGACTTTTGCTACGAGAATAATGTTATTTTCGGCAGAAGCAGGGGGGATGTGATTATGAGGGGGACCGCCCTGTATTCCGATTATTCCATAGAGGATGTGGTGGTGGAGAACAACCGGATAAAAATCCTGGCGGAGGATGAGACGGTCGAAAAAGCATCCTGCGTGGTGGCCCAGGGGGCTCATAACGACCGGTCAAGACATTTGCCCCTTTATTATAAAGAGTGTGTGCTTGAATCGAATATGTGCAACATCCGGTTTGGAGATGAATACGGGCGCGGAAGCAACCACCGGTTTGTCAACTGCACAATTGTTAAAGCCGGTGATCACCCCCATTACCATACGTTTGTATTCGACGGGGGGAGCTCGGTCTTCAATCACGCGCTGATCGACTGCGATTTTACCGGCGGGGCGGCGTACGACGATGTGTACTGGCGCAACACGCATTCGAAAAGCAATTACAGGATAGACTGGACCCTGACGGTAAAAACCGACCCGAACGCCGATATCAGAATTTACGACAGGAAAAAGAAAAATGTGTTCAACGGGACGTCGGGAGACGGGGGACAAACACAGGTGGTGTTAACCCAAAGTGTCATTCGTCCCCCGGAATGGACCGAGGACGGCGAAGAAACAGCAGTTTTGAAGAAAACCGGTTTTCAGGAAGATAAGCTTTTCCCTTACACCGTGGTCGTGAAAAAAGGGGAGGCGCGAAAATCAAAAACGGTAAAACTCACCCGGCCGCGCACGATCCGTATTTAACAACAGGGGAATAACGGTTGCTAAAACCGGCCGATTTTTTGTTTATTGGAGAAGATCCGATAAAAGATAGCAAAACAAAAACATAGAAGACAGCTCAGGTGCCTTCAATTACGCTAAAAGGACAGGATGGTCCCCTCTCCTGAAGTGATTTCAGTACTAAGAAGTCGGAAAGGTTATAATACAGATATGAGATATACATGAAAATAAATGGCAGCTATTATCGAACAACGTTCCTGGGGATGCTTCTTTTTGGGGCTGTGGCCCTTTGCAGCAGCGCAGTGGCACAGGATAAATCGGTCGGGTACATAGGAGGAGAGGGGAAAGGAGAATCACAGGGGCATCCCGGCGATCAGGTGACAGCCGTTACCACCCCGGGGGTGTATGACCGCGCGGGAACCACCTACAGGCTGACTCGTGACATTTCCAGCGCCCGGAGTGCGGTATTTCTCGGCAAGGATGTCACCCTTGACCTGAACGGGCATACGATTTACTATGCCGACGGCCCCTATGAACATCTCCCCAATATGGGCTTTGAAGAGGGGCTTAAAGGATGGGACGTGTCGAATGCCCCGGGCGCCGAAGTGTTGAGGACGAGCGACTCCCGCCCCTTTATCGGTGAGCACCTCCTAAGCCTGGAGGCCGGAGATGAAATTGTTTCTGAATACATCACCCTCCCCGAAGCCCGCCGCTCCTATTTTGCCATGGCCGGCATAACCGGCCGCCTGTATGAAGATATGGACGGCGGCCTGGACAACGACATGCGAATAAGCATCTACGTGGAAGACGAGTCGGGCAGCGAGGTTCGGCTGAATACCGAGTACAGCGACACCACCATGACGAGCGTCCCCGTCGAGCACCGGTCGCCGCGGCTGGGAGGGGGCGTGATTTATGCCCATCTCAATAACCTGCCCGCAGGAAAATACCGGGTGCGCGTGAAAGCGGAAACGGACTGCCTCGTGGACCAGATCGACATTCGTCCCGCCATGGATGCGGGCATAGGGATTGTGGGAAACACGCATCCCGTGGGACACTATGACCATTTGTATGAAAACAGGCACAGCGCTTTTTTCGATTATACCGGAGACGTATCGAAGGGCGCGCCGCCGGATAGTATACCACGCGTGGAGGGCAAGGGGACGGTAACCATCAAAAACGGCGTCATCCGCAGCGCTGCCCGCGGGGTGCTGTCCTGGGGCATTCAATCGACGGCGGAGGAGGTCAGGGTTATCCTGGATAATGTGAAGATCGTAACGTCGGGAATCAATGCCGTTGCGGTGGATGTGCCTCACGCCACCATTACACAGTCTACCTTCCGGGTGGACAACCCCTTTATTATCAACCGGCACGGGTCGCAGTTTTATGCAGTGGACCTACGGGGCGGCAGGGCCTCCGAAGTTTCCTTTTCGGCGTTTTACGGGGGACAGGGTTGCCTGGTTTTCAAAGGGGAGTACTCCAGGGTTCATAACAATTTCTTTGAAAACCACCAGAAGGTGACCAACCACTACAGCATCATGGCGATGGGCGATGGGTCTCAAATTTTTGAAAATGTATTTGAACCCGAAATCGGGTCGGGCATCGAGATTTTTCGTCACCGGAACATAGCAATCTTTAACAACCGCTTTGAAATTACAGCCGCACCCCGGTCCACCGAATACCACCACCGCTACAGTACGAACGGGATCCGCATTGCAGATTACGGGGCCGCCAAAGGGTCCCCGAGAGGCGCCTACGGCAACAAGGTCTACAACAACACCTTTGTGATCCGGGGGAAAAAGTACCACGAGTTTCCGGATTATACGCCGGTGGCCTCCGCGGTGTTTTACAGCGGCAGCGCCGGGGACGATCACTTTTTTGGTAATGATATTACCGTTGAACAACTGGACCCGCGGACTGATGCCGAAGCCCATGCTTTTTATATCGGGAATGCGGATGGAGGAAAATTTTACGACAATACCATCCGGTCGAATGTAACACCGGTGTGGATAGGGGTAAACTACGGGAACGCAGCAAACATCGATTTCTACCGGAACCGGTTTATCAAAACCCCGGAAAGCGCCGCTGGTTTTATCCCTGTAAAGATTGGAGTACCGGAGGGGGACAAAACCGCTGACAATATAACCCTGCGTTCCAATACGTTCAGAGACCTGGAATTTAGCGTGGACGTCGATACCGATGCCGGTGATCCGGCCGCGCCCCGTTATTCGGTATCCTGGACGCTCGAGGTATCCGTGCGGGATAGCAAAGGGCATCCCGTGGGAGGAGAAGAGGTCGCTGTTACAGATAACAGCGGAGAGGAAGTCTATACCGGCCGCACCGACGAAAAGGGATTCTTAACAACAGAATTGCCGGAATACAGCGCCGGCCGCTCCGGGAAGCGCCGGCTGTCCCCCTACACCGTAACCGTCGGGGACCTGCGGAAAGAGATACCCCTGACCAAAAACCGGAAGATTTCCTTTGAAATTCCGATTTAATAAAAATCCATCTTTGCCATGCGACATACGATTCTTACCCACAGGAAAACACCAGCAGTTCTCACCCTCAGTGCATTTATATGTGCACTTCTGTTTTCGCTTTTGTTGACCCCATCTCCGGCCCTGGCCCAGGAGTCCCTCAAAGTAATAAGGGGAACCTCCTCGAATAACAGCTGGAAAGCCTTCAGCGACGTTCGGAATTCCCTGTATAACCACCTGGCCGGACAGACATACCATGACCTGGAGAATCGATACCAGCACGTGAAGCAGATAACCTCGGCTTCCGGGTGGGAGGAACGGCAGCAGCAGCTCAGGCAGACCCTGGCGGAGATAGTGGGACCCTTTCCCGAAAAAACACCGCTTAACCCGCAAGTCACGCGAACGGTTACCAGGGAGGAGTACCGGGTCGATCACATCGTGTTTGAATCCCAGCCGGGCTTTTATGTGACCTCTTCCCTTTTTATTCCCCGGGATCTCGGTGATGAGAAAGCCCCGGCCGTTCTCTATGTCAGCGGACATACGCCCGACGGCTACCGGTATGAGGCCTATCAGCAGGTCATTTTGAATCTGGTCAAAAAAGGCTTCATTGTCTTTGCTATTGATCCCGTGGGACAGGGGGAGCGGCTGGAGTATCTCGATGAAGAGACGGGAGAATCCATGGTAGGGGGACCCACAAGCGAGCATTCCTATCCCGGGGCGCAGGCCTTTATTACAGGCAGCTCACAGGCCCGTTACATGATTTGGGACGGCATCAGGGCCATAGATTACCTGATGACGAGAGAGGAAGTGGACGCGGACAGAATCGGCATAACAGGGATGTCCGGCGGCGGCACCCAGACGGCCTATATCGCCGCTTTTGATGATCGCATTCACGCGGCTGCGCCGAGCAATTACATAACCAACTTCACGCGCCTGTTTCAGAGCCTGGGTCCCCAGGATGCCGAGCAAAATCTGTTTCACGCCGTAGCGAACGGCATCGATCACGCGGATTTTCTCGCTGTGCGGGCGCCCAGGCCGGCATTGGTGCTGTCGACCACGAACGATTTTTTCAGTATCCAGGGCGCGAGAGAAACCGCACGGGAGGTAGAAGAACTGTATAAGGTATTGGACAAACCCGGAAACTTCAGCATGGTCGAGGATATCGGAGGACATGAAGTGACCCGAAAAAACAGGGAAGCCCTGTACGCCTTTTTTCAAAACCACCTGGATAACCCGGGGAGTCCGGATGACACGGAAATAGAGGTGTTATCCGAAGAGGAGATCAGGGTTACGGCAGCGGGACAAGTGTCCCGGTCCTTCGGGGGAGAAACCGTCTACAGCCTGAACCGCTCGGAAGCGCAGCGGAAGATAAATGAGCTGGAGGAGGCCAGGAAAAATATCGGGGAGCACCTGCCGGACGTCCTCCGGTCGGCCCGGCAACTCTCCGGCTACCGGGAGCCGGCAGAGACCCGCGACCCCGTGTTTACGGGGCGCTTTCAGCGGGATGGATATATGATCGAAAAGTATTTCATGATGGGCGAGGGGGCGTATCCGATTCCGTACCTGCTGGTCATCCCCGACGAGTCCAATGGTAAGGGAATCATCTACCTGCATGAAGAGGGGAAAGCCGCCGAAGCCGGCAAGGGGGATGAGATCGAATGGTTTGCCCGAAAGGGATTTACGGTCCTGGCCCCCGACCTGGTCGGCATGGGGGAAACCGGGACTGAGAGCGGCGCCGGCGAACTCCGAAAAGAGTGGCGTGCGTCCATCCTCGCGGGCAGGAGCATCACCGGCATCCGTGCGGGGGATGTATCCAGGTTGAGAGAGCAGCTGCACAGCGACCCGAAAGTGAATATTGATGAAGTATACGGTGTAGCCCGAAAAGAATTGTCCCCGGTGCTGGTGCATGCAGCCGCCTTCGATCCGGAGATCGCCCGCGTAGCGCTGGTTGAGCCTTTATTCTCCTACCGGTCCCTCGTGACAAACCGCTTCTACCACACCGGCTTCGTTCACGCTGCGGTAGCCGGGGCCCTGCAGGCGTATGACCTCCCCGATCTTGCTGCCACCCTTGCTCCGAGAAAATTGATGGTCGCGAATGTCCTGGACGGTTTAGGAAAGCCTGCTGACTTAGAAAATATGGCGCGGGATGTCTCGATCGTTAAGGCCGCCTACCGGCAGAACGGCAACCGGGAGGATCTGATCTTCTTGGAAGGCGCCCCCCTGGCCAGTCCCGGCGAGTTGTTCGGGGAATGGATTGAATAAGGTAAAGCCGGTCCAGGTGGGCTTGCCCGAAGCGCTTACCTACCCTTGTGAACGTATGAGAGAGAAGGTTTTCACATTTGCATGAAGTTTAAAACCGGATATATAACGCAGAAACCTTGTTTTATGAGAAAAAATTGCATCCTATGGAATTATACTATTGCATTTTGCCGACTTATGATATATATAATTTACCAAGAGAGTATCAGGCAAATATAAAATTAAACGGCAACCTGTTTTTTTAAATGAAATCAACAGTTGACAGAAGGGATAAAATTTTAAGTAAAATACAAAGCAGGGGGGCGGTGCGTGTCGATGAGCTGAGTGAAGAATTCAACGTATCTGCGGTGACCATCCGAAATGACCTGGATTTTTTTGAAGACAAGGGATTAATTCATCGAACCTACGGCGGGGCGCTGCTGCGGAACAATGTCTATAATAATCCTTCCCTGGAAGAGAAGCAGACAATAAATATGGAGAAGAAATCGCGAATCGGCAAGTACGCAGCGGGACTGGTCAAGGATGGGGAGTCGATTATTCTGGATTCGGGGACCACGACGCGCGAAATTGCTCTCCGCCTGAAAAACAAAGAAAATATCACCCTCATGACGAATGCCATCAACATTGCGATGGAGCTGGCGGGGATTCCCACATTGCACCTGATGCTTACCGGGGGCGTGTTGCGGGACAAATCCTACTCCCTGGTGGGACCCGAAGCCGAGCGAACGATGCAAAATTATTATTTCGACACATTTTTTCTGTGTGTTGACGGGATGGACTTTGAACATGGACTTACGACCTCCAATCCCCAGGAAGCCCAGCTGAACCGCCTGATGGTGGAGCGGTCGAACAAGGTCATAGCAGTGACAGACTCGTCCAAATTCGGCCGCCAGAGCTTTTCCCATATTTGTAACCTGGCGTCCATTGAGTCCGTTATAACAGATGATCAGATATCCCGAGCCTGTGAAAAGAGACTCAAAAAGCGGGATATCGACGTTATAAAGGTATAGGTAGTATATAGTAGAAGGTGGAAGGTGTCCGGCGGGGAGGTGACAAGAACAGCAGGCAACAGGAATACTCCGGAGAACTGTTCTCTTCCCGCGGTATCGTATTAGCCGTTCAGGGCCTCGGGCGCATCCTTGTAGATCTTCACCCCTTCAACCACCCGTGAAATAGTGCCGTCCGGCGAGGGATTATCGGGATTGTAACCGAGCATCAGTGATTTAAAGAAGCCGATAATTTGGGCCGGCAGCGTGCAAAGAACCGGCCATAGCTCCCGGTGAATCGTATTACGCTGTCCCACCTGGATACAAAAATCCATATCGGATGTAATGCAGGGGCCTTCAGCTACCGCCAGGGTGGTCAGATCGAAGTCGTGACGGGCTACCTGGTCAATCAGATCTTTTTCATACCGGTTGATATGCTCATCATTCGACAGCAAATAAACGATAAGCGTTTCATTATTGATAATGGCTTTGGGACCATGCCGGAATCCCAGGAAAGAGTCAAATTTCCCCACCACCTGTCCGTCCGTCAACTCCTGCACTTTCAAATGCGACTCCCTGGCAATCCCCCAGTTCGTCCCGCTGCCCAAAAAGACGATACGGTTAAAATCAGACTCGGCAACGGTATGCATCATCGGGATATACTGGTCGAGCACTTGCTGCCCGTAGCTCGCCAGCATGTGGACCTGCCGGTCTATTTCCCCCGCCGGCAGTTCTTTTGTCCCTATCCAGGAAATAATAATTGCCGCCAGAGCCATACTGGTAAAACTATTCGTCATGGCCAGGCTTTGATCCTCCGCTTCCGGCGGCAGTAAAAATACACAACTGCGATCCCGGTCCTTCATCCCGGCCAGTTTCCCATTGGCATTGCAGGTTATGACAAGATGATACACTTCCTCACAATACTGGTCGGCCCGCTGGATAGCGGCGGTACTCTCCGGGCTGTTGCCCGATCGCGCAAAGGAGATCAGCAAAAGGGGGTGACTGGTGGCGATTCGCTCCTGAAAATGCGTTACAAGATCGGTCGTAGGTATGGCCTGGGTGGGACAGGAGAAGCTTTTGAGCCATGATGAGGAAACCGTATCGCCCAGAAAGGCGGAAGAACCGGCGCCCGTGAGTACGATATTTAAGTTCGCTTTTGATTGAAGGGGACGTAAAAAAGAAATGAGCCGGTCGGATTCCCGTTCAATTTTTTTTAAAACTTCTTTCCACGTAACCGGTTGCTGCTCGATTTCTGCGGCAGTAAAAGTACCCTTATTGCGGTGTTCTTTTGTCAAGTAGTCAGGATGCAGTAGTAAGCTCATATAACACAAGTTAGAAATTTTCTGCTATCTATATCTATGCGGCCCTCCCAACATATCCAAGCTATATTAGGACCATAAAATGAAAAGGAAAGGATAAAATATATACAAATAAAAAAAGAAAGAAAAGATAAAACTTGTATTTTATTTATCTTTTATTAAGTTAAAAATGATTTCTTCATTTTATTATGTGATGCCTGACAGATATGATTGATCCTGAACAGTCGGTAAAACGGAATTCGGATACCTCCCCTCCAACCAGTGAAAAGGAGTGGGTCAGAAGGGTGCGTGAAGCGGGTGATCGTTCCGCTTTCGAACAAATATTTCGTGCTTATTATAAACGTCTCCATGGCTATGCTTACAGTTTCGTATCCCAAAAGCAGGAGGCGGAGGATATTGTTCAGACTATATTTTTAAACATATGGGCACAACGGGAAGATTGGGACCCTCCGGGTACGCTAAAGCATTATCTTTTCGCAGCCATCCGTAATGAGGCATTGAACAGGTTAAGGCATCAGCAGGTAGTCCAAAAGACAGAAGATGAGGTAAGCCGCATATTCAGGGAGCTGAAAGAAAGTTCGGTTTCAGAAGAAGATGATGAACTCCGGGAGCTGCGAAAAGATATCCAGCGCGGCATTAATCAGCTGCCCCCCCGTCGGCGCAAAATTTTTGTCTTAAATCGACGAAGCGGATTAACCTACGCCGAGATTGCCGACTTCCTGGATATCTCGGTCAACACCGTGGGCACCCAAATGGGACGTGCCCTAAAATCACTGCGGGAGCATCTGTCCGATTACCTGCATGTGTTGCCGGTCGTTGTGGAATTAACGCCTCTTTTGTTGTACCTGAAGAAGTTGTGATTTTATTGAGGCTGTATTTATCTGCATCTTTATAAGTTGTGAGCAAATCTGTGGTCAATGAGTATGAGGCCTGGTACCCGCTCGGGGAGATTACTGTCCAGGAATAATGATTTATTCCAGAGACAATGATAGAGTTAACTCTAACTAACCCAAAGTCAAAAAATAAATTAGCAATCTAAACAAAAAAACACTTATGCCTGACGACACTAAAATAAGCCGCAAAGAGTTTGTAAAAAAAGCTACGCTAACCGGAGTAGGCGTTTCGGTAGCTCCTTTTTCTATTGTACAAGCAAAAAATAATCAAAAAGTCCGTATCGGGTTTATAGGTGTCGGGCTCAGGGGCACAAGCCATGTTGAAGGCCTGGCTGAACGTCCTGACGTCGAGATACCTGCGCTTTGTGATATCAGGAGAGATAATGCCCTGCAAGCCCAAAAAATAGTTGAAGAGGCGGGGTTGCCATCGCCGGAGTTATATACGCAGGGAGAAACCGACTATAAGAGGATGCTCTCGCGTGATGATCTGGATGGGGTTATTATCGCTACGCCCTGGCTATGGCATGTTCCCATGGCGGTTGAAGCGATGAAAACCGGCAAATACGTCGGTTTGGAGGTCCCGGCAGCTACCACCATTGACGGCTGTTGGGATTTGGTAAAAACATCGGAAGCAACCGGGATGCCCTGTATGCTTTTAGAAAATGCCTGTTACTTTCGCAATATCCTTGCGGTCCTGAATATGGTTCGGGAAGGAGTATTCGGAGAGATGATTCATGCAAGATGTGGATACAATCATGACCTGGTTTCAAATAATGTGCTGATGACCGAAGGGGGCGATTTTGGCCCGGGTACCGGGGCAGAATCGAATTGGCGCACCCGGCATCATATTAATCGCAATGGCGACCTGTATCCCACCCATGGTATCGGACCTGTTGCCCACTGGATGGATATTAACCGCGGCAATTGTTTTAAAACCATTACCTCGACTGCCACAAAATCCCGCATACTTCACGACGAAATTGTAGAACGCGGCGGACATAATCACCCGAAGGCGGATATTGAATTCAAGCAAAGTGACCTGGTAACCTCAACAATCACGACGGCCAACGGCGAATCTATTATCGTAACGTTCAGCACGACTCTTCCACAGGTACATGATCAGGATTACAGGTGTCAGGGCACCAGGGGAATATGGCAAATAGGCAATAACTCCATTTATCTGAAAGGAGTAAATGCTTATGACGAATGGGAGCCGTTCGATAAATATCAAGAAAAATACGACTCAATTCTTTGGAAAAAAGAAGGCGAAAATGCCTCCGGAGAATCGCACGGAGGCATAGATTATTTTGTTAGAAAGGCCTTTGTCGAATCCATTAAAAAGAATACCACTCCCCCCATTGATGTTTATGATGCCGCAGCCTGGAGCTCGATTATCCCGTTGTCCGAAGAATCAGCTGCTCAGGGGGGACATCCTGTGGAATTTCCGGATTTTACAGATGGCAAATGGATGACCAACGAGCGTATTTTTGCTACTCGATAAAAGTCTCCTTATACCATTCGCTGTAGTTGTTGAGGTTTTCAAGGTATTTCTCCGCTTCCAGCAGTTGTTCATCATAGATAAGATAGGACATATCCGGCCTCCGGTTTGCAAAATGGCGGGCCCTCGCCCACCGGTTGCTGATGCGTAGTGTGATAGAAGGAGAACGGGTTGTCGGGGAAGAAACCCTGCTTGAGGGTATCGGACGCGTAAGGAGTGTCCGCCTGGCTCCGGATGGGTTCCTGTACGTGATGACAGAAGACAACGGGCTTGTCGTACGGCTGGTTCCCGTAGAATAAACAAGCCCTTATTTAAAAAAAGGTAGAAAAAAATAGAAAGAGTTTTAAAAAATTGGTAATCTGCAACATAAAATCTTATATATCCTGACCTGCGGCTCACACGATATTATTTTTAAGGTTTCACAAATCAACCTGACAGACCTATGGAAAAATTTATTACGGTTCATCCTCAACTTCATCCTCAACATCTTTTATTTGTACTGGCGATGCTCCTGCTGCCGGCCTCATTGTCGGCCCAGGAGGGGGAGGGGGAGCTGAAACTGCTGGACTGGGAGCCCGAGACCCAGATGGTGGTCGGGGAGACGGAAGTACTGCAGCCCAGGTTTCCGGTCATTGACATCCATAATCACCTGCGGGATCTGGACAGGGCGGAAGAGTATCTCGAGGAGATGGATAAGGCCGGAGTGTGGAAGACGGTGAGCCTGGACGGACGCTCCGCCGATGACTTCTACAAAGAACACCTGAAGGCTTCCCGGGAAGTCTCCGAAGAGCGGTTCCTGGTTTTTTTCAGACCTGATTTCAGCAAAATCGACCAGCCGAACTTCGGGGAAAACGAGGCCCGAAAGCTGGAAGAAGCCGTAGAGATGGGCATCCGGGGCATAAAAATAGCCAAGTCCCTCGGCCTGAGCCACAGGGACGCAAGCGGGGAGCTGATTAAGGTCGACGATCCCCGCATCGATCCGATATGGGCGAAGGCCGGCGAGCTGGGGATTCCGGTCCTTATGCACATTTCAGACCCCAAAGCCTTTTTCACGCCGATCGACCGGCACAACGAGCGGTATGATGAGCTGGGCGCCCATCCCGACTGGTCCTTCTACGGGGAGGAGTACCCGGCAAAGGAAGTCCTCCTGCAGCAGCGAAACCGTGTGATCGCCCGGCATCCCAATACCACCTTCATTGCGACCCACATGGCGAATCTGCCCGAAGAACTGGGACGCGTATCGATGTGGCTGCAGCAGTACCCGAATATGTATGTGGATATCGACGCGCGAATCAGCGAATTGGGACGCCAGCCGTATACGGCCCGGAGGTTTATGATCGAGCACCAGGACCGCATCCTGTTCGGAACCGACACCCCGCCCGATGCGGAGGCCTACCGCGTCTACTACCGCTTCCTGGAAACCGATGACGAGTATATCAATGCCGATCCCAGCCACCACCGGCAGGGACGATGGAGGATATACGGACTCTACCTGCCGGATGAGGTGCTGGAAAAGATCTATAATAAAAATGCGCTCAAGATCCTGGGCATGTACAAAGGCAACAGCAGGTAGAGGTTTCACAAATCCCGGCGGTCACCCCGGACGCCGTTGAAAGCTTTCCGTTCAGAAGCCGCAGCCGGTATTCGCAAAGTGCCCCCGGAGATTGGTCAACAGGCTCAGAAGGAGAAATGTAATGGTTTTTAAAGCCTCCGGATTATACTTGCCGCCGCGCTTGTATTTACAGCATCTTTTTTTAAGTTGCGGTGCCGGCCGAAGGAGTGTTTGCATATCCATGCATGAATCCAAAAGACGGACGGTATTACAATTTCCCGCTATATGGTATTATACAATGCATAAGATAAGCTATAAATGAAGATGAATATAAATATCGATATCCGCTTCGTTTTTTCCCTTTTAATTGTGAGCGTGCTTGCGGGCTGCTCGCCGGACAACAATGGGAATATGGATGGAGAGGGGGAGAGGAAGAGCTCTGATCCCGAATCCCCGAACATCGTGTATATCCTGGCCGATGACCTGGGGTATGGTGATATAGGGGCGTACGGGCAGGAGAAGATCGAGACGCCCCATATCGATGCGCTGGCCGAAAATGGGATGACCTTCACCCGGCACTATTCCGGCGCGCCGGTCTGCGCCCCGGCCCGCTACATGCTGATGACCGGCAGGCATCCCGGCAAGGCTTATGTGCGCGGCAACGACCCGATGGCGGAGCGGGGCGATGTCTGGGATTTCAAGGCGATGTATGAAAACCCGGAACTGGAGGGCAATGTGCCGATCCCGGACTCAACCGTTACCATTGCGGAAGTGCTGAAAGAAGCCGGCTATCGAACCGGCCTGGTAGGCAAATGGGGACTGGGTGCGCCCTTTACCGAGGGACTCCCCAACCGGCAGGGGTTTGATTATTTTTACGGTTATGTATGCCAGCGCCAGGCTCACACCTACTACCCGTCCCATCTCTGGAAAAACGAGGAGCGGGTGCATCTGGACAACGAGCTGATTGATCCCCACCAGGGGCTGCCGGAGGGGGCCGATCCGAGCGACCCGGCCTCCTACGCCCGGTTTCACGATCAGCCCGACTACGCGGCGGAGCTGATGGGCGGGGAGGCCCTGCGATTTATCGGGGACCAGAGCGGCGGGGGAGACG
>NZ_FQUS01000018.1 GCF_900129315.1 Fodinibius roseus
GGCCTCTGAAATTTTTGAACGCTTATAATATTTGTTATTCATTGCATAGCAATATGTTACAAACTTTTATAACATGCTATGCTTCATAAGACCCTAATCCATTATATGTGATTGACGGGGTTCCCGTATTCAGTGGAGACAACCCCAATCGAAATCCACTGGCAACTTTAAATCCCGGTAATATTGAATCTGTGCAAGTCTTAAAAGATGCTTCTGCCGCGGCAATATATGGAGCACGCGCTGCCAATGGGGTGATAATTATAACTACAAAATCCGGCCGTGCCGGCGAAATGGACTTGCAGTTTGACATGACGGGAGGAGTATCGGTAGTAACGGATTATCTTTCCATGATGAATTCAAAACAGTATGTTGAATATTCCAGTGAAGCATATGAAAATGCCGGAGTACCGCTACCTCTTTCACTAACAGAACCGCACTTGTCAGAAAATCTACAAACCGATACGGATTGGGGTAGAGAGGGATTCAGTTCCGGATATAGCCAGGAATTTTCTCTGTCGCTTTCGGGCGGGAATGAAGATGCTACCTATGCATTTAACACCAGTTATCTGAATGAAGAAGGTAATATTCCTTCAAGTGGTTTCAGAAGGTATTCTGCCAGGATTAACAGTGATTTTGACGTGGGAGATCATTTCAGGGTTGGAGAATCTATAGAGTTTAGTAGAGCGGAATGGACCGGAGTAGTGAGTCCGTCTTCGACGAACTTCAAAGAACTTCTTCAACAGGCACCAACAGTGCCGATACGATGTCCTGAAAATTTGGGAGGCTTCTGTGGTCCAACCGTTGAACGTTCCCCGCAAGACCGAAACAATGCAATTGGGATATGGAGTTTGACAGATCAGGAAAATGTCGATAACAGGATATTAGGGAATATTTATGCCGAATATGATATTCTTTCAAATCTTACTTATCGGATGAATTTAAATGGAGATTTTACTTTTGGCTATGATAATACCTTCACACCTAAATATGAGATGGGTAACCGAAGTAATCCTACAGCTGATTTAAGCGTGCTTAAGTCCAACACTGACAATTACGTTCTGGAAAGTACGCTGACGTATCAAAATACTTTTAATGATATCCATGACGTGACCGCCCTTGTCGGTTATTCCCAGCAGAAAACGTGGTATGAATATATTAGCGGAAATACCACAGAGTTTCCTAATAATAATGTACCTACCATTGCAGCAGCATTCGGCCAGTCAAGTTTAAATGGAAGTGAAACAGGATGGGCTCTTCGTTCATTTATCGGTAGGATGAATTACGGATACGATAATAGGTATAATTTAATGGCTACCATAAGACGAGATGGTTCATCACGCTTTGGCCAGAATAATCGCTATGGTATTTTTCCCTCAATATCTGCCAACTGGGTAATGACGAATGAGTCTTTTATGGATAATATGAGTGCTATTTCCAATTTAACGGTCAGGGCCAGTTGGGGACAGGTGGGAAGCCAGGAAATTGATGATTTTGCTTCCATTGCTACTATCTCACCTTATGCGCGATATATCTTTGGAGAGAGTCAAACTGTTTCTCCGGGAGCTGTTTATTTGCAATTGGGTAATAATGATCTGCAATGGGAAACCACCACGCAGAAAAATGTCGGTTTGGATATCTCTTTCCTTGATCACAAGCTTACTCTGGCGATGGACTATTATGTAAAAGACACGGATGGGGTCTTGCTACGGGTACCCATTCCAACCACCTCCGGGCTTCGCAGGGGTAACGGTTCGTTTCAAAATGCCGGGGGATTACATAATGAAGGAGTGGAGTTTACCGCTGACTACAATAATAATTTTGGTGAACTACAGTATTCGATCTCCGGTAATATTTCAACTAATAAAAATGAAGTGACCTCACTGGGGAATGGAGAACCTATAATTTCAGAAATGACTAATGATCCCAATCAAGTTTTAACGATGACCCGTGAGGGAGAAGAGATTGGCGCTTTCTATGGTTGGGTGATGGAAGGGGTGTTTGTAGACCAGGCTGACTTGGACAACCATGCTACACAGCCGGGTGCAGCTCCGGGAGATGTCAAGTTTAAAGATTTGGATGGAAACGGAGTGATTAATGCCGATGACCGAACCGTAATCGGTAGCCCTTTTCCCGACTTCTCTTATGGGTTAAACTTTAGTTTGCAGTATAAGAAGTTTGATGCTTCTGTTTTTATTCAGGGGAAACAGGGACATCAAATTTATAATTTGATCTGGGCAGGGTTATCTCAGGGGAAAGGAAGTGGAGATAACAATGCATTAACCGTAATGCTTGATCGCTGGCAGCAATCCGGGGATGTCACGAATGTTCCGAGGGTTATCAGGGGAGATCCTAACCAGAATGTACGACCTTCAACCCGATTCATCGAGGATGGTTCATATATGAGACTCCAGAATATACAGATTGGTTATGATTTAGGTGAAATATTAAATCTCCCGGCTTTTCGCATCTATGCATCGGCATCAAATCTCTTTACCATAACAGGTTACCGTGGGCTTAACCCGGAAGTAGGAACACTAACCTCAGGTAATCAAAGCTCACTTATAAGAGGTGTGGATTTTGGGCAATATCCAATTCCTAAAACGGTAAGAATGGGTATTCAAGTCGATTTTAACTAACTCAATATACTTGAAGATTCTTAAAACTAAGTGGGAAAACATTATGAAAAGAATAAAAATAACAAGTTTAATATTGTTGGTAGGGCTACTGTATGTAAGTTGTAATGACAGTTTTTTAGATATTAAGCCAACCAGTTCATTGACAACCGATACCTTTTATGAATCTGCTGAAGACGCCCAGTCAGCCATTAATGCTGCCTATGCCTCTTTACAACTGAATGATATGTATAGTGATGACTATCCAAAGATTGTAGATGGGCCTTCTGACGATGTAGAAGTAAATAATACCGGGGGACTGGAATTCAATACATGGAGTTTTAGCCCTTCAATTCAGTTTATAGATGATGTATGGCAGGTTTGTTATGAAGGTATATTCAGGTCGAATCTTGTTCTCCAGCATGTCCCTGAAATAGAAATGGATGAATCATTAAAAGCACGATACATAGCTGAAGCCCGATTCTTGCGGGCTTTGTATTACTGGCATCTCACTTCGTTGTATGGAAATGTGCCGTTAATTCAGGAAGCAAACCCGAATGATCTTTCTAATGCCAGGGTTGGGGCAACACCAAAATCAGATATTTATGATTTTATGATTTCAGATTTACAAAAGGCTGTTGAAGTATTACCCATGCGTTCTGAATATAGCAGCGAAAACCTGGGTAGAGTTACCCGGGGTGCAGCGCAGGCGTTGCTGGGTAAGGTATATTTATACGCCGAAAATTATGCTATGGCTGAATCGACCTTGGATAATGTTATTAACTCAGGAGAATATTCATTAGTCGAGGATTACTCTAACCTATGGGTAGAGGATAATAACGCAGAGTCAATATTTGAAGTTCAGTACGCTGATATTGGGGGAGGTACATGGTCGGGGCAGGATGGACCAGGTGTTAACGAGTCAAATCTGCGTTTACGCCTGAATTTACCCCAGGGAAGAGGAGGGTTTGCGAATTTGCTTCCTACACAAGATCATGTAAATGAATATGAGGAGTATTCCGGACCGACTGCGATTAATGGCAGAGATCCTCGTTTGTTTTATAATGTTTTCAGGGAAGGAGACCCTTTTGGTGATACGCAATACAGTGAAACCTGGACGCCTTTGGGTTATACCATGAAAAAAGGAATGTTGCCGTATACGGGTCCGGAGGACGCAAATGCCAGAAATATTCCTATTATCAGATTGGGTGATGTCATTCTTATGGCGGCAGAAGCGGCGAATCAAAATGATAAACCTGACAAGGCTATTGATTATTTAAACAGGGTTCGTAATCGACCCAGTGTAGATATGCCTGATTATCCTACAACAGAGTATCCGGTGAGTAATAAACAGGAAATTTTTGAAGCTATTGTTCATGAAAGAAGGGTAGAACTGGCTTTTGAATATCAGCGCCTGCATGATTTAAGGCGATGGGGACTTGCAGAGGAGGAGTTGGGACCTTTAGGGTATGAGGCGCCTAAGCATCGGTATTTCCCCATTCCACAGGCAGAAGTAGATATCAATTCCGAACTCGAGCAAAATCCAGCTTATTAGTCTCTGTAATATTGGTGAGGATAGGCAACCAGTCGCTACCGGCTGGAAGTAGATAATACACGATATAATTAGGTGATACTGCTGCCTTTCGACAGTAATACCTACCATAATACTAACGTTTATACCCCCGGCCCGGGATCCTTCGGGGAAGCTTACAGTTTGACGGTGGTATAACTATAACATATCTGTACATGCCTTTCGCGCAGGCTGGATGATGACTCGTATTATCAAGCACGCGGGGCTCGAAAGGCTTTTTATAGCTACTCTTGTAACCTTGGAGCAGAGTAGGTACAGTGCTTACATTTTTATGACCCTCCCCATGCATTCCCATTCCCACTCCCATTACCATTCCCTTCCTTTTTAAACTAATTCTACCTTCGATTTGGCGATAATATTTCATTAGTTGTTTATATGGGTTCCTTATATATACGTACCATTCGGAAAGGAATGATTACGTAAATAGTCGGCTTGGGGATGTTGGCAAAAGAGATCATCGATAGGTTATAGATTAATTGTCATCCACCGGATACATATAGCTGAATGGACAGTCAGCGGGGTCAAGAATTGATAGGCAGGATAGTATTAGTTGAATCTTATTTTGTAATTTCTATTGGGAAGAGCATCCGGGGCTGGAAAGAATCGTCCTAAGTTCTTTTGTATTATATATTTAGTCCAAATAACAGATATGGCACATCAAAATACAGGGTCGACTGCCGGGGACATGAAAACGTTAATTTTTGGCAGAGATTGGTCAGAAACTCCATTGGGAGCAATCGGGAAATGGCCGCAGAGCTTGCGAACGGCAGTGCATATTTGCCTGGCGTCCGACTCCCCCGCGTGCATCTGCTGGGGGAATGATCTGGTGTGCCTGTACAATGATGCCTGGAAAGACCTTTTGGGAATTGACCCTTCCCTGCTGGGACATCCCGCCCGAGAAATCCTGGAAGGGGACAAACAAGCATTTGAGCCGTATGTTGAAGAGGTTCTTGCCACCGGGGAGGACCGCCGGATACCCGCCTATTCTCTTTCTTTGGATAATGATGAAAGAAAAGCCTTTAATATCTCGTTCAGTCCCATTTTTGACGAGGATGAGACGGTGAACGGTGTCTATATCATTCTGAAGGAGAGGAAAAGATATGACAGCAAACCGGATGTGCAGTTGAAGCAAATGGACTCCGAATATTATGATTTTTTTGAAAATGCTCCGATAGGACTTCATTGGCTGGGGCCGGAGGGGACCATCCTGGAGGTGAACCAGACTGAACTGGATATGCTGGGATACTCCCGGGAAGAATATGTGGGGCGAAATATTACTGAATTCTATGTCAAGGATGCCTTAATCGAAGAGGTTATGAAGCGTATAAAGAAGGGGGAAGAAGTACACAATATTGAAGCCCAAATGATTCATAAGAATGGATCCGTTCGGGAAGTTTTACTCAGCTCAAATGGGTTTAGAAAAAACGGCAAATTCATCCATACCCGTTGCTTTACCCGTGATATTACCGATAGCAAGTTCTGGAAACGCAGAATGGAAGAATCTGAAGACCGGTATCGCACGCTTATAGAGAATTTCCCGAAAGGCGCTGTCGGGTTATTCGATGAGGATCTTCGCTATACCGCTTTCGGCGGTGAACTGTTATCTCGTATTGGGATTATTCCGGAGGATCGTATTGGCAACAGAATCACTGATGTCTACCCGAAAGAGGTCGTAGATCCGGCTAAACCGTATTTTAAGGCCGCGTTTGAGGGCAAGGCTAATTCATTTGACGTTGAATTACATGACCGGCAACTGCATTGCCAGACACTGCCTATCGAAAACAGTGAGGGAGACATCATATCCGGTATGCTTGTGGTCCAGGATGTAACCGAGCGCTGGCAGGCCCAGCAAGAACTTCGTGAAAGTGAGGCGAAGTTTCGGATGCTGGCTGAAAATCTTAATGAGATTATCTGGATGGCATCGGAGGATGGAGAAGAGTTTTTCTATATTAATCCCGCCTTTGAGAAAATATGGGGAATTGATCGGGAACGGTTATACGATGAGCCGATGTATTTTATGGATGCGGTCCATCCGGACGATCGTGACCGGGTACAAGAGCGATTTGCCGGGCTGCGGGAACAGGAGTATGATGATGAGTACCGTATTATTCGACCCGACGGGGAGATCCGGTGGCTTCACGCACAAGGAAGTATTGTACATGATAAGGAGGGAGGAATGACCCGCATTATAGGGACCGCCCGGGATATCACAGACCGCAAAGAGGCCCAACTCCAACTGAAAGCGATAAATGAGACGCTGGAGGAGCGGGTGGAGGAACGGACACAGACATTGCGCTCCTACCAAAAAAAGCTGCGCTCATTGACCTCGAAGTTGAACAAAGCAGAAGAACAGGAACAGCAGCGGTTAGCTTCCGAACTCCATGATAGCGTAGGCCAGATGCTTACGGTTGCCAAAATGAAGGTAGTGGAGTTATCTCAGCATCCAGCCCCTGATTTAGAGGAGCTGAAAAAAATAATAGATGATATTTTTAAATACACCCAAAATTTAATGGTGGAATTGACACCGCCCCCGGCTCTGAATAAAGAGGACGTGACGGAAGTATTGCTTTGGACGATTGACAAGATGAAAAAGAAGGGGCTTGATATTACGATCGAGGATGACGGACAGCTCAAACCGGTCGACGAAGAGTTCCGGTCCATTCTCCATCAATCGGTACGAGAATTACTTCGAAATGTGAAGAAACACGCGGGAACTCGGGAAGCCCGGGTGAAAATGACACGCGAGAAAGGCCGCGTGAAAGTTATGGTTGAGGACAAAGGTAAAGGATTTGACATGAAAGAAAGCCAGTCCATACCCACAGAGGCAGGCAGATTCGGCCTGTTCAACATAAAGGAGCGCATGGATTGGCACGGCGGTTTTTTTGATATGTATTCCGAGCCGGGGAGAGGGACAAAAGCTGTGCTATCGGTTCCTGTTAAAGAGAAAAAGAGACCGAAAAAAATTTCCCCTGAAGACCCGGAAAGACGAATTCCGGCCGCCGCAAAAGGGCAGGGCCAACAGCAGCAAAAGGTTACTGTTCTTCTTGTGGATGATCATGAGATGGTCCGGCGGGGACTTCGCCAGCTTATTGAAGAACAGCATGATTTAACCGTTATGGGAGAAGCTTCCCACGGACAGGAGGCTGTTGAGCTGGCCAGGGAACTTTCTCCTGATATCATAGTCATGGATGTGAATATGCCCGTGATGGATGGCATAGAGGCCACGCAGAAGATAAAACGCGAGATGCCTGGTGTTCGAATTATCGGCTTATCATTTCACAAGAGCCGGGAAGTGATTGAGAATATGCGGAGTGCGGGGGCTTCGGCCTATCTGACGAAGAGTGAAGCTTTTGAATCATTAATAATGGCTATTCGCGCTGAATCAAATGGTTCAAGCGGCTGAAATATGCTTTGACATTGGAAGTCCCCCTGTGAAACAGCATACCTGGAAGCGTTTGAGTGGGGATACTGTGACTACCGTGGGGCTGCATGCAAGTCTTTGCCCCGGTATGGAGGATCTTGAGGAGCAAGGCAAATGAATCCGGTTAGCGAGTGGAACGATCTTTTGCGGCCCCGCGCAGCTCCCGGGTATTAAAACCTTCGCCTGGCCGAATTTCCCCGGCAGAGGCGCCCAACAGATAAAAATTTCTATGACCTGCAAACGAAACATAAAATTATTTATATTACAAGTACTCTCTCTTTAGGCTCTGCACGGTGAAAGGTGCAGGGCTTTTACTTTTCTTTTGAAAATTAATTAAGGCTCTATTTTGTAACGTTACCGCAATTTGATCGTCTTATTTATAGTGAAACCAACGACACTGGTAACACTGGATAGCAAAGCCCTGCATCCTGACCGGTGCAGGGCTTTTATGTAAAAGGCTGTAACAATCTATATCCAGAAGAAATATATTGCGAGTAGGTGAGTTCTACATTCACCTTATCATAATCCCTTAGGGCCCTACGCTGTGAAATGTGTAGGGCCTTTTTAGTATACACTTGATAGTGTATAGAGTATTACCTTGATGTAGTCAATCCGCTGAGAGAAGGCTCCTGGATTCACCGCTGGGAGCCTTACTTATTTGTGCAAAGAACCCTGCCTGGTGAAGAGAAAAAAGAGAAGCATCAAATTCTGTGTTGTCGCCCTGTTGTCCCGAAATGATTTTATTCAGCCGGTGGAAAGCGGTATTAAAAATACTAAATACCCGTAACTCTTTGGCAAGCAACAAGTACCCGAGGGGGGACTCGAACCCCCACGACCGCAATGGCCACCGGATTTTGAATCCGGCGCGTCTACCAATTCCGCCACTCGGGCTTCTTCCTCATACATAAGAAGTATATCCTTCTTTTGAGGAACCAAATATAAGGGATTGGGTTGTACTTATACAACACGGAATTATTATTTCTATTTCCGGAAGATCTCGAAATACAATCGGTATAAAGAATAACGGAGATGGTGAGGAGAAGAGGAAAGGGGCAGGGGGGCAAAACATAAAACCCGCTACCTAAGGCAGCGGGTTTTCTTTTAGATAAGACCTGTATCTATATCAGATGAAAGTCGGTTATACAGTTAGTTGCCGGAGGGGGGTTGCTGTTGCGGCATTTGTGATCCCTGTCTTTCCTGCATCTTGCTTTGTATGGTTTTTCTGAGTTCGGCATCCTGCTGGGCAGCCTGACTGATTTGCTGGAAACGCTGCATTTCCATGCCGGCATCTTCAACCGCAGATGTCACTTCCTGCTGGATTTCTCCCTGCACTTCCTGAAGAGATTCGGACGCACTCTCAAATTTTTCCATCTCTTTATCACTTATTGTGGTATCCTGATTCTGACCCTGACCCTGTCCCTGGGGCGACTGACCCATCTGGGTTGACCGGGCAATTTTCTGATACGTTTGTACATCCAGCCCTTCTTCCTCAATGATGCCTATCATTCTCTTCTGGGCTTTCATCTGTACTTGCTGTGCCTCCATTGCGGCATCAACAAAGGTTTCGGCTTCCTCTTCAGATACATCAATATCAGGAGCAGGTTGTTGCATCTGACCCATTTGACCGGGCTGTTGCTGTTGGGATGGCTGCTGAGCCGTCTGCTCCGCCGTTTCATCGGAATCATTTTGGCACCCGATGAGCGCAAGCACTAATACAAAGGACGATAGATATTTAAAGAAATTTGTCATTATTTTTTTATAAAGAATTTATATTATCACAGTTAGGTGTTTTCGAACGAATGCGCGCTGATTTTATTTTCTTGCGTATCCGTTGACCTGCAACCGGATCTGCTGACCAGAATAGCGCGTTAATACCGGGATTAACGTCCCGGACGCAATTAAAATGGAATGTCATCATCGGTAGCCGAGAGATCGATCGTCGGCTCCTCATCATTAAACGGTGCATCATTGTTCGGAGGTCCGGCCTGCATGTCACTGCCTTTTTCGATTTTCCAGGCCTTTACATCGGTATACCAGTTGCCTTTGTATTCCCGGCTCTGGATATCAATGTAGGCAACGATCTCTTCCCCTTCCTGCACATCGGCCTGATCAATATTGTCCCCCCACTGGGTGATACAGACGTTTTTGGGGTATTTTCCTTCTGTTTCCAGGATAAAGTCCCGCTTGCGCCAGGGACCGTTTTTACCGGTGCCCGACTGTTCTTCCAAGATTTTCTTAACCGTTCCTTTTAATTGTAAATCCATAGCGAATATTATGCAGTCGTTCTAAGAGTTGAAGGCTGCTTAAGGATAAGGTCTCCAAACCTGGCATGCAAAAATTACCTGTGAAAATTTCACTGATACGAGAGTGCAAAGACAAATCGTTTAGAAATTTTTTGGTCGAGAGAGGAGGCTTCTTGCCGGCCCGCATTGAATGATTTGAGCGGAGTCGCAGCAAACACGCCGAAATGTTCATTCACCGGATATTTTTTGACTTTTCTATCGGTGATAAAAAAGAAGGCAGATGATTAAGATGATAGCAAACAAATAAAATGGTAAGTTGTACGGCCTGAATAGCAGTAGTACAAAACATACAACGTTACATGGCTCAAACGCTTTTAATTATCGGATCGGTTTGGCCGGAGCCCGATTCCTCGGCAGCGGGACGTCGGATGCTGCAGCTGATTACATTGTTTCAGTCCCGCGGCTGGGAAATAGTGTTTGCCTCTTCGGCTTCTGAGGGCAACTACGCCGCCGATCTGCAGGCCCGGGATATCCGGTGTGTGCAGACGACTATCAACAGCTCCGAATTTGACGAGTTTATCATAAAACTGCAGCCTTCGGCTGTGCTGTTCGACCGCTTCATTGTGGAGGAACAGTTCGGCTGGCGGGTTGCGGAGCAGTGTCCCGATACCCTGCGAATCCTGGATACCGAGGATCTGCACTGCCTGCGTCGCACCCGTCGGCGGGCAGTGCAGGAGGGGCGGCCGTTTGAGCCCCGTGACTTGTTGGAAGATGATACAGCTAAACGCGAGGTAGCCAGTATCTTACGGTGCGATCTGTCGCTCATTATTTCCGATTTTGAAATGACCTTGCTGGAAGATCTGTTTGGCGTTGAGGCTTCGCTGCTGCATTATCTTCCCTTCCTGCTGGCGCCGGTCGGGGAAGAAGACCGGGAAGCCTGGCCGGGGTTTGAGGAGCGCAGGCACTTCGTGACCATCGGCAATTTTCGTCACCCGCCCAACTGGGACGCCGTGCGGTATCTGAAACAGCAGGTCTGGCCGTTGATCCGCCAGCAGCTGCCGCAGGCGGAGCTGCATATCCACGGGGCCTATCCCTCCCAGAAAGCGAGACAGCTGCACCGGCCGGAGGATGGGTTTTATATCGAAGGGAGGGCGGCGGATGCCAAAGCGGTTGTTCGGAGCGGCAGGGTGACGCTTGCTCCCCTGCGGTTCGGGGCGGGACTGAAGGGCAAGCTGGTGGAGTCGATGAGGTGCGGTACCCCCAGCGTAACGACCAGGATCGGGGCGGAGGGACTTTCGGGCCGCCTGCCGTGGAGCGGAGCCGTTGTGGATGAACCCCAAAAGATTGCCTCGGCCGCTGTTCAGTTGTATACCGACCGGGAAGCCTGGTACCAAGCGCAGGGGCGAGGCATCCGTATTATTAACGAGCGGTTCGATAAAGAACAGTTTGCAGGCGAATTTACCGACCGGCTGAGTGCTATTCGGCAGGACCTGCGATCCCACCGCCGCAATAATTTCATGGGTGGGATCTTAATGCACCATACCACGGCCAGCACCAGGTATATGGCCAAGTGGATTGAGGAGAAAAACCGCCACAGGCGGGAGATGGAATGAGTCAGTCATTTATGTGGTTGTTATACTTGTTATGATAGTAGAAGTGCTGTAAAACTATGTGCCGGGTGATCGGCATGTTTAAAACGTCATCCAGTTTATAATAAAGATTAAGTAACAGAGGTATTCTATTTATTCATAAACACTTATAACTATTTCTTTAAGTAAATTTTAATACCAATACTTCTTATTATTATGATGAAGCTAAAGACGATTTTTCTATATTTGGTGTTTTCCTGCTGTCTGGTATGGAGCGGTATGGCACAGGAATCCACGACGGTAGTGGTGCGTGCAAAGGCCAAAGATGCCAAGTTTATCGGGTCTTCGATGAACGGGGCCCGGGTAACGATTACGGACGTCAATACAGGGGAGCTGCTGGCCGAGGGGCTGACCGAAGGTTCCACCGGTGATACAGAACGAATCATGCGGCAGCCGCACCGGCGGTATGTGGATCTGAGCAGCGAAGGGGCGGCCAAATTTGAGACCACTCTTGAGCTTTCGGAACCGACCTTTGTGGCGATCTCCGCAACAGCCCCGGTAGCCCAAAGACAGTCCGAAGTCACTTCCAGCACCCAGCTCTGGCTGATACCCGGTAAGGATATCACCGGGGATGGTATTATGCTCGAGATTCCGGGTTTCGCCATTGACATCCTGCAGCCTCAGGCACACGAGCGAAATAGCAGTGACACCATGACCATCACGGCCAATGCAGTTATGATGTGCGGATGTCCCATCGAACCGGGGGGTATGTGGGACAGCGACGAGATGGAATTCAGGGCTGTCGTCAGCAGGGGAGAGCGGGAGGTGGCCCGAAAAGTGATGGACTATGCCGGAAAGCAAAACACCTTCGAGACCAGTTTTTCGCCCGGTGAGGAGGGAGCCTATCAAATTACGGTGTATGGCTACGATTCAAGGACAGGGAATACAGGCGTAGACCGCACGACCTTTATCAAGCAGTGAACAATTCAACAGGACCGTAATTCGTGTGTCAAGGGATAAGCGAGTTAGAAATTTGAAATTAAAATGGATTGGAAAATTTCATTAAGTAGTCCTTGGCGAGAGGTTTGGAAATAAGCAACCTCTGCTATCTATATCTATTAGTACCCGTCGGGATTCTGAGACTGCCATAACCAGGAATCTCTGCACATATCCAGAAGGGTACGCCGGGCGTTCCATCCCAGCTCCTTTTCCGCCTTGGTTGGATCGGCGTAGCAGCTCGCGATATCACCGGGACGCCGGTCGGTGATCCGGTAGGGGACCTCTTGTCCCGAAGCCTCCTCAAAGGCTTTCACCACGTCCAGTACGCTGTATCCCTGTCCCGTTCCCAGGTTATAGGTGACAACCCCAGGTTTTTCTGACAGCTTTTCCAGCGCTTTCAGGTGTCCCACCGCCAGGTCAACCACGTGGATGTAATCGCGGACCCCTGTGCCGTCGTGAGTAGGATAGTCGTCCCCGAATACCGACAGCCGGTCGAGCTTTCCCACGGCAACCTGGGTGATATAGGGCATCAGGTTATTGGGAATGTCATTGGGGTCTTCGCCTATGCGTCCGCTTTTGTGGGCCCCGACGGGATTAAAGTACCGCAGGAGGGCAATATTCCAGCGTTCGTTTGCCGTATGAAGGTCGCGCAGAATCTTTTCAATAAACAGTTTCGTGCGACCGTATGGATTGGTGGTTTGAAGCGGAAAATCTTCCCGGATAGGCACTGTATGAGGATCCCCGTAGACGGTGGCCGAAGAGCTGAAGACCAGGTTCGAGACCCCGTGTTTTTGCATCACCTCGCAAAGATAGAGCGTGCCGGTTACATTATTGTGATAATAGGAGAGCGGCTTGCTGACCGATTCCCCCACCGCTTTATACCCCGCAAAATGAATGACGGCATCAACCTCGTGCCGGGCAAAAATGTCATCCAGGGTTTCTTTGTCAAGCAGATCGGTTTTATAGAAGGTGAGGGTACGGCCGCTGATCTCTTCGACCCTTGTCAGGGCTTCTTCCTTGCTGTTCGAGAGGTTGTCAACGACAATCACCTCGTGTTTGTCATTCAGAAGTTCTACGACCGTATGGCTGCCAATATATCCGGCACCCCCTGTAACCAATATATTCATCTAAGTATCTTTAGGGATTAAATTAACGCGTTTTTGCTGGTTAAATATTTATCACAACCTGACTGACTCCCTGATAAAGAATCAATCCTCCTGTTTTGCCGAAACGTTGGCAAAGGCTTTTTTCCAGGGAAAAAAGACCTGTTTACATAGGAAGTTTTCATAACATTTTGGGCCCATCACACAAATCTCTCCCGATTCATTCGGGGAGAAGAAGGGAGATGTACTCCTTTATAGACTTCATCCGTAGTAATAACGGCTCTTTACACCCCGGAATATAAACGTAATAATGGTTCATAGAAAAATTAAGATAATTTAATTGGGGACTGACGTGGAACAAAATTTCTCCCCGTTCATATTGGAAATAGTAATTTTATGGGTGTTGACGGATTTTGTAGCAAAGACTGTTACGGAAAGGTCACGGATAATTCTATTTTTTTATTACATGCTTCTCTTTTTTTTCTAAGCTAACCAAAATCAAAAAAAAGGTTTGATAGCCGGCGGAAAGATGCAATCAGACAGAAAGTTGGATTGATATAGTCATTATTTTTGTTTTACGACGCTTTGAACAGTTTTAGCTTTAATCCCTGTACGTGTTGTCAAATGACAGAGCTCTATTTAGACTGCTGTATAGAAGCCTTTGAAAAACCAGGAATTTTTGTCGACAACACCCCCTTAGCGGATTCAAAACCACAGGGTATATGGTTTCTGAGGGGATGTTGGATGCGCGAAAATGCAGGGATTGCCCAAAGGAACGGTGTTGCAAAGGCTCCACATAATGAATTCATAAAATGAAATCATACAAATTATTTTATGCGTTTACATCGGACAGTATATTATTTATCGGGTATATTTTTAACACTATTACTACTTGTTTCTTTTTCTGTTCCGGTTGCGGAAGCCCAGTATTTTGGCCGGAATAAAGTGCAATATGAAGATTTCGACTTCCGGATTCTGGAGACCTCTCATTTTGACATTTACCACTATCCCCGGGAGGCGGAAGCGGTAAAAGATCTGGGTCGCCTGTCAGAGCGCTGGTATCATCGCCATTCCAACTTGCTGGGGCATGAAATAAGCGCGACCAACCCGTTGATTATTTATGCCAATCACGCCGATTTCCAGCAGAATGATATCGTCCCCAATGTAGGAGTGGGGACCGGAGGAGTGACGGAGGGGCTCCGGAACCGGGTCATTATGCCGTTTGCAGAGGCCAACCAGAGTACGAATCATGTACTGGGTCATGAGCTGGTTCATGCTTTTCAATACGATATCGCCCGAACGTCGGATAAGATCGGCGGTATACGGGCTACCAGCCAACTCCCGCTCTGGTTTATCGAGGGGATGGCTGAGTACCTGTCGGTCGGGGCGGAAGATACCCATACAGGGATGTGGCTGCGGGATGCTGTTCGACGGGAGGATATCCCGAGTTTAAAGGATCTGGCCAACAGCCGGGAGTATTTCCCTTATCGCTATGGACATTCGGTATGGACGTATATAGGCGGGATGTGGGGCGATGAGGTCGTCTCACCCCTGTATAGTACCAGTGCACAAAAAGGTGTGGGAAAAGGAATAGAGGAGACGCTTGATATGTCGATGGATTCCCTGTCCACCCTGTGGCAGGAGTCCGTCAAAAGAAAATACGCCGAAACGGTGAAGGAACACAACGACCCTTCCGAGGTCGGGAAGAAAATCCTCGGAAAGTCAAAAGGTACCGGAGGCATCAATGCGGGACCTTCCCTCAGCCCGGATGGGCAGTATGTAGCCTTTATTTCAGAAAAGAACCTGTTTTCCGTGGAACTGTTTCTGGCGGATGCGGAGAGCGGTGAAATTATTCGGAGCCTGACCAGCACCGTTACGAATCCGCACCTCAATGCCCTCCGGTTTATAGAATCCGCCGGTAGCTGGTCGCCGGATGGCGAGCGTTTTGCAGCCGTGGTTTTTGCCAAAGGCGATAACCAGATTATCATTATTGATATAGAGGATGGTCATACGGTACGCACGCTTACGTTTGAGGAAGTGGATGCAATCACAAATCCAGCATGGTCGCCGGACGGCGACAAGCTGGCATTCTCGGGCTCCGCCGGGGGATATACCGACCTGTACATGTACGACATGCAGCGGGATTCCCTGCGGAAACTGACGGAGGATCGCTATTCGGACCTGCAGCCGGCCTGGTCGCCGGACGGGTCAGCGCTTGCTTTTGTGACGGATCGCGGATCCGAGACCGATTTTGAAAAGCTGACTTTCGGTAAGTCGGTAATCGGTTTGTATGACCTGGGTAGCGGTGAGATCGATCTCATGCCGGCTTTTGCGGATTCCAAGCATATCAATCCGCAATTCAGTGCGGATGGCGCCTCTCTCTATTATATTTCCGACTACCGGGGCATCAGCAACGTCTACCGGTATGATTTCGAAGCCGGGCAGCGCTACCAGGTTACCAATGTCAATACCGGAATTTCAGGCATCAGTGCACTTTCCCCGGCCTTGACGGTTGCCCGGGAATCGGGGGAGGTCATGGTCACCGTTTTTGAAGATTCCGATTACAGCGGTTATAAGATACCGGAAGATGAAATGATTGGCAGCCAAGTGCTTACGAGCAATCAGCTGACAGATGCCAATGACCTGCCGCCGGTTGGACTGGATGGCAACGAGCAGGTTCGTTCCTACTTCAGAGAGCCGTACATCGAGCTGCCGGATCCCGATTCCTTCGGCCTTCGTGACTACACGCCCAAGCTGAGCCTCGACTATATCGGCGGCAGCGGGGGACTCGGCGTTTCCAACCAGTTGGGTGCGGGTGCGGCCGGCGGCATCACCATGCGGTTCAGTGATATGCTTAACCAGCACCGGCTGATAACCAGCATCAGGGCACAGGGGAGGCTGAAGGACATCGGGGGACAGGTGGCTTACCTGAACCAGGATCGCCGCTTTATTTACGGGGCGTCTGTCAGTCACATGCCGTACCGGACCACCGCAGCGGGCGTCACGGAAGATACCCTCTCGATCGACGGGGAGGAAGAGGTTTTTCCGGTCGTGGAGCGACTCAACCGGAGAACTTTCCAGGATCGCGTTTCACTGCTGGGAATGTACCCGTTTTCCAGCACCCAGCGGATGGAATTTTCAACCGGGTGGACTCATATCTGGTACGACGTTGAACTGCGGAGAACATTCTATAATCAACTGGGTCAGCCGATCGACCGGGCGACTGAAAGCCTGGATACCCCGTCCCCCCTGAATCTCTATAGTGCTTCTACAGCCTATGTGGAGGATAATTCGATCAGTGCTTTTACCGGGCCCATACGCGGTCACCGGCTTCGACTGGAGCTTACGCCGACCACCGGCTCGTTCAGCTTCCTGAACGCACTCGCCGATTATCGCCGCTATTTTTATATGCGTCCCTTTACCTTTGCCGTCCGGGGACTCCATACCGGCCGTTACCTGCAGGGGTCGAAAGCCGAAGAGGAACTGTCCCCGAATTTTGTCGGCTATAAGACGCTGATTCGCGGCTATAACTACGGTTCATTCAGTCCGGGAGAGTGCGGGCAAAACCAGCAGGAGGGGTGTGCCGTCATTGAACGGCTGTATGGCAGCCGGATAGCGGTAGCGAATATGGAGTTCAGGGTACCGCTGTTGGGTGCTGAAGAGCTGGCGCTGTTCCGCTCACGTACCGTCCCTACCACTATTGCGCCTTTTTTTGATGCCGGATATGCCTGGAACCAGGATCATCCGTTCAGTTTCCGGGATCTGAAATGGAGTTCCGGGGAGACCGGCGAACGGGTCCCGGTCTTCAGTACGGGTCTGAGTGCCCGGGTTAACATACTGGGTTATATTGTGGCCGAACTGTATTACGCCATCCCTTTTCAGCGCCCCGACCAACCCGGCTACGTGGGATTTTCAATTTCACCGGGTTGGTAGTGGTTTTCCGGACTGGCGGTGCAGCGCGGCCGGGTTAGGATGCTGCCATTTTGCATCCCCTCAGGCTTTGATATGGACCAAAACTGATGGTTTATGAAAACCCGATGCAAAATATTATGCGATGGAGTAAAAAGCGCTGGATAAAAAAAACCTTCCACCATATAACAGGTTTTTGGTGCAAAGTGTGTATCTGTGGTGCGAATACATAAGGCTGCATCGCATCCCCTTCGCATGAGGTACAACAGGCACATACCCTCCCGATAACCTTCAGACATAGGTTTCCATTATTTTATAAGAACCTGGCAGCATGGTATTTCGAAAGGCGTGCAACTTTATTTACTTTTGTAAAAAAATATTTGCTAATAAAATGAATCTTTTTTAGACTGAAAAAGACACGATAAACAAAAGGGATACATCGCAGTAAATCAGAAGGGATACACAGAAGCTTTCCATGTAGTGTTATTAAAACACGTTATGCCCGTCTTATTTTCATTACTGCAACTCTTAATCGGTTAACACGAGACAGTCTTTTTTTAAATTAACCAGTAGCTTTAAAACACAGAGGGTGGTTGTATGGGAAAATCAATTCAAACGTTAACGCTATTCGTAAGTTTTCTGCTCAGTCTTTTTTGGGGTATCGCCGCTCCGCTGCAGGCTCAGGAGGTAAGCGGGACCGTAACGGATGCCACTTCGGGGGAGACTCTGCCCGGGGTAAATGTTATCATTAAAGGTACGAGTACGGGGACTTCCACCAATGCGGAGGGGAATTTCAGCCTGGAGGTCTCCTCCCTGCAGGATACGTTAATGGCCTCTTTCGTGGGGTATCAGACCCAGGAAATACCGATTAACGGGCGCAGTGAAATTGATATCGAACTGGTTTCCGAAGCCATCATGGGTGAGGAGATGGTCGTTGTGGGCTATGGAACGCAGGAGAAGGTGAACCTTACGGGCTCGGTATCGAATGTTACCAGCGAGCGACTGGAAAGCCGCTCCATCGCCAACACGGGAGAGGGACTACAGGGCGTGATTCCCAACCTGAATATAACGGTTCCCAACGGGGATCCCGCGGAAAGTCCGAGCTTTAATATCCGGGGATTCGAATCCATTAACGGCGGATCTCCGCTGATTCTCGTGGATGGCGTGCCCATGGATATCAACCGGATCAATCCCAATGACATTGAGAGTATAAGCGTGCTGAAGGATGCTGCTGCCGCCGCCGTCTACGGGGCAAGGGCAGCCTTCGGGGTGGTGCTGGTGGAAACGAAAAGCGGGCAAAATACGGGTAAAGTGAATGTCTCCCTGAACACCCAGTGGTCGATGGCAAAACCGATCTTTAATATGAATCCGGTCACCAATCCCCATAGGTTTGTTCAGGCCAGGAACGAAGCGAATATCAGGACCAGCGGGGTGCCAAGCTATGACGAAGACTATGTAGAGGGAACCAAGCAGTGGGTGGAGAACCCAACGAAAGAGAATGCCTGGGATGTGGTTGACGGCGAGCTCCGGTTCTATGGTTTCAATAATTATCACGAACGGATGATGACCGACTTTGCGCCGACCCAGCAGCATGACCTGAGTATTTCGGGAGGATCGGAGAATTCGACCTATTACGTCTCGCTGGGTCACTTGAATAAGGATGGCTACCTGAAACCGGGGAATAACGAAAATTTCAAACGCTATAACATACTGGTGCAGGCTGATTTTGATGTTACGGATTGGCTGCGCCTGGAAGAAAAGGTGCAATACAATTCCGAAATTAGTGACAAACCCCATTTTTACAACTGGGATGTGAATATTAATACACTGGCCAGGGTAAATCCCATCATGCCGGTACAGTTCCCGGACCTGGATCATTACCGGGAGCCCGGTGACCGGGAACAATACGAGCAATACATCGGCATGTATTTCGGGGGCACCAACTTCTTCCCGTACCTGCTGAACGGGGGTCGAATGACCTATACGAACAACGATACCTGGCTTACGCAGGGTGTTACCCTGACGCCGCTGGACAACCTGACCATCCGGTCTGATTTCTCCTATAATATTTACAGCCGGGATTTTCGGGACGTGGCGAGCAAGATTGATATTGTCTCTACGGATCTTACGGATCCGAACCCAATAAGTAATGGATTCAGCGGTGATGACTGGATTCGGGAGGACAGCGATTCCAACAAGGGATATGTGTTTAATGTGTATGCAGAGTACGACCTGAATCAGTTTGCGAATCATAATGTAACGGCCATGGTGGGATTCAACCAGGAGTGGACTCAGAACAAATATGTCGGTTCCCAGGCCCGGTCTCTCATAACTCCTGCGATTACGGATCTTAATGCCACCGTGGGTAACCAGCAGACCTTCGGGAGCAGTTCGCATGTAGCGCTGCGGGGTGCTTTTTACCGGCTGAATTATAACTATAAGGAGAAATACCTCATAGAGAGCAACGGTCGCTACGACGGCACCTCGCGGTTCCCCGAAGGGGACCGGTACGGATTCTTCCCGTCGGTGTCGGTAGGCTGGAGGATTTCGAATGAGAGTTTTATGTCCGACACCAGAGGCGTTATTGATAACCTGAAAGTCAGGGCCTCATTCGGCCAGCTGGGGAATCAGATATTGCTCGATGATAATGAAAACCCGATATACTACCCATATATTCCCACGATGGGTATCGGTCAGTCTCCCTATATTATGTCGGACGGGCAGATACCCTATGTATCGGCACCGGGACTGGTGAGCCCGACGCTGACCTGGGAGACGGTCGTTTCGCAAAATATCGGCTTGGATTTCACCATGTTCGACGAGCGGCTGGAGGCGTCATTTGACGTGTATACGCGGGAGACGAAAGACATGCTGATGGATGTGGAGTATCCGAGTATCCTTGGAACCAGCGCGCCTCAGTCAAACGCCGCTGATTTAAAGACCTCCGGCTGGGAACTGGAGGTGACCTGGCGCAATGCGGTCAGCCCTGACTTTAATTACGATATTACCCTGGCTTTGTCCGACTGGACCTCAGAAATAACAAAATATGAAAATCCGTCGGGCGCGCTCTCGGAATATTATGAGGGACAAAAAATCGGGGAAATATGGGGCTATGAAACCGTCGGTATTTTCCAGAACGAATCGGAGGTGGACAATGCCGCCGATCAATCCAATATCGGGTCGAACTGGCGGCCCGGGGACATACAATATGCGGACCTTAACGGGGACGGGGAGATTAGTCCGGGCAGCAATACGCTGGACGACCCCGGGGACCGGAAAGTAATCGGGAACAGTACCCCGAGGGGGAGTTTTGGGATCAACACAGGTATCAGGTATAAAAATTTCAGGCTGACGACCTTCTTCCAGGGCGTCATGAAAAAAGATTACTGGCCCTCATCCGGTAACTGGACCTGGTTCTTTCCGTTTAATGCCGGACATGTGGAAGAATATTTTATCACCGATACGTGGAGCGATGATAACCGGGACGCTTACTTCCCCCATCCCCACATATCAACCAATGACAAGAAGAATGTACAGGTACAGTCCCGCTACCTGCAAAATGCCGGTTATATCAGGCTGAAGAACATACGGCTGAGCTATACGCTGCCCTATGATTTGATGGAGAGATTGGGGATCGCCAACGCCCAAGTCTATTTTACCGGGATGAACCTGTGGGAATACTCTCCCATCCGCGATCCCCTTGATCCCGAGACGCTTCAGGGAGGCATCGGCGGTTACGGTGGAAACGGGGCTATAGAGTACCCTATGCAGCGCATCTTCACCCTCGGCGCACAAATTTCGTTATAATTTAAAAAGGACTTGATATGAAAAATTATAGATTAACATTCAGTGTACTTTTTGTTGCGATTCTTCTGATCAATGGTTGTAAGGACGATTTTCTTACCAGAACGCCGTTGGATGAAGTCAGCAGTGAAACCTATTGGAATACGGAAAATGACTTGAGAGTGTACAATAACAGCCTGTATGACCGCGCACGAAATGATGATGACATCCCTATCCTGCAGGGGCATCACAACGGATTCGGTAGCCATAGATACAGTATCTGGTTCCAGGATGAATTTGCCGACAATATGGCTCCCGTGCATGAGCGACACAGTCGTTTTCAGCAAGTACGGGCCGGCAAGCATAATATACCCTCAGATCCGGAATGGTTCGGCTATAAAGGCTGGGATTTCATCCGGTCCATCAATGTGGGACTTGCAAATTATAATAATGCAGACATCGCCCAGGAGGTGATAGATCAATACGCCGCCGAAGCCCGGCTGTTCCGGGGATGGTTCTATGCCGAAAAGGTGCAAAAATTCGGGGATGTCCCCTGGGTGGATCAACCGTTAAATATTGATTCGGAAGAATTATACGCGTCCCGGACTCCCCGTGAAGAGGCCATGGATAATGTGCTTGCGGATCTGAATTTTGCCACGGAGCATCTTCCGGACGACTGGGGAGACGGAAATGCCCCGGGCAGGCTGAACCGGTGGGCTGCTTTGCTGGTTAAATCGCGGGTGGCTCTGTTCGAGGGAACCTGGCGCAAATATCACGGGGGTTCCAATGCCGATATGTGGCTCCAGGAAGCCGCCGCTGCGGCAAAAGAAGTGATGGATGACGGACCCTATTCATTGTATAATACGGGGGACCCGGAAAATGATTATAATGCCTACCACCGGGTGCTCGACCTCAGCGGGAATCCGGAAGTCATGTACTGGCGAAAATACCAGCTGGGTGTATTTACCAACCACGTACAGTCCTATTTCAGTTATACCGGGGGGGTAACCAAAAGCATGGTTGAGGATTATTTATGTACCGACGGACAGCCTATTACGGTCTCAAACCAGTACCAGGGTGATGAGCAGATAGAAGATGTTTTTGAAAACAGGGACCCGCGGTTGAGGCAAACCGTCCTGCATCCGGATGATGCGGACAAGTACGGGTATCATATGGAGGACGACCGTCCGTATCCCCGGGTTACCGGGATGTCGGGGGGACGTATTTCTTCTACCGGTTACCATATCATCAAGCATTATAATGTGGATGATTTGCTTGGAAAAGCCTATAATACCGCTGAGTCTCCGGCTATCATATTGCGGTATGCCGAGGTTTTGCTGAACTACGCAGAGGCCAGGGCTGAGCTTGGCGAGATTACCCAGCAGGACTTGGATATGAGTATTAATCTCCTGCGCGACCGCGTGGCTATGCCGCACCTGCAGCTGGGCAATGTACCTGTCGACCCGCGATACACCGACGACGGGGTGCCCCCGATCATTGTAGAAATCCGGCGCGAACGGAGAGTTGAACTGTTTATGGAAGGCCACCGCTACAAAGATCTTAAACGGTGGAAACAGGGTAAAAAACTGGAAGAACCTGATCTGGGCATTCGCTGGAATGACGCTGCCGCTGCCCGCTATGAGGGGGCCGATATCAGGACCACCACCGCTGTGGAACCGGCTTCGGGTAATACGTATGAATATATTGATGTGTACGCGGACACAGACTGGGCCGACCCGGTATTTGACGAAAGCAAACACTACCTGTGGCCCCTTCCGCTGAGTGCGCTTTCACAAAATGAAAATCTCGAACAGAACCCCGGCTGGTAGATGCGATAAAAGAGTCTGACTGCAAAATGTCCCGGTCCCGTGGACTTCAAATCTCCAGGCCTGATAAGCCTTAGGTTATAGCATTATCCAACAGGCTTGGTGGGCCGTCTTAAATCAGTCCCGGGAACCAACTATTTCCGGGATTGGTACCCAGCGGCGTCTAAAATCGGGGTAAAGAAACGTGATTGATTTGCAGCTGGGAGACTTTAAGGGGTATTCATTTTCTCGCATATTCATTGGCCCGGGAAATCAAAGGTTTTGTTTAAGAATAACAGCAAATCGAATATAAATATTATCGAGATGAAACTACGAACTGCTTCCGGCTTTTCCTTGCCGCTCACCGTCTTGTTTATACTTTGCTTGTGGGCAGGATCGTGTAATGACGGTTCCGCCCAGCCCCATGCAGTTGACGAGGCCTATCGGCTGGAGAACCCGATGACGCAGGAGTACCTGCAGGCGAACCTGAACCCGGCCACCCCTCGGCTCATCCTGAATGAAGACAGGGAGTCCCTGCTCCGGGAGAAATTGCAGTCCAACCCGGTGGTCGGGAACATGTACCAGGCCCTGAAGCTGAATGCCGGGCAGATCCGTTCCCAGCCCCTGCTGGAGCGGGAGATGGTGGGGCGACGGCTGCTGGGCACCTCCCGGGAGATGCTCTACAGGATGAATGTGCTGGGGATGGTCTACCGGATGGAGGAAGACCCGGCGGTGCTGGAGCGCATCAACGAGGAGCTGCAGTCGGTGATCAGCTTCAGCGACTGGAATCCCTCGCACTTTTTAGACGTGGCCGAGATGTCCCTGGCGGTGGCGCTGGCCATCGATTGGGTGGGCGATGACCTGCCGGCGTCGACCGTTGCGCAGGCCAAAACGGCATTGATCGAAAAGGGGATCAAACCGAGCTATAATGAGGAGGTCACCGGCTGGTGGATTACCGGCGACAACAACTGGAACCAGGTGTGCCACGGGGGGATGATTGCGGCTGCAATCGTCGTTGCCGGGGAGGCGCCCGAGCTGGCGGCCCGAACGATCAGCCGGGCCCTGGATGGCATGCCTCATGCCCTCAAGGAATACGGTCCCGACGGGGTATACCCGGAAGGACCGACCTACTGGGGCTACGGCACCGGCTTTTCAGTGCTGACCGCCTCGATGCTGGAGAGTGCCTTCGGCACCGACTTCGGACTGTCCGGGGTCCCGGGCTTCATGGAAAGCGCCGATTTCCTGCTGCTCAGCACCGCCCCCTCGGGAATGTATTTTAATTTTGCCGACTCCGGGGACCGGCGCAGCGCGAACGGCAACCTGACGCTGGCCTGGTTCGCCGCCCAAACCGGAAATGAGATCTATTTTGAGCGGGAGCGATTCCTGCGGGACCCGCGGGAAATGGGGGAATTGACCCGCCACGCCGGGGCCGGGCTGGTCTGGCTGGCCCAGTTTAACGGGGGAAATGAGAAAGAACTTCCCCGGGCCTGGAAGGGGGAGGGCGCCAATCCCATTGTCATTTTCAGAGGGGGAGTGGATGACCCGCGAGAGTACTTCTTCGGGGGCAAAGGCGGCCGCGGGACCGTCAATCACGGGAATATGGATGCGGGGTCCTTTGTATTTGAGCTGGATGGGGTGCGCTGGGTCGTGGATCCCGGCAACCAAAGCTACCACGCCCTGGAAAAAACGGGATTCAACCTGTGGGGCAGCTGCCAGGAGTGCGAGCGGTGGACGCTGCTGACCAAGAACAATTACGGGCACAGCACGCTGACTGTTAACGAAGCCCTGCATAACGTAGATGGATTTGCCTCGCTCGCCGGTTTTGACGAGGGCGCGACCCCGAGAGCGTCCTTTGAAATGAGTAAGGTGTTCGGGGGACAGCTGGAGGAGGCCCGTCGGACGTTTGTAAAAGAAAATAACCGGTCGCTTTTGATCGAGGACCAGCTGACTCTCGCCGATTCAACGGAGCTGGTGACCTGGCAGCTGATGACCACCGCCGAGGTGGTCCCTACCGGCCGGGGAGCAATTTTGCGGCAGGAGGACAAGGAACTGAACCTTGAGATCCTGTCCCCGGAGGGACTGAAGGTCTCGGTGGTTTCCCTGGATCCGCCTCCGCTGGAGCTTGACCGGCAGATCGATAACCTGAAGCGGGTAGAGATCAGGATACCGGCCTGGTACTTTGATGGGCCGGAAGGGGAGATCCGGGTTCGGCTTTGGGGGGCTTCGCAGTGAAGCAAACAGGACTTTCCAACATTGTTTTTATTGGCGATGCCGGTGTTACCGGATGGTCGAAATACTCACACAGTTGAAATCCATCTATAGATTATTTACTGCAACGGGAACCTCCATCTGACCTTGAAATGGAACAAAATCCGTGGTTTTCAACACTCCTCTCAAAAGTATTGAATACGCTATCAGATCAGCTGGTCTTTCGAAGTTCCGGTGCCGGGCGGCTGATTTTGTGGTCTGACGGATGAGAGTGATCAGAAGCAATACTTGATTCACTAAATTTCACTTCGTTTATGATTAACTACGAGATGCCGTGTAGAAAGCATAATGGAATATGTTTTTTAGTTTTTTTGATCTCCACGGTATGTGGATGGGGGCTGGGAATAGCCCAATCCATTGACGGTGGTAGCGGAACCGCAGAAGCAACGGCTGCTGCGGGGGATTCCATCTCGTGGCAGGAGATGACGTCGGTGGAAGACCTGCATGCTTTATATCCCGGGAGAATACTACTGGTGTTCGATCATCTGGACCTGGAAAGGGAGGGATTGAAGAAGGTAAAGCACGCCTATGAAAGCGGGAATATCCCAAAGGCTGCCAAGGAGTTGCTGGCATACTACGAGAGTTCAACGGCAAAGGAGAGGATGTCCGTGGAAGCGGCGCCGGTTTCGGACAGGACCGTTCCCGCGGCAGATTCCATCGTTAACGACATTATTACGATCCAGGGGGTATCCGACCGGGTCCCCCGCTCGGAAGAGGGACATCTGGAATGGGGACATACCGGTCCCGCCGATGATATGGAGTATGCCTGGCTTCACAACCGGCACAGCACGGTCGGTACGCTGCTGGAAGCCTGGCAGGACAGCGGAAACCCTCGCTATGCCCGCTACATCGATCACTACATCAAGGACTGGATTATCAGCAGCTGGCCTTATCCCGAAGTCAAAAGTTCAACGGCCATGTGGAGGGGGCTCGAAGTGACGGGGAGGGTCAGAAACTGGATGCCGGCCTTCTTTAATTTAATAGATACCGGGTATCTTTCCCCGGCTACGCAGCTGCTTATCCTGAGCAGCTTGCCTGAGCACGCTCATTATCTTCGGAATTTTCATGCGCAGGGAAACTGGCTGACTATGGAAATTTCGGGACTGGCTACTATAGCTGCTTATTGGCCCGAATTCGGGAAGTCATCAGACTGGCTTGCGTATTCCATTGACACGATGGTGGCCAGCATGAAGGAGCAGGTCTACCCCGACGGGGTTCAGGCCGAGCTTACCTCGCATTACCACCAGGTAGCCCTCAGAAACTTTAGCCAGTTTATGGAGATATGTGAGTCAGCCAATATAAGCCTGCCTGATTTTTACCTTGAGACGCTGGTGGACATGTGGCATTATCTGGCTGCGACGATGCGTCCCGACGGACACGGACTTCTCAATAATGATTCGGACCTGGATGATAACCGCGAGCTAATTAAAGAGGCCGCTTCGCGCTACCGGCGCGGAGACTGGGAGTATATCGCTTCAAACGGTCAAATGGGTACAAGGCCCGAGGGGGGACCCTCCTTTCTCTTTCCCTGGGCGGGACACCTGGTCTCCCGGGACGGCTACGAAACGGGGGCTCACTGGTCATTTTTTGATATGGGTCCCTGGGGGATCGGCCATCAGCATAACGACAAGCTGCATCTTTCTATTGCAGCATTCGGACGCGATATGCTGGTGGATGCCGGGAGGTTTGCCTACCGCGGGAGGGTGGCAGAGAGGTTCCGGGACTATGCCAAAAGCAGTGCGAGCCATAACCTCGTTCTCATCGACGGGAAGGGGCAGGGGGCCGGTCCGGAACGGGCGACCGAGCCGATTGCAAACGACAAGGTAAAAATAGCAGGCGACTTTGATTACGCATCTGCATCATTTGGCCGTTTCCCTGAGCTGGATGGGAAAGCAGAGCACCGCCGGTCGCTCTTTTATGTGAGAGGAGCATTCTGGGTCGTCGCAGATCAGATAACAACCGATCGTCCCCGCACCATTGAAACGCTGTGGCACTGGCACCCGGAGATATCAGTTCGGGAAAAGGAACAAGGCGTTGTGTCATCCGACCATCCCCGCGGAAATCTGCAGATAATACCAGTCGGTAAAACCAACGGGAATATAGAACTTATTAAAGGCCGGGATGAACCTGAAGTCCAGGGCTGGTACAGCAGGGAGTACAACAACTATGAACCCGGTACTGCCACGGTCTACCGCAGCCGGGTGGAGTCTGACGATACTTTTATATGGCTCTTGTATCCCTCCAAAGAAGCCGATCCTGAGTTGGAGACCGAGATTCTGTCCCGGGATAGGGAGGGCATTGAAATCAGCGTTTCTGTCCCCGGCCGGGGGAGCTGGGAGATCGTTGTCCCTTTTGCTAACAGCGGAGACGCGAGGCTGGAGAAAATTGTCCCTTGACTGTATGATGTTGTACTATAAGATGAACTGCTACCCCGTATTTTCTCAGGAATATATGGTGTATTGTTGCAAGCCCATGATACAGATAGATTTACTATCGATTATTGAGGCCAAAAGATTATAACAGCGTGTAATATGTTGCAAACGTTTCCCATTTTTCCTTCGTCTTGCCGAAGAACAAATTTACAGGTGAAAAAAATCGAGCTAACAGCATTAAACGGGCTTTAAATATGATAGAGATAACAGGTGCAGGAAAGCAGTCATTATTAGCAGGATTCATACTATCAGTGTTGTATCTTTTCGTTGCTTCACAACCGGTCTTTTCCCAGGGTCCGGCCCGGCAGCAAGCCTCTGATATGGAGCTGCTTAGGGATCGCTTCACCGGTGAGCTTCTGGAACAGCAGATAAATGAAGGGGAGATCCGGGATCTGGTCGCTTCTATCCGGGGGGACGGAAGCTGGCCGGATATCAATTATGAAGATACTTCCAGGACAGCCTTCGAACACAGCCGTCATCTGAGCAATATGGTTGAACTGGGCAGGGCATATAAAAAACCGGGATCGGCTTTTTACGGTGACCCGGAAGTCAGAGAAGCTGTCCATTCTTCTCTTGATTTCTGGCTGAAACATGATTTTATCTGTGAAAACTGGTGGTGGAATCAGATCGGCACCCCGGAGCGGATCGGAAACCTTTTGCTGATCATGGATGAGGAGCTCACCGAAGAACAGAAGCGAAAAGCGGATCCTATCGTCGGACGGGCCAACCTGGAGGCCTGGGGGGCCCGGCCCGGGGGAGATCTTATTAAGATTGCCGGCATCATGGGCAAGCACGGTATATTTAAAAGAGACCGCGAGATGCTTGACGAAGCGCTGGAGGCTATTGCCGGTGAAATTGGTTTTGCCGTTGAAAGGGGAGACAGCACGGATATGCGGGGACTTCAGACCGACTTTAGTTTTCATCACCGCCATGACAGGGTGACTTCCACCTTGACGTACGGACAAGGGTTTGCCGGTTATTTTGTGGACTGGGCGGAGAAGGTGAGCGGCACCTCCTTCCGGTTCCCGGACAGGGCCATCGAGCTTATGGTTGATTTTTACCTCGACGGCATTTGCAAGACGATGGCCTATGGGCGCTATCCCGACCCGGGTGCTAAAAACAGGGGCGTTACCCGGAGGGGAGCGCTCACTCCCTATAGCGCGGAAGTGCCTGAAAAATTGCTGCGGGTGACCTCCTACAGGGGAGACGAGCTGGAAACGATTGCCCGGATCCGCAGGGGGGAGCAGGAGCCCGGGTTGCGGAGCAGCCGCTTTTTCTGGCATACGGAGTATTACAGCCACCAGCGTCCCGATTATTTTGCCTCCGTACGCATGTATTCCTCGCGCAACCACAATATGGAAGTCCCCTATAACGGGGAAGGATTGAAAAACCATCACCTGGGCGATGGCTACACCTTTTTCACCCGAACGGGCGATGAGTATACTCATATTTTTCCGGTGTGGGACTGGCAGAAGATACCGGGGACCACAGTACTCCAGAAACCCTCGCTGCCGGATCCCGGGGAAGTGCAGCAGGCGGGGCTGACAGACTTCGTGGGCGGCGTAACCGACGGACTGTATGGAGCTGCGGCCTTTGACTTTGAGAGTCCCATCGATCCGCTTTCGGCTCGTAAATCCTGGTACTTTTTTGATGAGGAATTTGTCAGCCTGGGCGCAGGTATTACTTCTGATTCGGAATATCCGGTTGCTACGACGCTGAACCAGAGCCTGTTAAGGGGGCAGGTTGTTTCAGGCTCAGGGGATGGCAAGGGTGGTGAGGTACATCGCCGGGGTGCCCATGCTCTGGAGGAAATAAAGTGGGTCCATCATGACAAAACGGCCTATCTCTTTCCGGAGCCGGCGGAAGTGTATCTCGAAAACAGCCGTCGAAGCGGCTTATGGTATGACATTAACAACCAGATTTGGGCGAAGAAGTCAGGCGAGGTGCGTAAAGATGTGTTTACGCTTTGGCTCGATCACGGGATTGCTCCGCGGCAGGCCGGCTATGCGTATATCGTGGTTCCCGGGATCAAAGCCGCTGAGGTGGAAGAGTATAGGAGAAGTTCCGCCATTGATATTTTAGCTAATACCCCCCGGATTCAAGCGGTGCGGCACGGCCGACTTAATATCACCCAAGTGGTATTTTACGAAGCGGGAGAAATCCGAATAGCCGAGGGCGTCAGGCTGTCCGTCGACCACCCCGGCATGGTCATGGTTAAAACCTCCGGAGGCCGCGTTGAAGAGATGACGGTATCTGATCCCGGCCGGCAGCAGGATTCCCTGCGCCTGCAGGTGACAGCCCGGTTCGAAGCCGGGGAAAGTGAGCGGGCCAAAGTAACCTGGAATGAGGAGGAAGGTCATTCGGTGATTGAGATCGAGTTGCCGGACGAGGAGTATGCGGGACAAAGCGTTACCTTAAAATGAGGGGGTATGAGGCTTGGGGCGTCCATGAAATGAAATACGGCTGTTCCCGGCGTCCTGCAGAGGGAAATTTACGGTATGTGCCGCCGATGAAATGCCGCCGGAAAAATTCGGTGGGATGCAAACTCACGTGAATTACGGGCTGATTGATTATGAGTAATTGCAATGCTATGTTGATCGTAAGAATTTTTTTTGCGGAGCATATATAATTCTGGTCCCGGTCGTAGAATGAAAGGGAAGATAGAAGGGGCGGGGGATGGATCTTATTGTATTACGAAATAATTGGGACGAGAAAGATGAGTACGAAATCGAATAATACATGCTGAATGGACAGCCGCAGGATAATCACCTTTTGAATGATTCGTTACCGGATTCAGGGTTGACTTTTTACAATACCATACTTTTATTAATGTTTGTTAAAGGGAAATTAGTATAAGGGCATTTTAATTTTACTTAATAAATTTAGGTAAAATTAAATATATTAACTTAAATAATAAGGGAAAATGTGGAATGGATTATACAAAAAAAACGACTGGCAAGCTTTTCTTTTTTGGTACTGTTTCTCACTTTCGGAGCACATGTGGATCTTCAGGCACAAACCGTTTCCGGGACGGTACTGGATGCTTCTGAAAATGAAGTGATGCCGGGCGTTAATATTACGGTAAAAGGGGACCCCCAGACCGGTACTTCTACAGATAGTGAAGGTGCTTTCAGCCTGGAGGTATCATCCCTGAATGACACATTGGAAGTGTCTTTTATCGGTTTTCAAACGAAAGACGTGCCCATAGGGGGACGAACAACCCTGGAAATTGTGTTGCAACCTCAGGCCATCATGGGTGAAGATGTCGTTGTGACAGCGTTTGGAGTGCAGCGGGAAACAAGGTCCTTGTCATATAGTACGGAGGGCGTGGACACCGAATCACTGACCGAGGCACGGGAACTGAATGTAATGAACTCTCTGCAGGGGAAGGTTGCCGGCTTATCGATAAGTGAAGGAGGCGCCGGAGTGGGTTCGGATTCCCGGGTCGTGTTACGGGGAAATCGTTCTATCAGTGGAAATAATGAGCCTTTGTACGTCGTGGACGGGGTGCCTATCCAGGGAAGTTATAATGAAATCAGTCCCGATAATATTGCGTCCATTAACGTTATGAAAGGCCCGAATGCTGCCGCGCTTTATGGGAGCGACGCCCAGAACGGGGCTATAATTATTGAAACAAAGCGGGGAGCACGGAATCAAATTCAGGTTGGATTGGACAATACCGTTCAGTTTGGTCAGCCTATACACAGTATCTCTGTTCAGAATCAGTATGGACAAGGGGTTTCCGGAAATTACGATCCTTCCTCTGAGGAGTCGTGGGGACCTCCACTGGATGGCCGCATGGTCGATCACTGGTCGCCGGATCCCGAGCTTGCCGGGCAGCAGTATGCGTTTGAACCCCAGCCGGATAATATTACAGACTTTTTTGAGACGGCAATCAATGTTTCAACGAGTATTAATGCCAGTATCGGCTCGGAGAATACAACGACCTCTTTTTCATTTACGAGAACGGATGCATCGGGCATGGTACCCAACAATAGTCTCGGAAGGAATAATGCGGCCTTGAGGGTGAATAGTGATCTGACGGACTGGCTTTCGCTGGATGCCAAAATCGATTATATGAACCAGGATAGAAAAAACCCTTTGAGCACCGGAGATGGCGATAATTTTAATCCCTTCAGGAATATTTACATCCTGCCCCGGAATATTTCCCATGAGCAGTATCAGCAATATGAATATGTCGCCGAGAACGGTATCAATCATCAGCACTTTTGGAATCCCGGTTCAACGACCGGCAAGAATCCGTATTGGACGATGTACCGGCAGTTAAGGCTCCAGGATTCCGAGCGGGTGCTGGGGATGGGATCACTGACCATCAACTTCACGGAGAACTTAAGCTTGCTGACCCGCTCCTCTTTTGACGTCTCCCATAATTCCCAGGAACAGAAGGTCTATTATGATTCATACGGTTCAGCCTTCAGTCAGGGGCAATACGCCGTTAATAAGAACGATTCGAGATTCTTTAATGCCGATTTCTTATTTACCTATGAAAATGATTTAACCGACCAGTGGAATGTCGATCTGAATGTGGGGGGATCCGTGCAAAAGAATATAGGAGAGCAATATGGCTCGCTGTCTGCCAATACGACGCAGCAGTTACTGGTCCCCAACTTCTTTACCCTGAGTAATACCCAGTTTCCCGGGGCGAGTTTTTCCCCTGATGCTCCCACGGAGACCCAGTCGCTGTATTTTTCCGGCCGGGTCGGTTGGAATGACGCGCTCTACCTTGATATTACGGGGCGCAACGACTGGAGCTCAACGCTTCCTGAGGAAAGCAGGTCGTACTTCTACCCGTCGGTAGGCTTGTCTGCGGTAATCTCTGACCTGGCAGATCTGCCGGATGTTGTTTCGTTTGCGAGGGTGAGAGGTTCCTATGCAGAGGTCGGCAACAGTGCTCCGCCCTATATGCTGAGCCGTTCGGCGAATTTTAGTCCCGGGGGACAAAGTGGATTTCTTCAGGTTTCAGGGGTCTTGCCCGCTGAAAACCTTAAGCCGGAGCAAACCGAATCCATTGAGTTTGGTTTGGATCTGCGCCTTTTCGAAGACCGGTTTGGGTTGGATGTTACCTACTATAAAACAAATACCTTTAACCAGTTGTTTACCATTGCACTGCCCACGGGTTCCGGGGCTTCTTCCTTCTTTACGAACGGCGGGGATGTCGAAAACAGGGGGATGGAGATGCTTCTGAATACGACACCTGTTCAAAGCCGTGATTTTAGCTGGGACCTCGACCTGAATTACGCAACCAATGAAAATATAGTCAATGAGATCTCTGACGAACGGCCAAGGGTAGTCGTGGGAGGAGACAGCTATATGCGTGATTTTGTCGTCGAACAGGGCGAAGAGTTCGGTAATATTTATTCCAGAGGTTTTGTGCGGGATGACCAGGGACGGGTTATTGTTGATTCCAACGGACTTCCCGAGATCACCAGTGGACGGACTGTTAAGGTGGCGAATGCCAATCCGGACTGGACCGGTGGACTTACCAACAGTTTTTCCTATAAAAATCTTACGGCCAGTTTTCTGATCGAACACCGGCAGGGAGGAAATGTGGTATCGATGACCAATTCCATCATGTATGGCAGTGGAATAGCCAAAGAAACCGTTAAAGGACGGGATGGCGGGCTGGTCTTCGGGGATAACCTGTTTGCAGGGGAAACAGCCGTGAAAGAAGACGGCACGCCGAATGATATTGAAATAACAGCCCAGAACTTTTGGAGAAATGTAGGGGGACGTAATACTCCGGTGGGGGAAGCTTTTACCCAGGAAGCCACGAATACCCGCCTGAGAGAGGTGACTATAGGATATATGCTTCCCTTATCCGTAATTGAAACGCTGCCGGTATCCAGTATTGAGGTTTCCGTAACGGGTAGAAACTTATTCTTTATCCACCGAAAAGGGGACTGGGATCCGGATATTCTTACCAGTACGGGGACCGCGGCGGTTGGGTATAATGCCTTTACCCGGCCTACCCAGCGAACGTTTGGAGCAAGCCTGTCCATAGATTTTTAAGGAAATTAAGAATTTAATTACAGACGAGGGATTGAAATGACTACAATTAAAATGAGTATTATGAAGATACCGGCCATAGCCCTTCTGATAATCCTTATGGTGGGAGCCGTTTCATGCACGGGCGACTTTACGGAGATGAATACCCCGGATCATGAATTGACAACCGATAATGTGGATATCAACCAGTTGGGGAATGCGCTGGCCCAGGCCCAGTACAGCGGGATGATGACCTGGTACCAGGTTTCGCACAATCTGTATGCCGCAGCCTGGACGCAATATACCACTATATTGCATCCCAGCTTTCCCTCGGCAAACCTGGTGGATGTGGGAGCCTGGTCGGATGCGACGTTTACGGGATTCTATACCAATACCAGCTGGGGCGCGGCAGCCAACCAGCTGAAATTTGTGGAGGACTATACTGCTGAAAATGAGATGACATTGGCCAATGCCGTGGCAAAGCTGTGGAGAGTTCAGCTTTATCATCGTATTACCGATTATTGGGGACCCATTATCTATTCTGAGTTTGGGAATGGCGAAACGAGTGTACCCTATGATGCACAGGAAGATATATACAAGGATTTCTTTACCGTTCTGGATGAGGTGAGAAATGTTCTGGAGCAGCATTCAGGGGAGACCGTCTTTGCCGGTAATGACTTGGTATACAACGGGAATGTGGACCAGTACCTGAGATGGGCGAATTCACTGAGGCTGCGGCTGGCCCTTCGCATCGCCTACGTGGAACCGGGATTGGCCCAGCAGGAAGCCGAAAAAGCCATAGCCGACGGAGTTATTGAGAATAACGACAACAACGCCTTGCTGATGTCTACGGAAAATAACATCAACAAGCTAAGCAGTATCACCTACCATACTGAATTCGGCATGAGTGCTACCATGCAAAGTATTATGGAGGGGTTTGAAGATCCCCGGCTTGAGGAGTACTGGCAGCCCTGCTGCGGACGGCTGCAACAATTTCCCCAGGAAGAAACCCGGTATGTGGGGGCACGAAATGGACTTGAGTCATCCACTCGGAGTTTATCAATGGCTTCAGAGCTATCCTATGTAGATGATAAATGGCTGCCGATTTCCGAAGGCGGGACGAACGAGCCCGACCGCCTGATGGAAGCGGCCGAAGTATATTTTCTGCGCGCAGAAGGCGCATTGCGCGGATGGGATATGGGGGGCACAGCCGAATCGTTATATGATCAGGGGATCCGGGCTTCCCTTAACGAGCGGACAGAAGCCACCGCAACCGAGATCGACAACTATATCAACAGTTCTAATACACCCATTGCTCCTACCGACAAGAATGGAGATCCCGATCAGTATAATAGTCCACCGGTCAGTGATATCCCCGTGGACTTCGATACGGGCGGGTCGTTCGAGCGGAAACTGGAGCAAATCATCACCCAGAAATGGCTGGCACTCTATCCCATGAATGACTGGGAAGCCTGGACGGAGCGCAGGAGGACGGGCTATCCCCGTGGGTACGCCGTAAGGGAATCCCAAAACACGGATGTTTCCGAGACCGAGTTAGTCAGGCGACTGATGTTTGTCCCCGCCGAGTACTCTAACAATCAGGAGGCCACAGAAAATGCCGTAGGACTGCTGGACGGTCCGGACAATAATGCCACGAGAGTTTGGTGGGATGCCAAGCCCCTGGCTGATTACCCGGTCCCGACCGATCCGCCTAATTAATGTGGTATGGATTGCCAAGCTACCTTTACTACAAAAGGTGGCTGGTGGGTTTATGGAGATTTACAAGAGTTTATAGAGGATACTTCTGGGGGATTTGTTATAATATCTATAATGATGATTGGCAGTAAAAAAAACCAATCCAGCTTAAATATCCCTAATTCTTTATGGGTCTTTTTGGATTTATGAAAAAAAGTAGAAGGAATTCTTGCTAGTTGGATTACTTTACCATTTAATTAAAATAACACGAGAGACGCTTTTGACATGAATAGTTGAGAGTATTTTTGTCAATACTTGAGTCAAATTTGAGCTTATTTATCCTACAATTTTTAGTCTTCTGCGTGGTAAATGTTGAAAATAAGTAATACAAATATTATCGCTATATGAAAGACTTTAAAAAATATTTGCATTTCATTTCGATTTGGTTAATGTTATAAAAAACGGGGTAAAGTCTGATTAAATATGTATGCGAAAAAATTTTAACCAAGAAGAAAAATACAACGAAGACAGGGAATTATGGCAGGCACTTCGAAAGGGGGAGAAGCGTGCTGTATCTGAGTTATTTGGAAAATATTACCAAAGATTATATAACTATGGCATGCGACTAACCTCTGCCCGGAACGAGTTGGTTCGTGATTCCATACAGGTGCTTTTCTTTAAACTATGGAAGTACCGGCAATCGCTGGATCAGGCGGAATCCGTAAAAGCTTACCTTTTATCTTCGCTCCGGAGAATTTTACTGCAGAAACTACGCCAGGAGAAGACACGATCGGAACGCAATTATGCATTTATCGAGATCCAGTTCGATGCCGTCCCGAATATTGAGGAGAAAATTATCGGACTTGAACATAGCGAACAGCTGGATAAACGAATAAAAAAGGCTTGCCGGGAATTATCCTCCCGTCAGAAGGAGATCCTTTTACTGCGGTATGATCACGGACTTTCGAACCGGGAAATATCCGAGGTATTGGAGATCAACTACCAAACCGTCAGGAATCACCTGACCCGGGCACTCCGCAATATTCGGGAGGAATTGGGAGTGGATATTGCACTTGATCAATAGAGTTTTCTGTATTCCCTTTCTACATTAATCCGCCTGAGTAGCTTTACTGCACTTCACTTTTTAGGGCATATGTGCTGGTGTGCAGTAGTCTATAGTCTATCTCGCTATAGCTTAGAAAAGCCGCGGCAGAACGTTGCTTTGGTCCAATCTCTTCTTTATCGGGTTTTTAATATTCTTCCCTATGCTGCCTTTTGTAGCCCCCTGGGTCTGGCGTAAACGAAATATCCTTGCGTTCGAAAACTATTTTGTAGCCATTTGGATAGTCGTATTCTCATCTTTAACCAGGGAGGGGTCAGAATAAAACTCCTCTCATATGACGCTCATTTCTAATTTTTTAAGAAAAAAACTGGTACACCCGTGGTTCGGTCAAGTCTATAGAGGTGAAGGTGGAAGAAAATTAAAACGGAAAGATAACTTACAAATAAGAAATAGTGGATCAGTATTCAAATATCGAGGATTTACTTGCTGATGATTCGTTTATCCGCTGGATATCCCACTCAGCGACCGAGAAAGAGCGGGCGCATTGGGAGCAGTGGATGGCCGAAGACCCTGCCCGCGAGGTGATGGTCCGGGAAGCCCAAAAACTGCACCAGTCCATTCATTATGACCCGTTTGACACGCCTGACTTTAAAAACGAGCTGGCTGAACTGGAGGAAACCATCAGCCAATATGAGACTAACCGGGTACCAACCGAGCGATTCTCCCATAGTAAAAGCAATTATGTCCATTATTGGATGCGGGTGGCTGCGGTCCTTTTGCTGACCATTGTAACAGGCTGGGGTATATATGTCGGGCTTCCGCAATCAGACCCTGATAAAAAGGAAGTTAAAATCGAATGGGCGGTTAGCGAGACAGAATTCGGGGAAAAACGGGCCCTGCAGCTAACGGATGGTTCAAAGATTATTTTAAATGCTGATTCCCGGCTGAGGTATCCGCAACGCCACACCGGTAAAGAGCTCCAGGTATGGTTAGAGGGGGAAGCTTATTTTGATATTGTACACAAAACCGGAGCAGATCGCCGTCAATTTACGGTGCATACCAGGGATGGGGATGTCCGGGTTCTGGGTACGAAATTCAATGTCAACACACGTAAAAACCAGACGGAAGTGGTGCTGGAAGAAGGAAAGGTGAAAATTGAAAAGCCCGACTCCAGCCGCTCTTCCTCCATTTCGCATGTCATGACGCCGGGGGAAATGGTCCGGTTCGACAGTCAACAAAACCGGATTGACGTACAAGCCATAAACCCTGAACTCTACACGTCGTGGACCGAGGACCGATTGGTGTTTGAAGAGACCCCACTGCATGAGATTGCCTATGACTTAGAAACGATATATGGACTGGAGGTGCGGATTGCTTCGTCTGAGCTCGGAGAGATGCTGGTTTCAGGTACCGTATCAAATGATAATTTGCCCGTGCTGCTGTCTTCGTTATCCCGCTTGCTTGAAGTCGATATCGATCGACGCGAACAGCTGATACTCATTACGGATTAAGGAATAGCTATAAAGTTTTTCACAAAATTCAAAGGGATTAAATAAAATGAAAAATATGTGGAGGGAATACTGATTATGAAAAACAATACGATAGGAATCATCCTGTTAATGATCTGTTTTGTACCCGTTTCGCTTATGGGCGGACAGATCAAAAAAGATCTGGCACAGAACAACTTGCAAATGCTTGTTGACGGAGACAAAATGCAGGTTCCGTTGGAAGAATCTTTGGACAAGATTGAAGAAAAATTTGACGTAAATATCCTTTTTCGTCCCCACCAGGTGCGCGGTAAATATGTTTCCAAACGGAATGCTTTTTCCGATAGTTTGGCTTTGGAATTGGAAGCGTTGCTTGGGCCGCTTAATATGACTTTTGAACGGGTGAATTCGAAGAATTTTATTATCTACGATAAAATTGAGCCGGTTTTGGAAGAGGCTGTTCAGGAGGTAGTCACCGGAGAAATTACGGATGCGGAGTCAGGGGAAACCCTGCCGGGTGTGAATGTATTAGTCAAAGGAACAAAAGCCGGCACTTCGACGGACAGTGATGGTACGTTTGAGCTAACCGTAGAATCCCTGCAGGATACGTTGGTGTTTTCTTTTGTGGGATATCAGACTCAAGAGGTTCCTATTGATGGACAAGTAAAAATTGATATTACCATGGAACCTCAGGCGGTTACAGGTGAAGAGGTCGTTGTCACAGCTTTTGGAATTGAAAGAGAGAGGCGTCAGATTGAATACTCAACCCAGGCAGTTGATGGTGAAGATATTGAGTCAGTTGGAAATAGTAATGTTGTAAATAGTTTACAGGGTAAGGTTTCTGGACTCAATGTCAAACTAACTTCTGGTGAACCTGGGGCTTCTCACAGAATTACAATAAGGAGTAGTAATTCTTTATTAGGAGATAATGAGCCTCTATATATAGTTGATGGGGTACCAGTAACAGGTGGTACTAGAATCACAGATTTAAATCCAAGTGATATAAAATCTGTAAATGTATTAAAAGGTCCAGGAGGCGCAGCACTTTATGGGCTAAGGGCCTCACAGGGGGTTATTGTAATAGAGACTAAAAAAGGAAATGGTACACAAGAACCATCTATAACTTTCAAAATGAATCACAATTTTGATAGAATTTCTAAAATGCCAGAAGTCCAGAAAACGTATATGCAGGGGTCTGGTGGTGAATTTGATCCTTATTCCTCTATAGCTTGGGGACCTAGAATAAGCGATATGGGTACTTATATAAATCAATTGGGTGAAGAAGAAGTTGCAGCAGCCTATGATAATCCTCGAGATTTTTTTCAAACTGGAGGTACCCAAAACTTGAATCTCTCATTTTCTGATGGATTTGGAAAAGGTAATTATATAATTAGTGTAGGACGTACGGCGCAAAATGGAATTATCCCATCATCTGGAATGGAGCGCAATGATATTAGAGTAGCAGGATCGTATGATTTATTCGATAATTTTAATATTAGTCCTTCATTAAAATATATCCGAAATCACACATATGGAGTACCAAGAGGCCCAAGCTCTGATTACTGGGGTCCTATTAATGCACCTTCTTCATATAATTTAAAAGACAAACCCATTCATGAGCCTGGAAATCCTTATAAACAAATAAATTTTAGAGGACAACATGATAACATTTACTGGATGATTGAAAATAATAGTAAAAGCAATAGGACTGCAAGAGTATTAGGAAATTTAAATCTTAGTTATTCTCCTATAGACTGGTTAAATATAAATTATATATTCGGGATAGATAATTATGTAAATAATAATAAAACAATATTTGAAAAGGGATCGGGGCCAGGAAGAACGGATCCACCAAGTGGTGGACAGGTAATTAATTCTATTGGAGAAAGAAGAGAGATAAATTCGAATTTTCATATAAATATAAATAAAGATTTATCTCAAGATCTAAACTTATCCTTAATGTTTGGGAATGAGATTTATGATATGCGTGAGAATGGATCAAGTGTAAATGGTACTACTCTTGAGATAGGGGGGTTTCACAATATTTCCAATACGACAGAACAAACAACAAATGAATATGAAAACCAACAACGTATAGTTGGTTTTTTTGGAGAATTAGTCTTCTCTTGGAAGGATGCATTTTATTTAAATGCTACCGGAAGAAATGACATTGTCTCTAATATGCCAAGTGGCAATCGATCGTTTTTTTACCCATCGTTGGGAACAAGTATTGTTTTCACGGATATTTTATCAATATCTGAAGAAATTCTCACGTATGGAAAATTGAGGGCAAGCATTGCAGAAGTTGGACAGCCAGGCCCATTACATGCAACCGAAATTGTGCTTAATTCAGGAGGAGCTGTTGGGGGATTTACTTGGCCTTATGCAGGTTATAATGCATTTACTCAATCTAGTGCAATCAATTCATCAAATTTAGAAACTGAGAATACTCAAACTTTTGAAATAGGAACAGAGTTGCGTTTTCTGAATAACCGGATAGGACTTGATTATACTTACTATGTATCAAATACAGATGGTCAAATTTATCGCGTACCGATTCCCCTTTCTACCGGCTTTAGTTCTGAATTAAGGAATGCCGGAAAAATTAATTCTAAAGGACATGAAATAACCCTGAACTTAAAACCTATTCAGTCAAGTGATTTTTTATGGGATTTTACTACCAACTTCTCAACATTTAGCAATAAAGTTGTGAGTTTAGCAGAAGGGATTAATCAATTAGAGCTGGGGAGTAGTTGGAGGTCAGTTATTGTTGCCGAAACCGGGAAGGAGTTTCCTCAATTACGAGGCACAGCTTTTGCCAGAGATCCTGATAGTGGTGAGATAGTTGTGGACAATGACACAGGAATTCCTCTGAGAACACCTGAGCAAGTTTTATTGGGTAGCATTAATCCTGATTTTGAGATGAGTTTTATATCTGACTTTACCTATAAAGATATTACATTCTCAGCACAGGTCGATTGGAGATATGGAGGATTACTGAACTCCACTTATAATCGTTTAACGAGACTTTATGGTACATTAGTAACTACTGTGGACAGGGAGTCTGATTACACAATACCAGGCATGAAAGGGTATTATGAAGGAGGCGAATTAATGGTAGAAGGAGAGAATGATATAGTCATACAAAAGGATCAAAGTTATCATACAGCCTTATTTAATATTGATGAAGCCGATGTATATGAAGCCACTTTTGTAAAATTAAGGGAGATTAAATTGTCATACCAATTAAAAAATGAGTGGCTTCAAAATTTCTCAGTAGAATCTGCATCTATTTATATAATGGGAAGAAATATCTGGCAAAGTGATAAAGTGCCACAGTTTGATCCCGAAATGTATAACGCAACAGAAGGTTCAGAATATTTGGCATATCCCCAAATTAAAAGTGCAGGAGTGGGAGTAAGTATTAATTTCTAATATGAATAATAGGTTTTGTTGCCATGAAATTTACTAAACAAAAGTATTCAGTACTATTATTTGCCTTTACATTTGTTTTGCTCGTATCCTGTGATGATGAAATAATGGATAATATAAATGAGAATAAAAATTCCCCTACAGAAGCATCAATATCATTGTTTCTTCCACAGGCAACAATGAGCACTATCCACGGTGTTGCCGGTGACGGGGCAGGTGAATATGCATCTTTCTTTGTTGAGCATGCAACAAATGTACACTTAAATGATAGAGAACCTTTTAATATAAACTCTACTGTTTGGAGCAGAGTATATAGCACTTTGAATGATCTTGATTATATCATAAAAAGAGGGGCAGATGGTGGAATTGAAGAAGGACACTATGTTGAAGTGGGTATTGCAAAGATTTTGTACGCCTATACGCTTAGTATTGGTACTGATCTTTTTGGCGAAATACCTCATTCCGAGGCTTTGGAAGGAAGTGAAAATAGATCACCAGGTTTCGATAGTCAGCAGGAAATCTATACCTTTCTGCAAAATTATCTTGATGAGGCAATTACCGATTTGGACAGAGGTACCCTTGGCAATCCCAGCAATACCGATTTGATTTTTGGGGGAAATACGGAAATGTGGAAGAAAACGGCCTATGCTCTGAAAGCTCGTTTATATAATCGTTTGAGTAATATAAACCCACAATTATCTGCAGAAGATGCTTTGAATGCACTGGATAACGCTTTTGCCTCTGAGGATGAAAATCTCATATTTGATGGTTATCTCTCAGGAACAACAAACGATAATCCATGGGCGGGATGGCAGAAGACTGAGCAGACATATGCCATAAGTGAAACCATCCTTGAAGTTATGAATGATTTCACTGTTTCTGGATTTAGAGATCCCAGAGCAGAATTATGGTTTACTCAGATTGGTGATGAATACATAGGCGCCCCTCCCAGGCAAGCTGAAACCGATTTGACCCATTCTATGTATTCTGCACCCTCAGAAGAAAATGTCTTATATGATGAAGCCCCTCAGCCGATGCTCACTTATGATGAAATGAAGTTCATTGAAGCAGAAGCTCAATTACGGCTGGGTAATAGATTTGAAGCTAATAAAGCATATGAGGAGGCAGTTAGAGTGGCATGCAGAAGGGCTGGTGTTTCAGAGGAAGATATAAATGCCTATATAAGTCAAGGCGAAGTTTTTCCCGGGGCAAATAATTTAGAACTGAATCATATCATTCGTCAAAAGTATATTTCTTTTTGGATGTTTCAATCTATCGAAGCATACAATGATGTGAGAAGAACAGGTATTATCGAAATGAACGCTCCCCAAGGTTTGCCTCTCAGGCTTGCTTATCCGCCTTCTGAAGTGAACAGGAATCCGAATACTCCTTCAGAAATAGATGACAATACTATATATGAAATCCCGGTTTGGTGGGCTGAATCTTAATTTTTTAATAAGCATCTTTTTTTTGTGATAAGGATAGCCAAAGCTCCAAAGCTATAAAAATGCTTTAGATCAGTATGGTGATAAGGTTGGCATAGGATATCGTTTAGTTCATATATCAGATCTCTTTTCTGAGTACCAATTAATAACATTGTAAGATAACAAACACGTAGTGGAATATAATATCCCGGTTTCCTTTATATAAGGTATTCTTATGATAAGCAAAGAGAATCTATATCTGACAAATACTTTAGGTTAAAAGGAACTATAGAAAGTGGATGAAAACCTTTCAATATCAGATGGAGATCCTGAAGAAAGGTTAAAGACCTTCATGTAAAATCACAGCTGTATTTTGGAAACCATCAGCATACTCACAAACTGAGAAACCTACAAGCTTCAAAAGTCTCTCAGATCGTAACTATATACGATGAGAACCTACAGTACTTTGGATTAAAATGTAACTAGGTAGTTGGATAAATAATGGCGAATATTAAATTAATATTTTTTTGGACTTTTATAATTGTTACTGCTTTAGCCGTAGTCTGGCAATCGTACAACTTTCGACAGGAGGTATCTAAAAAGCCAGAAGAAAATAGGTTTACAAAAGAGACTTTAACGGAAGATGTAAACCAACCGATGCAAATGGAAATATTGAAAGATGGCCGAGTATTATTTATAGAGAAAATTGGAAAAGTTAAAGTATTTGATCCTTCGAATAGTCAAGTAAAGGTCATTGGCGAAATACCAGTGAATTTGCAGTATATAGAACCTTATACAACTGCAGGTGGTAAATATGATGCGGATGACGGTTTACATGGGGTGGCACTGGATCCCAGCTTTGATCAGAATAATTATATTTATTTTTATTATTCACCGGAAGGTGGAAAGCCGAAGAGCATCCTTGCACGTTATGTATGGAAGGGTGATTCTTTACGTATGAATTCAAAAAAGGTTATGCTTGAATGGTCTACTCAGCGCAATAGATGTTGTCATTTTGGCGGAGGAATGGTCTTTGATAAGGATGATAATCTTATGGTTAGCATTGGAGATAATACTGCTCTTGGAGATTCTCCTTCTGATGCCCCAAGAAAAGAAATTTATGATCCTCAAAGAACGGCCGGTAATACAAATGATTTGAGAGGTTCAATTATACGGATTAAACCTGAACCTGATGGAACTTACTCAATTCCTGAAGGAAATTTATTTTCTGAAGGTACGCCTAAAACAAGACCAGAGATTTACATTATGGGTGTTAGAAATCCTATGAGATTAAGTATCGATAGCAAAACTGGTTGGTTATACTGGGGAGAAGTAGGGCCAAGTACTGATGAATTTAATCAAGCACGCAAGGCAGGAAACTTTGGATGGCCATATTTTTTAGCAAATAATAAAAAGTTTTTGGATTATTTCCCAGATGGAAGTGCTAATACCTATTTTGATTCTACTAATATAGTTAATAATTCACCCTTTAACACTGGACTGGGTAATTTGCCGGTGTCTCCTGTACCCGCGTTAGTTTGGTATTCTCGTGATAAGTCTGATGACTTTTCTATTCCAGGGACTGGCAGCCTTTCTGCAATGGGAGGACCAGTATATCGAAAATCTGATTTTATAGAAGCCGAACGATCATTTCCTACATATTATAATGGAAAGTGGTTTGTTACTGATTTCGTTAGGGGTTGGATTATGGTGATAGAAATGGATCAAAAAGGAAACTTTAAGTCAATGGAGCGGTTTCTGCCGGAAACTACTTTAAAAGGACCTATGGACATGGAATTCGGACCAGAAGGTGACTTATATATCTTAGAGTATAGCCGAGACCCTTACGTAGATAATCCTCCGGATGCCAAATTAGCTAAGATAAAATATAGTGCTGGTAATCGTGACCCTATTGCACAAATCGATGCAGATAAGACAGCAGGTTCTGTTCCATTACAAGTTCAGTTATCATCTGGTGGATCCATCGATTATGATAATGATTCCCTTGAATATAAATGGAAAATAGAGTCGAAGGGAAAAAAGATACAAACATTTAATCAAGCTAACCCTGTTGTCAATTTCGATGATCCAGGGATTTACCAGGCTACTCTTACTGTATCTGATTACAAAGGTGCACAAGACAGTACAACAATAGAAATTACAGCTGGTAATGACCCTCCTAGTATTGATTTAAATTTTGAAGGTGCTAACAAGAGTTTCTTTTTTGGTGATAAAGACATTGAATATTCAGTACAGATAAGTGATAAAGAAGATAAAATTATTGATGCAGATAGGGTAAAAGTATGGTTTGACCATCTCCCGCCAGCATATGATATAGATAAATTTTTAAATACACTGAAAAAAAGGGACACGGTATCATCTGCAGAATCGCTAATAGGATTACAGCTAATAAATCAAAGTGATTGCAATACCTGCCATACTTTAAATAAAAGCTCAATAGGGCCCTCATACACTAACATTGCTCAACGATATGAAAAAAATAAAAACACATATGAGAGATTAACAGAAAAAGTAATTTCTGGGGGGAGTGGAAACTGGGGACAGGCTGAAATGCCTCCTCATACTTCATTAACCAAAGATGAAGCTAAATCGATGATTAGCTATATCTTGGATACAGTTCGAGAAGAAACAGTTTGGTTAATGCCTTTAGAAGGAAATGTGCCGTCCCCCGGGAATGAAAGTAAAGATCGATTAATATTTATGGCATCATACGAAGACAATGGATTTGAGCAAATTCCACCTATTGAAACAGTTAAAATTGAAGTGTTAAGAAACCCAAAAATTGAAGCAGCAGAGATTGATATAGTTGATAATATGACTATGCAGTTTCCTGGTTACGATGATCCTTATTTACTTTTTGAGGAAGAGAATTCTCATATAGGAGTAAAAAACATTGATATGACGGGAATTAAACAGATAGAATTTGAATTTTCAGAACTACCTGAAAAAAATCTTTATGATAGCTTAGAAATTGCCGTAAGAATAGATTCCTTAGAAGGTGAATTAGTTGGGAAAACTTCATTTGATGAATTTGATTCGCAACGGAAAATAGTTACTATAAATTCTATAAACGATATGCATGACATTTATTTATTATTTAATAATAACATGAATAATAGTATTGAAATCAGAAGTATTAAATTTTATCAGTAATAACAAGAATAAATATAGTACTATAAAATAATGTAGTATGAAATATTTTGTCATAGCTCTGGTCTTTATACTTTTCAGCTGTTCTACAAATAAAGAATATTCAGTTAGTGATGATTCTTTGTCGGAAAAGAAAGAACTGCAGATTAAATTTCATGATAACAAGTACGCCGAAGGCGAACTCATAAACCGACAACTGGACGGCTACCGGGGCATCTGGTACATGAATCAGCCGCTGGACAATAAATACAAGTATAAATACAGCGGGGGACTGGCGACCTATACGGCCAAGCATAATCCGTTTGCTATTTACAGGGAGGAGGTGAACAAAACCTTTTTTACGTACGGGGGGACCGACCAGGAGAATTCCACGCTGCTGCATATGGTTTCCTACTATGATCATCAAACCGGGAAGGTCTCCAAACCCACGCTGGTATTGGACAAGAAGACGACCGACGCTCACGACAATCCGGTGATGGCGATCGATGAGGATGGGTATATTTATATATTTTCCACCTCCCACGGCACTTCGCGTCCCTCTTACATTAGCAAAAGCAAAGTGCCGTATGACATCAGCGCATTTGAAAAAATAGAAGCTACCAAGATAGAAGAGGGGGAGAGGGTACCGATGACCAACTTCTCGTATATGCAGAGCTGGTACCAGCCGGGCAGGGGATTTGTCAACTTTTTTACCCGGTATGGCTATCCGGCCGATCGCACGATCTGCTTCATGACCAGCCCGGACGGGGAAAGCTGGTCGGAGTGGAAACGCATTGCGGCCATAAAAAAAGGACATTACCAGATCAGTGCGCTGGGAGACGGGGTAGCCGGATCGGCCTTTAATTTTCATCCGGATACCGAAGAAAAGAGAGGACTGAACTGGCGGACGAACCTCTATTATGTGGAAAGCCGCGATTTTGGGGAGAACTGGCAGGCCGCAGACGGCACCCCGCTGGAGTTGCCACTCACCGATATTGAAAATCCCTCCCTGGTGCATGATTATTACAGCAAGGATCTGAATGTTTATATGAAGGATATCACCTACGACCGGCAGGGCCGCCCGGTCATCATGTATATAACGTCTGAAGGCTATGAATCCGGTCCCGATAACGATCCGCGTACCTGGCGGACGGCGCGATGGGACGGGGAGGAGTGGATCATTCGTGATATTACCACCTCGGATAATAATTATGACATGGGCTCGCTTTTCATCGAAGAGGATGGGACCTGGCGCATCATTGCTCCCACGGAGACCGGTCCGCAGTCTTACAATCCCGGGGGAGAGGTAGCGATGTGGCTGAGCGAGGACCAGGGACAAAGCTGGAGCAAAGAGAGACAACTGACCCGCGGCAGTGATTTTAACCATACCTATGTCCGGCGTCCAATAAATGCGCATCCCGATTTTTATGGATTCTGGGCGGACGGGCATGGGCGGCAACCCTCGAAATCCAATTTGTATTTCAGCAATAAAGAAGGGGAGGTATTCCAGCTGCCTGAGCATATGGAACAGGAGATGGAGGAGCCTTTACGGGTGGAGTAACCGGGGAGCGTCTGATCCGCGACAACCTGACAAAACGAATTTAATTGCATGATTCGCAATGAATAACGTTCTTGCGGGAGAAGCATAATGAATCGATTATGGATCCCGAGGGCCCTGTGTTGAAAAGAAAATAGAAATAAAAATATTGATAACTTATTATCTTTACATTCCATTATATTTTCGGTGTGAAATGGGGATTAGACTAACCATATAGATATATATGCCGCTATCGCTTTTAGCATTCTTAGCCTTCCTGCCCATACTGCTGGCCGGGATCCTGTTAGTGGGGTTTCGCTGGCCGGCCAAAATGGCGATGCCGGTTGTGTTGGGCATCACCATTGTCACGGCCTTTTTTGCCTGGAATTTTTCGGCCTTGCATATTGTAGCGTCGACGATTGAAGGACTGTTTATCACCTTTGATATTCTTTATATTATTTTTGGAGCTATCCTGCTGCTTAACCTGCTAAAGTATTCAGGGGGCATAAAGATCATACGGGAGAGCTTTGCGGAGATCAGCCCCGACCGCCGGGTGCAGGTCATTATTATTGCCTGGCTGTTCGGTTCGTTCCTGGAGGGGGCGGCGGGATTCGGAACACCGGCTGCCATCGTGGCGCCGCTTCTGCTGGCGCTGGGATACCCTGCACTGGCTGCGGTGATGCTGGGATTGATGGTGCAGAGTACCGCTGTAACCTTCGGAGCGGTGGGCACGCCCATCCTTATCGGGGTTCAGGCGGGACTGCAAGGCCCCGAACTGGAATCGCAGCTGGCACTGGCCGATGCTTCGCTCATGGATTATCTTTCGGTCGTGACCTCTCATGCGGCCCTGTTACACGCGGTTACGGGCACCCTGATGCCCACCTTTATGACGGTGATGATGACCCGTTTTTTTGGAAAAAACAGGTCGTGGAAAGAAGGACTCTCGATTTTCCCCTTTGCTCTTTTTGCGGGACTGGCATTTACCGTTCCCTATGCGCTGACCGGTGTTTTCCTGGGACCGGAGTTTCCTTCCCTGCTGGGTGCGCTTGTGGGATTGCCTGTCGTTATGTATGCGGCCAACCGCGGCTTTCTCATCCCTGAAAAAAGCTGGCAGTTTATGCCTGCCGGGGAGTGGCCCTCCCACTGGATGGGTACCATGAGCGTGGACCCTCGACAGGAAAACCGTACCCCTGACCTGTCCCTGGCCGAGGCGTGGCTGCCTTACGTGCTGATGGCCCTGCTGTTGGTGGCAAGCCGTCTGCCCCAGCTTCCCCTGAAAAGCTTCCTGTCAAATGTAGTCATCGGATGGGAACAGATTATGGGTACGGCTATTTCGGCGTCCAGCACCCCCCTGTACCTGCCGGGGACGATCCTGCTCATGGCCGGCCTTTTTGCTGTTTTTATCCACAGGATGAATCTTTCTCAGGTGAAAGCGGCTTTTTCCGAAAGTGCGAATATGCTCCTCGGGGCCGGCTTTGTGTTGGTTTTTACCATACCGATGGTTCGCATCTATATCAACTCGGGAATGAATGAACTCGGACTGGAAAGCATGCCTATCGTTATGGCGGATTGGGTGGCCACGAATGTGGGACGCATATATCCCCTTTTTGCCTCGGCTATCGGGGCCCTGGGAGCATTTATCGCAGGAAGTAATACCATAAGTAATCTCATGTTCAGCTTATTTCAGTTTGGTATAGCTGAAAACCTGTCGATGCCCACCACCTTGATGGTAGCTCTGGGCGCCGTCGGGGCCGCCGCGGGAAATATGATTGCCATTCATAACGTGGTCGCGGCATCGGCAACCGTGGGCTACCTGGGAAAGGAGGGGGATGTGATGCGACTGACCATTATTCCAACGCTCTATTATATCCTGATGGTCGGGATCCTGGGGCTCATCGCTATCGAGGTATTTCATTATACAGACCTGCTGATGCCGGGATGAGAAGAGGTTATGAATTACGAGATCCGTCTGCCCGCGACTGACGATATTGCCGGGGGACAGGCTAAATGCTCATTTATTTATCGGTGGTTCTTCCGATCAATCGGGCATCCGGTCCGATCGAACACGACACCCGTCAGGGAAACGCATTAAAATTTTTGCATTTTTTTAAATACTGGTTCCACCATAAATGAGAATAACCCGAAATTATAGGTTCTTACTGTCATCAAGGGTTGATTATGAAAATCAATGCACTTCTTGATGCAAAAGAACAAAATAAATTGCACAGATTTATCAAGAAACCGGTTGACTTTTTAAGTCTTTACCGATAAAGTATACCCGCAATAATTTTTAATCTTTTCACGCAGTTTACGGCTGAGAGTATTATGAAGATATCTGATTTGAATGAGACTGAGGGCCGGCGTTTTCCGGCCCGGCGGCTGACCAAAAACATCGTGGGAGGGAGCTCCTCCCTCCAGGCTGAAAACTTTTCGTTGGGCATGGTGACCCTGGATCCGGAAGGGGGACAGGTTCCCTGGCATAACCATCCGCAGGAGGAAATCTATTTGATCCTGGAGGGAACCGGCGAAATTTGTCTCGGCGAGCAGCGCCGGGAGATTTACTCGGGACAAACGGTGTATATTCCCTCCGAGGAGTTTCATCAGCTAACAAATATCGGGAAAACCCCGCTCAAGTTTATTTATTGCTACGGTCCGGCCGGGGACGTAGCCCATTGGCGGCAGGAGCTGGAGGGTACTTTACCCAAAGAAGGGGAAGACGTGCCCGCATTGCCGGATGGAGCCTGGCCGCAGTGTACCGAAGGAGCGGAAGATTATAGTGGAAAAGAGTAATCATTCATGTAATGCGAATTTAACCTAATATCACACGGAAGAATTAGTGGTAACGGGGTGTGCGTTATTTGATATTGGCACAAGCCCTGTTTTATCCGGAAACTGCCGGGTAACTGACACGCCTTCCCGTGGAATTGCTTGAGCGTGTCTGCGTGGCTTCGTTTTAATACATCCGCTAACGAAGGATTCTCAAGCAGCAACAAAACCACCCATTTCCCGGGATCGATCGATTAAATAAAAAAAATAAGAAATAAATTAAGATAAATGAGTGATGAACTGACGACACACACCGTAGGAATAATTATGAATGGGGTAACGGGACGCATGGGTACCAACCAGCATCTGCTGCGCTCCATCGTGCCGATCATGGAGCAGGGGGGCGTGAAGATCAGCGAAGATGAGGTGATCATGCCCCGTCCGGTGCTGGTGGGCCGCAATCCCGTGAAGCTGCAAAAGCTATCGGAGCGGACCGGCATAGAGGAGTGGACGACCAACCTGGATGAGGTCCTCGATGAAGAAGACTATCATATTTATTTTGATGCGCAGCGGACAGACTTGCGGTTTGACAGCGTCAAAAAAGCGGTGGCGGCCGGGAAACATATCTATTGCGAAAAGCCTACGGCGGTGACCACCGAAGAAGCCGTGCGGCTGCATCACATTGCCGAAGAAGGGGGCGTCAAACACGGGGTGGTGCAGGACAAGCTGTGGCTGCCGGGTCTGGTGCAGCTAAAGCAGCTCAGGCAACAGAACTTTTTTGGAAAAATACTCTCCGTGAAGGCGGATTTCGGCTACTGGGTCTTCGAGGGTGATACCATTGCGCCGCAACGCCCGTCCTGGAACTACCGGGAGGAGGATGGCGGGGGACTTATCCTCGATATGTTCTGCCACTGGCGATACATACTGGATAATATTTTCGGAGAGGTGAAATCGGTTTCCTGTCTTGGGACCACCCATATTGACAAGCGCTATGAGGAGGATGGTACGCCCTACGAGGCCACGGCGGATGATGCGGCATACGCGATTTTTGAGCTGGAGGACGACATTGTAGCCCAGTTTAATTCCTCCTGGACCACCCGGGTGCGGCGCGACGACCTGGTCACGTTCCAGGTGGACGGCACCAGGGGATCGGCGGTGGCCGGACTCCGGGAGGTGTGGATTCAGCCCCATTCGGCGACCCCGAAGCCCGTCTGGAACCCCGATGTGGATTCGGATCACAACTTTTATGACGACTGGATTAAAATGCCGAAGCAGCAGGAGTTTGACAACGCTTTTAAAATGCAGTGGGAGCTGTTTTTGCGGCATGTGGTCAAGGACGATCCCTTCCGATGGAATCTCCTGGAAGCGGCCAAGGGGGTCCAGCTGGCCGAGATCGGCTACGAAGCGTCCGAGCAGCGGGCATGGATCGAGGTACCGGAGCTGGCTTAAGATTGCGGGGTTAAGAGAAAGAATGGGAAATCAGGAATTTTTAATGAGGGATTGGGAATGAAAGATGGAAAATGAAAAATCAAAATGAGAAGTCGGTTCCGGGATCTATTACCTTATACCTTTTACTTTATACCTTCTACCTTCGACTAATAACCATTATTAAAACTGAAACACAGGAATTATAACTGAAAAAAAGTAAGATGAATATCCAACAGGATCTTCAGGTGGAAGATCTGCCTTTGCAACGGTTTTGGGAGCTGTCAGCCCAAAAGATTCAGCTGATCCGCAGCGACTATGATACCTCTCAGGGGTCTCCGGTCTTTACCGAGGACGGGGTGTACACGACCCGCGGGTGGACCGAATGGACACAGGGATTTCAGTTTGGGTCCGAGATCATCCAGTTCGATGCGACCGGCCAGACGGAGTACCTTGAAATGGGGCGGGAGGCCACGGTTACCAGGATGGCACCTCATATTACCCATATCGGGGTCCACGATCACGGCTTCAACAATGTAAGTACCTATGGCGCCCTGTGGAGGCTGTGCCGGGAGGGTCGGATCGACGCCAGTGAATGGGAACAGTCGTTTTACAGGCTGGCGCTGAAAAGTACGGGCGCGGTGCAGGCCAGCAGGTGGACCCCAATCGCGGACGGAGGAGGATTTATCCACTCCTTCAACGGCCCCCACTCGCTCTTTGTAGACACAGTTCGGACCCTGCGCGCCCTGGCCCTGAGCCACCGGTTGGGACATGTGCTTTATGGTGAGCATGACGAGCCCATTTCGCTGCTGGGACGGCTTATCCGGCACGCCCGCGCTACGGCGACCTACAACATCTACTACGGGGAGGGACGCGACAGCTATGACCTGCGGGGACGAACGGCCCATGAGGCGGTCTTTAATGTTACGGACGGACAGTTTCGCTGTCCGAATTCGCAGCAGGGATTTTCTCCCTTCACGACATGGACGCGCGGGCTGGCCTGGGCGATGTGTGGATACCCCGAGCAGCTGGAATTTCTGGATATGCTGGACGACGACGAGCTGGAGCCGTACGGGGGACGCCAGCAGGTCGAGTCGATGATGCGCAAGGCGGCTTTGGCGACCTGCGATTTTTACCTTGAGCACAGCTCCCTGGATGGCATCCCTTACTGGGATACGGGCGCCCCGGACCTGCACAAGCTGGGGGACTACAGGGATATGCCGGCGGACCCTTATAATGATGTGGAGCCGGTGGACAGCTCCGCTGCGGCCATAGGGGCGCAGGGACTGCTTCGATTGGGACATTACCTGCAGTCGAGGGGAGAGCAGGAAAAAGGAAGCAGGTACTGGCAGGCGGGGCTCTCAGTGGCGCGGACGCTGCTTGAGGAACCGTACTTGAGCACGGATGAGTCCCACCAGGGCCTGCTGCTGCACTCGGTCTACCACCGGCCCAATGGGTGGGACTATATCCCGGAAGGCCAGAGCATACCGTGCGGGGAGTCGAGCATGTGGGGCGACTACCACCTGCGGGAACTCGCGCTGTATCTGTCCCGCATGACGGGCGACCGTCCCTACTACACTTTTTTTTCGAACACCAGACAATAACAAGGAAGAGTTATGAAACCAGTTGCTTTAGTCACCGGCGGATCCCGCGGCATTGGAAAGGGAATCTGCAAGAAGCTGTGTGAGAACGGCTACAACGTTGCGTTCAATGGCGTGCGCCCTGAAGGTCAGGTACGGGAGACGTTAAAGGAGCTTAGCTCGACGGGCAGCGACGTGATATACTGCCAGGGCGATATCAGTTCTGCCACCGACCGGGAATCCATCATGGCCGGCATTCGCTCCCATTTTGGCCGGCTCAATGTGCTGGTCAACAATGCCGGCGTGGCGCCCCGGGAGCGAAAAGATCCGCTGAAAGCCACGGAGGAAAGTTATGAGCGGGTGATGCGTATCAACCTGAAGGGGCCCTATTTTCTGACGCAGGGCGTAGCCCGCTGGATGGTTGAACAAAAACAGGAGGATTCGTCTTTTTCGGCCACCATTGTGAATGTGGGATCCATTTCGGCTTCGGTGGTCTCTCCCAAGCGGGGGGAGTACTGCATGTCGAAAGCGGGACTGGCGATGCACAGCAAGATCTGGGCGGTGCGTCTGGCCGAGTACGACATCCCGGTCTATGAAGTGCGCCCGGGCATTATCAAAACGGATATGACTTCGGCGGTCACCGACAAGTACGACAAGCTGATTGCCGGGGGACTGACCGCCCAGCCCCGCTGGGGATACCCCGAGGATGTGGGAAAGGGGGTCCTTTCGCTGGTCGAGGGTGATTTTCCCTATTCTACCGGAGAAGTGATGATGATTGACGGGGGACTGTCGATCCAGCGGCTATAACCTTGTTATAAATTTAGCATACAAGAGCTACAACAACATAAAATCAATTTAAGAAGCTTTTGAAAAACCAGGAATTTTGTTCAAGGTCAAGGCCTCAGGGAGGGTGCTCTCGCAGCAAATCACCCATATGTGAGGATTTCAACCGACCGGTAAGGCCAACATTGGCCAAACGAACGGTTTTGCAAAGGTTTCTTTAAAACAGTATCCGAATGAAGAAAAACACAGAGGATAAAGAGGTTAAGGGATCAGATAAGGGGAAGGAAGAAGAACTTGGAATGGGAGAACCCGAGGAGAAGCCTGTAAGCACGACCAAATGGGTCGGTTTTGTAGGGGGACTCTCGGTATTCCTGCTTATGCTTTTTTCAAATTCGCCTGAGGGACTCAGTTTGGCCGGATGGCGCACGGCGGCCGTGGCCGTGCTTATGGCCACCTGGTGGGTGACCGAGGTGCTTCCGATATCCGGGACAGCCCTTTTGCCGCTTGTGTTGTTTCCCATTCTTGGAATTGCGGATATCGACGCTTCCGCGGCCCCGTATGCCGACCCCATGATCTATCTGTTCCTCGGTGGGTTTATTATCGCCATCGCCATGCAGCGGTGGGACCTGCACCGGCGCATTGCGCTTAACATTATCAGCTTTATCGGGTCCAGGCCCCGCAATATTATCGCCGGCTTTATTGTCTCCGCGGCGTTTATGAGCATGTGGGTAAGCAATACGGCCGCAACCATGATGATGCTCCCGATCGGACTTTCGGTTATTCAGCTTACGAAAACGGGGGTGCAGGACGCTGCAAAACGGCAGCAGAACCGGAACTTCGCGGTGGCGCTGATGCTGGCTATTGCCTATGCGGCTAATGTAGGGGGACTGGGTACGGTGATCGGAACGCCGACGAATGCGCTTATGATTGCTTTTGTCAATGATGCCTATGGCATGGAAATCACTTTTGCCCAGTGGATGGGGCTGGGGCTTCCGGTCGTGGTACTGGGACTCCCGATAATTTTTTATACCCTGACAAGTCTGGTATTTCCGGTCCGTATGAAAACGCTTCCCGGGGGACGCGCTTACATTGATGATGAAATGCAGCGGCTGGGTGCCATCAGTCGTCCCGAAAAGTACGTGGGCGGGGTCTTTGTACTCGTTGCGATACTCTGGATGACGCGGCCGCTGCTGGAGCCGCTGTTGCCGGGACTTTCGGATGCCAGTATTGCCATTTTCGGCGCGCTCATCCTGTTTCTTATCCCGGTTGATCTCAGCAAGTCACAATTTATCATGCGCTGGAAAGATGCCGAAAAAATTCCCTGGGGCGTGCTGATACTGTTTGGCGGGGGACTCTCACTGGCGGGGGCGATCCAGCGGACGGGCCTGGCGGAATGGGTCGGTGGATACTTTGAAGTTTTGGGAGGATGGCCTGTTATTTTGGCTATTCTTGTTATTGCCCTGATTATTATCATGTTTACGGAGCTGGCGAGCAACTCGGCGACCGCTGCGGCTTTCCTGCCGGTGATCGGTTCGGTGGCCATAGGAATAGGCCAGGATCCGCTCCTGTTTGCCGTCCCCATAACGATGGTGGCAAGCTGTGCCTTTATGCTTCCGGTGGCTACACCTCCCAACGCGATCGTCTATGGCAGCGGCGTGATGGATATCCCGCAGATGACACGTGCCGGCCTGGTGCTGAATCTGTTTTTTGCCATATTGATTACGCTGCTCACCTATTTCCTGTTTACGCTCTTTCTGGGGATCGATATCGGGGTGGTGCCGGAAGGACTCAGTATGCTTGTAAACTAAATTGTTGATAACTTATGCGTAACCAAAAAAAACATACTTCTTTTCATATCGGATTATTCACTGCAGCATTTCTGATGCTCATGGCGCCTCCGGAAGCCTGTAGCCAATATACCGTGACCGTTACGGCGGGTGGCTTCGACCGCATGGAGTCGGTGGTTTCGTTTACGCTCCCGGAGCCCGTGGATCCCGGTGTGTATACGATGGAGGATGAGGCGGGCAACCAGGCGCTCCTGCAGGTGGATGAGCAAAACAAAGGCTGGTTTGTGCTGGAGGAGCTTCCCGCAGGTTCTTCGAAGAGCTATAGCCTGGACGCCGAATCCTTTTCGTCCACTGCTGACGATAGCGGAGTCACTTATGCTGTGGATGAGAATACAATCACTTTCAAAGCAGGGGAGGATCCCGTGCTTTCCTACTATCACGGGAAAAACAACCCGCCGCGGGAGCTGGATAAGCAATACGAGCGCGGGGGATATCTTCATCCCGTATATTCGCCGGGGGGCACGGTTTTAACCAATCACCTGGATACGGCGATGCATCCTCATCATTACGGGATATGGTCGGCATGGACCAATACCGAGTTTCAGGGACGAACACCCGATTTTTGGAATATCCAGGACAAGACCGCCCGGGTGGACCAGGACTCGATGGAGCTCGCCTGGGAGGGACCGGTGCACGGGGGACTGAAGGCTAACCATTATTTTACGGATCTGACTTCTTCGGCTCCGGTTATTGCGCTTAACGAGCAGTGGGAAATGAAAGTCTATGATGCTGCGAGCCGCAGTGATTACCTCATGTTTGACCTGACCCTGTCGCATACGGCAAACACAGCTCAGCCGCTCCTCCTGCCGGAATATCATTATGGAGGCATGGGGTTCAGGGGACACCGGAACTGGGATAATCCCGATAACGTAACCTTTTTGACTTCCCGGGGACACGATCGCAGTGCGGCCAATGAAACCCGGGCGCGATGGGCGCATATGGGAGGAATGGTGGACGGCAAACGCGCAGGAATCGCCGTCTTGAGTCATCCGGACAACTACCGGGCCCCGCAACCGGTTCGCATTCATCCGGAGACCCCGTATTTTGTTTTTGCTCCCATGCAGCTCGGAGAAATGGCTATAGAGCCGGGGGCTCCCTATGTTATGCATTATCGCTATATAACTTTTGACGGGGAACCGGATCCTGAAAAACTAAACCGCCTGTGGAACGACTATGCCTATCCTCCGGGCGTGACGGTTGCGACAGAATAAATTATGAATCGTGCGTTCCCGGTTGTATATATTGTGCCTGTTTCTGTATGGTATCGTTCTTTTTTATTAAAGGAGCGAGTCGAGGTATTTTTGTTAATACCTTTCGGGAACACAGAGCTGAATATGTGTCTCAGTGAAAATAAGTGATAGGAAAACGACTTCAATAACGATGGTAAAAAATTATTAAACCAGTAGTGACCGTATAAAATGTATCGATTTACCTGCCGCTCCGTGAAATTTCCCGGCGATGCTGACAAGATAACACCCGGTTTTTTTTGCAATCTCTCCAGTGCTGTCCGAATAATCGCCCTGCTGACCGGTATAATCCTTTTGGCGGGATGTGCTCCGGAGACAGACCCAGCCCCGAAAGATTCCGAAGTTATCAGGGAGGTGAATTTTGAGGAGGCTGATTTTGCTCCTTTTGTGGAGCCCGACTTCCCTTTTATCACGACGTCCATTGATGCCCGGTCTCTCGGACCGGGCTTTCCCACCGATAATATCGTACCCCGATGCCTGGCGCTCCGCCTGGGCGGGGAAGCCTACGCCTGTTTCGATACGGATATGCTGCGCTGGTCTGTGGCCTGGACGGGCGAATTCCTGCCGATGGTTACGATGGGACAGATATCATATAACGATTTTCATAACAAGGACAACGAGATCCCCACAGTCCTTGGCGAACCATCCATCGCGACGGGACTTTATCCCGGGTGGTCGGGACCCGAGCCGGACTTCACTGACCCTCGTCCCCCGAGAACGGATCTCGATGCCCCGGTGTGGGGACCTGTTCCCGGGGAGACGGGGCGATGGAAGGGGGTATACCTGCAGGGACAGGAGGTGGTGTTGTCGTATGCCGCCCGGAATACGGATATCTATGAAAAACCCGGCAGCACCCGGCTGCAGGATGAAACAGGGTTTACCAGAACTATTCAGATCGGGCAGCGCGAGGAGTCCCTGTCTATGGTAGCGGCGGAAGTATCCGACGGAACCGGGAGCGAGGTTACCGGCAACGCGGCCTATATTTACCGGGGAGAGGACCGGGATTCCGTTACGGCTATCGGTCTGGCGGAATCGGTAGAAGGTGTTGAACTGAATATTATTGACGACCGCTATTCCACCGTTCAGGTTTCTTCCGGCCGGAAAGATGTGACGTTCACGCTGGTCCTCTGGAGCGGTCCCGCTGACAAAAAAGAGGTTTTTGAGCAAATGCTTGCCGAGGCCCCGCCGGCTGAGATGCCTGATTTTCGGGAGGGAGGGGCTCCTCACTGGACTGAAACGGTTGTGACGGAGGGACAGGTTGCCCCGGATACCACCTCCGCCTATGTGATTGACCAGCTGACGCTGCCCATTCCCAACCCGTGGAATCGCAATGTCCGGGTCGTAGATGTGGCATTCTTTGATGATGGTCGTGCGGCCGTGGTGACCTTTTCAGGAGATGTCTGGATCGTTGAAGGCATAGATGAAGAGCTGGAGAATATTGAATGGCGACGGTATGCTTCCGGCTTGTATGAAACCCAGAGCGTAGAAGTCGTTGATGATACGGTGTATACCTACGGTAAAGAGGGGATCGTACGGTTCCATGATTTGAATGAGGATGGTGTCGCTGATTATTATGAGAATTTTTCGAACCGAATGGCCCAGTCTATTGAGACCCGGGAGTGGGCAACCGACATGGTAGCGGCGCCGGGGGGCGGTTTTTTCGTAGCTAAAGCGGGGGGACTGGATATGGGGCCGAAGACCTCTTTTCCCGCCATAACCAAGGGATTCCGGGCGGGTTCACGTCACAGCGGTTCCGTGTTGAAGGTTTCTGCTGAGGGACGCAGCGTGAGGCATTATGCCACGGGTTTGCGGGGACCGTATCTGGGGATAAACCCGGAGACGGGGGTGTTAACCGCATCGGATCAGCAGGGGCATTACGTACCGTCAACTCCGCTTTTGCTGGTTGAAGAGGGCGACTATTTCGGGGTGCCCACCACCGCACATCGTCCCGCTGCCGCCCGTGAACCGGATATTACGCCGCCATTGGTGTGGTTCCCTCACAGCGTGGATCGATCGGGCATCGGACAGGTTTGGATTACCAGCGACCGGATGGGTCCGCTGAGTGGCAGCCTGGTTCATCTTTCATATGGACGTCCGGGTTTATTTAAAATTTTGATTGACAGCACCGGCGGAACGGTGCAGGGGGGGATAGCCGATATACCGGCCGATTACCCCGCCCCGACAATGAAAGGGGCCGTGAGTCCTGCAGATGGCCAGCTGTATCTTACCGGCTTTACCCTCTGGGGAACGAATTCGAGCGGCATCAGTGCTTTTACCCGGCTTAGGTATACGGGGCGGCGCAGTCTGCTCCCGCAGGGATTCCTTGCTCGGGACGGGGGCATAATTCTCCGATTCGATACCGAACTGGATGAGGAAGCGGCGACGAACCCGGGCAATTACCAGGCGAAAAGATGGAATTACCGACGCACGGAAGACTACGGATCCGGTCATTTTAAACTGGACGGCTCGGCCGGTGAGGAGCTTATGCCGGTTTTTTCGGCGCATCTGTCCGACGACCGGAAGGCGGTATTTCTGGCTATCCCCGATATGCGGGAGGTGATGCAGATGGAAATTTCCTACGACCTGAAAGCCGCTGACGGGACTGTGATGGATGACGCCCTATGGTTTACCGTTAATGATGTCGAAGAGCCGGATCCGGAAGTAGCAGGGTTCTCTGGCCTTGATATCGGGTCGCTGGCTTTTGAGGATGAAGATAAAACCCAAAAGGCTGCCAATAAGCCAGAAAAACCGGCTTCTGCCGCGCGTGGTAAAGAGCTATACCAGCGGTTGGGATGTATGGGCTGCCATTCCACGGATGGAACGACGGATGGCATGATCGGTCCCACGCTACAGGGACTGTTTGGTTCTGAACAGCATTTTGAGGATGGGTCGTCTGCGATTGCTGACGAAGGATATATCCGGGAATCTCTGCTGGAGCCGGAAGCCAAAATCGTAGAAGGGCATGCCGGGGAGATGCCCTCCTTCCTGGGAATTCTCTCCGACAGGGAAATGGAATCGATGGTTCTGTATATCAAGACCCTGTCGGAATAATTATGTTTATATATCTGAGTAATCGTCAATAAGATAGTTAAACTCTCCCTTACGAGGTTTGCTGGGCTACATCGATGATCTTTTACCCACCATCCGTTAAAGTCTCAGAGAGGCTTTTTTGGTCATGTCGCTTTGCTGGGGAGAGAATAAACTTTACCGGCCTAAGAATCCTGAGCGGAGTCCGGAGGGGGGAGGAGTATTTCCCTACATTGGTTTATCGGTAAGGTTTTATCACATAAACTGAGGAAGGAACCACGGCCTTGAAAAGTCAGGAATCTGGTTAGATCGAGGCGGTGCGGAGGATTTAAAATAATTTTTGTCTGAAGCTCCGCGTAGTTCGGAGCAAGTTAAATTATTTTCCGGAGCACCGGCGAAATCTGATTCCTGAGTTTTCTGAGCCTTGATTTTTTGCGTTTCTTTTGGATCAAGCCAAAAGAAACATCATTATTTAATAAAGCAGATACCGCCCAAAAGCCTTAAGCGGGAGCGAACGCAAACGTTTGCTGAAATTATTTATGTAACGATTCCAGGGAAAGCCCATGATAATAAGCTGGATGGTAAATGTTTTGAAGAAGATATTCATCGTCAAATCGATACCTATGTGCATTCCGATCAGCGCCAGGGTGACATAGGGACGCAAATGTTTCCACCAGACGAGAAAGCCGAGGAGTTCGGCAACCAAGCCAAAGGTCAAAATGACCGTGGCAATGAATCTGCTGCTCAAAGCCAGCTCCTGGAGCCAGTTAAGCTGGAACTCTCCGGTCTTTGAAAGGATATCGATACTTTTTTCCCCAATCCAGAGCCACAGGTGCTGGCCGTCGGGCCAGGTGATGCCGGTGGCCACAAGTTTGCTGATGGCGGCGGACGTATAACCGAGACCGAGGAAAAATATCGTAAACCCGAAAGCAAAGGGCAGTGATTTTTTAATATCTCTGACAAAAACGGCGGCGAGGGCTAAACCCATTAAACTGAAGGCAACGAGATTGGCGCTGTGGGGAATTTCGCCCTGCGAAAAACGAGTCACATACTGCAGATGAAACAGGAGGAATGCCGGCACATACAGCCAGCGAAGGCGCTTGAATAAAAGAGGGATCAGGCAGCTGAGGGTTATGACGATGGCATTGACCGTAGCCAGTTCACTAAAAAAGATTTCAACATTCAGATAATTGGCCACCCCGAGGGGGAGTACAACATCACTCAGCCGGGGGACATAAAAAGCCCATTCCCAGGTATAGAGCAGGGTATAGATAACGGTGAAAAATTCAAAAGCGCGAAGCTGGATTTTTGTTCCGATTGATTGAGGCGCCTCAAAATGGAATAAATTCCTGAGTAAACGATCCATCTGATTTACTTATTGGGGAATAGATTAGGGTTCTTATAGGTACTGTCGGGGGTAAACAGGAACATTGGAATAGCCTTGATCACAACAGAGTCCTGTTCGTTAATGGAGCCGACAACCCGGGTTGCCATCCACATTTTACCCGGGTAATCATCAATTTGAAAGGTGGTCCTGAGGCCGTTTATCTTTTCGGCGTTCCAGCTCCTGGTCTTTGAAATATAGTTGGCAAAATCAATCTCATGAATGCCGTACTCTTCGAGGGGCAGTATACGATTGTCAATAGCTTCTATGGGCTTGGTCTCCCACAGGTCGGAACGGGTCGTATCACGGACATCCTCCACGACACCACGGGACCATGGTTTTCCGGCCTGTGAAAACATCGGATAAATACTAAACGGCCAAAACTCTCCTTCATGGGTAGCTACTAAAAGAATGTTTATCAGTAAAACAGCTCCTATAATTCTCTTGTATTTTTCGAGCATCAATACGCCAACAGAAATTTTTGGATTAAATGTTTTTTGTATGTAAGCATCTCCAGGCTATACAGCAACGCAAATTTAGCAGTTTTCGATCATTTTTAGAAGACTGTTTCAGAAACTTTTAATAGATCCATTTATCCCGCATTCCCAACCCCGGAAGACAGGGAATAATAATAACCTTTCTGGTGGCAATAGGTTTATTAGGATTTTAGCATATAAATTATAATGATCCCGTGTCGTCACTGTGAAATCCGGTCGATCTATTGTTTTAATCCGGGCAATACAGATGCCCCGGGACCGACTGCCGTTAGAAATAAAATGTAATGGGAAACGTTGGTAAAGCGAAATTTGTATAGTTACTCTCAAAACTATTTGTACAGAGAGGCTCTTACAAGGGTATGCCGCCAACTAACAGAATCAATGGACTTATATATGCAACGAACAGATACGCAGATTTCACATTATTTTCTTTTGCTGTTATTCTTCAGTCTCGGGCATACTCCTATGTCCGAAGCGCAGCAACCCACTCATCTGGATAACGGAAATGTGCTGCTGGAGAATTTTGAAAACGATACGGTAGGTTCGCTTCCCTATAAATGGTACGACCGGGACGGTAACAAGAGGCTGGTTAATCACGACAAGTCTTTTAGCAAGCAATATTTATACAAAGTTGTAAGAAGTGACAATTCCGAAGCCAACAAGTTTTTGCGGTATAAAGGTTCCAGGGCCAAACATATCAACCTGCCGTTGATAAATAAGGATAAAGACAACATCTACAATATCAACATTTATGAGACGCCGATCCTTTCCTGGAAAGTCAGAGCTCATAAGTTGCCGGAGAACGCTCGCGAAGACAACGATGATTACAACGACTCCGTTGCCAGTGTGTATGTGGTTTTTGATATGGGACGCGTGGCACTGTTTAAAAAAGTACCCAAAACCATACGATATACATGGAGCACACTGCTTGACAAGGGAACCAGAACCTCGAAGCTGTTTGGTAATCAGCAAATAGTCATTGTGGAGTCCGGCAGGAAAAATACCGGGAAATGGATTACGTTTGAACGCAACCTTGTAGAAGATTATCGCCGGCTGTTCGGGGACGATCCCCCCAGGACGCCCATGGCAATCCTGATTATGAGCGATGGAGACAGTACCGGATCGTGGGTTATGGCCGACTACGATGATTTCATACTGAAGTCCCGATAAAGTTTAAAAAACAGAAATTAAATAAGTTCTGTGAAAATGGTTAACTTCACCGCTGATTTAATTGCTATTTTGATCCGGAGTTAATGGATAAGATTCTACATTTTTTTCGTCCGCTTATTACCTACAATTATAATTACCCGTATTGGGTATTGAGTGTAACGATCCTGCTGGCAATAGTGCTGGGGAGCTTTGCCGTTCAGTTGTCCATTGACACCGACCTCGCCAATCTTTTACCCAAAAATAACCCGCATGTTAAAGCACTGGATGAGCTGCAGGAGACCGTAGGAGGAGAAACCGCTATGGAAGTGGCCATCAAGTCCCCGAGTTTTGAGGATAATAAGCGGTTTGCCGAGGATCTGATAGAAAAAAGCCTGGCGCTGTACGACGAGCAGCATGACCGGCCCTTTTTCGAACGGGCGGAGTTTCGCAAAGAAACCGCTTTTTTGAGGGATAATGCGCTGTATTTTGCCACCCCCGGTGAATTAAATGATATTGAGACCTATCTGAAAGATGAAATTCAGTCGGCCAAAGAGGGGGCAAATCCCTTTTTAGTGGATTTTGGAGAAGAGGAAGAGGAGGAAGATGCGGAAGCGGATGAAGAGCTTCAGGATTTTGAGCAAAGCTATGAAGACCTGATCCCCCCCGAGTATCCCGTTAGTCCCGATAGCACGGTCATGGTCTTTAAACTTTATCCCACCGGCTCCAAAAGCAATCTGGACTACTTGCGCAATATGTTTGCCTCCTATGACTTATTGCTGGGAGCAATGAACCCGCAATCGTATAACAGTGAAATGGAGGTGCGGTATGGAGGACGCCTAAAGCGTCATTTGTCGGAAATCGACTCTATCATGAATGATGTGTTTAACAGCTTTGCCTCGGGCATATCCGGCGTCATTCTTCTGGTTATGATATATTTCTTTATCAAAAAGTACGTGAATTACCGGAGAGGAGATTCAGAAGGCAGGGAACATCGCTTCTGGGAGCACCTGATTCGTTTGCCGGTGCCGGTCCTCGTGATCGGGCTTCCGCTGTTGGTGAGCCTGGCGTGGACGTTCGGTATCACCTATTTTGTACTGGGTACACTCAATACGATGACGTCCGTACTTTTCGTAATTCTATTTGGGATGGGGATCGATTACGGCATTCATTTTTATGCCCGCTATATCGAATTCCGTTCCGACGGCAAACCCATTTTGGATGCCTTGCAGGAAACCTACGACAATACGGGGGCGGCCATTGTCGTAAGCGGACTGACTACGGCATTTTCGCTCTTTGTATTAATTATCGCCCGTTTCAGGGGATTTTCTGAATTTGGGTTTATTGCGGGATCAGGAATTATTCTGGCACTCTTCTGTATGCTTTTTGTGATGCCCTCGCTGCTGGTACTGTTCGAGCGCTATAACTGGATGCTGCTGAACGTAAACCGGGATTCAGAACAACAGAAAGCCAGCCTATTCACCCGTTTTCCCATGGCCCGTTCGGTGGTCATTACAGGCATCCTGATCGCCATATTCGTTGGTGCTTTTTCTCCCCGGTTAGGCTTTCAATACGATTTCGGAGAGCTGGAACCCGAATTTCCCGAATACCAGGCATACAATAAATTTACCAGCAATGTCGAGCAATCGTCGGACCGGCATAACCCGGCCTATATCCTGGCGGATAACCAGCAGCAGGTGATAGAAATTCTAAAAAAAATCCGTCACAAGATGGAAACCGATACCACCAGCCCAACTATAGAAGACGTAGAAGCGCTTCCGGAGCGATTTCCTCCCTCCGAGGAGGGGGCTCGAGAAAAATTAGAGGAGATCGCCCGTATTCGGGAGCTGCTCAACGACCCGTTTATCAGAGACCAGGACGATCCGCAGCTGGATAAGCTACGACGTGCGGCACAGACCAAAAGCCGTCTGGATATCGACCAGATACCGGATTATTTTAAAAATCAGTTTGTGACCAAAGAGGGAGAAATCGGCAACTTTGTCATTGTCTATCCCAGCGTGGGACTTGCGGACGGGGAGCAGTCCATCGCCTTTAAAGATGACATCGGTGAAATTACGCTGAACAGCGGTGAAACGTTTTATGCGGCGAGCACCTCCATTATTGCGGCCGAGATGCTGGACCTGATGCGGAGCGAAAGCCCTTATATGGTGGGAGCGACTTTTCTGATGGTCTTTATCCTTATGCTGTTTGCTTTCCGCTCTCTGCGATGGGCGATTATAGCCATGCTTCCGCTCTTGGTCGGTTTATTGTGGCTCTTTGGGATTATGCTGCTTACGGGCATGATGTTTAACTTCTATAACCTGGTGGTACTACCGGCTATCCTTGGTATCGGAGAGGATAACGGTGTCCACCTTGCGAGTCGCTACCGGGAGGAAGGGGAACGCAGCATGTGGGATGTGCTCTCCAGTACGGGTCAGCATATAACTATCGGTTCACTTACGACAATGCTTGGGTTTTCCGGGCTGCTGTTTACCAATCATCCGGGACTGCAGTCGCTGGGTGCGATGGCCGTCATCGGCATCGGCATGACGCTGGTGGCCGCCCTCACCTTTTTACCGGCGTTGATTCAACTGTTGGAAGAACGGGGGTGGATCCGGTTTTAACTCCTGTCGAGCTTTGCCGAACCGTCCATTTGGCCATTGCGGCGTGTTGGTACATGCCGCCCTCACATATGTTTTACCTCTTGCTATTGGGGATTCGCATGATAATTGATTTCGATCAACATTTTTGGTTTTTCCAAATTCTCACTACTGCTTCCAGAATGCGGGCGTGAAGATGAGTAGCACGGTAAAAATCTCCAGTCGTCCCACCATCATCATAAAGATAAGCACCCATTTGCCCGCATAGGGAATCTGGGCGTAATTGTCCGTCGGACCAAATTCTCCCCAGCCGGGACCGATATTGCCCAGACAGGCAATACTGGCACCGATCGAGGATTCCAGATCATAGCCCATGGTTGCCATGACCAGGGCTCCGAGACCAAAAACAATAAGATATAGGGCAAAAAAGCTGAGGACCGTACGCTGGATATCCGCATCGATAGTCTTGTTTCCGATACGAATGGGGAGTACCGCCTTGGGATGCACAATCTGCTTGAATTCGCGAAAAGAGTTGCGAATGATAATCATCCACCGGATCATCTTGGGTCCCCCGCCCGTCGAACCCGCACAGCCCCCGGCAAAGAAAAGCAGAAAAAGAAAGAAACTGCCGAACGAATACCAGAGTTCGTAATCATCTGTCCCAAAGCCCGTCGTCGTGACGATGGAAACAACCTGAAAAGCGCCGTATTGCAGGGCGCTACCGATGGAATACTCGTTGAAAAGCCAGAGCGAAGCACTGACGACCACAATACTGATGCCTGTTATAAGCGTGTAAAAACGCGTCTCCCGGTTATTAAAGAACGACTGTGTATCCCCACGCAGCAACCGGAAGTGCATGGCAAAACTGATCCCGGCTAAAAACATAAAAAGAGTGATGACCGAATCGATATAGACAGAGTCGAAGGCCTGGATGCTGGCGTTCTTGGTCGAAAAACCCCCGGTGGCCAGGGTGGCAAAAGCATGATTGAGGGCGTCAAACCAATCCATCGAAGGATGTACCCACAACAGCAGAAATTCGATGCCGGTGAACGCCACGTAGACTCCCCAGAGCAACTTGGCCGTCTCCTGTACGCGCGGCGTGAGCTTGTCGGTGGTGGGTCCGGGCGATTCGGCCTGGAAAAGCTGCATGCCGCCAATGCCCAGCAGCGGAAGGATGGCAAGAGTCAGAACAATAATTCCCATGCCGCCCAGCCAGTGCGCCATGGACCGCCAGAACAGCATGCTCATGGGCAGCGATTCGATCTGGGGATTCATAAACCCGCTGCTGGTTTCTCCCCCGAATATCGTGGCCCCGGTCGTGGAAAGCCCGCTCATGGTCTCAAAAACGGCATCAGTATAGCTGGGAAGAATGCCGGATATGACGAAAGGCAGGGCCCCTACCAGCGACAAAAACAGCCAGGTGAGACTGACGACCAGAAATCCTTCGCGGATGCGCAGTTCCTGTTCAGGCTTGAAGAAGTAGTACAGGCTGCCGCCCATAACAAAAGCGATGGAAGCGGACGACAAAAAGGTATGCCATACTTTTTCCTCATAAATGAGAGCAATAATCATGGGGGTCAGCAGCGCAAATCCCAGGAAGAAGATAAAGGATCCCAGGATACCCAGAACCGTAAGAAAGTCGATCTGCGGCCGCAAAAAACTTTTTATGGAGGAGGTCTGCATTATTTGAAAAGTGAAGTTACGTTATCCACCGCTTCAGGAAGGCAGAAAATGATGACCCGGTCATTGGCCTTAATCCGGGACTGTCCCGTAGCGATCTCCGATGACCCGTTGCTGAGAATACCCCCCACCACACACCCCTCTGGAAAGCGAATGTTGCGAATGGGTTTTTTGACAACCTTCGACTTGGGAGCCGCCTGCAGTTCAATAACTTCAGCCTTGATCCCCTGCAGTGCCTTCACCGATATAACCCGTCCCCCCCGCACATGCCGGTGAATTTCATTCGACGCCGCCGACTTTTTGTTGATGGCGGCATCCAGCCCGATCGTCTGACTAAGCGGTATATAGTCGGGCTTGGAAACCAGGGCCACCGTCTTTTTCACTTCGAGATGCTTGGCCATAAGGCACGAAATAATATTGGACTCCTCGTCTTCGGTGACCGAAATAAAAGCATCCGTATCGGTAATGCCCTCCGTTGCCAAAAGGTCCGGATCGGTGGGATTGCCATTGAGCACCAGGACATCTTTAAGCTCCTGTGCCAGTTCCACGGCGGTATCGTGGTCCGGTTCGATAAGTTTGATGTTCCAGTTTTTGTCCTCCTCGCTGAGTATGCGTGCGATCATGGCCCCGATGGGCGTCCCGCCGGCAATCATGATGCGGCTGATCTCAACATCCGGTTTGCCGGTTGTCTTGATGACCTCCGGAATGACATCGGTTTTGGCCAGCAGAAACAGCTGGTCATATGCCTGGATACGAACCGATCCGCTGGGAATGATGGTCATTCCTTTGCGGGATATGGCCACTACCCGGAAGGTGATCTCCGGGAATTCTTCGGCATACTCCACCAGCGTTTTTCCCACCAGGGGAGAGGCTTTTCCGATACGCAGCCCGATCATCTGCATCTGTCCGTCTGCCAGGTTTATGAGATCGCTGGCGGAGGCCCGCTTGATCAGCCGCACAATCTCCAGGGCAGCGCTTTGTTCAGGATGGATAAGCACGTCAATGCCCAGGTCGGTTGATTTCAGCGGTGCGTTGGGACGGGATAGCTCGTCGCTACGAACGCGTGCGATGACCTTTTCAGCACCGAGGCGCTTGCTCATCATGGAGGCAATCATATTCACCTCGTCGATACTGGTAACTGCAATAAGAATATCCGCATCCTTGACGCCGGCATCTACGAGGTCTTTCGCCGAAGTTGCGTTGCCCTCGAAGTAAAGTACGTCAAGGTTGTCGGAAACTTTTTTCAGGGCATCTTTATCGCGATCAAGTACGACCACGTCGTGCTTTTCGTTTGAAAGCATGCTGGCCAGATCATAACCGATCTCTCCGGCTCCTATGATAACAATCTTCAAATTGTAACTCCGGTTTGATTAAGAAGTACGCTAAAAGTCGAAAAGTGTAATCACAATCGCAACCATAGTCAAGAGGACTTTCCAAACCGGCCTTTTTGTCCGGCCCTGCCTTACCGGACGGTTGTAATAGGCTATGTGCTGTAGTTCCTACCTCCCTTTGGCCTTAACCTTGAACAACGTCCCCGGTTTTTCAAAGGTTTTGACAATAATATTTTTCGGATGAAGGTAGATGGTGTGATGTAAGAGAGAAAACCGGTGATACGGGAAATCTTTGATTGGAAGTTTAATGAAAGCTTGTTTTTTTACGTAATTAGTGCGATTCTTAGGCGCATATCCTGCCAACCGGAAAGCTATTTATTTTCATGATCGTTGACCTGTTAAAACCCGAATTCGATGAACTGATTGAGGCCAAGGACTGGGTGGCCCTGAAGGATATCCTCAATGATGTTCCGGCTGTCGATGTCGCCAAACTCCTGGAAGAGCTTGAGGCGGAGGTGGCGATCGTTATCTTCCGGCTGCTTAAAAAGCAGAAGGCCGCGGATGTTTTTACCTTCCTGAGTTCGGGAAAGGGGATGGAACTGCTGGATATGTTTACCGCCCAGCAGCTCAGCGATGTGATGTCGAACCTGGAGCCCGACGAGCGGGTATCACTGATGGAAGAGCTGCCCGGGAACCTGACCCAGCGGGTCATGAATTCCATGGAAGTAGAAGACCGCAAGCAGGTGCAAAAGCTGCTGGGCTATCCGGAGGAGAGTGTGGGCCGGCTGATGACGCCCCGGTATGTGAAAGTTCGAAGAGACTGGACCATACAAAAGGGCATGAATAATATCCGGAAGTTCGGGCAGAGTGCTGAAACGGTGAATGTGATATATGTGGTGGACCGGGATGAACATCTGATCGATGACCTGAGGCTGAACCAGCTTATCCTGGCCGACCCGGAGGCCCCGATCTCGTCGCTCATGGACGAAAGTTTTGAGGCTCTCAGCGCTTTTGACGACCAGGAGGATGCGGTGAAAATGCTGAGCAAATATGACCGGGTGGCCATGCCGGTCGTTGATTCCGATGGCATACTGGTGGGCATTGTTACCGTGGATGATATTATTGATGTGGCCGAGGAGGAGACCACAGAGGATATGCAGCTCATGGCCGGTATGGATGTGCTGGATGACTACTATTCACAAACGACGATCTTTGAGATGATCAAAAAGCGCATCGGGTGGCTGGCCTTCCTGTTTGTGGGACAGCTGTTCACGACCACCGCTATGGGCGCTTATGAGAGCGTTATTGCCAATGCCGTATTCCTGTCGCTCTTTATCCCGATGATTATTTCCACCGGAGGAAACTCAGGTACACAGGCGGCAACGCTGATCATTCGCGCTCTTTCCACCGATGATATTGACATGAACGAATGGCTCAAAGTATTGGGACGCGAGCTTCTTTCGGGGCTCATGCTGGGATTGATCATGGCCGTTATCGGTTTTTTTGTTATCATCGGATGGGGTTATATGACCAGTGATACGCTGACACAGGAATTGATTCTGAGTGCCGTGGTAGTGGGACTAAGTCTTATTGGGGTTGTTTTATGGGGCAATTTAAGCGGGTCGATGCTGCCGTTCGCCCTGTCTAAAATGGGACTGGATCCGGCGGTAACGTCAGCACCTTTTGTTTCGACACTGAGTGATGTAACGGGAATTATTATTTATTTTTCGATTGCTATTGCCCTGCTTGAAGGCATCGTGCTGTAGCGGGCTCCAGGCCGGGATGCATTTTCATCAATTTTCGGTTTATACTGGTTAATGGAAACATTGGATAAAAAGTCAGAAACTCATGAAACAATATTTAAATCTGGTTGAAAGCGTATTGGAAAACGGAGTGCGGAAACCGAACAGGACCGGTACCGACACCATTTCCAGTTTTTCTGAATTCTACAAGGTGGATTTGTCGGAAGGTTTTCCGCTGCTTACCACAAAGAAAGTATATTTTCGATCGGTCATTTTAGAGTTGCTTTGGTACCTGCGGGGAGAAGATCATATCCGGTGGCTGCGCGACGAGAAGGATTGTCATATCTGGGACGCCTGGGCCGATGAAGACGGCCATGTGGGACCCATTTACCCGGTGCTGTGGCGGCGATTTCCGTATCACGACGAAGAGGAAATTCGTTTTGAAGGAGATGCCTCTCACATCTGCAAGACGGTATTGATTAATAAGGAGTTTGACCAGGTACAGCGGGCGATTGATATGCTGAAGGAGAGTCCGCACAGCCGTCGTATTGTAGTGAGCGCCTGGCATCCGGGACTCCTCAAGCAGATGGCGCTGCCCCCTTGTCATCTGATGTATATCTTTAACGTTGCCAACGGCAAATTAAACTGTCATCTGACGCAGCGATCCGGGGATATTGCCCTGGGTATTCCCTTTAACCTGGCGTGTTATTCGGCTCTTACGATGGCCATCGCCAATGAAGTGGGACTTGAGTACGGCACCTTTGCTCATACGATCGTTGATGCACATATTTATGAAAATCATGTGGAAGGTCTCAAAGAGCAGCTGAGCCGTGAGCCGAGAGCACTGCCTCAGTTGAAGATCGCAGATAAACCGGTGGACGACCTGGAATTTGAGGACTTTACCCTTGAGGACTATGACCCGCATCCGCCTATAACCTTTGAGGTGGCCGTATGACACTCGCCGCCATTGTCGCCCATGATCCCAACCTGGTTATCGGCCGTAACGGCGAGCTGCCCTGGCACTATTCCGAAGACCTGAAGTACTTCAAAAGCGTGACCATGGGACATCCCCTGATCATGGGACGCGTTGTGTTTGAGGAGCTGGATGAAAAACCGCTGCCCGGCCGTGAAAATATTGTATTGAGCCGCTCGAAGAGTTACGATCATGTGCCTGTCTTTTCCTCCATCGAAACGGCCCTGCAGCACGTAAGGGATGAAGAGCTGGTGTTCGTGATCGGCGGGGCCCGGGTTTACGAGCAGCTGCTGCCCGAGGTGGACAAGCTGTTCGTCACGGAGATTCACCAGTCGTTCAAAGGGGATACCTACTTCCCGGAATACCGGCATGAAATCGGCTCAACCTGGAAGGAGATTAAAAGAGAGCAGCGTCCGGAATTGAGTTTTGTGGTGTATGAACGGATCAGGGAAGAAAAACCCTGATACACCATACGCTTAGCTTAAAAAGCACTATTGGATTAGGGGCCCCACAGCTGCGTTTGCCCCACTGCCCGCTCCCGAAGGGTCGGGATGGCGGGAGCAAGACGAATCCCCGGCAAGATGGACATACGTTCACGTAATACAAACGGACTGTTGAGAAGCAACCCCGCACAGGGACAAATTCCATGGGCCGGGTATTCGGACCTATCCGGGTCCGATGGCTGAGCTTTTATTCAGCCGGGAGAGAATATCCTCCAGGATCATATAGAGGCAGGGAACGATCACGAGAATAATGGAGGTGGCAAAAACAATCCCAAAGCCGAGGGATATCGCCATCGGTATCAGGTGGTAGGCCTGCCGCGAGGTTTCCAGGATGATCGGGGTCAGTCCCCCGAAGGTTGTCAGGGTCGTCAGCATAATGGGCCGGAAGCGACGGAGCCCGGCTTCATGGATGGCTTCGAAAACGGAATGATCGGCGCGTTTTTTGTTGGCATAGTCGATCATAATCAGCGAATCGTTCAGTACCACCCCCGACAGCGCGATCACTCCCATCAGGCTGACCAGCGACAGGTCGTATCCCAGCAGGATATGCCCGATCACGGCTCCCACAATGCCGAAAGGAATAGCTCCCATAACGATCAGGGGTTGAACGTAACTGCCGAAAGCAATGGCAAGCAGGGCATAGATGACCAGCATGGCCATGGTAAATCCGCCCCACAGCGCCTGGGTGGACTCCCTCATTTCGGCCTGACTTCCTTCAAAGCTCCACGTTATCCCGGGAAAGTCGTTTCTCAGCTCCGGCAGAATCTCTTCCTGTATGGAGGCGAGCACCCGCGTCACCGCATTGGCGGGTTCGGCGTCCATACCGACCGTAACGACCCGGCGGCCGTCCCGCCTGTTGATGCTGGTGAAGGCTTCACCCTCTTCGACACGTACAACGTCCATCAGGGGCACTTCCGTGCCGTCGGGGGTTTGGATGACCAGATCCTGGAGGTGATGCATATCCTTGCGTTGCTCATGGGGCAGCTTTACGCGGACTTCTATTTCGTTGGTGCCCCGAAGTTGACGCATGGCAAGCGCTCCATAGAAGGCGTTGCGAATCTGTTCGCCCACATACGAAGAGGTCAACCCGAGTTTTCGTCCCTCCGGAAGGAGCTTGAAATCGAACTGGGTTTTCCCCCTGTTATAGTTATCGTTTACGTCCCGGGTGGCATCAAAGGATTCTACCCGTTCCAAAAACGCCTGGCTGGCCTCTTCCAGCACGTCGATGTCAGAGTGACTCAGGTCGACACTGATATCCTGCTGGTAGCCGGCCGGTCCTCTCTCGGCTTCAAAGGTAATCTGGTCAACGCCTTCAATATCACCGATCTCGTCGCGCCAGAGTTCAATCACCTCCTGGGCGGTCATATCCCGCTCGCCCGGGGGTTTCATGACAATCTCCACATCGATAAAACTCTGTCCCCGCACATTCGTTTTTATTCCGTCGGCCACGCGGTACAGATCATGTTCCTCAAACATCCGGTGGGTGGAATTGGTAATTTCATTCGCTACCTTAGCGGCCTGGTCGGGGGTCGTGCCAACCGGGAGGGATACACCCGATTCAATTTCGTCGGCTGAGACTTCCGGCATCATAATCATGCCCATGTGATCACTATACCCATAGCCGCCGATAACCACGAGCAGGGCGATCGCCGCACTCAGGGTGATATATCGATAGCGCAGACACATCTCGAGAAATCTGCGGTAGTAGCGATCGATAAACCGGTTAAAACGGCGTGCAAACGCCTGCTGACAGCGATGCAGGGTTTTGCCGGCCTTATATGTACTCTCTTTCTGCGAGCTGTGGGCCAAGTGGGCGGGAAGGATAAACAGCGCTTCCAGCAGCGAAACAGCCAGCACTACAATGACCACGGCCGGCAGGGGCCACCAGTACTTGCCGGTAGAACCGGGAATGAACAGCAGGGGAACAAAAGCTATGATATTCGTAAGAATGGCAAAGGTGACGGGTTTGCCCATATCTCTTGCCCCCGTAATGGCGGCGTCGATAAAGCTCATGCCCTTCTGCCGGTACTCGTAGACATTTTCTCCCACCACGATGGCATCATCGACCACAATGCCCAGCACCACCAGGAAGCCGAAGAGAGAGATCATATTTATACTCAGTCCGATCAACGGCAGGAACAGTATGCCCCCCACGAAAGAGATCGTCATTCCCATCATCACCCAGAAGGCCAGCCGGTATTCGAGGAAAAGCGCCAGGATAAAGATGACAATCAGGATGGCAATCAGCCCGTTTTCGGTGAGCAAAGTCAGCCGCTCACTGTAGTCGTCGGCGGTGCTGCTGTCGATACGGTACTGCACGCCACTCGGGAAGGAGGGTTCGGCTTTTTCCAGAATGGTTTGGACGGCAGAGGCGATATCCAGGGGGGACTGGTCTCCGACACGGAAGATGTCGAGGTCAACGGTTGGCTGTCGGTTGAACTCACCGTGAAAACCGGTCTCCTCAAAGCCATCGGTGATGGTGGCAATGTCGGCGAGCGTGATGGCACCCCCGTTTACCAGGGAGATGATTTCGATGCTTCCGAATTCTTCGGCCCACTGTTTGCGCTCCTGCATGCGCAGAAGAATTTCCCCGGCATTGGTTTCAACGGCGCCGGCCGGAATGTCTTCGCTCGACCGGGCAATGATGTCGGCAACCCCGCCGAGGGTGAGATCATACTCACGGAGATGATTTCGCGGAATCTCCACGTGGGTCACATAATCAGGGACGTTTCCTATTTCAACCTGGGTAATCTCTTCGCTGTTCAGCAGCTGGTCGCGGATGTTTTCCGCCAGCTTGCGCAGCGTCCAGATGTCGGCATCGCCGTAGAGGCCGATGACCATCACTTCCCGCTGGTTCGACTGCAGCCGGACTTCCGGTTCTTCAATGTCATCGGGGAAGGTCCGTATCCGGTTTACCGCCTGGTCGATATCCTGGAACGTCTGCATCCGGTCGGTGCCGGCTACCAGCTCGATAAGGACTTCGCCGGAGCCCTCATCGGCCGTGGAAGTGACCTCTTTTATGCCCTGGACGCCCCGTATGGCCTCTTCCACCGGCCGCAGGATGCCCTGTTCCACTTCCGCCGGGGCCGCACCCGGGTAGACGACACTCACCTCTACGACGTCGAGCTGAAACTGGGGAAACACTTCCTTCTGAATATGGAATATCGTCCATATCCCCCCGCCGAGGAGGATGATCATCAAAAGGTTGGCGGCAATAGGGTTCCGGGCCATATAGGCTATGGGACCGGTATAACCGTTTTGATTGCCGCTTTTTGAATCAGGACTGTTCATTTATATTTGATATCTAAATCACATTCATTCTGTATCCTCTAAGCTTGAATCCCGCGCCGAGACCGTGCCCGATTCTTCCAGTCGAAGGGGAGCCCCCTCGGAGACAGTGCTCAGGTTCGTGGTAACGACCTGATCTCCCTCATGTAATCCGCTGCTGATATAGGCGTACCGGGCATCACGAAAGACGATATCCATCTCACGGATCTGGAGCTTCCCTTCCTCCATCACCCATACGGTGTCGTTTGAGCGTATATAGTCGCGGCTGAGCCGGACGACCTCTTCGAGTTCTTCGGTTTTGATATTTGTCTCTACAAAGGAGCCGATCATCAGGGTCGGCAAATCGGTGTTTTCCTCCCGGTAGCCGTAGGGGTCCGGTACCGCCACCAGCACCCGGGCAAGGCGCGTTTGCTGCTCCAGGGCACCGATCAGTTTGTATAAATAGCCTTCGCGAACTTCTTCCGCCGCCCAGGCGGCACGGTTTCGTATCGTAACGTCAGATCTCGGACCCTCATCATCGGGAAAGGTGAGCCACCGCAGTTTTGACAAAGGCACCGTCGCCTCCACCCAGAAGGTATCGAGTCCCACCAGCCGTCCCAGGTCTGCGCCGGCCCCCACCTGGGAACCGATATTCACATTGCGGCTTAGAATATGAGCGTCAAAAGGTGCCCTGATCGTAGTTCGTTCGAGTTCCAGCTCCGCCTGCTTTACAGCTGTTTGCGCGGATTCGACTTGCGACTGTACCGTTTCAAGCTGGGGCTGGCGAAGAACAAGCGGCTTGTTCTCTTCACTGAGCGTATCGCCATACGCTTCATACTCCTTACGGGCCGCTCGCTGGCGTCCCATCTCAATGCGCAAATCTGCCTTCGCCTGTTGCAGCTCATTTCTGCGCTGCTGGAGCGCATGTTCATAATCCGCCGGGTCAATTTGAAGCAATAGCTCACCCTTTTCGACATAACCGCCCGGGGTAAAAGCGGCGGATTGCCTGATAATTTCGCCGCTGACCTGTGAACTGAGTATAATATCCCGGGCCGGCTCCACGGTGCCCATAGCCTCTATGGTAGGCTGGTAGGTGTCACGGCGGACTTCAATGACATCCACCAGCATGGCTGTTTCCTGGGTAGCCCCTTGTCGTGAAGCAGTAGGTTCGGTGGAAAAAATAAGTGCGGTGATACCACCTCCGACGAGCAGTATGATGAAACAGATAAGAAGTGTCCTTTTCCAATCCATAAACCCTTTTCCTTTGCTTGGGGAATCCTGTTATGAGCGTTTTCATTTGTTTAAAGAGTGACCTTCACCGGATTAAGCTCATCTAAGCTAATCTATATACCAAATCTATAGGAACTTTGAAGCATGTTCAGATGAAATCCTTTGATCTCCCAGCCAGGGACTTTTTAAAAAACCATCAGCCGGTTGTTTTGCTGTCCGATACCCACTTTTATTTACCGCCTGCTGAGGTTCCTCCGACCATAATATCATCGGTCAGGCATGGGATTTCCCAGCCCTCTACAAGGCACTCAACGATTAAACAAACAACTCCGGCTGTGCGGCAGTTCCAGCGAGACCGTTTACGTAATAGTTATGAAAGATATATTCCGAATCAGGGCGTCTGAATGCATTTTGCAGACGTTCAGGCCGGAAGGAAGAATCCGATCCGAACGCAACATCCCGGGCTGTCGCAGTAGCGTTGGGACGAAAGAAGAAGAGTGGAATAGTATGGATCTGTTGGATAGAGATGTCACCGTTTTACATCAAAAGCCTTCAGGTGCACCACATAGGGCTTGACGACGGGCTCGGTGAGGGCAATGATATTTTGTGTGTCGGCGGCCTTGGAAAATTCCACGGCTTTGTCCTTTTCCTCTAAAATCCATATTCCCTCATTTTCATAGCGGTAGGCCTCACTGTAGCTTTCGTCAAAAGAGTAAAAATATTGAGCGGCGGCCTCATCATGGGGAAGGCCCTGTGCCTGCAGGACCTTCTGTGTTTTCATCCTGACCTTTTCTTTGAGCCTGGCATTCGGGGTCCCATCCAGGAAGGTTGTGCGGAACAGGGAACGCGACTGGAACCGCTGGCAGAGGTCGGCGAGGATGGGGTCATCGGCATATTGCCAGTATTTAATACTTTGATAGACGTCGTTGTCATCGAGCTGAAGGTATTGCTCGAGCACCCGGCGGGCGATCCCTTTTGTGGCGGTGGGACGATTTTCCAGGAAGAACTGCAGGGAGGGGGAGGCCTGGTACAGGTCGGTCCCGGAGGCAATAAGCTCCCGCACGCGCTTAAATATATTTCGAAGCAGCTTGTCGGCACTTAAAACGGTTTTGTGCAGGTAGACCTGCATATACATCAGCCGCCGGGCCAGGATGTAATTTTCAATGGCATAAATGCCTTTTTTTTCGATCACGATATTACCTTTGTATACCCGCATGGTTTTGAGAATACGCTCAATACCCACCGATCCTTCATAAACCGAGGTAAAGACGCTGTCCCGCTTCAGGTAATCCAGCCGGTCAATGTCCAGCTGCGAAGAGATAAGCTGGTTTAAAAAAGGTTTTTTGGGATACTGATCCGTAAAAATCCTGATCGCCAGATCCAGGGCCCCATCCATCTCCCTGTTAAGTTTACGCATAATGGCAAGGGTCATCATTTCGTGATGAAAATCCTCGATCAGGTTGAATTCGAGCGTGTGGGACAGCGGACCGTGTCCCACATCATGCAGCAGCACGGCGATCAATGTGCCTTCGAATTCAGCGGGACTGATGGTCGTATCTTTTTCGCGGAGATTGTTGAGGATGCGCTGGGCCAGCTCCATGGCGCCGAGGGCGTGGGAAAAGCGGGAATGCTCCGCTGCCGGAAATACGAGGTACCCCAGGCCCATCTGCTTGATACGGCGCAGCCGCTGGACGTAAGGGTGGTCGATCAGATCCAGGATAATGCCTTTGGGGACCGTAATGAACCCGTGGATGGGATCATTGAACATCTTGTATTGCGTGCTTTTGTCCATTCTAAAAAGGTGTCTTACATCATTTTGATATCTTTATGCAGAGAAAATAACGATTAAATTCGGCTTATGAAGAAATTGCCGGGGGGCGGTATTTCCACCGGACAGAGATTTTAGCTGCTGCTCCTCTCACGGGTGCGGTCGAGCGGGCTCATACTACAGTCCCCCGGATGGGATCCTAACCGTTCACGAAAAATTGATCCGCATCATCGACCCCGGGCAGGCGGCTCGGCTTCTGCTGTTCGAGGTCAAACCACACGCCGTGGGCTTCAGCCACGGAAACCAGTGTCTTCTCTTCTGCCAGGTAGATCGCCTGAAAGCTTGAAATACTGGAATGGCCCATCTTTATGATCCCTGAGCCGATGAGCAGGCTGCCCGGGTACTCCGCCGGGTGAATAAAATCAATGTTGATGTTGGCCAGCACAAAACTGAAGCCCTCCTGGAGCTGATCGGCAAAAGCGGGGACCTGCCGGATGAACTTGATGCGCGCCTCTTCGTAATAGGTATTGAACAGGGCGTTGTTGACGTGGTTGAGAGGATCCAGGTCCCGGAACCGGATGGGAATTTCCGACCAGTGCGGGAACAGCTCCTGTTGGTATGAGGGGTTTTTCATGCGATGGTTGGTCTAAACTGATAATCTGAAAAGTAAAAAGTGACATCTGTCAAAGATAACAGGGAGAAAGCGTCCCCCGGGCCATGCGTCTGACCGCCTTCTGCCTGAAGCCGGGGATGTCCTGTGCCTGTCTCGGCAATCAGCTGCCTGCCCGATGTCATGAATCCAAGTCCGGCGGACGCCCGGGCATACCGTATAAAAAGGCTGTTATCCTGAGACAGCAAAATGAAAGTAGAGAAAATTTCCTAAAGATAAAATGATCGGTATGAAAGTATTTTTATTTAACGGACAGCGAATGAATGCTTATATTCTTTCGGGTAAAACCGTATTAGTTAACCCAAAGTTTGAAATTAAAAATTATTTTTCGATGGATAACAGCGAACAGCAATTCTTAGAGAATTTATTAATAACCCCCAGTCCCACGGGGTTTGAATCAGAGGGACAAAAAGTATGGAAGGAGTATGTCGGTTCGTTTGCCGATGAAGTAGAGGCGGATGCCTACGGTTCGGCTTGTGCGAAGCTGAATACCAGCTTTGATGTGATTACGGTAATGCTGGAGGCGCATTGCGATGAGATTGGCATGATCGTACAGCATATTACCGACGACGGATTTGTATATATCAATAAGCTGGGGGGGAGCGATTCGACTATTGCACGGGCCAAGCGTGTACATATTCACACAAGAGAGGGCGTGGTCTCCGGCGTGACGGGCAATACGGCGATCCACCTTCAGGATAAGAAGAACGGCAAAGGCGAGCAGCCGGCCTGGAAAGATATTTATGTGGATATCGGGGCATCGAGCCGGGATGAGGCCCTGGATATGGTCCAGGTGGGCGACCCCATTACGTATGCTGACGCCTATGATTATCTCTCCGATGATATTCTAACGGGACGCGCCCTCGATAACCGCATCGGCGGGTATATGATCGCCCAGGTGCTGCGCAGGCTCAATGACCGGCGCGACGAGCTGGGCGTTAACGTGGTGGCCCTGAATTCGGTGCAGGAAGAAGTGGGCGGTTATGGCGCGCGCATGATGAGCTATCGCATTGAGCCCGACCTGTCACTGGTGACGGATGTGACCCATGCCACCGATAGCCCTGGCATTGACCACAAGGAGCACGGTCTGGTGAAACTGGGTAAGGGACCTTCAATCCAGCACGGCGGCGCCAACCATCCCAGGATTGTGGAATACCTGGAAAAGATCAGCGAGCAAAAGGGCATCGATATCCAGCATGAGGCAACCAGCGTTCGCACGGGCACTGATACCGACAGCATTTTTTACCAGAAGACCGGCATCCCCAGCGCGTTGATCTCCCTGCCGCTCCGGTATATGCATTCGCCGGTGGAGACCGTCTCGCTAACCGATGCTGAGGCCCTCATCGAGCTGATGACCGAGTCGGTGCTGGCGCTGGAACCCGATCAGACCTTCCAGGTTTTGTAGATGTTAAACCCGGCTGTGATGTTAAATCGCATCCCCGCTTTTTAAAGGAATAATTTAATCCCAATCACCCGTTGAGTGATTATTAATAGCTTTAACAATGAGTTATCTGCGTCAGAAACCGATAACATAATACCTACGGTGACAGGAGATAGAAACCGGCAACCTCACCGGTCGGATCGTATTCCGGGCCGGTGGGATGATTGCTTTTTACCCGCTCAACGAGTAAAAAAACAAGATTCCATTTATGTATATGAAAGTTAGAATTACATTTCTATTGGTTTTGGCCCTGTTGGCAACTTCGCCGCTCAATGCTCAAGAAGGGAACGACAGCACGGTACAGGAAGCTTTTTTGCCTTATGAAACGGGACCCGGCACCTCCTACAGGAGTGCAAGCGGTGCTCCGGGCGAGGCCTACTGGCAAAATTCCGCCGACTATGAGATGGATGTCCGGTTGCACCCGGAAGAGCATAAAGTAACCAACAGCGTGACCATTTACTATACGAATAACAGTCCCCGGGCGCTGGAATTCATTTGGCTCAAGCTCGATCAAAATTTATTCGACAAAGAATCCTGGGGGGCAAAGCTAACGCCCCATACCGGGTCCCGGTTCGGCAATCGGAACTTTGACGGCGGCATAACGATTGACGATATCACCGTTCGGCAGGCGGGGGAAGGCTATGAGCCCGAGACGCGCTCGATGGGTACGAATATGAAAGTTGATCTTAAAGATCCCCTGTCTGCCAAAGGAGGGGAGGTAACCCTTCGCATCGATTATTCATTCGTCATCCCCGATTACGGATCGGATCGGCTCGGCCGCCTTGAAACCAAAAAGGGTATGATCTACGAAGTGGCCCAGTGGTACCCGAGAGTGGCCGTGTATGATGACGTGCAGGGCTGGAACATTCGTCCCTACCTGGGGGCAGGCGAGTTTTACATGGATTACGGCTCCTTTGACTATCAGATCACCGCTCCCTCGGATTATGTGGTCGTAGCTTCCGGGGCCCTTCAAAACCCGCAGGAGGTATTAACCCCGGGTCAGCAAGCTCGCTGGGAAAAGGCACAAAATAGTGATGAGCGCGTATATATCATCAGCCCGGAAGAGGTAGGTACGGAGGCCTCACGTCCCCGGCACTCGAAGCGGCTGACCTGGAAGTATTCCATTGAAAATGCCCGCGATATCGCCTGGGCGGCTTCCAGGGCTTTTATTTGGGATGCGGCCCGGATAAACCTGCCGGGTGAGGATCAGTCGCTGGCAATGTCGGTGTATCCGGTGGAGAGTGCAGGCGACACCGCATGGAGCCGTTCAACGGAGTATGTCAAGGGTTCGATTGAATTCTATTCGGATTACCTGAAAAAGTACCCGTATCCCACCGCTGTTAATGTAGCCGGCACGGTGGGAGGCATGGAATACCCGGGCATCGTCTTTTGCAGCTGGAAGGCTACGGAAGCCGGCTTATGGGGCGTTACCGACCATGAATTCGGACATATTTGGTTTCCCATGATCGTGGGATCCAACGAACGCGAGCATGCCTGGATGGATGAAGGGTTTAACACCTTCATCAACCGTCTGAGCACGCAGCATTTCAATGAGGGAGAATATTACCGCGAGACCGATGCCCGGGTTCTGAATGACTGGCTGAACAGTGAGGACCATGAGTCGATTATGACGGCTCCCGACCAGATACAGCCGGGCAATTTGGGCGCGGTGGCCTACAATAAGCCGGCAGTGGGACTGCATATGCTTCGAAATTCCATCCTCGGCCGGGAAGCGTTTGACGAAGCGTTTAACGAATATTTAGACCGCTGGGCCTACAAACATCCCACTCCGGATGATTTCTTCAATACGATGGAGAATGTCAGCGGACGCGAGCTGGACTGGTTCTGGAGAGGCTGGTTTGAAAAGACCTGGACGATGGACCAGGCCGTTGATTCGGTCCGCTATGTGGAGGGAGACCCCTCACAGGGAGCGCTGATCAGTATCAGCAACAACGACAAGCTGGTGATGCCTGTGGTCATGAAAATAACACAGGAAAACGGGCAGACTGAAGTGATCGAGCTGCCGGTTCAGGTGTGGCACCGCGGTGACCACTGGACCACGCAGTACCCATCCACTTCGAAGATCCGTCGGGTGGAAATGGATCCCCGAAGAGAATTCCCGGATGTAAATCCGGCTAATAATGTGTGGAGTAGCGAAAAGTGATTGTGGCGGAGTTCAGGTATAATCTGACAGGTCCCGGGTCCGCGGGACCTCTCCACTTGCCGTATGGGTACGATCGCGGGGGATCGATAACAGGAACGATGGTTCTGCACTGGATGCCGATCCCGAATCTACGCAGGGAGACTTTTATTATCTAATTGGGACACACTCGATGGGTAAGTGTCTGCCGATCCGCTGCCCGGCGAAACCCTGCGCCTGATTTATTTGGCTCTGTGATAATGCCCGTGAAATATCAGCGGTATATAAAAAAGCCCGTCCCCAGTAAAGGACGGGCTTTTAAATGTCATTAATGTACAAATGAACAGCGATCTGAGTGTTTATTCCTCAGAGGGCGCTTCGAGCGGGGTGTCGATGATATGAACAACGCCGTTGATGCCCTCTATATCGGCCGTCGTAACGGTGGCCTCGCCGTTAATGGTGATGGTAGCGCCGCTGACATCCACATCCAGCTCATCACCACTCATCGTAGTATACGTTTGAGAACTGAACTCAGCAGAGGTGAGCTTTTCTTCAAGAATGTAGTATTGAATTTCGTTCCCGGTTGGACTTGTACCGTCAAGAGCTTCATCAGAAGGGGCAAAGACTGTAAATTCGCCATTGGGATTTTGTAAATCTTCTTCCAGTCCTGCAACATCTTCAATTGCATCCTGCAGATCATTCAGTTGATATCGCTTGGCAATAAGACCGGTAACATCAAGATAGGAATCGGGGAAAAGAACCTGATCAACAGCATAAATATAACCGTTACTTGCAGATAAAATACCACCTTGAAGTAATTCACTATCATTTATATTGAGACTGGTACCTTGGTTAGTAGATACAAGTTCAAAATAGAGGTATTCTCCTTGCATACTTTGAATGTCTTCTGTCTCTTCTAAGTTATTAGGTTCAACCAATTCATTTAAAATATGATAGCTTAAGACTTCAATTCGTGCTTCTTCTGATGACAGGGTATCAGTGAGATTTGAAGGCAAATCATCAAATGCATCATTGGTGGGAATGATAACTGTCATTTGGCTTCCCTGGGCAATGGTGGAATCAAGTTCGGCCGCACCTGTATCACCCAAGTAGTCAACAAAGGTATTGAAATCAGATATGCGGTCTGCCTCTTCGAATAGATTTCCTACAGTTTGATCTGAATCGGAGCTGTCCAGGCAGGAAGTCAGTACCAGTGAAAATAGTAGCAGGATAACGGGGATCGGGGAATACCGGTTCTTAGTCAGTTGCATAATATTAAATAGGATAAGTTGAAAAGGTTTATAGTTATACAATAATGTAAGACAATTAATACACCCGCCAAAAGAGCAATAACTATTTAATTTTAAAAAACGTTAAAAGAAGCCTTTGAAAACCGCTCTTCTGCCCAATGCCGGCATTATCGGTCGGTTGAAACCGCCACATATGAGCTATATGCTGTGAGGGCAACCTTCCTCTGATCTTGGTCTTGACCTTGACCAAAATCACCGGTTTTTCAACGGCTTCTGAAAATCTTTTCCTGAACACTTGCATACCTATGTTCATTTTTAGGCATTTTCGCTGGATTTGTTCCTTACCCGACCGCCTTTTTGATGCGGTTTTCAAGGGCCGGGACTAAGGGATCCTCCCGATCGCCGCCGGTAAACGGTTCTATCGCGACGGTATTATACCCCCGGTGGTCGGCCTGGCGGAACCGGTCGTACAGCTCCCGCGCCAGTTGCTGGAAGTCGCCTTCGTAGGCGACTATGTTTTTCCCTTCCTGCCCGGCCCGGCGGGAGTGAAGCAGGTACAGGGTAGCAGAATCGATATCTATTGTTTCGTCGTCATCAAGCCAGCGAACGGCGGCATCCGGGGCGTAATGGGTGTATTTGGTGCCCGGGCTTCTGGTTTCGGTATCCGGAGAACGGTCGCCGGCGTCCTGCTCCACTTTTTTTCCGGTGGCCTCTTCGATCTCCTGTTTGGAGATGGCACCGGGACGGTAAATCCGGTAGGGCTGCCGGGAGAGGTCCAGCACCGTCGATTCAAGTCCGATAGCGGTCTCCCCGGCATCAATGACCGGAAACTGCTCCCCGAAGTCCTCCCGCACGTGCTGGGCTTTCGTGGGACTCGGCCGCCCGGAGGTGTTGGCACTGGGGGCTGCGAGGGGACCCGCACCGGCAATGAGCTCCTGGGAGAGCGGGTGACTCGGCCAGCGGACTCCCACGGTATCGAGTCCCGCGGTCACGAGATCCAGCACCCCCGGCTTCTTTTTGAAAATGAGGGTAAGCGGACCCGGCCAGAAGCGCTGCATCAGGAGTCGGGCATCGGCTGAAATTTCCCGGGCAAACTGCTCGACGGACGGAATGGATGCCACGTGCACAATCAGCGGGTTGTCCGTGGGACGTTCTTTTCGGTCGAATATCTTTTGGATGGCCGATGGGTTCCAGGCGTCCGCTCCCAGCCCGTAGACCGTTTCGGTGGGAAACGCAACAATTTCCCCTTCTCTCAGCAGCTGAATATATCGATCAAGCAAAACTGACCTCCCTGTTATAGGCCCCGGAAAGTTCTTTCAAAAAGGATGCGGCCGCTTCCGGGTCCGGGATCTCGTGAATGACAAAACGGACCTTGTCGTCCTTCTGGATCACTTCAAAGCGGTCTTCGGCTTCCTGCTGAAGCGTTTTCAGCAGCTCCTGGAAACGGTGCCCGTAGAACTCCTCGCCGAGCTCGGAATCATGCTTGGGGCATTCCAGCCACATCCGGCCGGAGCGTATGCGGACCTTTGTCAAAAACAGCCGTGAGGCATACAGCTTGATGACCGCTCCCGTGATCAGGTTTTGCGCGGCATCGGGTACCGGACCGAAGCGATCTTCTATTTCCTCTTTCCAGTCTTTGATTTCCTCCAGTTTTTCGGCCCCGGCCAGCTTGCGATAGAGGTTGAGTCGCTCCACGCTGTCGGCGACATAATTGCTTTTGAGCAGGGCCGGAAGATCAAATTCAACCTGGGTCTCGGGAAGCTCGGGGCTTACTTCCACGTCGCTGAAGACCTCGCTGAATTCCTCTTTCTTAAGTTCTTTAACGGCGTCGTTGAGGATTTTTTGATAGAGATCGAAGCCGAGGTCATTGATAAACCCGCTTTGCTCCGCCCCCAGGATATCCCCGGCGCCCCGGATATCGAGGTCACGCATGGCGATGTTAAAGCCCGACCCCAGGTCCGAAAACTCTTCGAGCGCCAGCAGCCGTTTCCGGGCCTCGTCGGTCAGGGATTTGATATTCGGGGTAATCAGGTAGCAAAACGCCTTCCGGTTCGAGCGTCCCACGCGTCCCCGCAGCTGGTGCAGCTCAGCCAGGCCGAAGCGGTCCGCCCGGTTGATGATCATCGTATTGGCGTTGGAGATATCAATGCCATTCTCGACAATATTCGTGGAGAGCAGCACATCAAACTTGTGATCGTAGAAATCCTCGATAATCTTCTCGAGCTTTTTGGAGCTCATCTGTCCGTGCGCAAAACGAACGCGCACATCCGGCACCAATTCCCGCACCATGTTTGCCGTCGCCTCAATATTTTTCACCCGGTTGTGAATAAAGAAAACCTGTCCCCCGCGCGAGACCTCCTGGCTGACGGCATCCCGGATCAGGTCCTTGTCAAAACTGTGAATTTCTGTTTCCACCGGCTGGCGGTTTTCCGGAGGGGTATTGATGATGCTCAGGTCGCGCGCGCCCATCAGCGAAAACTGCAGCGTGCGGGGGATGGGCGTAGCCGTCAGCGTGAGCACATCGACGGTGGCGCGGTATTTTTTGAGCCTCTCTTTGGCGGAGACCCCGAATCGCTGCTCTTCATCCACGATCAGCAGTCCCAGGTCATCAAACGCCACGTCTTTGGAAGTCAGCCGGTGGGTGCCCACGATGATATCCACCTTGCCCTCTTTCAGGCGTTTCAGGGTCTCCCGCTGCTCTTTCCCGCTGCGAAATCGGGAAATCACATCAATGGAAACGGGGAAGTCCTTCATTCGTTTTTTGAAGGTCTTGTAGTGCTGGTCGGCCAGAATAGTCGTCGGTACCAGCATGGCCACCTGCTTGTGATTCATTACGGCTTTAAACGCGGCGCGGACCGCAACCTCCGTTTTCCCGAATCCCACATCCCCGCAGACCAGTCGGTCCATCGGGGTATTGGATTCCATATCCTCTTTCACCGCCTCGATAGCACTGCGCTGATCGGGTGTTTCCTCAAATTCAAAGCGGGCTTCCATTTCCGTTTGCCAGGAATTATCCGGCTCAAATTCGAATGCATCCTGCGACTTTCGCTTCGCATAGAGCTTGATAAGATCCCGCGCAATATCCTTGACTTTCTTTTTCGTCTGCTCCTTCTTGCGGGCCCAGCGTCCGGAGCCCAGCTTGTCAATGCGCGGCTGTGTCCCCTCTTTCCCGGAGTATTTCTGGATTTTGTGCAGGCTGGAGACATTGACATAGAGCACCGAATTTTCTTTATAGCGCAGCACCACGGATTCCTGCTCGACGCCGCGTACCTCAATGGTTTTAAAGCCGGCGAATGTGCCGACGCCGTAATCCACGTGAACCACAAAATCCCCGATATTCAGGTCCCGCAGCTCTTTGAAGGAGATATTGCTCGTATGTCGCTTGCGACGGACTTTGGGACGATGATACCGGTTAAAGATCTGGTGGTCGGTATACACTGCCAGTCCCTGTTCATTGAGCAGGAATCCCTGGTGGATTGTTTCCACGGAAAGGTGATAGCGAAGCTCTTTGGAGGGCTCGCCCAGCAGCTCTTCGAACCGGTCGCGCTGGCCTTCATTATCACACAGGATGTAGGTGTCGAATCCCTGTTTGCTCAGGTTCCGGATATCTTCCCGGAGCAGCTTGATGTTGCCGTTGAAATCCGGCTGGGGACTGGCATCGAGGCGAAAACGCCGGTCGGCCTGCCGGTCTTTTGAAAACCCGCCCATATAGAGCTGCGCGCAGTCCTCCAGTGACCGCTCGAACTGTTCGGTATCTACAAAAAGCTGCTCCGGGGAGAGCTTTTCTTCTTTGTCCGCCAGCTGCTCGTACCGCTCGGTGGCCTCCGAAAACCGGTGGTCCATTTCCGACCGGATAAGCGACGGGTTGACTAACAGGACCACCGTATCCTCGTCAAAATAGGACAGGAGTCCCCGTTTTTCGCCCTGGCTCAAACTGGAGGCATCGGGCACGAGGCGCACCGTTTTCAGCAGCGAGACCGAGCGCTGGGAGTCGGGGTCAAACTCCCGGATCGAATCCACCTCATCCCCGAAGAACTCCAGCCGGATCGGATATTCGCCCGTATAGGGGAAGACATCGAGGATGCCGCCCCGGTGGGCAAACTCGCCCGGTTGACTGACGAATCTGACCGGCTCATATTCCTGGTTCAGCAGTTCTTCCCGCAGGCTTTCAAAATGGACGGTATCACCGTTTTGGATCGTAATCGAGGATTCGGCAAAGAGTTCGGGAGAGACGATCTTATCGAACACCGCGGGCGCCGACGTTACCAGCAGCCGTCGGTTGTGATGCCTGATATTTTCCAGGACCTCTGACCGCTGCACGACGACCGAGCTGTCGGTAATTTGCTGATCGTCATAGGGGTGCTGCCCGGTTTCGGGAAAGTAGTCGGCCTGCCCGACATCCAGCGCATCGAGATCTCCTTTCATGAATTTGGCCGATTCGCTGTCGGGATGAATCACAACTACCCGGTCATATTTGCGGGACAGTTTTGCCGCCAGCAGGGCAGGAGTGGAGCCTACAAAGTGATCCAGCAGCAGGATATTCCGCTTGCGGATGTGAGCATTGAGTTCCTGCCAGGGAATTTGGGCGGAAAAAGTTTTTAACACTGACTGTAGCGCCATGAACAGTAGAAGGAATTAGTATTGCATTGGCCGGATGTTTGCTCTTCTAAAGATAACCATTTAAACCGTTCTTTTTGTAATGGATTTTGGAATTGCGAGAAGCCCCGGCCTTATTCCATGGCATTCCGGAAAACAAACCGGTCGGTGACCGCAGAGAGGACCAGCAGAAGAATGCCCGGCAGCAGAAAACGGGGATAGAGATCCTGGTAATCAGTATAAATAATCTCTTCGATCTCGGTCTTCTCAAGCTCGTTAATTTGTCCGTAGATCTCCTTGAGCCGCTCGGTGTCGGTTGCCCGGAAGTAACTGCCTCCCGTCATACGGGCAATTTCGGTAAGCATTTCTTCATCAATATTGACCTCAATATTTTGATAGCGGTTCCCGAATATTGGGTCCTGAACCGGGTAAGGTGCGGTGCCGCGGGTGCCGGCACCGATGGTATATATTTTAATATCCTGTGAGACGGCCAGGTCGGCAGCCGTAACGGGATCGATCTCACCGGAATTATTTTGTCCGTCGGTAAGCAGTATGATGACCTTGCTTTCGGCCCGGCTCTCCTTCAGCCGGTTCACGGCGGTTGCTATTCCCATCCCGATGGCGGTACCGTCCTCCACGACGCCCATTTCCACCTCTCCCAGAAGCCGGTTTAGCAGTTCATAGTCGAGGGTGGGAGGTACGGCCGTAAAGCTTTGGCGTGCAAAGAGTACAAGTCCAATCCGGTCGGAAACCCGCTGGTCTATAAAATCAGCTGCGACGTTTTTTGCGGCCTCCAGCCGGTTGGGCTTGAGATCCTCGGCCTTCATGGAAGTGGATATATCAAGGGTCAGTACGATATCAATACCTTCTGCATTGCGCTCGACCGTGGTGTTTTGATACTGGGGACGGGCCAGGGCACAGACCACCAGGGCAAAGGCCATCCATTGCAGCAGGGGAGGGAGGTAGATGCCATAGGTCCTCCAGCTTCCGGTAAGATCGCTGAAATTCGAGGTATCCGAGAACGTAAGGCTGGGAATGCGAGTCCTCCACAGCCCCCAGGTGTGATAACCGATCAGCGGTATCAGCAGCAGTAACAGCCACAGCCATTGCGGGTTTGCCCAAGTCATGCGTTCACCTCCGCCCTGTTTTGCTTCTGCTCAAAACGTTCCCGTTCTGCTTCCATCCTGGACTGATGCTCGCGCCGCAGGTGCTCCACGCGGGGACCGTCAATTTCTTTGGCCCGCTGCACGAAGTCCTGGGCTTTGCGGAGAGCCCGTTCTGCCTGCTCGGTCGTTGGCGTAAATTTAGCAAATTTCACCATGTCGGCCTCCTGTAAAACCGTGCGTGTCTCATCAATCAAATCGCTGTCAATGGAACGAGCCCTGAGGGCCTGCAGGATTTCACGGCTCGTAGATTCCAGCGCAGGAATATGATGCAGATCTTCAAAATAACGGCGAATGGCATCCCCCAGGTCGATATAGAACTCCTTGAAGTCCTCATGTGTCGTCAGTTCGGCATCTTCAAGCCGGCCGATATCATGCTGCAGGATTCTGAGCGGATTTTCAAAGGGGACCGGGGTGAACGTTGCGGGTTCCGGGGCAGGCTGGTCCCCTTTTTTGGTAAAATAGCGCTGCAGGAAGTAGGCCGCCACGCATAGCAGGATAAATGCCAGAATATAGGGCCACCAGGCCAATGCAAAGTCGTAGATCGGTTTGAGGGGACGAAAGGACTCATCATCCCGGGCCAGCACACTGCGAAAATGGATGGGGACAGGGTTGGTATAAAGCGTAGTGGTGTCTTCATCCTGCACCAGCAGTACGGGCAGCTCGGGAAGCGTGGTGTCGGCCGTGCCAAAAAACTGCAGCTGGTAGTGAACGCTGTCTTTGTAGGAAGAAACCTTGAATTGCGATCGCGAACGAACTTCAAAATTGTCGGAAGGCAAGCTGCTGGAGTCCGGAAATATGATATCATCATATTCCCGGTCACGGTTGAGCGTGATCGAAAGATCAAAGGTATCACCTACCTCCAGGGTATCCGCCGGCGCATACTCCCGGACCGTCTGGGCCCGGCTGTTTTGAGTAAAGCCCACGCTCAGCCAAAGCACCAGAAGGAGAATAATCTTGGATATATGGGTATTGATCACTGCTGCCGCTTATTGAATGATTAGTAGTTTAAAACAGAGCCGTAAGCTTTTTATTGTTATTCCTTTTAAAACATTGGCGCTCAAAATAGAAAAAATCTCTCCATCGGAAAAAATTAATATCAAATGGTGAACTGAAAATAATGAAATTTTGGATGTGCATAAAAACAAAGAAAATAGTATGTTTACCTACAAATAACCTAAACCCAAAAAAGTATAAATGCGAATACTACTTTCAGGGATACTTGCCGGTTTTATCCTCTGCGGCTGCACAGGTCAATCATCGGACACTCCTCCTCTCGCCAAGGCATCCACTTCCCAAAAAGATACTGTTAATAAAGATACTTCTAATACTAATACTAATGAACCTCCTGAGCTTGATGCTTTTGGCTTCAGGATTAATAATGTTGAAGTGGAAGAGCGAACGATTAAACGGAATGAAAGTCTGTATCTTATCCTGGATAAGCTTGACTTCAGTCCCCGCCAGATTTTTTCCGTAAGTAATAAAGCGGAAAAAGTGGTCGACTTACAATCGATGCGTCCCGGTCAGCGGTACCACATTTATTCCGGGTCGGATACGGCTTCCTCTCCCGACCGTATCGTATGGCAGAAAAATGATATGGAATATGTGGTTTTTGACTGGCAGCAGGATTCCCTGGAAGTCTATCAGGCAGTCCGCCCGCTCTATACCGAAACGACGGTGACCTCCGGGACGATTGATAACTCGCTTTATCAAACCATAAGCACAAACGGCGGCAGCCCGCTACTGGCTCAAAAGCTTTCCAAGATATTTGCCTGGCAAGTCGACTTTTTCAGTCTTCGCAGTGGCGACAGCTTCAAAACGCTTTACGAAAACCGCTATGTCGATGATGAATTTTACGGGGTCGGGGATGTGCTGGCAGCTCAGCTCGAGCACCGGGGCAAGCTGTTCCGGGCCTATTATTTCTCACAGGGTGAGACCGAAGGCTTTTTTACCGAGGAGGGGGAGAGTGTTCAGCGAGCGTTGCTTAAAGCCCCTTTCGAGTATGATCATCGCATCAGTTCCCCGTTTTCAAGGAACAGGATGCATCCGATCCTGAACCGGCGCCGGCCGCACAACGGGGTTGACTATGCAGCCCCTTACGGAACTCCGGTACTCTCTACCGGCGACGGGGTGGTAACGGAGGCGCGGTATCGCGGGGCCAGCGGCAATATCGTGCAGGTAAAGCACAACAGAACCTATCGGACGGCTTATTTGCATCTCAAAGGGTTTGCAGGGGGAATCCGGGCAGGCACGCATGTGGAACAGGGACAGGTGATCGGCTATGTGGGGACTACCGGGCGTTCTACCGGGCCGCACCTGCATTACGAAATCAAGCGGAACAACAGGCCTGTTAATCCCCTGACGATGGATTTGCCTTCCTCGGAATCTATTCCCGAAAAGCTGATGGCGGATTTCAACGAAGTAAGAGAAGCCTACGACCGCCAGCTGGATGCCCGCAAGGAGGGAGATACAGGCGAATCCATGATTACACTCAGCATGCCTGATACTACCATACCCGGCTTCCTTAATACCGGTGCATTCGCCGGTGAAAAAATGAGATAAGCGGGCGGACGTACGACTCGTTGGTCTGCACTTCTATCATGTCGATTTTAAGCCGCATAAGCTGATCATGCAGTGCCTGTTTATGGCGCAGCCGTTTTTTGCGGTATGCTTTCCGCACTTTTTCGCTGGAGGTATCCACCAGCACTTCCCGGCCGGTTTCAGCATCTTTCAGGGGCACCAGTCCCAGGTCCGGGAGTTCATCCTCCAGCCTGTCGTTGATAAAAATATTTACCAGGTCATGCTTCCGATTGGTGATTTTGAGCTGTCGGTGATACCGGTCATCCTGGAAGTCGCTGGCCAGGATAACGATGGCCCGCCGGTTCAGCAGCCGGTTGACATAAGAGAGGGCTTCGCTGATATCGGTTCCCGTTCCCTTCGGCTCGGTAGTCAGCAGTTCGCGAATGAGTCGCAATACGTGCAGCCGCCCCTTTTTGGGAGGAATAACTTTTTCGATTTCGTCGGTAAAAAGGATTAATCCCACTTTATCGCCGTTTTGGATGGCGCTGAAGGCGAGGACGGCACAGATCTCAATAGAAAGGTCCATCTTGCTTTGATCCCGGCTTCCAAACACCCCGCTGGGGGAAATGTCCACACACAGCATAAGCGTTTGCTCCCGTTCCTCCTCAAACTGTTTGATAAAAGGATCGCCGGTCCGCGCCGTCACATTCCAGTCGATCTGCCGGATATCGTCGCCGTAGGTATATTGCCGTACTTCCGAAAATTCCATACCGCGTCCCTTAAACGTGGACTGGTATTCCCCCCCAAATATGTTATTGACCATCCCTTTGGTCCGGATCTCTATCTTGCGAACTTTCTTGAGGATCTCTTTTGAAATCATAAAGTAGCTTGTTGGTATTAAAAATATGTGGGAAGAATACGAGAAATTGAGGGTAGTTGAAAGCGATAAGATACCATTATCCCAACGTTCCCGGTACGAGATTTGAGATCATACTCTTTAAGATCATCCGATCGTAACAATTTGATAATATTCAGATAACTTTTTGTTGATAGTGATTCGTTGTTTTACAGACCTGTTAACGTTCAACCAATAGAAGGCTTTGCAAAATGGTTTTATTGCCCTATCTCTTCGAAATCGGGATGTCAAAATCCTCACCTATGCTCAATGTGCTGTGGTCCTGAAATTCCTCTGGCCCCGAACCTGAGCAAAAAGCCCTTGTTTTGCAAATCCTTCCGATAGAAAAATAACGACCGGCATATGATGATTGGCAGCAAGTTCAGCAAAAAGTATCACCATTTTTTACAAAAAATAGGAGATTTGTCCGGCGGCGATACCTCTCACAAGATTTCAGTGCGAAAATTAAATGATAATATCCGGTTAGATCGCACGGAAATAAAGAACGTGCTGGAATATCTGCAGGAGCTCGGTTTTATTACTATTGAAACGATCGGAGGTCCCTTTCTCTACGGTCATATCACAATCACGAAAGCCGGACTCCGAAAATATAACGAACTTTCGTAGGTGAGTGTACACCTTTCTCTTTTATTATCGTCCGGGGCATTAAATTTTTCCCAAAAAATACCTACCTTTGGCACGGATTTCATTCAAAGGGTTATATTATATGTAATCCCGCAAGCGTTCCCGGTTCCGGATAGATCGGGCGGGGAATATGCGATGGCATTGGTATTATGCTTTTGCTTCGCTTTGGAGTCACATGACCACAGACAATGCGGATACAACAGGATCCTGAGGCCCTTTCGCGTAATTTCTTATTAACTTAAAACCTGTATCTATGATCATCGGTGTACCCAAGGAAATTAAAACACATGAGAACCGGGTGGCGTTATTGCCCGGCGGGGTCACAAAGCTAAAAGAAAACGGACACCGTATCCTGGTCGAAGAAGGCGCCGGGGAAGGGAGCGGATTTCCTGATGAGCAATATGAAGCGGCCGGGGCTACGGTTCTTGAAGAGGTGGAGGAGCTCTGGGCAGAAGCTGAGATGATCATGAAGGTTAAAGAACCGCTTGAAGTCGAATATCCCCGGATGAGAGGGGGACAGATTATCTTTACGTATTTCCACTTTGCGGCCAGTGAGTCCCTGACCGAGGCTGTGATTGAATCAAAGAGTATTGCGATTGCCTACGAGACGGTTGAAAAGGAGGATCGATCGCTTCCGCTGCTGATACCGATGAGTGAGGTAGCGGGACGCATGGCTTCCCAGGAGGGGGCTAAGTACCTGGAGAAGCCGCAAGGGGGACGCGGGATCCTGCTGGGTGGCATCCCGGGGGTTAAACCCGCTAACGTGATGGTATTGGGCGGGGGTGTTGTGGGCGTGAATGCGGCTAAAATTGCAGCGGGTATGGGAGCAAATGTAACGATTATGGATATAAACATCGCTCGCCTGCGACAGCTTGACGACTGGATGCCTAAAAATATAGACACGATGTTTTCCTCAAGAGTAAATATCCAGCGGATGCTCCCGCAGATGGATATGATTATCGGTGCTGTGCTCAATCCGGGCGCCAAAGCACCTCATCTTATTACCAGAGAGATGCTACCCTCGATGCAAAAGGGCACGGTGTTGGTGGATGTGGCGATAGACCAGGGGGGGTGTTTTGAAACGTCGACCCCAACTACACACGACGACCCTGTCTATCAGGTCGATGGCATTGTCCATTACTGTGTGGCAAATATGCCGGGGGCCGTGCCGTACACCTCTACATTGGGACTGACCAACGTGACGTTGCCATATGCGGTGGATATTGCCAACAAAGGGTGGGAACAGGCCATTAAAGATGACCCTGAACTGCAAAAGGGACTTAATATCGCCGGTGGGGATATTGTGTATGAACCTGTGGCCGAGGCCTTTAATCTTGATTATACGTCCCTCGAGCGTACGGTTTAAACGGGAGTTCCCGGTGCAATATCCGGGGCGGCAGGTCTATGTCATAACCCGGCTAAGACAAACAGCTTTTTCAGGAGTTGAAGGCCTCGCCATACCGGCTCATCGGTATTCAACCCGGCAGCCGGTATGCGGGTAGTACCCATAGGTGAGGGCGAGGAAGGGCAATAACAGGCCGCCTGACAGATGATTTAAGACCCATAGCCGTGCAATATGTCATTCAAGCAGGTCCAGCCAGCCAGAATAAATGATGATATAAAATAATTTGTTAACTGACAGGTTATAAAATACTGCTGTGCATATTGATAGACAGGCTGTCGGAATTGGTTAATAACTTGTTAATAAGTATTTTTGTTTACCATAAGACATCCCATTATATTTTTGAAACATTAGTTAGATAATCGTTGTAACAGGTTTAATCAGATTACATGGGTAAAGTTATTTCTATTGCGAATCAAAAAGGGGGGGTTGGTAAGACGACAACGGCTATCAATCTTGCCGCCAGTCTTGCAGCGATTGAGCATACCACCCTTGTTATTGATATTGATCCACAAAGCAATACGACCAGTGGGTTGGGTATCGAAGCAAAAACAGTTACCAATTCAATCTATGAAGTGCTGGTAGGCGGCGTAGATGCTACGGATGCCGTGCGGGAAACCGAATTGCCCTTTTTAGAGATTATACCTTCGCATATCAACCTCGTCGGGGCCGAAATAGAGATGATCGATCGCGAGGAGCGGGAACGTATCCTGGAGAAAGCCATAGGGGATCTGGCAGATCAATACGACTTCGTGATTATCGATTGCCCCCCTTCGCTCGGATTGCTTACCATCAATGCGTTGACAGCCTCAGATTCGGTTATCATCCCGGTACAGTGCGAGTACTTTGCCCTCGAGGGGCTGGGACAGCTGTTGAATACCATCAAGATTGTTCGGCAGCACCTGAATACCGACCTGGAGATCGAAGGAGTGCTGTTGACGATGTTTGATACGCGAACGCGGCTTTCCGACCAGGTCGCCGAGGAGGTTCGCAAGTATTTTGAGGACCGGGTTTTTGAGGCCGTTATTGCCCGAAATATACGGCTGGCGGAAGCACCGAGTTTTGGTAAACCTGCCTTGTTATATGATTCGACCAGCCGGGGAGCCAAAAATTACCTGAGTCTGGCCCGTGAAATCATACATCGCAATAAGGAACTTTTTAAAGACAGTCCTGTTTTTGCAAGCAGTTAAGGAGTGATAAGTTATGGCATCAAAAAAAGTTTTAGGTCGCGGTCTCAGTGCTTTCTTTCCCGAGTATGAAGACGAAAATAAAAAGGATAAGGAAGGACAAGGTGTAACTGAAGGTAAAGGCGAAAGCGGGAAAGAGGATATTGCCGGCAGCGGAACCTATGTAGAGCCGGAGCAGCGTGTGAATATTGTATTGCATGTTCCGGTCGATAATATCCGGGCGAATCCGCATCAGCCGCGCAAGGAGTTTGACGAGGAGCGCCTTGAAGAGCTGGCCGGTTCTATCGAAAATCACGGGCTCATCCAGCCCATAACCGTACGATACATCGGAGAAAAGAGATTTGAGTTAATCAGCGGAGAACGGAGGCTCAGGGCTGCGAAACGAGCCGGGATTGAAGAGCTTCCTGCATATATTCGGGAAGTGAACGATGAGGATATCATCTCATATGCCCTCATCGAGAATATTCAGCGCGAGGATTTGAACCCTATCGAAGTGGCGCTGGGTTATCAGCGGCTGGTTGAAGAAGCAGAATACACGCAGGCTGAAGTGGCCCGCCGAGTGGGAAAAAATCGTTCGACGGTGGCTAATATGCTGCGCCTGCTCAACCTTCCGCCGTTCATCCAGGCGGGGTTGCGGGATGAGAAAATTTCCATGGGGCACGCCCGGGCTCTTATATCTGTGGAGGATCCCGACGATCAGGAGGCGATATACAAGAAAATTATCAAAAAAGGATATTCGGTTCGCCAGACAGAAAAAGCGGTGAAAGCCTTAACGGAGGAGAAGGCCACCTCCGAAAGCAGTACCGGGAAGGATCGACAGAATGCTTTTCTTAAAGAGATATCCGACAGGTTGCGCAATAAACTGAGTACCAAAGTTAAAATTAAATCCAAAAAGAATGGTGGCGAAATACGTATCGAATATTATTCGGATGAGGAGCTGGACCGCCTGCTTGGACTGTTTGAGAATATTTCTTAGCCTGATTTTTTTTCTTTTTGGATGTACGATATACAGCTACGGACAGACACTGCGATCACGGATCGATCGATCCTTTCAGCCGCTCTCGCACTATTCGCTTTCCCCTGAAGTACCCGGGTCTTTAGACGCCCGACAGGATACGGCAGAAGGCGGGGAGTCGCTGCCCAGTCCCAACAGTGTGATGTACAAATCGATGATTATTCCCGGGTGGGGACAGGTAACCAATAACCAGATCTGGAAGGTGCCTATTGTATACGGGCTTTTGGGCGGTCTGACATGGTATAGCATCGATCTTACCAGGCGTTATCACGATTACCGGGCTGCCTATTATAATTTGAATGATCAAACGTCCGATGACCAGCGGTTTGGTCCCACTCCCGACTATATTCCCGAAAGCGCCAATTTGGAACAGCTGAAAACCATCCGCAATACCTATCGCAACCGCCGGGATATGGTTTATATCGGTATTGCGTTGGCATATGGACTTAATATCGTGGATGCTTATGTTTTTGCCCATATGCGATCGTTTGATGTTTCGGATAATCTAAGCATGCGTCCGTCCCTAAAGCCTGATGTCATGGCGCACGCTGCCTTCGGGGTAACCCTTTCGGTGGAACTGTTTAAGAAATCTAAGTAAATGAATAGAAGTCTATGAATAAAGAAGACAGCAATCGTTTTGAAAAAAACAGCAATCGTATAGCACCCGAAAGCTTTGACCAGTCTCACAGCGAGGACGTATGGAGTGTTTTTAAGATAATTGGGGAATTTGCCGAGGGGTATGACAAATTATTTAAAATTGGTCCCTGTGTTTCTATGTTTGGTTCAGCACGCTCCACGCCTGATAACCCGTACTATAAGATGGCCAAGGAGACCGCAAAAAAGATCACCGAGCAGGGGTTCGGGATTATCACCGGGGGGGGACCCGGCATTATGGAAGCGGCCAACCAGGGAGCCCAGGAGGGAAAGGGAAAGTCCGTTGGCCTCGGCATAACCTTGCCGCACGAGCAGGGAGTCAATGCCTACGTTGATACTGATTATGAAATAAATTTTAATTATTTTTTTGCGCGAAAGGTGATGTTTGTCAAATATGCCCAGGGCTTTATCGTATTCCCCGGGGGGTTCGGCACACTGGACGAGTTTTTCGAGGCGTTGACGCTTATCCAGACAAGAAAAATAGAGTCGTTTCCTGTTATATTAGTCGGCAGGGAGTACTGGGGCGGACTTGTTGACTGGATCAAGACGACCATGATTGAGAACGGGACCGTCTCTGATCATGATGTTACTCTTTTTCAACTGACCGATGAACCGGATGAAGCGGTACAGATTATTTGTGACTTTTACCGGCGCCATACCCTGAAACCAAACTTTTAGCCCGGATTTTTCAACACGAAATTGGTCCTTTTATATACCATACCTCTTTGCGAATTAATATGGAAAAGAGGATCCCAATCCTTTAATTACGGTTGGAATACGGCTTAGAGGGGGAGGGATCCGGGAATTTTAGCCAATATCACCCTAAGTGCATTCAAAACCACAGTATATAAATCATATGTGATGATATTGAATGCACGAGAATGAAGAGATTGGCTATAAAAACGGTTTTGCAAAGAGTTCCGTTAATCGGTTCGAAACATAGTATATTAAAACTTATTATAAAGAATAAAGCGCCTGGAGACCTATTTTATAAGTTTGACTTACGAATTCATACAATAAATAAGCTGTGAACAGGTTTTACTTTTAAATACATAATTTTATTCATTACATTAATTGCTTTTAACATTCAACCAAACCCGTAGGAATTATGAAGCTGTTTAAAAATAGTCTTGCAACACTGTTATTGGCCCTGTTTATTGTGGGCGTAACGAATGTCAACGCCCAGGATAAACGTGAAGCCGTTCAAACCTATAACAAAGCCCTGGAGCTTGTCGAGTCGGAAGATTATGAGCAGGCAGTAAGTATGTTTAACCAAGCTATAGCCCAGGGTGAGGAGCTGGGAGAAGAGGGGCAGGATATTGTCCAGCGTGCCGAAAAACAGCTCCCCACGACCTACTACCAGATGGCGTTAAGGGAATACCGCACATTCCAAAACGACAAATCCCTCAGCAGCCTGGAGGCTACGATTAGCGCTTTTCGTGAAGCCGGGGAGATAAGCGAAGAGTATGGCAATGAGCAGATCGCCGAAAAAGTTCCGGGCGTCATCACCCAGCTGATGTACAACCGGGCTCTGCTGCAATACCAGCAGGAAGACTTTGAGGCCGCTCTGGCGACTCTCGATGAAGTGATAGAGCGCAATGCCAATTATGCCAAAGCGTATTATCAAAAAGGCATTGTTACGAAGAATATGGAAGGCAGCAGCCTGGATGAAGCCCTCGGCTATTTTGATAAAGCCATCGAGGTAGGGGAGCAAAACAACGATAATCAGATTGTGTCCCGCGCCCAGGAGGCCGCCGCCAGCGAGCTGATTTATCGCGGCTCGCAAGCGAATGAAAATGACGATTATGAGACTGCGATCAGCTTGTTGAATAGCGCGTTAGAGTACGATTCTTCTTCCGAGGAGGCTTATTACCGCCTGTCGGAAGCCTATAACGGCCGGCAACAGTGGGCGGAAGCCGCGGAGGCTGCCCAGCAGGCCATTGAGCTGGGCAACGGCGGTCGTACCGACCAGGCCAAGAACTACTTCTCGCTGGGTACAGCTTACCAGGGTTTAGGTCAGCGGGCCGATGCCTGCGACGCTTTTGATAATGCCGCCTATGGATCATTCAAGAGCTCGGCAGAGCACAAGATGGAATTTGAGCTCAAATGTGAAAATATTTAAGAGCAGAAACCGGTCTTTTATCAGTGTTTTTGGAAAGGCTCCGGATATCCGGAGCCTTTTTTAATGCCCTTGACACGCAGCCGTATCCGTCACTATTCTTTTCTTTTATGTAAGCCTTCCTTTGGCTATTTTCCGTTCTGAAATTTGATGCTAACTCCAAATACTTCCGGTACTTATACTGATGAGTCACTCTTCCAATTCACTTGATGACCTTTGTGTGAATACGATACGAACCCTGGCGATGGATGCCGTTCAACAGGCCGGCTCGGGACACCCGGGCATGCCCATGGGGATGGCGGACGCTGCATACGTATTATGGACAAAATTCCTGAAACACAATCCGGCTGATCCCGGGTGGTATGACCGCGACCGGTTTATCCTCTCGGCCGGACACGGTTCCATCCTTCTGTACAGCCTGTTGCATCTCACCGGCTATGAGCTGCCTCTCGAAGAGTTAAAGAATCTGCGTCAGCTCGACAGTCTGACCCCGGGTCACCCGGAAGCGCATTTAACCCCCGGCGTCGAAACGACCACGGGTCCGCTGGGACAGGGCTTTGCCACCGGTGTGGGGATGGCGATGGCGGAAGCGCATATGGCTGCAAAATTTAACAGGGACGGCTATCCCGTTACGGATCATTATACCTATGGCATCGTCAGCGACGGGGACCTGATGGAAGGCATCTCTCAGGAAGCGGCCTCCATGGCCGGGCACATGAAGCTGGGAAAGCTAATTTATCTCTATGACGATAATGAGATCTCTATTGACGGCAGCACCGATCTGGCCTTTACCGAAGATGTGGAGCAAAGGTTTAATGCGAACCGGTGGCATACCATCAGTATTGATGGCCATGATCGCAGGGCCGTGGAAGAAGCGATTGCAGAAGCTCAGGCCGTAACCGATAAACCTTCGTTGATCTTGTGTCGCACACACATTGGTTTTGGCAGTCCCAATAAGCAGGACAGTTCGGCTTCGCATGGTTCGCCACTCGGTGAAGAGGAGATCCAACAGACCAAAGACCGGCTCGGCTGGAAGTATGAGGACAAATTTCATATCCCGGAGAAGGTATTGGAGCATTTCCGTCAGGCTGAAGAGGAGGGAGCAACCCGCACCCGGCAGTGGAAAGAGCTGTTCAATCAATACAGGCAGGAGCATACGGAAGAGAGCAAACAGTTCGAAATGGCACTGAACCGGGAATTGCCAACCGATTTCGACTCCTTTCTTCCTGCCTTCGAGGCAGATGAGGAGGGAATGGCTACGCGTGCTTCCTCCGGAAAGGTGATACAAAAGTTGGCTGCCAATATTCCCCAGCTGATTGGTGGATCAGCCGATCTTACCGGCAGCAACAAAACCTGGATGGACGATGCTGGAATTTTCGGGTCATCGAACTATGCCGGCAGAAATATTCACTTCGGCGTTAGAGAGCATGCGATGGGAGCGGCACTCAACGGGATGGCCCTGCACAGGGGCGTTATCCCGTTCGGGGGCACATTCCTGATCTTTTCCGATTACTGTCGGCCGGCCATTCGCATTGCGGCCTTATCGCATATCCCCTCGGTTTTTGTCTTTACGCACGACAGTATTGGCCTCGGGGGCGACGGGCCGACCCATCAGCCGGTCGAGCATTTAGCTTCCCTGCGGGCTATGCCCCATGCCCTCGTGCTGCGCCCCGCCGATGCCAATGAAGTGGCCTGGGCCTGGAAAGCTGCTCTCGGCTATACCGATGGTCCGGCGCTTTTGGCCCTTACCCGTCAGAGTATTCCAACCTTTGAGCGGACGGAGGCAAACCGGGCCTCCCTGACTACCAGAGGCGCTTATATCCTGGCTGATTCCGAAAAAGATACCCCCGATGCCATTTTAATAGGCACGGGTTCGGAAGTCCATTTGGCCATGCAGGCAAGAACCAGGCTCCGGGAGCAGGGCAGGGATGTCCGCGTTGTGAGCATGCCCTCCTGGGAACTCTTTCGTAAGCAGGATAAAAACTACAGGCAAAGCGTTCTGCCGGAAGAGGTAACCGTTCGCGTGTCCATTGAAGCCGCCGCAACCTTCGGCTGGAAGGAGTGGATAGGTGATAAGGGAATGGCCATAGGAATAGATCATTTTGGGGCCTCAGCACCATACAAGGAAATATTTGAGAAATATGGACTGACCGTCGACCGCATTGTGGAAGAGGCTCAAAAGCTCCTTCACTGACAGAAGTTGGAGGTTCAAGGCTGGACAGCCGGAGGTAAAATCTTTCTCATTACCGAACCGGCCTTGAACCTCCTGCCTTTTCTAGCTTCCAACACTTTCCAGCCTCTCAGCCCGCCCTTCAGCCGGATCGGTGCACACAGGTAAAGGTGACGTCATCCCCCGGCTTTTCCCGGCCGATAAAGTTTTCGAGGGAAGACTGAATTTTGCGAACGATTGTCTTTGCGTGCAGGGACCCGTAAATACTGAGAATGGCGTCGAGGCGGTCCGCCCCGTATTCCTCCCCGACCTCGTTGCGGGCTTCGGTCAGCCCGTCGGTATAGAAGAGTACACTGTCGCCGGAGCCGAATTGAAATTTCTTTTCCTGAAGATGAAGTTTAAGATTAGCTGAAGAAGTCATGCCCAGGGCAAAACCGTCGGATCGAAGGTCAAAAGTGACATCCCGCTCCTTGTTAAAGAGAATGGGGGCGTTATGTCCGGCTCGTGCAAACGTAAAAAAGTCTTCTTGTGCCGGGAAAAAAGCCGCGCAGGCCGTCACAAACGTTTTATCCGCAATCCCGGATTTAACGTAGTCGTTAAGTTCCAGGAATAGCTGCTTGGGAGAAGGCTGATTTTTTTCAATAATGAGGTGAACCAGGGCCTGCATGCGGACCATGTAGAGGGCCGCCGACAGTCCTTTCCCGGAGACATCCGCGATAATGACGTAGATCCCGGATTCGGTTTCAATAATATCCACATAATCGCCGCCCACCTCCTTGGCGGTCGTGGCAAAAGAGAATATTTCAAGCGATGTACTCTGGAATTCAGTGCCCGGCAGCAGACTCAGCTGAATATCCCGGGCCAGATCTATTTCACGCTTGACGTCTGATTTTTCAAGCAGTTCCACCAGGAGCAGGATGAGCATCGATCCGAAGGCAAAAGGCAGCAGAAGCTCATAGAAAAGAATGAAGCCGGTAAGTTGAAGAACTCCAAATAAATAATGGGAGACAAAGGCGATAACAGATAAGCCGAATAACAGCCGGCGTGTGGGGTTGAGCCGCTCCGTCAGGGCAGAGAAAAGTCGCAGGAATTTCAGGTGACCGGGAATATCCTCAGGATTCCTCTGTTCGGCGCCTTCCAGTATGGCTTCTTCATACAGCTGCTTGAGCCTATCGGTATCCTTGTAGAAATCTTTACCCATACGCTCCCGCGTCATGCCGGATATATATTCCTTGTAAACCGATTTAGTATTTTGAAATGCAGTTTGTGCTTCGTTTTTTAAGAACATGTAAAAAATATGTTATCACGTTGTTATAGCCCTTATTCGTAAACGATATCAAAAAGTTTTACCTTTTTTATTATTACGGTTTATTTCCTCTGCAGGGGTAGGCTCGCCTGTTAGAGATTTGTATATTTGCATTTAATTTTGAAACAGAAGTTAACGATTCAACCAGATGTCTAAAAGCACTCTTTTTTTACTGGACGGTATGGCCCTGGCTTACCGCTCTCATTTTGCCTTTATACGCAGCAATTTAAAAAATTCCGAAGGAATACCGACCGGTCCTGTTTTAGGATTTGCCAATACGCTGGAAAAGTTGCTTAAGGAGCATAAACCCTCTCATATTGCCGTTGCCTGGGATACAAACGTGCCGACTTTTCGACACGAAATAGATGATGATTACAAGGCCAACCGTCCCCCGCAGCCCGAAGAGCTGAAAATCGGCATTCCCCTGATCAAAGAGATGATCGAAGGATATGGTATCCCGAATATCGAGCAGGATCGCTACGAGGCCGACGATCTTATCGGTACCATTGCCAGCGATGCCAACGCTGAAGACGTAGATGTGTATATGGTGACGCCGGACAAAGATTTCATGCAGCTGGTACACGATCATATCATGATGTATAAACCCGATAATAAAAACGGCGGCTTTAACCTTATCGGGCGGGAGGAGGTCAAGGATTATTTTGGTGTCTACCCGGAAAAAGTGGTGGATGTGTTAGCTATCCTGGGCGATACATCGGATAATATTCCAGGCGTCAAAGGCATCGGCAAGAAGGGAGCGCCCAGGCTGATCAATAAATACGGGAGCCTGGAAGCAGCTATCGAGGATGCTCCGAATATGTCTTCCAAACGGCATCGCGAAGGCCTACAGGAATATGAAGAGGAAGCACTCCATGCAAAGGAAATGGTAACGATTAAGACCGACGTACCGGATACGGTAAAGTGGGAAGACCTCGACTGGGAAGGCGCTGATGAGAAAACATTAGGTAAATTTTTTAAAAGGATGGAGTTTCGCACGCTGACCAAAAAATATCTTGGCGAAGAAATCAGTCGTTCCTCCCGTAACAAGTCCCGAAAATCAAATAAAAACCAGACTGATCTTTTTGGCGAGAATGAGACCGAAGAAGGGGAGAGCGGGCTGCAGTCATTCGATGAGGATATTGTCAGTTACGACCTGGTTAACGACCTCACGTCTCTTAAAGAGCTGGTTGCAAGGCTGCAGGGATCCCGGCAGCTCTGTTTTGATACCGAGACCGACGGGGTGGATCCCATGGTACACAAGCTGGTGGGAATTTCGCTCTCTGCTACGGCCGGGGTAGCGTATTATATACCGTTGAACGTGGAGGAGGGGATCCCGCAGGAAGAAGCACTGGTCATTCTTGAGCCCTTGTTTACCAACGAGGACACACTGAAGATCGCCCATAATTACAAATTCGATTATATGATGCTTCGCCGTGCCGGGCTGGAGCCGAAGGGACCGGCTTTCGATACCATGATTGCCGGCTACCTGATTGATGCCGACCAGAAGTTAAAGATGGATGCGTTGGCCAAAACCTACCTGCAGTACGAACCTATTCCCATAGAACAGCTGATCGGATCGGGACGGAATAAGAAAACAATGGATGAGATTCCTGCCGAAGAGGTTGCCGTTTATGCCTGCGAGGATGCGGATATTACGCTTCGGCTGTATGAAGTGCTGAGTGACATTCTGGAAGAGGATGAATTGTCTGAAATTGCACGGTCCCTGGAATTTCCGCTGATGGAGGTGTTGGCCAAAATGGAAATGCAGGGGGTGCTGGTGGATCAAGAGCTGCTTGAGGAATTCTCCGAGACGCTCCGCGCCGATCTGATTACCCTTGAGCAGAAGATTTATGAAAAGGCCGGCATGGAATTCAACATTAACTCACCCAAACAACTGGGAGAGGTATTATTTGACAACATGGGGCTTCCGGCGGGCAAAAAGACCAAGACCGGGCAATACTCCACGGCCGAGTCGGTGCTGAAAAAATTGGCAACAGAATACGAAATGCCGGATCTCATCCTGGAATACCGGGCGCTCAGCAAATTGAAGTCGACCTATGTGGATGCCTTGCCGAAGCTGATTAATGAGGAAACGGGACGTATTCACACCGATTACAATCAGAGTATCGCTGCGACGGGTCGTCTGTCATCATCCAATCCCAACCTGCAGAATATTCCCATACGAACGGAACGGGGACGCGAAATACGGAAGGCTTTTATTGCGGAGGAGGGACATCAGCTGCTTTCGGCTGATTATTCGCAGGTGGAACTGCGTGTCATTGCTTCCATAGCGGAGGATGAAAATATGATCAGGGCCTTTAAAAATGGAGAGGATATACATTCCCGGACGGCCAAAGAGATTTTTGATTTGGATTCTATTGACGATGTGACGCCAAATCAACGACGTAAGGCGAAGGAAGTTAATTTTGGTATCCCGTATGGGGTTAGCGCGTATGGGCTCGCTAACCGGCTGGGAATCACCAACAGCGAGGGGAAAGAGATGATTGATCAGTACTTCGAGCGCTTTCCGGGTATATTGGATTATATCAACGAGACCAAAGCCTTTGCCCGCGAAAACGGCTATGTCAAAACGCTGCTGGGACGCCGGCGCTATATTCCCCGGATTACTGCGGGTAACTGGAATGTGCGGGCTTTTGCCGAGCGAACGGCTATCAATATGCCGATACAGGGTACTGCTGCGGATATCATCAAGCTGGCCATGATAAACATCCAGGAATTTATCGAAGAGCAAGAGCTTGCCACCCGGATGCTGCTGCAGGTTCACGACGAGCTGATTTTTTCTGTGCCCGATGAGGAGGCGGCGGAAGTCCCCCCAAAGCTAAAAGAACTGATGGAATCGGCCTACGAACTGGCGGTCCCTCTCGATGTGGAGATGGGACTGGCCGATAACTGGCTCGAAGCACACTAAAATATAATTACCTGAAGCTGAATCCCACGCCCACTTGTCCCACGGGATACTTCGAGAGAGTGTAGGAAGCGGTGATATTAAAAATGGCCAACTTTATTCTTGTTCCGACTAAGCCCCGGAAAGAGTTGTTGTCGTCGTAGGAAATGTCAATGGGATTGTCGATCTTCTCGATTTTTTTTGGTTGATTGGATTGGTCCGGAAAATCTTCATTTGGAACGGTCACGGGATACGAACCGGGAGTATCGATGGTCAGGCTTGAGGTTTCATACCCAATACCTCCATAAAAGGAAATAAAAGGCAGAGTTTTACCGACCAGGGCGTTAATGGTAAAGGCGTTAGAACGCATGGCTGCTTTTTGCCCTTCCCAGGTTGAGGGATCATAGTTGTTCTCCACATCACTGCCCTGCTCCGGATCAACATCAAAAGCAATGGAGGAGTTTAGTTTGGTATAGCCTGCCTGCAGCGAAATATTGACGGGGATAAGCTTGCCGCCGGGCAGCCACTGGGTGATATCATGCTTGAGTCCAATCCCCCAGAGGTCCAGTTTTATATCATTGGGAAGGTCAAGGGGAGGAACATAGCGAACCGTCACATCGGTGCCCTTGACAAAGCCCACACTTGCCTGTACCATGGGCGCAGGCACATAGGGAACGTCAGTACCCCCGGGCATTTCAAAATCCACCCTTTCCTGCTGCTGTTCACCTGTTTGTGGGTTGGTATACGAAAAATAGGCGCCCAGGGTGGTATTTGATTCGTCCCCACCAAAGGCAGTGGGCGTAACAGGCGAGGTTGATTCCTCTTCGATATATTCCAGTTCCTTTAAATTCAGTTCCTGTACGTTGAATGAGCGGTCGGCGCCGGGTACACGGGCCACACTGGCACTTACTGTCAGATCAAAGCCGAGCACGCTATGGGACTTTGCCGTATTAAACCAGCCGGTGTTGAGGTCGGATCCGAAGCCGCTTCCGACGGGATCAAAGTAAGCCTTCAGCAGGGTGTTCGCATCTTGTCTGCCTTCCTCGGTTGCTGCGGCCTGGATAATATCACCGGCATTATTGAGCTGGGCTGTTACCGGTGATGTCACCATTAGTAATAAAAGACCGATTCCTATAAGGGTATATAGCTTTTTATCCATGATAAAATATCTGGTAAGTATATTGTGTTAACCGGTTTGTACGTATTGAGAATATTGAAAAACCCGTTTTTTGTTGGGCCAACAGGGGCCTTATCACACATTCAAAGATGTTGTGGTTAAATACCAATAATTAATAAGGGTCTTATGAAGCATAGCATGTTATAAAAGTTTGTAACATATTGCTATGCAATGAATAACAAATATTATAAGCGTTCAAAAATTTCA